>NZ_ATYR01000003.1 GCF_000427785.1 Massilia alkalitolerans DSM 17462
GGCACCTTCATCAAACGCCCACACTTATCGACTGTTGATTGTTAAAGAACTGTTGTTCTGTACTACCTTGCTGCACCGTGCGAAGCGTTGTGTTCGTCAGCAGCAGAGAAGTGAGATTATGCAGTGTTTCGCTTAACTCGTCAACCCCTCGTTCGCTTCGTTGCAGATTTTCATCTGCGAACCTTGTCAACTTAACCAACTGATTTCGTTGAACTTTTTCGGTCGCTACCGAAGCGGAGGCGAACTATAGCAAACCGCCCCACCGTCCCGCAAGGACTTCGTTGAAATTTTTTACAGGAGCCAGTCGATGGGCAAAAATGACAGCAACTGGACGCCTGCGCGCTTCCAGATGGTCGTCCCCGGCTCCTGGTCATGGCGCCTGAGTTTCCCGCCGGTACGCTCCAGCCAATAGAGCCGCCCCTGCTCGTCCAGGCGAACCTCATAGGCGGTTTCAGGAATCGCGTCGTCGAGTGTCTTGCCCAGCTGCCCGGCCAGTTGCGCACTGTCGATCACCAGGCCCATCTCGGTATTCAGGTCGATCGAGCGCCGGTCCATATTGAAGGAGCCGACGTACACTGCGCGGCCATCCACACCGAAGGTCTTGGCGTGCAGGCTCGAGGCGGAGCTGCCGAAGCGCCCCTTGCCGCGTTCCGGCAGCTCCGCTCCCCATCTGCGGCGCAGCTCGAACACCGAGACACCGGCCTCGATCAGCCCGCGGCGCCACTTGGCATAGCCGGCGTGCACGGCCGCCACATCGGTCGCCTCGAGGGAGTTGGTCAGCACGCGCACGTGCACGCCTCCGCGCGCGATATCGCCGAGGGTGTGCGCAGCATCCTTGCTGGGAACGAAATACGGCGAAACCAGGTCGAGCTGCCGCTTCGGCTCGCCCAACAGTTTGCGCAGGCCCACCGCCATGCGGTCGTCCGGATCGGCCTTGCCCAGCACTTTCGCCGGATCGTCGCTCACCAGACGCGTAGGGCTCCACTCCAGCGGCAGCTGGCCTTCCACCAACTGCTCGACGAAGGGCGAGGTCCGGATCGCCTCGAGGTAACGCTGGGCGGCAGGCCGCTCGCGCAAGGCGACCGCGCGCTCGGCCAGTGCGCCGGGACGCTGCGCATCGTCCGCATCGACCAGCGTCGTGACGGGATAGGCGGAAGTACTGTTCCAGTAGCGGTCGAAATCCTGCGACACGTCGCGCACCACCGGGCCGACCGCCAGCACGTCGAGGTCGACGAACAGCATGTCGCCCGCGACGCCAAAATATTCGTCGCCCACGTTGCGGCCGCCGACGATCGTTGCCTGGCCGTCCGCCGTGAAGGACTTGTTGTGCATGCGCCGGTTCAGCCGGCTGAAATCGGTGAGGTAGCCCAGGCTGCGCCAGCGACGCAGCGCGAAGGGATTGAAGAGCCGCACCTCGACGTTCGGTTCACGGTCGAGGGCCGCCAGGCTTGGGTCGAGTCCGGCGGTATTGTTATCGTCCAGCAGCAGGCGAACCCGCACGCCGCGCGCCGCGGCCTCGCGCAAGGCATCCAGCATCAGCGTGCCGGTCAGGTCGCCGCGCCATATATAGTACTGGACGTCGAGACTGCGCTCGGCGCTGCGGGCGAGCAGGACGCGTGCCGCAAAGGCATCGCGCCCGTCGATCAGGGGATGGATCCCGGAGCAGCCGGGATGCGCGGCCGCCAGTGGGGCGATGGCCTGCCCCAGCCGTGTAGTGTGGGTGCCGTCCAGAGTGAAGCTGGCGGCGCGCTGGCCCAGTGGCGGCAGCGCGCTGCAGCCGTAAGCCGCCACCGCGACCGCGATGACGACGAGCGCCGCCGCTCCTCGACGCAATGCCGGGAACGACGCCGCCCGCATCGCTTACATTCCTTCGAAGTTCGGCTTGCGCTTCTCGAGGAAGGCCGCCATGCCTTCTTTCTGCGCAGGCGTGCCGAAGCCGGCATGGAAGTAGCGGCGCTCGTAGCGCACGCCTTCGTTCAGCGGCACCTGGTAGGCCTGGTTCACGCAATCCTTGATCTGCATGGCGACCGATACCGGCATCTCGGCGATGCCCTGGGCCACCTTGACCGCCTCTTCCATCACGCTCTCGACCGGGTACACGCGCGACACCAGGCCAGTGCGCTCGGCCTCGGCGGCGTCGATCATGCGGGTGGTGAGCAGCATGTCCATCGCCTTCGACTTCGAGATCGCGCGCGGCAGGCGCTGGGTGCCGCCGGCGCCCGGGGTCACGCCCACCTTGATTTCCGGCTGGCCGAACTTGGCGCTCTCGGACGCGATAAGGAAGTCGCACATCATGGCCAGTTCGCAGCCGCCGCCCAGGCAGTAGCCCGACACCACGCCGATCACCGGCTTGCGGATGTTCAGGATGTGTTCCCAGTTGCGGCCGATGTAGTTGCCCGGGTAGGTGTCCGCCGCATAGGTGTAGTTCGCCATGGCCGCGATATCGGCGCCCGCCGCGAAGACCTTGTCGCTGCCGGTCAGGACGATGACGTTGACCGCCGGGTCGGCGTCGAACTTGTGCAGGGCATCACCCAGCTCGTTCATCATGTTGTCGTTCAGCGCGTTCATCGCCTTCGGACGGTTCAGGCGGATCACGACGACCTTGCCGTGGTTTTCGATCAGCAGATCTGCATATTCCATGTGGCTTTCCCTTGTGAGGTGGACGGATTGCCGGGATTGTAACGTCTCGCGCTCAATCAAACACGGTATGATTATTTGTTCAGCAATAATCTGTGCGAGATCACCATTCTTTCGTTCGGCAACAACTGGTTGCAAAAGCGCGTCTCCGCCGACTCGGTGATGCGCAAGCCCGACTTCCGCCGCTTCTGGTTCAGCAGCATCCTGGCACATTTCGGCGCGCAGATCACGCTGCTGGCCCTGCCGATCTGCGCGGTGCTGATGCTGCATGCGACGCCGGCGCAGATGGGCACCCTGGCCGCCTTCGAATCCCTGCCCTTCCTGCTGTTCGGCCTTCCCTCCGGCGTCCTGCTGGACCGCAGCCGGCGCCTGCCGGTCATCATGTGCAGCGATCTCATGGTGGCGATCGCGCTGGCCAGCGTGCCGCTGGCCTGGTGGCTGGACATGCTGACCATCCCCTGGCTGTATGCGGTCGGCTTCGTAATCGGCGCCGGCCATGTGGTGGGCGGGAGTGCGGAACAGGTATTCCTCACCTTCCTGGTCGGGCGCGACGGCCTGGTGGACGCCCAGGCCAAGTTCGCGGCCACTGAATCGGCCGCGCGCGTGGTCGGCCCCGGCATGGCGGGCGGCCTGGTGCAGCTGCTGGGCGCGCCGATCGCCATCCTGTGCAATGTGGCGGGTTTCATCATTTCGCTGCTCAACCTGCGCCGCATCCGCGCACGCGAGCCGCAGCCGCCGCCCTCGACCTCCCATCCGCTGCGCGACATCCAGGAGGGCCTGGCCTTCGTCTGGAACCAGCCGCTGCTGCGCACCCTGGCCTGGGTGTCGGCCTGCTGGCACCTGCTCTTTTATGGCTACACCGCCCTGCACGTGCTGTTCGCCACCCGCGTGCTCGGCATGACGCCGGGGACCATGGGCATGGCCAACATGCTGGGCGGCCTGGGCGTGCTGGCGGCCTCGCTGCTGGTCAAGCCGCTCTCGAGGCGCTTGGGCACCGGCGGCGGCATCCTGGTCGGCCTGTGCGTGTCGGCGTTCGGCTTCGCCCTGGTGCCGGCCATCCCGCCGGCGCTGTTCGGCAGCGCAGCCTGGACGGTGGCGGCCTACGCCATCGTGGTGTTCTGGATCGACTGCGGCGCTACGCTGTTCTTCGTGCCCTACATCGCCCTGCGCCAGCGCGTGACGCCCGATGCGGTGCTGGGCCGGATGGTGGCGACGATGCGCGCCCTGACCGTGGCTGCGGCGCCGCTGGGCGCCCTGCTGGCGGGCGGGCTGGGCGAAGGCTTCGGCGTGCGCGCAGGCCTGGGCTGCATTGCCGCCGGCGCCGTCCTGCTGGCGGCCGGCGGTGTATTCGGCACCCGCCTCAAAGAGGCGAAGGAGTAAGTCCGGAATTACTGCGCCGCGCGCGGCAGCAGCACCCAGACCGTGCCGCGCTGCTTCATCTTGCCGGCCCGGTCCATCGCGTCGGGGCCGAAGCCGTAGAAGAAGTCGGCCCGCACCGCGCCGCGGATGGCGCCGCCGGTATCCTGCGCCATCATCAGGCGCTGCATCGGCACCTCGCTGCCGGCTTCGGTGGTCGCCAGGTACAGCGGCGCACCGAGCGGCACGAAGGCCGGATCGATCGCCACCGAACGCCCCGGCGTGAGCGGCACGCCCAGCGCGCCCTTCGGGCCGAGCGAAGGATCCGGCAGTTTCTCTTCGCGGAAGAAGATATAGCTGGGGTTCACATTGAACAGTTCCTGGCGGCGCCCCGGATTGGCCACGATCCAGGCGCGGATGCCCTGGGCCGTGGCCTCCTCGGCGGTGAGTTCGCCCTGCTCCACCAGCCAGCGCCCGATCGCCTTGTAAGGATGGCCGTTCTGGTCGGCGTAGGCCACGCGCACGGTCTCGCCGGTGTCGAGCTGCACCCGCCCCGAGCCCTGCACTTCGAGGAAGAAGGCCTCGACCGGATCGTTCACCCACACCAGCTCCTTGCCGGCGAAGGGCGCACGCGCGATCTCGGCGCGGCTGCTGTACGGCACCACGGTCTTGCCGGACAGGCGGCCGCGCAGGCGCATGCCCTTCAGCTGCGGATACACACTGCCCAGGTCGACCGTGAGCAGGTCGCCTGGTACGCGGTAGAGCGGCGTCTGGTAGGCCCCAGCGCGCTTGCGCGAACCGTACAACATCGCTTCGTAATAACCGGTGATCAGGCCGGTGTCGGCGCCATCGGCGGCGCGCACCAGGTTCGGCACGAACCGGCTCTCGAAGAAGCCGCGCACCGCGGCGGCGTCGCTCCCGTCCACGGCGCGGGCCGCGGCGCACGCCGCTTTCCAGTCAGGCTTGCTGGCCAGGCCGCGGCAGGATTGCAGCAGGGCCGGCCAGGCCTGGCGCAGGTCGTCCTGTTCCCAGCCCGGCAGCGCACTGAAGGTGGTCGGCGTCATGAGCGGCGCCGGCGCCGGCGGCTGGGCCGGGACTGTCGGCTGCGCGGGCGCCGCCGGCTGCTCCGGCACATAGACCGGGCCGACCGGCGGCGGCATGCGCACCGGTTCGGCGGGCTTGGGCGGCTGCTGCGGCGTGGTCGAGCAGGCGCTCAAAAAGGCGACGAGGGCAAGCGAAGCGGTTACACTGCGGCGTGTCGATGGCATAAGAACAAATGGACTGAAGGACCGATATGTGGATCTTGATGGTGGAAGCCGGCGTGGCACTCTTCCTGCTCGTCTTTATCGTCTGGTGGACGATGTTTGCGGGCCGCAAGGACGTGCCGCGCGACGAGCCGGCACAGAAACAACGTGAGGCCGACGAACAGTAAGCTGTGCTGCGGTGATCAGTGCAGCGCGCCGGGCTGGGCCAGCACGAATTCCGGAATCGGCACTTCGAAGCGGTGGCCATCCTCGGCCACGCAGAAGTATTCGCCCTTCATCGAGCCCTGCGGCGTTGCCGACTGGGTGCCGCTGGTGTACTCGAACTGCTGGCCCGGCTGCAGCAGCGGCTGATGGCCGACCACGCCCAGGCCGCTCACTTCCTGCACCGCGTTGTTGGCGTCGGTGATGACCCAATGGCGCGAGATCAGCTGGGCGGCGATGCTGCCCGTGTTGGTAATCGTGATGGTGTAGCTGAACACGTACTGGTCCCGTTCCGGGTTGGACTGTTCGGACAGGTACTGGGTCCTGACCTTGACAGCGAATTCATAGGCGGGCATGGGGATTCCTTGCGTGATCGTCAATATTGGTGGAAGCGCCCTGTGTGGCACAAACGACAATCATACCGCGCGGCGGCTTTCCAAGTCGCCGCGGGCGCAGCGGGCATGCGCTTCATCAGCGTAAAATATCGGATTCTTTTTAACGGCACGACCTTTCATGACTACCTACCGCATCGCTCCCAGCATCCTGTCCGCCGATTTCGCCCGTCTGGGCGAGGAAGTGCGCAATGTCGTCGCCGCCGGCGCCGACATCATCCACTTCGACGTGATGGACAACCACTACGTCCCGAACCTGACCATCGGCCCGCTGGTGTGCCAGGCGATCCGCCCGCACGTGCAGGTGCCGATCGACGTGCACCTGATGGTCAAGCCGGTCGACCGCATCATCCCGGACTTCGCCAAGGCCGGCGCCGACATCATCACCTTCCACCCGGAAGCCTCGGAGCACATCGACCGCACCCTGCAGCTGATCCGCGATAACGGCTGCAAGGCCGGCCTGGTGTTCAACCCGCACACCCCGCTGCACTACCTCGAACACGTGATGGACAAGATCGACATGATCCTGATCATGTCGGTGAACCCGGGCTTCGGCGGCCAGTCCTTCATCCCGCAGGCGCTGAAGAAGATCGCCATGGCGCGCCGCATGATCGACGAGTCGGGCCGCGACATCATGCTGGAAGTCGATGGCGGCATCAAGGCCGACAACATCGCCGAAGCGGCCGCCGCAGGCGCCGACACCTTCGTCGCAGGTTCCGCGATCTTCGGCAAGCCGGACTACAAGGCCGTGATCGACGCGATGCGCGGCGAACTGGCCAAGGTCGGACAATAATGCGGGCCGGCGCAGCAGGCATCCGGGCCGCCATCATCGACCTGGACGGCACCATGCTCGACACGGTGCCCGACTTCGAGGCGGCCCTGAACGGCATGCGCGCCGACCTGGGCCTGGCGCCCATCACGCAGGCGACCATCAAGCCGCTGGTCGGCAAGGGCTCCGAAAAACTGGTGCGCGACGCGCTGCTACTCGACTGGGACGCGGCGCGCGTGGACGCGGTGTTCGACGAGGCGCTGGCCGGCTACCAGCGCCACTACCTCGCCATCAACGGCGAGCGCGCTACCCTGTTCGAGGGCGTGACCGAGGGCCTGCAGGCCATGCGCGCGCAAGGCCTGCGCCTGGTCTGCGTGACCAACAAGCCGATCGCTTTCACGCTTCCCCTGCTCGACCAGAAGGGCCTGGCGCCGTATTTCGAGCGCGTGTTCGGCGGCGATTCCTTCGAGAAGAAGAAGCCGGACCCGATGCCGATGCTGGGCGCCTGCGCCGCGCTCGACCTGCCGCCTTCACAAGTGGTGGCGATCGGCGACTCGTCCAACGACGCCGAAAGCGCACGCGCCGCCGGTTGTTTCGTGCTCACCGTCCCATATGGTTATAACCACGGACGGCCTATACAAGAAATTAATTCTGATGGTATAGTGAGTTCGCTGCTAGAAGCGGCAGAGCAGATATCTGCGCATAACCACACCGCAAAATAAGTTATCTATACATGTTTTTCACCAAAAAACACACTGTCAACCAGACCGGCGCCCTTGAGGCCTGGCTGTGGCGACGCTGGCAATCCTGGGCTAACTAACCCGTCCCCGATTGCTGTCGGCCGTGCTCGTCCGACAGGTTTTTTGAAGTGAACCACCGCCCTTCCCTCCCCTGGGCGGTCTGGAGAAAAGCATGACCGAACTCGAATTCAAATCGCTGGCCAACCAGGGCTACAACCGCATTCCTTTGATCGCGGAAGCCTTCGCCGACCTCGAAACCCCGCTCACGCTCTACCTCAAGCTGGCCCAGTCCCAGCAGGCCGGCAAGAACACCTTCCTGCTGGAGTCGGTGGTCGGCGGCGAGCGCTTCGGCCGCTATTCCTTCATCGGCCTGCCTGCCTCGACCCTGATCCGCAACAGCGGAAAAATGACCGAAGTCGTCAGGCACGGCGAAGTGATCGAGACGCACGAAGGCAATCCGCTGGAATTCATCGAGGCTTACCAGTCGCGCTTCAAGGTGGCCCTGCGCCCCGGCATGCCGCGCTTCTGCGGCGGCCTGGCCGGCTACTTCGGCTATGACACCGTGCGCCACATCGAGCGCAAGCTGGAAAACAGCTGCCCGCGCGACGAACTGGGCCTGCCCGACATCCAGCTGCTGCTGACCGAAGAACTGGCGGTGATCGACAACCTGTCGGGCAAGCTCTACCTGATCGTCTACGCCGACCCGGCCCAGCCGGAAGCCTATGCGAAAGCGCGCCAGCGCCTGAAGGACCTGCGCGTGATGCTGCGCCGGAGCGTCGATGCGCCGGTGACGTCCAGCTCCGTGCGTACCGAGGCGGTGCGCGACTTCAGCAAGGAAGATTATCTGAAGGCGGTGGCCCGGGCCCACGAATACGTGATGGCCGGCGACCTGATGCAGGTGCAGATCGGCCAGCGCATCCGCAAGCCCTACGTGGATTCGCCGCTGTCGCTGTACCGCTCGCTGCGTTCGCTGAATCCGTCGCCCTACATGTACTACTACAACTTCGGCGACATGCAGATCGTGGGCGCTTCGCCGGAAATCCTGGTGCGCAACGAGTCCCTGCCCGAGGGCGGCAAGAAGGTGACCTTGCGCCCGATCGCCGGCACCCGCCCGCGCGGCGCGACGCCGGAACGCGACCTCGAATTGGCCGACGAACTGCTGTCGGATCCGAAGGAGATCGCCGAGCACGTGATGCTGATCGACCTGGCGCGCAACGACATCGGCCGCATCGCCGACACCGGCAGCGTGAAGGTCACGGACCGCATGGTCATCGAGAAGTACTCGCACGTCCAACACATCGTCTCCAACGTCGAAGGCCGACTCAAGGACGGCATGTCGAACCTCGACGTGCTGCGCGCCACCTTCCCGGCCGGCACCCTCACCGGTGCGCCCAAGGTGCGCGCAATGGAGGTGATCGACGAGCTGGAACCGGTCAAGCGCGGCATCTACGGGGGGGCGTGCGGATACCTTTCTTTTGGTGGCGAGATGGACGTGGCGATCGCGATCCGCACCGGCGTGATCAAGGACGGCAACCTCTACGTGCAGGCCGCGGCCGGCATCGTGGCCGACTCCATTCCCGAGATGGAATGGCAGGAAACGGAAAACAAGGCGCGCGCCGTGCTGCGCGCGGCCGAACAGGTGCAAGACGGCCTGGATGGGGAGTTCTGACATGCTGCTCATGATCGACAACTACGACTCGTTCACCTACAACATCGTCCAGTACCTGGGTGAGCTGGGCGAGGACGTGCGAACGGTGCGCAACGACGAGATCACGTTGAAAGATATCGAAGCGATGGCGCCCGACCGCATCTGCATCTCGCCGGGGCCGAAGGCGCCGAAGGATGCCGGCATTTCGCTCGACATCCTGCGCGAATTCAAGGGCAAGCTGCCGATCCTGGGCGTGTGCCTCGGCCACCAGGCGATCGGCGAAGCGTTTGGCGGGAACGTCATCCGCGCCAAGCAGGTCATGCACGGCAAGACCTCGCTCATCGCCCACACCGGCGAAGGCGTGTTCAAGGACTTGCCGAGCCCCTTCACCGTGATCCGCTACCACTCGCTGGCGATCGAACGCGCCTCGCTGCCGGACTGCCTGGAAGTGACGGCATGGACCGACGACGGCGAGATCATGGGCGTGCGCCACAAGGAGTACGACATCGAGGGGGTGCAGTTCCATCCCGAGTCGATCCTGTCGGAACACGGCCACGCGCTGTTCAAGAACTTCCTCGCGCGCTGAGATATACCGTTATCCGATGAGTCGTCGTTCCCGCGAAGGCGGGAACCCAATTTTGCGTGACTAGCCACAAGCGCTAAAGCAATCGATACGCAAGCAACTTGGATTCCCGCCTGCGCGGGAATGACGGTCTTGAGAATACCTCATAGAAAACTGGACCCGCCATGCCGATCACCCCACAAGAAGCCCTGCTGCGCTGTATCGAACACCGCGAAATCTTCCACGACGAGATGCTGTCACTGTTCCGCCAGATCATGTCGGGCGAGATGTCGCCGACCATGGTCGCGGCCCTGACCATGGGCCTGCGCGTGAAGAAGGAAACCATCGGCGAGATCACCGCTGCCGCCCAGGTCATGCGCGAGTTCTCGACCAAGGTGCCGATGGCCGACACCACCAACCTGCTCGACATCGTCGGCACGGGCGGCGATGGCGCCCATACCTTCAATATCTCCAGCGCGGCAATGTTCGTCGCCGCCGCCGCCGGCGCGCGCGTGGCCAAGCACGGCGGACGCAGCGTGTCCTCGTCCTCCGGCAGCGCCGACCTGATCGAATCGCTCGGCGCCCAGATCGACCTGAAGCCCGAGCAGATCGCCCAGTCGATCGCCCAGACCGGCATTGGCTTCATGTTCGCGCCCAACCACCACGCCGCCATGAAGCACGTGGCGCCGGTGCGCCGCGAGCTGGGCGTGCGCAGCATCTTCAACATCCTGGGACCGCTGACCAACCCGGCCGGCGCACCCAACATCCTGATGGGCGTGTTCCACCCCGACCTGGTGGGCATCCAGGTGCGCGTGCTGCAGCGCCTCGGGGCCCAGCATGCGATGGTGGTGTGGGGCCGCGACAATATGGACGAAGTCTCGCTCGGCGCCGGCACCCTGGTGGGTGAACTGGTCGACGGCGAAATCCGCGAGTACGAGATCCATCCGGAAGACTTCGGCATGTCGATGATCTCGAGCCGCAACCTGAAAGTGGCGAATACGGCGGAATCGAAGCAACGCGTGATGGAAGCGCTGCGCGGCGAGCCGGGCCCCGCCACCGACATCGTGGCGCTCAATGCCGGCACCGCCCTGTACGCGGCCGGCGTCGTGTCCTCGATCGAGGAAGGCCTGGCGAAGGCGCGCGCGAAGATCGCGTCCGGCGCGGCCCTGGCCAAGCTCGAGCAGTTCGTCACCGTCACGCGCCAGCTCGGCGGTCACGCCTGAGCGAAGCAGTCAGCCAATGCATTGAGAGTCTTATGTCCGACATCCTGAACAAGATCCTGGCCGTCAAGGCCGACGAAGTGGCCGCGGCGAAAAAAGCGCGCGACCTGGCCAGCCTGCGCCGCGAGGTGGAGAGCGACCTGGAAGCACGCCGCGCCATCCGCGGTTTCGAGAACAGCCTGCGCAACAAGATCGCTGCCGGCCAGGCCGGCATCATCGCGGAAGTGAAGAAGGCCTCGCCCTCGAAAGGCGTGCTGCGCCCGGACTTCCAGCCGGCGGCGATCGCGCAAAGCTACGCCGAACACGGCGCGGCCTGCCTGTCGGTGCTGACCGACGTGCAGTTCTTCCAGGGCTCGGTGGACTACCTGCGCCAGGCGCGCGCCGCCTGCGCGCTGCCGGTGATCCGCAAGGACTTCATCGTCGACCATTACCAGGTGTACGAGGCGCGCGCGATGGGCGCGGATGCGATCCTGCTGATCGTGTCGGCACTGGACCACGGCCTGATGGCGGAACTGGAAGCCTGCGCGCTTGACCTCGGCATGGACGTGCTGGTCGAGGTGCACGACGGCGAGGAACTGACTGCGGCGCTCAAGCTGAAGACCCCGCTGCTGGGCATCAACAACCGCAACCTGCGTACTTTCGAGGTGTCGCTCGATACCACGCTGGGCCTGCTGCCGCGGATTCCGGCGGAGCGCCTGGTGGTGACCGAGTCGGGCATCATGGGACCGGCGGACGTGCAGCGGATGCGCGCGGCGAACGTGCATGCCTTCCTGGTCGGCGAGGCCTTCATGCGGGCGCCGGAGCCGGGCGTGGAGCTGCAGAGGCTGTTTGGCTGAGGCATCTCAGCGGAACTAAGGATGAATGGACAGCGTCGAAGCTAAGCGCCCCCGAGGCGTTAACCCGCGACGCTTCATTCATCCGCCATGAACATTTCTCTTCGCAGTAGTGCGCTATTCGCCGTCGTCCTGGCAATCCTGTCTGCTTGCGCCAGTTCCCCGCCTCCCGTTCCCGTCGAAGAGCGCAGCAGCATCGCCATCGAGCGCGAACCGACCGCCGCGCCAACTCCACCGCCATCCCTCACGCTCGACGCCTACAAGGCGCACGTGGCGCGCCACATCGTCCAGCACAATGCCGACCGTATCTTCAGTGGACGCCTGCCGCCGATGCTGCCGGCGATCGTGGTCGTCAACATCACGGTGGACCGGGACGGCCAGATGACAGACGTGCAGGTACAGCGCGCGCGCGACCCGGATGCGGCCAGGGTGGCGCTGGCCTCGATGCTGCGCAGCGGCCCGCTGCCGCGGCCCCATGGCCTGCTTGCCGCGCACAGCCGCGCGATGACCTTCTCGGAAACTTTTTTGTTTGACCGCGACTACCGCTTCCAGCTACGCACGCTGGCGGGACCGCAGTAGCCCTCAGCGTCCGAGGACGTTCAGGACGGCCAGGCTCATCGCCTGCGCCGCCGTTTTGATCGACGGTTCCGGCACTGGCGCGTAGAACGGCGAGTGGTTGAAGGCGATCGGTTTGCCG
Source organism: Massilia alkalitolerans DSM 17462 (assembly GCF_000427785.1). Lineage (GTDB taxonomy): Bacteria > Pseudomonadota > Gammaproteobacteria > Burkholderiales > Burkholderiaceae_D > Telluria > Telluria alkalitolerans. The sequence goes on from NZ_ATYR01000003.1 coordinate 12,321, forward strand.
CCCGGGCGTTCAGCGTCGGCCACCGCTTTCGGGTCGTAGACGCCGGTGAAGAAGAACATCGAGGGCACGCCCTCGTTGACGAACAGCGAGAAGTCTTCGCTGGCCGTCATGGCCGGCATGCGCTGGGCGTTGGCGGCCCCGAAAGCGTCCTTGAACACGGCTTCGGTCTTGGCCACCAGCGCTTCGCTGTTGACGATGGCGGCGCCGCCACTGATCAGCTGGACGTCCGGCGCCGGTGCGCCGGCCATGGCGGCGGACGCGTTGGCGACCCGGCGCACGCCCTCCAGCAGCTTGGCGCGCACGGCCGGGCTGTACGAGCGGATGGTGCCGCGCACCTGCACATTGTCCGGGATGATGTTGCCCACCGTGCCGCCCTGGATGGCGCCGATGGTCACCACGCCGAATTCCTTCGGATCCTTCTCGCGGCTGACCACGGTCTGGACGTCCACGACGAAACGGGCGGCAATGAGGATCGGGTCGACCGACTTGTCCGGCGCCGAGCCGTGGCCGCCGCGGCCCTTGAACACGATCTCGATCGCGTCCGAGTTGGACGATACCGGCCCCGAGTTGAAGCCGACGGTGCCGTGCGCCAACGGCCAGGAATGCAGGGCGAAAGCGTAGTCGGGCTTGGGGAAACGCTTGAACAGGCCATCGTCCAGCATGGCCCTGGCGCCGGAGACGATTTCCTCGGCCGGCTGGGCGATGAAGACCAGCGTGCCTTTCCACTTGGCCTTCATCTCGGAAAGCGTACGCGCGGTGCCGAGCCAACCGGCCATGTGGACGTCGTGGCCGCAGCTGTGGGTGACGAAGCTCTCGGCGCCGTTGCTCACGGCCTTGGCCCGGCTGGCGTAGGGCAAGCCGGTCTTTTCTTCCATCGGCAGGCCGTCCATCTCGGTACGCACCAGCACCGTCGGGCCGGCGCCGTTCTTCAGGACCGCGACGACGCCGGTCTTGCCGACCTTTTCCGTTACCTCGAAGCCGAGCTTGCGCATCTCGCCGGCGAGCTTGCCGGCGGTGCGCACTTCCTGGAAGGCGATTTCGGGGTTGGCGTGCAGGTCCTTGTAGACCGTGTCGAGCCAGGGGTACATGGCGTTGACGCGGGTGGTGATGTCGGTTTTCAGTGGGGCGGGGAGCTGGGCGGAGGCGGAGGCGGTGCAGAGCGCGAGGACTGCGGCGGTCAGGGCGTTTTTCAAATGAGCCTCAATGCATGTTCGAGTTGAACGCGTGGGGTAATTCGGGCCAATGGCCCGAATTACGAGACGCCCACGTCGGGATTAAACAGCGCTTGGGCGCTTGAGGGCCGTCGACTTCTTGCCAGCGACGGCCTGCGACAGGGTGATGGTCGGCACTTTATCGCCCTGCAGCGTCACGTCGAAGGCCATCAGCTCGTCGCGGCGGAAGGCGTGCACGGTCACCTTGTCGCCGACGCGGTAGCGGCCGAGCAGCGTGTCCACGTTGGGCGGGTTGCCGCTGGCGCGCAGGCCGTCGATGGCGATGATGACGTCGTGCGCCGACAGGCCGGCGCGGTGCGCGGCGCCGCCTTCGTGCACCTGGGTCAGCTTGGCGCCCAGCGGGTCGCGGCCGATCCCGGCATCCAGCGAGGGCTTGCCGCCCTTGCGTTCGTCCACCAGCTTGACGCCGAAAGGCGCGTACAGCTTGGCCAGCGGCAGGTCGTCGGTGCCGCGCACCCAGCGTTCGAACTGGGTGCGCAGGCGCGTGCCGGCCACCTCGTCGAAGATCGCCTCGACCTCGGCGTCTGTCACGCCGCGGCCTGCGCCGCTGTAGAAGTCACGTCCGAAGCGTTCCCACAGGGTCAGCATCACGTCGTCCAGCGACTTCGCGCCGTTAGTCCTGGCGCGGATCGTCAGGTCGAAGGCCAGGCCGATCAGGGAACCCTTGGTGTAGTAGCTGATGATCGCATTCGGCGAGTTCTCGTCCTGGCGGTAGTACTTGCTCCAGGCGTCGAAGCTCGAATCGGCCACGCTCTGCTTGAGCCGTCCGCTGCCGCGCAGGACGCCGCCGACGGTCTTGGACAGCAGCTTGAGATAGGTCGCTTCGCCGATGATCCCGGCGCGCACCAGCATCAGGTCGTCGTAGTAGCTGGTGAAGCCTTCGAACAGCCACAGCAGTGGGGTGTAGTTCTCCACCTGCAGGTCGTAGGGCGCGAACACCGCCGGCTTGATGCGCTTGACGTTCCAGGTGTGGAAGTATTCGTGGCTGCACAGGCCCAAGAAGCGCAGGTAGCCTTCACCCGGCTCGGCGCTCTTCGGGCTGGCCAGGCTCGGCAGGTCTGCGCGGGCGCAGATCAGAGCGGTGGAAGCGCGGTGCTCCAGGCCGCCGTAGCCGTCGCCGACGGCCATCGTCATGAAGACGTAGCGCTCCATCGGCGCGCGTGTCGTGTGCGGCTCGAAGAAGGCGATCTGGGTTTCGCAGATGGCCTTCAGGTCGGCCTGCAGGCGCGCCATGTCGAGGTTGGGCACGCGGCCGGTAATGACGATGTCGTGCGGGATGCCGTGCGCCTTGAAGGTGGCCAGCTCGAACTCGCCCATCTCGACCGGATGGTCGATCAGTTCGTCGTAGTCGCTTGCTGTGTAGGTGCCGAAACCGTAGCGCTTGGCGCCCAGTTCCTTCATCGCGGTGGCAACACGCCAGCCCTTGGCGGCCGGGTCGCCTGGGCGCTGGATATCGACCTGGTGGGCCAAGGCTTCCTGGCCGATCACGCGCAGGAACACGCTGGTGCCGTTGAAGAAGCCATGGGTCTGGTCGAGGTGGGCGGCGCGGACCGACAGATCCCAGGCGTACACCTCGTAGTGCAGGGTCAAGGGACCGCTGGTGCGCGCCGCGCGCCAGGAGTGCTTGTCCAGTTTGCTCAAGACGACGTCCTGGCCGCCGCTCTCGGCGCGGATGCGCACGATGTTGCGGGCGAATTCGCGGATCATGTAGCTGCCCGGGATCCAGGCCGGCAGCGTGAATACCTGTCCCTCAGGGTCGGGGCTTGCAACCGTAACCGTGACGTTGAACAGGTGGCCGGCCAGGTCCTTGGGAACGATGGTGTAGAGGATGGCGGGCTGCTCGGGCTTCTTTTTTTGGGAAGGTTTTTTCATATCGATAGGTGATGCGGCCAAATATGCTCCCTAGTGTAATCGGATTCGATCACGACTGGAAAACAATGACAGGCATACATCACGCCGGCAGGTCGGCGGGCGTGTCGATGTCCTGCAGGATGCCGGGATCGGCCACGGGGATGTCTTGTACCGGATGCGCCTGCAGCAGCCGGCGCGCGCCCTGGTCGCCCTCCATCGCCAGCAGCGCGTCGCGGTGAACGGAACCGAAGGCGACCGGGTTGCCGCGCCTTCCGCCGACTACCGGCGCCGCAATCCCGGCGCCCGCCTGTACCGCCTCAACCAGCGCTTCCAGCGTGGATGCCGCCACAAAAGGCATATCCCCCAGCGCCACCAGCCAGCCTTCAGCCGGCAGCGAGTGACGGATCGCATGGGCCAGGGAGGCGCCCATGCCGGTATCGGCGTCCGGGCACACGGTGACCTCGCAGCCGAGTGCGCGCAGGATGTCGCCCACGCCGCCGTCCTCCGGCGGCACGACCGCGACGACGCGCGGCACACAGGCGAGCAGGCGGCGTGCGCTGGCGACGACCACCGGCTCGCCGCCGGGCAGCCGCTGGAGCAGCTTGTTACGCCCGCCCTCGGGGTCGAAGCGGCGCCCCCGGCCGGCAGCGAGCAGGATGCCGGTCAAGGACATGCGCGTCTGCGACATTGCGTTATGCCGAGGCCAGGTCGAACGGCAGCCTGCGCAGGCGCTTGCCGGTCAGGCGGAACACGGCGTTGGCAAAGGCCGGCGCCAGCGGCGGCAGGCCCGGTTCGCCGACGCCGGTGGGCGGGTCGTTCGACGGCACGATGTGCACCTCGACCTGCGGCATCTCGTGGTGGCGGGCGACGACGTAGTCGCCGAAGTTCTGCTGCTCGACCACGCCGTCCTTGAGCGTGATCGCGGCGCCCGGCAGGGTCATGCCCAGGCCCATCAGGGCCGCGCCCTGCACCTGCGCCTCGATCGACAGCGGGTTGACCGGCTGGTTGCAGTGCACGCCCGCGACCGCGCGGTGCAGCTTCGGCACGCCGTCGACCACCGAGGCTTCGACCACGTAGGCGACCACCGAGCCGAAGGACTCGTGCACCGCCACGCCCCAGGCGCGCCCTTTCGGCAGCTTTTTCGTGCCGTAGCCGGACCTGGCCACCGCCAGGTCGAGCGCCGCGCGGTGACGCAGGTGCTTCTCGCCCATCAGCTTCTTGCGGTAGGCCACCGGATCCATCCTGGCGATGTGCGCGGCCTCGTCGATCAGGGTCTCCATCACGTAGGCGGTATGGGTCGAACCAACCGAGCGCCACCACAGCACCGGCACGTTCTGCTTCACGCCCTCGACCGCCAGGTTCAGCGGCACGTCGTAGGGCGCCCCCATGCCCTCGGTCGTGCTGCCGTCCACGCCGTCCTTGACCATGCCCTGCTCGAACATGGTGCCGGTCATGATCGACTGGCCGACGATCTTGTGGTCCCAGGCCACGATCCGCCCCTTGCCGTCGATGCCCAGGTCGGCGCGGTGCACGTAGGACGGGCGGTAGTAGCCGCCGCGGATGTCGTCCTCGCGGCTCCACACCAGCTTGACCGGGCCGCTCTTCCCAAGCGCGCGCCAGGCCTTGGCGATGCGGACCGTGTCGCCGACCCAGTCCGATGCCAGCACCGCACGGCGGCCGAAGCCGCCGCCGGCCATCATGGTATTGATTGTCACCTGCTCCGGCTTGAGGCCGAGGATTCCAGCAGCCACCTGCTGGTCGACCGTCTGCGACTGGGTGCCGGCCCAGATCGTGCAGGAGTCAAGCTTAAGGTCGACCACGCAGTTGAGCGGCTCCATCGGCGCATGCGCCAGGTAGGGGAATTCGTAAACCGCCGAAATCTTGTGGGCAGCGCCGGCCAGCTGCGACACGTCGGCCTTGCGCGCGAGCGCGCCGCCCGGGGCCTTGGCCAGCTTGCGGAATTCTTCCAGCTGCTGCGCGCTGCTGACTTTCTCGAGACCGCTCGTGTCCCACTCGGCCTGCAGCGCCTCGCGGCCCTGCTTCGCCGGCCAGTAGCCTTTCGCGAACACGGCGACGCCGCGGGCGCCGCGGTCCAGGTCCACTTCCAGCACGTCGACCACGCCCTTCACGGCGCGCGCGGCGGCGGCATCGAACTTTGCTACTTTGGCGCCGAACACCGGTGGGCGCGCCACCAGCACGGTCAGGGCATTCTCCGGCGTGAAGTCGATGCCGAACTGCTGGCGGCCGCTCGACTTGGCGCGTGCATCGATGCGGCGCATCGGCTTGCCGATGTAGCGGTAGGCTTTCGGCTCCTTCAGCACCACGGTGGCGGGCACCGGCTGCTTCATCGCGGCCTCGGCCAGCGAACCGTAGCTCGCCTTCTGGCCGTTCGGGCCGAGCACCATGCCCTTCGAGGTCGTGCACTTGGCAGGATCGACCTTCCACTGCTCGGCCGCGGCGGCGACCAGCATGGCGCGGGCGCGCGCGCCGATCTCGCGGTATTGCGTGAAGCCGTGCGCGATGCTGCCCGAGCCGCCGGTGATCTGCATGCCGAAAGCTGGATCCTTGTAGACCTCGCCGGCCGGGGCCAGTTCGCCGCGCATCTGCGACCAGTCGGCGTCGAGTTCCTCGGCGATCAGCATCGGCAGCGAGGTGTGCACGCCCTGGCCGAATTCGAGGCGGTTGACCATGACGGTGATGGTGTTGTCGGGCGCCACGCGCAGGAAGGCGTTCGGTGCGTAGACCTTGGCTTCGGCGGCTTGCGCGAAGCGATGCGCGCCCGGCAGCGTAAAGCCGAGCACCAGCCCGCCGGTGGCGGCGCCCGCGGTCTTCAGGAAACCACGGCGCGACAAGCCGGCGCCGGCGGAGCGCGCAGCGGCGGCGCGGTCGATCCAGTCGAATTTCATCGCGCTCTCCTCAGGCCAGGGTCGCGGCGGCATCCTTGATGGCCGCGCGGATCCGTTGGTAGGTGCCGCAGCGGCAGATGTTGCCACTCATCGCGTTGTCGATGTCGGCGTCGCTCGGGCGCTTGTTGGTGCGCAGCAGGACCACGGCGCTCATCACCTGGCCGCTCTGGCAGTAGCCGCACTGCGGCACGTCGTGCTTGACCCAGGCGTCCTGCACGGCCTTGCCGACCCTGTCGTTTTCCATCGCTTCGATGGTGGTGATCTTCATGCCCTGCGCGCTTGATATCGGCGTGACGCAGGAGCGGATCGGGTTGCCGTCCAGGTGCACGGTGCAGGCGCCGCACAGCGCCGCGCCACAGCCGAACTTGGTGCCGGTCATGTCGAGGTTGTCGCGCAGCGCCCAGAGGATGGGCGTGCTGGGGTCGGCGTCGACCTGGAGGTCGCGCCCGTTGATGTTCAAGGTGACCATGTACTGCTCCCTGTTTGGACTACGTTGTTGTTATCGTTTTTCGTAGGGTGGGCGGGTTTCCCGCCCGCGCGTTCAACCAGCAGGAGCACTGCCATGACGCATGCACTAGTTGAACGCGCGGACGGCATAGCCGTCCACCCTACGGTTTTTATTTCAGCGACTGCAGCTTGGCTTCCAGCCCCTTCAGGTCGATCGCACCCGGGATGCGGGAACCATCGGTGAAGAAGATGGCCGGCGTGCCCTGGATACGCAGCTTCTGGCCGAGGGCCACGACCTGGTCGTTCGGCGATTCGCAGCCGGCTGGTGCCGCCGGTGGCAGCTTGTTGTTGATCATCCAGTCGTCCCAGGCCTTGACGCGGTCGGCGGCGCACCAGATGTTCTTCGACTTCACGAACGAATCCTCGGACAGGATGTTGTACATGAAGGTGTAGATCGTGACGTTGTCGATTTCCTTGAGCGTGGTCTGGCGCAGACGCTTGCAGTAGCCGCAGTTCGGGTCCTCGAACACGGCGATGACGCGCTTGCCGTTGCCCTTGACCTGCTTGAGCGCCAGTTCCAGCGGCAGCTCGCTGAACTTGATCTTGTTGACCTCCTCGATGCGGGCGCGGGTCAGGTTGGTCGAGGTCTTGGTGTCGTAGACGTGGCCGATGAACAGGTAGTCGCCCTTCTTGTCCGTATACAGGATGTCGCCGGCCACGCGCACTTCGTACAGGCCGCTGTAGGGTGTCTCGCGGATCGATTCGATCTTGGCGCCGCCCAGGCGCGGTTCGAGCGCCTTCTTGATCGTGGCTTCGGTGGTGTTCTGTGCTTCCACGCAGGATGCAAGCAGCCCCGTCGCCAGCAGAACGGCGACCTTGGTTTTCAACATGTCAGATCCTTAAGAAATTACTTGCCCATCGCATGCGCCATCAGGCGACGCTTAACCGAAGGCAATTTATCGAGCAAGTTTAATCCGAAATTACGCACGACGCGTACCGGTTCGAGGTTGGCGCCGAACAAACGTTCGAGCCCGTCGGTGGCCCATTGCATGAGCAGCACGTCTTCCTTGCGCTTGCGGGCATAGCGCGCCAGCACCCGTTCGTCGGCGATGCCGCGCCGGTCTTCGCGCTCGCGCAGCACCTGCAACAGGTCGACGATGTCGCCGAAGCCCAGGTTCATGCCGTGGCCGGCCAGCGGGTGCACCGCATGGGCGGCGTCGCCCACCAGGGCCACGCGCGGCGCCACCAGCGAGTGCGGGCGCACCAGCGCCAGCGGCACCGCCTTGACGGCTTCCGGCTGCAGCGGGCGCAGGGTGCCGAGCTTGTCGTCGGCGTATTCGGCCAGGCGGATCGCCAGTTCGCCGAGCGACTCGTCCATCAGGGTATCGGCCAGGGTTTCCGGGGCCGACCAGACCAGCGAGACGCGGTTGCCCGGCAGCGGCAGCAGCGCGACGATGCCATCGGCGCAGGTGAACCACTGGTAGGCCACGCCGTGGTGTGGCTTGTCGCAGGCAAAATTGGTGACGATGGCGCGCTGGTGGTACATCCGGTAATCGACACCGATGTCGCACTGGCCGCGCACCCAGGATTCGCGCCCGTCGGCGCCGACCACCAGTTCGCAGGCGATTTTCGTGCCGTCTTCCAGCAGCAAGGCGGCCCCCAGCTCGCTGCAGGTCAGGTCGCAGGCGCAGCCGGACACCATCTGGACGTTGGCGGAAAACTTGAGCGCCGCGTCCAGCGCGCCGTTCAGGTTGCTGTCCTCGACGATCCAGGCCAGCGTGCCGACGTGGGCGCCGAAGGCGTCGAAGCCAAGGTTGCCGCCCTGCTGGCCGTCGCCCTTGATATCCATCGCATCGACCGGCTGCACCCGCGCCAGGTCGAGGGCGCCCCAGACCTTGAGCGATGCCAGCAGGTCGTGGGCCGTGTGGTTGAGGGCATAGACACGCACATCCCAGGGTCTTTCCGCCGCCGAGGTGCTCGGCGTCTCTGGCGCCGGACGCGCCGGCGGCACCAGGAGGGTGACGCTGTATCCCGACTGGGCAAAACCGAGGGCGGCAGTCTTGGCGATGGCGCCGTTGCCGACGATGCAGACGTCGCTGCGGTACTGGGCGGAGGTGGTAGTCATGAAACACATTATAGCGAGATGTCAACAGCGCGCTCGGGCATCTGAAGCGTGCCACAGGCGCTTCCCGGCCGCAGCGTGCGCATGGGGGCTTGCGCGGATGAGAATCGCTGGCTATAATCATGCCTCTCTTGGCCTGGTAGCTCAGTTGGTAGAGCAGAGGATTGAAAATCCTTGTGTCGGTGGTTCGATTCCGCCCCGGGCCACCAAGAATTAAAGAACGCCACCCCTCGGGTGGCGTTTTTGCTTTCAAAGGTCTTTCATGCATACCCTGCCTCCCTGCCCCCAATGCCAGTCCACCCTCACCTATGAAGATGGCAGCGGCCAGTACGTCTGCCCGGAATGCGCCCACGAGTGGCCGGTAGAGGGCGAAGCGCCTGAAGCCGCCAGGGTCTGGCGCGACGCTTCCGGCAATATCCTGCAGGACGGCGATAGCGTCACCGTCATCAAGGACCTCAAGCTGAAAGGCGGGGGCGGCGTGGTCAAGCAGGGAACCAAGGTCAAGAATATCCGCCTGGTCGAGGGCGACCACGACATCGACTGCAAGATCGAGGGTTTCGGCGCAATGAGCCTGAAATCGGAGTTCGTGCGCAAGAGCTGAGCCCTACTTTTGTGCAACCAGGCAAGATGACTTAAGATAGGTTCATCCATCCTGTCGAACAGCCAAGGGGTAGGCAAGCCGTGCCGATCCATTTTGCCAGACGCCTTACCGGGCACAAGCGCAGCGTCGATGCCAACAGGCATCTCGGTGTCACCCTGGCATTTATTGCAGGCGCCATCAACGCGGGCGGTTTTCTCGCGGTGCAGCAGTACACCTCGCACATGACCGGTATCGTGTCGGGCATGGCGGATCACCTGGCGCTGGGGGACTATGCGCTGGTACTGGCCGGCTTCGGCGCGATCCTGTCCTTCCTGCTGGGCGCCACCTGCACCGCCCTGATGGTCAGCCACGCGCGCCAGCGCCGCATGCACAGCGAATACGCCCTGCCCTTGCTGCTCGAGGCCCTGCTCCTGCTCGGCTTTGGCCTGCTTGGCGGCCACCTTGCCACGATCGAAGGCCTGTTCGTGCCGCTGACCGTCATGCTGCTGTGTTTCATCATGGGCCTGCAGAATGCCTTGATCACCAAGCTGTCCAGGGCCGAGATCAGGACGACCCACATGACCGGCATCATCACCGACATCGGCATCGAACTGGGGAAAATGGCGTATCGCCGGGTGGCGCCCGGCGCCGGCAGGGTCGTGCCGAACCGGGACCGGCTCGGGATCCATACCATGCTGGTGCTGTCCTTCTTCTTCGGCGGCGTGATCGGCGCGCTGGGATTCGCGCACATCGGCTACCGCTCGACGGTGCCGCTTGCGGTCGTCCTGTGCGTGCTGGCGATCGTTCCGGCACTCGACGACCTGGCACGACTGCGGCGCCGGCGCGCCAGAAAATAAAACGCCACCGCGTACGGTGGCGTTCATCCTGTCCAGGGCCGCTTACTTGCGCTCGGCCGCCGACTTGTCGCGCGCCGCGCGGAACTCCGATTCCGGCGCCCAGTTCGGCCAGGCGCTGGAATTGGCCAGGTCCGATCCCAGCGCATACAGCAGTTCCAGGTCACGCGCCATGCCGGTGAAGGTCCAGGCCGGATTGAATTCGTCCGACGGCTGGTGGTAATTCTTCTCGGTGTAAGCCACTTCGTCCGCCATGCCGGCCTGGGTGCCGCCCTCGACCCAGTTCTTGCCCGAGCCGAAGGAAATCGCCGGTACGCCGCGCTTGGCGAACGGGAAGTGGTCGGAACGGAAGAAGTAGCCCGCTTCCGGTTTCGGATCCGGCGAGTACGTCATGTTCCAGCGCTTGGCCTTGGCGGTCAGCTGGTCCAGCAGTTCCAGCTTGGCGCTGCCCGAGATGGTGAAATCGCGTGCCGGCCCCTGCGGGTTCAGGGCGTCCATGTTGATCACGGCCACGGTCGAGGCCAGCGGATACAGGGGATTCGAGGCATAGTATTCCGAGCCGAGCAGGCCCTTTTCTTCCGCCGTCACCGCCAGGAACACCACGCTGCGCTGCGGCGCCGGCTGCTTGGCGTAGACGCGCGCCAGTTCCAGCATGGCGGCGATGCCGGTGGCATTGTCCACCGCGCCGTTATAGATCTTGTCGCCCGTAGCGTCCGGCTGGCCCACGCCCAGGTGGTCCCAGTGGCCGCTGTAGATCACATATTGCTTCGGCTGCTTGCTACCCTCGCGGATCGCGACCACGTTCTTCGAGGTGACGACCTGCGAATCGGTGGTGTAGTCGGCCGACAGCTTGACGCCCTTCAGCTCGAGCGGCTTGAAGTCGCGGGTCTGGGCCTGCTTCTTGGCCGCCTCGAAATCGAGGCCGGCCGCCTTGAACATCGAGGCCGCCAGGTCGCGCTGGACCCAGGCTTCCATCGGCGCGTGCGACTTGCGCGGCTCCTTGCGCACCACGTCGTACATGACGTTGGTATTCGAGTTCTGCACCGTCGGCCAGCCGTAGGAGGCAGGCGCGGTCTCGTGCACGATGATGGTGCCGAGCGCGCCGCGGCGCGCCATCTCTTCGTACTTGTAGGTCCAGCGGCCGTAATAGGTCATCGCCTTGCCGCCGAACTCGCCCTGCCCGGTTTCGAAATCCGGATCGTTGATCAGGACCACCGCCAGCTTGCCCTTCAGGTCCACGCCCTTGAAGTCGTCCCACTTGCGTTCTGGCGCGGTGACGCCGTAGCCGACGAAGACCAGCGGCGCGTCCTTGAACGATACCTGCTTCAGGCCGCTCATCGAGGCGCGCACGGCCATGTCCGGCCCCTGCTTCAGCTCGCGGCTGGCGCCGCCCTGGGTGAGGGTCAGCTTGACCGGCCCCTTGATCTCGAAACGGCCCAGGGGCACGTCCTGGGTCCAGGCGCGCTTGCCGTCTTTCAGGTCGCCGCCCGGCTGCAGGCCGGCCGCCTTGAACTGCTGCACGAGGTAATCGACCGTCCTGGTTTCACCCGCGGTGTTGGGGCCGCGGCCTTCGAATTCGTCCGAGGACAAGGTCTTGACGTCCTGGGCCAGGCGCTTGGGGTCGAAGCGCGGACCGTCGGCAGCCTGCGCGGCGGTAACCGCAAGGCCCATCAGAACTAGGGTAGCGTATTTCAAACGAGTCTCCATGTTGTAGCGATTAACGGTATTGCCTTCAGCTTGCCGCCGGGTAGGTGTAGGTCGAGCCGACGCCCAGCGGAATGTCCAGCGCCCAGAAGCCGAGCAGGAACGCGGTCCAGCATACCAGCATCGCCACCGAGTACGGCAGCATCAGGGCGATGAGCGTGCCGATGCCGGTCGACTGCACATATTTTCTGCAGAACACGATAATCAGCGGGAAGTAAGGCAGCAGCGGCGTGATGATGTTGGTCGAGGAGTCGCCCACGCGGTAGGCGGCCTGGGTGAAGTCCGGCGAGACGCCGAGTTCCATCAGCATCGGCACCATCACCGAGCCGATCAGCGCCCACTTGGCGGAAGCCGAGCCGACGAACAGGTTGACGGTCGCCGTCAGGAAGACGATGCCGGCCAGGGTGACGCCCATCGGGAAGGCCATCTCCTTCAGCCACAAGGCGCCCTTGATCGCCAGCAGCGCACCCAGGTTCGACTGCCCGAAGGCGAAGATGAACTGGGCGCAGAAGAAGGCCATGACCACGTAGTAGCCCATGCCGCTCATGGCGTGGCTCATCCCCTTGACGATGTCGCGGTGGTTTTTCGCGGTGCCGGCGACGTAGCCGTACACCACGCCCGGGATCAGGAAGAAGATGAAGATCAGCGGAACGATCGACTGCATCAGGGGCGCCGCTGCGTTCGTGATCTCGCGCGTTTCCGGTGCGCGCCATGCCGAGCCTTCCGGCACGATCGACCAGGCCAGCAGCACCAGGCTGGCGACCATTGCGATGCCGGCCCAGCGCAGGCCCTTGCGCTCCCGAGGCTGCAGCTCATCCATCTTGGGCAGGTCGGCCGGATCCGCATCGACCACGGCGGTTTTCGCCAGGCGCGGTTCGATGACTTTGTCGGTGAGGAACCAGCCGACCATGACCACCAGGAACAGCGATGCCGTCGTGAAGTAGTAATTATTCAGGGGGTTGATGACGACTGCGGCGGCGGCCGGATCGGACGAGAGCCGCGCGGCCACCTGGGTCAGGCCGGCCAGCAGCGGATCGAGGCTGGAGGGCAGGAAGAAGGTGGCCGAGAAGCCGCCGGACACGCCGAAAAAGGCGGCCGAGATGCCGGCCAGCGGATGGCGTCCGGCGGCGTAGAAGATGACGGCGCCCAGCGGGATCACCAGCACGTAGCCGGCATCGACGGCGACGTGGCTCAGCACGCCGACGGCGACCAGTACCGGCGTGAGCAGGCGCCGTGGCGTCACGGACAGGATCTTGCGCAGGCCGGCGTTGATGAAGCCGGTGTATTCCGCCACGCCCAGGCCCAGCATCGCCACCAGCACCACGCCCAGCGGCGGGAAGGTGACGAAGGTGTTGACCATGCGCGCGGTGAAATCGGTCAGGGCGGTGGGCGCCAGCAGATTCTTGACCTGGATGGCCTGGCCGGAGCGCGGATCGATCTCGGTGAACACCATGCCCGACATCGCCCAGGATGTGAGCCAGACCACGGCCAGCAGGAGGGCAAACAGGATCGCGGGATCGGGCAGCTTGTTGCCGACCTTTTCGATCAGGTTCAGGATGCGGTTCAGTGCGCCGGTTTTCCCGGCGGGTGCTTGCGTTTGCGTCAGCGTTTGTTCGGCCATTGCATACCCTTGTGTTCAGGCGACGAAGGTCGTGGTTGAAGAAAAAATCAGCCGGAAACGCGCTTGAGGACGAATTCCGCGCGTGGCTTGTCATGACGGTCCAGGCGATAGGTCAGCACGCTGCCATCCTGGCTGAGGCTGACGGTCCAGACATTGGTCTCGGCGCCGGGAACGAGTTTGGCGGTGTAGGCATCGGCCAGGAAGGCCTGGGAACGGGCGGTCCCGCCTTCGCGCGCCATGCCGCCGTACATGGTCACCGTATCCGGCGTGCCGTCCGGGTGGCGGTGGTCGTGGCGCAGCTCCAGCCCTGCCGGCGGACGGGTGAAGATCCAGGTGCGCGAGCGGTTTTCGCCGACCTGCACCGGCATCCGTACCGCATCCGCTGTACAGACGACCTCGGTCGAAATGGTCTTGTTGGCGAATTCGCTGTTGGGATCGATCGCATACGAGAGCGCGCCTTCGAAGCGCTGGCCGCACATGCCTTGCAGCGTGGCCATGAAGCCGTCGCGGGCGTCAAGGGGTGGCGGAGCGGTGGCGCAGCCGGCCAGCAGGACGGCGGCGGCGAGAGCGGGAAGCAGAGAGCGCATGGTGGCCTGTTGCTTGTTGGACAAACTGTGAGAGTAGCACAGCAGTCCGGCGCCTTGGCCAGAAAAAATCGATGGCCCTGCCCCGTGTTTACGCTCGGGCGCAGCACTCGACACGGGCCGATGCGATAATGCCGCATCGCTCAACCACTGCGGAGAACGCCATGCCCCATATCGCCGGAATCGACCACGTCCAGGTTGCCACGCCCCCGGGCGCCGACGAGGCCGCTCGTGCCTTCTATGGCGGCGTGCTGGGACTGACCGAGATTCCCAAGCCGGCGCCGCTGAACGCCTCGGGCGGCGCGTGGTTCCTGGCCGGCGGCAGCCAGCTGCACATCGGCGGCCAGGCCGGCTTCGTGCCGGCCAAGAAGGCACACCCGGCCTTCGCCGTCGAGGACTTCGAGGACTACTGCGCCCTGCTGCGCGAACGCGGGGTGGAAGTGCGCGAAGAAGTCCAGGTCAATGGCCGGCGCCGCGCCGGCATCGAAGACCCGTTCGGCAACCGCGTCGAGCTGATCGCGGCCCCGGCGGTGACGAACGGCTGATCATGCCGCCTGCCCCGCGCATCCCCGGGGAAATAAAAATTTATGCCGCATGGGTCCGCTGGCCTGCCGGCCCTATAGAATATCCCCCATATGGGATATCCGATAGACGCTCAGGTAAGCAGTTTTACCGGTCTCTTGCTCGACGCGGTCTGCGTGGTCGATGCGGAAGGCAGGTTCGTGTTCGTCAGCGCGGCTTGCGAACGCATCTTTGGCTACACCCAACATGAAATGGTGGGCAAAAAAGTGGTCGAGCTGGTGTTCCCTGCCGACCGCGAGCGCACCCTGGCCGCCGCACAGGCCGTCATGGAGGGCCGGTCCCACATTCATTTCGAGAACCGCTACCTGCGCAAGGACGGTGGCATCGTCCACATCATGTGGTCGGCACGCTGGTCGGAAGCCGACCAGGTACGGATAGCGGTCGCCCGCGACATCACCGAACTGAAACAGGCGCAAGCCATGCAGGCAGCCCTGTATGCGCTGTCCGAAGCCGTCCACGCGAGCGACGACCTGCCGGGCCTGTTCCGCTGCAGTCACGAGATCGTCGGCGAGCTGCTGCCCGCAGCCGGGTGCGCGGTGGCCCTGTCCGATGAAGCGGCCGGCGCGGCGCGCTTTGCCTACCGGGCCTGCGCCCCAGGACTCGACGAACCGATGCGCCTCCTGTGCGACGAGGTGCTGGCCAGGCAGGCGCCGCTGCTGCTGGGGCCCTCCGACGAGGCGGACGGCGCGGCGCCGGCGCCGGGCGTATGCATGCTGGCGGTGCCGCTGCGGGCTGCACAGGACACGCTGGGTGTATTCGCCCTGCACAGCGGGAACGATGGCGCCACATACCGCGGCCAGGACCGCAGCCTGCTGATGTTCGTGGCCGACCAGCTTGCCGCCGCCGTCCAGCGCAAGCAGATGCAGGCCCGCCTGCACTTCATGGCGATGCACGACGAGCTCACGCACCTTCCCAACCGGCGCCTGTTCCACGACCGCCTCGCCACGGCGCTCGCACGCGCCCAGCGCCACCATACCAGGCTGGCGCTGCTGTTCATTGACCTGAACCGTTTCAAGCAGGTCAACGACCTGCACGGTCACCTGGCCGGAGACCGCCTGCTGCAAGAAGTCGCACGCCGCATTGGGGCCTGCATGCGCGACAGCGATACCCTGGCCCGCGTAGGCGGCGACGAGTTCGTGGTCTTGCTGGAGGATATCGTCTTGCCGCTTGATACGGCACCGGTGGTGGACAAGATCGGCCAGGCACTGGCCGCTCCCTTCGTCCTGGCCGACGGGCTGGTACTGGCGACCTCGGCCAGCATCGGGGTCGCCTGCTACCCCGATCACGGCCGCAGCGTGCAGGAGTTGATGTCGCGTGCAGACCAGGACATGTACGGCGCGAAGCGGTCGCGGACGGCTATGCCTGCAGAGGCCGCTCAGGACTGAACGGCGACCAGCCGCTTCCGGATATCAGGGCGGAAGCGGCGCGAAGATCGCCTGCAGCTCATCCACGCCGATGGCGGGCGCCAGGCCGCCGTCGGCATCCAGCAAGCCCTTCGCCAGCTCCCCCTTGCGGCGCTGCATGTCCTGGATTTTTTCTTCGACGGTACCGCGGGCGATCAGCTTGTAGACGAACACCGGCTGCTCCTGGCCGATGCGCCAGGCACGGTCGGTGGCCTGGTTTTCGCTGGCCGGGTTCCACCACGGATCGTAGTGGATGACCGTATCGGCAGCCGTCAGGTTGAGCCCGACGCCGCCCGCCTTCAGGCTGATCAGGAATACCCCCGCTTGGCCCTGCTGGAAGGCGGCGATCGGCGCGCTGCGGACTTCCGTGTCGCCGGTGAGCATTACGAACTCGACTGCACGTGCACGCAATTCTTCCGCGATCAGGGCGAGCATGCTGGTGAACTGGGAGAAGACCAGGATCTTGCGCCCCTCGCTCAGCAAGGTCTCCAGCAGTTCGATCAGCACGCCCAGCTTCGCCGAGTCGGCTCGCCCCCCGGTGGTCTTGAGCAGGCGCGGATCGCAGCACACCTGGCGCAGCTTGAGCAAGGCGTCCAGGATCACGATCTGGCTGCGCGCAAATCCTTTGCGGTCGATCTCGTCGCGTACTTTGCGGTCCATCGCCAGCCGCACGGTTTCGTATAGATCACGCTGGGCCACACCGAACTCGACCGGCAGCACGATCTCCGTCTTGGGTGGCAGCTCGGTCGCCACCTTGTCCTTGGTACGCCGTAACATGAACGGCCTGACACGCCGCGCCAGCAAGTCCCTGCGCAAGCTGTCGCCCTGCTGTTCGATCGGCTTGCGGAACGCCGCGTTGAAGGCTTTCTCCTCACCCAGCAATCCTGGCATCAGAAAATGAAACTGTGACCACAATTCGCCCAGGTGATTCTGGACCGGCGTCCCGGTCAGGCACAAGCGATGTCTTGCCTCGATCAGGCTGGCGCTCTGGGCCGCCTTGGAGCGGCTGTTCTTGATGTACTGCGCCTCGTCCAGGATTAACAGGTGGTAGCGATGCCGGCGTAGCGCTTCCTCGTCGCGCGCCAGCAGCGGGTAGGTAGTGAGCACCAGGTCGGCGCCGGCGATCCGCTCGAACTGCGCCAAGCGCTCCTTGCCGTGCAGGAGAAGCACTTGCAATCCCGGTGCGAACCTGGCGGCTTCCGCCTGCCAGTTGCCCATCAGGCTGGTGGGCGCCACCACCAGCGCCGGGGCATCGAGCCGGCCGGCTTCCTTCTCGGCCAGGATGTGGGCAAGGGTCTGGATCGTCTTGCCGAGTCCCATGTCGTCGGCCAGGATGCCGCCAAAGCCATACTCGCGCAAGAATTGCATCCAGGATAGACCCGTCTGCTGATAAGGGCGTAGCGTCGCCTGCAGGCCGATGGGCGGGTCGACTTGCCGCATCCCCTTGAAGTCCTCCAGCTTCCGTCCCAGCTCGCGCAGGCGCTCGCCGCCCATCCAGCGCAGCTGTGCCACCTCTTCCAGCTCGGCCAGGCGCGCGGCGTCCATGACCGGCAGGCGCAGCGCCTCCCCGATGCGGTCGCTGAAATACAGCTCGCCCAGCGTGGCGAGGATGGGCTTGACCCGCTCCCATGGCAAGGCGACGCGGGTGAAGTCCGGCAACTCTACCAAGAGTGCGCCGCTGTCGTCGCGGGCCGCCAGCGTAGCGGCGTCGAACTCCCGGGGCGCCTCGCGAATCATTTCCAGCAGCAGGGGCAGCAGCGAATGGCGCCGGCCATCGACCAGCACGCCGAGTTCGAGCGCGAACCAGGCGCCGGCACCCTCGCCTTCTTCGTTCAGTTCCGCGTACCACTCCTGCACTTCCAGCAGCTCGTAGCGGTAGTTGCCGCCAAACTCGATCTCCCAGCCGGCCGCGCGCAAGCGCACCACTCCATGCCGCGCGAAGTGTACCCATGCCGCCTCGGCCGGCAGCACCAGCGCGCCGGGATAGTCCGCCAGCACCGATTGCGCATCTGGCGCGGCGAAGCCGAGTTCGGCAAGCATGGCCTGCGCCGCGGCTTCCGCCTGCACATTGCGCTCGATGAGTTCGACAACGCCATCCGCGATTCTGCGCAGCTCGGTCTCACCCTCTTCGGCCGGCATGCCGTCGTAGTGAAAGAACAGCATGGCATGGTCATGCCAGTGCAGCCTGCCGCGCACGCTCGTTCCCAGGCTGTCCAGCACCAGCAAGGGCGTCGGCAGGAGGTCGTCGCGCCGGCGGGTCTGCAGCGCTTGCGGCGGCGGCAGGATGCGGTCCAGTCCCAGCGCCACGAAACGCTCGGCCATGGGCGTGCGCTGCTCCGGCGCCAGGCGCGGTGCCGCATCCACCAGTTTCTGCAGCGCCTCCGGTGGCAGCGCCGCGAGCGCAGCGGGCGGCACGAGTTCGCCCAGCAGGCCGTCCTTGAAGTAGCGCATCGGTTCGGTCGCCAGTACGTGGCCGACCGCGCTGCCGTCCGCGCATCGCCAGCTCAGCTCGACCGATCCACCAACGTCGTTTGCATGCCAGCACAATTGCGCACTGCATAGCGGTCCCGGCTGAACGAGGAGCAGGTCGCCGCGCCTGAGGCTGGCGCTCGATTCCGCCCACCACAGCCTGCCTTCGGCACACAACTGATCCAGCAAGCGCGCGCCCAGCCTGCCAGCCGGCCTGGCTGCTTCGAGGTACCGGCTTCCCGCATGCAATCCAGCGATCAGGCGGATCGGCTCTTCGTCCTCGGCCTGGACGTAGGCAGGTCTGGTGGCGAGAAGGTGATACGTCTCGTTCTGGATAGCGACACTGCCGATACCGCCGTCCTTGCGCAAGCGCGCCCGGCACAGGTACAGGCGCGGCATGCCGGCGCCGCGCTCGGGTGCCAGAACGTAGATGAGCCGCTCTTTCGGCGCCGGCGGCGGGCCGGACTGCACACAGGACTGCAGCATGGCGAATTGCTGCAGCCATTGCTCGGCCATCGGCGGCAAGCCGTCCCTTGCGCCGGCCTTGCGCTGTTCCAGGCCATGCAGCAGCACGGCGACGACGTGCTTGCAGGCGCTCCCTACCGGACAGCTGCAATCGCTGTCGAACCTGATACCGTGGCGGCCGGCTTCGACGAAGATTTTTTGCTCGTACACATTGCTGTAGCTGCCCTCGACCTCGCCCGTGATCATGCTGTCGAAGAAGTCGACATCGACAACCATGCCCTGGCGGGCATAGCGCTCGCCACGCGCGAAGGTGGCCGAATCGAACTGGCGGACAATGTCCTCGAGGGCATAATGCATGCGAAATCAGCTGACAATGCGTGGACGACCTGCATTATCGCCGATCGCCGCGGCCACGCAAGCGACCGCGCCGTCCCAGGATTACCAGTAGATCACACGGTCCTTCAGCATTCCCGAGTTCCCGAGGGTCAGGTCTGACATTCGGACACGAGCTCGAGCGTTACACGATGGTACTGCTCAGCCCGTGTCTAAATGTCAGACCTGACCCCGGTGGGCTCGGTGGGCTGCCCGGGCCGCGCGCAGCATTACCAGAAGATCACGCGGTCCTTCGGCTCCAGGTACATCTTGTCGCCCGGCTTGACGTCGAAGGCTTCGTAGAAGCCCGGGTGGTTGCGCAGGCTGCCGTTGACGCGGAATTCCGACGGCGAGTGCGGATCCGACTTGACCTGCGAGATCAGGGCCGCGTCGCGCGCCTTGCCCTTGCGTGCCTGCGACAGGCCCATGAAGATGCGCTGCTCGGCGGTGAAGCCGTCGATCACCGGACCGGGCTTGCCCTTCAGGTAGATCTTGTAGGCGCGGCTGGCCATGATGGCGCCGGCGTTGTCGGCGATGTTCTCGCCCAGGGTCAGTTCGCCGTTCAGGTGGTAGCCCGGCAGCGGGCTGTAGCCGGCGTACTGCGACACCAGCACCTTGCCGCGTGCCGCGAACTGCTTCGCATCTTCCTCGGTCCACCAGTTGCGCAGGTTGCCGTCGCCGTCGTACTGCGAACCCTTGTCATCGAAGGCGTGGCTGATCTCGTGGCCGATCGAGATGCCGACCGAGCCGTAGTTGACCGCCGGTTCGGCGTTGGCGTCGTACAGCGGGTACTGCAGGCGCGCGGCCGGGAACACGACTTCGTTCAGGGTCGGGCTGTAGTAGGCGTTGACGGTCTGCGGCGACATGCTCCAGACACTGCGGTCGACCGGCTTGCCGAGGCGGTTCATCATGTAGTCATGGCCGAACTCGCGCGAGCGCATCACGTTGCCGACCAGGTCCCCGCACACGATCTTCAGACCCGAGTAGTCGCGCCACTTGTCCGGGTAGCCGATCTTGACGTTGATCTTCGACAGCTTGGTGTGGGCCTGCTTCTTGGTTTCCGGCGACATCCATTCCAGCTGGTCGATACCTTCGCCGAAGGCGGTGATGAAGTTCTTCGCCATGTCCAGCACCTGCTGCTTGCGCTCCGGCGGGAAATGCTGGGCCACGTAGGCCTTGCCCACCACCTCGCTCAGGTTGCGGTTGATCTCGGCGATCGCGCGCTTCTCGACCGGGCGGTTGACAGTGGCGCCACCCAGCACGCCGCCGCGGAAGGCGAAGCCCTCGTCGACGAAAGGCTGCGACAGGTAAGGCGCATAGGCGCTCAGCAGGCGGAACTCGAAATAGGACTTCCAGGTGTCCAGGGGCGTCGCGGCGATCAGCTTGTCGAGCGCGGCCACATAGCTTGGCTGGCTGACGATCACGGCATCGACCTTGCCGGCCGCGCCCACGCCCTTCAGGTAGGCGTCCCAGTCGATGCCGGGGGCCAGGGTGCGCAGCTGGGCCAGGGTGTGCTTGTTGTAGCGCTTGACCGGGTCGCGGTTCTCCACCGCGCTCCACTGCGAGCGCGCGATCTCGGTTTCCAGCGCCACGATCCGGGCAGCCTTGGCGTCGGCGTCCTGGTGGCCGGCCAGCGCCAGCATCTTGCCGATGTGCGCCTGGTATTTGGTGCGGATGTCCTTCAGGCGCGCTTCGTCCTGCAGGTAGTAGTCGCGGTTCGGCATGCCCAGGCCCGACTGCGAGATGCCCATGATGTAGCGGGTCGAATCCTTGTTGTCCTGGCCGACGCCCATGCCGAGCGGGCCGCCGACGTCGATGCGGTCGAAGCGTGCCATCAGGGCGGCCAGCTCGCGCTTGTCCTTCAGCGCATCGATGCGGACGCGTTCCGCCTTGAGCGGCGCCAGGCCGAGTTCATTGCGGCGCTTCTCGTCCACGTAGCTGGTGTAGAAGTCGCCCATCTTCTGGGCTTCCGAGCCGGCCTTGGCGTTCTTCTGGCTCGCTGCTTCGCCGATGATGGCGCTGACCTGCTGCTCGACGCGCTCCTGCGCGATGCTGAAGGCGCTCCAGCTGGAACGGTCCGACGGAATGTCGACGTCCTTCAGCCATTTGCCCTGGGTGTAGCGGAAGAAGTCATCCTGTGCGCGCACGCCGGTGTCCATGGCCGTGACTTCGATGCCGGAAGTGGCGCCCGCCAGCGCCGCGGACGGCGCCGGGGCCGCGGGCTTTGCTTCATGGGCGCCGGCTTGGGACGCCACTGCGAACAGCCCTGCGATCAAAGTGCTGCACAGACTACGTTTCATCTCTCTCTCCAGATTGTTGGTGTTGGGAACCGAACGATCCTAATCGAACTGGAGAAGCAATGCCAAGGCCATTTTTGTATGCATGTTGTTTCAAAAGCCCTGTCAATACGGGCTTCCTGCCCTGCCGGGATTATTTTCCGCGCACCACCTGCAGCTTGACCTTCTTGCCCTGGCGGTAGGTGTACAGGGTCATCGCGGCGTCACGCAGGTCGCCCTTGGCATCGAAGGCGATGCTGCCGGTGACCCCTTCGTGCCGGATGGCCGCCAGCGCAGGCAGGAAGCGTGCGGGTTCCATCGACTGGGCCTTCTGCATCGCGTCGGCAAACACCATCACCGCGTCGTAGGCATAGGGCGCATAGGTCTCGACCGGCGTGCCGTAGCGCTGGCGGAAGCGCTCGGTGAACGCGTTGAAGCGCGCCTCCTGGGCGCCGGTGACGCCACCCGCGACCGCGCAGAACACCTTGTCGTCGCCCAGCGCGTCGCCGGCCAGCAGCGGCAGCTTCTCGGAACAGACGCCGTCGCCGGACACGAATTTTGCCTGCACCCCGAGGGTCTTCATCTGCTTGAGCATGGGGCCGGCCACCGCGTCCATGCCGCCGTAGAAGATGAGGTCCGGGCGCTGGGCGCGGATCTGGGTCAGGATGGCGCTGAAGTCGGTCGCCTTGTCGTGGGTGAACTGGCGGCTGACGATGGTGGCGCCGCCGCTGCTGCGCACTTCGCGCGCGAACTGGTCCGCCAGGCCCTGGCCGAAGGCGGTGCGGTCGTCGATCACGGCGATCCGTTTTGCCTTGAGCGCGCCGAGCGCATGGCGCGCCAGCGTGCGCCCGATCAGGTTGTCGTTGGCCACCACCCGGAAGGCGGTCTTGTAGCCCTGGTTCGTGTACACCGGCGTGGTGGCGGCCGGCGAGATCTGCGGGATGCCGGCGCTGGCATAGATCTTCGAGGCCGGCACCGTCGGCCCCGAGTTCAGGTGTCCGACGACCGCAGCCACGCGCGCATCGACCAGCTTCTGGGCCACCGCCGTGCCGGTCTTCGGGTCGCTGGCGTCGTCCTCTGCCTGCAGCACCCACTTGATCTTCTTGCCGCCGATCGCGATGCCCTTGGCGTTCAGCTCGTCGATCGCCATGCGGGCGCCGTTCTCGATGTCCTTGCCCTGGTGGGCGCCGGGACCCGACAGCGGCGAAGCCGTGCCGATCCGCACTTCGGTCTGGGCGCTGACCGGCAGGGCGGCGAGCAGGAGGCAGGACAGGACGGCGGCGGCGGAACGCATGGCACCCTTTCTCGGTTGGATGCGTTCGATTGTACTGCCGCGCCGGCCTGCCACCAACCGCCATGCGTGCGCGCGGCGGTGGCGGGACTGGAGCCTAATGAAGAACGTCAGGCGTACGCTTGATGATGACGGCTTCGAGGTACTCGGCCGGCACCACCAGCGAGTTGTCGCCTGCCGTGTTGTGACGGTCGAGCAAGGCAAGCATGTCCTGCTCCAACGCCTGCTGGCCAGCCGGGTCGAGCGCGGCGAAAGCCTTGTGCACCGGTCCGTAGTAGTCGCGGAACACCTGGATCATGTGCGCTCCCGAAGCGTAGCGGAAGTTGAACATTTTCGGCTGGGCACGGATGCTGGCCGCCTCCATGCCGAACAGCTGGCGCAGATAGTCTTCCTTGCCCCACATGGCGGGCGACACCAGCCCGGCCGGTGGCGGCACATGGCGCCCGGCCGTCTTGAACAGCTGGCCGATGAAGCCCTCCGGCGTCCAGCTGGCGATGGCGATGCGCCCGCCGCCGCGTACCACCCGCATCATTTCGCTGGCGCAGCGCGCATGGTCGGGGGCGAACATCACCCCGAAGGTCGACAGCGCGACGTCGAAGCTGCCGTCGTAGAAGGGCAAGGCCTCGGCATCGGCTTCACGGAACTCGACCGTCAATCCTTCGGCCGCGGCGCGGGCGCGGCCCTTGTCGAGCAGGGCCGGCACGTAGTCGGTCGAGGTGACGCGCGCGAAGCGGCGGGCGGCGGCGAGCGTGGCATTGCCGTTGCCGGCCGCGATGTCGATCACGCGCTCGCCGGCACGGACGTCGGCGGCTTCGGCGAGCGACTCGCCGACAATCTGCAGCGTGACGCCGATGATGGCGAAGTCGCCGCTCGCCCACGTGGCCTGCTGGCGCTGCTTGATGGCGGCATAGTCGGGAACGGTGGCGTCGAGCGGCTGGCGCGGCGAGGGGGTGGAAGTACTGGGTTGGGTCATGACAGTCTCCTGAGAAATACCCGGCAGCGGGTGCATGTTTGGACAGGCAGGGAGACGGGAAGATTCGGTGCCGGGTAACTTCAGCTTAAGCCAGCGCCGTCGGAAATCCAGCCCTGTTTTTCCCGATGCTCATGCGTGCGCACGGCAGGGCCGCGTCGGTGCGCCGGGGTTCCGGAAGCGGCGATATACTGGGTTCATAGCCTGATCGACATGCACGGGAGTCGCATGCCGATTGCCGCGCCATACCTTGTTTCCGGGCGCCACTTCTGGCCGCCTGAGAACGATACTAACGATTCACTACTGACAGGGGGTAGCATGCCAACAACCTGGATTCTTTCGGCCAACAATGGCCGCGCGAGGTTCTTCGCCGAGTCCGCTGCGTCTGAGCCGTTGCTGGAAATCGAAGACATGGTCAATTCCGCGGCGCAGCTGCGCACGGTGGACACCGAGACCGACCGGCTCAGCCCGAGATCTGCCGGGGACAGCCGCCACAGCATCGGTGGCCACCAACCGGCCGGCTTCCAGCACAATGCCAAGGCGGGGGCGCCGACCAGCATGTACCAGCCGGCGCAGACGCCGGACCAGCACGCGAACGAACTGTTTGCCAAGGACGTGTCGGAGTTCCTTCTGAAAGCCCATCAGGAGGGGCGTTATCAGCAGTTGGTCATCGCGGCTTCGCCCGAATTCCTGGGCACCCTGCGCCAGAACCTCGATCCGCAAATCCAGAAGCTGGTCAAGGCCGAGTTCAACAAGGACTACACGCATTCGAACGCTCAGCAGCTGCGCGAGCAGTTGCAGGCCCAGCAAGACAAGGCCGAGTAAGCGGGGCGGTCCGGACCTACGCGCCAGCCGATGCGGCTGGCGTTTTTTATGGCGCTGTCAACCTTAACTATGGATGAGCGCGGAACTGCTGAGCTGCTTCCTGGTCGAACGNCTGTCACCACAGACGGGAACGACCATGCGCGCATCATATTTCAAGAAGTGGTTTGCCAGACTCCCCGCACTNAACCTGCCCCAGCGCCTGCAAACGCTGACCGCCCTGCATCCCGCTGCCGGGCTGGACCAGGTGATCGCCCTCATCGGCCAGATCGGCGGCACGCAGCGCCGCTGCCCCNACTGCGCCNGCGAACGTTACNACCGGCATGGGCAAGCNAANGGCNTGCAGCGCTACCGCTGCCGCGCCTGCAGCCGCACCTATAACGACCTGAGCGGCACGCCGCTGGCGCGGCTGCGGCTGCGTGAAAAATGGCTCGATTACCTGGGCACCGTGCTCGACTCGACATCGGTGCGCGCCGCCGCCGGCGAGGTCGGCATACACCGCAACACCGCCTTTCGCTGGCGCCACCGCTTCCTGGAGCGACCCAGGCATGACCAGCCGACGCGCCTGGGCGGCATCGCCGAGGCGGACGAAATGTTCATATTGGAATCGCAGAAAGGCGCGCGCAAGCTGGATCGACCGGCACGCCGGCGTGGCGGCCGAGCAGGCAAGCGCGGCATCTCACGCGAGCTCGACTGCATTCTGGTAGCGCGCGACCGCAGTGGCCAGACCGTCGATGCCGTGGTCGGCCGAGGCGCCTTGACGGCCGCGCAGCTGGANCGACACCTGCTGCCCCGGCTCGACCGGCAGGTACTGCTGGTCAGCGACGGCCATGGGGCGTACCGCAGTTTCGCCCGCAAGCATGGCATTGCGCACCAGGCGGTGAACCTGCGTGCCGGCGTGCGGGTACGCAGCGGCGTTGCCGGCGCCATCCATGTGCAGAATGTGAACGCCTATCACCAGCGCTTCCGGCAATGGTTGAGCCGCTTCCGCGGAGTCGCTTCGCGCTACCTGCCGAACTACCTGGGCTGGCGCCGGGCGCTCGACGCTGGACGGATCACGACGGTGGAGCACTTGCTGCGTCTCGCGTTCGGAGTCATCCATAGCTAAGGAGGACAGCGCCTAAAAAAAACGCCATCCCCAAGTCGGGAATGGCGTTCCTGGTGTTGCTTAAGCTGCCTTGGCTTCCTCGGCAGTGCTCTCTTCTTCCACCGGCAGGCGCATCAGGTAATCGAAGGCCGCCAGCGAGGCCTTGGCGCCCTCGCCCACCGCGATCACGATCTGCTTGAACGGCACCGTGGTCACGTCGCCGGCCGCGAACACGCCCGGGATCGAGGTCTGGCCCTTGGCGTCGACTTCGATTTCGCCGTGCGCCGACAGGTCCAGCGTGCCCTTCAGCCATTCGGCGTTCGGCACCAGGCCGATCTGGACGAACACGCCTTCCAGGTCGACGCGCTTCAGTTCGCCGCTGTTGCGGTCCTTGTACGACAGGCCGTTGACGATCTTGCCGTCGCCGTGGATCTCGGTGGTCTGGGCCGACTTGATCACGGTGACGTTCTTCAGCGAGTAGAGCTTGCGCTGCAGGACCGCATCGGCACGCAGTTCGGCGCCGAACTCGATCAGGGTCACTTCCTTGACGATGCCCGCCAGGTCGATCGCCGCTTCCACGCCCGAGTTGCCGCCGCCGATCACGGCCACGCGCTTGCCCTTGAACAGCGGGCCGTCGCAGTGCGGGCAGTAGGCCACGCCCTTGTTGCGGTACTCGCGCTCGCCCGGCACGTTGATCTCGCGCCAGCGGGCGCCGGTGGCGATGATCACCGACTTGCTCTTCAATACCGCGCCGGTTTCGGTGTGCACCTCGATCATCTTGCCTTCGACCAGCTTGTTGGCGCGCTGGGTGTTCATGATGTCGACTTCGTAGTGCTTGACGTGCTCTTCCAGGGCGACGGCGAACTTCGGGCCGTCGGTTTCCTTCATCGAGACGAAGTTCTCGATGGCGAGCGTGTCCAGCACCTGGCCGCCGAAGCGGTCGGCCAGCACGCCGGTGCGGATGCCCTTGCGGGCGGCGTAGATCGCCGCGGCCGCGCCGGCAGGACCGCCGCCGACGATCAGCACGTCGAACGGGTCTTTCTGGTTCAGCTCAGCCGCCTTGCGGGCGCCGGCGCCGGTGTCGATCTTCGACAGGATCTCTTCCACGCTGGTGCGGCCCTGGCCGAAGTGCTGGCCGTTCAGGAACATCATCGGTACCGCCATAATCTGGCGCGCTTCGACTTCGCTCTTGAACACGCCGCCGTCGATGGCGACGACCTTGATGCGTGGGTTGATGACCGACATCGCGTTGAGGGCCTGCACCACTTCCGGGCAGTTATGGCAGCTCAGCGAGATGAAGGTTTCGAATACGTAGTCGCCGTCCAGGTTCTTGATCTGGTCGATGACGGCCTGGTCCAGCTTGATCGGGTGGCCGCCCACCTGCAGCAGCGCCAGCACCAGCGAGCTGAATTCGTGGCCGAGCGGGATGCCGGCGAAATCCACGGCGATATCGGTGCCCACGCGCTTGATCGAGAACGAAGGCTTGCGGGCGTTGGTGCCGTCGGTGCGCACGGTGATCTTGTCGCTCAACGCGGCGATTTCGCGGAGCAGTTCATCCATTTCGCGCGCTTTCGGCGAATCATCCAGCGATGCAACGAGCTCAATCGGCTGCACCACTTTTTCCAGATAGGCCTGCAACTGCTTCTTGAGGGTTGCGTCCAGCATGATATTTTCCTCGACTATGACGTTGTTGTTTAAGTGTATGGCGGTGCCTGGGATCCAAAACGGATCCCTGAAATGCACCGGGCCGCCCACGGCGGCCCGGGACAGTACTACTGAACTGCTATTTAGATCTTGCCGACCAGGTCCAGCGACGGGGTCAGGGTTTCTGCGCCTTCGGTCCACTTGGCCGGGCACACTTCACCCGGGTGCGAAGCGACGTACTGGGCAGCCTTGACTTTACGCATCAGTTCCGAAGCGTCGCGGCCGATGCCGTTGTCGTGCACTTCCATGACCTTGATCTGGCCTTCCGGATTGATCACGAAGGTGCCGCGCAGTGCCATGCCTTCTTCTTCGATCATGACTTCGAAATTGCGCGACAGGGTGCCGGTCGGGTCACCGATCAGCGGGTAGTTCACTTTCTTGATGGCGTCCGAGGTGTCGTGCCATGCCTTGTGGGCGAAGTGGCTGTCGGTCGACACGCCGTAGACGTTCACGCCCATCTTTTCGAATTCAGGCTGGAAGGCAGCCAGGTCTTCCAGTTCGGTCGGGCAGACGAAGGTGAAGTCAGCCGGGTAGAACATCAGAACCGACCAGGTGCCCTTGAAGTTCTCTTCCGTCAGATCGATGAACTTGCCGTTGTGGTAAGCGGTGGCTTTGAACGGCTTGATCTGGGTGTTGATGAGGGACATGTAATCTCCTGTTTTCGGGTGGTTAAAAGATTTGATAGACGCCAGTGTACCGACCTGAGCGTCTTTTGTGAAATTGATTGATGCGATACCGCCGATTGATTTTAACTATCGAGCAAGTATTGCTCTCCCCTTGAAGGGATTATCGAGCCGGCAAGCCAGCCCAATCTGTGAGTGTGGACGAAACGACAGCGTGATGCAACCCACGCTTCGATTGAGGAGGATACGTGGGCTGTGTTACAGGATGGTTTCGTGGGTGGGCGGCAAAGCGGCCCATCCCACGGTATGGAAGAGATCAGGCCGTGGTGGCCGTATCGACCGTCTGCTCGCAGGTCGGCAGGATCAAGGAGAAGGTCGAGCCCTCCCCCGGCTTGCTGCTCACGCGCAATTCGCCGCCGTGCGAGATCGCCAGCTGGCGCGAGATGTACAGTCCCAGGCCCAGGCCCTTGGGCTCGCCGTTGCGGGCGCCGCGCTCGTAGGGCTCGAAGATGCGTTCCAGGTCGCTCTGGGCGATGCCCTTGCCCTCGTCGCGCACGTCGATCCGCACCGTGTCGTCGGCGTACTGCACGCTCACCTCGACCGGCTGCCCGCCGCCATAGCGCAGCGCATTGGTCAAGAGGTTGACCACCACCTGCTCGATGCGGAACTCGTCCCAGCAGCCCTCCACCGGCGGATGCGGCTGCAGCGACAGCTTGCAGCCGGTGGCCGCCGCCTGCAGCGACAGGTCGCTGACCACGCGTTCCAATAGATCCATCAGCTGCACCTGGCCCGGACGGATCGACAGCTGGCCGCTGCGCATGCGCGAGACGTCGAGCATGTCGTCGATAAGGCGGATCATGGCCTTGATCTGGCGCTCGTCGCGCTTGATCATAGCTTCGAACTGGTCGGGCTTGATGGTGGCCAGGGTGCCGCGCTTGAGCTGCAGGCTGCGCATCTGCGCTTCCAGGAACAGGGTGTTGAGCGGCGTGCGCAGCTCGTGCGCCACCAGCGACATGAATTCGTCGCGCATGCGCAGCGAGCGCTGCAGCTCTTCCTGGGTCTGGTTCAGTTCGCGCAGCAGGGTTTCCTGTTCCTGGCGGCTGCGCTCGATCGCGGCCATCTGGCGCTGCATCTGGCGGCGCTGCTGGTCGAGCGTGACGAACACGTTGACCTTGCTGCGCACCGCGTCCGAGTCGAGCGGCTTGTAGAGGAAGTCGACGGCGCCGGTCTCGTAGCCCTTGAAGGCGTAGTTCAGCTCGCGGCCGGCGGCCGACACGAACACGATCGGGATGGCGCGGGTACGGGACGTGGAGCGCATCATTTCGGCCAGTTCGAAGCCGTCCATCCCCGGCATCTGGACGTCGAGGATGGCCAGCGCGAAATCGTGTTCCAGCATCAGCGCCAGCGCCTCCTCGCCCGTGGAAGCCTGGAAGACGAGGCGTCCTTCGCCGCGGATCAGGGCGTCGAGGGCGCGCAGGTTTTCCGGCAGGTCGTCGACGATCAAAAGTTTGCTAGGGTCTTGCGAGCTCATAAGTTCCTCAGCATGGGAAGCAGTGTCCGGATACCGGACAGCGGCAGCACGAGATGGGGCGCGCAGCGCCGGATCGCCTCGATCGGCATGGCGCTGGCCTGGGCCTCGTCCGGGTCCTGCACGACGGTCAGTCCGCCGCGCTCGCGGATATGGCACATGCCGTCGGCGCCGTCGTGGTTGGCGCCGGTCAGCAGGATGCCGGCCAGGGCCGGGCCGTAGGCGTCGGCAGCGGATTCCATCAGCACGTCGATCGCCGGGCGCGCGAACTGCACCGGCGGCTCGCAGCTGAGCGAGAAGCAGCGGTCGCGCTCGACCGACAGATGATAGCCCGATCCGGCGAAATAGATCACGCCGGGTTCCAGCTGCTCCTTGTCGCGCGCCTCGCGCACCGGCAGCGCGGCGCGCATCTCGAACAGCTCGGCCAGGCGGCTGTCGCGGTCGGCCGGCACGTGCAGGATGCACACGACAGTGGAGCGAAAGCCAGCCGGGATGCTGGGCAGCAGCTGGAACAGCGCATCGACGCCGCCGGCCGAGCCGCCGATGACGACCAGCTCCACGCGGCGGCCGCGCAGGGCCGCGCCAACGTCCGCCAGGGCGCTCGCCGGAATGCTCACAGCGCACCCTTGCGGTAGATGCGCTCGCGCCGGGCCAGCACGTCGAAGCGGTCGGCATAGCTGGAGAACTCGATGCTCTCCTTGCTGCCCAGGCCCAGGAAGCCGCGGTAGCACAGCGACTCGTGGAACAGGCCGAGCACGCGGTCCTGCAGCTTGCGGTTGAAATAGATCAGCACATTGCGGCAGCTGACGAAATGGGTCTCCGAGAACACGGTGTCGGTGGCCAGGCTGTGGTCGGCGAAGGTCACGTTCTCGATCAGGGCGCGGTCGAACAGCGCGCCGTTGTAGGCCGCCGTGTAGTAGTCGGAAAAAGCCCGCTTGCCGCCGGCCTTCTGGTAGTTCTCGGTGTACAGGCGCATGCGTTCGAGGTTGAACACGCCGCGCCGCGCCGCCTCCAGCGATTCCGGGTTGATGTCGGTGGCGTAGATGATGGCGCGGTCGAGCAGGCCTTCTTCCTGCAACAGGATCGCCAGCGAATACACCTCCTCGCCGGTGCTGCAGCCGGCCACCCACACCTTCAGCGAGGGATAGGTCTTGAGAAAAGGCACCACGTGCTCGCGCAGCGCCAGCCAGTATTCCGGGTCGCGGAACATCTCGGTAACCGGAATCGTCAGGTACTGCAGCAGCTGGGCGAAGCCGTCCGGCTCGTGCATCACCTTGGCCTGCAGGCTCGAGACGGTATCGCAGTCCATCTCGCGCATGGCCACCAGGATGCGCCGCTTCTGCGAAGCACCCGTATAGTCCCTGAAGTCGTAGTTGTACTTCAGGTAGACGGCTTCGACCAGCATCTTCAGCTCGATGTCGAAGTCGTCCGGCGGTGTCGGATCGATGGGGCTCATTGGCGTGCTCAAATGCGTTCCAGTGTCGGCATCCACACCCGCAACAGCGAGTACAGGCGGGAGAGGTCGATCGGCTTGGCCAGGTAATCGTTGGCGCCGGCGGCCAGGCACTGCTCCTGGTCGTCCTTCATCGCCTTGGCCGTGATCGCGATGATCGGCAGGCGGTCGAAGCGGCCGTCCGCGCGGATGCGGCGGGTCGCTTCCAGCCCGTCCATGCCCGGCATCATCACGTCCATCAGCACCAGGTCGATGCCCGGCACCTCGTCGAGCTTGGCGATGGCTTCGAAGCCATTGCGGCCCACCTCGACCTTGGCGCCGCGCGATTCGAGCGCGCTGGTGAGCGCGAACACGTTGCGCACGTCGTCGTCCACCAGCAGGATGGTACGCCCTTCGAACACGCGGTCGCGTCCACGCACGGCCTTGAGCATGGTCTGGCGCTCGGACGAGAGCTCGCTTTCCACCTTGTGCAGGAACAGGGTCACCTCGTCCAGCAGGCGCTCGGGAGAACGCGCGCCCTTGATGATGATCGAGCGCGAATACTTGAGCAGCTCGGCCTCTTCATCACGGGTCAGGTTGCGGCCGGTGTACACGATCACCGGCGGGAAGGAGCAGACTTCCTCGCTGGCCATGCGCTCGAGCAGCTCGCCGCCCTGCATGTCGGGCAGTTTCAGGTCGATGATCATGCAGTCGAAGATCTGCTCCTTCAGCAGGGCCAGGGCGTCGCCGCCCATGCCGACCGCCCGGATCTCGACATCGGTGTCGGCGATCAGCTGCACCACGCTCTCGCGCTGGCGCTCGTCGTCCTCGACCAGCAGCACGCGCTTGATCTTCTGGCTCGATTTCTCCTGCAGCTTGCGGAACACCTCTTCCAGCTGCTCGCGGCTGGTGGGTTTCAGCGCATAGCCGATCGCGCCCAGGTGCAGGGCCTCGCCGCCGTTTTCCATGCTCGAGACGATGTGCACCGGGATGTGGCGGGTGGCCGGGTTGTCCTTCAGCTGCTGCAGCACCGACAGGCCGGAGCTGTCCGGCAGGCGGATGTCGAGCAGCACCGCGTCCGGCTTCTGGCTGGCGGCCAGCGCCAGGCCCTCGCCGGCGCTGAGGCCTACCAGGCAGCGGTAGTCGAGTTCGTGCGCCAGGTCGAACAGGATGCGCGCGAATTCGGGTTCGTCCTCGATCACCAGCACGGTACGGGTGCCTGCGGCAGGCAGGTCGCGGTCGTCCGCGAAGCTGGCGGCCGGCTCCATCGACGCCGGAGCACTGGTCGGCGCCGGCGTCGCCAGCGGGGCCGGCTGCGGGGCATTCAGGGCCGGCGCCGCCGGCGGGGTGGCCGCCACCGCGCCGTTGCGCGGCAGGCTCAAGGTGAACAGGCTGCCCTCGCCCGGCTGGCTCGATACGCTCAAGTTGCCACCCAGCAGGTTGGTGAGGTCGCGCGAGATCGACAGGCCCAGGCCGGTGCCGCCGAAGCGGCGGCTGGTGGTGCCGTCGGCCTGGTGGAAGGCGTCGAAAATCCTGTCCTGCTGGTCCTGGGCGATGCCGATGCCGGAATCGCGCACGCCGAACTGCACCCAGCCCTCGGGCGTCACGCCCACGGTCATGGCGACCCGGCCTTTGTCGGTGAATTTCACCGCGTTGGACAACAGGTTCTTCAGGATCTGCTCGACGCGCTGGCGGTCGGTGGTGATGGCGGCCGGCACGTTCGGGTCGATCGCCACGCTGAACTCGAGCGCCTTCTGGCGTGCGAGCGGCTCGAAGGTGCGCGCCAGGCCCTCGACCATGCGGCGTAGCGGCACCTCTTCCGGCACCAGCTCGAGCTTGCCCGCCTCGACCTTCGAGATGTCGAGGATGTCGTTGATCAGGTGCAGCAGGTCGTTGCCGGCCGAGTAGATGGTCTGGGCGAAGCGCACCTGCTCGTCATTGAGGTTGCCGCTGGCGTTGTCGGCGAGCAGCTTGGCCAGGATCAGCGAGCTGTTGAGCGGCGTGCGCAGCTCGTGCGACATATTGGCCAGGAATTCGGACTTGTAGCGGCTGGCGCGTTCCAGCTCCAGCGCGCGCTGGCGCAGCTGGTCCTGGGCGCCGGTGAGGGCCGCGTTCTTCATGTCGAGGTTCAGCGCCTGCTCGGCCAGCTGGTCGTTGGTGGCGCGCAGCTCGGACTGCTGGTTTTCCAGCGCGGTCTGCGATTCTTCCAGCGCGCGCGACTGCTCTTCCAGCTCCTCGTTGGCGGTGCGCAGCTCTTCCTGCTGGACCTGCAGTTCCTCGTTCAGGGTCTGGGTCTCTTCCAGCGCATGCTGCAGGCGCAGGCGGTACAGCACCGCGGCCATCGAAGCGCCGACCGCCGAAGCGATCAGTTCCATGAACTCGCGGTCGCGCGCGCTCACGGGATGCAGGAAACCGATCTCGATCACGCCCTTGATCTTGCCGTGGTTGTGCACCGGGGCGATCACGAGTTCGCGCGGCGGCGCGTCGCCCAGGCTCGAGGCCACCTTGATGTAGCCGTCAGGCAGGTCGTGCAGCACCAGGAGGCGGCCCTCGATCGCCGCCCGGCTGGCCAGCGAATGGCCCGGCATGATGACCTGGGCGTCGTCGGCCTTGTCGAAGGCGAAGCCGTAGGCGCCGATGCGGCGCAGGACGCCGTCCTCGCCGTGCACGTACATGGATGCGACCGCACCGTCCAGGTAGCGGACCAGGTAGCCCAGCACGGCCTCGGCCAGCGGTTCCAGCGAATGGATGCCGGCGCACAGCGCGGCCAGCTCGGTCTGGCCGGAACGCAGCCAGTCCTGGTGGCGCAGCTGGGCGTTGTGCTCGGCCTCGTGCTCCAGCGTCTCCTGGTAGGAATTCGACAGCATGACCAGCTGGCGGCGCCCGAACATGGCCAGGCCGCCGCCCACCAGCAGGCTGAGAAGCAGGAAGGAGATCACCGACCAGGTCGTGACACGGCGCGCCTCGTCGTTGCGATCGCGAAGCTGGCGGCGCTCGACGTCGAGGAATTCATCGTAGGTGCGGCGGATCTCGTCGGTCAGGATCTTGCCGCGGCCGCTGCGCACCGCGTCCAGGTAGGCCGGATCGTTGCGGCGGCGCCGTTCGATCATCTCGGCCGCGTAGTCCTTCCATTGCGTCTGCGCCGCCTGGATGCGCTTGACCCGCTCGAGCTGCTGCGGATTGTCGGACACCATCTCGGCCACGCCCAGCAAGCCGTTCTGCACGCGCTGCAGCGCCAGCAGGTAGGGCGACAGGAAGGCCTCGTCGCCGGCCAGCAGGTAGCCGCGCATGCCGGTTTCCATCTCGGCCACCAGCTTGCTGGTTTCCTGCGTACTGCCGATCACGCGCTCGGAATGCTCGACCCGGTTCAGGACATTGATCAGGTAAGCGATGATGCCGACGAACACGATCGCGGTGACGACGCTCATTCCCAGCGGCAGGGCGACGTTGCGGCTCAGGATGCGGCGAAATTGTGAATTATCGATGGAGGGGCCGGCCATGCGTGACGAAAAGTTAGGGAAAAAATATCCCAAGTGTAACGCATGGTCGTATTTTCCGTCACACAATTGGATGAATGATCGACATCTCAATTGTTAATACGGAAATTAGATTCCGACGAATCCTTTATGCAAGGTGGGTCGCAAGATACGGCGCCGTGCGGCTGGCCTTGCAGCGCGCCACCTCTTCCGGCGGCCCGGCGCAGATCAGCTTGCCCCCCTCGTCGCCCGCTCCAGGGCCGACATCGATCACCCAGTCGCAGCCCGCCACCACGCGCATGGTGTGCTCGACCACGATCACCGTGTTGCCGGCGTCGACCAGGCGGTTCAATTGCGCCACCAGGCGGTCGGCATCACGCGGGTGCAGGCCGGTGGTCGGCTCGTCCAGCACGTACAGGGTATTGCCGCGCCCGGCGCGCTGCAGCTCGGCCGCCAGCTTGATGCGCTGCGCCTCGCCGCCCGACAGTTCGGTCGCCGGCTGGCCCAGGCGCAGGTAGTCCAGGCCGACTTCACGCAGCACCTCGAGCGAGCGCTCCACTAGCGGCTCGCCCTCGAAGAAGCGAATCGCCTCGCCCACCGTCATGCCCAGCACCTCGGCGATGTTCTTGCCGCGGTAGCGCACCTCCAGGGTCTTGGCGTTGTAGCGCGCGCCTTCGCAGGTCGGGCATGGCGCATACACGCTGGGCAGGAACAGCAGCTCGACCATGACGAAACCCTCGCCGGCGCAGTGCTCGCAGCGCCCCTTGGCCACGTTGAAGGAGAATCGGCCGGCGTCATAGCGGCGCTTCTTCGCGTCCGGCGTGGCGGCAAACAGCTTGCGCACCTGGTCGAACAGGCCGGTATAGGTGGCCAGGTTGGAGCGCGGGGTGCGGCCGATCGGCTTCTGGTCGACCCGCACCATGCGCCGTATCCCCTCCATGCCGGCGACGATGCGGCCTTCGAGCGGCAAGGCGGCTTCCTGTTCCAGGCCCGGTTCTTCGACCTCCGGGGCATCGGTCTCCGGCGCGCCCTGGCCGAGGGCGGCGCTGACCAGCTCCACCAGCACCTGGCTGACCAGGCTCGACTTGCCGGAACCGGACACGCCGGTGACGGCCGTCAGCACGCCGAGCGGGAAGTCGGCGCTGATGCCGTCGAGGTTATTGCGGCGCACGCCCTCCAGGCGCAGCCAGCCGAGCGGCTGGCGCGGCGCGCGTTTTTCCAATGGCGCTTCGTTGAACAGGTAGCGCCGCGTCTGCGAGTCCGCGACCTTCTTCAATCCGTCGGGTTCGCCGCTGTACAGCACCTGCCCGCCCTTCTCGCCCGCTTGCGGGCCGACGTCGACGATCCAGTCGGCCTGGCGGATCACGTCGAGCGCGTGCTCGACCACGAACAGCGAGTTGCCGGCGCTCTTCAACTGTGCGAGCGCGTCGAGCAGGGCTTCGGTATCGGCCGGGTGCAGGCCGGCCGAAGGCTCGTCCAGCACGTAGACCACGCCGAACAGGTTGGAGCGCACCTGGGTCGCCAGGCGCAGGCGCTGCAGCTCGCCCGGCGACAGGGTCGGCGTGCTGCGTTCCAGCGCCAGGTAGCCAAGGCCCAGGTCGAGCAGCACGCGCAGGCGCGCGCACAGGTCCTGTGCGATGCGCTGGGTAACGATCATCTGTTCGGGGTGTTCTTTTGCGCGGGTCTTGTCCTTGGCCGCCTCGCCCGCCGCGTAGGGCTGCAACAGCTCGCTGAGCCGCGCCAGCGGCATGCGCGACAGTTCCATGATGTCGATGCCGGCAAAGGTGACCGACAGCGCTTCCTGGCGCAGGCGCTTGCCGCGGCACAGCGGGCATTCGGTCGAGACCATGTAGCGCGCCACGCGCTTCTTCATCGAGGCGCTTTCGGTATTGGCGAAGGTCTGCAGCACGTAGCGGCGCGCGCCGGTGAAGGTGCCCTGGTAGCTGGGCGTGTCCTTGCGCTTGAGCGCCGCCTTCGTTTCCTTGGGCGTGAGGCCGGCGTAGACCGGCACGGTCGGGGTCTCGTCGGTGAACAGGATCCAGTCGCGGTCCTTCTTCGGCAAGTCGCGCCAGGGGGTATCGACGTCGTAACCCATGGTGACGAGGATGTCGCGCAGGTTCTGGCCATGCCAGGCCGGCGGCCAGGCGGCCACCGCGCGCTCGCGGATGGTGAGCGAATCGTCCGGCACCAGCGATTGTTCCGTCACTTCGTAGACCCGGCCCAGGCCCGAGCACTGCGGGCAGGCGCCTTCCGGCGTATTCGGCGAAAAGGACTCCGCGTACAAGAGTTCCTGGCCAGGCGGATAGTCGCCGGCGCGCGAATACAGCATGCGCAGGGAATTCGACAGCGTGCTCACGCTCCCCACCGAAGAGCGCGCGGTGGGCGAACCGCGCTGCTGCTGCAGGGCCACCGCCGGCGGCAGGCCGTCGATCTCGTCGACCTCGGGCACCGGCATCTGGTGGAACAGGCGGCGCGCATAGGGCGACACCGATTCCAGGTAGCGGCGCTGGGCTTCCGCGTACAGGGTGCCGAAGGCGAGCGAGGACTTGCCCGAGCCGGACACGCCGGTAAACACCACCAGGCTGCCCCTCGGGATGTCGACGTCGACATTCTTCAGGTTGTGTTCGCGGGCGCCGCGCACCCGGACGTAGCCTGCGCGGCTTTCGCCCGCGGTGGAAGAATGGTCGTGCTTGTGGCCCGTCGGCTTGTCGCGCATGATTTCCCCGGCATCGTGAGGTCGATCCCGTATTACAGCCGACGTCCAAGGAATTGTCCGTGCGTTTAGCAACAGTTCAGCGCACAAGCGAGGTCAAGCGCTCGCACATGGGCGCCAGGTCCGCCGGTCCGCATAGCGCGGCGACCTTGCGGCAGGCTTCGTTCACATCATTATTGTCAACAACTTCTGCCAGCCGCTTCTCGAGCCGCCGTGATGTCAGTCGAGCGGCGTTCAGGCTGGCGCCCACACCCAGCGCCCTCACCCTTGCCGCGTTGTCGAACTGGTCGTGCGCCAGCGGCACCACCAGCTGCGGCGTGCCGGCGCGCAGGGCTTCGGCCGTGGTGCCGATGCCGCCATGGTGCACCAGCGCCGCCACGTGCGGCAGCAAGGCGCGCAGCGGCACGTAGTCCTGCCACAGCACCGGCGTCGGCAGCTGGGCCGGCAGCTGCTCGCGGTGCGGCGTCAACAGGATGGCGCGCAGGCCACGCCGGGCGCAGGCGTCCAGGGCGCAGCGGAAGTAATGGGCCGCCTGGCGGTTGCCGGTGCCGGGCGTGAACACCACCGGCTTGGGCCCCTCCTCCAGGAAGCGCGCCACTTGCGGCGACAGCTCGGCCTGGGGCGATGGGTCGAACAAGGGAAAGCCGGCGCGCGCCAAAGGCTGCGGCCAGTCTGGCTGGGTCGGCGCAAACCAGTCGGGGAACAGGGTCACGGACAGGTCGGGCACCTGCACGATGTGTTCGATCAGGCTGGCGACCGGCGCCAGCCCGTGCGAGGCCCGCGCCGCGTTCACGTCGGGCAGCGAAACCGGATCGATCAGGGCTTTGCCGGTGCGTCGCCACAGCCAGCGGCGCGCGCCCAGCGGCACCCAGCGCGGCACCGGATACGGCCCGAGTATGAGCGGGTCATGCACGGTCGGCAGGTTGGATGGCGCCAGGTAGATTGCCGCGACTTTCAGGCCGGGCCGCTGCGCACGACACAGGTCCGCTTCCGGCAGCGCGAGCGGATGCGCCAGCAGCACGACCTGCTCGTCCTGCGGCAGCGCGGCCACGAAAGCGGGAATCTGCGCCATCGCCGGGCGCGTGGCGCGCCACACCACGGCCAGGCCGCGCGTGGGGTGCCACAGGTCGGGATGGTCGAGCACCGCTTCGTCGGCCGGCAGGCCGTGGAAGGTCAGGCCGGTCGGCTCCACGAAAGGCGCATGCTGTACCGGCCCGAGCATGCTGACCCGGTGTCCGCCCTCGCGCAGCGCCAGCGCCACGCGCATGAAGGGAAACAGGTCGCCGGCCGAGCCGATGGTGACGACGACGAAGTGCAACTGCGGCATCGCAAAGCCCGCCCGTCAGAAGCTGAGCGTGCCCTCGATCGAATCGTCGAGCGTCTTGCCGAGCACCGCGCCGACCACCACCTTGGCGCCGGCCACCGCGTCGCCATGCTTGTTGTCCCAGTAGTAGCCCTGGCGCGGGATCACGCGGATAGCGGTGATGCGCGGGTCGTCCTCGCCCTCCGTGAACCAGGTCTTGAGCATGAAGTTCCACAATTCCTTGATGCGCTGGCGGTCGGTGATCACCTCGGCATAGCCGTCGAGCTCGAGGAAGCCGGAATGCGCGCCCTGCTGGAAATACAGTTTCACAGCCGGGTGCGCCGCGATTTCTGCGTTCTTGTGGCTGTCGCTGGCGCTCAGGAACCAGAGCTGGCCGGCGTCGTCCACCTCGCGCACGCTCATCGGGCGCACGCCACGGCTCGGTCCGGCGCCGCCCTGGGTGACGAAGAAGCAGCTGTCGGCGTCGTCGGCCATGTCCTTGAGGCGCTGCACGGCCTGCTCGCCGCTGAGGTCGAGGCGGTTCTGTTCCGGCTGGTTGCGGTTGATCGAATCCATGAAGTCTCCCGGTAGGCGTAAGCGGATAGGAGGACTCTACCCGCGATGTGCTTGCGGGTATGTGAACGGACGTACACTGACGGTCGAAACGCCCGGTCAATCCTGTGACGCGCCCGGCTCCAGCGCCGCCGCCTGGGCCAGCCATCGCGCCACGGTCTGCAGTTCTTCCGGCGTGAAGCCTTCCGCCAGGCGTGCATTCAGCTCGACCAGCACTTCCCCGGCGCGGGTGCCGGCTTCCCGGCCGCTGCCGGTCATCCGCAGGCGCGTCAGCCGCGCGTCGTGCGCATCGGCCACGCGCTCGACCATCCCGGCCGCCTGCATGCGCTTGGACAGGTTGGTGACGGCGGCGGGCGCCACGCCCAGTTCCGTGGCGATCTCCCCCACTGCGGCGTCGCCGCGCGCGCGCAGCACGAACAGCAGGCCGACCTGGGCCGCGCTGATGCCTTCCCAGGATTCGGGCCGCGCCTCGATCCAGCGCTGCAGGGCGCGCTGCGCGCGGCCCAGCAGCTGGACGAAGCGGGGTTTAGCCGCTGGCATGCGCGACCTCCCGCGCCTGGGTGGCCCTGGCATGCAGCCAGTCGGCCACCTGCGGCCACAGCGCCGCTTCGCAGCGGCGCCGGAAGAAGCCCATGTGCCCCACCGCCGGCACGCCGGCCGCACGCGGGTCGATGTTGCGGCGCTCCAGCTGCGCATTGACCAGGTGCGACACCAGCATGTCGACCGCCACCGGGTTGGCCCAGGGATCGTCGTCGAAGCCCAGCACCAGCAGCGGGATGTCGACCCGGGCCATGCGGCGCGCGGCGTCGAGCGCCGGGTCATCGAAAAAGTAGCGCGGCAACGCGGTCCACCGGGCCCATTGCAGCATGACGCCGCGCGGCAGGTCTTCGCCCAGGCCGATGCGGCGTCCCGGCATGTAGCCGAGCAGCGCGCACAGGAGCGGCGCCAGCACGCGCAGCACGAAGCGCACGCGCAGGCGCTCGCCAAAGCCGCGCACGGTGCGGCTGGCGCCCGCATG
This sequence comes from Massilia alkalitolerans DSM 17462, assembly GCF_000427785.1. Lineage (GTDB taxonomy): Bacteria > Pseudomonadota > Gammaproteobacteria > Burkholderiales > Burkholderiaceae_D > Telluria > Telluria alkalitolerans. The sequence goes on from NZ_ATYR01000003.1 coordinate 52,329, forward strand.
GGACGCCACCAGCACCGCGGCGCGCAGGCGCGCGCTCTCGGGCGACAGGCCGATCGCATGGCCGCCCACGCTGTGCCCCACCGCCAGCAGCGGCGAGCCGGGGAAGCGCTCCTCGGTCCAGCGCGTGACGGCGGCGACGTCCTTGTCGATCCAGTCCGTCATGCTCGCCTTGAAGCCGCGCAGGCTGTGCGGGCGCGAGCGCCCGGTGCCGCGGTAGTCGTAGGTCACAACATTGAATCCGCGCCCCGCCAGCCAGGCCGCGAAAGGCGCGTAATAGGCCTGCGTGACCGCGGTCGCCGGATGCAGGATGACGGTGGCGGCGGCACCGGGCGCCGACCAGCAGCTGGCTTCGACCGGGATCCTGCCGGCGGGAATCGAGAGATGTTCGGCTTGCATGGCAGCGATATCGCCCATTTCGTTAACGTGTTAACGAATTTAGCACCAAGCAGCTTGCGGCGCAACCTCATGTCGTCGCGATGGCTTAACAGCTAGTTGAACTTGGGCCCCGGACTTCGCCGGGGCGACGGTCTCACTGCAAACTATAAGAACAACGTCAGCTTTGTTCTACTGTTGCCCCAAAGACCGTCATCCCGGCGAAGGCGTGAACAATGCCACTGGCATTGTTCACTCCAATTCCGCACCGCAGCCAACAGCTCATCCGGCGGCCAACGAAGATGGAATTCAAGGAATCAGGCGTGCCGCGCGCAGCTGCCCGAACAGGTCGAAGAAGGAGTCGTCGGTGGCCTGGTAAGCCGTGAAGCCGAGCTTGCGGCTGCGCGCCATGTCGGTCATCACCTCGATCGGGCGGCCCAGGTCGAGGTCGGTATGCCAGGGCGACGCCAGGCGATCGAGGTCGGCTTCCGCCAAGCCGTGGCGCGCGGCGATGTCGCGCCACAGCGCATGGTCGTTCGCCATCGCGCTTTCCAACGGCTGCACCGTGCCGTTGAAGCCCGCGGCCTGCACGCCAAAATAGTCGGCGATGCGGCCCCACAGCCAGCTCCAGCGGAACAGGTCGCCGTTGACGATGTTGAAGGCTTCGTTGCGCGCCGCGTCGGTATTCGCCGCCCAGACCAGCTGCCTGGCCAGCATGCGCGCGTCGGTGACGTCGGACAGGCCGTTCCACTGCGCGCCAGAGCCGGGGAACTGGAACGGGCGCCCGGTCTCCCTGCAGATGGTGGCGTACACGGCCAGCGTGGTGCCGAGGTTCATGGCATTGCCGACCGCCATGCCGATGACCGTGTGCGGGCGGTGGACGGTCCAGGTAAAGCGGTCGCGCTCGGCGGCTGCGTAGACCTCGTCTTCCTGGGCATAGTAGAAATTTTCGACCGGCAGGCGCGGCTGGCTTTCGCGCAGCGGCGTGTCCGGCAGCGTGCCGGAAGCGGCATAGGCTTCGAAGGGGCCGAGGTAGTGCTTCAGGCCGGTGACCAGGGCCACGTGGCGCAGCGACTTCTTGCTCGACAAGGTGGAGAGCAGGTTGCGCACCATGGCCGCGTTGACGCGGATGTTCTCGCTTTCCGTGGCCTGGCGCATCCAGGTGGTGATGAAGACATGGGTGGGCGCGACATCGGCCAGCGCGGCAGCCAGCCCTGCCTCGTCGAGCAGGTCGGCCGCGACCGGCGTCACGCCCGGAACATCATTGCCGGGACGGCGCGCCAGTCCGTAGACCTGCCAGCCGTCCGCCACCAGGGCTTTCGCCGTGTAGTTCCCGCCGATCCCGCTAGCGCCTACTACCAGTGCAGTTCGTTGCATTGCCGTTTCCTTCCGTATCAAAGGAAAAACGGTAGCACGGATGGACGAATCGGGTCGTCTTACAGGAAGCGGTCCAGGATCTTGCGGCTGTGCTTGTCGATATGGAACATGTCGCGCACCAGGAAGTTGATGCCGTGGTTGTCCGCAATCAGCAGCGAGGCTTCGCCGATGCGGCGGATGTCCTCGTCCACCTTCAGCACGAACTCGGTGTCGCCGCGGTCGGTCGTCACAAACCAGGTGCAGGGCGTGGCGAAGCTCGACACGTCCTTGATCGTCAGGATCTCGGGAATGAATTCGCGGCCCTCGATCTCTTCCTGGATCATGGCGCGCACCTGCTCCGGCACCTCGGCCAGGTCGTCGATCCAGGCCACTTCCTTGCCGCCCTCGCGCACCAGCGAAATGCCGCGCGTCGGCGCCTGGATCGGGAAGGCGCGCACCGGAATGACGCCGACGTGTTCTTCACCTTCGGCGGTGGTGAGCACCAGCCTGCCGAAGCTGTCGCGCCGTAGTTGGAAAGTGCTGCTCATTTAATCTTCCTTGTCGTCCGGTTCCCCGTCCACGTTGCGCGCCTGCGCTTCGTAGAGGCGGTGGTAGGCGCCTTCGCGCGCCATCAGCGCGTCGTGGCTGCCCTCTTCCACCACCACGCCGCGGTCCAGCACCACCAGGCGGTCGGCCCGGTGCAGCGTGGACAGGCGGTGCGCGATGGCGATCGTGGTGCGGCCCTGCACGAGGTTGTCGAGCGCCTTCTGGATCTCTTTCTCGGTTTCCGAGTCCACCGAGGACGTCGCTTCGTCCAGGATCAGGATCGGCGGGTCGATCAGCAGCGCACGCGCGATCGAGATGCGCTGGCGCTCGCCGCCCGACAGGCCCTGGCCGCGTTCGCCCACCATCGAGTCGTAGCCCTGCGGCAGGCGCAGGATGAACTCGTGCGCGTGGGCCGCGCGCGCCGCCGCGATGATCTCTTCGCGGGTGGCGCCCGGTTTGCCGTAGGCGATGTTCTCGGCAATCGTCCCGAAGAACAGGAAAGGCTCCTGCAGCACCAGGCCGATGTGGCGGCGGTAGTCGCTGACCGCGAAGGTCCGGATATCCTGGCCGTCGAGCAGGATCGCGCCCTCGGCCACGTCGTAGAAGCGGCAGATCAGGTTGACCAGCGTGCTCTTGCCCGAACCCGAGTGGCCGACCAGGCCCACCATCTCGCCCGCCTTGATCTTCAGCGAGATGCCGCGGTTGACCGCGCGGTTGCCGTAACGGAAACCGACTTCGCGCAGCTCGATATTGCCCGCCACCTTGTCGACCTTCACCGGGTTGACCGGGTCCGGCACGCTCGACACGTGGTCGAGGATGTCGAAGATGCGCTTGGCCGCCGAGGCCGACTTCTGGGTCACCGAGACGATGCGGCTCATGGAATCGAGCTTCACGTAGAAACGGCCGCTGTAGGCGATGAAGGCGGTCAGGGTGCCGACCGTGATCTCGCCGCGCGAGACCTGCCAGATGCCGAAGATCCAGATCACCAGCAGACCCATTTCGGTCAGCAGCGAGACGGTCGGCGAGAACAGCGACCAGACCTTGTTCAATTTGTCGTTGACGGCCAGGTTGTGCTTGTTCGCTTCGCGGAAGCGCGCCGCTTCGCGTTTTTCCTGGGCGAAGGCTTTCACCACGCGGATGCCCGGGATGGTGTCGGCCAGCACGTTGGTCACCTCGCCCCATACCCGGTCGATCTTCTCGAAGCCGGTGCGCAGCCTGTCGCGCACCACGTGGATCATCCAGGCGATGAAGGGAAGCGGAACAAGCGTCACCAGCGCCAGCCAGGGATTCATGCTGAACAGGATCACGCCCGTCATGATGATCAGGAGGACGTCCGACAGGAAGTCGAGCAGGTGCAGCGACAGGAAGACGCTGATCCGGTCGGAGCCGCTGCCGATGCGCGACATCAGGTCGCCGGTGCGCTTGCCGCCGAAGTATTCCAGCGACAGGCGCAGCAGGTGTTCATATGTGGTCGAGCGCAGGTCGGCGCTGATGCGCTCGGAGGCCAGCGCCAGCACGTAGGTCTTGCCCCAGCCGAGCGCCCAGGCCAGCAGCGCCGCCCCGAACAGGCCGCCCATATATACATAGACGAGCGAGGTGTCGATGACTTGGCCGTTCTGGTACGGGATCAGGACGTTGTCCATCAGCGGCTTGGTGAGATACGGCGGAATCATGTGGGCGCCGGTCGAGCCCACCATCAGCAGGAAGCCCAGCAGCAGCTGACCCTTGTAGGGCCGGGCGAAGCGCCACAAACGGAACAGGGTCCAGGTCGACGGCGGGGTGTGCAGCACCTTGGCGCACACCGCGCATTCGGCGTCGTCGGCCTCGAGCGGGGCCTTGCAGCTCGGGCAGGTGTGCTGTTCCGGCGGCGTCACCGGCACGCCGGTCACGACGCTTTTCAGCTGTTCGTTGAAATGGTCGACCACCCGGATCGCCCCCAGGTTCTGGCCCAGGGTGAAGCGCCAGGCTCCCAGGCGGCCCTCTAGATCGACCAGTTCGAGATGGCCGACACCCGCATGGTCGTGGTGGCGCAGCTGCAGGCCGGATCGGTAAGTCCAGTCGCGCCAGGCGTCTTCGCCCGGGCTTCTCGCCAGCAAACGGCGGCTGGTGACCACCACCAGGCCCTTCCGGAAATGTAATTTCGCATCGAGGTCAACCTCGACGCTGCTTAAAACGTTTTCCCCTGGTGCAAGCTGTTTCGTAACGTCATTTTGCCAGTGTTCGGGCAAAAGGTTGGCGGCGACCGCCAGGGACGACGGAATAGCAGGTTGTTGAGTTGTCATGTGTTGCGCCCGAAATCAGGCATTTGGTTCTGGTGGGGTACAAACAGCGGCGGGGCTTGGCAAGGCACAGGACTGCCGGGATGCCCGCTTGCGTGAAGCGTTCCACAAACAGGCTTAACGTTTCTGCGTATCCTTTGGATGACAGAAGGTGGCGTTCTGGCAGAAAAGGAAGCGACCCGATAAGCTTCGGGCCGGCAAGTATATATGAAGTGCGCTGCGGGGAACCGGCTTTGGGTACCGTAGCAGCAGGCAGGTAATTTAAGGTAACGCCAACGTTGCGCGCAACAGTCGCGGCTGGCAAAGACATTTTTTCATGAACAAGAAGAACGACATCAAGTTCCTCCGCGTGACCCACCTGCGCGGCCCGAACATCTGGACCTACCGACCGGTGATCGAGGCCTGGCTCGACATTGGGGAGCTCGAAGACTTCCCCTCGAACACCTTGCCCGGATTCACCGAGCGCCTGACCGCCTGGCTGCCGGGCCTGGTCGAACACCGCTGCGGCGTCGGCAGCCGCGGCGGCTTCCTGGAACGCCTGCGCGACGGCACCTGGGCCGGCCACATCCTCGAGCACATCGTGCTCGAGTTGCAGAACATGGCCGGCATGAAGACCGGCTTCGGCAAGACCCGCTCGACCGGCCTGCGCGGCGTCTACAAGATGGCTTTCCGCACCCGCGACGAGATCGTCGGCCGCGCCGCCCTCGAAGCCGGCCACCGCCTGCTCATGGCGGCCATTAACGACACGCCCTTCGACATGGCCGCCACGGTGCAGGGTCTGACCGAGCTGGTCGACCGCTGGTGCCTGGGCCCGTCGACCGCCCACATCGTCGATGCCGCCACCGACCGCCGTATCCCCTCGATCCGCCTCACCGAAGGCAACCTGGTGCAGCTCGGCCACGGCGCCGCCCAGCGCCGCATCTGGACCGCCGAGACCGACCGCACCAGCGCCATCGGCGAAGGCATCGCCAGCGACAAGGACCTGACCAAGACCCTGCTCGCCTCCTGCGGCGTGCCGGTGCCGGAAGGCGCCCTGGTGAGAAGCGCCGAAGAGGCATGGGAAGAAGCCCAGGACATCGGCCTGCCGGTCGTGGTCAAGCCGGTCGACGGCAACCATGGACGTGGCGTGACGCTGAACCTGATGAGCGAAGCGGAAGTGACGACCGCCTATGCGATCGCCGCCGAAGCCGGCGACAGCAGCGCGGTGCTGGTCGAGCGCTTCATCCCCGGCAACGAGCACCGACTGCTGGTGGTCGGCCGCGAGGTGGTGGCCGCCGCCAGCGGCGAATCGCTGTGGGTGACGGGCGACGGCAGGCAAACCGTGCTTCAGCTGTGCGACAGCCAGATCAACACGGATCCGCGCCGCGGCGAGAGCGAAGAACACCCGCTCGGCCGCGTCAACCCGCACGACAGCGAAATCATGCTGGACCTGAAGCGCCAGGGCCTCACGCCCGAGTCAAGGCCGCAGGCTGGCCAGAAGGTGCTGATCCAGGTGAACGGCAACGTCGCCGACGACGTCACCGACCTGGTGCACCCTTCGGTTGCCCACGCCGCCGCGCTGGCGGCGCGCATCGTCGGCCTGGACATCGCCGGCATCGACCTGGTGTGCGAAGACATCTCGCGTCCGCTGGAAGAGCAGCGCGGCGCCATCATCGAAGTCAATTCGAGCCCGGGCCTGCTGGCCCACATCAAGCCGGCCAGCGGCCAGCCGCGCAACGTGGGCAAGGCCATTGTCGACCACCTGTTCGCACAAGAAGAAACCGGACGCATCCCGGTAGTCGGCGTCACCGGCACGCTCGGCACCAGCCTGATCGCGCGCCTGGTGGGCTGCCTGGTCCACATCACCGGCAAGCACGTCGGCGTGGCCAACGGCGAAGGCCTGTACCTCGACGCGCGCCAGGTATCGAACCGCGACTCGACCGGCTTCGAAGCCGGCCAGCGCCTCCTGATTAACCGCACCGTGCAGACCGCCGTGTTCGAATCGAACGCGCGCTCGATCCTGTCGGCGGGCCTGCCCTACGACCGCTGCCTGGTGGGCATCGTCACCGACATGGAAGGCCTGGCTGACGTGGCCGAGTTCCACATCAATGACCAGGACGCGCTGCGCAACGTGATCCGCAGCCAGGTCGACGTGGTTCTGTCGGAAGGCACCGCGGTGCTGAACGCGGCCAACGAACAGGTCGCTGCGCTGGCGGAACTGTCGGACGGCCGCGTGATCTTCTACGCGCTCGACGAAAACAACCCGACCGTGGCAAACCATCGGGCGCAGGGCGAACGCGTGGTGTTCGTGCGCGACAACCGCATCGTGCTGGCCGAAGGCTTCGATACCGAAGACGTGCTGCTCGACCTGGCCAGGATCCCGCCGGCGACGGTGAAGCACCCGGACAGCGTGCTGGCCGCCGTGGCGGCGGCCTGGGCACTGGGCGTGCCCTCCGACCTGATCTGCGGTGGCCTGCGCGCCTTCGACGCCACCCCGAAGAAAACGACCCACTCAATTTAAGACTGAAGGTTTATGGAAGTATCTCGTGTACGGGCCCTGCGCGGCCCAAATCTGTGGAGTCATCACACCTCGGTGGAGGCGATCGTCTCCTGCACGCCCGACGAAGAATCGATCCGCGGCCTGGCCGGCTTCGAGACGCGCCTGCGCGCGCGCTTTCCGCAGGTAGGCGAACTGCAGCCCTACGGCCACGACGACACCGTGCCTCTGGCCCAGGTGCTCGAACGCGTGGCCCTGGCCCTGCAGGCCGAAGCCGGCTGCCCGGTCACCTTCAGCCGCACCACCGCCACCGTCGAGCGCGGCATCTACCAGGTCGTGGTCGAGTACAGCGAGGAAGACGTCGGCCGCCTGGCCCTGGAACTGGCCCAGGAACTGGTCGAGGCGGCGCGCAAGGATGCCGCCTTCGACCTGGCGGGCGCCCTGGCGAAACTGCGCGAAGTCGACGAGGACGTGCGCCTCGGCCCGTCCACCGGCGCCATCGTGCAGGCTGCGGTGGCCCGCAACATTCCCTTCCGCCGCCTGACCGAAGGCAGCCTGGTGCAGTTCGGCTGGGGCAGCCGCCAGCGCCGCATCCAGGCCGCCGAGATCGACGCCACCGGTGCGATCGCCGAGACCATCGCCCAGGACAAGGAACTGACCAAGAAGCTGCTCGACGCCGCCGGCGTGCCGGTGCCGATGGGCCGCAGCGTGAGCGACCCGGAAGACGCCTGGGCCGCCGCCCTCGAGATCGGCCTGCCGGTCGTGATCAAGCCGAAGGACGGCAACCAGGGCAAGGGCGTGACCGTCAACGTCACGACCAGGGAGCAGCTGACCGCGGGCTTCCACACCGCCTCCGAGTTCCGCGACGACATCCTGGTCGAGCGCTACCTGCCGGGCCACGACTACCGCGTGCTGGTCATCGGCGACAAGATGGTGGCTTGCGCCCGCCGCGATCCGCCGCAAGTGGTGGGTGACGGCGTGCACAGCGTGCGCCAACTGGTCGAGCAGGTCAACAAGGACCCGCGCCGCGGCGACGGCCATGCCACCTCGCTGACCAAGATCCGCTTCGACGACATCGCCCTGGCTACGCTCGCCAAGCATGGCATGGATGCCGACTCGGTACCTAGCAATGGCCAGCGCGTGGTGCTGCGCAATAACGCCAACCTGTCCACCGGCGGCACCGCCACCGATGTGACCGACGACGTCCATCCGGAAGTCGCGGAGCGCTGCATCGCCGCCGCCCACATGGTCGGCCTGGACATCTGCGGCGTCGACCTGGTGTGCGACAGCGTGCTGAAGCCCATCGAGGAACAGCACGGCGGCATCGTCGAAGTCAACGCCGCGCCGGGCCTGCGCATGCACCTGTCGCCCTCGTTCGGCAAGCCCCGTCCGATCGGCGAAGCCATCATGGATACCCTGTTCGCACCCGGCGACGACGGCCGCATCCCGGTGGTAGCCGTAACCGGCACCAACGGCAAGACCACCACCGTTCGCCTGATCGCCCACCTGTTCACCGCATCGGGCCTGCGCACCGGCATGACCAACACCGACGGCGTCTACATCGAAGGCCGCCGCATCGACAGCGGCGACTGCTCGGGTCCGCGCAGCGCCCGCAACGTGCTGCTACACCCGGACGTCGATGCGGCCGTGTTCGAGACCGCGCGCGGCGGCCTGCTGCGCGAAGGCCTCGCTTTTGATCGCTGCCAGGTGGCGGTGGTGACCAACATCGGCGCCGGCGACCACCTCGGCCTGAACTACATCACCACGCTGGAAGACCTCGCGGTGCTCAAGCGCGTGATCGTCCAGAACGTGGCGGCCGGCGGCATGGCCGTGCTGAACGCGGCCGACCCGGCGGTGGCCGCGATGGCCGAAGTGACCCGCGGCGACGTGACCTTCTTCGCGCTCGACGTCGGCCACCCGATCATGTCCATGCACCGCGCCCAGGGCCGCCGCGTCGTCTTCGTCGAAGACGGCCAGCTGGTCGCCGCCCAGGGCAATGTCGAACACCGCGTGTCCCTGGCGGAGGTCCCGATCACCCGCGGCGGCAGCGTCGGCTTCCAGGTCGAGAACGTGCTGGCCTCGGTGGCCGCGGCCTGGGCCGTGGGCACCGCCTGGGACAAGATCCGCCTTGGCCTGAAGACCTTCGTCGGCGAGAGCGACAACGCGCCGGGCCGCTTCAACGTGTTCGACTACCGCGGCGCCACCGTCATCGCCGACTACGGCCACAACCCGGACGCGATCGCCGCGCTGGTCAATGCAGTTGAAGGCATGCCGGGCAAGCGCCGCTCGGTGGTGATCAGCGGCGCCGGCGACCGCCGCGACCAGGACATCACCCAGCAGACCGAAATCCTCGGCAAGGCTTTCGATGAGGTGCTGCTGTACCAGGACCAGTGCCAGCGCGGCCGCGCCGACGGCGAGGTGGTCGCCTTGCTGCGCAAGGGCTTGAGCGGCGCAACCCGCACCAGCCATGTGGAAGAAATCAACGGCGAGTTCGTCGCGATCGACCGCGCGCTGTCGCGTCTCGAGAACGGCGACCTGTGCCTGATCCTGATCGACCAGGTGGACGCGGCGCTGGCGCACATCAAGCAACGCGTCGCCGAGGGCTAATGCCTGCCTCTCCTGCCACCCATGTGCCGGCGCTGCCGGCCATGGGGCCCGGCATCCTGCTGCGGGCGCTGCTCAAACGTCCGCAACACCCCCTCCCCGCCCGGTTGCCGGAACTCGTCACCGAGTACCGCCTCGACAGTCTCCCGCTGGACGACATCGCGCGCTACCGCGCGGCCTTCGGTTTCGCGGGCGACGGTATTCCGCTGACCTGGTGGTATCTGCCGGCCCAGCGCGCCCACCTGGCCACGATGCTCGACCCGCGCTTTCCCTTCCGGATCGCGGGACTCGTCCACATGGACAACGTGATCGAGGAGCACGGCAGCGTCGCGCCCGGCCAGGCCCTGTTACTGCGCACCGTGTTGCGGATACTGCCGCCGTCGGCCAGCGGCGCCCTGCGCTGCGTACTGGAGACCACCGGCATTGCGGCCGGGGCGCCGGTATTCAGCTGTTCCAGCACTTACCTCATCCGGCGGGGCGAACACGGCGCCGCCAGTCTGCCCGAGGCGGGCCCCGACCTGTCCGGCCGGTCATTGGCGCAGTGGACGCTGGACCCGGCAGCGGGCCGCCGTTACGCCCGACTTTCGGGGGACTGGAACCCGATCCACCTCACCCGCTGGAGCGCCCGCCTGATGGGCATGCGCAAGCCGATCATCCATGGCATGCACACGCTGGCATCGTGTTGCTCGGTACTGGAAAACGAGAGCGGCCGCAGCGCTGTCCGCATCGAATGCCGTTTCCGCTCACCCGTGGCCCTGGGCAGCGCTGTCGTCCTGCGTGCGACTGCCGGGACCGGCGGATTCGTGGTGGAAGCGGACGGCAAGCAGGCCGTCACGGGACACTGCTTGCTCGCATGAGCACGGCGGTGGACTTCGTTACTGCTTGCGCCCCGGCTCGACAGCGACCTTGATCGACTTGTAGAACACTGCGCTTCTTGCCTCGAAACCGGAGTCGATCCCGAAGAAGACCCAGATGTCACCGTTGGCATTGCTGGTGACCGCCAAGGGAGCCGTACTCTTGAGTACCTTGGTCTGGAAAACCTGGGGGCCGCAGTCCGGCACGGCGTTGGCGACGTTGCCCAGCACCTGGGACGCAGCGCCCGGTGTCGCCTGGTTGCCGCGGTCGAGGTCGACCCTCCACTCGCCATTGACCTGCACGGTCTTCGGCTCCGTTGGCGCCGCGCCCGCGACCACGTAGACGCTTTCGCCCGGCGCACCGCCGACGCCGACGCAACCGGATGACTGGTTGGTGGCGATCTCGATTTCAAAGCGCAACAGGTAGGAGGTCGACGGCGCATAGCCGCTGAATTTTTTCCTGCTGTAGACAAACAGGTCGTCGCTGCGATTGGTCCCGCCCGTGTAGTAGGCCTGGCCCGACAAGGGCGCCGGCAATGGGCGCAACTCCCACACGAGCTCGGTCGGCGCCGTCGCCTCCTCATAGTCGGCGAACGCGCCCACCCAGCCGTCGAGCGAGGCGGCGAAGGTAGTGCTGATCTGTGGCGTCGGTGCGTCGAGCGTGTCACCACCACAAGCGGCGAGCAGGCAGGCAGAGCTGATCATGCCCAGAATGAGTCTCTTTTGAATGGCCATCGGCACCTCCATGGTGGATATCGAGGAAGCCGAGGATAGGAGACTGTGGTGTCAGAAAATAGACGATATTTGTCCGAGAATTGTAGAGCTCAATCGGGAGCCGCCTGCCCTCGCGGCCGGCGCGCCTTCACCAGGTCCTGGAAGTGGCGCATGCGCGGCGCCGCCTCTTCTTCGGGGAGAAAGCGCTGGGGATGGTCGGCGCGGTACAGGGGCGTACCGTCCGCACCGGGCGTCGCGCGCAGGAACCACAGGCCCTTCTGGCCGACGCTGTAGTGGATGTCGCCACTGGAGCGCAGCGCCCCGGCGGGAGACAGTACCAGGCGCACGACGCGGGGCTGCCCGGCTCCCTTGAGGACCTGGCGGACATCGAGGATGCCCGTTTCGGCCGGGCCTGCGCCCCCCGGCCCGGCCTGGCGCTCGATGCGCACCAGCGTGGCCGAGACGATCAGGTCGGAATGCTCGACGAGCTCGGGATCGCCGAAGCGTGCCGACGAGGCCCCGGCCGCTCCTGCAAGCATGCATGTGGCCAACAGGAGAAGCAAGGCGACTGCTTTCATGCGTTCACCCACGCGGCACTGACGCAACACCAGCGTGGGTTCCAGACGATCAGGCGCGGCGGCGGGCAGCGCTTAGCGCAGCCAGCCCCAGGCCGATCAGCAGCAGCGAGCCCGGCACCGGCACCGGGTTGGTATTGGCGGCGCCGTAGATATAGCGTGCGCCGGCGATGTCGTCCGCCTGCAGGCCGCGGAAGGCTTCGGTGTAATAGGGATTCATGAGCGAGCCCGGGGTCGTGCTGTGGTTCAGGCCGATGGCGTGGCCGATCTCGTGCGCCGCCACCTGGAAGATGTCGAAGCCCGGACCACCGAAGCCCAGCTTCCAGGTTTCGCCGATGTCGAAGTGGATGTCGCCGGCGGCCGTCGCGCCGTTTGCAGGCGGGTAGTAGCCATGCGCCAGCGTGCCGAAGGCGCCATCCATGGCGTGGCCGCCGAAACGCAGGTCCGCGACCGTGCCGGGTGCGTTGAAGGGCACGCCATTGTCTTCCACCTGGGTAAAGATGATGTCCGCGACGGCCGACCAGGCGGCAAAGGCGGCATTCAGGGCGGCCAGGTAGCCGGTCGGCATGAAGTCGCCCAGGGCGGTGCAGGATCCGCCACCATCGGCGGCGCAGCTGGTGCCGGTTGGCATCAGGCTCCAGGTCACGACTGCGCCGGTACCAAACACTGGGGAACCCCACTTGCCGGGCGTGGTCGGTCCGAGCACGTAGCCACCGCTCTGCAGCGGCACGTCGTGGGCGTGGTCATCATGGTCCACGTCGCCGGAGCCGATCACCATGGCATGCGCAGGCAGGGCGATCGATGCAGCCGCCAGGATTGCCGTTGCCAGGATTTGTTTGGTTTTGATTACTGCACGCATCGTCGAGTCCTTATGGGTTGATAAGAATGTGGAAGAGCCTCCCCATAGGCAAGAAACGTGCCACACATTAATTAAAAATAGGAAACTCAAGCGATACAAGGACTTATTTCTCTTGTGCAGCAAGCCTCTCCAAGCAAAGAATGTTCAGTGTAAAATTTTTCGACATGGAAACATTCCGCTCCGTGGCGCGAGCGAAGGAAAGACACCGGATAGGAAGTTGACAAGCACTACCCCGCTTTCGGCCAGCCGTTCGCGGTAAAATGGCGAGCCCTGGCTCAGCACCCGCCTGCCGTACCGAAACACGAAGAAATGAACGCTCCCAACGAAATCAATGCCGCCGCCCTGAAGACCGGCGCGACGGAAAAAGTCACTCCCATGATGCAACGGCGTGTTCTCCTATGAAGAAATTCGTGTTTTGCTAAAACTTACGCCATAAGCTACGCCAGCAGCCACAGGTTTTATGTCGTGTAAGTGTTGCCTGACCTAAAGTATACGTATAATCGTGTCACTTTATTATCAGGACTGCTATGTTGACCGACGTCAAAATTTGGCTGTACGAGTTTCCTAAGTGCGGGTACTTTACCTTTCGCGGCAATACACCTGCTTTGTTTGGTGGCATCTCCCAAACTTTTGACGCGCTCACTGCTTGGGCGCGCGGCAAGCAACTTGGGGAGACAGCGACGTTCTCGACCAAAGAGCCCGATGGAACAGTAGTCGGCGGCGCTTACTTTCTCGACATAGCCAAGCATACGAACGGCGATTTTCTCATCGGTGTCTGGAATCGCCTTCCGGGCAATAAGAACAACATCACATCAGTGGGGGTTGGTGACGTAGTAGGGAGCGCTTCGGCGGCCGAGACTGTCATCGATAGAAATAGAATCCCAGGTTTTGCAACGTATTTTTGGATCATGCCGGCAGAGCAACGCATTGCATGCCTTCGGCTGAAACATGAGACGCAGGGCCTTGATGCCTTTAAGAAGTACATGCTTTCGTTCCTCAAGAACATCAATCCGCAAAACGTGATTCAGGGGCCTCCTGGCCCAAATGGCGAGATCAACGTTGTAGGTTATCGCCCAGACACGACTACTACCACACCGACTGGGGGCGCTTTTCCTAAACTTTCTGTAAAATCGATTGTGCTCTCCGGGGACATCACTTACCTTAGACACAACGCAGCCGCGATTGACAAAGTGCTCAGCAAGACCACGTTGTCGTCCGAGTCTCCCGGAGATTTTCAACGCTGGCAAAAAGTGATGGACATCTCTCGGTTTCTGCGCAAACCACCTCCGCTACGCGAAGAGTCGTTGATCCGGATGGAGTTTCCGATGAGCTTTACCACCCAAGAGCTCGATGAGGCCATTGCCAGCTGGCAGGACCGGGAGGGAAACAATGATGCCAGCGATCAAGATGATCTGGGTTTCCATTTGCGCACTGGTGAAACCAAATGGCTTAGCAAGAGTCAGGCTCGAATTGGGTATCAAATCGACGTGATGTGGACCGACGCCGAGCTGGTCAACGTAACTACCCTGCTTTCGCAACTGCAGGTCTACCGCAGTGCAGTGCTTGCTCTAGGATGATATGAAATTTATGCGCTTTGGGATCGTCGTCGTAATAGCCTGGCTAGGCTATTACTTCGGCGCGCCCATAGCGCTTAAAGATCAGTGGCCGCTTTACGACGCGCTTCGGAATACGACATCGATCGTGTTCGGAATCATGGGCGCGTTGATTGCATTGGTCTACCCCGATGCCGTCAAAAATGCCTTACGTGGTGGGCAGCCGGCGCAAGCGGTCGATGGAGGGCTTGGGAAACTGATCACTCCTTGTGGTCACTCAGCATTGCTTCTGATCATGCTTGTCGTTCTCGCACCAGTTATCGCTTGGGTTGCGACCTTTGAGCCAGCTACGAGAGCGGCAGACATAACGACCCTTCAAAAGGTTTCGTTCTCACTATTCTGTGTGCTGTCTTATTGGCAGGTTGTAATTCTACTGATGGTGCTCATCCCCTTTGATGAGATGTACTCGAAGGTGCACGATGACATCAGACGGGCTAGGTTGCGTCGCAATTTGCACAGTAACGGCCCTGGCTAATCGTTCGGACGTCGCTTACCGAAGAAACGACGTTAATGTCGTAAGCTTGGGAAGCCGTGCAGAGAATCTCATAACCATGCGGTTTTCGAACCCTTTCGCGCTCCACAAAATCCGCTGATCACCTCGCCTAAACGCTAGTATTCATGCGGCTCCTGTTCCCTTTGTGGAGCATTTCAAGCGTTCGGCGGGAGCTTCGGGAACTCCCTTACGCACGGCTCGTCAGCCAAAGTTTTCCGGATCGACTCGAGCAGGCCTCCCTGCTGGCCAGGAAGAGTGCCAAGCATGCGCTGCAGCTGGTCAGCGTACAGGACGAGAGATCGCAGGCGCGCCACTTCCCACAGCACGGCTTTCATGTCTTCCGAGTCGAGATTGCGCGCCTGAATAGCTTCAAGGTCTGCGCGTGTCAGGGGCTTCTTGAATCGCATCTGCCGAGTGTAGCACTGCTGAGCCAGGTCGCTGAATCCAGCCGAGTGGCATAATTCTGTGTCAGCCAGGAGCCCCACCCATGTTCATCACACGCCGGCAGCACCCATCCATCGAGTTCATTCCCGCCGAAGGGCAGCAGGAACCACACCTGGTGCACTACTTCAGCGACCGGGGCGACCCGTTTAAGTCAGTGCTACCGCTGCTGGTGGAAGGTGCTGGGCAAGACGAAGAGCGTGTGTTCATGGTCGAGTCGCCCCTAAGCGAATTGGTCAGCTGGACGATCGAGCTCAACCGGCACCATGGCTTCCCCGATCGCGTGCTGATGGACGAGAAGCACCGAGCATTCTTCGAGGCGGTGAAGGCGTCGCTCTCAAGAGCAATTGCGAATATCGACGGGATCGAGTATGCCCGGCTGGATGAGCCGGATGAGGAAGGTTGAGCAGGATCAAGCCTGTGCTGTTGGTGGTTGGTATGCTGGCCGGATGATCAAGCGTACCGACCGCATGACTGCGTTCCACGTCGACCTGGCTGTCAATTTGGCCGGTTCGCATGGCGTTGCCGCAGGCGCTCGCGAGATGTTCCGGCTGGGCCTGCCGCTCGATCTAGCCCACCGAGTTCTGCTCAGGCCGCAGGAACGTCGGACTGATCGATCCGGGCCGCCTGCAGCGCGACTAGATCAGCTTCAGCCGCCCGCAGCCGTGCCAGCTCCTGCGCGCTAATCATCTGCAGCGGCGTCTCGTCTCCGGCGCTGCGGTGGATGGTGCACACATGGGTCACACCCTTGTCGGTGTAGGCGTGGAGCTCGAGCGTGCTCATTTCGCGTTTACTTCCAGGCAGGCTTCGAAGCGCTCGACGACACGCTCATATCGCCGCACGAGTCCGCCAACGTCTGCGGCGATGCCGAGAAGATCAGCAGCAGTCTCTGGCACAATGCTCGGTCCTGTGCGGTCAGCCTGAGATCCGCCGGTAGCGGGTCGATCACCGGCCGGCGCGGCGGCTGGTACTGGCCCTGCTGGGCAGCGCAGCCGGTCATCGCCAGCGCGCATGCGACGCTGAGCAGCTTCAAGGTTCGTTGCATGTTCCTGCTCCTTTCGTAAGGCGGTGGTGTCTTGCTCCAGCAGGCGGGTGCGGAGACCTGACTCGATCGCCAGGTTGGCGAGGACCGCGGCGTCGCGCGCTTCCTTGCCGTCGGCCACGGCAGCGGCGTAGCCGGCGCGGTACTGGGCGGAGCCGTAGCTCCGCACGGCCAGCGCCCCTCCGAACAGCAGGAGCACCAGCAGCACAGCGCCGACGAGCAGGCGCTCAAGCGAGTTCATTTCGCGTCCGGTGGAAGCTGATCGTAGAACTGCAGGTTGCGCGCCCGGATGGTGGCCTGCAGCTTCTTCGCGTAGTCGGGATCGGTTGCGTACCCGGCCTTCTGCAAAGCAGTCGCCCAGCCCATGCCGGTCGTTTCCTTGAAGCAGTCCCGATAGCGCGGGTTCGCCAGCAGGAAACGGCCGTGGTCGACCATGCTTTCGGCGTAGCTGGCATATGCTCGGAACTTGTCGGTGAGGCTGACGCTCTTCCCGCCGATGTGCTCCGTGGTGCGGAAAGCTACGGTCAGACCGGTCCAGCTCTTGTCCGCTTTGATGCCGAAGAGGTTGTTACCGAGCGCGCGCGAACCCCATGCGGATTCGAGCGCGGCCTGCGCCAGGATAATCGATGCCGGGATGCCGGTCTTACGCTGGCACGCCTGGGCCGCGCCGGCCAGCATGCCGATGAAAGCGCTCGGCGGCATCAGATCACCTCCTTCACGTCCTTGACGATCTCGGCCAGGTCGGCGTCCTTATGCTTGTCCAGGTACTTGAACAGCGCGCGGACCACCAACCAGCCCGGCAGGCCACATGCGAAAGCCAGGCCAAGAATGCCCATCAGACCAAAGACATCATCGACCCAGTGCTCCAGTCCCAAGGCTTTGACGACCGCCGCACCGCCACAGATGGAACCGACTACGGTGCAGATCAGTGAGATCCGCCATTCCTCATCGGTCTTCGGTTTGGTTTTGGCGTACACGATGTATGCAGCCAGACCGGCGCCAATACCACCGATGCCCACCAGGCCACCAAGCAGCTTCCAGCCAGCGACGCCTGCCGCAGTGCCTGAAATGGGTTCGCTCATTAAGTTTTCTTTCATAAGGTGATTGGTTCCTGCGAAGTCCACAGTGTCCCCGTCACCTTGTCTCATTTCTAGGAAAGTTGAGACTATTTCACTGGGCCGTATTGAAGCGGGTGGACGTAAAAAACCCGCTATCAAGCGGGTTGGCGGAAAAGCGTGATTGCACTCGCGAGCGTGCTCGGGTCGTACCGCCAGGGATCAGGGAAGCCAAGCGCTGCAGCGACAGCCTCGGAGCAGAACCAGCGCTTGCGGCTGTGCGGAATGGCGGCCAGCACGAATTGCAGATTGCCCACGACGTCGTACTTGGCGCCGCGGTGCGCTACGAACCAGTCGACCGCAGTCGCCTCAAGATGCGCCGGCAGATCGACCAAGTCCCACTTCGCCGGATCGAAGTCGATCAGCTTGGAGCGCACGCCACCGTCTTCGAACGATGCCGACCAGGCGCGGCCGGTCGACACCACCAGCTCAACGTGCGAGTACGGCGAGCTGGTCCACCACCGCACCAAGCGGTTGTAGATGCCGGCGACACCTGGGCGCGTGCCCTTATAGAAGGCGGCGCGCAGCATCACAGTCCCGCAGCAGTGATGAACAGCTGATCGAGCTTGGCGGCATCGAGCCCCAGCGCCTCGCCGATCTGGATCACCAGCGGGCGAGTGCGCACGAACTCGAGCGAGTCTTCCCACTCGATTTGGGCCATGCGGCGCTGAACCGGGTCGGGAATGGCGTCGATGGCGGGCTGAACGTTATCGAGCAGTTCTGCCATGAGCAGCGCCTGTCGCGCCTGCCGGCGGGTGACGGTCTGCGGCACGATTATTACTTGCTCGCCCGGCAGCGGTGGCGGCAGCAGCTCCAGGCTGTCGCGCGCCTCGTTGGCGCGGTAGTTGACCCAGGCCGGAGCGAGGGTCTCGTCGATGACGATCATGCGGTCGGCGTGTCCGTCCGGCGGCACTTGCAGGTAGCAGCCGTCGAGCGCGCCTTCAGGGGTGAAGGTAACGTAGCGCAGCGGTTGCGGCTCGGCTGGCAGTTCTGGAGTGATTGGGGTGTCGAGGTTATCCATTAGGCGACTTTCGTGATGTTCAACTCGGTATAGGTCTCGTTCACGCCACTCACGCTCACCGCATTGCCCAGGCCGGTGCTGGTGGTAGCCTGACCCGTGTAATGTCGGACGGAGAAGGTCTTAGCTGTCGTGAGCACGATGCGGCCCATGAACGCGGACGAGCTCTGTACGCCGCCGGCAGGGGATGCGTACTCCGAACTCCCAACCAGGGCAGGGGTGCCATCCGTGACGTTGTAGAGCGACGCGCGGTGATAGCCCACCGCATGCGCCGGGGCGCGGCCCTGGATTTCGTAGGTTCCAGGCTGAATCGTGACTTGGTTGCCCGACAGCGTCACGCCGGCAGTGTTGTAATCGGTCGTGTTCAGAGTTCGGGTCTGCTCACCCGTCACATTCGTGCCGCCGCTTACTCCGGAGGATTTGCGGTCGCTAAACTTGGCAGACGGATTGATCGCTGCAGCCCCGGTGTCGCCCTTGTCTCCGGTGCGCTGGAGATGAAGTATCACAGGATCGTTCTCTGCAAACAGCCCATTCTCCAGCACGTAGCTAACAGCGAAGTAGCCGTACTTGCCGCCGGCATCCTCTGTGTAGGAAGTGATGTTGTAAATCGCAAACGTAGACGGATCGCTTTGCTTGACGATCCTCAGCGTGCCTTTGACGGCACTCGAAGACGTGGAGATCGCGTTGAGGATCGCTTTGACCGAAACGCCCTGAAGGTTCTTCGTGTCTATGAGCAGGACCGTCGCCTCGTTGGAGAATGCGAGGTGCCCGCCCGATGCCGTACCGACAGCGCCGCCGATGGCAGCGGCCGGACTGTTGAAGAGGTAAGGTAGCGCATACGCCCCTCCCGCTGCGATGGAGTTGAGGTTGGCGACGAGGCCGACCAGTTCACTGACGAAGTTGATCAGCCAGGTGATGAAAGCGTCGACGCGCTGCGCGAACGTGGCGCGGTCCCCGCGCTGGGGCGCCGCCGGCGGTGGTGTAAGTGCCATTAGATTAATCCTTGAACGTTAAGAGAAAGTTGGCAGCGCCCCGGCCCGTCGGCGGAAATCTCGGCGCTGCCAAGGCCGAAGACGCGCAGGAAGCCGTACTCCTGCAACCCGGATGCGATCCATACCGCAGGTACATCGAGGACGCTGCGAATGATGTCTGTGACAGCGTTCGCCTCCGACACATCGAGGTGCGCGGACGCCGACATGTCCATCGCGGTCTTGCGGCGCTTGATGGACGTCCTCCCGAAGTCGTCGGTCTTGATGTAGCTGTAGGTCTTCGGCTTGGCCTTGGCGCCGTACTGAGTTCTGCCCAGCGACCGGAGATCGCCGATGGCGAGCACTCCGCACTTGACCGCGCCGCCGGCAGAGGACAGCGTCAGGGTCAGCTCCGCGCTGTTGTATTGCTCGATGTCGCTGGCGAGGAAGTC
Source organism: Massilia alkalitolerans DSM 17462 (assembly GCF_000427785.1). GTDB lineage: Bacteria > Pseudomonadota > Gammaproteobacteria > Burkholderiales > Burkholderiaceae_D > Telluria > Telluria alkalitolerans. Next base: position 72,106 of record NZ_ATYR01000003.1, read on the forward strand.
GGTCAGCGGCTTGAAGCGGTCGAAGAAATACTCGTCATAGTCGGCCGGCTGCGAACCCTCCAGCTGCCCGGTGTAGCTGTAGATCACAACCCCGCTGGGCGCATCCTTGACGGTGATCGAGATCGACCCGGCATCCACCCCGGCCAAATACAGGCCGGAGAAGCTGCCCGGGCGCAGCACGACGGTCAGCGGCGAGGCAGCGACCGTTTGGGTGCTCACCTCTTCGTCGAACATTGCCCACCGGTTCGTGGGGCCAATATCGAGCCAGTACACGGTCGTGCCAGCACGGTTCGTCACATCGTCCGGGTTCTTCCCGGTATGCGGCGTCATGCACTGGTAGATGCGGTGCGTGGCAGGGCTGATGCAGAAGGCGTCCTTCACGTACGCTGTGCCAGCAGCCCATGCGGCGTAGTCGGCCTCCGGCACCGTGCTGCTGATGAGAGTCGTGTTATCGACCTCCACCGGCACCAAAACACTCAACGAAGGCGTCATTCCACGACCTCCACCTGTACCGGTCCGCCGCCATTGGTTGCTTTGTCGAACATTTCTTTATGCTCCCCAGTGTTGTCGGCAATCTTGGACAGGACCGCCCGAATCTGCCGGTTCTCCTCGCGAACCGCACGCAGTTCTGCGACGATGGCGGCGCTGTTGTCAGACGGCCTCATCAGGCCGGACAGAAGATTGCTTGTCTGTCCAGCATTCCAGATCCGCGACGGACCAGTCGCCTCCAGTTCCGGACCGTTCTCACCGACGATCCGGAGACCGCCACCGAACATGCCGCCCGAAGCGAAGCCCGGGATGCCCTTGTACTCGGCGCCCTCCATGATCATCTTGCGCACCTGGTCGAGCGACAGGCCACCGGCTACCGCGTTCTGCCAGTAGTCGAGGCCTGCGCTGTCAGCCGGGCGGTCCAGCAGTTCGCGGTACAGGTTGGCGATGCTGCCGCCCGCGCTTGCGACCGGATCCGCCTTTGCTGCACCAAGCGCACCTTGGAAGCCGCTGATCGCCTGGGCTAGCGTGATCACCGAGTAGTCGATCCCCTTCAGCGCGTTGACCTGCTGCTGCGCGCTGTCGAGGATGCCGTCCAATGCCTTGAGCGACTTTTCCTCCACGCTCAGGGCGTCATCGGTGAGGCCAGCGAGGGCCGCGATGTCGTTCTGCGTCGAGTAGAAGTCGCGCAGGTAGTCCTGCTGGGTCGCGAACATGGACGAAGCGCCCCTGCTCAGGACCGACAGGGCACCTTTCAGGCTATCGGCATCCGGCAGCACGCCGCCGGCTTTGGCGATCGCCAGCGCCGCCTGAATCTGGGCGCGCGCATTCTGGCGGTCTTCCACCTCGCGACCGGCGACGCTCATGCTGTCCAGCGTGCCCCGCAAGGCCGACGACAGCGCGCGGTGGGCGTTGGTCGTCTCCTGCAAGAGCGTCTTCTCGCGGCCCACCACGGTTTGCAGGGCCGAGAAGGCGCTGTCCACGCCGGACAGAAGGTTGGCTGCGCGGTCCTTCGTGGCCTGCGTCAGGTTGCGTTGGGCCTCGACCTGTGCTTCCAGCGCCGCCTTCGAGTCCTTGAGCGCGTTAATCTGGTCAAACAGAGGGCGGTTGCTTTCGTGCAGCGCGTCCCCCTGCTTCTCCAGCAGCTGCGCCGACGTCATCGTCATCTCATCCAGCTGCTGCTGGAGATCCTTGCGTTCGTCATAGATGTACTGCTCGGCATCGGCGATCTGCTTGAGGGCCGGGGCGATCTGGCTGAGGACGGCGAAGGCCTTGGCGCCGGCATCGGTAGCCGGGTCGAGCGCGACCAGGTAGTCGCGGAACATCCTGGTCGCGTCCTCGCCCGACGCCTTTAGGCCGTACTGGCTCAGGATCGGCTGCACCCGCGCCTTCAGCGCTTCCGCCTGCTCCTGTTCGGTGAAGAAGTCCCGCAGGAACTGCTCGCTGTTCTGCACGAACTTCTGCAGGCCGCCGGACAGGTCGAGGAGGTGCTGCCGCGCGGCGATCGAGTCGAGGCCGATCGCGCCGAAGGTCATCCCCATCGACTGCATGACGACGTCGACCGACTGGTAGCCCTGGGCGATGCGCACCAGGGTTTCCATGTAGCCTTCGCCAACTTGCTGGAACTGCTCCAGGCCGCCGACCGCGAACTGGGCCATGTCGTCGCCGAGCTTCGAGAACACCGCCTGCAGGGTCTTCTCGATCTCGTCGGCCTTCATGTCCTTGAAGCTGATCTTGCCGATGTCGACGACGAACCCGTCCAACTTCTGGGCGAAGGCATCGGTCGGCAGGCCCATAGCGATACCGGCCTCGCGGATCCCGTCGGACAGCGACAGCAGGACCTTCGTGATCTGGCGATTGCCGTCGGCGCCCAGGCCTTCCAGCTGGGTGCTCATCTTGTCGCTACGGAACCAGCCGCCGTCCTTCTTGATGTCGGCATAACTCATGGCGTTCAGGCCGCCGTTGGCGATGGTGGCCAGCGAGGCCTTGTCGAGCGTGAAGCCGCTGTCCTCCAGCGTCTTCTTGCCGCCGAAGATCGCGCCCATGATCTTGCCAGTGGCCTTGCTCAGCCAGCCGCCCGTAAGCTTATCCAGGACCATGCCGACCATGCCGCCCTGAAGGAAGGTCGCCTTGTCGGAGCTCCAGAATTCCTCGGCACTGCCCTGCCCCAGGCCCTTGACGGGCGCCTGGCCGGTGATGTTGGTGTCGCGCACGACAAGCGCCGAGAATGAGCCGATATTGCTTTTGATCTCGGTGAGCGCGTTCAGCATGCCCATGCTGATGGCAAGGCCCTGGTAGGTGTTGTCCTCGACCCGTTCCAGCGAACGCGCGATCGATTCCGACTTGGCGCCGGCGTCGCCGAAGACGCTGCCGGTGCCCTGCGACTCCTGACGCGACTGCGACAGGCTGACGCTCGATCCGCCGACACCGCCGAACATCTTCGCGCCGACCGCCACGACCGCCGCCATGGTGGCTGCGCCGGCCGCCAGGTTCAGCGGGAACGGTAGCGACGCGATCGCCTTGACGACGGCTGTGATGCCCCAGGCGCTGGCCTCGGTTGCAGCCAGGCCGGTCGAGGCGGCCGTAGTGGTGGCTTCGCCGGCCAGCTTGGTGGCATTCAGAGTGGTATGGGCCGCCACTTCCGCTTCCTTGAAGAACAGCTTCTTCGCGAGCGTCTCGGCGGACATGGCCAGCTCATAGGCGCGGAAAGCCTTCTCGGTGGTCTCCAGCGCGCGGTACCCCCTGCTGCCCTCGGAGAAGAATCCCTTGGCGGCGGCGGTCATGTCGCCATAGGCGGTGACGCGGCTGCGCAGCTCGTCGCGCGAGATTGCGGCCGAGGCGGCGGCGTAGCCCTTCGAGTCGGACGCGAACCTGGTCGCAGCATCCTTGCGGGCCTTGTCGACCTCGGCCTGACGGATGGCATAGGCGTCGAGGTTGCTGACGAGCTGGGTCAGCGAGTCGCCAGCCGTGCCGAACGCGCCCTTGAGCGCCTCGCCGAAGGTCTGGGCCTTGGTCGGGTCGAGGAACTTGTCCAGATCCTCGCCGGCCTTCTTTACCACTTCGCTGGTGTCGACCGAAACCAGCGCCGCTGCGCTGCGCTTCTTGGCAGCAATCAGCTTTTCCAGATGCTCGATTTCTTCGCGATCCAACTTAAGGGACGCACTCTGGGCTAATTGGTCCTCAAGACGCGCAAGCTCAACCTGTTCAATTGCTCCCTTGGTCATCCCGAACGTGCGGGCCAGCACCTCGTTGCGTGTTGCTTCTTCTGTCGCATTGTCCAGCACTTTCGCCATCGCATCAGACTTTTCCTTGCGGGCCTTGTCGATCTTCTCTTGAGCTTCCACCGCGCGTTTGTTCGACTCGATCACCGCGTTGCTAGCCTCCAGCTCCTGCAGCAGGCCGTCCACTACGGCGCGCTGCTTGGAAGTAAGGCTGAGCTTACCTGCACCGATCTGCTCGTCGAGGCGGATCTGCTCCTGCTGCGCAGCGGTCGCCGCCTTGCCGGTGTTGGCCTCGATCTGGGACTGCTTGATTTTCGCTTTGATCGATTCAGTAAGGGCGCGATAGGCCTCGGCTGCTTTCTCAGCCTCTTCGGCGTCGCTGCTCTTTCCGGAACTATAGTTTGCAGGCGGCTTATCAGGGTCGGGGGCGCTTGGACCTTTCGCAGCACCTTTACGATCAGCAAAGCGCGCCATTACGGCTTGCTCAACTAAATTTGCAGGTTCGTTCCAGAGGCGAACGTACTCAGCATTTGCTTCCTCAAGAACCTTGTTGCGCGCCGCCAGAGCAGATTTTATGCCTTTAAGCGGGTCTTCTCCCTTGGCGTATTTAAGGGCAATGTTGGCAGGATTCTTAAGTTGCGCTAACTCAACTGCGGTGGTCGCTAAATACTCGACATCGGCGCCAATCACTTTAAGGCTGCTCCACACTGCAGATGCAGTGCGAGGAATCAACGCCAAAACATCAACAACGCGCGCAGCTCCCATCGCCATTGCTTCTGCCCAGCCAGTGTCCTCGCTAGCAGCCAACTTGCTCTGAGCTTTCATCACATCCGATATGCCGCCTGCGAGATCAGTCATTGCAGGAAGGCCGGACACAACGATGCCTTCGAAAAGCTCGCCCGATCGCACGCGCAACATGCCCCACTGGTCCTGCAGGGCAGTGGCCTGGGCAACGGCTTCTTTCGACGTCGCGGAGAAGTCGTCGACTGATTCCGCCACGTCGCCCAGGTACGGCAGCAGTTCCCGTCCAGATTTTCCGAAAAGGTCGTTAGCAAGCGCAGCTTTGCCAGCTCCATCCTTGTAGCCCTGAAGACGCTTAGCGATGTCCTCCATCAGCTTATCAGGCTCGCGCAGCTTGCCCGCACTGTCCTTTGCCGAGATTCCGAGGAATGCGAGAGCCCTCCTGGTTTTACTAGATTCTTCATCCGCTCCGGACAAGCCCTTGTTCAGGTTCGCCAACGCGGTGCCGACCGTGCCAAAATCAGCGCCGAATACGGCCGCTACTTTCTGCAGCCGCGACAAGCCCTCGACGCTCGCGCCAGTTCTCTGGGCCATGTCGTCCAGATCACCGAACTTGTCGAGCGTAGCGCCGATCTTGTCCGAGAGCATGTTCAGAGAGACCCCCGCAATGGTGAACGATGCGATATCGCCGATGCGCGAGTGGAGTCCGCTGATGCGATCGTTCAGGGCGCCAACCTGGCCGGACAGGCCCGCCAGGGATTCCGCATTCATACGCCGGAAGGCCTCGGCGACGCTGTCAATATTGCGACGACTTTCCGGCGCTCCGTCGACGCCCATCGTGATTGTTGCGCGTGTACCCGTCATCGCCGCCTAACCTTTCCGTTTCTCCGCCCACTCTTCCAGGCAAGCTTGTTCCATCAACTGCACCGAGGCAAACAGCTCGGTGCGCTTCTTGCGCGCGATGTCACGCATCCGTATGCAGGCTTCAACCCCGGCATAGTTGAGGCCGACCGCACCGGCCATACCCACGTTCCACTGGGTCTGCAAGCCAAGCCAAAGCTCGAAAGCTTCTTCGTTTTCGGGCCAAAGCCAATACTCCTGCTGCTCCAGCACCGGTCCAACGGCATACAGGCCGAGGGCGGCGAGCGCCTCATTGACGTGCCGCTCGGCCTTGCCCGCCTCGCTGCTGAAGCGAAGGTCGCCGCGCGCCATGAGGCGCACGGCCTTGATCAGTTTTTTGCCGCGACCGCGATCTGCTTCATGTAGCTGGTGAAGCACAGCATGGGCATGCCGGCGGTGCTCAGGAGGCCATTCAGACCATCCTCGCTAAATGTCACGGCCGCACCGTTCTCGTCCTTCACTTGCTCCCAGCCTTCGGCGACGCCGCGCAGAAAGCCCTTGACGGAGCCATGCTTGTCGTTCTGTTCGGCTTCGACTTCTTCCTGGGTAAGGCGCTTGCAGTGCAGGATGAAGTCGAACTCGACCGGCTTGCCGTCCTCGCCCGGCAGGGTGCCCTTGACGCGAACCGGGAGCTTGTTCAGTTTTTTCAGTACGAATGCCATGTGGCGATTCCTTGCAAATTGAGTTGGTGGATGGGTTATTGGGTGACGATGCGCCACTCGTCGTTACCGCTGACTGGGACCAGGCGCACGTCGTAGCCGATCAGGCGCTTGCCGTTGAGCTCGGACTTCTTCGGGTTGGTCAGCTGGGCGGCCGGGGCGAACACGATGATCTTGTTGCCGGCCACGGTGCCGATGGTCAGGGCCAGGCTCTGGGTCGTATTCGCCTTGACGGCCGCCATCAGCGCGACTTCCTGCTCGGCGGTCAGTTCGAGTTCGATCGTGGCGGTCGACTCGCGGTCGGTGATGTCCACGGTCTCGGTGCCGAGCATCGGCGTGAAGTTGACGACATTACCGAAGTTGAGCTCCAGTCCGGTGCTGTTGTAGACCGTACCGCCCGTCAGGGCGCCGGCCGCATAGGTCGCACCGAGCGTGATGTCCACCACGTTGGCCTTGGTCATGGCGACCGGCTTCTTCCACGGCGTGAAGGTCGGAGCCACATTCGGCACCGCGGCGATGCCGCCATCCAGGCCGGTCCATTCGAAGCGCAGCACAGGGCGGTCGCCGACCTTGGCCGACAGCGTGCAGTTACCCATCGACGCCAGCAGCTTGTGCAGAACGCCGTCGTCGTAGTAGTACTGGGTCAGCGACTTCAGGCTGGTCGACACCGGCTGGTATTCCACGCGCGCCGGGGTCGCCAGCACACCTTCAGCCACGGCGCAGCCCTGCAGCAGCTGGCCCCAGGCTGGCGCAGTGCCGGCGGTGCCGGAGCCTGCCAGCTCGACGGTGTAGGAAATCTTGACGCTGCCAGGGCCGACCAGCTGCTCGCTGCCTCCGAAGTAGCCGCGGACCAGGTTGCGGCCAATGGCCTGGGATTCGAGCGGCGTGATGCTGACGTCGGAGACCAGCACCGCGTTGGCGGCACCGGTTGGCGCTGCGTCCACGCCGGTAGTCGTTTCAACCTTGGCGGTGACGATCGTGTTCTTGATGCTACGTGGCATGGATTACTCCTGGTCGGTGGCCGAGGTACCGGCCTGTTCGTTGCCTGCGTCGGCCGGGCCGGCTTCGTCAGGGGCTTCGGCAGCGACCGGATCATTCGAGATCCAGGCCCACTGCGCTTCGTCGAAGGTCCACGAGCCACCGCCAGGCATGGGCGGGATCTCGCGGGTGTCGCTGTTTTTTTCGATTTGCATGTCAGCTGATGAGTGCGTTTTCGGTTCGGTGCTGGGCGACGTAGGTAAGACGCACCCATCCAGTTTTCTTGCCTTCGCTCGTGTTCTCGGCCTCGATGCCGGCAATGACCAGGTCATCGAGCATGCCGCCCAGCGTAGGGTCTGCCGCCAGGCGCTCGTACACGCGCTCAAGGAGCGGATCGACCACAACGTCGCCGGTCACGCCGACTGCACCGCTGCGCGCATAGCAGTCGACGGTGAGCCGGGTCGACCAGTCGATCGGCGCGCCCGTGATCGTTCCTTGCTGCGGGAGCGCCTGCTCCCACTGCACGCTGATCGACTCGTCTTCCTGTTCCGGCACGACGTGGGCGCGGGCGCGGTGGATCGACTTGCAGACCGCCGGGCTGGTCGACAGCGCCGAGATGACCGCGCTCACCGCTTTCGAGAAGGCGGTGCTCACTGCACGCACTCCACGGTGAGCATGGTCAGGCCGGTGCCGTCGGGTGCAGTCGCGACGATTGCATACGGGACGCCGGCGATGTGGACCAACTGGTTGATCGGCTCGGCCATTACCGCGCTCGAGGCGACGGTGAGGGTCGGACTGGTGTCGGCCGCGCCGCCGCCGAGGTTCGCCACCGACGAAGGACGCTCGAAGATGCCCGGTACCGTAGCGCCCGCGATTACCACCCGGACATTGGCCAGGTGGTTCAGCACGTTGGCATTCGCCGCGGCTTCGAGGTTGGCGAAGAACATGGCGGGACGGGTTAGCGGATCGCGCCGTCGAGCAGGACGGTGGCGGTGGTGTCGCTGCCGCCCTTGGCCACGGCCAGGGCGCCGACCAGGGTGTTGTTGGTGGCGGTCTTGGTCAGCTTGCGGGCGGTGTCGTCCCAGTACATCTTGTCGCCCGCGGCGCCCGTGTCTGCGGTGACGGCGGCCAGCGCGTACACGCCGGTGCGGTCGATCTCGACCGGGCTACCCTGCGCGGCATCGCCCGCGGCGACGCCGAACAGCGCGCCGACCTTGACGCCCTGGCCGCTCGTCACGGCATACGGTGCGATGACGGCGATGACATCGCCCTTCTGGATCTTGTTTTTCATGCGAGTTGCTTCCTATCGTTCGTTGGACGGTTGATCCTGTAGGCCGCGGCTTAGGCGCCGTTGCCCTTGTACAGGCCGCGGTGGTCGACTGCCTTGGCGGCGAAGTCCAGGCGGCACTTCCAGGTGACGCCATCCACTTCGAAGCCGGTCTGGCTTTCGATGACCGGGCCTTCGGCGCCGTCCAGGTAGCAGTACTCGACGGTGTCGATCTGGCTGTTGTTGCTGGCCATGAACCAGGCGGTTTCGCTGATGCCGTCGAGGATCGGCTCGACGATCGGCTCGACCGCGGTACGGCCGCCGGCACGGAATTCGTTCACGTCGCCCTGCTTTGCCGGCACGTAGTTCGAGCTGGTCAGCTGGTAGGCGTCCTGCTCCAGGGCGGCTGGCACGATCAGGAAGTTCGGCGCGAGGTTCAGCTCTTCGCCGGCCAGGCCCTTTTGCTTACGCATTGCGGTGCGGCCGGCCTTGAGCGAGTTCAGCTGCAGGGCCGAGCCGACGCCGGTGCCGAGGTTGCCGTGGCTGGCGTGGAACAGGACTTCGCCGTCGCCCATCATCGGGTTGCCGGTCAGCTGGCTGTACACCAGGCGGTTTTCCAGGCGGCTGGAGCTTGCGCCGAAGGCGGTCACCAGACGCTCGAAGGCGCGCAGGTCGTCATTGATGATGGCCTGGCGGGTCAGCGAGACCATGCGGCCGTAGGTGACCAGGGCATACGACACGGCTCCGTCCTTCATCGTGCCGTACTTGAACTCGCCGTGTTCGTTGGTCTGCAGCAGGTCCGGCGCACCCGACAGCTGCGCGAGGTTGATGTTCTTGAAGTCCGGTGCGTTCGGCGCGCGGCGTGCCCACTGGGTGTAGGTACCGACGTTTTCCTGGTAGGCGTCGCGCATGCGCTTGTTGGCGACGTTCGCGAACAGGGCGGCGAAGTCGCTGGTACCGTGCATGCCCGAGCGATAGGTCAGGATCTCGGTGGCGAGGCGCAGGCGGTCCATGCCGCGGGTGTTGATGCCACGCGCTTCCAGGAAATCGCGGCCGACCTCGAGCAGGGTCATACCGCGATACTGGCGACCGTTGTCGGTCAGCTGGGCGCCGGCATGGATGCGGTGCATCATCGCTTCTTCGATGCCGGCCATGCGCACTTGGTGTTCGTCGCTGACGACCTGGATGCGGACGTTGTTGTGGCCGCCGCGGGCGGCGTCGTCGCGGGCCAATTCGTCCAGCACGGCGGCGCGCGCCTGGTCGACCGAGTTGCCGCTGCGGATCAGGCCGGCGGCCAGGTTGGTGACGCCGTGGCGCTCGCACAGTTCAGTGATGTCGGCAGCGCGCGTGGCGGCTTCCTGCGCTGCACGGGTGGCTGCATCGTCGGCGGCCGGTGCGGCAGCTGGTGCCGACGCGGCGGCCGGGGCCGGTGCAGCACCCGAACGGGTGGCGTCGATAGGCGCAGGGTTCTGGGCGCCCGATTGGGTAGCAGTTGGCATGTTGTCTTCCTGGTTGGATGGAACGGAATGGGCGGGCGCCCGGGTAATGAACTCGCATGGCGTACCGCCAGCTGGCTGCTCGCGCGTGCTTGCGTTGGCGTCGGCCGGGACGGTTACAAAACTGATTTCGTATGGCTGCCAGTCGATGGCGCGGTACAGCGGCACGGTGCCGCCATCGGTGCGGTCGATGGCTGGCGTGATCTCATACTTGCGCACGACGTAACCGAAGCTGATCGAGCGGATGACGCCAGCCTTGATGTCCGAAACCTTGCCGGCCATTTCAGGGCGGCTCGACAGGCGGAGTGTGGCCAGTCCCTGACCGCTCTGGATGCTGCCCTTGGTGGCGACGCCCATGATCGAGTCGGTGCCGCGATAGATCTGGTGATTGTCGATCACCTGGACCACGCCGGCATCGAAGCGCGACATGTCGACCGCTTCAGGCGTGACGACGAGCTCTTCGTCGAAGTAGGTGTCGCGGTACCAGTCGTAGCGACGCACAAGCGCGCCGGTGTTGGTCCACACGCATTCGATGGTGTTGGCCGCTTCGTCGAACGTCGAAGGCTCCAGTACGGCTGCGCGAGTCAGTACCGGCATGTTGCCGGTGCCGTCCTGAGGCGAGCGGCTGGTGGTGGTTTGAGCAGTAGGCGTCGTCATGCAGCCCATTCTGCTCATTGCGCTGTCTCAATTCTCGGAAAACTGAGACAGTTTTTACATGCCTACTTTTCGAGGTCTACAGCTCGATACTTGCCATCCACGATCGTGAGGCTTTTGGCTGGGTAGCCAGGAGCAGGTTCAACAACTGAATTTTCGGCGCCCATGGTTGGCAGCTCGGGCGGCTGCTGCACTGTGGCCTCCCTAGCCAACAGCGCGCGCACTGACGGGTTGTCGGCAATGCGGATCATCAGGTGTCGTCCCTATTGAAATACGTAGTCTTGTCGAAGCGTTCGCCATTCGCGCAGCGGACACGCGCCGTCCACTTCCAGTCGGGCGGAGGATTACCCTCAATGCCACCCAGGAACGCTACGACAAAGGTGCGTTGCACACCGTTGATTGTCGCCACCTCAATCACTGGTTCTTCAAGCTGCGTAACCCCTGTCAGGACCAGAACAAGCTCATTCGGCACCGCAGTGGTGTTACGGTCGTGCAGCTCCTGCGTGATGTCAGCCGCATAGTAGCTCTCCTCGTCGGGATCCCGATCGACCATCCATTTGTTGCCGACCTTATAGGCTTCTTTTGCACTCATCTGATCAAACCTTATTCTGCTTCCGCTACCTTCGAAAATAACTAGCCGCGTTCCACTGCCCTCGAACACAACCACTCGCTGCGCTGATACTTTTGATATGGAGAGGCCGTTCTGGGGAGGTAGTTCGATCACTACCGGCACCTCTGCAGGAGCCAAATACGCCCGCCCGCCGATGCTCGCCGGGTGTAGATAGGCAGTCATTTACGCCACCGTCACTGTGCGGAACAAGTTGCGCCCGTCGGCCATCTGCACGACCACAGAACCTGAACTGCCGGCCGCAAGGGTAGACTGCACGGCGAGCGTCATCACGCCCGAAGCATTGGTCGTCACGTTTGCGGCTCTGAAGCGCGGCGCGGTATGCAGGTCCGGTGTCGGCTCGTCGTAGAAGGCAACCTTCAAGCCAGCTAGGTTCGCTGCTGGAATGGGCTGGCTGTTCGCGTCCATGCCAGTGGCAAGCGTGAGCGTTACCGTGCGGTTGCTCAGCACCGGCTGCGCGACGCCTGCCATCAAGGCCTGCATCTTGGCGGTGAAGCCTGCGGCCACCATGGCATTACTGAGCAGATTGCGGTGCACGGCGTCGGAGGCATACAGGTTGCTACCGCCCGTCGTGTTGCCGCTGCCACTGATGCCAGCCTGATACCCGGCGCCCAGGTCGAGCAACTTGACTTTCGCATCGCTGCTGCGCGCCGCGACTGCCGCCGCGATCGCCGAGCGCGCCTTCCCGCTGGCAGGCACGGCCACGAAAATCCATGCAGCCGGATCGGCCGCGCGGAACTGCTCGATCACGCTCTCAACCATCGCCTGCGTGGTCGTTCCGTTGGTGCCGTGCTCGATGAAGTGGAAATCACGCGGGGGTGCGAACTTGCCGTTCACCAGGCGGGAGCGCCCCTCAGAGAAGAACATCAGCGCCTCGGTGACTGCCGGGCGACCGTTCGATGCCTGACCGTAGCCCTGCCCGCTGAAGCCGAAGTGTCCATACTCGGCGTCCAGCGCCTTGGCGATCATCGGTGCAATCGTGTTGCGTGCGAAGTTGCCCGAGGTGGAGGTTCCCACCCAGCCTTCAAGGATCGAATCCCCATGGAACTCGCCCAGTAGCGGACGCGTGGCGGCGGCCGAGTAGGAGCCTCCGTTCGGCAAGCTGAAGCCGGTGATACGCAGCCCTGCGGGATTCGTCCACTCCGGCACACTGGTGCCGATGGCGCGCAGCTGCACTTCCAGCGTATGTGAGCCGGTGCTCAAGCCGTTGCGGGTGACCGTGGTCGTGCCGCTGTTAAGCTGGAAATCGTTGAACACATAGCCGTCGATCAAGGTCGTGACAATCGGATAGTCCGCCGCCGCCACGCCAGCCGCGACCAGGGCAGACACGTCCACGTTGACGCTGACTTCGGTCACGCCGCTGAAAGCAAAGCGAACATAGGCGCCGGCTGCTACCGCCTCCTTGCGCGTGCCGTAGTCATCCCAGTTCGGCGACCAGTACACAGCCGGGTCGTTGTGCGGGATCGACACGTTCGATGCGGCTGCGATCACGACATCGAAGGCGTTGGAATCTGCGTACTGGCCAACCGTGTCGGTGGCGCGCACCTTGATGTCCTCAGTCGTGCCGGCGCTCGCTACCGTGCCGCTGATGACGCCGGTTTCGCTGTTGATGCTCAAGCCGGAAGGCCACGCGGTACCGCCTGGGCTGGCCGAGTAGGTCAGCGCGTCGGTATCGCTGAATGCCGATGCCACGCTGACCGACGTAATCGCGTTTCCCGCAGTGCCGCTGATGTTGGCGATGGACCCGGTGAAAGTCGGGGCGTTGTTGACTGGCGGCGGCGTTTCGGTATTGCCGCCGCCTCCGCCGTAGGCCGGGCCGCTCAGACTCGCGCCCGAGGCGCTGATGTTACAGTTGGTTGTCGGGGTGCTGACAGTAACAGTGACGGTCAGTTCAGCGTTGTCCACGCCTGCCTGAAACACAATGGTCGCGTCGCAGTTGCCTGCCGAACCGTGCGCCACTGGTGCGGCCGTGGCGGACCCATCCGACAGGGTGGCGGTGACATTGGCGCGGCAGTTGTAACCGCCAACGAACAGTTTCAACGTGCGAACGTTTGTGTCGGCCGGAACCTTGAAGGAGTAGCCGGAACCAACCTGCAAGGTGGTTCCATTGAGGGCGTAGATGCCGCCGCCGCTCGTGCCGGATGCGGTAGGCGCGCCGTCGCTCCACGAGAGCATGCGTCCGGTGGTGCTGTTGTAGGCGGTGTCAGTCGAAGTGCCGACCCTGCCCACCACGATTTTGCCGCCACCGCTCGCCTTGCGAGCGGGCGTCAGCGTGTTCGGGTAGATAAGCCAGTCTTGCGTGCCGAGAGCGCTCAGGTCGGAGCTTACCCCGGCGACTACAGATACAGAAAGTTGCGGCATTTATACACCCACTTCGCACTCGACGCGGATCATCGCTTCAGCGCGCAACACCTGCTCGGCGAAATCGTGAAGTGCTTTCAGTGTAAGCATGGTTTTCTCTTTGGTTTATTCGAACACGAATTTGCGGACCTGCACGAATCAGGCTGTGCTGGCCTTGTCAGTGCCGCCAGCCTGAGTAGGCAGATTCCCTCGCTGGAGGAACAGCAGCACATCAAGGATGCCCATCTGGCGGAACTTCTCGATGTCGTCCTTGAGTTCATTGAAAACGACGTCCGGGTCGTAGCCACGCTGACGCAGCTTTTCGCTGAAGCTCGCTAGGCCGCCGCCGATCTCGGCCAGGTCGGCCTTCACGTCCTGCTCGGGATTCACGTAGTCCCACTTCGGGGGGCTGAAGTCGACGGACATGTCCCGCCCGCGGATCTTTCCGCCCAGGTAGGCAGCCTCGACAAACGCTTCGTGCACGGGGATCAGCAGCTTCGGGACCAGCACGAGCCATTGCATCTGCTGGACGGCGCGGCGGAAGTCCAGCAGGCGCACACGAGCGCTGCTGAAGTTCACCCCGGTCATGTCGCCGGTCACCGTCTCATAGGGGACACCCACGCCGGTGGCGAAGATGTGCATCTGGTATTTCACGTACTCGACGTAGCCTGGCGCGGCCTTCGGCTCGATGACGGTAAAACTCATCCCGGGCGGCATGCCGACGATGCCGCCAGCGCCCAGGTCGCCCAGGTCGCGCGCGCCACCGCCCTGCTCGCCCCCCGCGCCGCCGAGCGATGCCGGGTTTTCCATGCCGGCCGTGTCACCGCTGGCCAGCACGCTGAGGCGGGTCTCGAGGTTCTTGCGCGCCAGCTCGGCATCTTCGTACAGCTGCAGGTCGCGCACGCGCGCGATCACCGGCGCGAAGCGGGTGAAGCCGCGGCCCTGGCCGGGCCGCTCCGGGTTGTAAAGGTGGATGATGAACTGGGCCGGCACGCGCGTGCTCTGGGTCTTGCGGCCACGTAAGGTGCCCGTGTCGCCAGGGTGCTGGTCCCACAGGTAGTAGGCTGCTACCGCCCCGAGGGCGTCGTACTCAATCCCGTTGATGATCTGGTTGCCGCCATTGGTGCCATTGGTGCCAGTGCGCGAGTCGTCCAGCCAGTCGATTTCGAGCAGCTGCAGCTGCAGCGGAACGGGGAGATTGTCGCTCGGGCGACGCGGACGCAGACGCACCAGCACCTCGCCGTCCTGCTCCATGGCAGCGTAGGCCGCCTTCACCATGCCGTAGTAGTCGTACCGGCCATCTGCGTCGCACACCCTGTTCCACTCGGCGAACAGCTTGTTGATCTTTTCCTTTTCCTGGCCGGTTGCACGCGGGACGATGCCCGTGCCCACAGTTGCCGATGACAGGCCATCCAGGGCCGCACGGCAGTATGGAACGTTCTGCACCAGGGCGCGGGCCTTGACCCGCAGCGTCCTGGCGTCGGCCTGGTGGTCCGCATTCGCGCTGGCCCCGGCGCGGCGTGGGCGCCAGGTGTCGCGCGGGCTGGCCGCCTCGTAGGCGCGGGCCAACTGCTGGCGGGCGAAGTGTCGGGCGATGCCGGCATGGGGATTGACCCAGCCGACGATCCGGTCGAGCAGGTTTGGCATCAGTCGCCCCTCGACGTGGTGAAATTGAATTTGAAGACAGCGGGGCCGCGGTTGCGGCCGGCACTGTTGACGACAGTCGCAACGTGGTTGCGCGCGGTGATGAGCGCCGCGGTCGACTGGTAAGTAACTTTGCGCCCGTTGAATTCCACTGACAACGTGCCAGAGGCGATTGCGGAGTCGAGCGCGTCGAGGTCAGATTGAGAGAGGGCCATGCCGCCAAGGGTAGCGACTGCCCTGTCTCACTTCTCGGAAAACTGAGACATTATTTCGGCTCTCCGGATTAGTTTGTGGAATGGATGAGTTCGGGGTATACTCAAATTCCGGATTAATTTGTGGAATGGAGGTGTGCGATGGACTACCGCGACGAACTCATGCAAGCCGGCCAGCTTGGTCGGACTGCTACGAACCGATTTGAAGAAGTTAGTGGGACTGACGAGCGTAGAGCTACCGAGGTGGCAGCAAAAGCTATCTACCGTTCGTTTGATGGCTCCGACGCTTACCCATGGGTCGAGGGTGGCAACAGTAATAAGCAAGAGGATGCGCGCCGGTATGCTCGCGCTGCCTTGCGGTCTGTTAAAGACATTCCTGAGCGCGACCAAATGAAGGGTGCTGAGGACCAAGGGATGTTCCGCAAGTTTGACGTTCGCAGGCTTGACGGTACCGACCGCCCAGGAGGCAAGCATTACGGGTGTCGCTATTTCGTACTCGACTTAAGCCATGACAAAAATGCTAAGGCAGCAATGCGAGCGTACGCGGCATCGTGCTCGTCGACTCACCCCCAGCTCGCTGCGGATATTGAGGCTGAGTTTGGCGCCGGCAGTGCCGCATGAACGCATATTGCCTTGGGTACACGCACAGCAAGTGTGATTATTGTCAGAACGAAAAAAACTGGCAAGTCCTAAACCAGATGCCAGACGCGTTGCGGAGGTCAATGCAGAACGGCATGGCAAGCATAAACAGCGACAAATGTAGACTTACCTGCATGGGTGAGTACGCGCCTATTCAGCCCGCAAGTCAGGTGTAACGCGATAATTGTTGCATGACGGACATACTTAACTTGCCTGACTGGCGTTGCATCGACAAACGCCAAGATGCCCTCGGCACTGAGCTTCATGTGGAATACACCATCGACCCTGACTTCTGCCTGAAATGCGGGGTCGTTGGCAATCTGTACAAGCACGGCACTACCAGCACTACGTACCTCGACTGCCCAATGTACGGCAAGCCTTCCCGCCTGGTGGCCAAGGTGCGCCGTTACAAGTGCCGGGACTGCAGTGGCACATTCCTTCAGCCTCTAGGAAGCATCGACGCGGCGCGCAGAATGACGGTCCGGGCCCTGGAGTACATTCAGCAGCAAAGCCTGCGCGACACCTTCCAGCGCGTTTGTGAGCACCTTGGCTGTGACGAGAAGACGGTCCGCAACGTGGCCAACGAATACATCGAGGTTAAAGACGACGGCTACAAGCCTTATCTACCCGAATGGATTGGGTTGGATGAGACGCACTTGAACAAGGTCATGCGAGCCATCATCACTGATGTCGCGGCAAGGAAGCCGGTAGACATGCTGCCGGACCGCGACAAGCAGACGCTGCGGCGTTGGTTCGGTCAGTTCCGCGACCGTAGCCACGTAAAGGGCCTGGCAATCGACATGTGGGCGCCGTACCGCGACATCGCCCGCGAACTCTTTCCAAACCTGCCAGTGGTTATCGACAAGTTCCACGTCGTCAAGATGGCCAACTCAAGCGTCGAGCGGGCCAGGATTAGGCTGGGCAAGGCGCAGGGCCAGAAGGTCAACCTGGCATGGAAGCGCAGTAAGGCCCTCATCCGCATGCGTCATCGTGACCTGGGCGAGAAGCAGCGATTCAACCTCGACATGTGGCTGGATAACGAGCCCGACATGGCGGCTGCCTATCGCCTCAAGGAGCGGCTGTTTAACATCTACGACAAGCCCAAGGCTGAGGCTATCGCGGATTACGACAGCTTCGCAGGTGACGTGCCAGACAGTCTGAAGGCTGACTTCCACGAGTTGACCAGGGCTATGAAGAACTGGCGCAAGGAGATTCTGAATTACTTCGACCATCCAATCACGAACGCATACACCGAGAGTCTCAACGGGGTAGCCAAGGTGGCGAACAGGATGGGTCGTGGTTACTCGTTCGAAGTAATCCGGGCCCGCATCTTGTTCAACGACAGAAAGCCATCAGCTCGCCAGCTACGCGCCCAGAGAGCAGCTGCGGCGCCAGTGGTCGACGAGCCGATGACCCGTTGTGCGTACTGCGAGGGGCTTTTCTACAAGAACGAGTTGGATGGACTGACGTTGGACCACTTCTTACCGAAGGACACCTCACGCAAGTTCGACATGTTGAATCTAGTAGTCGCATGCCACAGCTGTAACTCACGTTTCCACACAGCTAATGGGCTTTAGAGCTCAACCGTTCCACAGATTAATCCGGATACCCATTATTTCTTGCCGCCCTCTTGCTTGATGATCCGGTACACGGTAGCCCGCCCGATCCCGAGCCGCCGCGCCACCTCCGCTGCGTTGCGGCCGTTGAACACGCGCAGCACCTCTGCAGTGATCCGCGCACGCTCGGCGGTCGACCGGCGCGGAATATAGATCTCGATCCCACTGAACTCGCGCCGCACCTCCTCTTTCAGCAGGGCCGTGCGGGGCGCCAGGTCCGGAAACTCAGTTTCGATGAATGCGAAGATGGCATCGACCAGGTCGGGGTCATCCAGTACCTCGCTGCTCACCACTGCCTCCCGACTGGTCGGCGCGGCATGCTGGAGGTCGATACAGGTTTCGTCGATGGCTGCCATTGTGCGGGTCTCGTTTGTTCTACTTGTGGTGGCACTGCGGGTGAGGCGGCGGTGGTCGCCGGGCTGTCTGCTGCCTGTGCAGGCGGCTGCTCGAACAGGTCGGGGGTGTCAGGGTCGACGAAGTCGCGCACGAGCTTCCACTGCGCTGCTGTTTTTTTGTGCAGACCAAGGTATTGCGCGCAAGCGACGCCGTAGACCATCAGGTCGCCCGCCTCGTTGCGGTCGGCCTTTTTCTTTTCCCAGACCCGAACCTTGCGCCCGCCCTTGAACACGGCCACGCAGTACTCGGCGGTCAGCTGCTCGTAGTACTCGGTCGGTAGGTCGGATGGGAAGTGGATGGCGCCCGGGCCGCTGGGGAGGTGGTAACGGGCAGCCAGGTAATCCTTTGCCGTGTCGGTACCGATCATCCAGAGCTTGACGCCATGCGGCACGGTCTTGCCCTGCCAGTTGACATCGACGAGCGTGGGCTTCGTGCCGAGGATCGGTTTGTTCGGGGTCGAGTGGCCCTTGATCGCGTAGATGTTGCGGTGTTGACGGGTACGCGTGAAGTTGTACACGTCGTGGGTGTTGGCGCCGCCCGAGTCGATGAAGGCAGCACCGATCGGCAGCATGCGTCCGCCCGCGTGTTTGTAGCGCTGGAGCAGCGCCTGGTCCAGCTTGTCCTGGGTGGTCTGGTCGGACGGCGAGCCGTCGATCACCTGGTAGTCGACCACCCACACCTCCATGCCCTCGCCCCAGGCCAGCACCTTCAGCTCGAAGCGGTCGGGCTGGGTATCGACGGTGGCGGTGAGGATCAGGCCACCCTTCGGCACCGTGCCCATCTTGTAATCCTCGGCGCGCGCTTGCAGCTCGGTCGCCTTGGTCTGTTCCTTCTTGCGCTCCCAGCAGCGCGCCAGGCGCGTGTTGTAGAACGTGATCATCAGCTCCTCGCTGCCCTCATCCAGCTTGGCGCGGGCTGCGCGGTATTCGCGCAGCAGGGCAATCCACGGCAGCCAGCCGTAGGGCGCGAACATCGCGTTGATCGTGAAGCTGACCGTCTCGCCATCACCGGGCACGCCGTCCGACCACAGGCCGCGCGCGAACATGCGGTTCTTGTCGGTCTCGTACATGACGCCGCCGCAATCGGCGCACGGGTAGACGGCCCGGCCCTCGTCGTCCTGGTCGAGGCGCTCGAAGACCAGCGGCTGGGCGTGGCCGCAATGCACGCACTCGGCCAGCGCCTCCTGCTGGGTACCCTGCTTGAACAGGCTCTCGATGATCGACTGGCCGGTGACCGTGGGTGAGCTGGGGAAATAGCTCTTGCGGTTGCGCTCGAAGGTGGTCTGGCGGGCCTTGGCCAAAGCGACTGGATCGCCCTCGCCATTGACGTTGGCCTCGGCACGGTCGACCTCGTCGAACAGCACCCGGCGTGCCGGGATCTCGGACAGGTTGGCAGCAGCGCCGGCGGTGACAATGTGCAGGGATCCGCCGATGTATTCCTTGGTGTCGAGGGTGTTGACGGAATCGCGCGAGCGCGGTGCGGCAACCCGCTCGCGCACCTCCGGTACCGCGGCGATTGTCTTGCTCACCCGCGCACTGGTACGCTTGGCCAGCTTGCCGGTCGGGAGGATCCATAGGAAGTTCGCCGGCGACTGGTGTACGCTCGCGCAGAACCAGTTCAGGCCCACCTGGGTCTTGAGCATCTGCGAGGCGCCCATCAGGGCGACGGTCTTGCAGGGATGATTGTCCGACAGCGCCTGCATAGGGAGGCGCGCGTGAGGCGTACGGCTGGTGCGGTACTTGCCCGATTCGTTTGCCCCCGACTCTTTCGGGATGATCATGTACTCGTCGGCCCATGCGTCGACCGTCATGTTCGGATCGGGCGCCAGGCCGCGCGCCATGGCCAAGCACACAACGGCAGCAGCTGATGCGAAGCCGATCATTCGAACGCGCCTTCCACCTGGGCGGCCAGCTTCTCGTTGAAGCTGTGCGCCAGGCTTTCGAGCAGCAGGCGGTGTTCGCGCTCGATCACCGCCTCGCATTCGTCAGCCGTGGCCAAGGCCGCCACGTCCGCGGCGATGCGACGCGCGCAGTTCATCAGGCCGTCGCGCAGCGCCCTGGCCGCTTCGAACACGGCGGCATCGACGTCGGCCTTGACCAGGAACTGGCCGGCCTGCTCCGCCAGCTTGAGCTCGGCGAGCGTCGCCTCCGCCGCCTCCCTCCGCGCGCGGCTCGAATCGTACCCCGGCACCTTCGCCGGCGACTCCGGACCTCCTGCACCTCCCGCGCCCGCCGCGGCCGAGGGCTGCGCCCCATGTGCCAGAGGGTCAGGACGGTTGCCGTTCGCGCGCTGGCGGGTGTTCTTTGCGTACAGGTGCGACGCGTAGTCCGGGTCGACCTTGCCATCGGTGACCGGGATCTCGCAGCGCTTGACCGCATCGTATGCGGACTGGCGCGAGATCCCCACGGTCTTGGCCCACTCGGCAATGGTTGTCAGGTTCGGCATGTGTTTCGGTACGTTGTCAGGATGTTTGTCAGGAAATGTTTTCGGGTTCCGCTAGTGCGTTGACGGGGCCTGAATTACCCTTGCCTGCTATAGGCTGGGAAGAACCTAGACCCGGGGGGGGGGTGTCGCCCGCCGCCGTCAGAGGCGCGCCGTTCGCATCGCCTTCGCCAGCTCGCTTTCGAAGTGGACCGGGAAGCGCGTGGCCACCGTGGCCTGGCCGACCTCGTGGAACTTCAGGCGGGTCTGGTACTCAACCTTGGACACGAAGATGAACACCGGGCGGATCGCGCTGCCGTGGCCGAAGCGCCGCTTCAGGTACACGCCAGGCAGCAGGCCGCGGTTACCGTTCGGCAGGGCAAAGTAGGTCACGCCCTGGCGCGCGATCGTGCGGTTCGAGCGCTGGCTGCCGGTGGCGCGCGACTCGTGGCCGGCCCCGCCCTGCACCTTCAGCTGGGACAGGATCTGCCTGAGCTGGCCGCGGCGGATGTTGCCGTTGCCGTCCAGCTGGGCGCCCGCCGCCGGCACCAGGTACGAGCCTTGTGGCATCAGGCCGGCAGCCTGGAGCAGGCGCTCCGAACCCTTGTGCCGGCGTTCGCCGCCGAAGATCTGTGGACCCAG
Organism: Massilia alkalitolerans DSM 17462; assembly: GCF_000427785.1. GTDB lineage: Bacteria > Pseudomonadota > Gammaproteobacteria > Burkholderiales > Burkholderiaceae_D > Telluria > Telluria alkalitolerans. The sequence continues at coordinate 93,049 of NZ_ATYR01000003.1, forward strand.
GAAGCGGTCGGCCGGCACGCCCTTGCCGAATGGGTTGTCCTTCACCCAGACGCGCGCCTCGAGGTCGGTCTTCGTCGCACGCTTGAGGAACATGCCGTTCAGGGCGTAAGCGGTCGGGCGGTCGAACGAAGTGCGCATCTCATCCTTGATCGCGGCCTGGACGTCCTGCGCGGTGCGGGTCAAGGCTACGGCTGCGACGAACGGGCCTTGCCGGCCCAGCTCGCTGATCCTGTCGGCCATGGCCGGGAAGTTCGACTTGATGCTCATCCGCATACTGCTCTCCTCATTTGGCAGGCTTTGCAGCCTATTTCTCAAACCCTGCAACTCTGTAACCCGCATGGATACCGCTTCTTGGCAGGGTGTGCAGGGATGCAGGGTTGTTTTTAATGTGGGCGTAAAAAAAATACCCACATCAGAACCACTGCATTTCGCGCATACGTGCGCAAAACCCGGCAAACCCTGCATACCCTGCTAGAACCCACTATCCATGCAGCTTCCAGCCTTGCAGGGTTTACATGCAACCCTGCTCAACCCTGCAACGCCCGGTCCGCACGAACGTCACTCAGCTTCCTGAACTTCGCGATCTGTGCTTCCAGGTCTTCCGGGTGGTCCGGGTTCTCGACCACGAAGACCATGCGCGTCTTCTTGTGCTTGCTCTCGACAGCCACGCTCTTCTTTGCCTTGTGCTCACGACTGGCGATCAGGCCGGCGAACTTGCACAGCGTCAGCGGCTTCTCCCCGCTCTTGTCGCACCACCGCTTGTAGATGATGTACAGGTCCTCCGACAGGCAGGAGCAGTACGGCGCATCCAGGTACCCATCCTTCCACGCGCGGTGGAAGCTCATCCAGCCGGCCAGGCCGAACTCGATCACGCGCTCCTTGGCCAGCGTCATCGGCGGCTTGGTGTGCTCGTTGAAGTCGTCCAGCGGCAGGTTCAGCAGGAAGTGGTAAAAGGCCTCGATGCCGCCGGCCACGATGGACCGCTGCACCTCGGCATAGAAGTCCGGGTCCTGCTTGCGCCTGGCCTCGATCACCATGAAGCGCCGGTCTTCCAGCTCGATCGGGATCGGCTGCGGTTCGTTCGACAGGAAGGCCGAGTTCATGTGGTTGCGCTCGTCCCGCTCCGGCAGGTTCTTCTGGTTGATGCTCATGGTCTTGCCGGTGATCATGTACTTGAGCGTGCCGTTGTGGCTGTACTTGTCATCGCGCGAGAGCACCTCTTCGAAGAGGACGAACAGCTTGCGGCTGCGCCAGGCCGTGAAGCTGGAGTCCAGCTGGTGTTGGCTGGCCACCGTGCCGTAGTCGCCGTAGATCGGCAGCATCACGTCCTGGAAGAACAGGGACTTGCCGGTACCCTGCTTCTCGCCGAACATCAGCAGCGCGGTCTGCATCTTGGCGCCCGGGTGCTGGAGGGGATAGGCCAGCCAGCGCAGGATCCACTCGACGCATTCGGCGACCTTGTCTTCGGCGTCGCACAGCGATGCAAGGAGCGCGAGGATCGGCTCGACCAGCTTTGCGTTCTCTTTCGGCGACAGCGGCCAGCCAAGGAAGATGTTTACGTGGCTGACCGGGTCCGCGGTCTGGGTCGGATCGAACACCAGGTTGCGGGCCTCGATCGTCTTGCGCTGCGCATGCTCCTGCCACTTCGAGGTCAGCTCGGCCGTGTAGTCGGCGCGCACAGCGCCCAGCGTCATGACCTGCTGGCCGATCCCGTCCCATACCGTTTCGGTGCCGCGCAGCAGCGTCAGGTTGTCGAGCATCTCGCCCAGCTTGCCGCCGCCCGCGCCGCCCTCGACCGCTTTCCCCCCGATGAGGGTGGGCAGGGAGTCGCGCATGATCGTGCGGCGCTTAGAGTCCTTCTCCCAGGTGGCGGCCAGCTCCTTGCCGACCCAGGCGGTGAAGGCGGACTTCTTCAGGCGCTGCTTGCGCAGGCTGTCCCATACGTCCGTGGTCGGATAGATCAGGCTGAAGTGCGACAGCAGCACCTCGAGCGTCGGCACGACCATCGCAGGCGCTTCCGGCACAGCGGAAGGCACGGAAGGTGGCGGCACTTCGTCCAAGTAGGCAGGGACCTCCCGGGCGGCTTGTGCGGCCGGCATCGGCGCATTGTAGGAACCGGGCGTGCGCGGCGGCCGCCAGCCAGCGTCGACGGCCATCTTGTAGACCGTGGCGACCGTGATGCCGCCGTCACCGCCGAACGACTTCCAATGTCCTTCGAGGTCCTTGACGCCTGCATACTTGGACGAGCGCGACGACCAATAATCCCACACCGCCAAGCCGCTTGGACCAAGGGCTGCGTAGATGCCCATGCCGACGCGGATCCAGTCGTCGTACCCGCAGTCCGGATTGATGCATGCCAGCGCGGAATCAAGCTTGGCTCGCTCATCGGTACCAGCTGGCGGCGGCAGTTGTGCGCGCGCAGGATTGGCGCCCTTCGCCTGCTGTACAGTCAGCTGCAGGCGGTTGAGAACACGGGCATCGATCGGCGCGACCTGGTCAGGGGTGCCGGGGAAAGGTGAAGCGGTGAAGGTGAAAAATTGCGCACCACAGAAAACCTCGAGGCCGATGTCGTTCGACTTGAAGGTCCTGGTCTCGCCGGACACGATGATGTGCACACCCTTACGCGAAGGGGAGTACTCGGTGTAGGAACCGCAGGCCTTGATGATGTCCGCCGCGCGCTGAGCAACGGCCCCCTCTTCGTCGATGCAGCCGTCGATATCAATACCGATGAGGCCGTCGCCAGGAAGGAAGGCAAAGCCGATGCCGGAGTAGCCAGCGTCGAGGCGCGCCATGGCGGCCGACAGCGAGACCAGCTCGCTACGGTCTTCGTCGCTCCCCTGCTTGCCGGTACGGCGCCGGCCGGATGCGTAGTACGGCATCTTCTTCGGCTTTTTCTCGCCCGGTTCGAACTTCCACACCAGCCATTGGGACCGATTGGCGAGTTCTGCCGGGATCACGCTGGGATCAAGCGCCGACATTGGCCACCTCATCGTTCTGCAGTGCGGCCAGCTGGGCGGTCAGGTGCGCGAGGACGCGGACCTTGTCCACCGGCGCCCGAACAGGCACCGGCCACAGGTCGCGGTGGGTGCGGCGGGAAGAGTCGGTCACGATGCGGTCGAGGGTCGGATTCGAGTCAGCGGCCATGACCAGGTGCTTCGATTGCAGCCGCCGGCTGGCGGCAGTAGATCTGGAACATGAGGGCCATTAGTTCGGCCATGGTCTTGTGCATCTGCTGGCCGATGTCCTCCAGGTCGTTGCGCTCTCGCGCATCGATCTCGCCGTCCCTCACCGCGTTGGTGTAGGTGGCCGACAGGGCGCCCAGTTCGGAATACAGCTCGTGGAACTTAGCGTGAAGTTCTTCGCCGGTCACGCACTCAGCCTGCGGCAGTTCCATGAACACGCCGCCGGATGCGGCAGCCACGGCCTGGGCAAAGTGGGTGGTGCCTGCGTAGGACTGGATCAGCAGCGCGGTGTCGACGCGCATGCCTTGCCCTTTCACTTCGTACACGCGGGCCTCCAACTGCGACTTCGTCATGCCGAGCGTCGCTGCGGTACCGTTCCAGCCGTGCACCTTGATCATGTCTTGGTAGGCGTTCAACATTTCCACGGTCTTTCCTTCCATTCCTTGGGTATTGCTGTTTGGACCAGTGCGATACATTTCCTGCATCAAACTAATTCCGTAATTAAATTTCCTATGGGCAATTCTCAACGCGCACGAAAGTCACGCTTGCTGTCGAGGCTCCGGTGGGAGCGCAAACGAATTGCTCCAGTAATTCAGGTGACCTTGTTTGTTCGGTCAGGGCGCTTGCTTACCCTTTCGGCCAGGAAGGTCGGTGGCCGGGTCGTGTGGGGACTACAGCTTTAACGGCCGTTTTTTTGCTGTCCTACTGGTCGGTCTAAAAGCTCCGGCCAGATCACAGCCCACCCGTCAGGGAACATTTCCTTACGTGTGACCTGTCCCCCGGTAGCGGTTTCGATGCGTGCTCCGTATTCAACAGGAATAGGACGTTTTCCTCTTGCCCAGCGGCTGACATCAGGGGCGTGTGCCCCAATCGCTTTAGCTAAAGCCGCCTGTCGGCCGCGTCCTTGAGAAAGGTAAGTTTTGATGTCCATAGCGACCAATTATAGCGATTCGCTAAACAAATGCAATAGCGAATCGCATATTTCCAAATATAGCGTTTTGCTATTTAATGCGCGGATGCAAACTAATGACGAAGTTCGAAGACTCAACCTTGAGCTTGCAATCAAGCGCGTTGGGTCCGCCGCCAAACTTGCCGAAGTGGCAAGAACATCGCCTGCCTACTTGAGTCAGATCAAGAATCGAACGCCCGACAGCAAATCCGGCACCCCGAAGACTATGGGTGACGACATCGCGCGGCGCATAGAGGCTGCAATTGGAGAGCCGAATGGGTGGATCGATACCTTGCATGTGGATCACATCCGCCCGGCAGAATCAGGCGTTGAGCCCCCAGACAATCTAGTTTCGGTCGACAGACGCACCAACGAAAGACAGCTTCCGTTCAACAATTCGACGGTCGCTGCGTTTGATGCTGAGGACGGTGTGCCTGACGATATTGTCCTTGTGCCTGAGTCAAGAATCGAGTTTGCTGGTGGAGACGGGAAAATTCATTACGAGCTAGTTGAAGATGCTGAACCGGCAACCTACCGTCGGTCATGGTTCCAGAAGCACGGACTCAATCCTGATCGTGTGCGCCGCTTCAGAGTCGCAGGGGACAGTCAAGAGCCATTTTTATTCGACAGAGATACCATCCTTGTCAACCTGGACGAGATCGATGTGATTGACGGACGACTGTACGCACTCCGGTACGGCGATCAGTTGCGCGTGAAGTATTTAAGTAAGCGACTCGACGGCACTCTGGTTTTGCGAAGTGTGAATCCTGCCTATAAGGACGAGGAAGTGCCGGCTGATCTGGCAAACGAGCACATCACGGTTATCGGCCGCGTCCGCGACCGAAGCGGCACTGGCGGACTATAGGTCCACGCTGGCTAACTGCGACATAGCTCAACGTGCAAACTAAAGTGGGAGCGAAATGGGAATTGGAAGATGGGTGTTCCTGGGCGTTATCGTGATCGGTTGCGTGTATTCCACTCTGCCACAGCCGGCTCTCAAGCCGGCTGCCGCTGAGACTACGCTTCCGGCGCCCGCTAAAAAAATTGCGCCCCCCGAACGCAAAGCTATCATTGCAGCCGCGACCAAGTCTCTCAAAGGCAAGTACGACAAGTTTGCCAATGCCGACTTCTACCAGGCGGACTCAAACACTTTGACGAGCAGTCGATTAAAAGCGTACATCGCGGTGCCAGCTGAAGGCCCAGCAGCACTCCGCTTCAGCCCGATCTACTACGGCTCACGATGGGTACTCTTCAAGCACGTGAAAATTGTCGCGGACGGAAGCCTCGTTTTCGACAGACCCATAGGTCGAGAACATATAACGAGAGATAATGATGGAGGCCACGTATGGGAAGTGGCTGATCTCCGAGCTGAGGCTGATGAGCAACGAATGCTGAGTAAAGTTGCAACTGCCAAGTCGGTGACTATCCGCTTCATTGGCCGGGACCGCACTCATGACCACGAGCTCACCACTCGCGAGCGCGCTAACCTCAAACAAGTCTTGTCTGCGTTCTCAGCACTTGAATCGCTCTGAAGTATAGCGCCGCTAAATCTACCCGTTTATGCGGGTATTTTTTTGTCTTCATCACCTACATTTCAGTCATACCAACAGCAATATTTAGCGCATCGCTACAAATAACGCTTTACAGACTTTAGCGAAGCGCTATAATGACTCTCATCAACCCTTTCGGAGCGATGATGAGCACCTTCCAGATTACTGTCCGCACCGGCGGCAAGCCTTACGTCTACCCCGCCCTCGCTGCGTCGGCCGCTCAGGCTGCAGAAGACGCTGCTGAACGCTTTGCCGATGTGCCCTGCGGCATCACCGTCACCAGCTGCGAGGTGCAGTGATGACGACCGCCGCCAAACTGCGCGACACGATCCTCCGCTGTGCTCGCGAGGCCATCCAGGCCGAGCCAACCTGCGTCGATGACCGCCTGCACTCCTTCATCGCCAAGATGTCCGGCGCGATGGAAGTCATCGGGGAGCGGGAACTGGACGAATCCCTCTGGAGCCTATTGCAGGCGCCGGCAAAGCCAGCCCAGCCCCATGACCTGGCAGCCTGGCGCAATCAAAAGCTTTTCACCCTTTCGAGTTCCGCATCTGAGCCAGGATCGAAGCTCCTTTCGCAAGATCAAGAAGCATCGTCTTCGAAATCGGCTCCAGCCCCGGGGGGGCAGTGAATTCCTCAAGCGCTTTTGCCAGCTTGCTCGGGTCGGCTGATTCGCTTGAAATCAGAGCATTCATGAAGCCTCGCAGGACTTCCTGGACAACGGTCAGGGTGGCCATGTCGACCTTGGAGATATCTGGATGCGGCATCGAAGCTCCTAAGTTGTGAAATTAACCATTTTGCCACAGCGTACCTCGGACGCCGAGAAAGGGAATGACATGGGTTTCTTCGCTCTCTACCGCTACTACCGATTCACTGGCCTGCGCCGCCTGGAGGCGATTCGCCGGGCCTACAAGCTGCGCATGTACTGACATGCTCCGCATCGTTCCAGACCGCGCCGCTCTCGAAGTGGCGCACATGAGGCTCCAAACGGACGCCGACCTGGACGAAATGCTCAAGCACCCGGCCCTCAAATTGATTTTGGAGGCCGTAGCACGCCGGCATATGCAGCGCCGCGCGCGCGTCGACGTGAAGAAGCTGCAGGCCAACGACAAATAACTATGGCATACGCAAACCACATGGCCTCGCTGAAGGCCGCAGCCGAAGACAAGAGCAATCCGGCTGTATCGAAGACAACTCAGTTTGAGGTTGACCCGCGTGCCATGGAGATCGAGGAAGGCTTCAATGCCCGACCTCTGGATCCTGACCACGTGGCCGCGATGTCGCTGGCAATGCGGAGCGGCGCGACCTTTCCGCCGCTGGAGGTGCGCGTCGAAGACAACCGCATCCTGATCGTGGATGGCCACCACCGCCACGCCGCCGCACTCGATGCGATCGACAAGGGCTTCGAGATCAAGGCCCTCGCTTGCCGCCAGTTCCGCGGGAACGACGCCGACCGCGTCGCCCACATGCTCAACAGCGCATCGGGCCTGGCGCTCACGCCGCTGCAGCTGGGCGTCCAGTACCGCAAGCTGATCGGCTTCGGATGGTCCGAGAAACAGATTGCCGACCGCCGCGGCAAGTCGGCCCAGCACGTGAAGGACATGATCCGGCTGGCCGAATCGAACAGCGACGTGCACCAGGCGGTCACCGCCGGCCAGATCTCGGGCACCGCGGCGCTCAACATCGTCAAGAAGCACGGCAGCAAGGCCGGGGCGGTCATTCGGGAAGGTCTGGAAGCCGCAAAGGCATCGGGCAAGAGCAAGGTCACGCCGAAGGCTCTCGCACGCGGCGCGGCCGGCAAGGTCAGCGACAAGCAGATCGTCGACTGGCTGGTGGCGAACCTCAAGATCTCGGGGCAATACGAGAGCGATAAAAACCGATTTTACGAACTCGACTTGACCATCGCGAAGACGGTCGAGCACACCACCGACCTGCGCGCGCTGCTCACGGCCGCTGCTGGTCAGCAATAACCACAACCAGAAAGGACCAGCATGGACCGCAACAACATCGGCCCCGGCTCCGCAGTCAAGTTCGACAGCGAAGCTGGCCCACAAACCGGCACCGTCCACGAGATTAAGACGGACATCAGCAACGGCGCCAAGGTCGCCTTGGTGCGCGTGGCAGGCACCCTCGGCGGCCAGCCGTGGCGTGTGCCAGTCAACGAACTGCAGCACGCGGAGGCGGCATGAGCTCGCGCGCATTCGCCATCTTCCTCCAGGAGCTGCGTGACGGCCGCACGCACACCGAGCTGACCACCCAGCTGGCCGCCCTGCTCGAGAAGGTGAAGGAAACCGGCAAGGGTGGCGAGCTGACGCTCAAGCTGAAGGTGAAGCCGGCAGGCCGCGGCTCGGACGTCGACAAGATCGTCATCGCCGACAGCATCAACATCACGCTGCCGAAACCCGAGCGCGGCGAGGACTTCTTCTGGCTGACCGAAGAAAACGACCTGTCCCGCAATCACCCGCGTCAGCAGTCGCTCGAACTGCGCGATGCGAAACCCACTCAACCCATCACCTTCAAGGAAGCCGCGAAGTGAACGACAACAAAAACGACAACGCCGGCACGACGGCCCATCTCCATATCGGTAGCCAAGGCAACACCGAGCACCTGGACATCGACGCCTCCGCTATCCAGCAAATCGGTGCTCTCTCGCTCGCAGCGTGCGCCGCCCAAGAAGTCAACGGCACGACGCACCTGGTGATCCCGAGCGACCACAAGCACATCGACCTGACCGGTGCGATCGAGCGCGCGGCAGCGACACCGAATCGCAAGGCCGGCACGGTGCAGCTGGGCGACATCGCCAGCTTCAACGTGTTCGTCGCCGACCAGGGCAACACGCCGAACGTCTACATCTACGCCGACCCGGAAGCGCGCACGCTGACGGCGGTGCTGAACGACCACGTCAAGTCGGCCGAGACGGCAGGCTGGCGCGACCTTCGCGCCGTGTTCCGCGCCGAGCTGAGCCGCGAGTTCGCCACCTGGATGGGCTCGAACAAGAAGCCGATGGAGCAGGAAGAGTTCGCCATCTTCCTGGAAGACAACATCGCGGACGTGGTCGAGCCATCCGGCGAGACTCTGCTGCAGGTCGCACTGACCCTGCAGGCCAAGACCGAAGTCAGCTTCAGCAGCCACAAGCGCCTCGACAACGGCCAGGTGCAGTTCACCTACAACGAGACGATCGACGCCCGCGCCGGCACCGGCCTGATCGAGATCCCGCGCGAATTCACCATCGGAGCCCGCCTGTTCAAGAACGGCGACGGCTACAAGGTCCGCGCGCGCCTCAAGTACCGCCTGCACGGCAGCAAGCTGAAGTTCTGGTACGAGCTGGACCGCGCCGAGAACGCTATCGAGGACGCCTTCCAAGCCTACATCGACCAGGCTCGCGAGAACGGCTTCACCGTCCTCCTCGGCCGTCCGTAAGCAGCGAGCCCGCCATGCCCCGATTCCACCACCGCGCCGCGTTCCAGCCCCGGGCCAACATCCCGATGGCGACCGAGAGCCGCGACCGGCTTGCGCTCGAACTGCGCATGGCGGGCGAATCCCTGATCGCCTGCCCTTCGATCGACGCGTACAACACGCTCTCGAAGATGCTGGCAGCCCTGAACCGGGCCGGCCTGCAGGACAGCCTGCTCGACCCTGGCACAAACATCCTCAACGGGATCTGCGACCGCTATGAGCAGTCGACCAGCATCACCGTGGAGCGCGAGGAAGCGGCCGAGCTCCGCCAGGCGCTCGCGAACATTGACGCCGGTCTGCACCGCGTGCCGCTGCAGCGCCTCGCTCGCGCCGTGGCCGAGGTCGAAGTCTTCTTTGCCGTCGGCGTCGACGGCCCGGAACAGAAAGAAATCGAATGACGAATATCCAACGGGCCGCTGGCGCATGGATCCTGGCCACCGACCAGCTGCCTGATGACGACACGCTCGTTCTAGTGGCCACCACCGACGGCGAGGTCTGGCCAGCCTATCGCGATGGCGATATCTGGCGTTGGGGCGATGCCATGCCCGTAGCCACCGAATGCGTCACGCACTGGATGCATCTGCCGGCCGCACCGCTCAGGAGCGCCGCATGAGATTCGGAACCCCGAGCGCGTCCACCTTGGATCGCTTCCGCGAGAACACTGCAAACGCGACGCCGATTAGCCTGCGCCGCAAGCAGTGCGCGTGCGGGAAGATCGTCACGGCCAAGCAGCTGGTCCAGCAAGGCGGCTGCAACGCATGCGCGCGCCAAGCGGCAGCAGAAAGGAAAGCGGCATGACCGCCCCAGTACCGACCGAGCAGGACACGCCGCTCGACACGGCCGCATACCGGCATCAGATGCTGCTGCTCAGGTCCGCACACTGCGCGCGACCGGTGCTGTACCAGGACCGCAACCGCTTCATCAACGGACTCTCGCTCTACCAGGACGGTGGGCGTGTCTCGATGACGGTCTACCTGGCCGGCAGCAAGGAAGGCATCGACAGCACCGAGATTCAAATCAAACCAGCAGCACAGGAAGGAAGCAAATGACCACAACCGCAGAACCGCTGAGCGCCGTAATGCTGCGCGCGCTGCGCAACCTCATTGCGAACGACAGCTACGCCATGAGGTTCCAGTCGATGGGCCAGTACCGCACGGCCCTGCTCCACCACTTCGATGATCTTGTGGACGCGCCGGTCAGTGGCAACAGCCAGTGCCCAGCCCTGCAACCGCAAGCCGCGATCGTGATGCTCGACGGCGACCAGCAAACCGCCGCCCAGGTAGCAGCGCTCGCCAGGCCGGGAGACACCTGATGCGCCTGTCGTATATCACACGTTCGCCGACAGCATGCGTGCGCTGTGGCCAGCCACAGGGCACCAAGCATCTGCCGGCATGCCCGCTCCAACGATTCACCGCCAGCACCGGCCAGAAAGGAACCGCAGCGTGACCGAGCCTATTCACCCAGCCTACAGCCAGGTCAGCCCGGGCATGGCCGCCCGTCCATGCCTAGCAAATCGCATGGTGCACCCGTTAGTACACCCAGCGCGGCGGAACAGGCGTTTCGGCAGTACATCGAAGTCATGGCCGACCCGTGCAACGAGTTCATGGCGGAAATCACGGTTTGCCGCGAGGAGCGCGCCCGCCGAGCCTTCGCGAACAGCATCCGCGAGGAAGCCGACCGCCTGCTGAAAGCCTACCTGCAGGCCGACAGACCTGCTGCCGCCAACGCAGTCGATCTGTCCAGCCTGCAACGGTACGATATGGACGAAGAATGGGAGCACAAAAGCATCTATCGGCGGTCATGGGGCGAGTACGTGAAGCTGGCTGATGTGCAGGCGCTGCTGGCGAACAGAACTACTGCTGCGGACGCAGGCTATCACGCCGGACGGCTTGCCGGGCTGGAAGAAGCCGCCGCGATTTTGGACAACAAATACAACCGCCACTTCGCCGACACATGGGCGAACGAAATCCGCGCGCTGAAGGACAGAGCTACTGCTGTGGGCGCAGGCGGTCTGCCGGATGGCTGGAAGGTCGAGCGCGTCGGCAGCAACATCCATCTGACGCGCGCAGATGGCAAATGGTGCGGCTATTCGATGGACATCGACAGCCCTGCGCACCAGCTGACCTACGGGTTCCTTAAGGCGCTGCTGGCCGACAGACCTACTGCCAAGGGTGCAGCAGGTCAGGAAGGCGGTGCAGTATGAATACCGACCTGATGAAAGCCTTGGATGCCCGCGATGATCGGATGAAGGAACAGCTTGACCAGATTGGCCGCGCCATCGGCTACGGTCGCGCGATCCAGCTGCTGGGCCAGCTGTGGGACGACATGATGCAGGCCAGCTACCCGCAGGTTAGCCGCCTCCAGGAAGGCGCGCACCGCCGCAAGGACATCGAGCGCATCGAAGCGGAGCTGCCGATTGGTCGCAAGGTCGTCTATTACCAGAAGCGCGGGCGCAAGGGGCAGATCACGGCGCTCTGCTACCCAGATACTGAATTGCAGAACGTCGCACGGATCGTTTCGGACACGCCGCTGTATGGGCGCGTGCCGTACGCCGACGACAGTTCTACTGCGGAAGTGGCGGGTGGCGAATGAAGGCCGGACGCTTCCACGATTTCTGGCGCGGCAACGGCTGGTTTGTATCCTTCGACGTGCGCGGCGGCTGGCTACTGTTCGCATTTCGTCCGAAGTGCTGGCGGCTGCGGATTGTGCACCCGCACGCTAAACCAGACGTGACGCGCCTTTATTTCGGGCCGTTTGAAGTCGAGCGGACACACAGACCTGCTGCCCAGGGGGCGGGTGATCTATGAGCGCGCTTACCCACACCGAACAGGAATACATCAGCGTTGACCTGTTCCAAGGCGACGAAGCCGAACTGACCTGTCACACGGTCAAGCTGGTGAAGACACGCAAGCCGCACCCCTGCTTCTTCGGCCTGAACGGCGACGGCCACCAGGTCGCGCCGGGCGACCACGCAAGGCATGAACGGGCGCTGGTCGATGGCGACTACTGGGGCAGCTACTACGTGTGCATTCCGTGCCTGGACCGCGAAATTGCAGTGCTGAATGGCGACGAAGACCAAGACAGACCTGCTGCCGGATAGGCAGTTGATTAGAGAAAGAACCGAGTCGTGAAACCACTTTATCTCGAGCTTGAGGCTGTCGCCGGAGTCGTTGCTCTTGCGGCGACTACCGTCCAACGTCTGGTGCGACAAGGCGAGTTCCCAAAGCCGCGGCAACTATCCGGGCGCCGAGTTGCTTGGCTGGTGCGCGAGGTCGAGGAGTGGGCCGAGCAGCGGCCCGTTTCGGATCTACCTCCACCGTCGAATACCTCGCGCCGCGGCACCCCGCAATGACGTCAGTTGGTACCACCTGCCTTGGCCAAGCATTCATAGTGCTCGCTTAGCCTAGTCAACCACTGACGTCGCTCTTTGTCGTAGCGGTGCAAATCGTACACTCCCTTAATCCCCGTCGGCATATGGCCGATCACTGCCTCAGCAACGTCTGAGTCGCAACCCAGCGCGGTCAGCTGCGTGCGGCCGGTACGGCGCAGGTCATGAACGGACCAGTGCGAGACCGGCAGCCGGGTGCGCTGATACTCTGGCCTGGTGTTCGAATACGGCTGGTGCATCCATACCATCGCACTGATGTTCTTCTGCTCGACATGACCGCTGCGCGCTGTCGAAGGAAATATGTACCCTTCCTTGACCACCTCCATGCGCCGCTTCACGATCGCCTCGGCCCGGCCAACCAATGGGACGCGCAAGTCTACGGCTTGATCGCGCCATGAGTTTTTCGTTTTCGCTTTTGGAATCGTCCACCAGAGGCCGTCCTTTTCTCGCGTGATCTCGTCCACTTCCATTTCCACGATCTCACTGCCACGAGTACATGTCCACAGGTAAAGCGTGACGACGTCCTCGACTAGCCGCGAAAAGTTGGGCAGCCAGGGGATCAGGGTCCCGATCTCCTCCGCGCTGAGCACGCGCTTGCTAGTTCCGATACGCTCGCCCTCGCGCACGCGCCCCTTGCTGCGCAGCTTCCCGCGCATGAGCTGACGCCACCAGTTCGGCACCTCGGGGTCGAGCCGGCCGGCGTCGTGCCCGTATTCCCATGCGGCGCCGAGCTCCATGCGGATCCGGCCGGCCTGGACTGGCGTATCGATGTAGGCTTGCAGGATATCGAACGCAACTGCCCTGGTGACCTTCGGCGGGTCCATCTCAGCGAAGTTCGGATGCTCGTTAAGGACCTTCTCAATCGTCCGCCGAGTTTCTTCAATTCCCTTTGGCTTACGGTTTTTCAGGACGTGCCCCTCGAAGTACAGCTTCCACAGGCTACGCACCGATGCGCGGCGCGCCACCGCCTCCCGGGCCGCGTCAACCGCTGCCCGCTCTTGCTCACGAGCAGCTCGCCGCTCAGTCGCTGGGTCTCGACCTGCCGCCCGTAAATCACGCAGCGCCTCCCACTCGACCTGGGCTTTTACTGCCGACATCGCTGGCCACGTGCCGATCTTCACTTGCCGCATCTTGCTGTCGATCGGGCTCTTGTACCGATATGTCCACGAGCGAGTGGTAGCGGTCGCCTCCAGGCGCAGCCCTGGGCAGTCGGAAATGGTAAAGTGTTGGCCGGGCTCGAGGAGTTTGGCGGCCTTCGCATCAAATTGCATGTTCCCTCTCAGCGTAACGTCGGCGTAGCTTTTTGCCAGTCGACTGCAGTGAGCAGAGATTGTAGCGTAACCTGCTGATGAGTGACGTCAAAAAGCTACGCTAAAATACGGAGTGTTGTGGTTTGTTGTGGAGTGTCGTGACCAAACCGAAATGCGAGCTCCAATCCATGCACTCCCTTATAGAACATGAACTTAGCTGAGCAAATGCCGTTAGATCAACCACTTACCGACAGCGGCAAGAGTAAGGTTACTCCTATGATGCAACGGCGTGTTCTCCTATGAAGAAATTCGTGTTTTGCTAAAACTTACGCCATAAGCTACGCCAGCAGCCACAGGTTTTATGTCGTGTANTGCACTCCCTTATAGAACATGAACTTAGCTGAGCAAATGCCGTTAGATCAACCACTTACCGACAGCGGCAAGAGTAAGGTTACTCCTATGATGCAGCAATACCTGCGCATCAAGGCCGATTACCCCACCATGCTGGTCTTCTACCGCATGGGCGATTTCTACGAGTTGTTCCACGACGACGCGGAAAAGGCGGCGCGCCTGCTCGGCATTACGCTGACCGCGCGCGGCACCTCGAATGGCCAGCCGATCAAGATGTGCGGCGTGCCCTTCCACTCGCTCGACGGCTACCTGGCCAAGCTGGTCAAGATCGGCGAATCTTGCGCCATCTGCGAGCAGATCGGCGACCCGGCCCTGTCCAAGGGCCCGGTCGAGCGCAAGGTGGTGCGCGTGGTCACCCCGGGCACCCTGACCGACAGCGACCTGCTGCCGGAAAAGGCCGACCGCCCGCTGCTGGCCATGTGCATGCTCCCCCAGCGCAAGAACGTCACGGTCGGCCTGGCCTGGCTGTCGCTGGCCAGCGGCGTGCTGCGCCTGATGGAATTCTCGGGGGAGGGGCGCGCGGTCGAGTCGCGCCTGGCGCACGAGCTCGAGCGCATCGCGCCGGCCGAGATCCTGCGCGCCGATTGCGCCGACCTGTTCGCATCCGAGCCGGTGGCGCACACCAACCGCGTGCCCGAGTGGCATTTCGACGTCCTCAAGGGCCACCAGTCGCTGCTGGAGCAGCTGGGCGTGGCCACCCTTACCGGCTTCGGCGCGGACGGCATGGGCGCCGCCTTCGGCGCGGCCGGCGCGCTGCTGCGCTATGCGCAGTCGACCCAGGGCCGCGGCCTTCAGCACGTCAAGAGCCTGGCCTGCGAGACCGAGAATGAGTACATCGGCCTGGATGCGGCGACGCGCCGCAACCTGGAACTCACCGAAACCATCCGCGGCCAGGAAGCGCCGACCCTGTTCTCGCTGC
The DNA here is from genome assembly GCF_000427785.1 of Massilia alkalitolerans DSM 17462. Classification (GTDB taxonomy): domain Bacteria; phylum Pseudomonadota; class Gammaproteobacteria; order Burkholderiales; family Burkholderiaceae_D; genus Telluria; species Telluria alkalitolerans. Next base: position 108,154 of record NZ_ATYR01000003.1, read on the forward strand.
TCGACGGCTGCCGCACCGCGATGGGTTCGCGCATGCTGCGCCACTGGCTGCACCATGCACGCCGCAACCAGCGCGTCGCGCGCTCGCGCCACGAGGCGATCGCCGCGCTGGCCCAGTTCGATGCGACCCGCGGCTTGTCCAGCACCCTGGCCAACGTGCCCGACATCGAACGCATCACCACCCGCATCGCCCTGCTGTCGGCGCGCCCGCGCGACCTGTCCTGCCTGCGCGACGGCCTTAAAACATTGCCGGCCTTGCGTGAACAGGTGGCGCGCTGCTTCGTCCCGGGCGACACCACGCTGCTGCGCGAGGTGCACGATCTGCTCTCCCCACCCCAAGCCTGCCTCGACCTCTTGACGCGTGCGATCATGGAAGAACCGAGCGTGATGGTGCGCGACGGCGGCGTGTTCGCACGCGGCTTTGACGCCGAGCTCGACGAGCTGCGCGCGCTGTCCGAGAACGCCGGCCAGTTCCTGGTCGACCTCGAAGCGCGCGAGCGCGCCCGCACCGGCATCGCCAACCTGCGCGTCGAGTACAACCGGGTGCACGGCTTCTACATCGAAGTCACCAACGGCCAGGCCGACAAGGTGCCGGAAGACTACCGCCGCCGCCAGACCCTGAAGAACTGCGAGCGCTACATCACGCCGGAACTCAAAGCCTTCGAGGACAAGGCGCTGTCGGCCCAGGACCGCGCCCTCGCCCGCGAGAAGATGCTGTACGACGCCCTGCTGGGCGACCTGGCGCCCTTCATCGGCTGCCTGCAGTCGATCGCCGGCGGCCTGGCCCAGCTCGACACCCTGGTGGCGCTGACCAGCCATGCGGTGCGCAACAACTGGTGCGCGCCCCAGCTCGTGGACGAGCCCTGCCTCAGCATCGTCGAAGGCCGCCACCCGGTGGTGGAAAACCAGATCGAGCGCTTCATCGCCAACGATTGCCGCCTGGCGAACGAGCGCCGCATGCTCCTGATCACCGGCCCGAACATGGGCGGTAAATCGACCTTCATGCGCCAGGTGGCATTGATCACGCTGCTGGCCTACGTGGGCAGCTACGTGCCTGCCACCAGTGCCACCATCGGCCCGATCGACCGCATCTTCACCCGCATCGGCGCCAGCGACGACCTGGCCAACGGGCGCTCGACCTTCATGGTCGAGATGACCGAATCGGCGGCCATCCTCAACGGCGCCACCGAGCAGTCGCTGGTGCTGATGGACGAAGTGGGCCGCGGCACCTCGACCTTCGACGGCCTGGCGCTGGCCTGGGCGATCGCGCGCCACCTGATCGAGACCAGCCGCAGCTTCACGCTGTTCGCGACCCACTACTTCGAGCTCACCCAGCTGCCGGAAACCCACCCGAGCGCGGTGAACGTGCACCTGTCGGCGGTGGAGCACAAGGACAGCATCGTGTTCCTGCACGCGGTGCAGGACGGTCCCGCTTCGCAGAGCTACGGCTTGCAGGTGGCGCAGCTGGCGGGCGTGCCCCCTGGCGTGATCCGCGCCGCGCGCAAGCACCTGGCGCGCCTCGAATCGCAGGCGCTGGACACGACGCCCCAGCTCGACCTGTTCGCCGCGCGCAGCGAAGAGGTGGAAGAAGTATCGGAGAACGCCGCCCCGCCCGCGAGCGGCGCGAACGACGAGCTGCAGCAGGCCCTTGCAGCCATCGACCCCGACGCACTGAGCCCGCGTGAAGCGCTGGAACGGCTCTACGAGCTGAAACGGCTAGTTGCCTGATGCCGGCGCGCCGTCCCTTCCTCCTGGCGAGCCTGCTCGCGGCGGCCCTGGCGGCGACGCCAGCCTTCGCCCGCGACAAGAAAAAAGAGAAAGAGACGGATGAACATGCGCACCGCTTCGCCGTCGTGGGCCACCGCGCGGCCGAGGGTGGCGAGGACGCGCTGAAGGAGGTGCTGCTCGAGGCCAGGGACAAGGAGCTTGCCTTCCTGGTCGTCACCGGCATCAAGGGGGCCGGGGAAGCCTGCGGCGACCGCCTCTACCAGAAGCGGCGCGACCTGTTCGACAAGGCCAGGCGTCCGGTGATCCTGTCCTTGAGCGGCAACGACTGGACCGGCTGCCGCAATTCGGCGGGCCGCACCAATGCCATCGAACGCCTGAACCGGCTGCGCGAGCTGTTCTACAGCGAGCCGGAGTCGCTCGGCAAGGACAAGCTTCCCGTGACGCGCCTGTCGAGCAGTCCGCGCTTTCGCAGCTATGCCGAGAACGCCCACTGGCAGGTCGGCAAAGTGCTGTACGCCACCATCAACCTGCCTGCGGCCAACAACCACTACCTGGCGGCGGCGGGACGCAACAGCGAGTACGAGGACCGGACCGTGGCCAACCGCTTCTGGCTCAACCGCCTGTTCGCGATCGCCAAGCAGGACAAGGTCGATGCAATGGTGCTGTTCGCGGAAGGGAATATGCAGCCCCTGCTGCAGCCGGCCAACGGATTGCGCGCCCTGCTGCAGCGTACGCCGGCGGGCCAGGATGGTTTTGCCGAGACGCGCCGCCAGCTGCAGCAGCGGGCAGCCGGATTCAAGGGGCGGGTGCTGGTGATCGATAGTGCGGGATTGCCCACGGATGCGCGGCCGGCGATCGCGTGGCGCGGCAACCTGGGGCACTTGTCCGTCGGGGCCCACGCGGTGGAGTTGCGGGTGACGGGCAAGGGGGAGAATGTGTTTTCGCTGGGTGAGGTGCTGCGTTAGCGGCTGCGCAGGCAGAAATTGGATCCCGGCCTCCGCCGGGATGACGTGCTAATGCTAACGATGGCGCAAACGCTAGCGTGCAACCTAACCGTTAGCCTCAAGACCGTCGTTCCCGCGCAGGCGGGAACCCAAGTTCGTCGCAGTCCCGCAGCGCATCCGAGCACCGCAGGTGCGAACCAACTGAATTACAGCGGCTTGCTGCGGAAGTGGTCGCCCTCTTCGCTGTCTTCCATCTCTTCGTGATGGTGACCATGCGCACCGTGCACGTGGCCGTGGGCGATTTCTTCCGGCGAGGCTTCACGCACGTCGATCACCGACAGGTCGAAGCGCAGCGCCATGCCGGCCAGCGGGTGGTTGCCGTCCAGGACCACCTTGTCGTCCGCGATGTCGGTCACGGTGAAGATGGTCGGCTCGTCGTCCACGCCTTCTGCCATGCCTTCGAACTGCATGCCGACTTCGAGCGGCTCCGGCAGGCGCTTGCGGTCTTCGACCTTCACCAGCTCCGGATCGTAGTCGCCGAAGGCGTCTTCCGGCTCGACCTGGATCGTCGAAGAATAGCCGGTTTCCTTGCCGTCGAGCTCTTCTTCGATTTTCGGCAGGGTGTTCTCATAGCCGCCGTGCAGGTACACCATCGGCTGGGAACCCTCCTCGATCAGGTTGTTCTGGGCGTCCGACAGCTTGTAGTTGACCGACACGACCGTATTCTTGGCAATCTTCATCGCAGATCCTTTCGTTGTAAGCCCCGGATTATACCCTTAGCGAACCATGGCACTTGCCAGTTTGGCTCATTTGGCTGGTTATAATGGCGCATGAAAAAATTACAGCTTCTCGGGAATATTACTCCCGCCCAGTTCCTGCGCGATTACTGGCACAAGAAACCGCTCCTGATCCGCCAGGCCATCCCCGGCTTCAAGCCGCTCCTGAAATTCGAGAAACTTGCCGAGCTCGCTCGCCGGAATGACGTCGAGTCGCGCCTCGTCACCCTGCGCGGCGGCCAGTGGGACATGCAGCACGGTCCGCTGGAAGAACTGCCGTCCCGCAGCGAACGCGAGTGGACCATGCTGGTCCAGGGCGTCAACCTGGTCGACGAACGCGCCGACGAACTGCTGCGCCAGTTCCGCTTCGTGCCGGATGCCCGCCTCGACGACCTGATGGTGAGCTACGCCAGCGACGGCGGCGGCGTCGGTCCGCACTTCGACTCCTACGACGTGTTCCTGCTGCAGGCGCAGGGCAAGCGCCGCTGGCGCATCAGCGCCCAGCAGAACCTCGACCTGGTCGAAGGCCTGCCGCTCAAGATCCTCGCCAACTTCGAGGCCGAGGAGGAGTTCGTGCTGGAGCCGGGCGACATGCTCTACCTGCCGCCGCACTATGCGCACGACGGCGTGGCCGAGGGCGAATGCATGACCTATTCGATCGGATTCCGCTCGCCCTCCTTCCAGGAAATGGGCGAAGCCTTCCTGCAGTTCATGGCCGACTCGATCGACCTGCCGGGCCGCTACGCCGACCCGGACCTGCAGCTGGCCAAGAACCCGGCCGAGATCCCGCGCGAGATGCTCGCGACCATCGTCGAGGAACTCAACAAGGTGCGCTGGGACGAGGAAGACGTCTCGGTATTCCTGGGCGAATACCTGTCCGAGCCGAAACACAACGTGTACTTCACCGGTCCGGCCAAGCCGCTGACGGTCGGCCGCTTCATGGAAACCGCGGCGAAGAAGGGCTTGAAACTGTCGAGCAAGACCCTGATGCTGTATCGCGGCAAGAGCGTCTTCATCAATGGCGAGTCCTTCGCCGTCAGCCGCGCCGACAAGGCGGTGCTGGACGTGCTGGCGAACGAGCGCCGCATCGGCGGCGAACTACTGGGCAGTGCCACCGACGACGTGCTCGAAGCCTTGTACACCTGGTACCAGGACGGCTGGGTGGAACTGGGCTGAGCGGGAGGCGCCATGCAGGAAGCGGCAAGGGAAGCAGTGGTTCGTTTCGACACCCGGGCGGAATTCGAGACACAATTCCGCGCCTGCCTGGCTGCCGCGCGCACCCGCCTCGACCTGTTCGACCCCGACTTCGCCGTGTTCCCGCTGGGAAGCAGCGAAGTCGATGCAAGTTTGCGGGAATTTTTCAAACGCGGCGGCGTGCTGCGCCTGGCGATGCACTCACCAAGCCACATCGAACGCCACTACCCGCGCTTTCTGCGCCTGCTACGCGACTACGGCCACCTGCTCAGTTGCCGCAACACGCCGAAAGGCCTGCGCAATCTCACCGATTCCTTCTGCATCGCCGACGACCTGCACCTCGTGCGCCGCTTCCACAGTGCGCACATGCGGGGCGAAGCCAGCTTCGCGCTCGCGGAAGCGGTGGAGCTGCCGCGGCATCGCTTCGATGGGATCTGGATCGAATCTTTTTCTATCTTGCAGTCAACCACAACAGGCTTATGAACGTTATAAGCCTGTTGCTACCAGCTGACGGCCTGGCCGTTTCATCTTGTAACAATATGAAGCTTGTTAAACCGCAAAATACTTTCGCCACGGAATGAGTTCGCTATTGCGATTCAGTAAATTTGGCTATAATATCAGGTCAGGAAGGTTCCGTTGCCTATCTGGCAGTATTGCTTTTAACGAAAGCACGAAAATTCCTCTGAGCAATAATTACCGGTAATTATTATTCAAACAAGCAGTACTTACTTTTGAAATATTAAGGAAAATCATGAAAAAATCCCTGCTGATCGTTTCCCTGATGGCTGTTGCTCTGGCTGCTTGCAGCAAGAAAGAAGAAGCTGCTCCGGTCGCTCCGGCTGCTGTTGAAGCACCTGCTGCTACCACCGACGCTGCTGCTACCCCGGCCGCTACCGACGCAACCACCGCTGCTCCGGCCGCTGACGCTGCTGCTGCCGCTTCGGAAGCTGCTTCGACCGCCGCTGACGCAGCTGCTGCTGCTTCGACCGCTGCTTCGCAAGCTGCTGACGCTGCTGCAACCAAGTAATCAGCGCGATCTGATTCAAGACCGGCCTGCGGGCCGGTTTTTTTTCGCCCCTACTGTTTGTGTTTGCGTTTTCCGCAAACGGTCCGGGCATAAAAAAACCGGCCGCTCGGGCCGGTTTCGACGATATCGTCAAGCTTCTGATTATTTCAGCTCATCCGCCAGCAGCTTCAGGATCTTGGCGCCGGTCTCGCCGGTTTCAAGCTTGCCGTCATTGGTCTGCACGCTCACCTGGCTGGTCGAGGCGCCCTGCTCCGCCTTGACGATCACGCGGTAACGCTGGGCTTCCTTGGCCTTGTCGTCCGCGCCGAAGGTGAACAGCTTCTTGAAGAAGCCATCCTTGCTGGCCGCATCCGGATCGACGTAGCGCACGAAGTACACGCCCTGCACGCGGTCGCGATCTTCCACGGTGAAGCCGACGCGGTCGAGCGCCAGACCGACGCGGCGCCATGCGCGGTCGAAGCCTTCATTGAGTTCCACGGCATTGCCGACCAGCGTGGCCTGCTGCGGCGCCACCGGCGCGTTCGCGACCATGGTCTCGGCCGGCTTGGTTTCCTTGACGCCGGTCAGTTGGGCCACCAGGCGACCCAGGAACTGGGCTTCCAGGCCCGGATCGTTCGGACGCACGGTCCAGATCGTGGTTTCCTTCTGGGCGCCCTGCAGCACTTCTTCGGCGCCGCGGTGGCTGATCCAGATCTCGGTCGAGCCGTCCGGCAGGCGCTCCAGGCGGGTGCGGAACTTGTCGCGCTCGCCGGTCGAGTAGGCGCTGTCGAATACCTTGCCGATCGAGCGGCGGATGAAGTCCTGCGGGATCTTCGAACGGTTCTCGACCCAGTTGGTTTCCATGGTGCCGGTCGTGGCCGACTCGGTCTCGATGGCGAAGCCCTGGTTTTCCCAGAACTGGCGCAACTGCGGCCACAGTTGTTCCGGGGTCTGCTTGACCACCAGCCAGCGCTGGTCGCCGTTGCGCTGCACGCTCACGGCGTCGGTCGAGACCGGGCCGATCGGCTGCAGCGAACCGCCCACCGGCGCCATCGCACCCTGCGCGCCCATCTGCTGCTGGAAACCGGATGCAGTCGCCACGCCCTTGCCGTCCGGGACGGCATAGCGGTTGTCGCGCTGCAGCGCGGTCAGGTCCGGTGGAACTTCCAGGTTGGCGGCCTTCTTGGCGCCACGGTAGTCGACCTTGTCCGATTCGAAGATGGTGGTGCAGCCGGCGAGGCTCAGCGCGATCGCGGTCAGCGCGACGGTCTTAGTAGTGCGATTTGTCATGTCGTTCGATATCAGGTACTAGGAACCGGAACCCTTGCGGGTTCAGGCAGGGAGAAGGCCCGCCTGGGCCAGTGCGCCACGCACGGTATCGTGGAAGGACGAGCCCAGCGGCGCCAGCGGCAGGCGCAGGCCGGTCGGGATCCGGCCCATTTCGGCCAGGGCCCACTTGACCGGCACCGGGTTCGGTTCGACGAACAGCTTGGCATGCAGGTCGAGCACGCGGTTGTTGATCTCGACCGCGCGCGCCACGTCGCCGGCCATGGCGGCGGCGCACAGCTCGTGCATCGCGCGCGGGGCCACGTTGGCGGTGACGGAGATGTTGCCGGCAGCGCCGCAGAACATCAGGGCCATCGCGGTCGGGTCGTCGCCCGAGTACACGCCGAAGGACTTGTCGACCATGCGCAGCAGCTCGATGCCGCGGCCGATGTTGCCGGTGGCGTCCTTGATGCCGACGATGTTGTCGATCGGCGCCAGCCGCGCGACGGTCTCGTTGCTCATGTCGGCAACGGTGCGGCCCGGGACGTTGTACAGGATGACCGGCAGGTCGACCGCTTCGGCGATGGCCTTGAAGTGGCGGTACATGCCTTCCTGGGTCGGACGGTTGTAATACGGGACCACCTGCAGCGAGGCGTCGGCGCCGACGTCCTTCGCGTGCTGGGTCAGCGCGATGGCTTCCACGGTGGAGTTGCCGCCCGCGCCGGCGATCACCGGGATGCGGCCGGCGGTATGATCCACCGCGATCTTGATCAGTTCGGCGTGCTCCTCGGGGGAGACGGTGGCCGATTCGCCCGTGGTGCCGACGATGACGATGCCGTCGGTGCCTTCCGCGATGTGCCAGTCGATCAGCTTGCGCAGAGAGTCGCGGTCAAGACTGCCGTCCTCGAACATCGGGGTGACGATTGCTACGATGCTGCCCTTAATCATATGCGTTGGCCGTGCCGGAAAGTAAATAAAAGTCTGATTGTAGCGGATCGCCCGCCTCTATGGTTCATTCGAACCCACATTATGGTCGAGCTTTGCCTCGGTTTTGGCAAAGCCGGGACCGGCCGCGCACAGGCGCTGCACCTGTGCCGGGTGGGGGCGGTCGACGTGGCCATCCTCGTAGGCCAGCACCTGCAAGCCGCCCCCGCGTGCCAGGCCCAGCAGTTCTTCCGGGGCCAGCAGGAAATCCGGGTTCGAGGGCTTGCCGTAGACCTGGTTACCCTGGGCGAAGGTCTCATAAATGAGGATGCCGTCCGGAAGCAGGCTGGCCGCCAGCTGCGGGAACAATGGGCGGTACAGGTAATTGGTAACGACGATCAGCGCGAAGCGCCCCGGTTCGAAGGGCCAGACCGCGTCCTCGGCCTCGAGGTCGTGCTGCAGCGTCGCCACGTTCGGGCCGGCGAGCGCAGCCAGGAGCTCCGCGTTGCGGTCCAGGGCCAGCACATGCATGCCGCGCGCCGCCAGCAGGCGCGCGTGGCGGCCGCTGCCGCAGGCCAGGTCGAGCGCCTCGCCGGCCTTTGCCAGCGGCGCGAAGCGTGCGACCCAGGGCGAAACCGGCAGGTTCATCATGTTCATGTGAGCAGCAGGGTCAGGGGCGAGGCGATCAGCTGCAGCAGGATGCGTCCCAGGTTCATCACCGGCATCACCCAGAAGGCCAGCAAGTTCATGAAGATCAGACCCAGCACGATGAAGAAGCCGTACGGCTCGATGCGCGCGAACTTGTAGGCCAGGGAATTCGGCAGCATGCTGGTGAGCACGCGGCCGCCGTCCAGGGGCGGAATCGGCAGCAGGTTGAAGGCGAACATCAGGAGGTTGGCGAACAGGCCGGCCTGGGCCACCTTGTGCGGGAATTCCTCGCCGACGCCGAAGGCGACCAGCAGCACCGCCAGCACCAGCCACAGGAAGGCCATGATGAAGTTGGCGGCGGGACCGGCAAGCGCCACCCAGGCCATGTCGCGCTTCGGATTGCGCAGGCGGTTGAAGTCGACCGGCACCGGCTTGGCATAGCCGAACACGAATCCGGTGGTGAGGTACAGGGCGATCGGAATGACGATGGTGCCGAAGATGTCGACGTGCACCAGCGGGTTGAGCGTCATGCGCCCGGCGGCATAGGCGGTGTTGTCGCCGAAATAGCGGGCGACGTAGGCATGGGCGGCTTCGTGCAGGGTAATCGCAAAGAGGACGGGCAGCGCGTAGACGGCAATGTTGCGTATCAGTTCAGGATCCATGTGCGCGATTCTATCAGGTCCGCAGGACCCGGCTGTTAGGAGAAACTGAAGCCCTACAGCCCGAACGCGGCCGGATCGCCCCTGCCCTCGCGCACCAGCCCCGGCACCGGCCCGGTCAGGTCGATGACCGTGGTCGCCTCGAGCGTGCCGGCCCCGCCGTCGATCACCAGCTCGATCTGCTTGCCGAGGCGCTCCAGCACTTCGTCGGGATCGGACAGCATGTGGTCGTCGCCCGGCAGCTGCAGCGTGGTGCCGATCAGGGGCTCGCCCAGTTCCTCGATGAGCGCCAGCATGATCTGGTTTTCCGGGACCCGCACGCCGATCGTCTTGCGCGACGGGTGCGACAGGCGGCGCGGCACTTCGCGCGTGGCTTCCAGGATCACGGTGTAGGGGCCCGGCATGGTCGCCTTGAGCAGCCGGTACTGGGTGTTGTCGACGCGCGCGAAGTGCGCGATCGCGGACAGGTCGCGCACCAGCAGCGTCAGGTGGTGCTTGTCGTCGACGCCGCGGATGCGGCGCAGCTTCTCGACCGCGGCCTTGTCGTCGAGGCGGCACACCAGCGCATAGGCCGAGTCGGTCGGCGCGGCCACGATGCCGCCCGAACTGATGATCTGGGCCGCCTGCTTGACCAGGCGCGGCTGCGGGTTCTCGTGGTGGATCTGGAAGTATTGGGCCATCTGGATTCTGCCTTTCTTTTTATCTGATTGCCTGCAGCGCCGCGATGCGCTGCTCCATCGGCGGGTGGGTCGAGAACAGCGCGCCCCAGCCGCCGCCGCTGCCCGAGATGCCGGAAGCGGCCATCGACGAGGGCAGCGCACCCGGCGCCAGGCCGCCGAGGCGGGCCAGCGCATGCTGCATCGGCACCGGGCTGCCCAGCAGCTTTGCCGAACCGGCGTCGGCGCGGAACTCGCGCTTGCGCGAGAACCAGGCGACGATGATCGAGGCCAGGATGCCGAATGCGATCTCGCACACGAACACGGTGATCATGTAGCCGATGCCGGGGCCGCGGTCCTCGCTGCGAAACAGCAGCTTGTCGACGAAATAGCCGACCACGCGCGCCAGGAACACGACGAAGGTGTTGACCACGCCCTGGATCAGGGTGAGCGTGACCATGTCGCCGTTGGCGATGTGGGCCACCTCGTGGCCGAGCACGGCCTCGACCTCGTCCTGGTTCATGCTGGCCAGCAGGCCGGTGGACACCGCGACCAGCGCGGAATTCTTGAAGGCGCCGGTGGCGAAGGCATTCGGTTCGCCTTCGTAGACGGCAACTTCCGGCATGCCGATGCCGGCGCGCTCGGACAGCCTGCGCACGGTATCGACCAGCCAGCGTTCGGTGGCGTTGGCGGGGGTCTCGATGACGCGCGCGCCGGTCGACCACTTGGCCATCGGCTTGCTCATCAGGAGCGAGATGAAGGAACCGGTGAAGCCGACCACCAGCGAAAACACGGCCAGGCTGCCGATGTCGATTCCCTGCCCCGTGACGGCGCGTCCCACCCCGAGCAGGTTGAGCACGAGCGACACCACCAGCACCACGGCGAGGTTGGTGGCAAGGAACAGCACAATACGTTTCATGGACAGCCCTCCTGGCAACAAGATGATGTCAGGCTGCCAAGGTTGGGCTGACGAGCGAAAATTTCAAGCCAAAGAAAAAGCCCGCATGCGCGGGCTTTGCAATTCTGGTGGGCGGAAATCCGCCCCGCCGGCTTAGATGCCGCGGATCTCGCTCGCCTTGTCGCCCTTCGGGCTGCTGGCGCGGGTGAAGGACACGCGCTGGTTTTCCGCGAGGCTCTTGAAGCCGTCCGACTGGATGTCCTTGAAGTGCGCGAACAGGTCGCCGCCGCCTGCGTCAGGGGTGATGAAGCCGAAGCCCTTGGAGTCGTTGAACCATTTGACGGTGCCGGTTTGAGTAGTCATGTGTATACCTTGAATGTGATGAGGCAAAGATGCCGGAACGCACAGGCAAGCAAGAAGAATGCAGCAGGAGGGAATCAAACAGGAATGCCGGATGGCGAAACGGGAAAGAGACCAACTAGAACGACGACTTGATGTTGTGCCCGATTGAAGATACAGGACTTCTTCCCTTCCACCTAATGATTTCGTGTTTATTTACCTGTCGCGTGCAGAACTTACGACCCTGCACACGTCTCAGAACCAGTCGTGCCAGACCGGCGTGAGGCCCGCCGGCAGCGGCGGCAGTTCGGCAAATTCCACCCGAGCCTCGCCCGGCGCGTGGAAATCCGTCCCGCGCGAAGCGAGGAAACCGTAGCGCCGCGCGAGCTCGGCGTAGGTCTGGTACTGGTCCGGCGTATGGCTGCCGGTCACCACTTCGATGGCATTGCCGCCCAGCTGGCGGAATTCGTCGAACAGCGCCCCTTCGGCCGTATCGCTGAACGGGTAGCGGCCCGGGTGCGCGATCACCGGGATGCCGCCGGCGCCGCGGATCCAGCCGACTGCGTCGGCCAGCGTAGCCCAGCGGTGCGGCACGTAGCCCGGCTTGCCCTCGGTGAGGTATTTACGGAATACGTCGGAGGTCGAGCCGCAGGCGCCGATCTCGACCAGGAAGCGGGCGAAGTGGGTGCGCGAGATCAGGTCCGGGTTGCCCACGTAGCGCAGCGCGCCCTCGTAAGCGCCCGAAATGCCGGCACTGTCCAGCTGGGCCGCGATTTCCCTGGCGCGTGCCTGACGACCGTTGCGGGTGGCGGCCAGGCCGTCGATGAGGGCCCGGTTGTCCTCGTCGAGCTGCAGGCCGACGATGTGGACGGTCTCGTTCGCCCAGGTCACCGAGATCTCGACGCCGGCCACGAAGCGCATGCCGAGCTCGCCGGCCGCCTGGCGCGCGGCCTTGATCCCGCCGATTTCGTCGTGGTCGGTCAGCGCCCAGACGTCGACGCCGCCCTTGCGCGCATAGGCGGCGACGGCGGCAGGTGCGAGCACGCCGTCGGAGACGTTGGAATGGCAGTGGAGATCGACTTTCATGGCACGGCAATGTCATTGGCGATTGGAGCGAAACATTGTACGCGCCAATCCGCCTGTCGTGCTGTTACGAAAACCGATCAGTTGGATTGAAGCATGGAACGCACCGTGCCCTCTTTCGCCAGCACGTAGTCGTGACCGGCCAACACCAGATTGGTGCTCGGCTGGATCACCTTGACGTTGATGAAGACGGCATCGCGGGTCTCGGCATACGAGCCCACCACCACTGCCTGGGCGTTGTGGGCGCTGGCCACCTCGCCGATCTCGCGGGTGAGCATCAGCTCGCCCTGTCCGCGCTTGAGGTAGACGCTGTTACGCAGCTTCATCTCCAGCATCTTCATGCCACCCTGCGCGAGGCGGGTCGAGAGCTGTTCCGACACCAGGCGGCCCAGCATCGAGGTCTGCTCGAGCGCGTCGATATTGACGATGGTGGCCATGATCAGGGGCTTCTCGTCGCCCAGCTTGCCGCGCAGCTGCAGCGCCAGCGCGTCGGCGGCGCGGTAGTTGGCGGCCACGAAAGCGTTGGCCGAGACCGAGGTGTAGTTGGTGTCTTCCCTGGTCGTCGAGCAGGCGCCCAGCAGCAGGGGCAGCGCGAGGACCGCGGCGCAAAGGGTCAGGGTTCGCTTCATGGCCTCAGTGCTCCGTGCTTAATGGTTGCGGACCGCGAAGGTCTTGGTGGGTTGCGCCGCCGCGTCGTACAGCGCGCGATCGCTGTCGGTGGTGTAGTACACCGAGGTGGTGCGCGCGTAGTAGCGCGCGTCGTCGGCCAGCGACAGGTTGACGATGATCTCGGTCTTCGGCGTGTCGCCGGTGGCGAACTGGGAATGGAACCAGGAATAGGCGTCCTCGGCGAAGATGGCGGCGGTGGCCAGCCACTCGACGGTGTGGTCGATTTCGGTCAGCACCCAGGCGCCTGCCACCAGCAGGCTGCGCTCGCCGGCGAACTTGTACTGTGGACGCTTGGCCGAGAAAGCCACCACCTGCGTGTCGAGTTCGATGCGCAGGGTGTTCGCATCCGGCACCTTGACCACGATGTAGCCGTCGTTGACCAGGGCCGAGACCAGGTGGCTGCTCACGCCCTGGGCAAAGGCGCTCGACTGCTGCGAGCTGACGTACAGCGGGCGTTTCGCGTTCACTTTCAGCGAGGGCGCGAGCTGGCCCGCCATGTGGCGTGCGATGACGCCCCAGTGCGCGGCCGCCTGCAGCTTGGCCTGCTGGGTGCTGGGGAAGTTGGTGGCCACCGGGGCCGGGCTGTAGGGAATGGCGCAGCCCGCCGCCAGGAGGGCGCCGCAGAGCGCGAGGCCGGCTCGAAATCGCATGTGTGTCCTGTCAGTCTATCGAAGGGCGCGCGGGGCGCCGGGTCGGGTGGGACTGTAGCACAGGCGTTTCCGTGCGGCAATTAATGCTGCGTCAGTTGAGGGCTGCTTACAACGCTAGCCCGGCACCTCGGCACCATTCAGGAATGCCTCGATCATCCGCGCCAGAAATTCCGGCTGATCGTGATGCAGCATATGCCCCGCTCCGGGCATCATGCGCGCCGTGACCTTGGCCAGGTGCTCGCGGCGCCGGTCGATCTCCGCCCTCGCCTGCTCCTTCGGTCCCATCCAGCGCCACATCTCGGTTTCTTCCGCCTCGACCCACAGCACCGGCGCCGTGATCTGGGTCCAGCAGGCCAGCACCTCGTCGGCGTGGTACAGCAGCGGGCCGGTCATTTTGTGCGCCGGGTCGCCCAGGATGCGCCACTGGCCGTCCGCGTCCCGAGCCGCCCAGTGCCCCGCCAGGAAGGCGGCCCGTTCCCCTGGCAAACGCGGATTGGTCTTCTGCAGCCGCGCCGCCACCTCTTCCAGGCTGGCATAGCCGCGCATCTCCGGCTTGGCCTTCAATTCGTCGAGCCACTTGGCGAAACGCCCCGGCGCCTGCGAGGCGCGGGTCGCCGGCAGGCCGAAGCCTTCCAGGTTGATCAGCCGGGCGATGCGCGCGGGGCGCACGCCTGCATACAGGCTGGCGATGTTGCCGCCCATGCTGTGGCCCAGCAGGTTCACGGCCTCACCGGGCGCGTAATGGTCGAGCACCGCTTCCAGGTCGGCCAGGTAGTCCGGGAACCAGTAGGTGTCGGAATGCGAGCGCTCGCTCAGTCCGAACCCGCGCCAGTCGAAGGCGATCACATGCCACTCGCCCTTGAGTGCATCGACCACGAACTGGAACGAGGCGGCGACGTCCATCCAGCCGTGCTGCATGAAGATCTTGGGGGCGCCTTCGCGGCCCCAGTGGCGCACATGGGTGCGCAGGCCGCGGATGGTGAGGAAGTCGGAACGGGATGCTTGCATAAGTCAGGCAAAAGCGTGAACGAAAGGAGGAAAAAAGTACGACCGTTCGCATTATACCGCGTCAATCTTGATTTCGTCTTGCCCGTCCCCATTTGCGATCGACCGGACGATGGCGGACAGGAGGTTTACAATAGCGGCATTTCAATCTTCCGCGAGCACATCCATGGCGATTTACCAGCTGGGCGAGCATGCGCCCGAGATCGACACCTCAAGCTTCGTGGCCGATTCGGCAACCCTGATCGGCAAGGTCACGCTCGAGGCGAACGCCTCGGTGTGGTACGGCGCGACGCTGCGCGGCGACAACGAGCGCATCACCATTGGCGAGAACAGCAACGTGCAGGAAGGCACGGTGATGCACACCGACATGGGATTCCCGCTCACGCTGGGCAAGAACGTGACCGTCGGCCACCAGGCCATGCTGCACGGCTGCACCGTCGGCGACGGTTCGCTGATCGGCATCCAGGCCGTCATCCTGAATGGCGCCCGGATCGGCAAGGGCTGCCTGGTGGGCGCCGGCGCGCTGGTTACTGAAGGCAAGGAGTTCCCGGACGGTTCGCTGATCCTCGGTTCGCCTGCCAAGGTCGTGCGCACCCTGACGGAAGAAGACATGCTGCGCCTGCAGGCCAGCGCCGCGAGCTACGTGGCGCGCGGCCAGCTGTTCAAGGCGCAGCTCAAGAGAATCGGATAACAGAATGACAGACACTCGCGACACCCTCCAAAAATTCATCTTCGATAACGCCGCCGTGCGCGGCGAGCTGATCGAGATTTCCGACACCTGGCGCGAAATCCAGGCCCGGCACGCCTACCCGAAGGCGGTGCGCGCCGCCCTCGGCGAAATGGTGGCCGCGTCTGCCCTGCTGTCGGCCAACCTGAAGTTCAACGGCGCCATCGTGATGCAGATCTTCGGCGATGGCCCGGTGCGCCTGCTGGTGGTCGAGTGCGACGCCCAGCTGCGCATCCGCGCCACCGCGAAGCTGGCGCCGGACGCCGAGCTGGCCGACGACGCGACCCTGGAGCAGATGTTCAATGCGCACGGCAAGGGCCGCTTCGTGATCACGCTCGACCCGGTCGACAAGGTGCCGGGCCAGCAGCCCTACCAGGGCGTGGTGCCGCTGATCGGCGACGACATGGCAACCGTCATCGAGAACTACATGCTGCGTTCCGAACAGATGGATACGCGCCTGTGGCTGGCGGCCGACGACCAGGTCTCGCGCGGCCTGCTGCTGCAGAAGCTCCCGCGCCACAGCGGCAAGGACGACCAGCAGAAGCAGGCCTCGGAAGCGGAAGACCTGGAAACCTGGAACCGCGCGGTCATGCTGGGCCAGACCCTCAAGCGCGAGGAACTCCTGAGCACGAACATCGAGACCCTGCTCAAGCGCCTGTTCTGGGAAGAGACGATCCGCGTCTTCGATCCGCAGCACCCGCAGTTCCACTGCAGCTGCACGCGCGAGAAGGTGGGCAACATGCTCAAGATGCTGGGCCAGCCGGAAGTGGAATCGGCGCTGGCCGACCTGGGCGAACTGGGCGTCAACTGCGACTTCTGCGGCAAGCACTACGCCTTCGACAAGGTCGATTGCGCCCAGCTGTTCGCCAGCGACACGCCGGTGGAAACCATGATGCCGGCCAGCGGCAGCATCAACTGAGCGTCGTAGCGGCGCTTTGCGAAGGTGGGCGGCGCTGCCGCCCACTTGTCGTTTACGGCGCAGGGGCCTGCGGCGCCTCGGCAAATTCATACACGACCAGCGCATCGTCGTCCCAGCTCTTGTCGCGCAGCGGCGCCATGTAGGCGGCGCCGTTCAAGTGAAGCGGGAGCCCCGCCTTGCGCTCGCCCGACACGATCATGGCCGAGGCCAGACGCCGCGGTGCGCGGTAGGGATAGGACACCATCGGCAACCTGCACAGACCGCCTGCTGCCACCGCCCCGGCGCGGTACAGCAGCGGAATGTCTTCCTTGCGCACTGCCACGCCGACCTCGCACTCGAGGCGCAGGTCGCCCAGGCGCCGCGCATTCGCCGGCACGCCAGGCGTGCGTACGCGCGGACGCCAGCGGATTTCAGCCTTCTTGCGGTTCGAAACGAGATCGGCCTGTTCGTCGAAAGCCTGCTGGCTGCGCGGCAGCACGAAGCTGCCCTCCTGGTCGAGCGGCAGCGCAATATCGACCGTATCGCCGGCGATGCGCAGCTGCAGGCCGTCGGTGCCGGCCGGCTTGCCGTCCTTCGTCCACAGTTCGAAGCGCAGGTCCGCCTTCGGCGCGAGCGCGCGCTTTTCGTCCCATGCGTCGAGGCCGCGCACCATGCGGCGGTAGGGAAGCAGCTCGGGATCCTTGATGCTGCTGACTTCGACCTTTTCGGTGGGCGGCGCTTCTGGCGACATGCCGTCCTGGGCAAATGCGGGTGCGGCCATCGCCAGCAAGGCGGCGATGATGGAAAGGCGCTTCATGAGGGTCCTTCATTGGCAAGAGGTGCCTGCATTGTAAAGACGGCAGGATTGCCAATGTGCGCAGATTCTCACGCCCCGCATTTGAACCGTGACACTCAAAACACGCATTTTTTGCAGCGGTGCTAAGCTGATGCATCTTTGACAGTGTTGTCATTTCCTTACAAACACTGCACTCACCCACAGGAGAAAAACGATGCACATGGATACCGGAATCAGCACCGAAGACCGCGCCAAGATCGTCGAGTCGCTCTCGACCGTCCTGGGCGACGCGTTCATGCTTTACCTGAAGACCCACAACTTCCACTGGAACGTCACCGGGCCGATGTTCTCGACCCTGCACGTGATGTTCGAGGAGCAGTACACCGAGCAATGGAATGCGCTGGACGAGATCGCCGAACGCATCCGCGCCCTGGGCCATTTCGCCCCTGCCACCTCCAAGCGCTACGTCGAACTGTCGAGCATCAAGGAAGAGCCGGAAGTCCTGTCGGCCAAGGAAATGATCCGCCAGCTGGTCGAAGGCAACGAAATCCTGGTGCGCACCATGCGCCAGGGCGTCAAGGTTGCCGACGACCTGGACGACTTCCCGACCGCCGACATGCTGACCACCCGCATGGAAGTGCACGAAAAGAACGCCTGGATGCTGCGCTCCTTCCTGGAGCAAGGCGCCGGCTCGATGCAGGGCGAGGCTTCGTCGGACTGATGCGAAAATGGCCGCGGTCAGCGACCGCGGCACCTATCAAACCTGGAGTTGGACGCGCCAGGTATTCAACCGCGGCCTGACATGTGCAGGTCGACTACCTTCATGATCTCGAGCGTCAGGTCGAGGTTGAATTCCTCCGCCACCAGGGCGGTCTGCAGTTCATCGCGCGGCATGCCGACGGCCGCTGCCAGGGCGCCGAGGCCGGGCGCCTGCGCCACGGCCTGCATCGCAAGGGTAATGACAGCGCCGTCGCCGTCCTCGAAGGCATCGGCCAGGCAATCGGCGATGGCGTCGAGCGAATCGAGCTCCGCGGGATTCGGAGGGGTGTTTTCTTGGGTCATGCTTGGTTCCATGAAGTCATTCTGGTGATCATACACTGCTGTGCGCCTACCCTGTTTGCATTCCGATACCCCAATTGTGGTAAATGCTCTGTAGTCCCAGTCCTACATGAAAGTTGACTTGAGGAAAGTCAAACACGCCCTAGCCTTGAGGGATTCCAATACGCTTCGCCATATCGAGAGTAAGACCGCGTCGAGCACGTCTGGCAAGCGTGGAAGGATCACTCGCCGGTCACATCCATAGGAGCGTCAATGAAGCGTATGTCCGCAGCGGCAGCAGCGTCGGTCGATCAAGAATGCAATCCCGTACCGGCTCGCCGAAAAATCACGGCCCGTTATCCCATCGCGACGATCGGGTCGCGTACCGTACAAGGCGGGGAGGTCGTCGTGGCCGATAACGTGGTGCACATGGACGGTTTCCGCATCGCCTGCGTCGGCGACCGGGTCCGCTATCCCGACGGCAGCGAAAGCATCATCGTTTCCGGCGCGGGCAATGCGTCCACGTTCGGCGACCGGCCGGTTGCGCTGGTCGGCAGCCACGTCGAGAACGGCGACCGCATCGCCCTGAGCCGGCAGAACATGGCGAAATCGTGCTGTTCGAAGGGGATACGCCGATCAAGGGGCTGCTGCAACCCGGCTACATGCCGGCACGGGGCGGCAGCGAAGCCTGAAGGCGCCGCCGGGCGCTGCCGCTGATACGGGAAAGGCGGAGATCAGCGGCCGCCCTTTTTTTCCTTCGGCGGCGGCGGGGGCGGCGGCACCGTCATCGAGACCGCGGGTTGTTCGTCCTTGCGCAGCACCTGCACGAAGATCTCGTTCTGCTTGATCATGCCCAGTTCGTAGCG
Organism: Massilia alkalitolerans DSM 17462; assembly: GCF_000427785.1. Lineage (GTDB taxonomy): Bacteria > Pseudomonadota > Gammaproteobacteria > Burkholderiales > Burkholderiaceae_D > Telluria > Telluria alkalitolerans. Next base: position 126,923 of record NZ_ATYR01000003.1, read on the forward strand.
GGCACGCTCCTCCACCGCGCCGGTGCCGTCGCGCAGGTCGCGCACTTCCGATTCCAGCTTGGCATTACGCGCTTCCAGCAGCTCGGTCTTGTTGCGGGTCTTGTCGACCTGCTCGCGCATGTCGGCGACGTTCAGCCAGCCACCCTTCCCCAGCCACAGCGGGTATTGAATCAAGAGCAGCAGGACGGCAAGGGCGATGGTGATGAGTCGCATGGACGGCGGTCGCGAAAGACGAAGCCGGACCACCCGCAAGGGCAGTCCGGCCGTGGACTTACTTCAGGTTTACTTCAGATTATAGAATGCGTCGCGGCCCGGGTAGGAAGCGACGTCGCCCAGGTCTTCCTCGATGCGCAGCAGCTGGTTGTACTTGGCCATGCGGTCCGAACGCGACATCGAACCGGTCTTGATCTGCAGGGCGTTCAGGCCGACCGCGATGTCCGCGATGGTCGAGTCTTCGGTCTCACCCGAACGGTGCGAGATCACGGCGGTGTAGCCGGCGCGCTTGGCCATCTCGATGGCGGCGAAGGTCTCGGTCAGGGTGCCGATCTGGTTGATCTTGATGAGGATCGAGTTGGCGATGCCCTTCTGGATGCCCTCTCTAAGGATTTTGGTGTTGGTCACGAACAAATCGTCGCCCACCAGCTGCACCTTCTTGCCCAGGGCGGCGGTGAGCGTCGCCCAGCCTTCCCAGTCGCCTTCGGCCATGGCGTCCTCGATCGAGATGATCGGGTACTTGTCGCACCAGGTGGCCAGCATGTTGGTGAAGTCCTGTGCCGACAGTGCCAGCCCGCCCTCGCCTTCTAGCACGTACTTGCCGTCCTTGTAGAATTCGCTCGCGGCGCAGTCCAGGCCCAGCGCGAAGTCCTGGCCGGCCACGTAGCCGGCCTGCTCGATCGCCTGCATGATCAGCTTGATCGCTTCTTCATGGTTGGCAACCGACGGGGCGAAGCCGCCTTCGTCGCCGACGGCGGTGTTCAGGCCCTGGGAATGCAGGATCTTCTTGAGGGTGTGGAACACTTCGGCGCCCCAGCGGATCGCTTCCTTGAACGACGGTGCGCCGACCGGGATGATCATGAATTCCTGGATGTCCAGGTTGTTGTCGGCGTGGGCGCCGCCGTTGATGACGTTCATCATCGGGACCGGCAGCTGCATCGCGCCCGAACCGCCGAAGTAGCGGTACAGCGGCAGGCCGGCTTCCTCGGCGGCTGCCTTGGCCACGGCCATCGACACGGCCAGCATGGCGTTGGCGCCCAGGCGGCTCTTGTTCTCGGTGCCGTCGAGATCGATCAGGGTGCGGTCCAGGAAGGCTTGCTCATTCGCGTCCAGGCCCATGATCGCTTCGGAGATCTCGGTGTTGATATTCTCGCAGGCCTGCAGCACGCCCTTGCCGAAGTAACGCTTGGGGTCGCCGTCGCGCAGCTCGATCGCTTCGCGCGAACCGGTCGAGGCGCCCGAAGGCACGGCGGCGCGGCCCATCACGCCCGATTCCAGCAGGACGTCGCATTCCACGGTCGGATTACCGCGCGAATCAATGATTTCGCGGCCGATGATATCAACGATAGCACTCATGTTTTTCAGTCTCCGGAAAGGTAAAAATCTGTAGCAGCCGCCTGCTTGGCAAAGCCTTGGCAGCCAAATCGCTTGACATTGTAACAAATGCGCGCGTCCGCCCGGCCGCCGGGCGCACGCGCGCATTTTGCTGATGCTGTGCTTACTTGAAGTCCGCTTCCAGGAAGCCGGTCTTCTTGACGATGCGGTCGAGCTCGACCAGGGTCGTCAGCAGTTCCTTCATGCGGCCGAGCGGAACCGCGTTCGGGCCGTCCGACATGGCGTTGGCCGGGTCCGGATGGGTCTCCATGAACAGGCCCGCGATGCCGGCCGCCACGGCCGCGCGCGACAGCACCGGCACATGTTCGCGCTGGCCGCCGGACGAGGTGCCCTGGCCGCCCGGCAGCTGCACCGAGTGGGTCGCGTCGAACACCACCGGGCAGTTCGATTCGCGCATGATGGCCAGGGAACGCATGTCCGAGACCAGGTTGTTGTAGCCGAACGAGACGCCGCGTTCGCAGGCCATGAAGTTATCTTCCGGCAGGCCCGCTTCGCGCGCGGCGGCGCGTGCCTTGTCGATCACGTTCTTCATGTCGCCCGGGGCCAGGAACTGGCCCTTCTTGATGTTGACCGGCTTGCCCGAACGCGCGCAGGCGTTGATGAAGTCGGTCTGGCGGCACAGGAAGGCCGGCGTCTGCAGCACATCGACCACGCTGGCCACCTGCGGGATCATCTCTTCGTCGTGCACGTCGGTGAGCACGGGCACGCCGATTTCCTTGCGCACGTCGGCCAGGATTTCCAGGCCCTTCTCCATGCCGGGGCCGCGGAAGGACTTGCCGGACGAGCGGTTGGCCTTATCAAAAGAAGACTTGTAGATGAAGGGGATGCCCAGCGCGCTGGTGATTTCCTTCAGCGTACCGGCGGTGTCGAGCGCCATCTGGCGCGATTCGATCACGCAGGTACCGGCGATCAGGAAGATCGGCTTGTCGAGGCCGACGTCGAATCCGGCGAGTTTCATGCTGCGTCTCCTTGCAGTGCCGGCGAGCTGTTCGCCGCCACGTTGGTGTTGCCCGCCTGGTGCTTCAGGGCGGCCTGGATGAACGAGGTAAACAGCGGGTGGCCGTTACGCGGGGTCGACTTGAACTCCGGGTGGAACTGCACGCCGATGTAGAAGGGGTGCACCTCGCGCGGCAGCTCCATGATTTCCAGCAGGTCTTCGTTCGGGGTGCGTGCCGACACCACCAGGCCGGCCGCTTCGATCTTCGGCAGGTAGTAGTTGTTGCCTTCGTAACGGTGGCGGTGGCGCTCGGTCACGACGTTGCCGTAGATCTCGGCGGCCAGGGTGCCCGGGTTCACGGCGCAGGTCTGCGCGCCCAGGCGCATGGTGCCGCCCAGGTCGGAGTTGACGTCGCGCTTCTCGACCTTGCCGTCGTGGTTCTGCCATTCGGTGATCAGGGCGACCACCGGCTGGTCGGTTTCCGCATCGAACTCGGTCGAGTTGGCGTTCGGCAGGCCGGCCATGTTGCGCGCGTATTCGATCAGCGCGACCTGCATGCCCAGGCAGATGCCGAGGTAAGGAATCTTGTTTTCGCGCGCATAACGGGCGGCCAGGATCTTGCCTTCCACGCCGCGCTTGCCGAAGCCACCCGGGACCAGGATGGCGTCGTACTTGGCCAGGTGGTCGCAACCCTTGCTTTCGATTTCTTCCGAGTCGAGGTATTCGATGTTGACGCGGCTCTCGGTATGGATGCCGGCGTGGCGCAGCGCCTCGGTCAGCGACTTGTACGATTCGATCAGGTCGACGTACTTGCCCACCATGCCGATGGTGATCTCGTGCTTCGGGTTTTCCAGCGTGTGGATCAGCTTGGTCCACATCGACAGGTCGGCTTTCGGCGCTTCCAGGCCGAGCGCTTCCAGGATGATGTCGTCCAGGCCCTGGTCGTGCAGCACCTGCGGCACCTTGTAGATGGTGTCCACGTCCCACACCGAGATCACGGCCTGCTCTTCCACGTTGGCGAACAGCGAGATCTTGCCGCGCTCGTCGTCGGGGATGCGGCGGTCGGCGCGGCACAGCAGCGCGTTCGGCGAGATGCCGATCTCGCGCAGCTTCTGCACCGAGTGCTGGGTCGGCTTGGTCTTCAGTTCGCCGGCCGAGGCAATCCAGGGGACCAGGGTCAGGTGCACGAACGCGGCGCCCTTGCGGCCCGAGCGCAGCGACAGCTGGCGCGCGGCTTCCAGGAAGGGCAGCGACTCGATGTCGCCGACGGTGCCGCCGATCTCGACCAGCGCCACGTCCACGCCTTCGGCGCCGCGGCGGATGTAGTCCTGGATTTCATTGGTGATGTGCGGGATCACCTGCACGGTCTTGCCGAGGTACTCGCCGCGGCGCTCTTTACGAATCACCGACTCGTAGATCTGGCCCGTGGTGAAGTTGTTCACCTTCTTCATGCGGGTGCTGATGAAGCGCTCGTAGTGGCCCAGGTCCAGGTCGGTCTCGGCGCCGTCGTCGGTGACGAACACTTCGCCGTGCTGGGTGGGGCTCATGGTGCCCGGGTCCACGTTGATGTACGGGTCGAGCTTGAGCAGGGTGACTTTGAGGCCGCGCGATTCGAGGATCGCGGCGAGGGAAGCGGCTGCGATCCCCTTGCCCAGGGAAGACACGACGCCGCCAGTGACGAATACGAATTTGGTCATTTGTACTGAAGGTGCCGAATGGCACGCGCGGGAAATAGAAATTATACCTTAAACCGCGCAAATACTTCTGGTCACCATGCCAATGCCGCGGCAAAAGGCGCGTTTGGATGCCATTGCCGGAGAAAAACGCGGCATCTGCAAAACGCCAGGGATCGAGAATATGCCCCATCAATTGACCGACCGGCAGGGGTGCTGCCTATACTGGGATTTTTTGGCCGACCCATGCATACATTGACCGACCCGCCCGCCGGCGCGGCCGTCTTGTCCGACACCGGAACGCTTGCCGCGCCGCCGCAGCCGCGCACCCTGGCGCTGAGCTTTACCGGCGACGGCCGCGAATACTTCCGCATCTGGGTCGTCAACCTGCTGCTCACGCTGGCTACCTTCGGCATCTACTCGGCCTGGGCCAAGGTGCGCCGGCTGCAGTATTTCGACCGCAATACGGTCCTGGCCGGGGCCAGCTTCGATTTTCATGGCAATCCGAAGGCCGTGCTGGCCGGGCGCGCGCTGTCGGTCGTGCTGCTGGTGGCTTACCACTACGCCTTCGGCTTCTCGACCACCTTCGGGGTGATGGTGATCGTCGGCCTGCTGCTCGCCTTCCCTTACCTGATGCGCGGCGCCCTGCGCTTTCGCCTCGGGAACACCAGCTACCGCGGCCTGCGCCTGGGTTTCGATGGATCGGTGGGCCAGGCCTACCTGGCCTGGCTGCCGCCTGCGCTCGCGGTGGTTCTGCCTGGCACCATGCTGGCCCTGTATCCGGAAAAACCCTTGCTGGAAGTGCTCGTGCTGCCGCTTTACCTGGCATGGCCGCTGATGCATGCCCGTATCCGGCACTTCCAGCACGCCCACCTGCTGTTCGGCGACCAGCATTCCCAGTACGAGGTCAAGGCGCGCCGCTTCTACCGTTTCTACCTGGTCTCCAGTGGACTCGTCGTGGTGGTCACCATCGCCGCATTCGCGGCGGTCCGGCTCGCCGGCAACGCCGCCGGGAGCGACGACCGCACGTCCGCCATGGCCGGCTACCTCATCGGCATCGTCATGCTGTACCTGTTCTACCTGCTGACCATCCCCTACATGATGGTGCGGGTGTCGAACCTGGCCTGGTCGAACACCCGCTTCCCCGGCATCCGCTTCCGCTCCACCCTGCCGGCGCGCGCCTTCATGAAGCTGCAGACCAGGAATGCCCTGCTTACCGTGCTGAGCCTGGGCTTGTACCGCCCCTTCGCCGTCGTCAACGTCTACCGTTTCCGGCTGGCGCACCTGCACATCGACGTCGACGTCGACATCGAGGCCGCCTGCGCCCGTGTGGCGCCTCGTGGCGGCGCGGCCGGCGACAGCGTCGCCGACGGCTTCGGCATCGACCTCAGCTGGTAGAAAGACATCATGAGCGCAACACACTATTTCGATGGCCGCAGTGCACGCCTGCACGTGGTCGAGCTGAGCGCAGGCGATGGCGCCATCCACCTGTGCGGCGAGGCCACGCGCAGCTACCCGGCGTCCAGCACGCGCCTGGCCGAACCTTTCCGGCGCGCTCCGGCCGTGCTCTATTTCGAGGACGGCGGCCGGGCCGAGGTCCATGACCCGGCCATGCGCACGGTGCTGGCCGAGGCGCTCGGCTACCGCAAGTCCTGGGTGGTGCGCTGGCAGGAGCACGCCGCCGCCGCGCTGCTGGCCCTGGTCCTGCTGGTGGGCCTGATCGCGTCAGGATGGCATTGGGGCATTCCGGCGGTGGCCGATCGCCTGGCGAGCCGGGTTCCGCGATCGGCCGACCAGGCGCTCGGACGGAATGCCCTGGACCTGCTCGAGCGCCAGGGCATCCTCAAGCCTTCGCGCCTGAGCGAGGACCGCATCGCGGCACTGTCCGCCATCCTGCAGCGGGTCCAGCCTGACGCGCCGCGCATCCCGCTGCGCCTGCGGGTGTACGCCGCTCCCGAACTCGGTCCGAACGCATTGGCCTTCCCCGACGGGACCATTGTCGTCACCGACGAGATCGTGCGCGCGGTGATGGGCAGCTCCAACGACTTCGATGCAGAGGCGGCGGCGGCGCTGGCCGGCGTGCTGGCGCACGAGGTTGGCCACATCGAGCAGCGCCACAGCGTGCACACGCTCACGCGCTCGTCGCTCACGGCGGCGTTGTCGGCCACGCTGTTCGGCGATTTCAGCGCGGTTGCCGCCGGCCTGCCGGCCGTCGTGAGCAACATGGAGTATTCGCGCGCGATGGAACTGGCCGCGGACGACTACGCAGTCGAGGCGCTGCACACGCGCGGCATCCCAGTGAGACCGCTGGCCGACCTGTTCGACCTTCTCGAGGCGCGGGCCGACAAGACACCGGCATTCCTGCGCCGGGCGATGTCGTATGCGTCCTCTCATCCCGACGCCTACGCCCGCAGCCAGCGCCTGCGCAAGTCGGCGACCGGACAGGGGAAGTAACTGTTGTAAATCATCTATAAAGCCGAGGCCGCGTAAAGATAAAGCATGCATGCCTGTTACAAATGGGCAATAATTGTTGCTTTCCATTGGTATGTTTGGCAGAGTCAGTTATGCGCACTTTTAATAATCTCGGCATCGGCATCCGCCTGACCGTCGGCTTTACCCTCACCCTCGTCATGGCGGTCCTCATCGCCGGCTCCGGCATGTGGCGCCTCGAACAGGTCTCCAGCGCCGCCCGCGACACCTTGGCAGCGCCGCTCACCAAGGAACGGCTGATCGCCGAGTGGTATACCCAGATTTTCGCTGCCGTGCGCCGCACCGCTGCCATCGTCAAGAGTAGCGATCCCTCGTTGACCGCCTATTTCAAGGAAGACGCCGCAGCCACCGCCAAGACCTCCGCCGACCTGGTCAAGCAGATCGAACCGCTGATCGCGGGCGAGCAGGAAAGCGCCCTGTTCAAGCGCATCACCGAGCAGCGCAAGCTGTACGGCGCGGCGCGCGACAACGCCGTCAAGGCCAAGGCCGAGGGCAACCAGGAGCTGGCCGACCAGATCCTGGAACAGTCCTTTACCCCGGCCGCCAAGGCCTACCAGGAATCGATCAACGAACTGGTCGCGATGCAGCGCGACCACATCACCGCCACCGCCGCCGGCATCGATGCGACCGCCACCCGCGGCCAGATGATCATCGCCGGCCTGACGGCGGGCGCCGTGCTGCTCGGCGCGCTGTTCTCGTGGATGCTCACGCGCGGCATCACGCGCCCGATCCGCGCCGCCGTGCAGGCCGCCGAGACCGTGGCCGGGGGCGACCTGAGCAGCCGCATCGACGCCGACACGAACGACGAGACCGGCGCCCTGCTGCGCGCCCTCGGCCACATGAACGACAGCCTGGTCAAGATCGTCAGCGAGGTGCGCAGCGGCACCGACACCATCGCCACCGCGTCCGGCGAGATCAGCGCCGGCAGTCTCGACCTGTCGAGCCGCACCGAACAGCAAGCGGCTTCGCTGGAAGAAACCGCGGCCTCGATGGAAGAGCTCACGGGGACCGTGCGCCAGAACGCCGACAACGCGCGCCAGGCCAACCAGCTGGCGATCACCGCGTCGAAGGTCGCCCTCGATGCCGGCAGCGTGGTAGACCAGGTCATCACCACCATGGGCTCGATCAACGACTCCTCGAAGAAGATCGTCGACATCATCGGCGTGATCGACGGCATCGCCTTCCAGACCAACATCCTGGCCCTGAACGCAGCCGTGGAAGCGGCGCGCGCCGGCGAGCAGGGCCGCGGCTTCGCGGTGGTGGCTTCCGAAGTGCGCACCCTGGCACAGCGCTCGGCGGCGGCCGCCAAGGAGATCAAGACTTTGATCGGCGCCTCGGTCGAGAAGGTCGAAGCCGGCACCAGGCTGGTGGACCAGACCGGCGACACCATGGAGCAAGTGGTCACTTCGATCCGCCGCGTCACCGACATCATGGCCGAGATCGCGTCGGCCAGCCAGGAACAGATCCACGGCATCGAGCAAGTCAACCAGGCCATCGGCCTGATGGACGAATCGACCCAGCAGAACGCCGCGCTGGTGGAGGAATCGGCGGCCGCCGCGGGCGCCCTGCAGGACCAGGCCGCACGCCTGGCCGGCATGGTGAACGTGTTCAGGCTCGAGGCGCAGGCGAGCACACCGGCGACGCCGGCACCCCGTTCGCTCGCAGGCGGCGCAGGAATCGGAAAACTTCTGATTTCCTGACCATTTGGTAAAAAAAGGCCGGGCCCTGTGCATGACAGGGCCCGGCCTTTTCATTTGCTACGCAGGGATTACTTCGCGCCCGGCTTCATCAGGTCGAGCAGCACCGCGGTTTCGGCCGCGATGAAGGAAGTCACGGTCGGCTTGAAGTCCGGCGCCCACTGCGGCGAGTGGGTGCCCGGCGGGTACTTGCCGGCCTGGCGCGCTGCGGCCAGCTTGCCCGGCTCCACGGCGCCGACGTGCAGCAGGATCGCCTTGACGCCGGCCTGGCCGTAGTGGGCGAAGTCTTCCGAAGTCATCTTGGCCGGCATCTCGCTGATGTTCTGCTCGCCGATGGCGCCCTTGATCGCGGCGACGGCGCGCGCGGTCAGTTCCGGATCGTTGAACACCGGGAAGGGGCCCGGCTTGATGTCGATGGTCGGCTCCTTCGGTGCGCCGGCCGCGATGGCTTCGCCCTTCACTTCGCGGGCGATGCTGGCCAGCACGCGCTGGCGCACTTCCGGACGGAAGGTACGCACCGTGAGCATCAGCTTGACCTGGTCCGGCACCACGTTGGCCTGGGTGCCGCCGTTGATGCTGCCGACGGTGATCACGACCGGGTCGGCCGGGTTGTTCTCGCGCGAGACCAGGGTCTGCAGCGCCATCACGATACGCGCCGACATCACGACCGGGTCGCGGGTCTCGTGCGGGGTGGCGCCATGGCCGCCCTGGCCATGGATGGTGATGGTGACCGTATCGGCCGAAGCGCGGAACGGGCCGGCGCGGTAGCCCACGTGGCCGGCCGGCAGCGTGCCTTCGTCGTGCATCGACAGCGCGTAGTCAGGCTTCGGGAAGCGCGTGAACAGGCCGTCCTTGAGCATGGCGAGGGCGCCGGTCAGCGGCTCTTCGGCCGGCTGGCCGACCAGCATCAGGGTGCCGCTCCAGGCCTTGCGGTTGTCCGCCATCAGCTTGGCGGTGGCGTACCAGGCCGACATGTGGACGTCGTGGCCGCAAGCGTGCATGGTCGACACGGTTTCGCCGGCCGCGTTCTTCTGGGTGTGGGCGCTGGCGAACGGCAGGCCGGTCTTTTCCTGGACCGGCAGGCCGTCCATTTCGGTACGCAGCATCACGGTCGGGCCGGGGCCGTTCTTCAGGATCGCCACCACGCCGGTGCCGCCGACGCCGGTAGTCACGTCGAAGCCCAGCGCCTTGGCGCGCTCGGCGAGCTTCTTCGCGGTCTGGTGTTCCTGGAAGGCCAGTTCCGGCGTGCGGTGCAGGTCCTGGTACAGGGCTTCGACCGACGGGAACATCTTGTCGAGCTGGGCGCGCATTTCCGGCGGCAAGCCGGCGGCGTGGGCGGAACTGGCGGCGAAGGCACCGGCCAGCAGGAGTTGTCGGATGAGACGGGCGGATTGTTTCATGAATCTCCTCGAAAAACGGGGGAACGAAGGCGACTCCGATGGACTGTACTGGCAATCATCGGGGCCGGAACCGTAACAGACGAATTTCCATGCAGCAATATTTAACAATTAACATAGGTAGTTCTACGTAATAAAAGTGTCGTAAAAATTTCTCAATTTCATTTTTTATTTCTACAGAGAATTGATTTACACGTAGAATCCGTCCCTCAAGTGATGTCGGACTATTCCTACGCGCCGCACGTGCCACGCCTTTAACGTCGCCTGCAGCCGCCGGCGTTCACGCCACCCTCGAATACCACAAGGACGCTGTAATGGGTTTCATCTCGAATATTCGCATTGGACGACGCCTGGGTCTCGGCTTTGCCGTGATCCTGGCGATGACGCTTCTGATCGCCGTGGCCGGCATCTCGCGCATGAACGACGTGGCGGCATCGACCCGCGACATGATGGCGGCGCCCCTGACCAAGGAGCGCCTGATCACCGACTGGTACAGCCTGAATTTCGCCTCGATCCGCCGTACCGCCGCGATCGTCAAGAGCGCCGACCCGGAACTCGGCCCCTACTTCAAGGAAGACGCGGCCGCCTCGGTCAAGAAGGCCGCCGAACTGCTCAAGCAGATCGAGCCGCTGATCGCAGGCGAGAAGGAAAAGGCGCTGTTCGCCAAGATCCTGGAACAGCGCAAGACCTACAGCGCCTCGCGCGATGGCGCAGTCAAGGCCAAGGCCGACGGCAATGCCGAGGAAGCCGCGCGCATCCTCGAGCAGGGCTTCACGCCGGCGGCGCAGAAGTACCAGGACCTGCTGCAGGAGCTGGTGCTCATGCAGCGCAACAGCATCGACCAGACCGCCAAGGCGATCGACGAGAGCGCACGTTACAACAGCACCGTCATCAGCGTGCTGGCCGCCGGCGCGGTGCTGCTCGGCGCCGCCCTGTCGTGGCTGCTCACCACCGGCATCACCCGCCCGATCCATGCTGCCGTGCAGGCTGCCGAGACCGTCGCTGCGGGCGACCTGACCGCCCGCATCGACGCCGACACGAAGGACGAAACCGGCGCCCTGCTGCGTGCCCTGCGCAACATGAACGACAGCCTGGTGAAGATCGTCAGCGAAGTGCGCAGCGGCACCGACACCATCGCCACCGGCTCGGCCGAAATCTCGGCCGGCAACTTCGACTTGTCGGCACGTACCGAACAGCAGGCCGGCGCGCTGGAGGAAACCGCGGCGTCGATGGAAGAACTGACCACCACGGTGCGCCAGAACGCCGACAATGCGCGCCAGGCCAACCAGCTGGCGATCACCGCGTCCAGCGTGGCCCTCGATGCCGGCAACGTGGTGGACCAGGTCATCACTACCATGGGTTCGATCAACGACTCCTCGAAGAAGATCGTCGACATCATCGGCGTGATCGACGGCATCGCCTTCCAGACCAACATCCTGGCCCTGAACGCAGCCGTGGAAGCGGCGCGCGCCGGCGAACAGGGCCGCGGCTTCGCGGTGGTGGCCTCGGAAGTGCGCACCCTGGCCCAGCGCTCGGCGGCTGCCGCCAAGGAGATCAAGACCCTGATCGGCGACTCGGTCGAGAAGGTCGAAGCCGGCACCAGGCTGGTGGACCAGACCGGCGACACCATGGAGCAAGTGGTCACCTCGATCCGCCGCGTCACCGACATCATGGCCGAGATCGCATCGGCCAGCCAGGAACAGACCGGCGGCATCGAGCAGGTCAACCAGGCCATCGGCCAGATGGACCAGGTAACCCAGCAGAACGCTGCGCTGGTCGAAGAGTCGGCGGCCGCAGCGGCCTCGATGCAGGACCAGGCGGCTCGCCTGGCCCAGGTGGTCGGCGTGTTCAAGCTGGACGTCCAGGCTGCGACCGCAAGCGCCAGCCCGGCCGCCCCGGTGCGCACGCTGGCACTGGCGACCAAGCCGGCCAAGCCGGCCGCGCGGACAGCCAAGCCGGCGCCGGCGCGTCCCCGCGCCAGCGCACGCGCCGAAGCCGATGAATGGGAAACCTTCTAAGCCTGCTGCATACGGATGAAACGCCCGGTCCATGGACCGGGCGTTTTTATTTCCAATTCGCAAATCAACGTGTCAGACTGCCTAGAATTTGACGATTTTGCGCGACACTGAAGTGCGCAGCCTTGATGTTTCCTTGACGCACTACCCCTGCTAAGGCAAAGTTTTGCCTGCCGTTCCCGTCTCTTTCATTCTCACCCATGCCCGTCGATTACCAGCTTCCTCCCGCCGAAGTCGCCCAGGTTCAGCCTGCCGCCACCGCCTCGTTCGAACAACAGTATGAAGCAGCGCGCACGCTCGCCAACACAGGCCAGCCGGAACTCGCGCTGGCCGCCTACGATGGCCTGCTGGCGCGCTCGCCGGGCAATGTCGACGTGCTGCTCGGGCGCGGCATCGTGCTCAGCCGCCTGGAACGCTGGCCCGAGGCCGAAGCCGACCTGACGGCTGCCGCCAAGGCGTCGCCGGAATACGCCGACGTCTGGTTCGCGCTCGGCAAGCTTTACCAGTGGCAGGGCCAGCCCGCGAAGGCGGCCGAGGCCTATGGCCGCGCCGCCGTGCTGCGTCCCGACGACGCGACCACCCGGGCGGCGCATGCGCAAGCGCTGCAGTCCATGCAGCCGCAGCAGCCCCAAGCTTTCATGAGCAGCCCGGAAGCGGCGATCGCGGCGGGCTACACCTGGGTCGCCGGCTTGAGCGGCAGCTGGCAGGACGTGGGCGCCAGTCCGACCTGGAACGACCAGACGCTGAGCGTGCGCCATTACATGAAGCGCGGCTCGATCGGCTTCGAGGCGCTGCGCGCCCACCGCTTCGACCAGACCGGACGCGCCTGGGCCATCGACGCCTATGCCAGCCTGTGGCAAGGCGCCTACGCGAACCTGCGCTACCAGCATGCGCCAGGCGAACGCCTGTTCCCGGCCCATTCCGGCCGCGTCGAGCTGTACCAGTCGCTCGGCAACGGCTGGGAAGCCTCGGTCAGCGACGACCTGCTCGGTTTCGATGCGCGCGTGAACATCTACGGCGTCAGCCTCGCCAAGTACACCAGCAACTTCTACGTGCAGCTGCGCCACCAGAACATCGTGTCGCAAGGCGCGCGCAGCTCGGGCGACCGCCTGCTGGCGCGCTGGTACTACACGGGCGACGCCGACAGCTACCTCGAGGCTGCCGTCAACCGCGGCCGCAGCGACGATCCACTCTCGCTCAGCGGCGGTCGTGCCCGTTCGGGCGGCGGCAGCCTGACCTGGGTCCACTACCTGTCGCGCGAGTGGGGCGCCAGGGTCGGCGCCAGCTTTGCCCGCAGCGGCGGTAGCGGCGATGCCCGCGAACGCGGCCTTACGGTCGGCCTGTATCGCCGCTGGTAAGCCATGGAAGGCACCAGCATCCGCCAGCGGCTGAAGGCCGCACTGGAAGCGGCATCCGACGCCGCCGCGTTCGCCCTGTCTGCGCTGCCGGCGTTGATACTGGCCTGGCTGTGCTTGCGCGTCGCCGACGGCATCCATGCGGGCGCCGCCGGGGTGCCGCAATCGACCCTGTTCGGCGTCGGCGTCGGCAACGACGCCCTGTCGCTGCTGCGTTACGGCTTCGTGTTCCTGCTCGGCTCCCTGCCGCTGGCCTTCACCACATCGCAGCGCCTGCGCATCGCTTACCTCGGCACGCTGTGGAGCGCACTGCTGTGCCTGGATGCGGCCCTGCTGCAATACTACTGGGTGGCGGGTGTGCCGCTCGGCGCCGATTTGTTCGCCTACAGCGGCAACGAGGTCGCGGCCACCGTGGCCGGCGGCTGGCAGGCCAGCCTGCTGCTGCTGGGCGCGCTGGTCCTCGGCCTGGGCGTGCTGTGGGGCGTGCTCGTGCTGTCGCGGCACGAGCTGTGGCCGCGCGCCGGCGGGCGCACGGCCGGCATCGCAGTGGCGGCCAGCCTGGCCGCCTTCGCCTTCCTGCCGGGACGCATGACGCCGGTCGTGGTGCGCACCGACGCCGACCTGAACTTCGTCGCCAACAAGGCCGCCTTCTTCGTCGACAGCAACCTGGCCAGCCTGCGTGGCGAAGCATCGCAGGCGGCCGCACATTCCTCGCCGCAGGGCCGGGCGCCGTGGGACGGCGCGGACCCGCGCTACCCCTTCCTGCACGCCGAGCGGACGCCTGACACGCTCGGACCGCTGCTGCGCCGCGCCGACGGGCCACCCAACCTGGTGTTCGTGATCGTCGAAGGCCTGGGCCGCAGCTTCTCCGGTCCCGGGGCGCGCCTGGGCAGCTTCACGCCCTTCCTCGACGAACTGGCTGGACGCAGCCTCTACTTCGAAAACTTCCTGGCCGGCCAGGGCCGCACCTTCGGGGTGCTGACCACGGTCTTCGGTTCGCTGCCTTTCGGCGAGCACGGCCTGGCCGCGCTGGGCGAGCGCATGCCGCGCCACGACTCGCTGCTGTCGATCCTGAAAGACCAGGGCTATGACCTGCGCTTCTACTCGGGCTCGAACATGGAGTTCGACAACGAAGGCCTGTTCCTGCGCCGCCAGGGCGTGCAGAGCATCGTCAGCGAGAAGGACTACGGCCCGGGCGCACAGCGCGCCAACGACTGGGGCTATGCCGACCGCGACCTGGTCGAGATGGCGCTGCGCCGCGAAGCGGCGGGCAGGCCGCTGCCTTACGCCAGCATCATCCAGACCACCAGCATGCACACCCCGTTTACCTTCCCCGGAAAGGAGTCCTATCTGCGCCGGGTGGACGCGCACGTGGCGCGCCTGGGACTGCGCGAGCGGCCGGAATACCGCACCCAGCGCGAGGTCTTCGCCAGCATCCTGTACACCGACGACGCACTGCGCATGTTCTTCGAGCGGGCAGCCGGCCTGCCCGGCTATGCCAATACGGTGTTCGTCATCACGGGCGACCACCGCCTGCCGGAGCTGCCGATGGACACCCGCATCGAGCGCTACCACGTGCCGCTGATCGTCTACTCTCCCCTGCTCAAGGCGCCGGCCTCGATCAAGGCGGTGTCCTCGCAGTTCGACATTGCGCCCGCGCTGCTGGCCTGGCTGTCGAAGGACTATGGCCTGAAGACCCCGCGCCAGGTGACCTGGCTGGGGACCGGCCTCGACACCGAGAAATCCTTCCGCAACCTGCATGCGATCCCGCTCAAGCAGACCAAGACCGAGATGAGCGACTTCGTCTCCGGCACGGCCTACCTCGCACAGGGCAAGCTCTACACCCTGGGCGACGGCATGAGCATCGACCGCGCCGACGACCCATTGGCGCAGTCGCAGGCGCTGGCCCAGTTCCGCGCCTTCCTGAAAGCCAACCGGCAGGCCGGCACGGGCACGGCGCTGGCGCCGGAGGGCGGACAGCTCGCCGGCTGGAGCGGGGAACGCAGCCTGCACGGCGTGCCGCTGGTAAGGCTGGGGGGCGAGCTTGCCGTGCGCGGCGTGCGTCCGCGCGCCGGCAGCGGCCCGCTGGCGATCGAAGCGACCTTCAGCAACAGCGCCGCCACGGCGTCGCGCACTTTCGCGCCGCTGCTGGTGATCACCGACGAGCGTGGCGCCGAGATCGGCGAGACCACCTTCGAGGCACGCCGGCTTGGCGCCGGCGAGTCGGCCTCGGTCACGCTACGCCCGGATGTGACACGGATCGCCCCCGGCACCTATTACATCTCCGTGATTCCCTCCCATCCAGACACCGGCCGCTCGATCGGCATCGGCCAATACCACGTGGAGCTCAAACTGTGAAACCTGTCCTCGCCAGCCTGGCGCTGGTGCTCGCCTGCGCCGGCAGCGCCGCCCATGCCGCAAATGCCGCCGCACCGCGCGCGATCTGGACCTGGGAAGAGGACAGCACTGCCATGCTGCAGCAGCCGGCCGCCGCCGGGCGCGCCATCGCCTTCCTGAAGGAAAAGTCGGTGGACACCGTCTTCCTGTATGCCGACGCTTACCAGGGCCGCAACCCGCTCGTATCGGACCCAGCCCAGTACCGGCGCCTGGTCCGGCGCCTGCACGCGTCCGGCCTGCGCGTCTATGCCCTGCTCGGCTCGGCCCCCCTGCACACCGAACGCTACGTGCTGCCCGCGCAGCATGCGAATGCGGTGGCGATGCTGCAGCGCGTCCTCGACTACAACCGCACGGCGGCGCCTGAAGAACGCTTCGACGGGGTCAACGTCGACATCGAGCCACACATCCTGCCGGAATGGCCGGCGCGCAAACTGGCGCTGCTGGCCGGCTTCCTCGACATGTCGGATGCCTTGATGCGTACCGTGCGGGCCTCCGGACAATCCCTGCCCGTCGGGCCGGCGATTCCGTTCTGGCTGGACGGCATCGAACTGGAGTGGAAAGGCAAACGCAAGCCGGTGAGCCAGCACGTGCAGGACACCTACGACTATGTGGCGCTGATGGATTACCGCGACCGCGCCGAAGGCGGCGACGGCATCGTCAGCCATGCAATCGACGAACTGCAGTACGGCGCCGCCATCGGGCGCCGCGTGCTGATCGGCGTCGAGACCATGCCGAACGCGATCAGGAAGGTATCCTTCCACCACCTGGGCGAGGCCGACCTCGAGCGCGAACTCGGCAAGACCCGCGATGCCGTCGGCAAGATGCCTTCGTTCGGCGGATTCGTGGTGCATCACTACGGCGCCTACCGCACATGGCTGGGGCTGGACTGAGGGCGGCCATGTCGCCGGCGCCGAATACATCGGATAAAATATACGGTGTATAAATAAGGAGCCACCATGATTTCTGGACACGTTTTCATCGCTACCAGCCTGGACGGCTACATCGCACGCCCGGACGGCGACATCGGCTGGCTGTTGCAGCGCGACGACCCGGCCGAAGACCACGGCTACGGCGACTTCATCGCCGACAAGGATGCCATCGTGATGGGACGGGGCAGCTACGAGAAAGTGCTGGGCTTCGATCCCTGGCCGTATGAGCTGCCGGTGGTGGTGCTGTCGGCGCAGCTGGCCGGCACGCCGGTGCCCGCCGCGCTGCGCGGAAAAGTCCGCTTCTCGAGCGCCGCCCCGGCCGATGCCATGGCGGAACTGGAAAGCCAGGGCGTGCGCCGGGTGTATGTCGACGGCGGCCGGCTGGTGCAGTCCTTCATCCGTGCCGGGCTGGTCGAGGACATGGTGCTCACCACCGTGCCCGTGCTGATCGGCGCGGGCCGCCCCTTGTTCGGGACGCTGCCGCACGACCTCGACCTGAGCCTGGTGGCCAGCCGCAGCTTCCCGTCGGGGCTGGTGCAGTCCACCTATCGCTTCCTGCCATGACGCGGCCACGGGGACGTCCTGCACGCGGCGAAGGCGTGACGCGCGACGGGATCCTGTCCGCCGCACTCTCCCTGCTCGACGAGGACGGCGCCGGCTTCGGCATGCGCGCACTGGCGGCGCGGCTGGGCGTCACGCCAATGAGCCTGTACCACCACGTCGGCGACCGCGCCAAGCTGCTGCAGGCCCTGTCCGACCACGTGTATGGTGCGGTGCTCGGCCCCGACGCTGCTCCGGCCGGCGGGCTGGCAGAGATACGCGCCCTGCTCACCCGCTACCACGAGGCCGTCGGCCGGCATCCGCAGCTGACCCTGGCTATCTTCGCCGAGCCGGCCGCCTTCGCCGGGATCACCCGCGCGATCACCGAGCGCCTCACCCTGCTGCTGTCGGCGCTCACGCCGGAACACCTGCTGTGGCGCGACATCCTGGTCGACCACGCACACGGCAGCGGCCTGGCCCTGTGCGCGGCGCGCGGCGACTGGCAACAGCTGGACGCCATGCGCGAACGGTATGGGCAGGCGCTGGGCTGCATGCTGGGGCGGATCGCGGCACCAGGCAAGGGTAGCGCCAGCTGAGCCCACCCAAGGCAGGCGGCGCTACCTTGCCGGTTACGGATGCGCCCGCCAGGCAAGGGCGCTATGATCGGCGCCGCCTTCAACCCAACCCCGACGAACCCCATGTACCAGCCATTCCCGCTCCGCCCGGCCGTCCGTGCCGCCGTATGTGCCGCCCTGCTGCTGCCGGCCGCCCTGCCTGCGCGCGCCGGCGTCCTGGACGAAGTGCCGCTGCCCGACATCAGCGCTGTCACCGACTACCGGCCGAAGATCCCGCTGCGGGTGTACTCGGCCGACAAGGTCCTGATCGGCGAGTTCGGCCTTGAACGGCGCGATTTCGTGCCGATCGCGAAGATCCCTCCCCTGATGAAGGCCGCCGTGCTGGCGATCGAGGATGCGCGCTTCTATGAGCACAGCGGCATCGACTGGATCCGCGCGCTGGGCGCCGCCAAGGCCAACCTGGCGTCGCTCGGCAGTTTCCGCCAGGGCGGCTCCACCATCACCATGCAGGTGGCGCGCAACTTTTTCCTGTCGCGCGACAAGACCCTGCCGCGCAAGCTGACCGAGGTCGGCCTGGCCTACAAGATCGAGCAGGCCCTGTCCAAGGACCAGATCCTCGAGGTCTACATGAACCAGATCTACCTGGGCCAGCGTTCCTACGGCTTCGCCAGCGCGGCGCGCACCTATTTCGGCAAGCCCTTGTCGAGCCTGAGCCTGGCCGAGGCCGCGATGCTGGCCGGCCTGCCGCAGAACCCGTCGCGCCACAACCCGGTGGCTAATCCGGAGCGCGCGCAGCAGCGCCAGCAGGTGGTCCTCAAGCGCATGCTGGCGCTGGGCAGAATCACCGAGGCGCAGTACCGTCAGGCGCTGGCCGAACCGCTGCGCGTGCGGCGCGACGGCGGCGGCCCGGGTGCGGGCGCCGAATACGTCGCCGAGCTGGCGCGCCAGGCCGCCCATGCGCGCTTCGGGCAGGCGGCCTACGAGCACGGCTACACGGTCACCACCAGCATCAACGCGGCCGAGCAGACTGCCGCCTACGAGGCGGTGCGCCGCAACGCCATCGCCTACGATCGCCGCCACGGCTACCGCGGACCGGAAGCGCGCATCGCGCTGCCGAAAGCGGAACAAGAGCGCGAAGAGGCGGTCAACGAGGCCCTGCAGAAGCGCCCCGTGGTGAGCGGCTTCACGCCCGCCGTGGTGCTGGCGGCGTCGCCCAAGCGGGTGCGCGTCGTCACCCGCGACGGCGACACCATCGAGATCAAGGCCGGCGGGCTCGCCTTCGCCGCCCCTGCCCTCCTGCCTTCGGCCAAGGCCGGCCTCAAGCTGGCGCCGGGCGCCGTGGTGCGCATCGCCCCCGGTGGCAAGGATGGCTGGGCCATCACCCAGCTGCCGCAGGTGGCCTCGGCCTTCGTCGCGATTGATGCACAGACCGGCCTGGTGCGCGCCATGGTGGGTGGGGTCGACTACCAGCTGCAGAAACTCAACCACGTGACGCAAGCCTGGCGCCAGCCGGGGTCGAGCATCAAGCCCTTCGTGTATTCGGCGGCGCTGGAGCGCGGCTTCTTCCCGGGCACGACCATTCTCGACGAACCGCTCGATTTTTCAAACGAGAAGGCCTATGCCAACTGGTCGCCGCGCAACGACGACGGCCTGTTCGAGGGCCCGGTGACGATCCGCCATGCGCTCACGCACTCGCGCAACGTGCCGACGGTGCGCATGCTGCGCGCGCTCGACGTCGACTATGCGCGCGAACACCTGGGTCGCTTCGGCTTCGACATGGCGCGCCACCCCAGCAACCTGACCCTGGCGCTCGGCACCGGCGCGGTGACGCCGCTGCAGATGGCCGGCGCCTACGCGGTGCTGGCCAACGGCGGCTACCGGGTCGAGCCCAGCCTGGGCATGACGATCCACGACCGCGACGGCAAGCTGCTGTTCGAGAGCGGCAAGCCGCGCCCGCTGCAGGAGAGCGCGCGCGTGCTGGATGCCCGCAATGCCTTCATCGCGGACAGCATGCTGCGCGACGTGGCGCGCTTCGGCACCGGCGCCCGGGCTTCGCGCCTCTTGAACCGCACCGACCTGGCGGGCAAGACCGGCACCACCAGCAACGCCATCGACGGCTGGTTCGCCGGCTATGGCGCCAATGTGGTGGCGGTGGCCTGGATGGGCTACGACGAACCGCGTTCGCTGGGCAGTCACGAATTCGGCTCCACGCTGGCCTTGCCGGTATGGGTCGACTACATGCGCGTGGCGCTGGCGAAGACGCCGCAGCGCGAGCGCACGCCGCCCGAGGGCGTGGTGCGCGCCGGGGGCGACTGGGTGTACGCGGAGTTTGCCGAACCGGCGCCAGCCGTGGAGGGCGGCACTGCTGCACCTGTGGCGCCGCAGTCACCGTAACAAGGCAGGGCGGGTGCCGGAGCTTGTATCCGGCACCCGCCGTGTGATCGTTTATTTCGCTGGCGGCGCCGGGAACAGGATCGCCGGACCCTTCGGCGCCACGCCCGGAGCGAGCGCGGCGGGCGCCGGCTTGCCGGCCGGGCCGAGGTGGCGCACGAAGCGGTAGATCGCGCGCAGGTCTTCCCTGTCCATCTGGTGCAGCGTGAACCAGGGCATGGGCGGGCGCGCCTGCATGGTCTGCGCCATCCTGATCCAGTCGTCCTCGCCGAGCGCATTCATCGACAGGCGCAGGTTGGTCGGGTAGGTCGTGCCCCAGGGGCCGTGCCAGCCCAGTTGGTCACCCTGGAGCCAGTCCTTTTCGGGCACCTTGCCGGCGCTCATGCCATAGCCGGCGGTATGGCAGTCGTTGCAGCCGCCGACCTTGACGAGGTAGCGCCCGCGCTCGATGTATTTGCCTTGTGCCGTGGCGTTCGCCGCCGGCTGGTGGGGCTTGTTCTGTGCGGCGTGCACGGCAGGCATGGCGAGAGCCAGCAGCACGGCGGCGGCACAGGCTGTGTGAAGAGCTGCGATCATGTGGTCGGTTCCCGATAATGGCCGGCCCATGATGCAGCAAGTAGCCTGGCGCCGGCTGTTTCTTGTCAATAGGCGACAAGATAGCCGGCGTTCGCCGTCGATGGCAGCCCCACGACTGGGGGGATCGTGCATGCCTCCTTACGGCAGGCCCTGTACCGTCCCCTCCTTCGGATAATCGATCACGTAGTCGACGTTAAAACGGGCGGTCTCGTTCGGCTTGAGCGTGCGCTCCCAGCCGACCACGCCACGGCGCTGCTGCCAGTCCTTCACGCTCGGCTCGGGATTCAGGGAGATCTTGGCGCTGATCTTGTCCGACTGGCTGACCGGGGTCGGCTCGAGCACCAGGATATCGATCGGCTGGCGGTGCAGGTTGGTCACCACATAGGTGTCGGCGATGCGCTTCTGGTTCTCGCGCTTGAAGAAGCCCGCTTCGCCCGATTTCTCGTTGCGGCGCTCGGTCGTGACGCGCACCAGCGGATCGCGCCCGAAGGCCATGTTGAAGCGCTCGCTTGCCTGGGGATCCCAATGCAGTGCGCCCACGTAGGAACCGTCGCGGCGCAGCTGCACCTGGCCCGGCAGCCAGACGCCGTCGGGCCGCGCCGCATCGATGGTCAGTACCGCGGCATCCTTGTTGTCGCGCGGCGCGATGCGCACCAGCTGCTTGACGGCCAGGTTCTGCCTGGCCAGGCCGACCGAGATCTCGCGGCCGTCCGATGCCAGGTCGACCCGGGCCGGCACCTCGAATTCGGTGGTGAAGCTGCCCTGCGTCTCGATGACCGGCGCGATGTAGTCGTCGGCGGCGACGCGCGAACCCGTGACCGTCACGGCCCTGGGCGCCGGAGGTGGCGGCGCGGCAGGCGCACTCCGCCGGGCATACTGGAAGTTGAGCATTTCCTGCGCCTCCTGCGGCGGCCGGTGGGTCAGCAGCCACGGCAGTGGATCGGGCGCGTAGGCGGTCAGGTTCGGCTGGCCGGTCGACAGGCGCAGCCTGACCTTACTCCAGTCCTCGCCGGTCTTTTGCGAGATCGCCGCCATCCGCTCCAGTTCCACCGTGGACGTGTTCGAGTCCAGCGTGGCGCGATAGGTCGGCTTCCAGCCGGCGCGGTTGACCTGGTAGGACAGCAGGATCTTGCCGGGCTGGCGCACCGCGACCGCCACCGTCATGCTGCGGCTCTCGCGCGTGCTGGCCTGGAGCTTGGCGAGGTCGCCCTTGAGAGCCTCCAGCTGCCTGGTCAGCGCCCGCTTCTTCACCTCGGCCTCGTGCATGCGGGCCAGGGCCTCGCTGCCGCCCTTGCGGATCGCGTCCAGGGTCCCCAGCAACGCCTTGGGATCGCCCGCGGCACGTCCCGGGGCGTTGTCGCCGCCGCCGAGGCGCTCGAGGTAGCCCTGCACCAGCTGGGACGATTTGATCTCGGCATCGACCAGCGCGACCTGGTCCTGCAGCGCCTGGATCTTTGCTTCCAGTTCCGCTGCGCGCGGGCTCGGGCTGTCGACGGCGCGCTGGTCGCGCGTGAGCACCTGCCCGACCTGGATGCCCGGATCGGCCTGCAGGCGCACGGTGTCGGTATTGAAGTTGGCGAGCAGGCCGGTGATCTCGACCTGGGTCATGCCCGGCGTCACCTGGACCAGGCGTTCCACCGTGGCGCTGCCCGGATACAGGGTGACGCTCTGGATCGGCGCCTCGACGGCGGATGCGCCGGATGCGGCCAGGGCCAGGAAGATGGTCCACTGCTGCTTGATTGCCATGGAATCTCTTTCAAAAGTGAAATGTTTCCGCGAGCGTAGCAGATGTGGCCTAGCAAAAACCCTCACAAAACCACGACGTGGCAAGGACTGTGTAACGAGACGTTTCAGGAAGCGCCGCGTGTTGCCAGGACCTGCTCCACCAGGCGCTGCGGCGGCTCGCGCACGTCGAGCGTGACGCCGCGCTCATCCGGCTGGAGCGGTTCGAGGGTGCGCAGCTGGCTGTCGAGCAGCGATACCGGCATGAAGTGCCCGCTGCGCGCGGCCATGCGCTGCGCAATGAGGTCGCGGTTCCCGTGCAGGTGCACGAAGCGCACATCGCCGCCATCGCCGCGCAGCACGTCGCGGTAGGCGCGCTTGAGCGCGGAGCACGACAGCACGACCACCGGATCCGTCTGCCATGCCCGCTCGATCTCGGCGCGCAATGCCTCCAGCCAGCCGCGCCGGTCGTCGTCGTCGAGCGGGACCCCGGCCGACATCTTGGCCACGTTCTCCGGCGGATGGAAGCGGTCGCCCTCGATGAAGGGTGCGTCCAGCGCCTGCGCCAGGCGCGTTCCGACTTCACTCTTGCCGCAGGCGCTGACGCCCATCACCACCCATGCCGTCCGCTTGTCCATGTGCTCTCTTCGTCCTGGTTCATTGAGGGATGGCGACTGTCCGCTTGGGATGGGAGGCGCTGTGCAAGCTCATATGGGGATTGGCACACACTTCCTTGAACAGTTTCGCATACTCGGCAAGCGGCGGCAGGCCGACCGCGCGCCGGCGCTCGTCGACCCTGGCGATATCCTCGATTTCGAAAGGCTGCCACTCGGTCCTGCTGACGCAGCTGCCCTGGGTGCCGAAGCGTTGCGGATAGTGGGTGCGGTCGTGCAGGTAGGCGACATTCTTCCCGGATGCCTGCCCTTCCTTCCCAGGGGCTCCATCAAGGCCAGCACCTCGCGCTGGAAAGCCTGGTCCCGGTCCGCGTGCTGCGCGATCAGCCAGGCGGCCGTGGCGCCGTCCTGGCCGACCATCGCGACCGTCGGCCAGCCATGCTGCGCGACGATCTCCTTCAGGCGGGACCGGTTGGCGTCATCGACGGCGGCCCAGCGGCTGACATCGCCCTTGCGCGCGAGCTGGCGGACTTCCTGGTCGCTGGCCGCCATTTTCAGGAGTTCGTCGCGCAACGCGGCGTGCGTCAGGCCGGCGGCGTGGGCGCCGGCAGAGCCCGCGAACAGGATGGCGGCCGTGAATAGCTGTCCCAGGATTACGCGTTGCATGCTGTCTCCGAAGTGGTGGATTGCCCCCAGCTTACCGAAAACTGAGACACCGGATATGCGCGCATTTTCACGCTTCGGTCGTCCTCAGCAGAAGTCCCGGCTCGGCGCACGCAGCTTCCCGAGCAAATGCGACATGTCCACCAGCCGCTTGGCCACCAGGTGCCGCACCTCGCCCTGCTTCTGCCAGATACCGTACACCCCCAAGAGCGGGGCATTGAGCACCTCGCGCCGCTGCTGCTCCACCAGCGTCGGCCAGACGATCACGTTAATGTTCCCGGTCTCGTCCTCGAGCGTCATGAACAGCACGCCCTTGGCCGTCCCGGGCCGCTGGCGCACCGTCACCAGGCCGCAGGCGCGCGCCAGCTGGCCATCGGCATAGTCGGCAAGAACCGAGGCCGGCATGAAGCGCCTGGCCAGCAGCTGCTCACGCAGCAGCGCCAGCGGATGGCGGCCCAGGGTCAGGCCCTGGGCGCGGTAGTCGCCCACGATCTCGTCGGCTTCGGTCGGCGCCGCCAGCTGCGGCAGTTCCTCCTGCGGCGTGGTCGGGCGCAGCAGGTCGCGGTCGGGCACCGCCCCCACCGCCTGCCACAGCGCCTCGCGCCGGTTGCCCGCCAGCGACCGCAGCGCGTTGGCGCCGGCCAGCACCTGCAGGTCGCCCCGGTCGAGCTGGGCGCGGCGCGCCAGGTCGGCCACGCTCTCGAAGGGACGCACCGCGCGCGCCATCTCGATGCGCAGCGCTACCTCCTGCTTCAGTCCGCGCAGCAAGCAAAGGCCCAGGCGCACCGCCGGCTGGCGCGAGCGGTCCGTCGGATGCAGTTCTTCCAGGGTCGAATCCCAGCCGCTGATGGCGACGTCCGCCGGACGCACTTCGATGCCGTGGCGGCGCGCATCCTGCACCAGCTGCGAGGGGCTGTAGAAGCCCATCGGCTGGCTGTTGAGCAGTGCGCAGAGGAATGCGGCCGGCTCGTGGCACTTGAGCCAGGAGCTGGCATAGGCCAGCAGCGCGAAGCTGGCCGCATGCGACTCGGGAAAACCGTATTCGCCGAAGCCCTGGATCTGGCTGAAGATCGCTTCCGCGAACGCCAAGGTGTAGCCGCGCTCCAGCATGCCGCGCACGATGCGGTCGTAGTATTTTTCGAGCCCGCCCTTGCGCTTCCACGCCGCCATCGCGCGCCGCAGCTGGTCCGCTTCCCCCGGCGTGAAGCCGGCGCCGAGGATCGCCACCTGCATCACCTGCTCCTGGAAGATCGGCACGCCCAGGGTACGCTCGAGCGCCACCTTCATTTCGGGGCTCGGATAGTGGATCGGCTCCAGGCCCTGCCTGCGCCGCAGATAGGGATGCACCATCCCGCCCTGGATCGGGCCGGGGCGCACCACGGCCACTTCGATCACCAGGTCATAGAAGCGGCGCGGACGCATGCGCGGCAGCATGCTCATCTGGGCGCGCGACTCGATCTGGAACACGCCCACGGTGTCGGCCGCGCAGATCATGTCGTAGGTGGCCTTGTCGTCGGGCGGAATGTCCTGCATCTCGAACAGGTTGCCGTAGCGCTGGCCCACCAGTTCGAGGCCGCGCCGCATCATCGACAGCATGCCCAGTGCCAGCACGTCGACCTTCATCAGGCCGAGTTCTTCGAGGTCGTTCTTGTCCCACTGGATGACGCTGCGCTCCGCCATGGTGGCATTCTCGATCGGCACCAGGCGCGACAATTTGCCGCGCGCGATGACGAAGCCGCCCGGGTGCTGCGACAGGTGGCGCGGGAAGTTCAGCAGCTTGTCGGCCAGCGTCGCCCATTGCTGCGCCAGGCGCGATTCCGGGTCCAGTCCCGCCTCCGCCAGGCGCCCCAGCAGGTCGGCGCGGCTGTCGAACCAGTGGTGGGTCTTGGCCACCTTCTCGACGATGGCCAGGTCGATGCCGAGCGCGCGTCCGCTGTCGCGCAGCGCGCTCTTGGGGCGGTAGCTGATCACCACCGCGGCCAGCGCCGCCCGCTCGCGCCCGTATTTCCGGTAGATGTACTGGATGACTTCTTCGCGGCGCTGGTGCTCGAAGTCGACGTCGATGTCGGGCGGCTCGTTGCGCTCCTTCGAGATGAAGCGCTCGAACAGCAGGCTGGCGCGCGCCGGGTCGACCTCGGTGATGCCGAGGCAGTAGCACACCGCGGAATTGGCGGCCGAGCCGCGCCCCTGGCACAGGATGTGCTGCGAGCGCGCGAATCTGACGATGTCGTATACGGTGAGGAAGTAATGTTCGTACTTCATCTCGGCGATGAGCTGCAGCTCGTGCTCGATCTGCGCCTGCACCTTGGCCGGGATGCCCTCGCGGAAGCGCCGGTGCGCGCCGATATAGGTTTCCTGGCGCAGGAAGCTGGTGGCATCCATGCCGGGCGGGATCACTTCGTCGGGATATTCGTAGCGCAGCTCATCCAGCGAGAAGGTGCACAGGCGCGCGATGCGCAGCGTCTCGGCCAGCGCTTCGCGGCCGTAGATGTTGGCCAGGCGCAGGCGCGAACGCAGGTGCTGCTCGGCGTTCTGGGCCAGGCCATAGCCGCATTCGGTCACCGGTTTCTTCAGCCGGGTGGCGGTGAGCGTGTCCTGCAGGGGCTTGCGGGAGCGCACGTGCATCACCACGTGGCCGAGCGCCGTGATCGGCAGGCCGTGCTGCCAGCCCACCTCTTCCACCGCCTCGCGGTGCGGTTCGTCGAAGGCGCGGTGCAGCAGGACCAGGCCGAGCCAGGCGCGGCCAGGGAAGGTGCTCGCCATCCAGGCGGCTTGAGCGTGCAGGCGGTCGACGTCCGCCGCTTCGTGCGAGGGATAAGCGGGGAGCAGGATCGCCAGGCAGTCGGGCATGTGCTTCAGGTGCGCGTACGCGGGCGCGGGCCGGGCCAGGTCGTCCGGCGTGAGGAAGTAGGTCCCCTTCTCGCTGCGGGTGCGGCCCAGGGTGATCAGCTCCGCGAGGTTGCCGTAGCCGTTGCGGTTCTTGGCCAGCAGGATCAGCGACAGCGCCGGGCTGCCGTCCGGGTGCTTCAGGTGGAAGTGGGCGCCGATCACCAGGTGCAGGCCGGCCTTCTTGGCCTCGGCATGGGCGCGCACCACCCCGGCCAGCGAGCATTCGTCGGTCAGCGCCAGGGCAAAATAATCGAGTTGGACCGCGCGCGCCACCAGTTCCTCCGCATGCGAGGCTCCTTCGAGGAAGGAGAAGTTCGACAGGCAGAACAGCTCCGCATACGGAGGCAAAACCTGTGGTGGCGGAGAAAGCGGATCGGTCATCGGCAGGGTATGGGCGAACGGGATACAATGCTGGACAAACCGGCAATACTGTATAAAAACACAGTATAACCGAGACTTCCCGCTCGACAAGGAGAAACGCATGCAGATTCGTGCACTGAGCTGTTTTGGCGAACATGCCGGCGACGGCAACCCGGCCCTTGTCATCGAAGGCGGCCAGGCGAACGAGGAAGCGCGCCGCGCCCTGGCGCGAGCACGCAACACCACCTGCGTCTTCCTCGACGGCGAGGTCGTCGATTTCTATTACCCGCACATGCGCAGCCCCTTGTGCCTGCACGCGACGCTGGCCGTGGCGCACGTGCTGTTCGGGCGCCATCCCGATGCCGCCCTACTGTCGGTGACGACGGCGATGCGCGGCCAGCGGCTCGATCTGCTGCGCGGCGATCATGCCTTCTATGTTCGCCTGCAGGCGCAGGAAGTGGCGCAGCCGGTGCTGGCAAGCGGCCTGCTGGAGCACTTGCTCGCGGCGCCCGGCTTCGTGCCGGCATCGCCGCCGCGCGTCGCTTCGGTCGGCAGCCCGAAGCTGCTGGTCGAAGTGCAGGACGCCGCCACGCTGCTTGGCCTGCAGCCGGACCTGGAGGCGATCGCGGCATGGGGCAAGGATGCCGGCATCAACGGCATCTACGCCTGGTGCCGCCTTCCCGACGGCCGCTTCGAAGGCCGCAACTTCAACCACCTCGACCCGGCCCTGGAAGACATCGCCACCGGCGTGGCGGCGGGTGCGCTCACCGCGCTGCTGGGACATGGCATCGTGCTGCGACAGGGACGCGCCACCCGCCAGTCATGCATCATCAGGACCCGGGCAGAAGACGGCGCCATCCTGGTCGGCGGCCGCACGGAGCCGGCCGCCGTGGTCGAATCTGCGGGGCGGCCCCGATACGTTTGGTAGCATTCCTTACCAGTTGGCTTCACCTGCCCGGCCCGGTTTGCGGTGTAATGGACACATCGCGAAAGCACACCGCGTCACCAGGAGAACAGCATGAAACCAAGTTTGATCGCATCGGCACTGATCGCCCTGACCCTGACTGCCAGCGGCAGCGCGTTCGCCCAGCGCGGCGACCATGGCCACGACGGCCGCAACGGCAACGCCTATGGGCAGGACAGCCGCCGTGGCGACAAGCATGACAACGGCCGCTATGACAATGACCGCCATGACGGCCCACGCGGCAACGCCAACCAGCGCGCCAACGACCGCAATCACGATCGCTACTACGACGCCCGCCAGTTCCATCGCGACGACCGGCGCGGCGCCGGACCGCGCCACGACCTGCGCCGCGGCCAGCACCTGAGCAAGGAATACCGCGGCAGACGCTACGTTGTCACCGACTGGCGCGACCGCCACCTGAGCGCGCCGCCGCGCGGCCACCACTGGGTCCGCGCCGGCAACGACTACATCCTGGCCGCCATCGCCACCGGTCTGATCGCACAGGTCTTGCTGAGCAACTGATACGACACCGGATCAGTCCCGGAAAGGCCGCGCCCTGTAACAAGGCGCGGCCTTTTTTCGCATGGCCAGGCCGTATTGACACCGCCAGCAAGGGCTGTCCCCCGTCCGCGAGCTGGTATACACTTCCGCGCACGCTCTACCGGAGCTCATCCATCCTGCGGACATGAAACCACAACTCCTGACCTACGCCCTCCCCTTGATCCTGCTCGGCGCCAGTGCCACCGCACGCGCCGACGTCGATTACCAGCTGCGCATTACCGATGCGGCACAGCACCTGGCCGAAGTGCGCGCCACCTTCCCGGCAGCCACCGGCACCACGCTCGACGTGCAAATGCCGAACTGGCGCACCGGCCGCTACAACATGCTCAACCTCGCCAACGGCGTGCGCCTGTTCAAGGCCTTCGACGCCAAGGGCCAGCCGCTGCCGGTCGCCAAGACCGACAAGGGCACCTGGCAGGTCCGCACGAAGCCGGGCGACGCGGTGACGGTGCAGTACGAGCTGTACGCCAACCTGCTGGGCGAGCGCACCCGCCACATCGACGACACCCACGCCTACCTGGATGCCAGCGGCGTGTTCGTCTACGCCGCGCCCTTCCGCCAGGAGAAGGTGACAGTCAAGCTGGACGTGCCGCAGGGCTGGAAGTCGCGTTCGGGCATGGATTCGGGCAGCTGCGACCACTGCTTCGTGGCGCCGAACTACGACGTGCTGATCGACGCGCCGATCGAGACCGGCATCCACGAGTTCTACACCGACAAGGTGGATGGCCGTACCATCGAACTGGCGATCTGGGGCCGCGGCAACCACGACGGCAAGCAGATGATGACCGACCTGAAGAAGATCGTCGTCGAGACGGCGAAGATGTACGGCAACCAGTATCCGTTCCAGCGCTACCTGTTCATCGTCCACGCCACCGACGGCGTCGGCGGCGCCACCGAGCACGCCAATTCCACCGTCATCCAGAAATCCCGCTGGACCTTCGCGCCGCGCAAGGACTACCTGAACTTCCTGCGCGTGGCCGCGCACGAGTTCTATCACACCTGGAACGTCAAGGCCTACCGTCCGAAGGAGATGGTGCCCTACGACTACCAGAACGAGAACTACAACCGCCTGCTGTGGGTCGCCGAAGGCCACACCTCCTACTACGACGAGCTGATCGTCCTGCGCGCCGGCCTGCAGAAGCGCGACGAGTTCCTCGAAGGCTACGCCAAGCTGATCGACGACTACCTGCACCAGCCGGGCCGCTTCCAGCAGAGCGCGGCCGACGCCAGCTTCGACGAGTGGATCGCCGTCGGCGGCGAGCGCGCGCGCAACGCCTCGGTCAACATCTACTCCAAGGGCCAGGTACTGGCGCTGATGATGGACATCGAGCTGCGCCGCCAGACCGGCGGCAAGCGCGGCCTTGAGGACATGCACCGCGTCCTGTTCGAGAAGCACTCGACCGCGCAGGGCGGCTACGACGTGCCGGCCGTGCTGGCAGCGCTGCGCAGCGTGAGCGGCCAGGACTGGAGCGGCTGGTGGGCCCAGTACGTGGACGGCACCAACGAGATCCCGTTCGACACCCTGCTGGCCCAGGTCGGCCTGCAAAAGATCGCCGACGTGCCGAAAGACCAGGAGCAGAAGACCGAATGGTGGGCCGGCTGGACCCTGCGCGATGGCAGCGATCCGGCGGTGGTCACCGTCGTCGAGCGCGACAGCCCGGCATGGAAAGCCGGCGTGGTCTCGGGCGACACCCTGGTGGCCGTGAACGGCCTGCGCGTGTCCGCCAAGGACATCGGCGACAAGATGTCGCTGGTGAAGACCGCCCCGTTCAAGGTGCACCTGTTCCGCCGCGACGAGCTGGTGGAAAAGCAGCTCACCCCGCTGCAGCAGCCGAAAGGCAAGGCCAAGCTGAAGGTCGCGGACAAGGCGACCGACGCGCAGAAGGCGCTGAACGCGTCCTGGCTGGGCGTGGCCTGGCCGAAGGAAGAAGCGGCGGCGAAGCCCTGATTTCTAGTTGCGCAACGCTTCTCCGCCTAGTATATGAACCGCAGCCTCAGCTATCTGAGGCTGCGTTTTATAGTCAGTCAATCGAAATTGTCGAATTCACGGTTGTAATGAAGACCCAAAAAAATCGGAGAAGACTATGCTGTCGAAGCGTGATATTTATCCCTACGTGTAGAGAAAGCAGGCATCGTTCCTTCAAGCACCTCAACTAGCGCACTGTTTATATAGTCATCTTCAATACCACCTGCCATACAATTAAATTGATTCCCTTTATCCTTCTCTAGATTAACCTTGATAATCTGCTCTGAATCGGCAACAACCGCCAGATTCGGATTGTGAGTAACAATTACGATTTGACGCTTTCGCTTAGCCTTTTTGATAAACGGAACTAAGATTTTGGCAACGCTATAGTTATCCAGATTATCCTCAGGCTGATCAATTACTAACGGAATATCTTCTTTATCAAGAAGCAAATAAAAAATTAAAAGCAGAGCACCCTTTTCACCTGGGGAGAGCTGTTCCAAGCGCTTTCCACCTTGCTGCAACTCATAATGTGGCTGCACGTAGCCCAGAGAGAAAAGGAAGTTATAGAACTCCGCACGTTGCTTAACAAGATTCGAAATATATGTCCTAGAGCTCTCCTTTGCAGCTTCGCGCATATCATGCTCAAGATAATGAATCACCTTATCCAACATCGAGCTAACGCTCTCTACGTCATTCCAGTCAGTTGGGGCAATTATCTCGACCAATAGGATAGTTCTTCCATCCGGCCCGTAAAATGATCCAGATTTGTTTTGCTGGATAAATTTTAGGAGATTTTCTGCAAGATCGCTTTCTGAGGCCAACGTACTTGCAATAGCTAATCCCGGCACTTCAACTTCGTTGAAACATTTGTCGATCTCAATTTTAATATCATCATAAAAAGATCTAACCTCCGTTTTTTTTGCGAAAATTTCTTTAGATAGTTGTAGCCGAGTACTACGCAGATGGGCAAGCTCGATAGGGAGTTTTTCTTCAACATACGACAGCTCCTGTCTAAAAAATAAGAGCGAGTCTGCCGTTAGCGCATCTCCTTCGATCTGGCGCTTTTGATTTTCCCAATTTCGAACATCCTCTAAGTAACTTTGATATTCCTTTTGCTCCCCACTAAATTGGCCCTGCAATTTCGCGACCTCACAATTACAACGTATCTGCTTCAGCGCAAGGGTAGCCAATTTATCATATTCCAAGTCCTCGGAATAAAGATCGACTAAATTTTGTTTTACCAAAGCACCTTTCTCCTGTGCCTTCTGCTGAATTGCCGCATCGACGTTAGAGAAATCGTATTTCAGCGAAACCAACTGATCTATTTCGAAACCTAGGTTTTTCGCCTGCTCGCGTTTTAGCTCAATAAACTGAAGCAGTTGGGTAATAGAGCTAAAAATCTCGTCACGGAATTTTTCAAGCGAATCTAATTTAATGGACGTTTCGACGATCTGTGCGTCGACTTCCGCCATTTCTATCTCAATTTGTTCACGTCTTTTTGTCCAATTATCTAACTCAAGCTTCCTTGCGGCTACGCTTGGATCATTCGACATAGCCCCGGGGTCCTTTTTCTCCGGCGGCTTAGAAGCTAAATGCGCTAGCAATTCAGCCTCCTTCAATTTTAATTTTCCATTTAGGCTCTTCTTGAAGTCGGGATGAGACTTATCTTCCAGATTTATTATCCGACTGTTTATCTCAGCTAGTTCGCGAGTAAGCACCGAGATTTTTTCAACTATTGACGACTGCTTGTGACGGACGAGCTCAGCGAAATTTGCTTTTCCCAACCTCTTGTCTACCGGAACGTATTGAAAAACCACTTTTTCGATTTCATTTCTGAAGGCCTCAACTTTTCCAATCTCATTACAGACCTTCTCGAAATAGCTCTGTGGCAAGTAGCGTATTTTTGCTTGCTCACCCACTAAAACTGAACAATCCAGCTGTCGAAAATCTGTCCATGATCCCGTTTCAAACTGCACAGCAGCTGAGAATCGATCTGCCAATCCCTTTTTCTTAAATTTTGTCTTGTGCAAGAATAGATAATCGTCACCGTTCTCAGCGTCTGTACATAGCGCAAGAATGTCAGACAAGGCGCTTTTCCCGCTACCTTTATTTCCAATAATAGTTACGAGCTCACTATTGAGAGGAATTTCAACATTGTGAAACCATACGTGCTCCGGATCATGGTCGCCAGAGTTAAAAATTTTTAACGAACGAATATACTTAGTCGGATTGGTTCTCACACGACTAATCGCCGCCGGCTCATCCCCGATAAAAAAACGTTCGCCTGGCTCATTTAGCGCATGTAATAGTCCCGAGAAATTTGGAGCCCCTTTAATCCAAAGTTTGGATTTTCTGTGATATTTATTTATATTATGATTATCGGAACAAAGTACCATCGGAATAGTTCGCCCAATGTTTGGGAAGACGAATCTTTGGTATCCGTCCTGGTCCGATACCTTTCCAATCTCATAAATATCAACAATCTCAGCAATATCTCGTTTCTGCGCAGCCGCATGAGGAAGCGCATGAGTGATATTTTCAACTGAACCGCTTTTCTCACCGGCGTGAATACTGATCAGGCCACCAAGCTCTTTGATAATTTTCGCGGTTTCAAAGAGGTCACAATATACCTCGTTCTCACGCTTCCCGCCCCCGCGAATCTTACTTATTTCAGTGCGATTTTGAATTTGGGGCCAGATGAACTCGATATCTGCCTTTTCGGAAAACAACCCGATAAAATGAACCGGCTCCTTACCTCTAGCATCAGATAAGAACTCAATCCCCGGAAGAATTGTTATACCATGGGGTAGTCCTATACGTTGAAGTTCTCGAATACGCTCTACATCTATGACGTGATGATCTGTTATCGCGACTACCGACATACCGTTTTCACGAAGGACATCTATAATTCGCTCATTGCTGACAGATTTATCACCGTAATCGTACGATGAGGGTGAGTGGAAGTGGAGGTCCCAGAGACACCATTGAGAGCCCTTATTAATATTAATCATATGTCCTTTCAGTATTAGCGTTTTTTGTAATTATTGTTAAATAAGTAACAGATGCAACTCACATTTAGATAGAGTCGACTTGCCTGCATTAACATTATGAACGCTGAAGAACAGTATTAGAGCTCTACTTAACTAATAACCCAAACCGCATAAATCGCTTATATAGAATCGTCACGAGAGTTCGTCTTTGGTGCCGATGGGCGCGCAGACCACATTGTTGAGAGGTCGCGCAACACCTTGAGTCGTCCTCTCTAACGCACTTCGAGCACCCGGTCGATCAGGCCGTACTCCGCCGCCTGCCCGGCCGACATGAAGTTGTCGCGGTCCGAATCTTTTTCGATCCGGCTCAGCGGCTGCCCGGTTCGCTCGGCCAGCAGGCTGCCCAGGCGGTGGCGCTGGTACAGGATCTCGCGCGCCTGGATCTCGATGTCGGCCGCCACGCCCTGCGAACCGCCATGCGGCTGGTGGATCATGATGCGGGCATTCGGCAGCGCGTAGCGCTTGCCGGGCGCGCCCGCGGCCAGCAGGAAGGAGCCCATGCTGGCGGCAAAACCCGTGCACAGGGTCGACACGTCGGGCTTGATGAACTGCATCGTGTCGTAAACGGCCATGCCCGCATAGACCGAACCGCCGGGCGAATTGATGTACAGCGCGATGTCCTTGTCCGGGTTGTCCGATTCCAGGAACAGCAGCTGGGCCACCAGCAGGTTGGCGGATTGCTCGGTGACTTCGCCGACCAGGAAGATCACGCGCTCCTTCAGCAGGCGCGAGTAGATGTCGAAGGCGCGCTCGCCGCGCCCGGTCTGTTCGATGACAGTGGGCACCAGGCCCAGTCCCATCGGTGAATGCAAGCTCATGTTCGTCCTTTCGCGCTAAAGTGATACTTGCATGACGCCCGCCGCCCGCCGGGTGTGACAGCCCGAAAAAAATACCGCTGGCCTGTCACATCCGGGCCTGCCCAGGCGTCAAGCGGGAGACCCATCCGCCCCGAACAGGAGTTGCCATGCCAAGCGCCACCGATCCAGATGCCGCCACCTTCGAACAGCTGCGCCCGCGCCTGACCGCGATCAGCCGCCGCATCGTCGGCAGCGCGGCCGAAGCCGAGGACATCGTGCAGGACTGCTACCTGAAATGGCATGGCGCCGAACAGGCCGCGCTGACGACACCGGCGGCCTGGCTGACCACGGTCGTGCAGCACCAGTCGATCGACCGGCTGCGCAGGCGCGCCCGCGACGCGGCGGTGGCGCAGGCCGCACTGGAACTCGGACCCGAGCCGGCGCCGGCCCTGCCCGAGGATGGCCTGCTGCGCCATGCCGAACTGGGTGAAGCCTTCGCTTGCCTGGCGCGCCTGTCGCCGTTCGAGCGCCTGGCCCTGGTCCTGCACGAGGCCTGCGAGTGCAGCCATGCGGACATCGCCGCAATGCTGGGCACCAAGGCGGCGAACGCGCGCCAGCACCTGGCGCGCGCGCGGCGGCGGCTGCGCGATGCGGGAAGCGCAGAGCCGCCGCCGGAAGAGAAGCTGTGCCGCGACCTGGTACGCCGCTTCCAGGCCGCCATCAACGGCCTGGACCTTCCGGCGCTCGTCACGCTGCTGGCCGATGAACAGCCCGTCTCCGTGCATGCGTTCCCGCAGCCGCGGATGCGGAGCGGCGCGTGCGCCAACGACGCGTCGTACAGCGTCGTCCTGGCAGCATAAGACCGGGAAGCGCTCGGCGATTATTCCGGCACCTGTTCCAGCAGTTGCCGTGCCAGCAGGCCGGCATGCGGGGTCAGCGCGGAGAAGTCGCGCGCGCACAGGTAGAGCTGCCTGGCCGCCCAGGCTTCGGACAGGGTCAGGACGGCCAGGTCGCGTTCGATGGTTGCGGCCAGGGCACGGGAGAGGATCGAAATGCCGATGCCTGCCTCGACGTAGCTGGCCACCTGCCCTGTATGGCGCAACTGGATGCGGTAGTCGAGCTGGCGGCCCAGGCGCGCTGCGCGCTCCGCCAGGTGCGTTTCGAGCGCGGTGTCGGCCATGCCCACGATCGGCTCGGCGAGGATATCGGCGAAGCTCACCTGCGCCTGCCCGGCCAGGCGGTGCGAACGGCCCACCAGCACCACCAGCTGGTCGCTGGCCACCAGGTGCGTCTGCAGCATGCGCATGTCCGTGACGCCGGCGACGACGCCCAGGTCGGCGCGCAGGTCCACCAGCGCCTGGACGATGTCCGTGCTGGGCCGCTCTTCCAGGTCGATCGACAGGTCCGGGTGCGCCGCCAGGAAGCGGCACAGCTGTGGCGGCAGGAAGGCGGCCATCGCCGCCGTATTCGAGAGCAGGCGGATGCGGCCCTTGAGGCCGGTCGCATAGGTGCGCAGCTCGCCGCGCATCTGTTCGACCTGGCCCAGGATCGAGCGGGCATGCCGCACCAGGGCCTCGCCGGCCGCAGTCGGACGCACGCCACGGCGGTTGCGTTCCAGCAGGGGCGCGCCCAGCGCCGCTTCCATGCCGGCGATGCGTTCGCTGACCGATGCCAGCGCCAGGTGCATGGCGCGCGCGCCGTGCGTCAGGCTGCCGCATTCGACGACGCTCAGGAACAGCCGCATATCGGTCAGGTCGAAGCGCATCGTACAGCCCTCTACTTTCGGAATTTCCGAAGTCTAGCACCGGAATTGCCAGATTGCGCAGGTGTGCAGACTCGCCTACCATCATTTACATCGGTTCAGGCGAATGCTTACAGGAGGAAACCATGCTGGACGCCTTGCTGGCAACGATCGGCATACTGGGCCTGCTGGCCACCATCGCAGTCAAGTTCGGTAAATCGTGCACGGAAGCGATGGCGCGCCACGCCGAGCGCCACGAAGACCCTCCCGAGACCGGGCCGGCGCCCGCTTCCGCACGCGCCTGCCCGCACCGCCGGCGCCGCAGGAAGGCGCCGGCCGGACGATAGACTAGGGTTATATATTGACAACGTTGTGTTAATGATACAGTGCCTTGGTGCTCCGTCATGGGATTGTTTAGTATTCAATTTTCCCTCGGAGTAACCAGTGCTCACACTCAAACGTCTACCCAAGTCGGTCCTGCTTGCCCTGTACGGCGGCGCCGCATTCGCTACCCTGGCCCCAGCCGCCTTCGCCCAGAGCACTGCGCAAGAGCCGTCCACCACCCCGGTCGCCGCCGGCACGCCGGCCGCTGCGGACAGCAAGGGTGGCGGCATCCAGAGCGTCAGCATCGTCGGCTCGCGCCGCGTCGGCAACGTCTCCGATATCGACACGCCGGTCCCGGTCGACTTCATCCCGATGACCAAGGCGACCGAACAGGGCGGCCAGTTCGACCTGGCGCAAGTCCTGAACAACGTCTCGCCCTCGTTCAACTCGACGCGCCAGACCGGCGCCGACGGCGCCGACCTGATCGACTCGGCCGCCCTGCGCGGCCTCGGTTCGGACCAGACCCTGGTGCTGGTCAACGGCAAGCGCCGCCACACCACCGCGCTGGTCAACCTGTTCGGCGCGCGCAACCGCGGCAACACCGGCACCGACATGAACGCGATCCCGCTGATGGCCATCCGTAACGTGCAGGTGCTGCGCGACGGCGCCGCCGCGCAGTACGGCTCGGACGCCATCGCCGGCGTGCTCAACATCGAACTGAAGAAGAACCTCGGCTGCGAGATGGTGACCGGCTTCGGCCAGTACACCGAGGGCGA
The DNA here is from genome assembly GCF_000427785.1 of Massilia alkalitolerans DSM 17462. GTDB lineage: Bacteria > Pseudomonadota > Gammaproteobacteria > Burkholderiales > Burkholderiaceae_D > Telluria > Telluria alkalitolerans. The sequence goes on from NZ_ATYR01000003.1 coordinate 163,933, forward strand.
CGGCGACAACTACCTGGCCTCGGCCTACTGCGGCGTGGCCGTCGGCGGCGGCGTGCTGGGCATCACCGGCGAATACTATGACCGCGGCCGCTCCAACCGCGCCGAGGAAGGCAGTCCGCGCATCATCGGCGACACCAAGTCGCAGAACAGCACCGTCTACCTGAACGGCGAATTCCCGGCGGGCGACGGCAAGCTGTACGTCACCGCCGGCGCCCAGAACCGCGACGCCTCGTCGGCCGCCTGGGCGCGCGAAGGCCTGGGCTCCGAGGACATCCCCTCGCGCAACTCGGCCGCCATGTACCCGAACGGCTTCGTCCCCTTCATCAACGGCGACATCAACGACCACTACGGCACCCTCGGCTACCGTTTCCGCCTGGGAGAATGGAACACCGACGTCTCGCAGACCTTCGGCCAGAACCGCATGCGCTACACCATCGCGAACACGCTCAACGCGTCGATCGCCAACCTCGACCTGCTGCGCGGCGGGCCGGGCAGGAGCGCCAGCATGTTCGACGCCGGCGGCTTCTCGTTCCGCCAGGCGACCACCAACCTGGACTTCTCGCGCTTCTTCGAGGGCATCGGCAAGGGCATGAACGTGGCCTTCGGCTTCGAGCACCGCCGCGAGAACTACCAGATCAAGGCGGGCGAGCCGGGTTCCTGGGTCGACGCCGACGGCGTGGGCGTGGGCGGCAATGCCGGCAGCCAGGGCTTCCCGGGCTTCCAGCCGATCGATGTGACCGACAGCGACCGCCACTCGAACGCCGCCTACCTCGACCTCGAGACCGACCTCGCCGAAGGCGTCAAGCTGCAGGCCGCGCTGCGCCACGAGCGCTACTCGGACTTCGGCGCCACCACCACCGGCAAGCTGGCGGCCGCCTACCGCATCAACCCGGCAGTGCTGCTGCGCGGCTCGGCCAGCACCGGCTTCCGTGCGCCTTCGCTGCAGCAGGTCTACTTCTCCTCGACCTTCACCGACTTCGTCAACGGCCAGCCGCTCGACGTGGTGCTGGCCCCGAACGGCGGCCGCGTGGCGAATGCCGCCGGCATCCCGCAACTGAAGGAAGAAGAATCGAAGAGCTATACCCTGGGCCTGACCTGGTCCCCCGGCCAGGCCACCTCGCTGACGGCCGACCTGTACCGCATCAACATCGACGACCGCATCGTGCTGTCGGGCCGCTTCGACGCCGACAACTACCCTGCCCTGGGCGCCACCTTGCAGCAACTGGGCGTGGGCCAGGCGCAGTTCTTCGTCAACTCGGTGGACACCAAGACCCAGGGCCTGGACGTGACCCTGTCGCACCGCATGGACCTGGGCGCCGGCAAGCTGAACGCCTTCCTGGCCCTGAACTTCAGCAAGACCGAAGTGACCGGCGTGCATGCGCCGAGCGCCCTCACGGGCTTCGAGGACGTGCTGCTGTCCGAGCGCGAGCGCCTGTTCATCGAGGAAGGCGCGCCGCGCCGCAAGGCCACGCTGGGCTTCGACCATACCCGGGGCAAGCTGGAAACCGCGCTGCGCATCGTGCACTTTGGCCCGCAGACCCTGGGCACCTTCTCGGGCCCGCCGGTGCCGAACCAGTACTACAAGCCGAAGACCTCGGCCGACCTGTCCTTCACCTGGGCCTTCACCGAGAAAACCAAGTTCACCGTCGGCGGCACCAACATCTTCGACGTCAAGCCGAGCGCGCAGGATCCGAACGAGACCGACAACGGTTTCAAGTACGAGAGCGTGCAGTTCGGCCTGAACGGCGCGGCCTGGTTCGCGCGGCTGTCGCATCGCTTCTGATCCGCGGCGCACGGCCGTGCCTCGAAGGGTCCCCGCCGGGACCCTTTTTCATTACATGTAATGTTCGCATGTGTAACAATGAGAATTTGGCGAATTTGCTTGTGTATATAATGCCCAGCATATCCGTCTATCACCACCATGCACGTAATGACCAGCGCCCCAGATACCCGCATTTCCACCGGCATCGCCGGCCTCGACGACATCCTCGGCGGCGGCCTCACGCCGCAGCGCATCTACCTGGTCGAAGGTTCTCCCGGCGCCGGCAAGACCACGCTCGGCCTGCAGTTCCTGCTCGACGGCGCGGCCAGGAATGAGAGCGGCTTGTACATCACCCTGTCCGAGACCGCCGAAGAGCTGGCGGCGGCGGCGGCCAGCCATGGCTGGGACATCGGCGCGCTCTCGGTGTACGAACTGGCGGGCGATACCGACCTCGATCCGGACGCGCAGCAATCGGTGTTCCACCCCTCCGAGGTCGAGCTGGGCGAAACCACCCGCAACGTGATGAACCGGGTCGACGCGCTGCGTCCGGTGCGGGTGGTGTTCGACAGCCTGTCCGAGATGCGCCTGCTGGCGCAGAACCCGCTGCGCTACCGGCGCCAGATCCTGGCCCTGAAGCAGTTCTTCGCGGCGCGCGCCTGCACCGTCCTGCTCCTGGACGACAAGACCAGCCAGTCCGACCAGCACCTGCACAGCATTGCGCACGGCGTGATCAGCCTGGAACAGATCGCCAAGGAATTCGGCAAGGAGCGCCGGCGCGTCAACATCATCAAGATGCGCGGCATCCGTTTCCGCGGCGGCTACCACGACTACACGCTCGACACCGGCGGCATCACCATGTATCCGCGCCTGGTCGCGGCCGAGCATTTGCGCGACTTCGTGCCGGCGGTGCGCTCCACCGGATCGAGCGGCATCGACGCCCTGCTGGGCGGCGGCCTGGTGCGCGGCACCAATACCCTGATCGTCGGCCCTTCGGGCATCGGCAAGACCACCCTGTCGACCCGCTGCCTGTTGACGGCCCTGGAACGCGGCGAGCAGGCCTCGTTCTACCTGTTCGACGAAGGACTCGGCACCTTCTTTGCACGCAGCCGCGCGCTCGGCATGGAACTGCGCCAGTTCGTGGACAACGGCCAGCTGCGCATCCACCACATCGACCCGGCCGAGCTGTCGCCGGGCGAGTTCGCGCAGATGCTGCGCGACGCGGTCGAACTGTCCAGGGTCAGCTTTATCGTCATCGACAGCCTGAACGCCTACCTGCAGGCGATGCCGGGCGAGCAGTACCTGATCCTGCAGATGCACGAACTGCTGTCCTACCTGAACCAGCAGGGCGTCACCACGGTGCTGGTGCTGGGCCAGCACGGCATGATCGGCGAAGTGAAGTCCGACGTCGACCTGAGCTACCTGAGCGACAGCACGGTCCTGATGCGCTTCTTCGAGTCGAACGGCCGCCTGCGGCGCGCCGTCACGGTCATCAAGAGCCGCGCCGCCGAGCATGCGCTGACCATCCACGAGCTGGAGCTGGGCGCCGACGGCATCCGCGTCGGCGAAGCTCTGGAAGGCTTCGACGGCGTCCTCACCGGCCTGCCCAGCTACCGGGGCCTGACGCCCATGATGTCGGACATTCCCGATGTCGCCGGCTGAGCGGCAGGACCAACGCATCCTGATCCTCGCGCCGCGCGGGCGCGACGCCGAGGTCATGTGCTCGGTGCTGGCGCAGGACGGCGCGGCCTGCGGCGTGATACCCGATTTCGCCGCGCTTGCCGGCGCCATCGGCGAAGGCGCCGGCCTGGCCATCGTCGCCGAGGAAGCGCTGCATGGCGCCGACCTGGCGCCCCTGCACGCCTGGCTGGCGGCGCAGGAGCCGTGGTCCGATTTCCCCTTCGTGATCCTGCTCGGCAAGGCGGTCGGGCCGGCTGCGGCCACCACCCGCTCCCGGCTGGAAGAGCTGGGCAACATCATCCTGCTCGAGCGCCCCCTCAACGCCCAGACCCTGCGCAGCGCCGCCAGCTCGGCACTGCGCGCCCGGCGCCGCCAGTACCAGGCGCGCGACCTGCTGGCAGAGCGCGAGCGCGATGCCGCCAGCCTCAAGCAAAGCCGGCAGGACCTCCTGTCCCTCAACGAGACGCTCGAATCGCGCATCGAGGAACGCACCCGCGCGCTGGCCGGGGCCAATGACCGCCTGATGAACGAAGTCATCGAACGCGAACGGGTGCAGCAGGCGATGGTGCAGTTCCAGAAGATGGAAGCGGTCGGCCGCCTCACCGGCGGCATCGCCCACGACTTCAACAACCTGCTCAACGTGGTCCAGGGCAGCATGGACCTGATCTTGCTGCTGTCGAAGGACGACGTGGCCAGGCAACGCGCCGAGATCGCACGCCGCGCCTGCCAGCGCGGCGGCAAGCTGACCAGCCAGCTGCTGGCCTTCGCCCGCAACCAGAACCTAGACCTGCGCCCCGCCGAGGTGAGCGACCTGTTCGATGGCGTGCGCGAACTGGTGGCGACCTCGCTCGGCTCGCGCATCGCCTTGCGCTTCGAGGTCGAGGAAGGCTGTGCGCGCGTGTTTGCCGACGCCAACCAGATGGAGATGGCGCTGCTGAACCTGGCCATCAATGCGCGCGACGCCATGGGCGACAGCGGCGTACTGGCTTTTCATGCCGGGCATGCCCGGCCGCCCGCCGGACTGCTGCCGGCCGGCGAGTACGTGCGCATCGCCGTCACCGACAACGGCCCCGGCATGCCGCCGGAACTCGTGGCCAAGGTCTTCGAGCCCTTCTTCACCACCAAGGCGGTCGGCAAGGGCACCGGACTGGGCCTGAGCCAGGTATACGGCATGGCGCAGCAGTCGGGCGGCGCGGCGCGCATCCTGAGCCAGCAGGGGTGCGGGACCACGGTGGAAATCTGGCTGCGCGCCTGGGACGGCGGCGAGCTCCCCGCCGCCGCGCCCCTGCCGGACGCCGTCCCGGCCGCCGGACAGGGTTCCCGTATCCTGGTGGTCGAGGACGACAACTTCGTGCGCGAATCGATGGTGCAGTCGCTCGAAGCCTTCGGGCATGCGGTGACCCAGGCGGCGGACGGCGCGGCCGCCCTGCGCGAACTGGGACGCGGGCGGCCGGACCTGATCATCACCGATTACCTGATGCCGGGGATTACCGGGGCCGAACTCATGCGGCGCGCGCGCGAAGTATTCCCCGGCATACCGATGATCATTGCCACCGGCTATGCGGACATGCATGCGATCGACCAGGTCCTGGGCGACGACATCCTGCTGCGCAAACCCTTCCAGCTGGCCGAGCTGGCGCTCAGCGTCGAGCGCGCGCTCGGCCGCGACGGCTCATCCGCACGGCCTCACTGAACCGCGCCGGTAGCCCTCATCGAGCTGGACGCCGCCGAAAACGACTCTGTGCCACACTTTGTTCATCACCTCCAGAGGAGAACATCATGAGCAAGGAACAGAAGTCGCAGGAGAAGCAGGCCGCGCCGCAAGGCCAGCAACAAGGGCAGGAACAGGGACAGCAACAGGCGCAGCCCCAGAACCAGCAGCAGGCGCACGACGTGGACGGCCTGGCGGACAAGAAGCCCGAAGAGCTGACACCGGAAGAGCTGAGGCTGATGGCCGACACGATGCCGGGCGAAGGACCGGGCGATTGAGATGTTCTTATTCTTCTCGAACAAACTCGGCTGCCTCGGCTCCATCGCCGTCTCGATCGTGCTGACGCTGATCGTGCTGCTCCTGATCGGCGTGTTCTGAAGCGGCCCTACTTCTTCAGCGTACGCACGTAGGCCAGGACCTCGTCCTCGCTCCCCTCGCCCACCGCCTCGGCGGCAGTCTTGCCGCCGAGCGCGGGCTGCGGCTCGTTCATCCATGCGCTGGCGGCGTCATCGCTGCCGACGATGCCGCGCACTTCGTGCATGACCGTGTAATAGGCCTGCGCCTTGCGCGACTGCTGGCCAAAGCGGGCCTGCAGCGCCGCAAAGGCATCCGGCTTGATGGAATCGCCTCCTGCCATGGCCGTGCTCCTTATTTGGTGACGGTGAGCAGCGAACGCTTGCCGCCCTTGAACGAATACAGCGTGATGGTGCCGTCCTTGACGTCGCCGCGCGCGTCGAAGGCGATCGGCCCGGTCACGCCCTTGTGCTGGATCCTGGCCAGCACCGGCAGGTATTTCGCCGGCTGGCTGGAGCCGGCCTTCACCATCGCCTCGGCCATGGTCATCACCGCGTCATAGGCATACGGGGCGTTGATCTGGACGTCGATGCCGAAGCGCTTTTTATAATCGGCGCGGAACTTGTCCATGGCGGCGCGGGCTTCGCCCTGCACGCCGCCCGCTTCCGCGCACACCACCTGGCCGTCCGCCATGGTGCCGCCGGAGAGCTTGTGGATCTCGTCCGAGCACAGGCCGTCGCCGCCCATCATGCGCACGTTCATGCCGAGCTGCTTCATCTGGCGCAGCATGGGGCCGGCGGTGGCGCTCATGCCGCCGAAGAAGACTAGGTCCGGCTTGGTGGCGCGGATGCGGGTAATGATGGCGGAAAAATCGGTCGCCTTGTCGTGCGTGAATTCCTTGGCGACGACGCTGCCGCCCTGGCTCTGCAGGCTGCGCGCGAATTCGGTGACCAGGCCCTGGCCGTAGGCGGTGCGGTCGTCGACCACGGCCACGCGCCTGGCCTTCATGGTGCCGGTCGCGTAGCGGCCCAGCGCCTGGCCCAGCTGCACGTCGTTGGCCACCACGCGGAAGGTGGTGTTGAAGCCCTGGCGGGTGTACATCGGCGAGGTCGACGAGGGCGATATCTGCGGGATGCCCGCAGCATGGTAGATCTTCGAAGCCGGGATGGTCGTGCCCGAGGTCTCGTGGCCGACCATGCCGTTGATCTTCGCGTCCACCAGTTTCTGCGCCACGGCGGTGGCCTGTTTCGGTTCACCGGCGTCGTCCTCGGCTACCAGCTCGAAGCGGACCTTCTTGCCGCCGATGCTGACGCCCTTGGCGTTGAGCGCCTCGATCGCCATGCGCGCACCGTTCTCGGTGTCCTTGCCGAAGTAGGCCACCGGGCCGGTCACGGCCGCCGCATGGCCGATCCGGACCACTTCCTGGGCCGAGGCCAGGCCGGCTGCAGCCAGGCCAGCCAACAGGACTGCTTGCTTCTTCATCGATTCCTCTAGATATCCGCTCAGGGCCCGCTGCCCTGTGAGCAAAGGGAGCATTCTACCGTTACCGTGCCGCGCCTGCCGAACGCCCCCATGGCGAATGTGACAATTGGCGAGAATTCAAGGACCAAAACGCGGGTATCCTGCGCGCCTTATACAAGAACGAGAGGGGCCGGCAGCGCCGAGCGACCCTCCGGCACCACGGAGACCACCATTCTTACCCTCGCCATGCGACCTGCCGCCTCCCTTGCGGCGTGCATCCTGCTGTCGTGCGTGCTGGCCCCGGCCGCGGCACGCCAGCCGGCGTCACACCATCTCGCCGCCGGCTGCGGCGCCGGCAAGGCCTGCGCCGCCGCTCGCCATCGCAGCACGAAGCAAGCGCCGGAATGCGGCCGCCTGCGCGCGGCCATCGTGGAAGCCGAACAATCGGAGCGGCGGGTGCGCGCCGCGATGATGGAATCGGTGCAGCTGGACCTGCTCAGCCTGCGCAAGCGCTACCGCAAACTGGGCTGCCGCGCCTAGGGCCTACAGCGATTGTTCCCACACCAGGCGCCAGGTCGGGCGCAGCTGGTAGACCGTTGCGCGTTCGAGCGGCCTGCTTCCCTCGTAGGCCAGGCGTTCCAGGTAGTCGCGTTGTGACAGGCTGGCCACGGACAGGCGCAATCGCGAGCGCGCGTCCCGCTTCCATACCGCATACAGGTCGAGCTGGCGCCGGCTGCCGTCGTCGCTATGGATCAGCGCGCTCGCGCGGCTCGCCACCCGTCCCTGGTAACTCCAGGTGCCGCCCAGGTCAAAGCGGCCGGTTGGCGCCGCGTAGTCCAGCCCGAGATTGCCGCTGTACGCCGGCTGGCCTTCGATACGGTTGTCCGGCCCCGGCACGCTGTCCAGGCGCGACCAGTTGCGCGCCAGGTTGATGCGTCCTGACAGCGCGCCGCGCGTCAGCTTGCCTTCGAACTCGATGCCGCGCACCAATGCGCTGCCCGCGTTGTCGGGGGTGGCGGTCCACACGCCGCGGCTCTCGCCGATGCGCGTCAGCGTGATGTCGTGGATGCGCTTGTGGAACAGGCTCACGCTCACCATGTCTGCCGCGCCGAAGTAGCGCTCCCAGGCCAGGTCGACGGCCAGGGCGAGTTCGGGCCGCAGACCGGGGTTGCCCTGCTGGTCCGGATTGGTGGCGCTGTTGTTGTTGTCGACCGTGTAGCGGCGCGGCAGCAGCTGGACAATGTTCGGCGCCTTGTAGGTGCGGCTGACCGCGAAGCGAAACCCGTCGCGCGCTCCGGTGTCGCCTTCCGCCCGCTGCGGCTTGAACAAGGTCTGGAACACGGGACTCCAGGCGCCCGCGTCGACATCCACCGGCGCAGCCGCATTGCCTTCGCCCGTCGTGCGCAAGTCTTCGCGCCGCAGGCCAGCATAAGCGGACCAGCCTGGACCGATGTCCCACTCATCCTGGATGAAGAAGGCGCTGCGTACCACGCTGGCGCGGTAGTCCTCGTCGCTGGAGAACAGCAGCGTGCCGCGGGGATCGACATGCCGTTCGCGCCGGTATTCGCTGCGCCCCTTGCGGCCGAACTCCCATCCGGCCGCCAGGGAGTGGCTGCCCCACAGCGGGCGGCGCCAGCTGCCGCTGAACGTCCATTCGCGTTCGACCGGGCCGGAAGCAACCAGATGGGACTCGAGGGGGCGATCCTGCGCATCCATGCCCCGGTAGACGAAGCCGGCCTCGCGCTTCATCTGGAAGCCTGACAGCTTGGCGTTCAGGCGGGCGCCGCCCTCCAGCCTGCGCGTCCAGGCCAGGTCGGCGTAGGCGTGCAGGGGACGGGTCTCGAAGCTTTGGTACGCGTGCGGGAACGGCGTCGACTGGCCAATCTCGGTCGTCTCCTTTTCGCGCTTGACGTTGTCGATGTGGCGCCTGCGCAGGTAGCCCTGCGCGCTGATGCTGTCGACCGCGTTCGGCTGCCAGCTCAGGCGCGGCGCCAGTTCCAGGATGTCCTCGACCTGGTGGTCGGTCCAGGCGGTGCGCCGCAGCAAGGCAGGGTCCGATCCCGCCTCGGTGCTGAGGGCCGCGACCGGATTCAGGTTGCGCTTGACGGTCGCGGCCACGGTGTAGGCGAGCGCTCCCGCGCGGCCGCTGTGCTGGGCAAGCAGCTGCGGCGCCGCATGGCCGCGCTGGAAGGCGCTGCCCGCCTTGATCTCGTTCGCGCTCTCGTTCCTTGCCGGGCCGGCGCGCCGCAAGACGATATTGATGGCGCCGGCCACCGCCTGGCTGCTGGTTTCGGCGGTGGCGGCGCGCTGGATCTCGATGCGTTCGATCAGCTCGGGACTGATCGATTCGAGCGAGAAGCCGCCCGGCGCAGGCACGCCGTTCAGCAGGATCGCCACATAGCCGCTGCCCAGGCCGCGCATGCGGATGGCGGCTTCCTTCCCCGGGCTGGCGTCGAGCGTGATGCCGGGCTGGCGTTTCAATACCTCAAGCAGGCTGGCGTCGCCCTGGCGCAGGATCTCGTCGCGCCCGACGACGATGGCGGTGGTGGTCGACTGCGCGCGGCCGTTCGCTGCGCCGGCCTTGACGACGACCTGCTGGATGGGCTGTGGAGCGGCGGTCTGGGCGGATGCGCAGGCGTGCGCCGCCAGCAGCAGCGCGCCTGCGCCGCGGGTTCGGGTCATTCGCATGGTAGGAATCAGTCAGGTGGATGGAAGGTCGGTGTGTCGGCTGCGGCGGCGTTTCCGTCGGCGACCCAGAGGATCAGCTGGTCCAGCACGGCCCTGCCCCTGCCCTCGCCCGCCTGCGGGTCGTTGACGAAGGCCGCCACGATCCAGTCCTGTCCGCGCCGGTCGCGCACGTAGCCGGCCAGCGCCGCGACGTCGCGCAGCGTGCCGGTCTTCAGGCGCGCATTGCCGGCCGCGGGGCCGGTCTTCAGGCGGTTCTTCATGGTGCCGTCCAGCGCCACGATCGGCAGGCTGGCGGAAAATTCCGGAGACCAGCGGCCCGCCGCGGCGGACTTGAGCAAGGCGGACAGCTGTGCGCTGCTTAAGCGCTCGATGCGCGACAGGCCGGAGCCGTTCTCGATGACGATGCCGGACGTGTCGACGCCCTGGGCGGCGATCCAGTCGAGGACGCGCCGGCGCGCCCGTTCGAGCGTCGGCAGGCCCGCGCTCCCGCGCGCCGTGGCGCCCAGCGTCAGGTAGACCATGCGCGCCTTGACCGCGTGCGAGTCCTTGTTGATGGCGCGGACCGTCTCCGCCAGGGTCTCGAACTGGCGCTCGACCAGCACGGCCGCACGGGCGGGGACCTTGCCCTCGCGGGCGCGTCCGCGCCACCGGCCGCCCATCTCTTCCCACAGCGCGCGCACCAGGCGTTCGATGTAGAGGTCACGGTCGAGCGTGTGCAGTTCGACGGCCTTGCTGCAGTCGCGAGGAAAGCTTCCGTTCAGGATGATGCGCACCAGGGCGCCCTGTTCCTCTACCCTTGGCTGCTGCCAGGTCTCGCGCCAATCCTTGCACGGCAAGTCGTTGGGCGTCATCCGGTTCAGCACGGACACCCCGGACAGCGGCGGCGTGGCCTGCACCGCCACTGTCGATGCATCCGAGGACAGCGTGTAGGTGACCAGGTAGTCCGACAGCGCCAGCGCGTCTGGGATGACGTTGTACGACGCGTCCGGCATGTCGTCGAAAGGGGGCGCACCGATGTCGAGCCGGGTCGGCTGGAACAGGGTCCGGTCCAGCACCAGGTCCCCGCCGATGGAGACGATGCCGCTGTTACGCAGGCTGCGCAGCATGCCGCCCAGCCGCTCCCAGCTCAGGTTGGGGTCGCCCCCGCCCAGCAGGTACAGGTCGCCTTTCAGCTCGCCGTTTTCAAGCCTGGCGTCGGCAAGCATGGCCGTGGTCCAGCGGTGCGCGGGGCCCAGCACATCCAGGGCCGCCAGGGTCGTCACCAGCTTCATGGTCGACGCCGGGTTGAGCGCGCGGCGCTCGCCGACTGCCTGCGCCGGCGCCGGCCTTCCTGCCAGGGCCTCGATCCGGTAGCTCAGTGCGCCGGCAGGGATGCCCTGGCGCGCCAGTTCCTGTTCGACCGCGGGAGGCATGGCGGCGGCATGCGAGGCCGCCAGGAAGACGGCCAGGATCAAACAAAGGATGCGAAAGGGCATGGTGGTTTCGCGATGCGCTCAACAATGGACCTGGCTATTCTGCGCACCCTCGCGCCGGCCGCCACCCCATATGTGACGAATGCCCGCTTCCGTGTGATGGCATCCCCGGCAGGCCTGGTTTGGCAGCCGTTTCGCACTGCTATACTTTTCCGATGAGCTCCTCCCCCTATCGCCTCCAGCCCTTCGCCAGGATCGTGCTGTCCATGGTCGTCCTGTGGACGGCCATCAGCGTGCTCGGCGCGCTCCAGACCTACAGCGACAACCTGCGCGCCGGGCAATCCAGCCACTATCCGGCGCTGCTGGCGACCTGGTTCGTCGAGTATGCCGTGCCGCTGATCGTCCTGAGCTGCATCCTGTGCATCGCGCTCACGCGCTGGCCGGCCCTGATCTCGCGTCCGCGCAACGTGGTGGCGATGTTCGCGTGCCTGGTGCTGCTGTTCCAGCCGGCCCAGTGGATGTACATGGCCTGGCAGCGCGGGATGCTGCAGGTCTCCAGCCTGGAGGACGCCTGGCAGCTCTTGATGAGAATGCTGCTGGTCGGCTGGTTCTCGACCACCGGCACCTTTGCCGCGATCCTGGCCTTCTTCTACTGGCGTCAGTCCAAGGAGCGCGAGCTGGCGTGGCAACGTTCGCAGACCGACATGCTCAACCTGCGCCTGGCGCTCGAGGAGCAGCGCATGCTGGCCCTGCGCGCCCAGCTCGAACCGCATTTCCTGTTCAACGCCCTGAACGCGATCAGCGCCCTGGTGCGCAGCGACGACAAGCGCCTGGCGCTGCAGGGCATCGGACGCCTGAGCGAGCTGCTGCGCTACGTGCTGTCCGCCAGCAGCGGCAACACCGTCACCGTCGCCGCCGAGCTGCGCTTCGTGCAGGACTACCTGGCCCTGCAGCGCCTGCGCTACGGCGAACGGCTGCGCATGCACGTCGACGGCGCCGGCGAAGCGCTGGAACACATCGCCTGCCCGCCGCTGCTGCTGCAGCCGCTGGTCGAGAACGCGCTGCGCCACGACCTCGATTGCAGCGAAGGGCCGAGCGACATCCACCTGTCCTTCATCCGGGAACACGACGCGCTGCTGGTGCGGGTCACCAATCCGGCGCGCGGGGACCTTCCTGCCAACCCGGGCGCCGGCCTCGGGCTCGCCAACACCCGCGACCGGCTGCGCCTGATGCACCCGGAAGCCGCGCTCTTCGCCGGGCGGCAGGGCGAGCGCTTCGTCGCCGAAGTGCGCCTGCCGCTGGCGCAGGCGGATTGACGCCATGGGGATCCGCTACCTGATCGTCGACGATGAGCTGCCAAGCAGGCTGAATCTGCGCCTGGCCATGGGCGCCCACCCGGGCTGGCTGCTGGCCGGGGAATGCGGCGGGGCCGCGTCGGCACGCGCGGCGCTGGCGAGCAATGATGTCGACGTGGTGTTCCTGGACATCCAGATGCCGGGCCAGTCCGGGCTGGTGCTGGCGCGTGAGCTGAGCCGCCTGCGCGAGCCGCCGCTGGTCGTGTTCGTGACCGCCTACAGCGAGCACGCGATCGAGGCCTTCGAGGTGCATGCCCTCGACTACCTGCTCAAGCCGCTCGACGATGCGCGCCTGACGCAGGCCGTCGAACGCGCGGGGAGCATGCTGCGCCAGCGCCAGCGCGAGGCCTATGGCGCGGCGCTGCGCGGCTTCGTCGATGCCGACGGCGCGCAAAGCCTGGACACGATCAGCGTGCGCTCGGTCGGCCGCATCGAACAGGTCAAGGTGGGCGACATCCTGCGCATCGAATCGGCGGGCAATTATGTGGAACTGCGCCTGGCGGGACGCACGGTCCTGCACCGGATGACGCTCAGCCGCCTCGAAAGCCTGCTGGCCCCGGGGGAATTCGTGCGCGTGCACCGCGGAACGATCGTGCGGCGCAGCCAGATCGCGGGCATGGAAACCCGCGGCGACGGCACGTACTGGCTGAACCTGCGCGACGGCGAGGTCGTGGCCGTCAGCGAGCGCTATGCGGGCGCGCTGAAAAGCATCCTGACGGCGTGATGCTCGGTTGGCGGGTGCCGACCCGCAGCGCCCTTTTACCGTTATATTCGTCAAATATGCTATGGTTCGACTCATTCACTTTGAGTAAACCATGCTGTTGAACTTCCTCTCCACCAAGGGCGGCCATGCGTCATGAGCCTGCAGCGTTCGCATCCGATGCCGTGCTTGCGGCAAGCGAGCGCGAGCTGCGCTTCGCCACCAAGGCCGGGCGTCTCGGCACCTGGAGCCTCGATCTGAGGACGGGTGAACTCACGACGTCGGAAATCTGCCGGCTCAACTTCGGTCGCGATCCGGACATTCCTTTCAGCTACGCCGAACTGCGCGATGCCATCCACCCCGACGATAGCGTGCGGATGGCCGAGGCCGTCGAGCACAGCATTGCCGCGGGGGCGGACTACGACATCGAGTACCGGATCGTGACGCCTGCCGGCGAGGTGCGCTGGGTGGCCATTCGCGGGCAGCCCGGCTATGGGAGCGATGGCAGGCCGATCACGATGACGGGTGTGTCGATCGACGTCACCGACAGGCGCCAGACCGAGGAGCGCCTGAGCGAAAGCGAGGCGCGCTATCGCACCCTGTTCGACTCCATCGACGAAGGTTTCTGCGTGGTCCAGTTCATCGACGGACCGCGGGGGCCGCTCTCGGACTATGTACACCTCGAAGCGAACCCGGCCTACATGCGCCATGCCGGCATTTCCGACATCGTCGGCAAGACAGGGCGTGGCGAGCTGACGGAGAGCGAGGCGGACGCCTGGGTGGCGATTTTCCGCGACGTGCTCGAGACGGGCCAACCGGTCCGCTTCGAGCGCGAGCTCGAAGCCACCGACCGGCACCTCGAAGTGGCGTGCTCGCGCATCGAGCCTGCCGCCAAGCGCCAGGTTGCGATCATCTTCCAGGACGTGAGCGCCCGCAAGCGGGCGGAGCGGCGGCTCAAGGAGTTGAACGAGACATTGGAAAGCCAGGTGGTCGAACGCACGGCCGAGCGCGACCGCATGTGGGATACGTCGCCCTACCTCATGCTCGCCATCGACTTCCATGGCTACTTCAAGCGGGTCAACCCGGCGTGGATGGACGTGCTCGGCTATGCGCCCGAGGAGCTGGTCGGCCGGCATGTCAACGAATTCGTGATCCAGGCCGACCATGCCACCACCATCGAGGCTTACCAGGACCTGGCGGCAGGCGGCCAGGCGAGGCTGGAAAACCGCTACCGGCACAAGAACGGCGCGATCCGCTGGATCTCGTGGGTCGCGGTGGCTGCCGGCGACCTCAGCTATGCTACCGGCCGCGACGTCACGGACGAGAAAGCGCGTGAAGCGGAGCTGGCGGCGCGGACCGCCGAGCGCGACCAGCTCTGGAACCTGTCCCAGGACATGCTCGCCCGGGCCAACTTCGCCGGGGGCATGTCGGCCGTCAGCCCTGCATGGACCCAGGTCCTGGGCTGGAGCGAATCCGAACTGCTGGCACGCCCCTACGCCAGCTTCATGCACCCGGAAGACATGCCTTCCACCCTGGAGGCCATCGGGCGGATGGCCGAGACGCACCTGCCGGCCCGGTTCGAGAACCGCATCGCCACCCGGGACGGCGGCTGGAAGTACATCGAGTGGACCGTCACGCCGGAACCCGATGGCCAGAACTTCGTTGCCATCGGGCGTGACCTCAGCCTGAACAAGGCCCGTGAGGCCGAGCTCGAACAGGCGCAGCAGTCCTTGCGCCAGTCGCAGAAGATGGAGGCGGTCGGGCAGCTCACCGGCGGCCTGGCACACGACTTCAACAACCTGCTTGCGTCGATCAGTGGCGCCCTGCAGGTCCTCAAGCTCAAGCTGCATCGCGGCCAGCTCGGCGGGCTGGAGCGCTACGTAGAGATCGGCGAATCCTCGGTACGCCGGGCCGCCTCGCTCACGCAGCGGCTTCTCGCTTTCTCGCGCCGGCAGACGCTCGATCCCAAGCCCGTCGACGTCAACCGCCTCGTCGCCGGCATGGAAGAGCTGGTGCGCCACTCGGCCGGTCCCATGGTCGAACTGGAGGTGGTCAATGCGCACGATCTCTGGCTGACCAGGGTCGATCCGTCGCAGCTCGAGAATGCCCTGCTCAACCTGTGCATCAATGCGCGCGACGCGATGCCGGACGGCGGGAAACTGACGCTGGTGACAGCCAACGAATGGATCGACGAGCGCAACGCGCAAGGCGATATGCCGCCGGGACAGTATATTTCGCTGTGCGTGTCCGATACCGGCACCGGCATGCCTCCCGAAGTGGCCGCGCGCATCTTCGACCCCTTCTACACCACCAAGCCATTGGGGGAAGGCACGGGCCTGGGGCTATCGATGGTCTACGGCTTCGTGCGCCAGTCCGGCGGCCAGGTGCGCGTGTACTCGGAGCCGGGACGCGGGACGCGCATGTGCCTGTACATGCCCCGCTATTCCGGTGCGGCCGGGATGGAGGCGGCGGCCGACAGGCCATCTGCCGGCTCGGGCCAGGGCGAGACGATCGTGCTCATCGAAGACGAGCATGCGTTGCGCGACATCGTCGAGGAGGTGCTGCGTGATGCCGGCTATCGCGTGCTCACGGCGCAGGACGGTCCCACCGGCCTGCACCTGCTGAACGCCGATACGCAGGTGGACCTCCTGATCACGGATGTCGGCCTACCCGGCGGGCTGAACGGCCGCCAGGTGGCCGATGCCGCAAGGCTGCGCCGACCCGGCCTCAAGGTGCTGTTCGTCACCGGGTATGCCGATACCGCGGCAGTCGGCAACGGCCGGCTCGCGTCGGGCATGGAAGTGATCACGAAACCTTTCGAGATCACTGCGCTGACCCATAAGGTCCGTGCCCTGATCGACGCGCGGCTAGCGCATTGACGCTTCCTGGAAGCAGACGGTGGCCGACAGGCCGCCCAGGCGTTCCGACTCGCCCAGCGCCAGGGTGGCGCCGTGGCGTTCGGCGATCGCCTTGATGATCGCCAGTCCCAGCCCGCTGCCGGCCGCCTCGCTGCCGGCCACGCGGTAGAAGCGGTCGAACACGCGCTCGCGTTCCTCCGGCGGGATGCCGGGGCCGCTGTCCTCGACCGTGACCGTGACCGTGCAGCCGTCCTTCGCCGTGTCGCTGCGCACCGAGATATCGGCGGTGCCGCCCGCCGGGGTGTACTTGATGGCGTTGTCGACCAGGTTGCGCAGCAGGATGTGGAGCGCATCCGGCTGCCCTTCCACCGTGGCCGGATCGGCGTGGTGAATGCCGACGTCCACGCCCTTGGCGGCGGCCACGCCGGCCAGGTCGGCCACGGTGCGGCGCGCCAGGTCGGCCAGGTCGACCGGGCGCGCGACGGTGCCGGCGGCGGCGGTGGCTTCCTGGCGCGCCAGCACCAGCAGTTGCTCGACCAGGCGGGTGGCGCGGTCGATGCCGGCGGTCAGGCGCTGCACGGCGAGCTTGCGCGCTTCCGGCGTGTCGGCGCGGTCCAGGCTCTGGGCCTGCAGCCGCAGCGCCGCCAGCGGCGTGCGCAGTTCGTGCGCGGCGTCGGCAACGAAAGACTGCTGGGCGTCGAAGGCGGTCCGGACGCGCCCGAACAGCAGGTTCAGTTCCTGCACCAGCGGCTGCACCTCGTCCGGCAGGCCGGCGTCGGACACCGGCGACAAATCGTCGGCCTGGCGCGACGCCACCTGCGAACGCACCCGCGCCACCGGCTCGAGCGAGCCGCTCACCACCCACCACACCACCAGCATCAGGATCGGCATCATGACGGCGATCGGGCCGAGGGTGCGCAGCGCGAGGTTGCCCGCCATGTTGCGGCGCACGGCGAGGTCCTGGGCCACCTGCACGGTCTGGTTCTCGCTCTGGATCGAGAACACGCGGTAGACGGTGCCGTTGGCCTTGACGTTGGAGAAGCCCAGCACCGCGCGCTGCGGCAAGCGGGCCCGCGAGACGCTGTGGAAGACCTGCACGCCGTCGGGCGACCACATCTGCACCACCATGTCGTCGTTGCCGGCGCCACCCGGGCTGGCCTCGTTCTTGGCCTGCAGGCGCTGCTGCGCTTCGCTGTTCGACAGCGGCGTGCTCGAACGCAGCGACAGCGCCATCTGCTGCATGTGGTAGTCGAAGATCTGGTCGGCGTCGTGCAAGGAGGTGCGGTAGGCGATCGAGGCTTGCGCCAGGGCGGCGATGGTGATCGCCGCCAGCAGGTACCACAACAGGCGCCCACGCAGCGAGTGCGTGACCTTTGACCTGAATTTCATGCCTTGGGCACCATGTAGCCGACGCCGCGCACGTTCTGGATCAGGTCACTGCCCAGCTTCTTGCGCAGGCCGTGGATATAGACTTCGACCGCATTGCTGGAGACTTCGTCGCGCCAGCTGTACAGTTTTTCTTCCAGCTGGGCGCGCGACAGCACGGCGCCTGGCCGCGCCACCAGGGCTTCCAGCACCGCCCATTCGCGTGCCGAAAGCGCCACCTGGGTGCCGTCGACCAGCACTTCGCGGGTGGCCGGATTGACGGTGATGTTCTTGTACTCGAAGATGGGTTCGGCGCGCCCGGCGGCACGGCGCAGCAGCGCGCGGATGCGCGCCAGCAGTTCGTCGAGGTCGTAGGGTTTGAGGACGTAGTCGTCGGCGCCGGCGTCCAGCCCGGCGATGCGCTGGGCCACCGAATCGCGCGCGGTGGCGACCAGCACGGGGGTGCGGTCCTTGCGAGTGCGCATGCTGCGCAAGACTTCGAGGCCGTCCTTGCGCGGCAGGCCAAGGTCGAGCAGCACCAGGTCGTAGTTCTGGTTCTGCAGCAGGGCCGTGTCGGCCATCTCGCCGTCCTTGACCCAGTCGACGGCGTAGTGCTCGGCCCGTAACAGGTCGAGCACCACTTCGCCGATCATCGTATCGTCTTCTACCAGCAATAAACGCATGTATTTCCCGTTGTTTGAAACCAGCCGGTCGAGGACGCTACGCGCTCTTAACCAATCCGCACTGGAATGAAGATTCTTTCACTTCCGCGCTGGATCAGCAAGGCCACCGACTTGCTGGCCTTCGATACCACGTCACGCACCTGGTCGAGCGAGTTGACCGCGCGGCCGTTGACCGAGACCAGCACGTCGCCCGGCTCGATTCCGGCCGACGCCGCCGCGCCGCGCGCATCCTCGATCAGCAGGCCCGAGGCGATGCCGCTCTGGCGGCGCTCGATCGGCTCGAGCGGGCGCAGGACCAGGCCCAGCTTGGCGCCCTTGCTGTCGCCACCGCCGGCAGCCAGCTCTTCCGGCATGCCACGCTTGGCCTTCTCGCTGGCATCGCCGATGACGGCGTCGATGCGCACCAGTTTACCGTCGCGCCAGACGTCGAGCGCCACGCGCTCGCCCGGCTTGGACAGCGAGACGCTGCTGGACAGGTCGCCCGGCGACACGATGGCCTGGCCGTTCAGGCGGCGGATGATGTCGCCCGACTTCAGGCCGGCGCGCTCGGCCGGTCCTCCGCGCTCGACGCTCGCAATCAGCACACCGTCCGGCGAATCGAGGCGGAAGGAGTCGGCGAAGACCTGGTCGATCGGCTGCACGCTCACGCCAAGCTTGCCGTGCTGGACTTTGCCGGTAGCCATGATCTGGTCCTTGATCTTGACCGCGATGTCGATCGGGATCGAGAAGGACAGGCCCTGGTAGCCGCCGGTCTGACTGTAGATCTGCGAGTTGATGCCCACCACTTCGCCGCGGGTGTTGAACAGCGGGCCGCCCGAGTTGCCCGGGTTGACCGCCACGTCGGTCTGGATGAAGGGCACCTGGCCGTCCGGCAGGTTGCGGCCGGTGGCGCTCACCACGCCGGCGGTGACGGTGCTCTCGAGGCCGTAGGGCGAGCCGATGGCCAGCACCCACTCGCCCGGGGCCAGTGCGCGCGACTTGCCGAGCGGCGTCACCGGCAAATTCTTGGCGTCGATCTTCAGCACGGCCACGTCGGTCTTCGGATCGGCGCCGACGACCTTGGCGCGGAATTCGCGGCGGTCATGCAGCTTGACGGTGACTTCGTCGGCGCCCTGCACGACGTGGGCGTTGGTCAGGATGACGCCGTCCGGGCTTACGATGAAGCCCGATCCGGCGCCGAAAACGGGCGCTCCACGACCGCTGCCGCGCGGGTCCTGGAACTGTCGGAAGAATTCGTAGAACGGGTGACGCGGGTCGAGCTGGGGTACGTTGCCGCGATTGGCGGTCTTGGTGCTGCCGACCACCTGGATGTTGACCACCGCCTTGCCGTGCTGGGCGGCGATGCGGGTGAAGTCGGGGAGGGTCACGGTGCCTGCCGGAGCCGGGGCGGCGACGGCAGGAGCTGGGGCGGCGACAGGCGCCGGCGCTGCTGCGGCGGCCGCGGTTTCGGCTGCCACGTTGTTATGGTTGACGGCAAGCGCACCGACCGCTCCGCCGATGACGCCCGCGGCACACAGGGCCAGCGTGAGGCGTTTGGCAGTGATGGCAGTGACGGCACCTTCGTTACGCATGTATGTGCTCCTGATGAAAATGGTTGACCGATGATGTTCTTTATCGATGGGCTTATCTTCCCAAAGCTGGCTTAGACCATGCTTAAGCAGGCAACTTTTGGCCTTAGACCGCTCTTAAACCGAAGCCGGGCCCATCGTCAAAAAGGGCGCCCCGCGGGACGCCCTTCTTTCAAACGACTATCTGTACTCAGGCGGCGCGCTGTTCCAGCTGCTGCACGTTATTGGTATTGCCATTGGCGTCGCCAATGGCGATCTTGCGCGGCTTGAACGCTTCCGGCACTTCGCGCACCAGTTCGATGGTGAGCATGCCGTTGTCGAAGGATGCAGCGGTGACTTTCACATGGTTCGCCAGCTGGAAGCGCTGCTCGAAATCGCGGGCGGCGATGCCACGGTGCAGGAAGGTGCGCTGGGTCTCGTCCTTCTGCTTGCGGCCGGTGACGTGCAGGGTATCACGCTCGGTCACGATTTCCACTTCGTCGCGGGTGAAGCCGGCCAGGGCCATCACGATGCGGTAGTTGTCTTCGCTCACCAGTTCGATGTTGTACGGCGGGTAGCTTGGCTCGGCGCGCTGCTCGAGCAGGCTGGCCAGGCGATCGAAACCGATGGCGGAACGGTACAGGGGAGTCAGGTCGAAAGTACGCATGATAAATATCCTCGTAAAGTTTAAGCGATATAGTTGCCGGACCTCATCGTGAGCATCCGGTGACTCCAATCTAGTGCCATGCCGCGGCAGTTTCAAGACATACGAAATATGGATTTTTAGGCATTTTTGCAAATATTATTTGCATCCCTGTGTGCCCGCAAATTTGTCAAATTTGCGTTAAGGTAAGCACCTTTAGCCACAGCATCTGCATCCATGTTTTCGATCGTCCTCAATATCGTCGGTACCCTGTTCCACCTGTACGTCGCCGCCCGCGTGTATTCGCTCGATGCGGTCAAGCGCCGCATCCCGCGGCGCGCCTGGTGGATCGGCGCCTTCCTGGTCTGGCTGCTGTATTTCGCCGGCGTGCGCATCGGCGACCAGGCCCTCGACTGGCGCTGGTGGCCGGGCCAGTTCGCGCTGACCTGGCTGGGCATCACCTTCATCATGTCGCTGTGCCTGCTGGTGACGGACCTCGCCAGCGGCTTTGGATTCTGGTGGCGCGCGCATACCCAGAAGCTGCGCGCCATCGGCGCCATCGGCGGCGTGCTGCTCGCAAGCTTCGCCATCTTCCAGGGCATGCGCGCCCCCGTCATCGTCGACCAGGAAGTCGAGATGAAGAACCTGCCGCAGGCGCTGGACGGCACCGTCATCGTCGCCGTCAGCGACATCCACCTCGGCGCCCAGCGCCGCTCCGAATGGCTGGCGGCGCGCGTCGAACAGATCAACGCATTGAAGCCGGCCGCGGTCCTGCTGCTCGGCGACCAGGTCGAGGACGATCCGATCGGCGAGCCGCAGCTGGCCCCGACCCTGCGCGGGCTGCGCGCGCCGTGGGGCGTGTGGGCGGTGACCGGCAACCACGAGTTCTACGGCGACGCCGAGACCACCGTGCGCGAATTCGAAGAAGGCGGCGTGCGCTGGCTGCGCGACCGCCAGGTGGAGCTGGCCCCGGGCCTGGTGCTGGCCGGGATCGAGGACATCGGCCGCGCCATGCGCAACGAGCGCGAGATCACGAGCGGCCTGGCGCGCACCATCCCGGCGCCGACCGGCACCGCCACCATCCTGATGTCGCACATCCCGGCCGCCGGCATCATCGAGGAAGCCAGCGCGCGCGGCGTCGACCTGATGCTGTCCGGGCACACCCACGGCGGCCAGATCTGGCCCTTCAGCTATGCGGTAAGGAAGCGCTTCGCGAAATACATCGGCGCCTACGACGTGAACGGCATGATGCTGTACGTGACCCGCGGCGCCGGCAGCTGGGGCCCGCGCATGCGCCTGTGGCAGCCGGGCGAGATCATCAGGCTGACGCTGCGCGCGCCGGCCTGAAGGAGCATCCATGCACGAACCATCCTCCCTGAACGCGCGCTGGCGCGCCTTCCAGCTCAAGCTCGCCGACCAGCTCAAGGCCCTGTCCTCGCCCACCGCCATCGTCGAGACAGCGACCAGGCTGCTGGCCGGGTATCTCGGCGCCTCGCACTGCTGGTACACCGAAGTCGGCGCGGACGGCCATACCTTCTTCTCGCGCGCCGGATGGTTCGGCGCCGGGATGCCGCCCATCCCCAGCTCCGGACGCATCGACGACTTCGGGCCGGCGGTGGTGGCGACGCTGGGCACGGGAAGCGACTTCGTGGTCGACGACATGGCTGCCGATGCCAGGACCGCCGCCTTCGTCGCCAGCTACCGGGCCATCATGATCGGCGCGCTGCTGGCGGTGCCGATCTTCAAGGACGGACGCTGGGCCGCCAACCTGAACGTCGCCAAGCCGGATGCCTACGAATGGACCGGCGACGACATCCTGGTCACGCGCGACGTGGCCGAGCGCACCTGGTCGGCGGTCGAGAACGCCCTGGCGCAGGCCGCCCTGCGCCAGGAGCGCGACCGCAGCCAGTACATCTTCGACACACTGAGCGAGGGCCTGGTGCTGCTGGCGGCGGACGACACGGTGGGCTATGCGAACGATGCGGCACTGCGATTTTCCGCCCTGCCGCGCGAGGCCATCGTCGGCAAGCCCTATTGCGAGGCCTTCCCGGCGCTGGCCGGCGCCGGGATCGTCGCCCTCCTCGCGGGCGCGCGCGCCGGCCGCAAGGCCGAGTCGACCGAACACGCCTGCCTCCTGCCGGATGGAAGCCGGGCCTGGATCGAGGTCCGGGCCAACCCCTCGCTGGAGGACGGCCTGGCCGTGTTCTTCGATGACGTCAGCGCCCGCAAGCTGGCGGTGCTGGCGGCGCAGAAGGCTGAGGCCCACAAAACCATGCTGCTCGACCTGGACGAACAACTGCGCAGCGTCGCCGACGACCCGGCGATGATGATGACCGTGGCCACCCGGGAGCTGGCGCGCATCCTCGGCGTGCCGCGGGTCGGCTACGTCAGCATGGACGAGGCGGTCGAGTACGGCGTCGTCGGGCACAACTACAACGACGTGCGCCGGGTGCCGGAACTGCCGGCGCGGGTCGAGCGGCTCGACGATTACGGCCTGTCCCTGGCAGCCGATATCCGCGCGGGACGCGTCATGCGCGTCAGCGACCTGGCCAGCGATCCGCGCACCGTTGGCGCGGCCGCCGCGGCCCACGCGGAGATCGGCGCGCGCGCTTCGGTGGCGGCCCCGATCCAGCGCGACGGCAAGACGGTGGCCTTCATGTTCGCCCACCACGACCAGTCACGCGCGTGGAGCGACGAGGACGTCGAACTGATGCGCCAGACCGCGGCCCGTACCTGGGATGCGGTGGCGCGCGCGCAGGCGGTGCTGGCGCTGCGCGAGGCCGACCGGCGCAAGGACGAATTCCTGGCCATGCTCGCGCATGAGCTGCGCAATCCGCTGGCCCCGATCAGCTCGGCTGCCGACCTGCTGCGCCTCGGGCGGCTCGACGAAACACGCGTGCGGCAGACCAGCGGAATCATCTCGCGCCAAGTGAAACACATGACCGGGCTCATCGACGACCTGCTGGACGTGTCGCGCGTCACCCGCGGCCTGGTCAGCCTGGAGCGGCGCGAGGTCGACGCCCGCAGCGTCGTCAGCGAAGCCGTCGAGCAGGTCAAGCCGCTGATCGAATTGCGCAACCACCGCCTGGAAGTCCACGTGGCGCCGGGGCCGGCGCATGTGTGGGGCGACCTGAAACGCCTGGTCCAGTGCGTTGCGAACGTCCTGAACAATGCGGCCAAGTACACGCCGGAAGGCGGCAGCATCGTGCTGCACCTGCGTACCGAAGCCGAACAGGTGGTGATCACGGTGACGGACAACGGCATCGGCATGACGCCCGACACGGTGGCCCATGCCTTCGAGCTGTTCGCCCAGGCCGAGCGCACGCCGGACCGCGCCCAGGGCGGCCTGGGCATCGGCCTGGCGCTGGTCAAGAGCCTGGTCGAGCTGCATGGCGGCCGGGTCGCGCTGCACAGCGCGGGATTGGGACAGGGCAGCAGGTTCAGCATCCATCTGCCGCGCCACCGGCAGGTGCCGGCGCCCACCGTCGCGCCCGCGCAGGCGCAGGCGGCGCCGGCCGCGCGCGCGGAACAGCTGCGCGTCATGGTCGTCGACGACAACGTCGACGCCGCCGAGGTGCTGGCGGCCTTGTGCGAACTGCTCGGTTACGTGGTCACGGTCGAACATTCTTCGCTGCGCGCCATCGAGCGGGCCAGGCAGGAGCGGCCGGAAGTCTGCCTGATCGACATCGGCCTGCCCGACATGGACGGCAACGAACTGGCCGGCCGCCTGCGCCGACTGCCCGAGACCGCGGGAGCGATGCTGGTGGCGGTGACGGGCTACGGCCAGGACAAGGACCGGGAAGTCGCCCGGGCGTCGGGTTTCGACCATTACCTGATCAAGCCGGTCGACGCGGAGCAGGTCTGGGCGCTGCTGCAGGCACGGGACGGCGGCAAGGCCTGAGGTCTTTTTTCTTGCGGCTCAATCGGGCAGGCGCGCGTCCCTGGCAAGCATCTCCTGCAGCATCTCACGCGGCAGCGCGGGGCTGAAGTAAAAGCCCTGCATCTGGTCGCAGTCGTGTTCGCGCAGGAAGGCGATCTGCTCGCGCGTCTCGACGCCTTCGGCCACCACCTTGAGCTTGAGGTTGTGGCCGAGCGCGATGATGGCGCGCGTGATGACCAGGTGGCCGTCGTGGCCGACGTCGCCCAGGAAGGAGCGGTCGATCTTGATGACATCGACCGGGAATTTCTGCAGGTGGCTCAGGCTCGAGTACCCGGTGCCGAAATCGTCGATCGACAGGCGCACCCCTAGAGCCTTGAGTTGGCCCAGCGCGTCCAGCGCTTCGTCGGGATGGTCCATCAGCTGGCTCTCGGTCACCTCGAGTTCGAGCGAACGCGGGTCGACGCCGTGGCGGCGCAGGGTCGCGCCGAGGCGCTCGGCGAACTGGCGCTGGCGCAGTTGGCGCGCCGACAGGTTGACCGCGATGACGAAATCCTTCACGCCGAGCGCTTCCATGGCCTTGAGCGCGCCGCAGGCCTCGTCGATGACCCAGTCGCCCAGCGGCACGATCAGACCGGTTTCCTCGGCCACCGGGATGAAGCGGTCGGGCGGGATCACCCCCTCGACCGGATGGCGCCAGCGCACCAGGGCCTCGGCGCCCACCACTTTGCCGCTGCGCAGGTCGACCTTCGGCTGGTAATCGAGCACCATCTCGTGCTCGCGGATCGCGCGGCTCAGGTTCGCCTCCAGCATCAGGTGCTCGTGCACGATCTGGTTCAGGTCGGTGGAATAGAACTGGAAGTTGTTCTTGCCGAGGGTCTTGGCGTGGTACATGGCGGCGTCGGCCGCACGCATGATCTTCTCGGGACTGTCGCCGTCGTCGGGGAAGATGCTGACGCCGATGCTGGTGCCGGGCAGGATGTCGCGCCCCTTCACTTCTACCTTCGCCATGACGCTGCGGCGGATGCGCTCGATCAGTTCGGCGATGCGTTCGTGGCTGGCCGGGTTGCAGATGACGAGGACGAATTCGTCGCCGCCCATGCGCGCGATGGTGTCCTCCTCGCGCACGTTCTCGCGCAGGCGCTGGGCGATTTCGCGCAGCACCGCATCGCCGGCATCATGGCCGAAGTTGTCGTTGATGTGCTTGAAGTTGTCGAGGTCGAGGAAGGCCAGCGCCACCATGAAGCCGCCGCGCTTCGCGTTCTCGATGGCCTGGCGCAGCCGGTCCTGCAGCAGCGTGCGGTTGGCCAGGCCGGTGAGCGGGTCGTGGTGGGCCAGGTGGTGCAGGCGGCGCTCGTAGTGGCGGGCCTCGGTGATGTCGTTGATGACCCCGACGAAGTGCGTGATCTCGCCGTCGGCGTTGGACACCGGATCAATGCGCAGGTCGTTCCAGAACACCTCGCCGTTCTTGCGCTTGTTGCGCAGCACCACGCGCACGCTTTCCCTGCGCGCGAGCGCTTCGCGGATGCGCTGGCGCTCGTCCTCGTCGCAGCCCGGGATGGCCATGAAGCGCGGATCCTGGCCCCGGATCTCGGAAAGCAGGTAGCCGGTGATGCGCTCGAAGGCCGGGTTGACGTAGTCGATGCGGTGCTCGTCTTCTTCGCAGCGGGTGATGACGATGGCGTTCAGGCTCGAGAAGATGGCGCGCTCGCGCACCCGCAGGCCGATTTCGGCCTGCTTGCGCGCCGTGATGTCCATGCCGGTGCCGAACACGACCGGAACGTTGCCCAGGTGGGCCAGGGAACAGCGGAACAGGTAGGGCGTGCGCTTGCCGTGCTTGCCGACCAGTTCCGCCTCGTGCGTGGAGCCGCCGCCGTCGAAGGCGGCGAGGATCTTGTCGACGATGAGGGGCCGCTCCTTTTCGTCGAAGAAGAACTTGACGTTGGAAGTGGGCAGCTCATCGGCATCCATCTCCAGCGCTTCTTCCAGCTGGTGGTTCCACAGCAGTAGGTGGCCGCTCTGGTCGATCACGTAGAACACGCAGGGCAGCGACTCGAGGATGTCGGCCACCGGCAGGTCCTGGATCAGGGCATAGCGCGTCGGGAACTGCCTGGTGCGCGGGATGAGGATGACGCTGAAGGTGCCGGGCGTCTCGGTGTCGAAGGACTGCGGCGCCACCGTGATGCGCACCGGCAGGCGCCGGCCGTCGGCCGTGTGCAGGGTGCCATCGTTCTCGGCGTCGGCGCGCGCGGCCATGCGCGGTTCAGCGCCTGCGGGGTCGTCGAACTCGACGATGCGGTCCAGGGTCATGCCCTGGATTTCGCCGGGGCCGTAGCCGGCCAGTTTTTCGCAGGCCTTGTTCCAGCTGGTGACGGTCCCGGCCGCATCGACGACGAACACGGCAAGGGGCAGGGGCGACAGGTTCAAAGCTCCTCCGGGATGGCCGCGCAGCGGTGCGCGCGGCAGGCAGTGAGCACGTAAATACATGATAGCGCAGCAACCGATGCCGGGCCACACGAAACTCTTATGTCGTGCGGCAAGATCGCTGCGGAAGGAGGCGCCCTGCCCTTACAATGTCGTCTGAAGCTTTGACAGGTGGGACATGGCAGTCATCGATCCGGCGGAAGTCGAATTCAGCGCAATCCGGGCCCAGGGACCGGGCGGACAGAACGTGAACAAGGTGTCGTGTGCGGTGCACGCGCGCTTCGACGTGGCCGCGTCGTCCTTGCCGGCAGCCGTCAAGGAGCGCCTGCTGACCCTGCGCGACGCCCGCATCACGCAGGAAGGCGTGATCGTTCTCAAGGCGCAGGCCTCGCGCAGCCTCGAACAGAACAAGCTGGATGCGCTGCAGCGCCTGCAGGCCCTGGTCGACCAGGCCAGCGTCGTACCCCAGGTACGCCGCCCGACCCGGCCGACGCGCGGATCGCAGCTGCGCCGGCTCGATGCCAAGGCGCGCAGCGGGCGGGTCAAGTCCTTGCGCGGCAAGGTCAGCGAATAGCCCGGGGGGCTAGGCCGCCCCGCCCGGGTCCGCCTTGCGGATCATGGTGGCCACGTTCTGCAGCTCGCGCACCACGCCGAGGACGGTGGGTTCGAAACGCTCGAACATGTACTGGGTCGCGGCCTCGGCCGTCAAGCCTTCCGGCGTCTCGTGCACCAGGCGCTTCATCGCCAGTTCGCGCACATGGTAGGCGAACAGCAGTTCGCTGTAATCCATCGATCTTGCGTCCATCGTTTCCTCTTCTGCCTGGGTTCCGGCATCGACAATAGCATGCCGCTGCCGATACCAGGCGACGGCGCTATCATCTCCTTATCGACAACCGAGAGGATGCACGCCATGTCCCCTGCCCTGCACGCCAGCCTCGACCGGCCGGTGTGGTCGTCCCTCGAAGGCGGCCACCGCCACCTGGCCCGCGGCGGCCCGCTGGCCAGGCGCTATCCGCGCGAGATCGGTCCCTTTGCGGCACTGGCCGACGACAGTCCCGCGGCCTGGGAGGCGCTGGCGGCGCTGCTCGAACCCGGCGAGGCGGCCATGCTGGTCACGCCCGAGGCGCCGCGCCAGACGGCCGCGCAGCGGTCCGGACTGGTGCTGACGCCGCTCGATCCGGTGCTGCAGATGGTGGCCACGCGCGCGCCACGGCCCGGCACGCTGCCGTTCACGGTGCTGGGCGAGGCGGACGCCGGCGAGATGCGCCTGCTTGCCGGGCTGACCAACCCGGGGCCGTTCGCAGAGCGTACCCACGAACTGGGCGAATTCCTCGGCATCCGGGATGGCGGCCGACTGGCGGCGATGGCAGGGGAACGGATGCGCCCGCATGGCGGGGTCGAGGTGAGCGCGGTCTGCGTCCATCCCGAGCATCGCGGCAAGGCCTATGCGCGCCACCTGCTGGCCGAGCGCACGCTTCGCATCATGTCGGGGGGCCGGCAAGCCTTCCTGCACGTCTATCCCGGCAACCTGGGCGCAATCGCCCTGTACGAGTCGCTGGGCTACGTGCTGCGCCGCCAACTGCACCTGACGCGCGTCATGCCGGCCTGAAGCGCCGGTGCGGCCTCAGGTGCGCAGCAGCCGGAGCAACTGGTCGATGCGGTAGGGTTTGGCAATGAAGAGCTGCTTCATCGCCTGTCCGTTGAACATGCTTGGCGCCATATAGCCGGACGCGAGGATGATCTTGACCGCCGGATAGTTCCCGGCGATGCGTTCGGCCAGTTCCAGCCCATTCATGCCGGGCATCATGACGTCGGAAATGACGGCGTCGATGTCGGGGTGGGCCGCTAGCATCTCGAGGGCTGCGGCGCCCGAATAGGCGACCATGGCGTCCATGCCGTGGGCCGCCAGCAGCATCTCGGCCAGGTCCGCTACGTCGGCCTCGTCATCGACGACCAGTACCTTGCGCACCTCTCCCACCTGTGCTCGCGCATCCTGTCCATCCGCCTGCATATTGCCGGGAGCGAATCCGGGCCGCCCCTTGTCACTGCACCAGCGGCTGTTCATCAAGCCGGACACTCGGTCCTCCATGGAGTGAGATTGTTGGTAACCAGAGCAGCCCCGGGGGGCTGCATGCGCCAGTATCGCGCAAACGCGCCGAAGGAAGCGCCCGGTTAAGCCTTTGCATGACCTTCGGTCTGCCCGGAAATTCCTCCTCCCTTGTATCTGCTATCCGAACAGCCCGTGCAGGTACCAGCGCGGCTCGGCATCCTCGCCGGCGCCGACGATGCGTTCGCGGTAAATCCAGTACAAGGTATGGTCCTGCCCTTCGGCGATGAAGTAGTCGCGGGTCTGGGCCTCGCTCCACCAGCCGGCCTCGATGCGCTCGGGTGTCGAGGCCACCATCAGCGGCGAACCGTAGAAGGGCCGGTGGTTGCGCATGAGCAGCGCGATCGGCTTGGCCAGCAGCCAGCTCGGGCGCGGCAGGCTGGTGACAATCGGCGGCAGCCGCGCCGCAGCTGCCGCCGTGCGTTCGGTCTTTTGCTGCACCGGCACCCATTCGTTGGCCACCTCGGGCCGGTAATCGGCCTGGGGCAGCGCCTGCAGCACGTTCTCCGGTCCCAGCCGCGCCACCAGCAGCTCCAGCATGCGCATGCGGTCTTCCTCGGTACCGCCCGGCTCGGGGAACAGCGATTCGGTCGGCGGCGCCATCGCCCTCACCTGCCGCGCTTCCAGCCCGAGCCCGATCACCGGTCCCGGCAGCTCCTGCCGGGCCAGGCGTTCCTTCAACAGGCGCACCAGGTGCTCGTCGCGCCAGGCGGGCTCGGCCAGGACGATCTCGAGCGGCGTCGGCGGCATCGCCACCCGTCCGCGCTCGTGCTCCATCAGCAAGGTGAAGCGCTCCACCGCGAGCTGGCGCGCGCACAGCCAGCCGACCAATTGCAGCACCAGGTGGTGGGCGCCGGCCAGCAGCAGATCGGCCTGCTCGATGCGGTCGAACAGTTCCAGCCGGGCCCGGAAATGCTCGGGCGGCGCGACCCAGTCGAACAGCTCGGGACACATGCCGTAGGCGGCGTCGAGCATGTCGAGCAGCTCGCGCCCGCAGCGCCGCTGCAGCCCCGGACGCGGCAGGCGCCGCAGCTGGCCCAGCGCCTCGCAGCCGATGCCTTCGAACCAGGACATATAGGGCCGGGCCGGCGGCAGCAGCGCCACCGGCAGGTGCTCGAGGCGGCGCTCGAGCGAAGCCATGCGCAAGGAACGTCCGAGGACGCGCCTGCCGCCCTGCCTGCTCCCGTGCGCCATCGCATTCGCCCCCGCGCGCGCCAGCAGCCAGGCCGCGCGCGCCGTCGGTGCGCAGCTGACCGAGGCGGTGAAGCCGAGCGCGCGCAGGCTGGCGCGCACGCGGGCGCACAGGGCGCGGATGCCGCCGAACAGGCGCAGGCTGGCGCCGATGTCGAGCAGCAGCGTCGCCTCCTCGGCCAGCGCGACCTGGGGCGTGAACTGCAGCATCGCCAGCGCGACCGCATCGAGCGCCTCGGCTTCGCGCGCGGGATTGCGCTCGTACAGCCGCGCTTCGGGCATGAGCATGAGCACACCGCCGCGCCGCATGCCGCGCCCGACGCCGGCCGCGCGTGCTACTGGTGATACCGCCAGCACGCGGTCCTGCTCGAGCACGACGCTGCCCGGGTCACTGCACCAGTTGGGGCTGAAGATTTCGAGCGCCAGCTGGGGTAGGGAGAGGCCGATCCACAAACGCATGTCTTTGCAGGAGAGAAGAAGTGAGAGGTAAGCCGAGGGGTAAAAATAGCGGCGCATCGCGCTGCGGCCCCCGGCGCTTGACGAAATCGACGTGCATGCCGCCGGCCGCGGGCCGCAAGCCCAGGCGCAAGGGCGCGGGAGAAGCGTCCTGCGCCGCGGCCAGCGGGCGCAGCATGAAGAACAGGGTTTCCCCGGCTTGGGCCGCCAGGTGCAGGCGGCGCAGGCTTTCGCCGCGCGCATGGTTGGCCCAGAACAGCAGCGCGCCGCAACTGCCGCTGCGCAGCACCTGTTCGGCCGCCCACAGCGCGTCGGCGCTGCGGCTGGTACGCAGCCACAGCAGTCGCGAGGGCGGCAGGCCCAGCGCGGCCAGCGCCAGGGCCTGGGGCGGATGGGGCGGCTGCAGCAGGACGATGCGGCGCTCGGCGCAGGCCTGCAGGGCCGGGCGCAGCAGGCGCATTTCGCCGATGCCGGGCTGCTGTTGCAGCAGCTCGACCAGGGTGCCGACCGGCCAGCCGCCGCCGGGCAATTGAGAAGAGAGTGCGGCATGCCCGGTGTCGACGCAGCGCGTGCCGGAGCGTGCCAGCTGCGAGGCGCGCCAGAGCGAAGGGTGCAAGGCCTCCGGCGCCATAGGGGAAGCCCCTGCGGTGGGTGAGCAGTTCATATGGGTTGGTAAAAAAGTACTGTATAAACGTACAGTACTCGCTGAGCCCGGATTTGGCAAGATGTATTCTTTTAGGCCATACCAGTTGGGCGATTGGTATTGACAGAACTTAAAGGTGTGCCCTGCCTGGAAAACCGCGCCAGCATGGCGAATCATGAAATAATGGCGCTCTGTCCATTTACACCCAGACAATGATTAACCTGTCTCATGCACGCGACGGAGTCGCCCTGTGAATACGCTCCAGCTCACCGGCGCCATCCTGTTCGCGATCGCCCTCGTCCACACCTTTTCCACCAAGCTGTTTCACTCACTAGCCAAGCGGCACCCGCGCCATGCCGGGCTGTTCCACCTGCTGGGCGAAGTCGAAGTCGTGTTCGGCTTCTGGGCCTTCGTGCTGATCCTGGCCATGGCCCTGCTGGCCGATGGCGCCACGGCCATCGCTTATGTCGAATCGCGCCAGTACACCGAGCCGCTGTTCGTGTTCGTGGTGATGGTGATCGCGGCCTCGCAGCCGGTGCTCGACGCCGTGCGCGACCTGCTGGCCCTGCTGGCCCGGCTGGCCCCGGTACGCACCGAGGTGGCCTTGTGCTGGCTCGGCCTGGCGCTGGTGCCTCTGTCCGGCTCCCTGATCACCGAGCCGGCCGCGATGACGCTGGCGGCCCTGATGCTGGCCCCGCAGGTATTCCGGCCCGGCATTCCCGAATGGCTCAAGTACGGCGCGATCGGCGTCCTGTTCGTGAACGTCTCGATCGGCGGCACCCTCACCTCCTACGCCGCCCCGCCGGTGTTGATGGTGGCCGGCACCTGGGGCTGGGACAGCGCCTTCATGGCCTCCACCTTCGGCTGGCGCGCCGCGCTGGCGGTGGTGTTCAACGCGACCGTCATCACCCTGCTGCTGCGCCGTCACCTGACGCCGGGGAACACGGTCGAGGACGTGCAGTTGCCCTGGGTGGTCTCGATCGTCCACCTGGTCCTCCTGGGGAGCGTGGTGCTGCTGGCGCACCATCCGGTGCTGTTCATCGGCCTGTTCCTGCTCTTCCTCGGCTATACCCAGGCCTACCCGAAACACCAGTCGCGCCTGATCATCAAGGAAGGCCTGCTGGTCGGCTTCTTCCTGGCCGGGCTGGTGGTGCTGGGCGGCATGCAGCAATGGTGGCTGCAGCCGCTGGTGTCGAGCCTGGAGCCGACCGCGCTGTTCTTCGGCGCGCTGGCCCTGACGGCAATCACCGATAATGCGGCACTGACCTACCTCGGTTCCCTGATCGAGGGTTTATCGGACCACGCCAAGTACATGCTGGTGGCCGGCGCGGTCGCCGGTGGCGGCCTGACCGTCATCGCCAACGCGCCGAACCCGGCCGGCGCCGCGCTGCTGCGCGAGGGCTTCGAGGACGGTTCGATCGGCATGGGCGGGCTGTTCCTGGGGGCGCTGGGGCCGACCTGCGTGGCGGCGGTGATGTTCCTGATCTAGTGGAGGGTATATGGACGACGACATCCTGGTACAGAAGGCGGGGACGATCGAACGCTGCTGCCGGCGCGCGCGCGAGGAATACGAAAAGGACCCGACCACTTTTGTCACCGACCTCACGCGCCAGGATGCGGCCACCCTCAACGTGATCCGCGCCTGGGAAGCCGCCATCGAGATGGGCGACTACGTGATCGGCAACGCCAGGCTCGGCCTGCCGCACGACGAACGCGAAGTCATCACCCTGCTGGCCGAACACGGCTGGATCTCTCCCCTGCTGGCCGAGGACCTCAAGCGCACCGGCGAATTCTGCCGCGCCGAATGGGATTACCAGGAAGCGCCGCTGCCGGCGCTGGTAACCATCATCAAGCGCGGGCTGGACGATTTCGGGGTGTATGCCCAGGCGCTGGTGAGCGGGGCGTCCTCCGCCTGATCCAGCACGGCCTTACGGCTGGGGCTCGTGCACATCTGATACCTCCACATCCTCGGCGGCGATCTTCTCGTCCGCCAGCTCGTGGTCTTCCTCGTCCGCCACCAGGCCCTCCTGATCGGCGCCGCGCGCACTGTCATAGGTGAGCTCGACCAGCATCGGGAAATGGTCCGAGCCAAAAGACGGCAGGCGTTCGATGTGCGAGAGCGTGAAATGTTCGCTGTGGAACAGGTGGTCGAGCGGCCAGCGCGCGAACCAGAAGCCGGCATGGAAGGTATTGAACATGCCGCGCCCGATGCGCGGATCGAGCAGGCCGCTGATCTTGCGGAACAGCCTGGTGGTGGTCGACCACGCCACATCGTTCAGGTCGCCCGCGACGATCACCGGCGTCTCCAGGCCGGCCTCGTCCACGCTCTTGGCGACCACCAGCAGCTCGGCGTCGCGCTGGGTCGATTCCATGTGTTCCGTCGGGCTGGGCGGCGTCGGATGCAGGAAATGCATGCGCACCTTGTGTCCGGACGGCAGGATGACCAGGGTATGGATCGACGGGATGTCGTCCTCGACCAGGAACTGGATGGCGCTGTCTTCCAGCGGCAGCCGCGAATAGACGTGCATGCCATACAGATTGTCGAGCGGACACTTGATGGCATGGGGGTAGTCCTTCTCGAGCACATCCAGCCTTTCCTGCCACCACGCATCCGTTTCCAGCGTGACGAAGATGTCGGGCTGGTGCTGGCGGATCAGCGCGATCAAGCCATCGGTATTCCGGTTCGGCATCAGCACATTGGCCGTCAGGATACGGAACTGGCGGTTCGCCCCGCCAATCACCGCATTCTTCACCTCGTGCGGATAGGCCTTTGTGTACGGAAAGATCCACCAGGCCTGGTAAGCGAGGCAGGCGGCATTCGCCACCAGCAGCAGGTGGAAATGGCTGTCGCGCCAGTCGAGGAACACGAACTGCCCGACCAGCACGGCGAGCGACAGGATGGCCAATTGAAGGCGCGGAAAATCAAGGTCGCGTATCCACCACCCTGTGCATCGCAACAAGGGAAGCAGCGTCGCGAGGACGATCACGGCAACCAGGGTTACGAAAGTCGGCAGCATGGTCTCTCGAAGGCGGCAAGTAACTCATCACAAAACTGAGGCTTGCAGTATGTCCGCTTTCAAACGCAGCCGTCTGTACGCTAGCGTGCACAAGCGGCAAGATAATCCGCTGCAAGCAGACCAGCCCATGCCAAAACACCTTATCAAACAGAAATGCTTGCCTTGAGCTGCTGCAGGTTTGCGCAAACCGCTTGAAAAGCCTGCAGACGAGACTTATGTTCAATACTAGACATGCAGGGATACCGTCATGAACCTAAGCAAGCCCGTAGAGAAAGCAGGCAAAGGTGCGAAGCACCTTGAACGCGTGAAATCCCGCTCGAGGTTCAACGTCTATCCCCTGCTGGGCATCCTCCTGGGCATCGTCGTGGCCGTGCTGGCCTACGGCGGGCTGTACCTCCTGCTTTGCGGCTGAGGCAACGCAGGCCCCAAGCCTGCAGATCAGCGGGCAGCGTAGTACCGGCTGAGCTCCACGATCTCCGTATCTGTCAGGCCATGCGCGGCATTGCGCATCTGGCGGTTGATATCGTTGGCGCGCCGGCCATCACGGAATGCCGTGAGCTGGTCACGCAGATAGCTTTCCGATAATCCTTCCAGCACCGGTGTGGCCGGACGCGAGGCATGCGGGCTGTGGCACGAGGCACAGGCACCGATGGCACGCATGGGGTCGCCGTTGCGCACCAATCGTGGACTTGCCTGTGCCACCTGTTCCACTGCGGCAATGCGCTCGCGCTCGAGCGAAGCGTAATAGGCGGACAGATCGCGCATGTCCTGGTCGCTCAGCTCCATCACCAGCGGCCGCATGATGGCGCTCGGGCGGTGGCCCGAT
Organism: Massilia alkalitolerans DSM 17462; assembly: GCF_000427785.1. GTDB lineage: Bacteria > Pseudomonadota > Gammaproteobacteria > Burkholderiales > Burkholderiaceae_D > Telluria > Telluria alkalitolerans. Next base: position 198,630 of record NZ_ATYR01000003.1, read on the forward strand.
GCGAAGTCGCGCAGCTGCTTGTAGGTGCTCGAAGCCGGCTGCCCCGCCAGGTGCGGCGTCCCGGCCGGGCTGGTCCCGCGCGCGCCATGGCACATGGTGCAGGCCATCGCCAGCGTTGCCCCCCTGCCCACCGAGACATTTCCCGCGGCGCCCATCATAGTGGCGTTCACGATCACGTTGCTCGGATATTTCCGTTCATCCTCCGGCAGTGCTGCGCTTTGATAGGGTGCCGGCGCGCCCGCGGCCCTGCAGATCGATTCCCACAGGCTTTCCATCGCGGCGCGGGCATGCGCTTTCGGCACCCAGACAAAGCCGACCAGCGCGGCCGCGAAGGCGATCACTGCCAGGATCGCGACGCTCCAGGCGAACCAGCGGTTGCGGAATGAAAAGGTCTTTTCCATGCTCATGGCTGTGCTCCCACCGGCACCGCCGGCACCGAGGTCTGCTTTAGTGCGATGAGCTGGCTGATCGGGTAGCCGTAATTCACCAGCGACAGCCCGATCATCAGTGCCAGCCACAGCGCATAGCTGTTGAGCGCGGCGGGCATCCGGCCGCCCGCATGCACCGGCTGGCTGAAGCGGAATTCGGGCAGCCTGACGCGCTCACTGCGGTGGCCGCGCAGCAGCACCAGCAGGAACAGCAGGCCAGAGATCACCAGCAGCAGCCCGCCGAAGAAGGTGATGATCACCGTGATCGCCTGGGCCGAGATCTCGGGATGGCTGTAGTCGAAATAGGCCATCCGGCGCGGCATGCCGAGAATGCCGGTGATGTGCCAGGGGAATGTCAGCACGATCATGCCAACAAACCATAGCCAGAGCTGGGCACGCATCATGCGTCCGGCCACCAGCTGCTTGCCGGTCAGGTGCGGCCACAGGTCATAGGCCAGCGCGAAATACATGATGACGATGGCGCCCCCGAAGATCAGGTGGAAGTGGCCGGTGATCCACTGCGTATTGTGGACGGCGAAGTCGAGCTGGTAGCTCATGTTGATCAGGCCGCCCGCACCGCCGAAGCCGAGCAGGATGAAGGAAAAGGCGACCGCCAGCATCATCGGATTCTTCCATGGCAGGCGTTTGACCCAGCCGAAGGCCCCGGTGCCGCCACGCAGCCGTCCCGCGATCTCGACCGAGGCGGTGATGGTGAAGATGGTCAGCAGGGTCGGCACCGACACCATGCCGGTAAATACGGCGTGCAGGAACTTCACGCCCGAGCCAACCTGCGGGTCCTGGAACAGGTGGTGCACGCCGATCGGCATCGAAAACACCAGAAACAGCACGAAGGAAATGCGCGCCATCTTGTCGCTGTAGAGCCGCCCGCCGATGGCGCGTGGCACCAGCGTGTAGAAGGCGATGTAGGCGGGCATCAGCCAGAAGTAGACGATCGCGTGCAGGGTCCAGGAAAAGAACACGCGCGCCAGGCCGGCGTCGATGGTGCTCTTGAAGCCGAGCGCCACCGGCAGGATCAGGAACAGGATCTCGATGGCCGCGCCGAGCGAGGTCCAGGCCCACAGGTAGGCGCCGGCCAGGTTGGCGAACATCGGCAGCGGCACCGTGGCGCCCGGGTTGGCCGCCTTCCACACCTTGAGGTTGATCGACATCAGCGCCACCCAGATCCACGAACCCACGACCACCAGCACCACCCCAATGTAGTAGAAGGCATTCCCGATCAGGGGCGGGTAAAAGGTATACAGCACCGTGGCCAGGCCCATCGACACCGGCACCATTGCCGTCACCGTGCCGATCACCACCAGGAAGAACCCAAGCCAGGCCCAGCGCCGTCCCACCAGCGGCTGCTTGAGCGCCAGTTCCACGATCGCATAGCCGAAGCCCATTGCCACCAGGGTCGGGAACACATAGCCCATGGCCGACCCGTGCGCGGTAACGGCGCGGTAGTACAGCTCGGGGTTGCCGATCCAGTCACGCAGAGGGCTGCGGATGTACATCTGCCATTCGCCCAGTACCAGGGCGACGAAGAACGCGGCGAAGGCGACCCAGAAATGGGCCAGTACCAGCCGTCTGGAATCATTGCTGAACACAGCTCGCCCTCCTTCCCTCGCTGGCCTGGCGCATGAACTCGGCCCGGTCGACGATCTTCACGCGTGCCCACATGGCCGCGTGCCCGACCCCGCAGTATTCGTGACAGGGAAACACGTGCTCTCCCGGTTTCTCGAATTGCGTGCTGAAGTTCGAAATGTAGCCCGGGATTAGCATCACGTTGACGTTGCCCTGGGCGATCGAGAAACCGTGGACCACGTCGGCGGCGGTCCCGCGAATGCGCACCGGCGTATTCGCCGGGACCAGCACGCACGAAGGAGTGAAGGAGTACTGGTTGGCCAGCACGCGCACGGTGACGCTGCCGTCATCCTCGAGCACGGAACCAAGGTTGCCTTCCACGAACTCGCCCGACAGGTGCAGGGTATTGGGATCGATGGTCTCGGTGCGCACCGGCGGCATCGCGGCCCAGTGCACGCTCATGTAAACGATCATCCCGACCAGGAACACGATGATGGCGCCGACCAGCCAGGCCCAGCGCATCTCGGCCGCGTGGGCGACATGTTCGAGCGCGTCGCCGTCGGCGCCACGGGGAATGTCCGGCGTGGTGTTGGCCATCTTAGCCTCCTCCCCGCGCCAGGTATACGAGTACGTAGAACGCCAGCCAGATTGCCATGACGATCGCCACCGCCAGCCCCGCCACGGCGAAGGCGCCGCGCGGCCCCTGCGCCACGATGGCGTCCACACGCTGCTGGTCGGCGCTGCCATCACTGTCCATCGGTTCCAGGATCATGGATTCTCCTTGTTAATCAGCCCTTCCAGGAATTACTCGACGGTCGCCGCGCGCAGTTCGCTCACCTCGCGCGCCGTCACCGGCGCGCCGCGGTTGCCCCAAGCGGTCCGGATATAGGTCACCACCGCCGCAACGTCGTCGTCCGACAGCTCATGGAAGAAAGGCGGCATCCCGTAGGGCATCGGATTGCGGCGCGTGCCAGGCGGGTAGCCGCCGTTGAGCACCATCCGGATCGGGTTGACGGCGGAAGTCATGGTGATCGACTGGTTGTTCGCCAGCGGCGGATAGTGCGGCAGCTTGCCACGCCCGCGCTCGCCATGGCAGCTGGCGCATTGCGCGTCATAGATGCGCCGGCCCTGCGCGAACTGCTGGGTGGCATGCGCGCGCGCGGGGGCCATGTCGGGATCGGTATTGACCGGCTGGTCCGCCGGCAGGCTCTTGAGGTAAACCGCCATCGCGCGCACGTCGGCGTCGGTCATGAACTGCAGGCTGTTGAAGGTGACCTCGGCCATTGGTCCGTAGACGGTGCCGCGGTTCGACACCCCTTTTTGCAGCAGGTCGACGATGTCCTGGATTTCCCAGTTGCCCAGCCCGGCCTCCTTGTTCGAGGTGAGCGAGGGCGCGTACCAGTTCTGCATCGGGATCAGGCCGCCTCGGAAGGCCTGCTCTTCCGACGAGCCGCCCAGCGCGTTGATCGGGGTATGGCACATGGCGCAGTGGCCCAGGCCCTGGACCAGGTAGGCGCCACGGTTCCATTCGGCGGACTTGCCCGGATCCGGCTGGTACTCACCCTCCTGGAAATAGAGCGTGCGCCAGCCGATCAGCAGCGAGCGGTTGTTGTAGGGGAAGCGCAGGTCGTGTTCGCGCGTCTGCATGCGCACCGCCGGCACCGAGCGCAGGTAGGCGAAGATCGCGTCGCTGTCGGCGCGCGTCACCTTGGTATAGCTCGCGAAGGGCATGGCCGGATAGAGCAGCTCGCCCTTGCGCGACTTACCAGTGCGCATCATGTTGAAGAACTCGGTAGCCGTCCAGTCGCCGATGCCGGTTTCACGGTCGGGCGTGATGTTCGGCGCATACAGCGTCCCGAAAGGCGTGGGCATGGGGCGGTTGCCCGAGAAAATTTTCCCACCAGGAATCGTATGACAGGCGATGCAGTCGCCCGCCTGCGCCAGGTATTTGCCGCGCGCGATCAGTTCGGCGGACGCCATGCCGTCGACTTCGGTCCCGGCCCTGCTGTTCAGCAGTTCCGGCGGCCGCAGCCCGCGGCCCACCGTCAGGGCCAGGGCCACGCCAAGCACGATCACCCCGCCGGCAAGACCCCAGATCGTCGCTCGCTTGAACTTGGCAGATGTACTCATGGACGCATGCCTTTCACTTCGAATGGACCTGGCTGCCGCAGGGCATGGGCAGCGCCGTCGTATTCCCCTTCACGGGCCGGACATCGGTCACCGGCAGAGAACTCAGGTAGGCCGACACGGCGGCGACCTCCGTCTCGGTCAGGCTCGACGCGATTACCTGCATGCAGTCCGGAGCCAGCGCGGTACGTACGCCATAACGCCACGCGCCAAGCTGCGCGCTCACGTAGTCGGCACGCAAGCCCAGCAGGCCAGGAATGCCTGGTTCACGTCCCGCCAGGTCACTGCCATGGCAAGTGGCACAGGCAGGAATGCGGCGCGCCGGCACGCCGCCGGTGACGATCTGCTGTCCATCCCGCACCAGCTGCGGTAATGGCGGCTGCCCCGTCGTCGCCAGCGGCGGCGGGTTCTGGGCGGCGAAGTATTCCGCCATCTTGTAGAGATAGGCATCAGGCAGGTAGGCCAGCAGGTAGTTCATCGGAACGTACTTGCGGCGACCGTCCCGGAAGGCCACCAGCTGGTTGTAGAGGTAGCCTGCGGGCTTGCCGGCCAGGCGCGGGAAATAGACATTCTGGACGCCGCGCCCTGCAACACCGTGGCAGCTGACACAAGCCGCCACGCGTGCTTCCATCGTGTCCGGGACCTGCCCGTCCGACGACGGCACGGTGGGCACATTCCGGCTCTGTGCCGGAACGAGCTGCGATATGGAGCCCAGCAACAGGCATGCGAAAACGTGTGCAAGAGGCTTCAATTTCCCTCTCCCAGTGAACATCTGCGTCGGCAGTAAGCCACGCTACATATGTACAACGTAGCATGAGCTCTACTGGGATGTCGCACTTTTGTCCCGTCTGTTTGAGCCCGAGAGGAAATTGGCAAAACTGCCGAAAAAGTCGGCTACTGTGTAAGCTTCACGATCAACTTGCCGAAATTGCGTCCCTGCAGCAGGTCGATGAAGGCTGCCGGCGCCTTGTCCAGCCCTTCGACGATGTGCTCGCGGTAGCGCAGGCGCCCATCCCCTACCCACCCCTGCGCTTCCTGCAGGAAGGCGGGCCGCAGCTCGGCAAACTCGCGCTGGATGAAGCCGCGGATGTTCAGGCTCTTCGTCAGCACGTCGCGCATGAGCAGGGCCAGCCGGTCGACGCCGGGCGCAGCCTGCGGCAAGGCGTTGTACTGGGCAATCAGGCCGCACACCGGCACCCGGGCGAAGTCGTTCAGCAGCGGGAATACCGCATCCCACACCTTGCCGCCGACGTTCTCGAAATACACGTCGATGCCTTGCGGGCAGGCGCTTGCGAGCTGCTGCGCGAAATCGGGCGCGCGGTGGTCGACCACGGCGTCGAAGCCCAGCTCGTCGCGCACGAAAGCGCATTTGTCGGGACCGCCCGCGATGCCGACCGCACGCGCACCCTGGATGCTGGCGATCTGCCCCACCGCCGAGCCCACCGCGCCGCTCGCCGCGGCCACCACCACGGTCTCGCCCGCCCGGGGGCGGCCGATCTGCAACAGGCCCGCCCAGGCCGTAAAGCCCGGCATGCCCAGCACGCCGAGCGCCGTGCTGGGCGGCGCCACCGATGGGTCGAGCTTGCGCAGCCCGAGGCCATCGGACAGCGCATAGCGCTGCCAGCCCGAGTGCGACAGCACGATGTCGCCCACCGCGTACTGCGCATGGCGCGATGCGATGACGCGCGCCACGGTGCCGCCTTCCATGACGGCGCCGAGCGCGACCGGCTCCGCATACGACTTCGCATCGTCCATCCTGCCGCGCATGTAAGGGTCGAGCGACAGGTACAGGATTTCCAGCAGCAGCTGGCCATCGGCGGGAACCGGGCAAGGCTCCTCTACAATGCGGAAGTTGTCCGGCCGCGGCAGGCCTTCGGGACGGGAAGCGAGCAGGACCCGCTGGTTGCGTGCTGGTGTCATCGTCGGCATCCTCCGAAAAAATAAGGAACAGACAATCCTACGCCGAATACGGAAATTTTTCCTGCCAGTCCTTCGGCACAAAGCCCACATCCTCGTCGACGATTACAAGAACTTACAGAAATCCGACCATCGCCGCCTTCTCAACAGTTCGCGGCACTTGTACCATAGCCGTCATTCCCGTTTCATTACTCTTCATAAGAAAAGCACCATGACCTTCACCACCCTGTCCCGCGCGCTGTGCCTGGCCGCCTTCGCCGCCGCCGTCGCCGCTCCTGTCCACGCCACCAGCTTCACCTCGTCCGCCTCCAGCGCGGGCTCGGCCTCGTCGGGCAGCATCTCCGACTCGATCGGCGCTTCCAGCAACAGCTCGAGCGGCGAAGACCGCGTGGCCGCGGGCGAATACCGCGTGATCGACATCGCCCAGGCGCCGGGCAAGGTGGATACCACCCGCATGACCCTGCGCGCGGTCGCCGCCGGCCCGGCCCGCGAATTCACCCTCGACGTGCCGAACCGTGCGCTGGCCGAACGCGGCGTCGGCAAGGGCGAACTGGTGCAGGTCAGCGAACGCGTGTACGGCTTCGACTTCGCCCATGCCGACACCAAGCGCTCCTTCTTCCTGGCGCTGCAGGACGACTGGTACCGCGACCTGGCTTCGCGCAAGGTCACGATCTAAGCAATGTTCAGGGAGTTCGCAGCAAGCGCGCTCCTGCTGGGCGCGAGCGCGGCAGCGCAGGCCGGGCTGCCGGCCTTCTGCCAGCAGTCGATTGACATCAGCGCCGCCGAGCAGGACCGCGTGCTGCGCTTCGCCGGCGCCGTTAAAAACGAGCTGGAACGTTCCGGTGCGCGCGTCGCCCTCATCGCACGCGCCGGCCTCGACCTGAGCCGCTTCGGCCAGCTGTATTCGCACGCCGGCGTCGCCCTGCGCGACAATCCCGGCGGCCCCTGGGCCGTGCGCCAGCTCTATTACGCCTGTGACGAATCGCGCCCACGCCTGTTCGACCAGGGCGTGGCCGGCTTCGCGCTGGGGGCCGACGCGCCCACGCGCGGCCATATCTCGCTGGTCTTCCTACCTGGCGAAGACGCCGCCCTTCTCGAAGGCGCGGCGCTGGACAAGCGCCTGGCCCTGGCCCTGCTGGGCGGGGAATACAGCGCCAATGCCTATGCCTACGGCACCCGCTACCAGAACTGCAACGGCTGGGTGGCCGAACTGCTCGCCAGCGCCTGGGGACGTCTCGATGGCGGCGCCGCCACGCACCCGCGCGAGGACGCGCAGGGCTGGCTGCGCGCGCAGGGCTACACCGCAGGCCCGGTGCGCATTCCCTCGCACTGGCTGATGTTTGCCGGGCAGTTCGTGCCGCTGGTGCACATGAACGACCACCCGGTAGATGACTTGCACGCGCTCGCGCTGCATACGAGCGTGCCGGCCTCGATCGAAGCCTTCGTGCGCCGCCGGGCGCCGCAGGCGCAGCGCGTCGAGCTGTGCCATACGCAGGACCGCATCGTGGTGCGCCGCAGCTGGGAGCCCCTGGGCGCCGCCTGCGAGCCGGCGCCGGGCGACGACGTCATTCCACTGAACTGAACACCATCCAGGTCCTTCAGCCACGCACAACAAAAAGCCCCGCTCGCAGCTAATGCCGTTCAGTTAAGACTGAACGGCATTTTTATTTGGTTGTTGTAAACGCCGCGTATCGCTGTTAACCTTCGTCGCCATGTTCGACGACACTCTGCATTTCCTTGCAAATCATCTCGAAGCTCCCGACTGGACAAGGTTGGGTGAGCATCTTCCTACTGAATGGATCGAACAGGCGCTGGCGAGCGCGGATGCGCTGAGTATCCGGCACCGGCGCCTGCCTGCCGAGCAGGTGGTATGGCTGATGGTGGCGCTGGCGCTATACCGCCACAAGTCGATCGGCGAAGTGCTCGACGACCTTGGTCTGGCGGTACCGAGCGCACAAACGCCGTTCGTCAGCAAGAGCGCGGCAGCGCAGGCGCGCCAGCGGGTCGGGCAGGAGCCGTTGAAATGGCTATTCGAGCACTCGGCGGCAAACTGGGTTGCGCAGGACAAGCGCGCCTATCTGCTCAAGGGACTGCAGCTGTTCGCGATGGACGGCACGACCTTGCGTACCCACGATACGGAGAAGAACCGGGAGCATTTCGGTGCCCAAGGCTATGCTGGCGGCACAGTCGCCAGCTATCCGCAGGTACGCGGCGTCACGCTTACTGCGCTGCCGACGCACCTGGTGCATAGCGCCGCGTTCGGTCCTTATTCGACCAACGAAATGCTGTACGCGAAGCAGCTGGTCGAAGCGATTCCAAACGAGTCGCTCACCGTCTTCGACCGCGGTTTCCTATCGGCCGAGATCCTGTGCAGCCTGACAGGCAGCGGTGCCGAACGGCATTTCCTGATCCCGGCCAAGTCGAACACCAAATGGGAAGTAGTCGAAGGCGGCGAGCATGATGCCGTCGTGCGCATGCGCGTGTCGCCGCAAGCCAGGAAAAAGGTTCCAGAACTGCCAGAATTCTGGGAAGCGCGCGCCATCACGGTCGTCGACGCGCAGGCGCGCAAGCGCATCCTGCTGACTTCGCTACGCGACCGCCAACGCTATAAGCCGGCCGACATCGCTGCCTTGTACGACCAGCGCTGGAGCATCGAGACGAGCTACCGGGAACTCAAGCAGACCATGCTGGGCACGGCATTGACATTGCGTTCGAAAACCGTGGATGGGGTCTACCAGGAAATCTGGGGCACCCTCATCGCCTACAACCTGGTGCGCCTTGAAATCGCCAAGGCTGCGCTGACAGTCAAATGCGCCCCGACCGAAGTCAGTTTCATCCGTGCCTTCCACCTGATCCAGTTCGAACTGCATTGGGCAGGCGTCACCAGGTCATACGGAAAGTTACCCGCCTCGATGAAGCATTTGCGAGAAAGGCTGGTTAGCCTTCTGAAAGACGAACGGCCCGGTCGCAAATGCGACCGGGCCGTCAAGGCAACACCGAAGCGTTATGCCGTCCGGAAGGTCAAGAAGCTACCTTAACTGAACGGCATTACCGCTCGCAGCGGGGCTTTTTGCAGAAACCGGTAGGGCTTACTTGGCGGCGTCGGCCAGCTTGCGCAGCACGGCGGGCGATACCGAGTCGCGGCCACGGCTGAGCTGGTAGAGGGTCCAGAGGTCGCCGCCGCTATTGTGGGCCGTGATGGGAGCCGGGGTAAGGAAGAGGCTGCGGATGAAGTTGACGATGGTGGACATGATGTTATTTCCTGAGATCGCTATGAAGTAACTCCAGTATGCGCCCTTTCAGATAGAAATCAAATTGCGATCCATGATGATCGTCATTCACCAATCATCTATCTCAAACACATGATTATTTGCTCACATATTTGTGCAAATGCATTGTGTGTTACACTCCAGCCCGCTGGCCAAGGCCAGCGTCAATACCCCTCTCGCCAGTAAGGGCCATAGCGCGGTGCGACAGTCTCGCAGCGATTGGTCCATACTGAACGCCTGTCATGCAGGCGATCCGTCAAGGTCAAGGCGACAGTGCATGCCCGGCAAAACCATGCCCAGGCTACTGCTTCGCCGACCCAGCCTGCGGCTACGCCCGGCCCTCCTGCTGGCCTGCGCCCGCACGCATCAATAAGGAGAACTCATGCAACTGCTCTGCTCTGCGGGCTTTATTTTTCTTATCGTCCTATGGGGCATTCTTGCCCCGGACAACATGGCCTCCGTCTTCTCGGCCATGCTCGCCGCACTCACCCGTAATTTCGGCTGGTTCTACCTGTGGGTCGTGCTGGCCCTGGTCCTGTTTGCCGCTTTCGTCGCCTTCAGCCGCTATGGCAACCTCAAGCTAGGCGGCGAGGACGACGAGCCGGAATTCACGGTAGGCAGCTGGTTCTCCATGCTGTTTGCCGCCGGCATGGGCATCGGCCTGGTGTTCTGGGGCGTGGCCGAACCGGTTTCCCACTACGTCACCGCGCCGCCCGGCATCACGCCCGGCACGCCGGAAGCGGCCAACGCCGCCATGCGCTACGTGTTCTTCCATTGGGGCATCCACCCCTGGGCCGTGTACAGCGTGGTGGCACTGGCGATCGCCTTCTTCCAATACCGGCGCGGCGGCAATTCATTGATCAGTACCGTCACCAGCTCGCTGCCCTGGCGCCCGATCCGCGCCATGTCGGGCCTGTTCAACGGCCTGGCGATCGTGGCCACGGCCTTTGGCGTCGCCGCCTCGCTCGGTGTCGGCGCGCTGCAGATCAACAGCGGCCTGAACGCCGTGTTCGGCGTCGCCATCAGCCCCACCGCGCAAGTCGTCATCATCATCGTGACCGCCGCCATGTTCCTCACCTCGGCCATCTCCGGCGTCGAAAAGGGCATCAAGTTTCTGTCCAATGCCAACATGGCCGTGGCGGCGCTGCTGGCCGTCGCCGTGTTCCTGCTCGGGCCGACGGTCGCGATCATCGACACCTTCACCAATACCCTGGGAAGCTATGCCAGCGAACTGGTCCGGATGAGCCTGCGCTCCACGCCTTTCCGCGACAGCAGCTGGGTCGGCAACTGGACCATCTTCTACTGGGCCTGGTGGATCTCGTGGTCGCCGTTCGTGGGCCTGTTCATCGCGCGCGTCTCGCGCGGCCGCACCATCCGCGAATTCATCCTCGGCACCGTGCTGGCGCCCTCGCTGGCGGCCTTCATCTGGTTCTCGATCTTCGGCGGCACCGCGCTCTACCTGGAGATCTGGCAGCACGTCCCGCTGGCCGAAGCCGTCAAGGCCGACCTGGCCACCGCCTTGTTCGCGCTGTTCGACGCCATGCCTTTCGGCCAGATCATGTCGGTGGTGGCCACGCTGCTGGTGGTGGTGTTCTTCGTCACCTCGGGCGACTCGGCCGTGCTGGTGCTGGGCATGATGAGCCAGGACGGCAATCCGAACCCGACCACCCGCGTCAAGCTGGTCTGGGGCACCCTGATCGCCGGTATCGCGATCAGCCTGCTGCTGGCGGGCGGGATCGACGCCGTGCAGACCGCCACCATCCTGTTCGCCCTGCCTTTCGCACTGGTGATCGTGCTGATGGTCATCGCCCTGTGGCGGGGGCTGCGCGACGACTGGGAGGAAGAAGCACGCCGCGAACGCGCCCTGCGGCGCAAGATGCGCGAGATGGCGGCGCGCTAGCCGCCCCGGGGGAAGGGGCTGGAGGACGCGCGTGCCCGGGCTGTAGCCAAACTGGTATCATGCGCGTTTTCCGGACCCTGGCCCGTCGCGCCCGTCCCCACCCTACAGAACATCAAGAATGAACACACCGACCCAACTGCCTGGCTTCTTCGGCCGGCTTTCGATCGCCTTCGGCAGCTTCTTCAAATCGCTCGGCGATGCCGAGTTCGCCGCGCGCGTGCGCGATGACGCGGTAGGCCCTGCCGTGGTTCCCACTCCGGCGCCGACGCCTGCGCCGACCCTTGCGCCGACGGCTGCACCGACGCCGGCCCCTACCCCGGCGCCAACCGCCGCGCCGCTGCGCGCCCCGAGCGCCGAGTCGGCTCTGCAGCTGCTGAGCCTGCTCCAGCGCGAAGCCCGCCTGATCGACTTCACCCAGGAAAACCTGAGCGCCTATTCGGATGCCGACATCGGCGCCGCCGCCCGCGTCGTGCACGAAGGCTGCGCGCGCGTGCTGCGCGAGCACTTCACCATCGAGCCGGTGCGCAATGAAGCCGAAGGCGCCCGCGTTACGCTGGAAGAAGGCTTCGACGCCGCCAGCGTGCGCCTGACCGGCAACGTGGTCGGCCAGGCCCCGTTCAAGGGCACCTTGAGCCACCGCGGCTGGCGCGCCACCAAGGTCCAGCTGCCGCAACTGGCCGAGAAGCACGACGCGCGCGTGCTGGCCCCGGCGGAGGTGGAACTGTGAGCGATCTCCAGAATGCCCCTCAGTCGGCACGCTATGCCATCGGCATCGACCTCGGCACCACCCACAGCGCCCTCTCCTATGTCGACCTGCAGGCCAGCGACGGCGAGAAGACCGTCGACGGCGTGCTGCCGGTTCCGCAGCTGAGCGGACCGGGCACCGTCGAGGCGCTGCCGCTGCTGCCCTCCTTCCTCTACCTGCCGCACCCGGACGAACTGGCCACGGGCGAAACGGCGCTGCCCTGGAGCGCCACTGGCGACAACGGCATCGCCGGCGCGATTGCAGGCGAATTTGCGCGCAGCCGTGGCGCAACAACCCCGATCCGCCTGGTGTCCTCGGCCAAGAGCTGGCTGAGCCACCCGAGCGTGGACCGCCGCGCCGCGATCCTGCCGCACGACGCGCCGGAGGAAGTCACGCGCGTTTCGCCGCTGGAGGCATCCACCCGCTACCTGGCGCACCTGCGCCAGGCCTGGAACGCCGCCCATCCGGACGCGCGTTTCGAAGAGCAGCAGGTCACCGTCACCATCCCGGCCTCGTTCGACCCGGGCGCGCGCGAACTCACTGCGGAAGCCGCACGCAACGCCGGCTTCTCGCCTACCCTGCTGGAAGAGCCGCAGGCGGCCCTGTACAGCTGGATCCAGGGAAGCAAGGGTGCCTGGCGCAAGCAGGTCAAGGCCGGCGACATCGTGCTGGTCGTGGACGTGGGCGGAGGCACCAGCGACTTCTCGCTGATCGCCATCCTCGAGCGTGACGGCAAGCTCGAACCGCACCGCGTGGCGGTGGGCGACCACATCCTGCTGGGCGGCGACAACATGGACCTGGCCCTGGCCCACTTCGTGGCGCGCAAACTCCAGGCGAACGGCACCCAGCTCGATTCCTGGCAGATGCGCGCCCTCACCTACGGCTGCCGCAGCGCCAAGGAACACCTGCTGGCCGACGCGAACGCCACCGTGTGGCCGATCGTGGTACCGAGCCGCGGCTCGAAACTCATCGGCGGCTCGATCCGCACCGAACTCACGCGCGACGAAGTCACTGCTTTCATCACCGACGGCTTCTTCCCGCGCGTGGAGGCTGCAAGCCGTCCGGCCACGCGCCAGCGCGCCGGCCTGACCCAGGTCGGCCTGCCCTATGCGCAGGACGCCGCGATCACCAAGCACCTGGCCGCCTTCCTGGCGCGCCAGGCCGGCGCTACCGCCGAGCTCGAAGGTTTCGCAGGCCGCGTGAACGCGGAACACACTTTCCTGCACCCGAGCGCGGTGCTGTTCAACGGCGGCGTGTTCAAATCAGGCATCCTGGCCCAGCGCGTGATGGATACCATCAACGACTGGCTCTACATGGAAGGCGCGGAAGCCGCGCGCATGCTCGAGGGCGCCGACCTCGACCTGGCGGTGGCGCGCGGCGCGGCCTACTTCAGCTACGCGCGGCGCGGCGGCGGCGTGCGCATCCGCGGCGGCACGGCCCGTTCCTACTACGTCGGCGTGGAATCCTCGATGCCGGCCATCCCCGGCATGGAGCCGCCGATCGAAGCCCTGTGCGTGGCGCCCTTCGGCATGGAAGAAGGCAGCGAACTCGAACTGCCGGGCCAGGAATTCGGCCTGGTGGTGGGCGAGCCGGTCACCTTCCGCTTCTTCGGCTCCACCACGCGTCGCCAGGACCGCATCGGCGAGGTGCTCGAGTTCTGGGGTCCGGACGAGCTGCAGGAAATGAACGAAATCCAGGCGACCCTGCCGGCGGAAGGCCGTGTCGCGGGTGACGTGGTGCAGGTCAAGCTGCATGCGCTGGCAACCGATGCCGGCACGCTGGAACTGGCCGCGGTATCGCGTGAAGGCCAGCGCTGGAAGATCGAGTTCGACGTCCGCAACGCGCCCGACCAGCAGTGAAGCCGCAGTGACGCAATACCTTGTCAGCATCGACCTGGGCACCACGAATACGGTGCTCGCCTACGCCCTGCCCGGCGCAGGGCAGGTCGAGCTGCTGGCCATCGAGCAGCTGGTGGCGCCCGGCGAAGTCGCCGCGGCGCCGCTGCTGCCCTCGATGCGCTATCACCCCGCCGAGGGCGAACTCGCCCCCGGCGAACTCCAGCTCCCCTGGATCCAGCAGGACCCGGCCGGCGTCGAACGCGTCGCCGTGGGCCGGCTGGCGCGCTTGCTCGGCGCGCAAACCCCCGGACGGCTGGTGGCCAGCGCCAAGAGCTGGCTGTCGCATGCGGGCGTGGACCGTATGGCCCCCATCCTGCCCTGGGGCGCCGAGGATGCGGACGTCGCCAAGGTGTCGCCGGTCGCGGCCAGCGCCAGCTACCTGGCGCACCTGCGCGCGGCCTGGAACCGGCGCTTTCCCACCGCGCCGCTGGAAGCCCAGCAGATCGTCCTCACGGTTCCTGCCTCCTTCGACGAAGGCGCACGTGCGCTCACGCTCGAAGCGGCGCGCATGGCAGGCCTGCCCGAGCTGCGGCTGCTAGAAGAACCCCAGGCCGCCCTCTACGACTGGCTGTACCGCCACCGCGCCAGCCTGTCCCAGGACCTGGCGCAGACGCGCCTGGTGCTGGTGGCCGACGTCGGCGGCGGCACCACCGACTTCAGCCTGGTCAAGGTGGAACTGGAAGACGATGGCCAGCCCAGGCTGACCCGCATCGGCGTCGGCAACCATTTGATCCTGGGCGGCGACAACATGGACCTGGCGCTGGCGCACCTGGCCGAATCGCGCCTGGGCAATCCCGAACGCCTGTCCGCCGGCCGTCTTGCACAGCTGACGGAACGCTGCCGCGCGGCGAAGGAACAGCTGCTTGCACCCGATGCGCCGGAACAGGTGAACGTGACCCTGCTGGGCAGCGGCTCGCGCCTGATCGGCGGCAGCCGCTCGGCCGCCATCGCGCGCGAGGACGTGCAGCGCATCGTGCTCGACGGCTTCCTGCCGCCGAACGAGGCGCAGGAGCCGGCCAAGCGCGCCAGAACCGGCATCGTCGAATTCGGGTTGCCGTATGCGAGCGACCCGGCGATCACGCGCCACCTCGCCGGTTTCCTGCGCCAGCATGCGCAGGCGGCCCGCGAAGCGCTCGGCAAGCTGGACGACACCGAGGACGACGGCAGGCTGCCGGTGCCCGACGCCCTGCTGCTCAACGGCGGCGTGTTCCGCGGCGCGGCGCTGGCCCAGCGCCTGGCCGACGTGCTGTCACACTGGCGCGGCGCGCCTGTCCAGGTGCTGCACAACGAGGACCCGGATGTGGCGGTGGCGCGCGGCGGCGTCGCCTACTCGCTGGCGCGCGCCGGCCAGGCGCCGTCGATCGAAAGCGGCTCGGCGCGCAACTACTACCTGCTGCTCGACGCGCAGCAATCCGGCGACACGCTGCGCGCGGTCTGCCTGCTGCCACGCGGCGCGCCCGCCGGCGAAGAAGTCCGCCTGGCGGGCCGCAGCTTCGCCCTGCGCCTGGGGCGGCCGGTGCGCTTCCACCTGGTCTCGTCCACCGCCGATCCCGGCGGCACGCTCCCACAGCCGGGCGACTTGCTCGACCTGCCAGCGGCCGACATCGTACGCCTGCCCGCCATCTCGACGGTCCTGCGCAGCAAGCGCAGCACCGACATTCCGGTGCAGCTGGCCACGGTACTGTCCGAGGTAGGCACGCTCGAGGTCTTCTGCGTGGCCGAGGAAGACGCGACCCAGCGCTGGCGCCTCGAGTTCCAGCTGCGTGCGCAAGACGAGGAGCGAACGGAGGACCTCAAACTGCCGCTGGAACTGGACGAGGCCATCGCACGCATCGACCGCATCTTCGGCAACCGTTCGCAGCAGGTCGACCCGCGCGAGGTGCGCCAGCTGCGCGCCTCGCTCGAACACCTGCTGGGCGGACGCGAACGCTGGACCACGCCGCTGCTGCGCCGCCTGTTCGACGCCCTGCTGGTGCGCGCCAAAGGCCGCCGCCGCTCCGCCGAGCACGAACGCGTGTGGCTGAACCTGGCCGGCTACTGCCTGCGTCCCGGCTTCGGCCATCCGCTCGACGAATGGCGCATCGAGCAGCTGTGGGCGATGTTCGAGGCCGGGGTCCAGTACCACAAGGACAGCCAGGCGCGCGCCGAATGGTGGACGCTGTGGCGGCGCGTGGCCGGCGGTCTCTCCGTCGAAGCCCAACTACGCCTGCTCGACGACTTCGCCTTCAACCTGCAGGCCGACGAATCCGAGCGCGGCCGCCGTCCGGTGACGCTGGTGGACGGCACCGAGGACGACATGCTGCGCGTCGGCGCCTCGCTGGAGCGCATCCCGTCCGCCTACAAGGCCGAGATCGGCGACTGGCTCGTCAAGCAGATCATGGAGATGCCGCCAGCGGCCAAGATCGATGCGCGCGCCGCGGCGCGCTACGGACGCTACCTGTGGGCCCTGGGACGCGTGGGTGCGCGCCAATCCTTCCACGGCGCCGCCCACGAGGTGGCGCCCAGCGCCTCCGCCGAAAGCTGGCTGGACCAGCTCCTGCAGCTCGACTGGAAGAAGATCGAGCCGGCCGGCTTTGCCGCCGCCCACATCGCCCGCATGACCGGCGACCGCTCGCGCGACGTCAAGCAAGAGGTCCGCGACGAGGTACTGCGGCGCCTGTCGTCCAGCGGCGCGCCGGCCAGCTGGTCGGCCATGGTGCGCGAGGTGGTCGAACTCGACCAGGCCGTCGAGACCCGCATGCTGGGCGATGCGCTGCCGCCGGGGCTCAAGCTGCTGCGCTAACAAAACACGAAATCCTCATTCGACTTCGGCAACGCGCACATCACAGCACGTACGCTGAACCACGCAAACCCCGCAACGGGAACCAGCAGCAACCAGAACGCAGACATGATCGACTCCTTCAGCTCAGCTTGATTTCGCACAGGTGTGCGAAATTAGTTCAAAAAAAGGGACAGGCGTCGCCGGTCCCGCTTTGCACATCCCTACTCCAGATCGTTAAAACTTTTATAGGTTGATATCAGGCGGTTGAACGCCCGCTGCGCCCGCCGCGGCACCGCGTTCGCGCGCAGGAAGCGCGCGTCATGCATCACCCCGATCGCCAGGCTGTAGATCTCGAACACCAGCTGCTCGGGTTCGGTATCGGGCCGCAGGTGGCCGGCTTCCATCGCCTGCAGCACCGTCTTGCGCAGCGAGGCGCGCCAGCGCGTCACCCCAGCCTCGATGCGGTCGCGCAGCGGTCCCGGCACGTCGTCGAACTCGAAGGCGCCGGCGGTGTACAGGCAGCCTCCGCGCGCGGTCTCGTTGCCGATCTTCTTCAGCCACAGCTCGACCTGCATCGTCAGGCGCGGCAGGCCGCGCGGCGCCTGCAGCGCCGGCACGAACACTTCTTCGCTGAAGCGGCGGTCGTATTCGTCCAGCACCGCGGCCTGCAGGGCTTCGAGCGAGCCGACGCGCGAGAACACGCCGCTCTTGCTGATGCCGGTGCGCTTGGACAGCTCGCCCAGCGATACCTTGCCGATGCCCTCGCCAGCGGCCATGTCATAGGCGGCCGTGAGGATCGTCGCGTAGGTGGCTTCGCTCTTGGCAGTCGTGTTCATGAAGTCACTTTAGCACAGGTGTGCGAAACAACAAGGATTATTTATTTCTTTCCTTAAAGCTAGCGAATGCCCTGCCTTACCGATCATGGCTACCATCGTTGCGCCAGATGAGGCCAGCAGGAATGCATCCCATACCTTCAGGAGAAAAAATGGATTCGGATAACAAGCAAGACGGCGAGGCCGTGGCGCCTTCGCGCCGCCGCTTCGTCAGCACCGTTGCCACCGGACTCGCGGCCGGCGCCGCGGCCGTCCCCGCGATGGCCCAGCAAACCGGCGCGGCCGCCAACCAGCCGCCGCCCGGCCGCGCCCGCGAAGCGGCGATGCGCTACCCGGCCCCACCCTTCCCCAAGCAGGAGCAGCCCTGGCCGGGCCTGGCCAGCAAGATGACGCCGCGCCCGGACCATGGCGAAACCACCTACCGCGGCAGCGGACGCCTGGCCGGACGCAAGGCACTGGTGACGGGCGGCGATTCGGGCATCGGCCGCGCCGCCGTGATCGCCTTCGCGCGCGAAGGCGCGGACGTGGCCATCAACTACCTGCCGGCCGAGGAGCCGGATGCCCAGGAAGTGCTGCAGCTGATCCGGCAGGCGGGGCGCAAGGCGGTCGCGATCCCCGGCGACATCCGCGACGAAGCCTTCTGCCGCAAGCTGGTGGACGAAGCGGCGCGCCAGCTGGGCGGGCTCGACATCCTGGTCAACAATGCCTCGCGCCAGAAGTCGGCGCAGTCGATCGAGGACATCTCGACCGCGGATTTCGACTGGACCATGAAGACCAATGTGTATGCGATGTTCTGGATCACCAGGGCGGCGCTGCCGCACCTCAAGCCCGGCAGCTGCATCATCAACACCGCTTCACAGCAAGCCTACGATCCATCGGAGAACCTGCTGGACTATGCGATGAGCAAGGCGGCCGAGGTGGCGATGACCAAGTCGCTGGCCAAGCAGCTGGCCTCGAAAGGAATCCGGGTGAATGCGGTGGCGCCGGGGCCGGTGTGGACGCCCTTGCAGGTGTCGGGTGGCCAGACGCAGGAAAACCTGAAGAGCTTCGGCGGGGACACGCCGATGAAGCGGCCGGGCCAGCCGGCCGAGCTGGCGGCCACCTATGTGACGCTGGCGTCGGACGAGTCGAGCTACACCACCGCGCACGTCTACGGCGTATCGGGCGGCGGCGGCAACCCCTGAGCGTGCCCTGAGACTGGCGCGCGGGCCGGGGCCAGCCCGCGCGCTGCGCCCCGGTTCAGCGGCGGCCGAACCAGCTCAGGCGGGCGACAAAGGAACCGAGCGAACGAGTCGGGATGCGTTTGCTGAACAGGCCGGTGTAGTTGCAGCGCGAATTGACGGTCATTTGTTTTGTCTCCGAAACATTACTTAGCACAATAACCACGTTGCAATTACTGTTCTGTGCGCCAGCTCGCATAGCGCGCAGGCTCATCCTTTCCATCCGCGCGCGCCCCTGCACGATTGCGCCATATCATGCGGCCAGCAGGGCGGCGTTCTACTCTGCTTCGTGGCCAACCAAGGACCCAAGGAGGTATGTGATGAGCTACGCAGATCGCGACAAATATGGCATGTACAGGAACACCCGCAGCACCGGCCCCGGGCCTGCCCTGATGGGCGCCGACACCTTGATCGGAGACAGCGTCGTCAACGCGCAGGAGGAAGACCTCGGCGACATCAAGGAAATCATGCTCGACATGCAGACCGGCCAGGTCGCCTATGCGGTGCTGGCCTTCGGCGGCTTCCTCGGCATGGGCGAAAAGCTGTTCGCCGTGCCATGGCAGGCCCTGCACCTGGACACCGCGAACAAGCGCATGGTGCTCAACGTGGACAAGGAAAGGCTGAAGAACGCGCCCGGCTTCGACAAGGATGCGTGGCCGGACATGAGCGACGTGGGCTGGGCCGGCGGCATCCACAGCTTCTATGGCACCGACCCGAATCGCTCCGGGGCGCCGACCATGGGGCCGGGTGCGACGATGAGCGGCACGGCAGGCGCCATGGGCGCTGGCTCGGCAATAGGCAGCGGCATGGGTTCCAGCATGGGAGCCGGCTCGGCCGGCAGCACCGGCGGCGCCGGCAGCAGCCTGGGCGCCAGCGTCGGCTCGGGGAGCGTGCATGGCGACTCCTACGGCGTCGGCGGCAGCGCCGATCCGCGGCCCGGGCATGATGGGGACGACAAGGATCTGAGCCGGATTCGGGGCAGCAATATCGGCTAGCAATGATCTTGTCGGGTGGACGGCTTCGCCGTCCACCCCACGAACATCAACGGATCATCGATTCCCACACCTTCTGCAGGCGCTTGGCCGACACCGGCATCGGCGTGCGCAGCTCCTGCGCGTACAGCGACACCCGCAGTTCCTCCAGCATCCAGCGGAATTCAAGCATGCGCGGGTCGTTGTTCTTGCCGGCCTGGTTCTTGAGCGTGCGCTGGAACTGGCTGGCCGCGTTCTGCCACTCCGCCATCAGCTGGGCGTCGCGCGAAGGATTGCCGCGCAGCTTCTCGATGCGCACGTTGATCGCCTTCAGGTAGCGCGGGAAGTGCGCCAGCTGGCTGTACTCGTTGTCCGCGATGAAGCGCTTGTGGATCAGGCCCTGCAGCTGCGACTGGATGTCCTGCTGCACCGCCGGCGGCAGGCTCTGGATGCGCTTCGGCATGCCGTGGAACTCCCCCAGGATCGAGCCCACCAGGCGCGCGATCTCGTTGATCAACAGGCCGATCCGGCCCTTGCCTTCGTCCTTGCGCTTGTTGAACTCTCCGGAGTTGATCGGCAGCGGATCCTGCAGGCAGGCGATGTCGATCGCCTTGGCGATGATCTGGTCGCGCAGGTCTTCCTGCGTGCCCACGCTCATGAACTGCATGCCCATCCCCTGCAGCCCGGGGATGTTCTTCTCGGCGAACTTCAGTTGATCCTTGAGCTGCAGCGCGAACAGGCGGCGCAGGCCGATGCGGTGGGTGCGCGCCGCCACGTTCGGGTCGTCGAAGACTTCCAGGTCGCAGTGCGTGCCCTTGTCCACCAGCGCCGGGAAGCCGATCAGGGTCAGCTTGCCCTGCGTGATCTCCAGCAGTTCCGGCAGCTCGCCGAAGCTCCAGGTGCTGAGACCCGTGTGCTGGATCGCGCCTGGCGCCGGCGCAGCGGGCGCGGCGCCTGATGCCTGTCCGGCCGATTTCGTGACCGGCGCATTGCCCTTTCCCCTTGCAGGCGGAGGAGCGGCCGGCGCCGCCTGCAGCTTCGCAGGCGCGGCCGCCGGCGTGGCTTCCGCCATCTTCTGGAAGCTCTGGCGTGCCTGGCCGCCCAGCTCGGCCTGCAGGGTCGCCAGGTTGCGGCCCATGTCGAGCTGGCGCCCGTGCTCGTCGATCACCTTGAAGTTCATGAACAAGTGCGCCGGCAGGGTCTCGAGCTTGAAGTCGCCCGTGAGCACGCGTGCGCTGGTATGCATGTGGATGTCGGCGATCAGGGCGTCGACCAGATCGCCCTTGGCGAAGCGCAGCGGGTCCTGGTGGCGCTCGAAGAAGTTGGCGGCGTACTCCGGCAGCGGCACGCAATGGCGGCGCAGCTTCTGGGGCAGGGATTTCAGCAGCAGGTGCACCTTCTCCTTCAGCATGCCCGGCACCAGCCAGCCCGCACGTTCCTGGGGAATCTGGTTCAGCGCGAACAGCGGCACCGCCAGGGTCACGCCGTCGCGCGGGCTGCCCGGTTCGAAGTGATAGGTGAGGCCCATCTCGATGCCGGTGACGTTCATCGTCTTCGGGAACAGCTCGGTGGTGACGCCGGCCGCCTCGTGCCGCATCAGCTCTTCGCGGACCAGGAACAAGAGCTTCGGGTTGTCGCGCGCGGCGTCCTTGTACCACTTCTCGAAACCCGCGCCGTTCACGACCGTGTGCGGGATTTCCTTGTCATAGAAGGCGGCGATCAGCTGCTCGTCCACCAGCACGTCCAGGCGCCGCGACTTGTGCTCGAGGTTCTCGATCTCGCGCACCAGCTTGTGATTGTGCGCATAGAAGGGCGCGCGGGTCTCGTAGTCGCCCGCCACCAGCGCGTCGCGGATGAAGATCTCGCGCGCTTCAAGCGGGTTGTGCTGGCTGTAGTTGATGCGGCGGTTGCTGTAGACGACGATGCCGTACAGGGTGGCGCGCTCGGTTGCGGTGACCTGGGCCTGGCGCTTTTCCCAGCGCGGCTCGCCCCAGGATTTCTTGAGCAGGTGCGCGCCGATCTTCTCCACCCATTCCGGCTGGATCTGCGCGATGGTGCGCGCGTACAGGCGCGCGGTCTCGACCAGTTCGGCCGCCATCACCCAGCGTCCCGGCTTCTTGGCAAGATAGGAGCCCGGCCAGATGTGGAACTTGATGCCGCGCGCGCCCAGGAATACCGGCTCGTCCTCGGCCTTGAAGCCAATGTTCCCCAGCAGGCCGGTGAGCAGCGCCATGTGCAGCTGGTCGTAGGTGGCTGGCGCGGCGTTCAGGCGCCAGCCCTGCTCGCGCGCCACGGTGAGAAGCTGTGAATGCACGTCGCGCCATTCGCGCAGGCGCAGCTGCGACAGGAAGTTGGCGCGGCAGTTCTCCTGCAGCTGGCGATTCGACTTCTTGTGCGCGATGGCGTCCTCGAACCAGGCCCAGATCTTCAGGTAGCTGAGGAATTCGGACTTCTCGTCGGCGAATTTCTTGTGCTTCTCGTCGGCTTGCTGCTGGTACTCGATCGGGCGGTCGCGCGGATCCTGGGTGGACAGCGCCGAGGCCACGATCAGCATCTCGGTCAGGCAATCGTTGTCGACCGCGGCCAGGATCATGCGGCCCACGCGCGGGTCGAGCGGCAGCTTGGCGAGCTTCCTGCCCAGCGGGGTCAGTTCGTTGGCATCGTCGACCGCGCCGACTTCCTGCAGCAGCTGGTAGCCGTCGGCGATCGCGCGGCCTTGCGGCGGCTCGATGAAGGGGAAGGTCTCGACGTCGGCCAGGTGCAGCGACTTCATGCGCAGGATGACCGAGGCCAGCGAGGAACGCAGGATCTCCGGATCCGCGAACTTCGGACGCTTGTTGAAATCATCCTCCTCGAACAGGCGGATGCAGACGCCGTCGGCCACGCGGCCGCAGCGGCCGGCGCGCTGGTTGGCCGAGGATTGCGCGACCGGCTCGATCTGCAGCTGCTCGACCTTGTTGCGGAAGCTGTAGCGCTTGACGCGCGCCAGGCCCGTGTCGACCACGTAGCGGATGCCCGGCACGGTCAGCGAGGTCTCGGCCACGTTGGTGGCCAGCACGATGCGGCGCGCATTGGTGGTCTTGAACACGCGATCCTGCTCTTCCACCGACAGGCGGGCGAACAGGGGCAGGATCTCGACGTGCGGCGGATGATGCTTGCGCAGGCTTTCCGCGCAGTCGCGGATCTCGCGCTCGCCCGGCAGGAACACCAGCACGTCGCCCGAACCGATGCGGCACAGCTCATCGACGGCGTCCACCACCGCTTCCATCAGGTCGCGCTTGTCGCGCGCGACTTGCGCCTTATTTGACACATTCGGGGCCGGCTCGCCGGGCTTGGCATTGGCGCCCGTGACCGGGTCGCGGTCCACCGGACGATATCGCACTTCCACCTTGTACAGGCGGCCCGAGACCTCGATGACGGGCGCCGGTTTTTCCGGCGTGCCGAAGTGGCGCGCGAAGCGCTCGGCGTCGATGGTCGCCGAGGTGATGATCACCTTCAGGTCCGGACGGCGCGGCAGCAGCTGCTTCAGGTAGCCGAGCAGGAAGTCGATGTTCAGGCTGCGTTCGTGCGCCTCGTCGATGATGATCGTGTCGTAGGCGCGCAGCAGCGGGTCGGTCTGCGTTTCGGCCAGCAGGATACCGTCGGTCATCAGCTTGACCGAGGCGCCCTTCGACAGGGTGTCGTTGAAGCGCACCTTGAAGCCCACGTGCTCGCCCAGCGGCGAGCCGAGTTCCTGCGCGATGCGCTTGGCGGTGCTCGATGCGGCGATACGGCGCGGCTGGGTATGGCCAATCAGACCCTTCTGGCCGCGGCCCAGCTCCAGGCAGATCTTCGGCAGCTGGGTGGTTTTACCGGAGCCGGTTTCGCCCGAGACGATGACGACCTGGTTCTCGCTCACCGCTTTCGCGATCTCGGCGCGGCGGCTCGAGACCGGCAGGTCTTCGGGGAAGGTGATCGTCGGGAGCGGGTTGCGGAAAGGCGCTGCTTCCTCGCGCGCCGGACGCTCGCTGCGTTCGCCACGCTCGCGCCGCCGCCCATCGCGTGGGCCGCTGGCGGAAGGATTCGGGGATGCGGCGCGCGCCTGCTGGGGCGAAGGCTTGTTACTCTGTTCAGACATTGATTTTTACAAGGTATTTTGTGCGCACAACGCGCAGCGAATTATAATGCGGCAAATGGAAAATCCTACCCAATTCGTCCAGTGGCTGCGCTCTGTCGCGCCATACATTCACACCTTCGGCGGCAAGACTTTCGTCGTCGCCTTCCCGGGCGAACTGGTCGCAGCCGGCGCCCTGCCGGTGCTGGCCCAGGACCTGTCCCTGCTGCTGGGACTCGGCATCCGCCTGGTGCTGGTGCACGGCTCGCGTCCGCAGGTAGCGGAGCAGCTCGCCCTGCGTAACGTCGAAGGCCGCTTCCATAACGGCGTGAGGATCACCGACCCCGCCGCGCTCGAATGCGCGAAGGAAGCCGCCGGCGAATTGCGTCTCGACATCGAAGCCGCCTTCAGCCAGGGTTTGCCGAACACCCCGATGTCGCATGCCCAGATCAGCATCGTCTCCGGCAACTTCGTCGTCGCCCGTCCGCTGGGCGTGATCGACGGCGTCGACTTCGAACTCACCGGCGTGACCCGCAAGATCGTCGCCGAAAAGATCCAGCCGATCCTGCAGACCGAGGATAGCCTGGTGCTGCTGTCGCCGCTGGGCTTTTCGCCCACCGGCGAGATCTTCAACCTGACCATGGAAGACGTGGCCGCCTCGGCCGCGATCGCCCTGCACGCCGACAAGCTGATCTTCATCACCGAGACCGGCATGATGAGCGACGCGGCCGGCACCGAGATCCGCGAACTGTCCTCGCACCAGGCCGAAGCGGTGCTGCAGGCCGGTTTCCTGCCGCCCGATTCCGCTTTCTACCTGCGGCATGCCATCAAGGCCTGCAACAGCGGCGTGGACCGCGCCCACATCGTGCCCTTCGAGATGGACGGCTCCGCCCTGCTGGAACTGTTCACCCACGACGGCGTCGGCACCATGATCAGCCACGAGAACCTCGAGAGTCTCCGCCAGGCCACAATTGAGGACGTCGGCGGAATTATCAAGCTCATCGAACCTTTGGAAGCCGACGGCACCCTGGTGTACCGCGGCCGTGAGCTGATCGAGCGCGAGATCGACCAGTTCTCGGTGATCGACCACGATGGCGTGATCTTCGGCTGCGCCGCGCTCTACCCCTTCCCGGAAGCGAAGATGGGAGAAATGGCCTGCCTGACCGTGAGTCCCGACGCCCAGACCCAGGGCGACGGCGAGCGCATCCTCAAGCACATCGAGAACCGGGCCCGCGCGGCCGGCCTGACCAAGCTGTTCGTGCTGACCACCCGCACCTCGCACTGGTTCAAGAAGCGCGGCTTCGTGCCGGCCACGGTGGACGACCTGCCCAAGGACCGCCAGCACATGTACAACTGGCAGCGCCGGTCACAGGTTTTCATCAAGACTCTATAATGTCGGTCTGACCCGCATTAGCGCGTACTTAACAGATACAGGAGCAATACCATGGCCCGCACCGTCCAATGCATCAAACTGAACAAGGAAGCCGAAGGACTGGACTTCCCGCCGGTACCAGGCGAAATGGGCAAGAAGCTGTACCAGTCGGTCTCGAAAGAGGCCTGGCAGGCATGGCTGAAGCACCAGACCATGCTGATCAACGAAAACCGCCTGAACCTGGCGGACGACCGCGCGCGCAAGTACCTGGCGACGCAGATGGAACGTCACTTCTTCGGTGATGGCGCTGCCGACCAGGCGCAGGGCTACGTGCCGCCGGCAGCTTAAAGCGTTTGTAGGGTGGACGGCTTCGCCGTCCACCCTACGCTGCGCCGAGTCCTGTCCATTGCGATGCGCTCAGCCGCTCGCTCCCCCGTCATCCCAAAAGCCACCCCAGTTCCCCTTGCATCGCCGCCCTGATCGGCCCCGGTGTCAGCCCTGTCCAGCGCTTGAACGAGCGCCTGAAATTGGCCGCATCATGAAAGCCCAGGTAGCGCGCCACCTCCTCGTTGTCCGCCCGTTTCACCTGCAGCAGCCACAGCGCCACGTGCGTTCGCACCTGGTCCAGCTCGCCCTGGAAGTGGGTATGGTGGCGCAACAAGTGCCGTTTGAAGGTCGCCGGACTCACCCCGAAATCAGCCGCTGTCCGCTCCAGCGTCGGCACCGCGCGCACGTTGGTCAGCAGGTAATCGTAGAGCGCCGCCAGCAGCCCGGGTGCGCGCGACGCTTCGAGCGCGGCGGCCTGCTGCGCCAGCCGCGAGGCTAGCTCGCTGGCGCGCGGCCACGGCTGGTCGAGCCAGGACGCGGGGATCAGCATGGCGTCGAGCTGGCAGCCGAAGCGCAGCTCGGTACCGAGGTGCACGTGGTGCTGCTCGACATGGCGCGGCGCCGCGCGGTTGAAGCAGAAACGCCACGGCAGGCGCTCGCCGCCCAGCCAGCGGCACAGGCCGACGAGCGCCGTCATGTGCATCTCGACCAGGGCCGGCCGGATGCCCGGCGCGCCATAGGCATCGATCCAATACACCAGCGCCACCTCGCCCCAGTGCTCGAAGCGCGGTCGCAGCAGCGGCGTCAGGCGCGCATGGTAGCGGCACAGGGTCTGGAGCAGCACACGCAGGTTCGGCGCCTGCACCAGCGCATGGCTGGCCGCCCCGTCATGTCCGGGTAGTAGCAGCTGGCCCAGCATGAAACTGGTGTCCGGGCTGCCGAGCACGCGCAGGGTGTTGGACAGCTGCTGCAGGTACTGGGCCGGCGACACCAGGCTGTCGGGCGACAGGCCAGCCAGCAGGCCGGTGTCGCGCAGCAAGTCGGCGTCGCCTGCATCGCGCGAGCGGCCGTACTCCAGCGCCAGCGCCGGCTGCTGCCGCGCCGGAATCGAGGGTTCTCCCGCCGGCTGCCAGTCGATCACGCCGCATCCATCCGGCGGCACAGATCGGCCAGCAGCGCGTCCGGCGCGCCGCGCGTCGGCGCACTGCCGTGACGCAGGGTGATGGGCACGGGGCCGCTTGCCGCGTGGTGACGCATCGCGCCCACCATGGAGCACAGGTGAGCGGCGGCATCTGCCGCTTGATTCACCCCGAATCCAGGCATCAGGACCGCGAAACGGTCGCCGGCATAGCGGCACAGCAGGTCATCGTTGCGCAGGTTCAGCAAGAGCATGTGGGCGACTGCCTGCAGCACGCGGTCCCCTTCGGCATGGCCGTGCTCCCGGTTGATGCGGTGGAAGCCGTCGATGTCGAACAGCACCAGCACGCATTCCTGGCCGCCGTCGCGCCGGCTCTCCAGGCGCAGCTGCTCGCGCAGGTAGGCGGCATCGGCCAGTTGGGTGATGCGATCGAAGGGACGATGGTTGCGGAACAGCCGCTCGCGCTTGCGCATGTGCTCGGCCAGCGTGGCCTGCTCCTGGCGCCAATAATACAAGCCGACCGTCAGCACCAGCATACCCAGCGGCAACAGCGCCTCCAGCGCGTTGTCCCATAGGGCATGCCGGTCGACGTCGATGGCCTCGTCCAGGCAGTCGGCCCACGAACCCAGCATGATGCAGGCCAGCCCGCCCGCCAGCAGGCGCGTCACGCGCCCGTCCGGACGGCTGTTCAGGACGATCAGGCACCACACGGCCGCGAGTAGCGCGGTGCCGCCCTCGCCCGCGATATCCATCCAGTTCCACTGCGCGGGCGGCAGGACCGTGCCGGCGGCCGCGAACAGCAGCATGAGGCTG
Organism: Massilia alkalitolerans DSM 17462; assembly: GCF_000427785.1. Classification (GTDB taxonomy): domain Bacteria; phylum Pseudomonadota; class Gammaproteobacteria; order Burkholderiales; family Burkholderiaceae_D; genus Telluria; species Telluria alkalitolerans. The sequence continues at coordinate 226,026 of NZ_ATYR01000003.1, forward strand.
CACAGCAGGCCGGCAAGCAGGAGAACAGGGCGGATGGCAAAGGGCATGGCGCAAGGAAGCAGAAAGCAGGGCGTCCTAACGTAGCGCAGGCGCGTGACAGCAGCATGACAGGACGACAAGCCTGTGGCGCCTGCGCACGGGTCCGAACGGCTCAGCCGCCTGCCCCAGGTTCCGGCGATCAGGAGCGCTGCCACAGGACGCACCGATATGCCAAGGGGGTCAATTCGGCTCATTCGATCCACCCAGTGGCCGGTGGCCGGATTGCCGTCACCGGTACGTCACATTCGGCCACCAGAATCCGCCGCATTCCAACAACACGGTTCCCCCATGCGCTACTTCGCCCTTCCCGCCCTCACCGCCGGCCTGCTGTCCGCGACCGGCGTTCATGCCGCCGACGAACCCAGTGTCGTCATCACCGGCCAGCGCGCCAGCCTGGCGCACGCCATTACTGCCCAGGAACAGGCCGACAACATCGTCAGCGTCGTCAGCAGCGACGACATCGGCCACCTGCCAGACAAGAATGCGGCCGAGGCGCTGGCGCGGATGCCGGGCGTGTCGGTGCAGCGCGACCAGGGCGAAGGCCGCTACGTGGTCGTGCGCGGCCTGGATGCGGACTACAACAGCGTGACCATCAACGGTGCACTGGTGCCCTCGCCGGAAGCCTCGCGCCGCGCGGTGGCGCTGGACGTGCTGCCGGCCGGCCTGGTGCGCTCGCTGACGGTGTCGAAATCCAGCACGCCCGACCAGGACGCCAACTCGCTGGGCGGCACCGTCGAGGTCAAGACCCTGTCGGCCTTCGACCTGCCCGGCACCCTGTTCAGCGTCGGCGCGGCAGTGGGCCGCGACGGCAACACCCGCCGGTACAGCCCGCAGGGCAACCTGCTGTGGGCACAGCGCTTCATGGACGGCAGGCTCGGTATCGCTGCCGGGCTGTCGGGCGAGAAGCGCAAGTTCGGCTCCGACAACGTGGAGACCGGCGGCGCCTGGGATGGCGATCGCCTGTCCGGATTCGAACTGCGCGACTACCTGCCGCAGCGCGAGCGCCGTGCCGGCGCCCTCAACCTCGACTACCGGCCGGACGCCCGGACCAGCCTTGCACTGCGTGGTTTCGTGAGCCGCTTCTCGGACGAAGAGTCGCGCGACCGCCTGACCGTGGGCGACTTCGACGGCGACGAGGTGGCGGAAGGCGACCTGGATACCGCGCGCCTCGAACGCCGCCTGCGCCAGCGCAAGTACACCCAGGAGATCCGTTCGCTGACCGGCGTACTCGACCACCGCTTCGGCGCGGGCTGGAAACTGCACCTGGAAGCTGCCGCCAGCCGCGCCACGGACGAGACGCCCGATGCGCTCGGCGACGCGCACTTTCGCAACGTGGACGACTTCGAGGGCGTCGGCTTCACCAATGGCCGCGTGCTGCGCCTGGTCGCGCCGGCTGCCGCGTTCGACGCCGCCAACTACGAGGTAAAAGGGTTTGCCCTGTCGCGCGAATACGCGAAAGACCGCAGCAACCAGTTGCGCCTGGACCTGCAGCGCGATTTCGCCGCCGGCGACTGGCTTGGCGCGCTCAAGTTCGGCGCCAAGGCCACCCGCCGCGACAAGGACAACGATGCCGACGAATGGGAATACGGCAGCGACGATCCGGACGACAGCGACTACTTCGGCACCGGTCCGACCTCGCTGAGCGCCTTCGTCGCTCCCAACCAGCTCGACTACAAACTCGGCCACATCGGCCAGGCCATCGACCCGGCCCTGGTACGCGCCCGGCTGGCCGCCCTGCCCCGTGCCGGCGCGCTCCTCGCAGCCGAATCGGCGCTGGACGACTTCCGCATGCGGGAAGACATCGACGCCGCCTACCTGCAGGCCAGCTTGCGCAGCGGCGCCTGGTGGCTGCTGGCGGGTGTGCGCGCCGAGCGGACCCGCTTCAAGGCGAGCGGCTCGCAGGTGGCCGACGACGGGATCAATGCCCGCGACGCCGGCCGTTCCTACACCAACTGGCTGCCCGGCCTGCACTTGCGTTTCGACCTCGACGGGGCCACCAGCCTGCGCGCCGCATGGACCAACTCGGTGGTGCGCGCCAACTTCAGCCAGCTGGCGCCCGGCATCAGCCTGGACGGCGACGAAGCCGTCATCGGTAACCCGGAGCTGGCGCCGCTTCGCTCGCACAACCTGGACGTCGGGTTTGAACGCCTGATCGGCAAGGAAGGCGTGGTCTCGGCCTATGTGTTCAGCAAGCAGATCCGTGACTTCACCTACACCACCAACCTGGCCGGCAGCGGCGCCTGGCTTGACTACTCCAGCGCGATCTCCTACGCCAACGGCGGCGAGGCGCGGGTGCGTGGTATCGAACTGTCCTGGCAGCAACCGCTGCGCATGCTGCCGGCGCCGTTCAACGGCCTGCTGGTCGGCATCAACGGCGCCGTGACCCACTCGCGCGCCGGCATCGATAGCAGGGGTGAAGACGGCGCGCGCTCGGCACGGACCATCCGCCTGCCGGGCCAGTCCAACCGGGTCGGCAATGTGATGCTCGGCTACGAGAATGGCCCGTTCAGCGCCCGCCTGGCCCTGAACTACAAGTCTTCCTACCTGCTGGAGCTGGGCGAGGACGTGCTCGACGCAAGCCAGGACCGCTGGGTCGACGCCCAGAAGCAGCTCGACTTTTCGCTCTCGTGGAAGCTCGACAAGCGCTGGCAGCTGACCTTCGATGCCAGTAACCTCAACAATGAGAAATACTATGTGTACCAGGGCGAGCGCGCCCGCAACGCCCAGTATGAACAGTACGGCCGCAGCTACAAGATCGGCCTGAAAGCGAGCATCTTCTAATGAACATGCGGATGAACAGCATCATACTCCCGGCCTTCCTGTCCGCCCTGCTGGCGGCTATCCCGGCATTCGCCGCGCCTGTCGTGCCGGCGGCGCTCGACAAGGCGGAAGAGCTGGCGGCCTTGCCCGGCGGCAGCTGGCTGGCGCTCGACAAGCGCGGCCTGCGCCTGGTCGACACCGACGGGCACGAACGCGCCGTCCTGGCCCTGCGCGGCGAGCAGCTCGACCTGCGTCCCGTGGACGGCGGCGCGCTGGCGATCGTGATCGACTCGAATGCCGAGCGCCTGCTGCCGGTGCGGGTCGACACCCGGGCCGGCACCCTGGCAGCGCTGCCTGCTCTCCCGGAAACCGGCTACGGCATCGAAGCCGCTTGTCTGTACCGTGACGCCCAAGGTCTCGACCACGTATTCCTGGCGGCCAAGGACGGCCAGGCGCAGCAGTGGCTGCTGGGTGCCGAGTATCGCCTGGTGCGCCGCCTGGCCTTGCCCCCAAGCGTCCAGCATTGCCGCGTCGACGATGCGAACCACACCCTGTTCGTGGCCGAGGAGGGCATGGGCGTATGGGCCTACGGCGCCCAGGCCGAGGGTCCACCGGCGCGCTCGCCGGTGGCGCTGCGCACTCCCCATGGCAAGCTGGCTGGCGAGATCGGTGCACTGGCCGTCCTGCGGGGCGGCCTGGCTGCCATCGACGACAAGGGTGACCTGCTGACCTGGCGCCGCGACGGCGGACGCTGGCAGTCCTTGCGGCCACGCGCACTCGGTGCACAGCAGCTGGTGGCACTGGAACCAGCGTCCGAGCGGCTGCTGGTCCGTACCGGCAAAGGCTGGCAGGCGCCCTCGCTCGGCTGGAAGGCCGGCACTGCGCCACTGCCTCCCCTGCCGACCGTGCTGCCGCGCATGCAGACCGAGCCGGTCGCACGTACGGGCGACGCCGCGGACGATCCCGCCATCTGGGTCCATCCCACCGACCCGACCCGTTCGCGCATCCTCGGCACCAACAAGAAGCAGGGACTGCTGGTGTACGACCTGCAGGGACGCCAGACCCAGCTGCTGGAAGCGGGACGCCTGAACAACGTCGACCTGCGCCAGGACCTGCGCTTCGGCGCCGAGCGTTTCGACCTGGCCGTGGCTACCCAGCGGGACCAGAATGCGATGGTGCTGTTTGCCATCAGCGCGCAGGGTGAGGTGAGCGAGGCGGCGCGCCTGCCGACCGGCCTGGGCGACATTTACGGCACCTGCGTGTCCCGTAACAGCGAGGGCGGACTGGACGCCTTCGTGAACGACAAGGACGGCCGCTATGAGCACTACCGGATCACCCGCGACGGCGGCCGCTTCGTCGCCCGCCTGGCGCGCAGCTTCAGGGTGGCGACCCAGCCGGAGGGCTGCGTGGCGGACGACCGCAGCGGCCTGCTGTTCGTGGGCGAAGAGAGGCGCGGCCTGTGGGTCACCTCGGTCCGCGCCGACCAGCCAGCGACATTGAAGATGGTATTGCCGGTAGGGCCGGTGCTGCATGCCGATGTCGAGGGCATGGGCATCTACCATGGCGCCGGCAAGAGCTATCTCGTGGTCTCGAGCCAGGGGAACAACAGCTATGTGGTGCTGGATGCGGCGGCGCCCTTCAGGGTGCGCGGAGCGTTCCGGATCGGGACGGATGCGGCCAACGGGATCGATGGCGCGTCGGAGACCGATGGGCTGGAGGTGACGTCGGCCAACCTGGGTGGGGTGTACGGGCGGGGGATGCTGGTGGTGCAGGATGGGTTCAAGCGAATGCCGGATGGGCCGCAGAACTTCAAGGCCGTGGCGTGGGAGGATATTGCCAAAGTGTTGAAGCTGGAGGATTGAGCGCGCTCCCTGGCGCGATCTGGTTCGTCGTAGGCGCCACCGCGCCTACGACCTCGGGAGACTACATCTTCACGCACTGGCGCAATTCACAGCGCGCCATGAATACTTTCCCATCCTCGCAGCGCATCCGGTAGACCTCCACCGGCCCCGGCTCGGTCACCAGACCGGCGCCCTGCCCGCTCGTGCAGCCCTGCTGCTTCGCCAGCTTCTCGACCGTCGCCGACGACACGCCGATCCTGAACGGCACGCGCTCGATCGGCGTGCCGTTCGGGTCGGCCAGGCCGGGGGCCGCCGGCTTGGCGGCCGCCACAGGCGCCGGCTCCACCTTGCTCTTGAACAGCGTACAGCCGCCCAGCAGGACGGCGACCAGCAGTAGCGCGTGCTTCATGCGTTCTCCGCTCAGAAAGTCAGGGTCTTCACGCCTTCGGGCGTGCCCAGCAGGCAAACGTTGGCGCCCGCCTTGGCGAACAGGCCGACCGCGATCACGCCGACGATCTGGTTGATTTTCTCTTCCATTGCGACCGGGTCGGTAATCGACAGGCCGACCACGTCGATGATCTCGCCGCCGTTGTCGGTGATGAAGGCTTCATCCGAACCGGCCTTGGTGCGCAGGCGCGGCTGGCCGCCCAGCAGCGCCAGCTGGCGCATCACCGAAGCGCGCGCCATCGGGATCACTTCCACCGGCAGCGGGAAGGCGCCCAACGTTTCGACAAGTTTCGAACCGTCCGCGATGCACACGAATTTCTTTGCTACAGATGCCACGATCTTCTCGCGGGTCAGGGCCGCGCCGCCGCCCTTGATCATGGCGCCGCTGGCGGTGATCTCGTCCGCGCCGTCGATGTAGACCGCCATCGAGGTGACCTCGTTCAGGTCGAACACGGGGATGCCATGGCCGCGCAGGCGGCTTGCCGTCGCTTCGGACGAGGCCACGGTGCCCTTGATGCGGTCCTTGATCCTGGCCAGTTCGTCGATGAAGAAGTTGGCCGTCGAGCCGGTGCCGACGCCGATGATTTCGCCGTCCACCACGTAATCGATCGCGGCGCGCGCCACGGCTTGCTTGAGTTCGTCCTGGGTCATGATGCTGTCAGTGAGGTAAAAGGAAGCCGCCATTTTAGCGGATCGCTCCGTCCAGCCCCCGAAAACGACGCTTCGTCGCATGGTTTTGCCAGTCGATGCATCACGCATTGCCAAGCTGATATCCGTACAGCACACTAAGTCTTTCCGTAGGTTAAAGAACAGCACAATGAAATTCTTGACGAAGAAGCGGGTGGCGATCGCCGCCGGGGTGATCGTGGTGTGCGGCGCGGCCGCTGCCTGGATGATGCCGAAGGGCGAGCCCACAGTGCCGCCGTCGAAGTACCGCACCGCGGCAGTCGACATGGGCGCCATCAACCAGACCGTCACCGCCACCGGCACCATCAATCCGGTCGCGCTGGTGAACGTCGGCTCGCAGGTGTCCGGCACCGTCGTCGAGCTGAACGCGGACTTCAACGACCGCGTCACCAAGGGCCAGGTGCTGCTCAAGCTCGACCCGACCATCTTCAACGCCCAGATCCGCCAGTTCGAAGCCAGCCGCGCGTCCGCCATGGCCAACCTGAAGCTGGCCGAGGCCAACTACCAGCGCAACCAGCAGCTGGTCACCCAGAGCTTCGTCTCCAGCACCGCGCTCGACCAGAGCCGCCGCGAGATGGACGTGGCCCGCGCCAACGTGCAGCTGGCCCAGGCCCAGCTCGACCGCGCACGTGCGGACCTGAACAACAGCGTGATCCGCTCGCCGATCGACGGCGTCATCATCAAGCGCACCATCGACCTGGGCCAGACCGTGGCGGCCTCGTTCAACACGCCGAACCTGTTCCAGATCGCGCGCGATCTCACCAAGATGCAGATCGACACCAGCGTGTCGGAAGCCGACGTCGGCGCCCTGAAGGACGGCCTGCCGGCGCGCTTCGTGGTCGACGCTTACCCGGACCGCGAATTCCACGCCACCATGCGCCAGTTCCGCCTGGCCGCCAACGTGGTGCAGAACGTGGTCACCTACAACGTCGTGCTCGACGTCGACAACCAGGACGAGATGCTGAAACCCGGCATGACGGCGCAGGTGCGCCTGGTGGTGGCCAACCGCCCGAACGTGCTGCGCATCCCGACCACCGCGCTGCGCTTCCAGTTGCCGGAAGAGGAACAGGAAAAGCTGCGCAAGCAGGAACAGGAAAAGGCCGGCAAGGACGGTAGCGTCAAGCAGGTGGCGCAGAAGCCGGCGGCCCCTAGCCAGGACGACGACCTCGCCTTCCGCACCGCCAACGAGACCGCGCGCCAGTACAAGGTCTACCGCCTGGATGCCAAGAACCAGCCGCAGCCGGTCGACATCCGCGTCGGCCTGTCGAACTTCCGCTATACCGAAGTGGTGTCCGGCGGCCTGAAGGCGGGCGACCAGGTCGTCACGCGCACGCTGGCGCAGCCGAAAGAGGACATGTGAGCGCCGACATGACTTCTTCTTCATTGATCGATATCCGCGGCGTCACCAAGACCTACGTCAGCGGCAGCGTCGAGACCCGCGTGCTGCACGGGATCGACCTGCAGGTGGCGCGCGGCGACTTCGTGTCCATCATGGGCCAGTCCGGTTCCGGCAAGTCGACCCTGATGAACATCCTCGGCTGCCTCGACCAGGCCACCGGCGGCACCTACCTGCTCGACGGCGCCGACACGCGCTCGCTGTCGCGCGCCCAGCTGGCCGACATCCGCAACCGCGCGATCGGCTTCGTGTTCCAGAGCTTTAACCTGATCAAGCGGATGAGCGTGGCCGAGAACGTGGCGCTGCCGCTGATCTACGGGGGCTGGGGCCGCGGCAAGGCGCATGCGCGCGCGCTGCAGGAGCTCGAGCGCGTCGGCCTGGGCGGCCTGGCGAAGCGCACCCCGAGCCAACTCTCCGGCGGCCAGCAGCAGCGCGTGGCCATTGCCCGCGCCCTGGCCACCGACCCGCCCCTGCTGCTGGCGGACGAACCGACCGGCAACCTCGATACGCAAACGAGCGACGACATCATGTCCAGCTTCCAGCAACTGAACAAGGAGCGCGGCATCACCATCGTGCTCGTCACCCACGAGGCCGACGTTGCCGCCTACAGCCGCCGCCTGGTGCGCCTGAAGGATGGCCGCGTGCTGTACGACGGTCCCTCCGCCGAGGGCCTGCGCCAGCTGAGCACGAACCACACTGAGGTGCCGGCATGAACTTCATCCAGGTACTGATCGAATCCTTCCGCTCGATGGCGGCCAACCGCCTGCGCACGGCCCTGACCATGCTCGGCATCGTGATCGGCATTGCGTCCGTGGTCCTGCTGCTGGCGATCGGCGACAGCATGCAGCGCTTCATCGGCAAGGAACTGCAGCAGCTCGGCACCAACATGCTGTACGTGTTCCCCGGCGGCGACCGCACCACCGCCCAGCGCGCCCGCGCCGGCGCGGTGCCTTCGCTGTCGATCCACGATGCGGCCGCGCTCAACGACCTGCCCAGCCTGACCGGCGCTGCGCCGGCGCTGCAGGGCAGCTTCAAGCTCAGCGCGGGCAACGAAAACCTGAACAGCCAGGTGCACGGCGTGACCCCGGCCATGTTCAAGATCCGCAACTGGAAGCTCGACCAGGGCAACATCTTCAGCGAAGCGGACGTGCGCGCATCGAGTCGCATGGTAGTGATCGGCCAGAAGATCGCGGACCAGTTCTTCTACAAGACCGATCCGCTGGGGCAGTACATCCGCATCGAGAACGTCGCCTTCCAGGTGATCGGCGTGCTGGCCGGCGAAGGCAAGCAGATCGACGGCTCCGACATCTCGGAATTCGTGCTGATACCGATCACGGCGGCCAGCGCCAACCTGATCAAGATGCCCTTCCCGCAGAACGTGCACTACATCGCGGCCCAGGGACGCCCGGACATGTCGCTCAAGGAGGCGGAAGAAGACGTCAAGGAAACCCTGCGCGCCCGCCACCGCATCCGCCTCGACAGTCCGGACGATTTCAAGGTGCAGAACATGGCCTCGTTCGCGGAGACCGCCAACACGATCAGCGCCGGCGTCGCCATGCTGCTCGGCCTGATCGGCGCGATCTCGCTGCTGGTGGGCGGCATCGGCATCATGAACATCATGCTGGTGTCGGTCACCGAGCGGACCCGCGAGATCGGCATCCGCATGGCCATCGGTGCGCGGCCGCGCGCGGTGCTGCTGCAGTTCCTGGCGGAGTCGGTGGTGATCTGCGTGGCCGGCGGCCTGGTGGGCGTGGCGATCGCTGCGGCCGGTGCGGCGGCGATCACCTCGACCGGCAAGTTCGACGTGTACCTGACCTTCCAGGGCGTGCTGGTGGCTTGCGGCTTTGCTATGGCCGTGGGCGTGTTCTTTGGATTCTATCCGGCGCGCCGGGCTTCGCGCCTGCTGCCGGTGGATTGCTTGCGTTACGAGTAGACATGAAGAAGTTGTACGATCCCGCCACGCCGCCGGTCGCGGCGCTGGCGGCCTTGATGGTGTTCACCGCCCTCGCCACCGTCCCGGCCCGGGCCGTGGCCCGTGAAGGGGCACCGGGGAAGGCCGGATCGGCCGGACTGCAGCTGGACGAGCAGGCGCCGGTCCACGTCCATCGCAAGACCAACCGGGGCGACCTGCCCTACAAGCCTTTCTTCCTGATCCAGACCTATCTGCAGTCGCTGCTTCCGCCCGAACCGCGTTCGATCGACCTGCTGGGGCGGGTCGAGTTCGTCGCCAAGAGCGAAGCGGAGAAGGATTTGTTCGCGCCGGATTCCTGGGCAGTCGCCATCGTCGGGGACGAACTCGACCAGGTCGTCCCGGTCCGCCGCGGCGGCTACTTCCTGCTGCCGAAAGTGAAGCTGGGCATGCTGGAACTGGGCACCATCATGTTCAACACCCAGACCCAGAAAGGGAAGATGAGCGTGGCATGGAAGGTCCGGGTTCCGCCCACGCAAACGCTCTCGTATGCCGAATTCGCGAAAGCGCTCGAGGAAGTCAGCTACGTCCAGAGGCAGATTCCCACCTACCGCTACGACCTGCGCGAAATCCGGCGCCACGGCCACAACGCCTTGCGGGCCTGCTTCCTGGGTGGTCCCGGCCGTATCGAGATCGATGGCCGGCCGGCCATGACGATTCCCGACGGCGCCTGCCAGGTGCTGAAGCACGATGCTGCCATCGCGCGCGAAGGCAAGGCGCAGATTGCTTTTGTGGGAAAGCTCGACATCGTCACACTGAAGGAAGTCATCAAGGGGGACTAGCCGCCGCGCAGCGCGGCTGGCGCTCTTCCTGCTTCCATCCGCAGCCCTTCTCGCTCGCGAAAACTTAATTCATCAGCAAGTTTTCGTTTCCTAGATGCAACAATGTTCAAGATTATTCCCGGTCTGATAAGCCCGTTTCGCCCTCAAATGGCCCTTCTTGAAGTAAAGTTCTGGAATAACTATTCTATAAACTGCACATTTTCTGACTAGGGCATCATGAAAATCAACAATCTCAACATCGGCATCCGGCTGGGCGGCGCCTTTGCCGCAGTCATTCTCCTGATGGCGATCATGCTCGGCAGCATGCTGTGGCAACTCGAACGTATCGCCGAGGCGAAAGAAGTGATGGCGCAAACCGGCCAGAAGACTGCGCTCGCCAAGGACTGGCTCGAAGGCGTCTCCGCCAACAGCGTGCGCTTCGTTGCCAAACTCAGGAGCAACGTGCCGGGCGACGACCAGTATTACGACGAGCGGATCGCGACCGCCCGTGCCAAGGTCGCCAAGGTACAGGAGCAACTGCAGGCCATGGACCATACGCCGGACGGCGCGGCCCTGCTGGATCGGGTTAGCGAGAACGACCGGACCTGGTACGCCCTGGGCGAAGCCGGCTTCCAGCGAAAAGCCGAGCTGGGAGGCGAGCACCCAGAGGTCCAGGCCTTCTTCAAGGACAAGGTCGCCCCGCAGATGCGCGCCTATATCGCCTCGCTGGATGAGATGGTGGCCTACCAGACGGAGCAGTCCGAACAGGCCCAGGCCGACATCGACGCCCTGCAGCTGGCAGGACGCCGCCTGTTGCTTGGCGTCGGCGCCTTCGCCCTGGCGAGCGCGGCCCTGTTCGGCTGGCTGCTCACGCGCAGCATCACGCACCCGCTGGCCCATGCCGTGCGCGTGGCCCGGCGCGTCGCCTCGGGCGACCTGAGCGCCGACATCCGGATCGAATCGCGCGACGAGATCGGCGAGCTGATGGGAGCGCTGCAGGCCATGAACGCCAGCCTGCTCAAGACTGTCAGCGCGGTACGTGCCGGCACCGAGACCATCGTCGGCGCTTCGCAGGAGATCGCCGCCGGCAACCTCGATTTATCGAGCCGCACCGAGCAGCAGGCCGCGTCGCTGGAGGAGACCGCCTCCTCGATGGAAGAGCTGACCGGCACCGTGCGCCTGAACGCAGACAATGCGCAGGAGGCCAACCTGCTGGCCCGGCAGGCGTCCCAGCTGGCCACCCGCGGCGGCGAGGTGGTGGCGCAGGTGGTGAGCACCATGGCCTCGATCAGCGCCTCCTCGAAGAAGATCGCCGACATCATCGGCGTCATCGACGGCATCGCCTTCCAGACCAACATCCTGGCGCTGAACGCGGCGGTCGAAGCGGCGCGTGCCGGTGAACAGGGGCGCGGTTTCGCGGTGGTGGCGAGCGAAGTGCGCAACCTGGCCCAGCGCTCGGCCGCGGCGGCCAAGGAAATCCGGCTCCTCATCGCCGATTCGGTGGACAAGGTCGGCGCCGGCGGGCGCCTGGTCGACGAGGCCGGCGACACCATGCAGGACATCGTGGACGGCATCGCGCGCGTGACCAACATCATGTCCGAGATCGCCGGCGCCAGCGCCGAGCAGACGGTCGGCATCGATCAGGTCAATGCCGCCATCGTCCAGATGGACGGCGTAACCCAGCAGAACGCCGCGCTGGTCGAGCAGGCCGCTGCGGCGGCGGCCTCGATGCAGGAGCAGGCCCTGGCCCTGGCCGAACTGGTGCGGGTGTTCGAAATCGGCGACGGCGCGAACCCGGCTACGGCCAGCGCTGCGCGTTTGCCGGCGCGCATAGCCCTGGAATACGAAACCGCAGCGATGCCATTACGGTGAGCTTCCCGACCTACTGCATCAACGCAACAGCCGGCAGTCGATCGCGAAATCGACATGGTAATGCTCATCATGCCGGATCCAGGGCTTCATCTTCATAAAAGGAAGCGAAGCGAGCTTCTTGCCCTGTAGCGTACCGGAGAGGCGACGCGTCAACTCTGGATCGAAGATGACGCGTGCAATACGGACGCCGCGATTGCGCGCCTGTTTCTCCAGTTGAGCCAAATGCGCAGTGATCGCATTGAAATCGATGTGCAAGTCGCCCAACTTACCATCTGTACTGAACTCCAGATCGTAGCCGAAGCGATTCTGTGGCGTTGCGGGCAGGAGCGCCGGCGAGCCATCGAGTTTTCGCACAGGGACCATTAAGTCGACCGAGGTGCCATTCTTGTGCGTCCGATGCGGGGGCATCGGACCGCCGTGGCTCAGTCCCGTTTCACCATAGACGAATGTCACCTTGGGCAGATCGTGCTTTAGCTCTTCGTACGCATCTTCCACGATAGCTCGGACAGTCGCATGCACATAAGTTCGACCCAAGAGCACCCCTAACTTGGTATAGGGAGCAAAATTAGCCCCCTTGTCGCTCAGTGGCACCGCGTTCTCGATCCTCCCATTGGCCGGAGTGCCAAAGCAGGTGCTTGCCAAGACGGGCGCGACAGGCAACGCTAAAGCAAAGACCACTCCAGCGAATGCACTAAAGATAGGTCGCATGATTTCCTCAACGCAAAGGACGAGCAAGTTTGCCACGCAGATTTCGGAGGATCAACTCACGATATGTCGCCGGATGAGGGGCCGCAAGCTATGGCCATAGTTCGAGCGAACGTCCATAGCCGCGTGGAAGAGAACAGTCGTTGATCTTCTTCGGCAGCTCCCCTGTCTCAAGCCAAGTTCCGCCCGGTTCGGTTGGGCAAGAATCGCCATTCGACATGCAACGGGGACATCAATGGCGAACGACGCTTACTTGCAGATTGACAGTATCAAAGGAGAGTCGACGGATCAAAAACATAAGGATTGGATCGAGGTCAGCAACGTTCTGTACGCGATCCATCAGCCTAGGGCCGAAACCACGTCCACAGCCGGAGGCCTGACAAGCGGCAGAGCCGACCTTCTCCCGATTACGTTCAAGAAGCTTGCAGACATTGCTTCCCCGATCCTGCTGCAAACATGCGCAGCAGGTAAGACTATCGGCAAGGCGACTTTTGAATTCATGAGGGCAGATAGTAACGGCAACCCCATTCCTTACTTCCGCATCGAGCTCGAGAACCTGCTGATCGCCAGTATCACGCCGGATAGCGGTGACGCGGGAATCATTGCCGAGCGGGTCCAGCTTTCGTATGCCAAGATTCGATGGAACTATATCAGGCAGAGCATCCGAGGAGGTATGCAAGGCAACACCTCGGGGGGCTGGGACTGTTCAGCCCATCGCGTCTGCTAACCGGGGCGCCTATGTCCAGGTATGAAGGCGACGAAATGATTGTCTGCCCGCTTGACGTCTCCGACTTCCGGCACGTTTGTGCTGTCATTGTATCGGGCGACAAGGGGAACCCCTGCGGCCATGCGCTACTTCACGTTGGCGATGCCTGGTATTTCCATGTGGCGGGCTTCTACAAGTTGCCTAAGTACATGCACGAGGATGGATACCGGCGATATATGAGAGAGAACAACAAGCGCGAGATTCGCCGCTGGCCTATCAGGCTACCCAATCCTCGGGGAGCACATGAAAAGCTTCACGACTTACTAGCGAAAAAGTGGTTGTGGGGCATCGTAGTGAACAACTGCACTTCCTTTGTAGAGGAGATTGTGCAGGCAGGTGGAAGTAACGCTTATCAGATGTTCAACTGCCCATCAGCGGAGCCCTTCGCACCATGAAACGCACCCTCGTGTCACTTGGCGCATTCTTCTTGGTGGCTGCGCTTATTTACATTTCGATATTCATCTTCGATCCGGGGATGTATGTTGAGACGGCGTTCGTCATCATCGTCTATCCTTCCATCGCTGTGGGGATCATCACCGCGGTTGTATGGAGGCCAAAGCACCGTCGCGGCTAGTGGCCAGGTTCATCGCATGACCCGGAGAATTCTACTTTCCCTCGGCGCCGGTTTTCTGGCCTGCTTCGCTGTCTGGCTGTCCATCATTCTGTGTGCACCCGACCTGTATGTCGAAACCGCAGGTGCCATCATCTTTTATTCCTTGCTCGCTGCAACCGCCGTCACCTTTATCACTCTCTGGTTCTCGGAATATCTGCTGTTGAAAGCCGCAGGTCGAAGGGGGACTTAGGAGCGGCCGAATGAGACGCACCTAATGTGCAGATCAAGCCCCACGTCTTGCCAGGCGCCTCAGATTCAGCAGACCGCGGCCATACCCGCGCGACAGATTCGCCACGCTGGACGGATCGGCCAGAAAATCCGCCAGCACACGTTCATACAGCGCCAGGCTGTCGCGGTAACGCTCCTGGCGCATGGCGCCGGGCCGGCGCAGGAATTTCAGCACGAAATAATCGGCCAGCAGGTCGCCCTGCGCCTCCATGTTGTAATCGGAGAGAAGCGCGCCCTCGCGCAGCGTGTAGGCATACGAAAGCCCGAGACGCACCGCCCCGCGCATCCGCACCGGATACCCCAGCTGGTGCTGCCACACGTGCACCATCTCGTGCATGAACCAGTGGATGGCGCCGGGGTCGCCGCGCGAGTAATCGGGAAGAAAGCAGGACCGGTGAAAATACATGCTGCCGTTCGGCGTCATGCAGCAGTTCTTCGGCTGGAAGGGCATGTAGCGCCGGCCGTGAATACGGACGCGGCTGTAGTCGATGGCGTCGCGGAACAGCAGCGACGCCATCGCGATCTCGTTCCCGGTCAAGGGCCGGGAACGAGGACGTTGCAAGGAAGGCTCAGGCAGCACGCAGCGCGGAAGCCGCTTTTGCCAGTTCGGTGATGCCGGCCCAGTCGCCGTTGGCGATCAGGTCCTTCGGCGTCAGCCACGAACCGCCCACGCAAGCCACGTTCTTACAGGCCAGGAACTTCGGCGCGGTCTCGATCGAGATGCCGCCGGTCGGGCAGAAGGTCACGTCCGGCAGCGGGCCGGCAATGGCGTTGAGCATGCCCACGCCGCCCGCCGGCACCGCCGGGAACAGCTTCAGTTGCTTGAAGCCGTGCTCGCGCGCCGCCATCACTTCGGACGGCGTCATCACGCCCGGCAGCAGCGGCAGGCCGCTCTTTTTCGCTGCCTCGATCATGGCCGCGGTCAGGCCCGGCGAGACGCCGAACACCGCGCCCGCGTCGCGCGACGCGGCAAATTCTTCAGGCTGGGTCAGCGTGCCGACGCCGACGATCGCGCCTTCGACGGTGCTCATGTCGCGGATCGCCTGCAGGCCGTGTTCGGTACGCAGCGTCACTTCCAGCACGCGGATGCCGCCTGCCACCAGGGCCTTGGCCAGGGGGACGGCGTGGGCCGGGTCGTCGATGGCGATGACAGGGATCACGCTCGCCGAGCGCATGATTTCAAGTAAGGTCATTTCTGCGTCCTAAAGAGAAAGTCTTCGTCGGAACCGGGCTGCACTTCATCGGTCTGGATACCGTCGTGCAGCGGCACGGTGGTTTCGATTGGCGACGGCAGCGGGAACGTTGCCGCCCCCTCCTCCGCCGGGCTGGAATGGGAACGGAACATCGCGAACAGTTCGCGGCCCATGCCGATGTGGCTCTTCGACAGGTCGGCGCTGGCCATGCCGCGCGCGGCCCACACGGTGTCGGTCACCAGCGCTTCCAGGGTGCCGGTGGTGGCGTCGACACGGATGATGTCGCCGTCGCGCACCAGGCCGAGCGGGCCGCCGGCCAGGATCTCGGGCGACACGTGGATCGCCGCCGGCACCTTGCCGGAGGCGCCCGACATGCGGCCGTCGGTGACCATCGCCACCTTGAAGCCGGCATCCTGCAGGTTCGACAGCGCCGGGGTCAGTGCGTGCAGTTCCGGCATGCCGTTGGCGCGCGGACCCTGGAAGCGGATCACGGCCACGAAGTCGCGATTCAAGAGGCCGTCCTTGTAGCGCTGCATGAAGTCTTCCTGCGAATCGAAGGTGATGGCCGGCGCTTCCACCACGTGGTACTCCGGCTTGACCGCCGAGATCTTCATCACGGCGCGGCCCAGGTTGCCCTGCACCAGCACCATCCCGCCGTTGTTGGCGAACGGATTGCTGGCCGGGCGCAGCACCGCTTCGTCGCCGCTCTTTTCGGCCACGTCGCGGAACACTACCTTGCCGTCTTCGCCCAGGAAGGGCTCCTTGCAGTGCGCGCGCAGGCCGCGGCCGAGGATGGTGTTGACGTCTTCGTGCGCCAGGCCGGCATCGAGCAGCTCGCGGATCACGAAGCCCGGACCGCCGGCGGCCTGGAAGTGGTTCACGTCGGCTTCGCCGTTCGGGTAGATCCTGGTAAGCGAAGGCACGACTTTCGACAGCTCGTCGAAGTCGTTCCAGTCGACCACGATGCCTGCTGCGCGGGCGATGGCGATCAGGTGCAGGGTGTGGTTGGTCGAGCCGCCGGTCGCGTGCAGCGCGACGATGGCGTTGACGATGCTCTTCTCGTCCACGATTTCCCCGATCGGCATGTACTGGCCTCCCTGCTGCGAGATCGCGACGGCCTGCTGGGCCGCGGCGCGGGTCAGCGCGTCGCGCAGCGGCGTGCCCGGGGTGATGAAGGCGGAGCCCGGCATGTGCAGGCCCATCATCTCCATCAGCATCTGGTTGCTGTTGGCGGTGCCGTAGAAGGTGCAGGTGCCCGCGCCGTGGTAGGACGCCGATTCGTTCTCCAGGAGCTCCTCGCGGGTGGCCTCGCCCTTGGCGTAGCGCTGGCGGACGGCCGCCTTTTCCTTGTTCGAGATACCGGTGGTCATCGGACCGCCCGGCACGAAGATGCCCGGGATGTGGCCGAAGTGCAGCGCGCCAATGAGCAAGCCCGGCACGATCTTGTCGCAGATGCCGAGGTAGAGGGCCGAGTCGAACATGTTGTGCGACATCGCCACCGCGGTCGCCATGGCGATGGTGTCGCGCGAGAACAGCGACAGCTCCATGCCCGGCTGGCCCTGCGTCACGCCGTCGCACATGGCCGGCACGCCGCCCGCGAACTGGGCCACGGCGTCGACTTCACGCACGGCTTCCTTGATCACCGCCGGGAAGGTTTCGAAGGGCTGGTGCGCCGACAGCATGTCGTTGTAGGACGAGACGATCGCTACCGACGGCTTCTTGTATTCCTTCAGCTTGAGCTTGTCGTTGGCCGGGAAGGCGGCGAAGCCGTGCGCGAGGTTGGTGCACGACAGCGCTCCGCGCTGCACACCCTGCACGCGGGCGGCTTCCATGTGCGCGAGGTAGGCCGCGCGCGATGGGCGGCTTCGCTTGATGATCCGGTTCGTTACCTGTTCGACTACGGGGTGCAGCGCCATGATCGTTCCTTCGTAAATTTAGTATCTGAAATTTTACTACAGATTTGAAAGGGACGCAGCCAAGCCATTTTCGGCTCGCCTGTAGAGAGAGTTCGTCCGAAGATGCCCGAACCCGACTGCCGTACGCGTGGTAAAGCTGCCACTCTTTTATGTAGTGAATTTACGCACGCATCCTGTATTATTCGTTAATCTGCTATTGACAACATTGTGCCATCGACACCGCTCATTGACACCGACCTTATGCGCCAGCCAACCCTTACCAGCACCACCAGCTTCCAGGCCCTCGAAAACCACGCCGCCACGGCAGAAGACTGGGAGATGCGCGACCTGTTCGCCGCCGATCCCCAGCGCTTTGCGCGGATGTCCGTCGAAGCGGCAGGGCTGTTCCTAGACTATTCAAAAAATCGCCTCGACGGGCGCACGCTTGAACTGCTTGCGGCGCTTGCGCGCGAGCGCGGCGTGGAAGAACGCCGCGACGCGATGTTCGCGGGCGAACGCATCAACAATACCGAAAACCGCGCCGTCCTCCACACTGCCCTGCGCGCCCCGCGCGGCAGCAAACTGGTGGTCGAGGGCCAGGACGTCGACCTTGAGGTGCACGCGGTGCTCGACCGCATCCGGACCTTCACCGATGCCGTGCGCAGCGGCGAATGGCTGGGCCACACCGGCAAGCCGATCACCGACATCGTCAACATCGGCATCGGCGGCTCGGACCTGGGCCCGAAGATGGTCGTGCTGGCCCTGCGCCACTACGCGCATCCGCGCCTGCGCATGCACTTCGTGTCCAACGTCGATGGCCATGACATGGACGCCGCCCTGTCCCAGGTCGATCCGGAAACCACGCTGTTCATCGTCGCCTCGAAGACCTTCACCACCGCCGAGACCATGATGAACGCGCAGACCGCGCGCAGCTGGTTCCTCGAACGGGCACCGGAAGAAGCCCTGGCGAAGCACTTCGTAGCCGTCTCCACCAATCTTGAGGCCATCAAGACCTTCGGCATCGACCCGGCCAACATGTTCCCGTTCTGGGACTGGGTCGGCGGCCGCTACTCAGTGTGGTCGGCGATCGGCCTGTCGGTCGCGCTGGCGGTCGGTTACGGTTACTTTGCCGACTTCCTGGCCGGCGCCCACGAGATGGACCAGCATTTCCGCACTGCCCCGGTCGAGCAGAACATGCCGATGCTGCTGGCCCTGGTCGGCTTCTGGAACCGCGAGTTCCTCGATGCGCACTCGGTCACGATCGCGCCCTACCACCAGGACCTGAACCGCTTCCCGGCCTACCTGCAGCAGCTCGACATGGAGAGCAACGGCAAGTGCGTCACGCGCGACGGCGACCCGGTCGACACCCCGACCTGCCCGGCGATCTGGGGCGAGCCCGGCACCAACGGCCAGCACGCCTACTTCCAGCTGCTGCACCAGGGCACCGACCTGACGCCGATCGACTTCATCGCCGCCCTGCGTCCCGCGCACGAGATGGAGCACCACCATACGGCCCTGCTGGCGAACTGCTTCGCGCAGTCGGAAGCCTTCATGAAGGGCAAGACCATCGACGAGGTGCGCGCGGACCTAGTGGCGCAGGGCTTGGCCCCCGAAGAAGTGGAACGCCTGGCGCCGCACAAGACCTTCCCGGGCAACCGTCCGAGCAACACCATCCTGATGGAACGCCTGACCCCGAGCACTCTGGGCGCCCTGATTGCGCTGTATGAACACAAGACCTTCGTGCAGGGCGTGATCTGGAATGTCAACAGTTTCGACCAGTGGGGCGTTGAGCTCGGTAAGGTGCTGGCGAAGAAGATCGAAGCCGAGCTGGCAGGCGAGCCGCAGCCGGCGAATCACGACAGCTCCACCAACGGCCTGATCGCCCGCGCCAAGGCCGCAATCTGAACCTGATCACGACATACCATGGCAAGCGATAAATTTGAAGTGGTGCACGACGCGCCGATGCTGGTAGGCGAAGCAGCAACCTGGCACGAGGTCGA
Organism: Massilia alkalitolerans DSM 17462; assembly: GCF_000427785.1. GTDB lineage: Bacteria > Pseudomonadota > Gammaproteobacteria > Burkholderiales > Burkholderiaceae_D > Telluria > Telluria alkalitolerans. Next base: position 245,198 of record NZ_ATYR01000003.1, read on the forward strand.
GTCGGCACTGTACTGGGTGGACATCAACGGTTACACGGTCAACCGCGTGCACCCGGCCAGCGGCAAGTATTCGTACTGGAAGATGGGCTCGGAGCCTTCTGCGCTGGCGGTCGACGGCGACAACAACCTGATCGTGTCCCTGCGCTCCGGCCTGATCTGCCTGAACACGACCAGCGGCAAGGAAACGCCGATCGCCGACGCGCCCTACGACACGTCCATCGTCCGCTTCAACGACGGCCGCGTGGACCCGGCGGGCCGCTTCTGGATCGGTACCATGTACGAGCCGCGCGACAAGCCGGCGGCCGAGATGTACGTGCTCGAGCGCGGCCAGCTGCGCCGTGCCTGGGCTGGCGGCATGACCAACTCGAACGGCCTGGCCTGGAGCCTGGACGGCAGCACGATGTTCCATGCCGACACCACCACACACCGGATCGACTGCTACGACTACGACCCGGTCACCGGCACGCATTCGAACGCACGCACCATCAAGACCTTCTCGCTCGACAAGTCGGCAGCCGACTATGGCGGCCGCCCGGATGGGGCCACGATCGACAGCGAAGGGGCCTACTGGGTCGCGATGTTCGAAGGCGGCCGCGTGCTGCGCATCTCGCCGTCGGGCGAGATTCTGCGCGAGATCGCGCTGCCGCTGCGCTGCCCGACCTCGCTGGCCTTCGGCGGGCCGGATTTGCGCACGCTGTATATCACCAGCGCCAGCCACGGGCGCTCGGCCGAGGAACTGGCGCGCTATCCGCTCAGCGGCAAGGTGCTCTCCATCCGCGTCGACGTGGCGGGACGCGAAGAGCCGGAATACGCGCACCGCTGACCTGTAGGGCGGACGGCTCGCCGTCCGCGCGTTCAAGCAGTGTAAGCATGGATGATGCGGCTCGTCGCATCGTGTCGTTGAACGCGCGGTCGGCAAAGCCGACCACCCTACAAACCCCAGCAATTTCGTAGTAGATTTTCTTGCTAAGCGAATATCTGTGTAGTAAATTTACACATTGCTGATCACTTCTTCCAGACTTTCCCATGGCTCTTTCCGATTTCGACCTCGTTTTCTTTGGCGGCAGCGGCGACCTTGCAATGCGCAAGCTGCTCCCCGCGATGTATGCGCGCGATGTCTGCAATGACCTGCCCGATACGGCCCGCATCATCTGCGTGGGCCGTGACGACTTCTCGCAGGAAGACTTCCTCCAGTTCATCGAGAAAAATTCGAAGCCGCATATCAAGGAAACGCCGCAGGATGAAACCTGGGCCCGCTTCCTCAAGCGCATCGTCTACGTGGCGCTGAACGCCACCGACCTGTCCACCTTCGGCCCGCTGGTGGAAGCCCTGCGCAAGGATGAAGCGCTGACTCGCGTCTACTACCTCGCGACGCCGCCGCATTTGTTCGCGACCATCTGCGACAACCTGGCCGAAACCAGGCTGGTCTCGCCGAACTCGCGCGTGGTGCTGGAAAAACCCCTGGGCCGCGACCTGGCTTCGGCCAAGCAGATCAACCTCGACGTCGGCAAGGTGTTTGCCGAATCGCAGATCTACCGGATCGACCACTACCTGGGCAAGGAGACCGTGCAGAACCTGCTGGCCCTGCGCTTCGGGAACATCCTGTTCGAGCCGCTGTGGCGCCGCGAGTGGATCTCGGACGTGCAGATCACCATCGCCGAGAAGATCGGCGTGGGCAACCGCCTGGGCTACTATGACACCTCGGGCGCGCTGCGCGACATGCTGCAGAACCACCTGCTGCAGCTGCTGTGCATCGTGGCGATGGAACCGCCCACCTCGATCGCGCCGGACGCCGTGCGCGACGCCAAGCTGCAGGTATTGCGGTCATTGAAGCGTTTTACCCCGACCACGCTGGCGCAGAACATCGTGCGCGGCCAGTACCGCTCCGGCCACATCGACGGCCAGGCGGTGCCGGGCTACCGCGAGGAGCCGGACGCGCCGAAGCAGTCCAGGACCGAGACCTTCGTTGCCATGAAGGCCGAGATCGACACCTGGCGCTGGGCCGGCGTGCCCTTCTACCTGCGCACCGGCAAGCGCATGGCCGACCGCCTGGCCGAGATCGTGGTGCGCTTCAAGCAGATCCCGCATTCGATCTTCAACCAACCGACCTCGAGCTTCCAGCCGAACAGCCTGGTGATCCGCCTGCAGCCGGACGAAGGCCTGTCGATGAACCTGATGGCCAAGACCCCGGGCGACTCGATGCGCCTGAAGCAGGCCGAGCTCGAACTCGACTTCCGCGAGCAGTTCACCAGCCCGCGCATGGAAGCCTACGAGCGCCTGCTGGTCGACGTGCTGCGCGGCCAGCTGACCCTGTTCATGCGCGGCGACGAGCTGGAAGCCGCCTGGGAATGGGTCGAGCCGATCCTGGAACACTGGGAGCAGAACGACAGCGCGCCGGTGCCCTACACCTCGGGCACCTGGGGCCCTGCCGCCTCGAGCGCACTGATCGGCCGCGACGGCCTGCAGTGGCGCGAAGAAGTGCTGCCTGAAGACTGACGGCTACCATCATGCTGCTCGACTCCATCCGCACCCAGCTCGACTCGCTCTCCAAATCCGAACGCAAGGTGGCGCTCGCCGTGCTCGCGGCGCCATCCAACACGGTGAGCCAGAACATCACGGCGCTGGCCAAGAGTGCGCAGGTGTCGGAACCGACCGTGGTGCGCTTCTGCCGCACCCTCGGCTACGACGGCTGGCACGAGTTCAAGCTCAAGCTGGCCCAGGGCCTGGCGCTGGCCCTGCCGGGCGCGAACGAGCAGCCGGCGCCGGACGACCTGGCGGCCGACCTGGTGAATAAAATCTGCAGCCGCTCGATCAATACCCTGCTCGACCTGCGCAACAACCTCAAGCCGGAACTGGTCCAGAAGGCGCTCGACATCCTGTCGCGCGCCAACAAGATCGAATTCTACGGCCAGGGCTCGTCGGGCTTCGTCGCCGCCGACGCCCAGCACAAGTTCTTCCGCTCGGGCGTGCCGACGGTGGCCTACACCGACCCGGCGATCCACTCGATCGCCGCGGCCCTGCTGCGCGAAGGCGATGCGGTGGTGGCGATCTCGCAGCGCGGCAACAATCCGGCCCTCACCCGCTCGGCCAAGCTGGCGCGCCGTGGCGGGGCCGACGTGATCGTGCTGGCGCCCTCGGGCACGCCGCTGGCGGAGATCGCGACCCTGTTCATCCCGATCGACCTGGTGTTCGCGATCGACCCGTACACGCCGATCTCGGCGCGCCTGGCCTACCTGGTCGTGATCGACGTACTGGCGGTGGGGCTGGCGCTGCAGCGCGGACCGGAATTCCGCAAGAAGATGCAGAACGCGCAGAAGGCCTTGCAGGAGTTCGATATGCAGTTCGATTCGTTCATAGGCTGACCCAACCCACCACAGGTGTAAAATACCCGGTTTCCATAGCATCCCGGGTCTACGCCAATGCACATCAATCCCGAACGCAGCTCCCGTCCCGACTACCCCCTGCTGGAACGCCAGGTCGAAAGCGTCCTCGAGGGCGAACGCAGCCTGATGGCGAACGCCGCGCAGTTTTCCGCCCTCGTCTACGACACCCTGGCCGACCTGAACTGGGCCGGTTTCTACTTTACCGTTCCGGCGCGCAAGGGCGACGGCCATGACCTGCTGGTCGGCCCTTTCCAGGGCAAGCCGGCCTGCGCCCGCATTCCCTTCGGCCGCGGCGTCTGCGGCGCCTCCGCCGCCGAGCGCAAGACCATCGTCGTGCCGGACGTGCATGCCTTCCCGGGCCATATCGCCTGCGATTCGGCGTCGAATTCGGAAATCGTGATCCCGCTGGTCAAGGACGGCGAGGTCGTCGGCGTGTTCGATATCGACAGCCCGCAGCTCAACCGCTTCTCCGACGAAGACCGTGAAGGACTGGAGCGCATGCTCGCCGCGTTTATGGACGGTACGGACTTCGTTTGACTATGTCGAACTTGGGTCCCGGCCGGCGCCGGGACGACGGTTTTGAGGCCAACATACTAGAGATCGTCGTTCCGGCGTAGGCCGGAACCCAATTTCCCTACCGAAGCCGCTAAACTGGAATTCACAGCATCATCACTCAACACCGAGCCCCCACATGAACCAACTTGAACAACTCAAGCAGTACACCACCGTCGTCGCCGACACCGGCGATTTCCAGTCGATCAAGGCCTATGCCCCGCAGGACGCGACCACCAACCCGTCGCTGATCCTGAAGGCCGTGCAGAAGCCGGAATACCGCCCGCTGCTGGAAAAGGCCGTCGCCGACGCCAACGGCGCCTCGGTCGACGCCATCGTCGACAGCCTCCTGATCGCCTTCGGCGTCGAGATCCTGAAGTACGTGCCGGGCCGCGTCTCGACCGAGATCGATGCCGCCCTTTCTTTCGATACCGAAGCCACCGTCGCCAAGGGCCGCGAACTGATCGCCCTGTACGAAAAGGCCGGCGTCTCGCGCGAGCGCGTCCTGATCAAGATCGCCTCGACCTGGGAAGGCATCCGCGCCGCCGAGATCCTGGAAAAAGAAGGCATCCACTGCAACCTGACCCTGCTGTTCTCGCTGTGCCAGGCCGTTGCCTGCGCAGAAGCCGGCGTCAAGCTGATCTCGCCCTTCGTCGGCCGCATCTACGACTGGTACAAGAAGTCGACCGGCACCGACTACACCGGCGCGGACGATCCGGGCGTGCAGTCGGTCAAGCGCATCTACCAGTACTACCGCAAGTTCGGCTACCAGACCGAAGTGATGGGCGCGAGCTTCCGCAACACCTCGCAGATCCTGGAACTTGCCGGCTGCGACCTCCTGACCATCTCGCCGGACCTGCTGCAGAAGCTGGCCGATACCGAAGCGCCGGTCGAACGCAAGCTGGTGGCGGACGCCAATGCAGACATCCAGAAAATCGCGATCGACGAGAAGACCTTCCGCTTCATGCTGAACGAAGACGCGATGGGGACCGAGAAGCTGGCCGAAGGCATCCGTGCCTTCGTGGCGGATTCGATCAAGCTGAAGAAGATGATCGAAGAACTGCTGAAGTAAAAAGAAAACCCGCTTTCAAAGCGGGTTTTTTGTAGGGTGGGCGGATTCCGCCCACCCTACGAGACCCGCAGTCCGTCCAGGTAGGTATCGATCACCGTCCCGCCCAGCTGCATCAGGTCGAACCAGGTCGGCTCGAAGATCCAGTTGCGGATCAGCCCGTCGACCAGGATCCAGCCGCCCTGAGCGGCCGCCAGCGTGGTCACGCCCTGGCGCAGCATGCCTTTCTCCTGCGCCTGCTTCAGGTGCCCTTCCATGCGGTCCTGCCACAGGGTGATCGATTCTCTGCGGCGCGCGCGCACCGAATCCACCTCGTCGATGAATTCCGTCTTCAGGGTGGCGATCTCGAACACGCGGCGCGCCTTCTCGTCCTCGACCACGATGCGCAGCACGGTCATCATCTCGTCGCGCAGGCATTGCAGCGGATCCTTCACGTCGCGTTCGTGGTCGAGCTGCTGCAAGGCCTCGTCCATCGGCAGTTTCGCCCGATCGAACATGGCGTTGAACAGCGCGGCTTTGTCCAGGAAATGCCAATAAATAGCACCGCGCGTGACACCCGCAGCGGTCGCAATATGCTGTAAAGTCGTTCTTGAGACGCCTTGTTCAGCAAACAATCTTTCAGCAGCATCCAGGATGCTGTCGCGGGTCGCCGCAGCTTCCGCCTTGGTTTTACGTGCCATTTTTTCAGTGCCCTCCCATTAGAAGGGGCTCTCCAGCAATAAACATACAGCCGTGATAGTATATAAAACTGTCCGTAAAATCCAGTGACAATTCCTGCGTGATCGAAAGGTGTGCGCCGGATATCGAAACAACAATGAGAAGGAAGCATACGTAATGCGCTCAGACCACTCCTCCCACTCCCTGACCCGCATCGCCGCAGGCACGCTGGTGGCCATCGCCCTGTTGTCAGGCTGCGGCAAGAAAGATGCCCCGGCGGCCGGTGCCCCGGGCGGCGGCATGCCGGCGCCGGAAGTCGGCGTCATCACCACCAAATACGAACCGGTCGCGCTGCTGACCGAACTGCCGGCGCGCGCCGAGCCGGTGCGTACCGCCCAGGTCCGTGCACGCGTCGACGGCGTGGTGCTCAAGCGCCTGTTCACCGAAGGCAGCATCGTCAAGCAGGGCCAGTCCCTGTTCCAGATCGACCCGGCGCCCTACCAGGCGCGCCTCGCGGCGGCCCAGGCCGACGTCGGCAGCGCCCAGGCGACCCTGAACCAGGCCACCGCCCAGGCCGAGCGCTACAAGCCGCTGGTGGAAGCCAATGCCATCAGCAAGCAGGAATACACCAATGCCGTCGCCGCCCAGAAACAGGCGGAAGCGGCCGTGGCGGCCGCCAAGGCCCAGGTGCGCATCGCCCAGATCAATACCAGCTACGCCAACGTCTACGCCCCGATTTCGGGCCGCATCGGCCGCGCGCTGGTGACCGAGGGCGCGCTGGTATCGGCGGCCCAGGCCACCGAACTGGCGCTGATCCAGCAGACCGACACGATGTACCTGAACATCACCCAGTCGGCCAGCGAACTGCAGCGCCTGCGCAAGCAGGCCGGCAACAACGCCAAGGACGCCGCGGTCAGCGTGATCCTCGACGACGGCACCGAACTGGCGACCAAGGGCCGCCTGCAGTTCTCGGACATCACCGTCGACCCGGGCACCGGCCAGGTCACCCTGCGCGCGACCGTGCCCAACCCCGATAACGCCCTGCTGCCGGGCCAGTACGTGCGCGTACGCCTGGCCCAGGCGGAAATCCCGAACGGCATCGTGGTGCCGCAGCAGGCCGTCACCCGCGGCGGCCAGCAGGGCGATACCCTGATGGTTGTCGGCGCGGACAACAAGCCGGCCCAGCGCGTCGTCAAGATCGGCTCGCAGCAGGGTTCCAACTGGATCGTCACCGACGGCCTGAAGGAAGGCGAACGCGTGATGGTCGACGGCTTCCAGAAGCTGCAGATGCTGCCGCCGGGTACCCCGGTCAAGGCGGTGCCATGGCAGTCCGCCACCGCAGCCGCCCCTGGCGCGGCGCCTGCGCCGACCGCGGCGCCGGCTACCGCCAATGCCGGCCAGGCCGCCGCCAACAACGCGCGCCAGTTGCCTGCTTCGGCCCCGTCGGGCTCCACCGCCGGCGCCGCGCCGGCAGCCGCCTCGACGCGTAACTGAGCCGCCGCAGGAAAAGAACAGGACTAATTCATGGCACGTTTTTTTATTGACCGCCCAATTTTCGCCTGGGTGATCGCGCTGTTCATCATGGTGATCGGCGCGGTCTCGATCACCCAGCTGCCGATCGCCCAGTATCCGAACGTGGCTCCGCCATCGATCGTGATCAATGCCGCGTATCCGGGCGCCTCGGCACAGACCCTGGAAGACTCGGTCATCTCCGTCATCGAACGCGAGATGAACGGTTCGCCAGGCCTCGTCTACATGGAATCGAGCAGCACCGCCAACGGCAGCGGCTCGATCACCCTGACCTTCGAAACCGGCACCAACCCCGAGCTCGCGCAGGTGGACGTGCAGAACCGCCTGTCGCGCGCGGCCCCGCGCCTGCCGGCGGCGGTGAACCAGCAGGGCGTGCGCGTCGACAAGGTGCGCGCGAACTTCCTGCTGTTTACCATCCTCTCCTCGGACGATCCGAAATGGGACCCGATCGCGCTGGGCGACTACGCCTCGCGCACGGTGCTGCCTGAAATCCAGCGCATCAAGGGCGTCGGCACCGCGCAGCTGTTCGGTACCGAGCGCGCCATGCGCGTCTGGATCGACCCGGCCAAGCTGGTGGGCTACCGCCTGAGCCCTGGCGACGTCAACAACGCGATCCGCAGCCAGAACGCCCAGGTGGCCTCGGGCACCATCGGCGAACTGCCGCTGGCGAAAGGCCAGGAAATCACCGCGACCGTGGTGGTGACCGGCCAGCTCTCCACCGTCGAACAGTTCGGCAACATCGTGCTGCGTGCGAATCCGGACGGCTCGACCGTGCGCCTGAAGGACGTGGCCCGCATCGAAATCGGCGCCCAGGCCTATGGCACGTCGGCGCGCCTGAACGGCAAGCCGTCCACCGGTATCGGCGTGCAGCTGGCGCCATCCGGCAACGCCCTGGAAACCGCGCGCCTGGTGAAGGAGCGCATGGCGGAACTGGAGAAATTCTTCCCGGCCGGCGTGAAGGCCACCGTGCCTTTCGACAGCTCGAAGTTCATCGACATCTCGATCGAGCAGGTGCTGCATACCCTGGTCGAAGCGCTGGTGCTGGTGTTCCTGGTGATGTACCTGTTCCTGCAAAACTTCCGCTACACGATCATCCCGACCATCGTGGTGCCGGTCGCCCTGCTGGGCTCGCTCGGTACGCTGCTGGCGCTGGGCTACTCGATCAACGTGCTGACCATGTTCGGCATGGTGCTGGTGATCGGTATCGTGGTCGACGACGCCATCGTGGTCGTCGAGAACGTCGAACGCATCATGTCCGAGGAAGGTCTGCCGCCGCTCGAAGCAACGCGCAAGGCCATGGGCCAGATCTCCGGCGCCATCATCGGCGTGACCGTGGTCCTGATGTCGGTGTTCGTGCCGCTGGCCTTCTTCGGCGGCGCGGTGGGTAACATCTACCGCCAGTTCTCCGTCGTCATGGTGTCCTCGATCGCCTTCTCGGCCTTCCTGGCGCTGTCCCTGACGCCGGCGCTGTGCGCGCACTTCCTGAAACCGGTCGCGGCCGGCCATCACCACGAGAAGCGCGGCTTCTTCGGCTGGTTCAATCGCAAGTTCGGCGCCACCGCCAAGGGCTATGAAGGCTGGGTCGGCAAGCTGATCCGCAACTCGGGCCGCGGCCTGGTGGCCTTCGTGCTGGTCTGCGGCCTGGTGACGCTGTTCTTCACCCGCATGCCGAATTCCTTCCTGCCGAACGAAGACCAGGGCTACGTCATTGCCAACATCCAGCTGCCGCCGGGCGCGACACTGGAGCGCACCAGCGAAGTGATGGCCACCGCCGAGAACTTCATCATGAAGCAGCCGGAAGTGGCCAACATGGTCAGCGTGCTGGGCTTCTCGTTCTCGGGCGCCGGCCAGAACATGGCGCTGGCCTTCATCCCGCTGAAGGACTGGGACGAGCGCAAGGCCGACGGTTCGGACGCCCAGTCGGTGGCCAACCGCATCATCGGCGGCCTGTCGGGCATCCGCGACGCCTTCATCTTCGCGCTGTCGCCGCCGCCGATCCCGGAACTGGGCCGCGGCACCGGCTTCAGCTTCCGCCTGCAGGACCGCGGCGGCAACGGCCACGAGGCCCTGCTGGCGGCCCGCAACCAGCTGCTGGGCATGGCCGCGCAGAGCCCGGTCCTGGCCGGCGTGCGTCCGGAAGGCCTGGAAGACGCGCCCCAGGTTCGCCTGGACATCGACCGCGACAAGGCGCAGGCGCTGGGCGTCACCTTCGACGCGATCAACACCGCGATCTCGACCTCGCTGGGCTCGGCCTACGTGAACGACTTCCCCAACGCCGGCCGCCTGCAGCGCGTCGTGGTGCAGGCCGATGCCAAGGACCGCATGCAGCCGGACGACCTGCTGCGCATCAACGCGCTCAACGTCCAGGGCCAGCCGGTGCCGCTGTCCTCCTTCGCGACTACCAGGTGGGTGACCGGTCCGATGCAGACCCTGCGCTACAACGGCTACCCGGCGATGAGCATCTCGGGCGACGCCAAGCCGGGCTACTCGACCGGCGACGCGCTGGCCGAGATGGAGCGCCTGGCGGGCAAGCTGCCGGCGGGCTTCGCGTTCGAATGGACCGGCCAGTCGCGCGAGGAACAGCTCTCCAGCGGCACCATGGGCATCCTGATGGCCTTCTCGCTGCTGGCGATCTTCCTGGCCCTGGCAGCGCTGTATGAAAGCTGGTCGATCCCGGTGTCGGTGCTGCTGGTGGTACCTTTCGGTATCCTGGGCGCGGTGCTGGCGGCAATGATGCGCGGCTACCCGAACGACGTGTACTTCAAGATCGGCCTGGTGACCATCGTCGGCCTGGCGGCGAAGAACGCGGTCCTGATCATCGAATTCGCGAAAGACCTGCAGGCGCAGGGCAAGTCGCCGATGGAAGCGGCGATCGAGGCGGCGCACCTGCGCTTCCGTCCGATCATCATGACCTCGCTGGCCTTCATCCTCGGCGTGCTGCCGCTGGTGATCGCGGGCGGCGCCGGCTCGGCATCGCAGCGTGCGATCGGTACCGGCGTGATGGGCGGTATGATTACGGCTTCCACGCTGGGCGTGCTGTTCGTGCCGCTGTTCTTCGTCGTGGTGCGCAAGCTGTTCAAGGGCAGCAAGCGCCAGCAGGACAAGTACGCGCACCATCCCGACGCGGCGGTCGTCGAAGGAAAACAACCATGATCCAAACAATGAAAAAACTGACTCCGCTGGCACTGGCAATGATGCTGGCAGGCTGCATGTCGCTGGCGCCGAAGTACGAGCGCCCCGCGGCGCCGGTGGCCGAGGCATTCCCTGAACTGGCCAAGCCGGCCAGTGCCCCGGCCGCCCAGGTGGCGAACGAGGCGCCGGCGGCAATCGCGTGGCAGCGCTTCTTCCCGGACGCGCGCCTGCGCGGCCTGATCGAGCAGGCCCTGGTCAACAACCGCGACCTGCGCGTCTCGATCGCCAACATCGAGCAGGCCCGTGCGCAATACCGCATCAGCCGCGCCGACCGCCTGCCGACCGTGGGCCTGGGGATCAGCGGTTCACGCCAGACCACCGGCGAGGACCAGCCGATCGACAGCTTCTACCAGTCGGGCTTCTCGGTATCGGCGTTTGAACTCGACCTGTTCGGCCGCGTGCGCAACCTGTCGGAAGCCGCGCTGGCGCAGTTCCTGGCAACCGAAGAGGCGCGCAAGTCGGCGCAGATCAGCCTGATCTCGTCGGTGGCCAACGTCTACCTGCAGCTGCTGGCCGACGAAGAACTCCTGGGGATCACCCAGCAGACCCTGGGCACGCGCCAGGAATCGCTGCGCCTGACCCAGCTGCGCTTCGACAACGGCGTGGCCTCGCGCTTCGAGCTGCAGCAGGCGCGCTCGCTGGTGGAAACCGCGCTGGCCACGCTCGCGGCGCAGCAGCGCCAGCGCGCCCAAAGCCTGAACCTGCTGACCCTGCTGGTGGGCACCCCGGTACCGCCGACCGCGGCCGCCGGCGCCACCCTGGCCTCGACCGAGCTGCCCGACCTGCCGGCCGGCCTGCCTTCGGACCTGCTGGCGAACCGCCCGGACATCCGTGCGGCCGAGCAGCAGCTGATCGCGGCCAACGCCAACATCGGCGCGGCGCGCGCCAACTTCTTCCCGCGCATCACCCTGACGGGCAGCGTGGGCAGCGCCAGCACCGAGCTGTCGGGCCTGTTCAAGTCCGGCACCTACGGCTGGAGCTTCGCGCCGCAGGCGATCCTGCCGATCTTCGACTACGGCCGCAACACCGCGGTGCTGGGCTCGGCCCGCGCCGGCCGCGATATCGCGGTGGCGCAGTACGAGCGCTCGATCCAGACCGCGTTCCGCGAAGTGGCGGACGCGCTGGCCGGGCAGTCGACCTTCAGCGAGCAGCTGCGTGCGCAGCGCGCAGTGGCCGAGGCGGAAGCCGACCGCTTCAACCTGGCGGACCTGCGCTACCGTAACGGCGCGGCCAGCTACCTCGAGCTGCTCGATGCCCAGCGCGCGCTGTTCCAGGCGCAGCAGGCGGCGGTGCAGGCCAACTTGCAGCGCCTGCAGAACCAGGTCACGCTGTACAGCGTGCTGGGCGGCGGATGGACGGAGCCGGCCACGCCGGTGGCGGCGCGCTGAGCGTTTCCTGCGTCGTTCAAGATCGGGCCTTCGCGGCCCGATTTTTTTTACGCCCGGGGTCAGGTCTGACATCTGGACACGAACTCGAGCATTAGCTTGCTGCATTGCTCAGCGCGTGTCCGATTATCAGACCTGACCCCGATGGTTTGAATTGAAGCGCGGAATTGAAGCGATGCCGGATTGCGCAAATGGCTACACTGGAGCCATGAACGCTTGGGGGCTTGCCGCCCGACTGCCATGCGCAAATTCGCCCGCTCACACTGGAAAATCCTCATCGCGATCCTGCTTGCGATCGCGCTGGCGACACTGACCTTGGAAACCGATTCCGCCGCCCCAGCCCAGGATTTGTCCGTCCGCCTGCGAACGCATGTCGAGGCCATCGCCTCCAAAGAACACAATACCGCCACGCCGCGCGCGCTGGAACAGGCCGCGCGCCACATCGAAACCACGCTGGAAGGCTACGGCTACCGCCTGCGCCGCCAGGAATACGAGGCCGGCGGCCAGAAGGTGCGCAACATCGAAGTCGCGGTATCAAACACCGCGCCGGGTGCGAAACCGGAGCGCATCTTCATCGTCGGCGCCCACTACGATTCCGCGCGCGGCGCCCCGGGCGCCAACGACAACGGCAGCGGCACCGCCGCCGTGCTGGAACTGGCGCGCCTGCTCAAGACCATGCAGCCGAGCCGCGGCACCGAAGTGAAGTTCGTCTTTTTCGTCAACGAGGAACCGCCCTGGTTCATGGGCGAAGAAATGGGCAGCATGCAGCATGCCCGCGACCTCAAGAAGAACGGACACAATGTCGAAGGGGCCTTGATCCTGGAGACGATCGGCTGGTATTCGCAGGCGCAGAACAGCCAGAAGCTGCCGCCCGGACTTGAGAAGCACTACCCGAGCACCGGTAACTTCATCGCCTTCGTGGGCACGCTCGAATCCTCGGCCCTGGTGCGCCAGGCGCTGGCGGCCTTCAAGGCCCAGTCGGATTTCCCGGCCGAGGGCCTGGCGGCGCCGGCCCACGTGATGGGCGTGACGCTGTCGGACCATTCGTCATACAACCGGCACGGCTACCCGGCCCTGATGATCACCGACACCGCTTTCCTGCGCTATCCCTACTACCACACGGCCGAGGATACGCCGGACAAGCTCGATTACGCCAGCATGGCGCGGGTGGTCAAGGGACTGGCGCGGACCATGGAGTCGCTGGCGGGTGCTGCGCGCACGTAGGGTGGACGGCTTCGCCGTCGACCCTACGCACTGGAAAGCCGCATATCGTTCCGTCAGGCAGTGAGGAACATCTCCTGCAGGTCGTTCAGGAAACGCTGACCAAGCTCGGTCGGCTTGATGAGCTTGTGGTCACGGTAGAGCAGTCCCTTGCCTTCCGCCTCGTTCAGCGCCTTGGCAATCGCGCTGATGCTCATGCCGGTGCGCTCGGCGAACAGGTTCGGATCGAAGCCGTCGACCAGGCGCAGGGCGTTGAGCATGAACTCGAAGCCCATGTCGCCGCGTGCGATCTCGTGCTCTTCCTGCACCGGGTTGCCGCGCCTGGCCGCCTCGATGAAGGAGCCCGGCTGCTTGTAGCGCGCCTGGCGCAGCACGCGGTGCGGGAAGGAGATCTTCGAATGCGCCCCCGCGCCGATGCCGAGATAGTCGCCGAACTGCCAGTAGTTCAGGTTGTGCTTGGCCTGGCGCCCTTCCCTCGCATAGGCCGAGACCTCGTAGTGCCGGTAACCCGCCGCGGCCGTCGCTTCCAGGATCATGTCCTGCATGTCGGCGCTCGTATCGTCGTCCGGCAGGACCGGCGGGTACTTGGCGAAGACCGTGTTCGGTTCCATCGTCAGGTGGTACATCGACAGGTGCGGCGGGGCGAAGGACAGCGCCGTCTCCAGGTCGCGCCGCGCCTCCTCTAAAGTCTGCCCCGGGAGGGCGAACATCAGGTCGAGGTTGAAGTTATCGAAGGTTGATCGCGCGATCTCGACCGCGCGCAGGGCTTCGGTTTCGTCGTGGATGCGACCCAGCGCCTTCAGGTGCGCGCCGTTGAAGCTCTGGATGCCGATCGACAGGCGGTTGATCCCGCTGTCGCGGTAGGAGGTGAAGCGCTCGGCCTCGAAGGTGCCGGGATTGGCTTCCATCGTGATCTCGGCGTCCAGCGCCAGGGGCAGCAGGGTACGCACGTCGGACATCAGGCGATCCAGCCCGGCGGCCGACATCAGGCTGGGCGTGCCGCCGCCGATGAAGATGGTGTGGATCTTGCGGCCCCAGATCATGGGCAGCGACTGCTCCAGGTCGAGGCGCACGGCGTCGAGGTATTCCTTTTCCGGCAGCTCGCCCTTGGCCTCATGCGAGTTGAAGTCGCAATACGGGCACTTGCGCACGCACCACGGGAAGTGGATGTAGAGCGACAGCGGCGGCAGGCTGGTCAAGTTCAGCGCGCCCGGCTGCAGGTATTGCAGGGCGGTGGCGGCGGGAGAGCGCGATTCGCCGGCGATTTTGCCAAGATCGGAACCGGCGACTTTAATGGGGATCATTTCAGTTTTTCTACCAGTGCACGCAAGGCCTGGCCGCGGTGCGAGTGGGCGTTCTTCACGCTTGGTTCGAGTTCGGCGGTGGTCTTGCCGAGCGAGGGAATCAGGAAGTGCGGATCGTAGCCGAAGCCGTTGGCGCCGCGCGGGGTCTCGATGATCTCGCCGTGCCATTGGCCGTCGGCGATGACCGGCTGCGGGTCGTCGGCGTGGCGCACATAGACCAGCACGCAGTAGTAATAGGCCGACTTGTCGGCGTGGCTGGCCAGGTCGGCCACCAGCTTCTCGTTGTTGCGGGCGTCGGATTTCGGCTCGCCGGCGAAGCGGGCCGAGTAGACGCCCGGCGCGCCGCCGAGCGCGTTGACGCACACGCCCGAGTCGTCGGCCAGGGCCGGCAAGCCGGTCAGGCGCGAAGCGTGCCTAGCCTTGGCCAGCGCGTTTTCCACGAAGGTGCCGAAGGGCTCTTCCGCTTCCGGGACGTTGAACTCGCCTTGCGGATGCAGCTCGAAACCGATGGGCTCGAGGAGCTGGGCGAATTCCTTCAGTTTGCCGGCGTTGTTGGAGGCGAGGATCAGGCGTTGGGTCATGGAGGGCTCGAGAATAGGTTTGCTGCGGAGGGTGGGTATTTTAGCGCGTCGGACCAAACGGCGCTTTGGCGGGCGCAGTCCGGAATGTGGGTCCGGACCGCGTCGGACGACGATCAGGCGGTCAGGCCGAGCGCCTGTTTTTGCAAGCGGATCAACTCCGTGATGCCCAGCTGCCCCAGGTCCAGCAGGCGGTTCATGCCCACGCGATCGAAGGCCGCGCCTTCCGCCGTGCCCTGCACCTCGATGAAATGCCCCTGGTCCGTCATCACGATGTTCATGTCGGTGTCGCAAGCAGAATCCTCGACGTAATCCAGATCCAGCACCGGCGTTCCCTGGTACACGCCGACCGAGATCGCCGCCACGAAGTGCTTCACCGGCACCGCCGGGACCAGGCCCTGCCCCGCCAGCGCACTGAAGGCGTCGTAGGCCGCGACCATCGCGCCGGTGATCGAGGCGGTGCGGGTGCCGCCGTCGGCCTGGATCACGTCGCAGTCCAGGTGCAGCGTGCGCTCGCCAAAGGCTTCCAGGTCGAAGGCAGCGCGCAGCGAGCGGCCGATCAGGCGCTGGATTTCCTGGGTGCGGCCGGTCTGCTTGCCGCGCGCGGCTTCGCGGTCCATGCGCGTGTGCGTCGAGCGCGGCAGCATGCCGTATTCGGCCGTCAGCCAGCCCTGCCCCTTGCCCTTCAGGAAGCCCGGCACCTTGTCTTCGATGCTGGCGGTGCAGATCACCTTGGTGTCGCCGCACTCGATCAGCACCGAGCCTTCGGCGTGCTTGGTGTACTGGCGGGTGATGCGGATGCTGCGCAGCTGGTCGACCGCGCGCCCGCTCGGGCGTTGTGCAAACGTCATGGGAATCCTTATTTAAGTAATTGGGAGGACTTCTCGATCGCCTCGCGGATCTCGGCAATCGCTTTTTCGATTTCGTCTTCGTCGAAGGCATCGGCCGCCTCACCCGGGGGCAAGGGCTGGCCCGCCGTGATCGTCGAGCTGACCTCGTCCTCCGGCAGCATCTGGGTCGAGATCACGTCGGGCGACAGGCTGCCCTTGGCGTCCGCGCCCTGCCAGGTGATCGCCAGCGCCGTCGTGTTGTCGGCGCGGGCGCCGCCGATCGCGGCGGCCATCGCCACCATGTCCGGCACCGCCTGCACGATGGTGGAGGTGGACAGCCGGTGCACTATCTCGGTCTCGGGCAGCATGCCCCACAGGCCATCGGAGCAAAGCAGCAGGGTGTCGCCCGGCTCCAGGCTGGCCTGGCGCGAGATGTCGATCCTGGGCGCCTGGCCCGCGCCGAGGCAGTTGTACAGCTTGTTGCGGTCCGGATGGGTGTTGCGCTCGGCTTCAGTCGCCCTGCCGCGCTCGATCAGGTATTCCAGGTGCGAATGGTCGCGCGTGCGCGCCAGCACCTGGTTGCGGCGCACCCAGTACAGGCGCGAGTCGCCGCAGTGCGCCCACACGGCGCAGTTGTGCTGCACCAGGCAGGCCACCACCGTGGTGCGCGGCGTCTCCGGCAGCTTGTGGCGCTCCGCATAGGCCAGGATGTCCCAGTGGGCCTGGTTCAAGGCCTCTTCCAGGAAGCGCTCGGGCTTCTTCACATAGGGCTTGGCCTGCATGCGGAACATCATCGACAGCGTCTGCAGCGCGATGGTCGCGGCGATCTCGCCGCGCATGTGGCCGCCCATGCCGTCGGCCAGCACCAGCAGCAGCGCGTCGCGCGTGAAGCTGTAGCCCATCCGGTCCTGGTTGACCTTGCGCCCGCCGATGTGGGTCTGCTGGTAGACGGAAAACTGCATGCTGCCTCCTCGTGCTTAATTGGCGGTCTTGCGGCCGAAGCGCCCGACCAGGCCGCGCCAGCCCCCTGCCCGCGCGGGCGCCCCTTCGTCGGCATCCGGCTGCGGCGCCAGCGTCGGCGGCGCCTGCAGCACCTTCTGCATCGAGAACACGCTCTGTGGCCGCGTCAAGGGATCGAGCGCCATGCACGCGCGGACCATCGCGATCAGCTCGGGCGAATAGCCGCCTGCGAGCCTGGCGAACTGCGCTTCGGTCTTGTCCTCGTCCTTGCGCGCTTCGACCGGGGGCGGCATGCTGCGCGTCATGCAAGCATACATGGCTGCGCCGATGCTGTAGATGTCGGTCCAGGGCCCGAGCGCGGCCGCCCTGCCGTACAGCTCGGGCGCTGCGAAGCCCGGGGTGTACATGGGCGCCAGCATCGGCGCGTCGAGGTTGATGGTCTGGCGCGCCGCGCCGAAGTCGAGCAGCAGCGGCGAGCCATCTACGCGCAGGTAGATGTTGGCCGGCTTGAGGTCGAGGTGCAGCAGCTTGTTGGCGTGGACTTCGCGCACGCCGGCGCACACCCCGTTGAACAGCTGGCGGATCGAGGCTTCGCCCATGCGGCTGCCCCTGGCGTGCAGGCGCGCGATGTGGTCCTGCAGGGTATGGCCGGATTCGTAGGCCATCACCATGTAGACCGTTTCGTGGGCGCGGAAGAAGTTCACCACCCGCACCACGTTCGGATGGACGATCCGGGCCAGCGCCCGCCCCTCTTCGAAGAAGCACTTCAGGCCGATGCGGAAAACCGGTAGATTGGGCTTCGAAACGACTGGTATCAGTTGGCCGGGCGCGCGCAAGGCGAGCTGGCTGGGCAGGTATTCCTTGATGGCGACCGCGTTGCCTTCGGCGTCATATGCCAGATAAACAATACTGAACCCACCGGACGCGATTTTCTTTACAATGCGATATCCGGCAATTTCCAGGCCATCAGGCAGGGGGGCATTATTCTGTGCGGCCATTAGAGTCCTTGCTTAACAGGGCGATTGTGTGGGATAAATGTTGCCTTTGTAAAGGCCACCTCGATCCGCCTGCGACGGTTCTCGGGGTATCTAAAGAATAAAAAAGACGGGGAATTCTTTGAGCATTTCAAGCATGACAGGTTATGCGGTTGCCACCAGCGAAAGCGCTGCCGGCACCCTCACGATCGAGATCAAGAGCGTCAATTCGCGCTTCCTCGACCTCCAGTTCCGCATCAACGACGAACTGCGCGCGCTGGAACCCGACCTGCGCGCCGCCATCATGGCCGCCATCACGCGCGGCAAGGTCGAGGTGCGCTTGTCCTTCGGCCGCAAGACCGCTGGCGGCTCGCAAGTGCTCAACCAGGAACTGCTGGCCGACCTCGCGCGCCTGCAGGCGGAAGTCACCAAGCATTTCGCCCAGGCGGCGCAGATGACGGTGGCCGAACTGCTGCGCTGGCCCGGCGTGATCGAAGAGTCGACCGTGGGCCAGGAGTCGCTGCAGACTGATGTCGCCGCCCTCACCGCCACCACCGTGGCCGCTTTCGTCGACAGCCGCAGGCGCGAAGGCGCGGCGCTGGAAGCGATGCTGCTGTCGCGGATCGACGCAATGGAAGCGATCGTCAAGCGCATCACCCCGCTCATCCCGCAAGTGATCGCGCAGTTCCAGCAAAAGGCCATCGAGCGCATGCAGGACGCGCTGGGCCTGGCCGGTCACGGCAACCCGTCAACCCTGACGCGCCAGGAAGTGCTGGAGCGTATTCGCCAGGAAGTGACGCTGTACGGCATCCGCATCGACGTCTCGGAAGAACTGTCGAGGCTGTCGGCCCACCTGAACGAAACCCGCCACATCCTCAAGAAAGGCGGCCAGGTCGGCAAGCGCCTCGACTTCATGATGCAGGAGCTGAACCGCGAAGCGAACACGCTGGGCGCCAAGGCCTCGGTCAAGGAGCTGGCGGATGCGTCGATGGAGCTGAAGCTGCTGATCGAGCAGATGCGCGAGCAGGTGCAGAACCTGGAATAATTTGTTGTCGTTGCGCAACAGCGCAACGGTGATTTGAACGCGTGGGCAGGAAACCTGCCCACCCTACGAATACGATTTTGTAGGGTGGGCGGGTCTCCCGCCCACGCGTTCGACGTTATGATGAACACACGTAATACACGTTTTAACCAAGGACTCTATTCATGATCACTCCCGCCCTCTCCGGCAGCCTGTTCGTCGTCGCCGCACCATCCGGCGCCGGCAAATCGACCCTGGTCAACGCCCTGCTGAAGCTGGAACCGGGCATCAAGCTGTCGATCTCGACCACCACGCGCCCGCCGCGTCCGGGCGAGCAGGACGGCCGCGAATACCACTTCACGACGGCGGAAGATTTCGTCTCGCGCGCCGACCGCGGTGAGTTCCTGGAATGGGCGGAGGTCCACGGCAATTACTACGGCACCAGCCGCCTGACCGTGGAACAGGAAATGAAGCTGGGCACCGACATCCTGCTGGAGATCGACTGGCAGGGCGCGCGCCAGGTGAAGAAACAGTTCCCCGACGCCGCCGGCATCTTCATTTTGCCGCCGTCGATCGAAGCCCTGGAGGAGCGCCTGCACAAGCGCGGCACCGACGAGCCCCACATCATCACCCGCCGCCTGCTGGCTGCCGGGGGGGAGATGGCTCACGCTCCGGAGTTCGAATATGCTATCATCAACGAAGAGTTCAACGTCGCCCTCGCAGAACTGCAGGCGATTGTCAAAGCGACACGTTGCCGTTTCGCCCAGCAGGCGGCGCGCAACGCCGACTTGTTTGCCCAGCTGGGAATCCACGCGCAACAACCAAATTTGTGATCTAGCAGCGTGCGGCACCGCAAGGTCGCCGCACATTGTCCAATTCAGGAGTGACCTATGGCCCGCATTACCATCGAAGATTGTCTCAAGAACGTCCCGAACCGCTTCCAGCTGACCCTGGCCGCGACCTATCGCGCGCGCCAGCTGCTGCAGGGCCACACCCCGAAGGTCGAAGCCAAGGACAAGCCGACCGTCGTCGCGCTGCGTGAAATCGCCGCCGGCAAGGTCGGCCTCGAGATGCTCAAGAAAGTGCCGATGTAAGACCTTGCGGGGAACCTGGAATCGTCATATCGATATTCTGTTATTCTGTGCCTACACTGGCTGATCGATATTACATATGAGTTTGTCTTCCCCGGATTCGACCCATCCAGGAACCCCTGCCCGCACCAAGCGTCCGGGCAAACCGCAAGACGCCGAGGCACCGGCGCCCGCCCCGGGTGTCGCCTCGGTCACGCAGCTCATCAACAAGCTGTCCGACTACCTCACCCCTGCCGAGCTGAAAAAGGTCAAGGAAGCCTATCGCTTCTCCGACGAGATGCATCTCGGCCAGGTCCGCAAGTCCGGTGAGCCGTATATTTCCCATCCGATCGCCGTCGCCGAGATCTGCGCCGAGTGGAAGCTCGACGCCCAGGCCATCATGGCCGCGCTGCTGCACGACGTGATCGAAGACCAGGACGTCAAGAAGGACGAGCTGATCGAGCGTTTCGGCGCCCAGGTCGCCAACATGGTCGACGGCCTGTCCAAGCTCGAAAAGATCGAGTTCCAGAGCCAGATAGAGGCCCAGGCCGAGAACTTCCGCAAGATGCTGCTGGCCATGGCCTCGGATGTGCGCGTCATCCTGATCAAGCTCGCCGACCGCCTGCACAACATGCGCACCATGGGCGTGATGGTCCCGGCCAAGCGCCGCCGCATCTCGCGCGAGACCATGGAAGTCTACGTGCCGATCGCGCACCGGCTCGGCCTGAACAACATCTACCGCGAGCTGCAGGACCTGTCCTTCGCCCACCTCTACCCGCTGCGCTACTTCACGCTGGCCAAGGCCATCAAGGCGGCGCGCGGCAACCGCCGCGAGGTGGTCAAGAAGATCCTCGAGGCGGTCAAGAACCAGCTCGCCAGCGCAGGCATCCAGGCCGAGGTTTACGGCCGCGAAAAGACCCTGTACGGCATCTACAAGAAGATGCGCAACAAGCACCTGTCGTTCTCGCAGGTGCTGGACGTATACGGCTTCCGCGTGGTGGTCGACACGGTCCCGAACTGTTACGTGGCGCTCGGCACCCTGCACGCCCTGTACAAGCCGATGCCCGGCAAGTTCAAGGACTACATCGCGATCCGCAAGATCAACGGCTACCAGTCGCTGCACACCACCCTGATCGGCCCTTACGGCACCCCGGTCGAATTCCAGATCCGCACCCAGGACATGCACCGCACCGCCGAAAGCGGCGTGGCGGCGCACTGGCTGTACAAGACCGGCGACTCGAACATGTCGGACCTGCAGCAGCGCACCCACGCCTGGCTGCAGTCGCTGCTCGACATCCAGCAGCAGACCGGCGACTCGGCCGAGTTCCTCGAGCACGTCAAGGTCGACCTGTTCCCCGATTCGGTCTACGTGTTCACCCCCAAGTCGAAGATCATCGCCCTGCCGCGCGGCGCCACGGCACTGGACTTCGCCTACTCGATCCACACCGGCATCGGCGACCACACGGTGGCGGTCAAGATCAACAACGAGACCCAGCCGCTGCGCACCGAACTGCACAACGGCGACATCGTCGAGATCGTCACCGATCCGGATTCGCGTCCGAGCCCGACCTGGCTGTCCTTCGTCCGTACCGGCAAGGCGCGTTCGGCGATCCGCCACTACCTGCGCACGGTGAACGTCAACGAGTCGGTCGAGCTGGGCCAGGAACTGCTGGCCGGCGCCCTCGCCGCCCGCAACATCGGCGCCGAACTGCCGCCGAGCACCATCGAAAAGCTGCTGGCGGAATCCTCGGCCAAGTCGATGGAAGAACTGTATGCCGACATCGGCATCGGCAAGCGCATGCCGCAGCTGGTGGCGCGCCACATCTTCGGCCTGATGGACGCCGACCCGGAACACAAGCCGTCCAACCTGCCTCTGCCTGCCAGCGACATCGACCCGGTCACCATCTACGGCAGCGAAGGGGTTTCGGTGCAACTGGCGCCCTGCTGCCTGCCGATCCCGGGCGACCAGATCACCGGCCAGCTGCGCCGCGACCAGGGCCTGGTGGTGCACACCAAGGACTGCCTGCCGGCGGCGCGGGTCCGCTCCAAGGAACCGGACCGCTGGATCGCCGTGCAGTGGGGCGAGGAACTCAACCGCCGCTTCGACTGCCGCATCCGCCTGCTCATCAACAACGAGAAGGGCATCCTGGCGCGCGTAGCCGCCGAGATCGGCGAGTCCGACGCCAACATCACCTATGTCGGCATGGACGAGGACGACGAACACCTGATGACGCAGCTGCGCTTCACCATCCAGGTGAAGGACCGGGTGCACCTGGCGCAGCTGATCCGCAACCTGCGCCGGGTGGCGGGCGTCAACCGGGTCGAGCGCGAGCGTTCCTGATACGGATCGGCGGCCGGGCACCCGGCCGCCTCCATGCACCCTGCATACGCCACGCACAGCTCATCCATTCGTGCGCTCATTGGCAGCTTGTCCATATTAATATTTGGACAATGTCCACCACGAGAGCGCTTACATGAACACATCCTCCCTCCGTTTTGCTGTCGCGTCGCTGCTGCTGGGCGCAAGCTTCACCGCCCCGACCGCCTCGGCCGCTTCGCTGGTCACCAAGCCGCTGGTCATTGAAGGGGTCATCCATGAAGTGCTGGGCCCGGCGCTGCGCTGCGCCTCGAAGCTCGGCGGAACGCTGGTCGGGCACGGCAACGATCCGGCCCTCGGCCCGGTCGCCTTCATGGGCAGGGACTGCGTCACGCCCAACGGCCCACTGCTCACCTTCAGCGACGGTCGCATCACCCTTCTCACCGGGAGCGGCGAGGTGATCTACGCCAACTACAGCGGCCAGGCGGTCCCGACCGGCGACGGCAAGGTTGCCTTCAGCAATGCCACCTTCCAGATCATCGGCGGCACCGGACGCTACCACCGGGCTTCCGGCGGCGGCGACTTCACCGGCAGCCAGGCACTGCTGACCGGCGCCGGTACCATCAAGCTGAGCGGGAAGATCACCTACCGCGAGTAAGGTCTTGCCGCTCGCGATGCTGTCCGGAAGCTGTATGATGACTTTTTTCCTCACAGGCATCCGGACTTATGCTTTCGCTGGACCAGATCGAAGCTGTCTTCAACAGCTCCACGATTCCCACTGCCCTGTTCTCTCCGTCGGATGACCCGGTCTTTGTCGCGGTCAACGACGCCTTCCTGCAGACCAGCACGCGCAGCCGGGAAGAGCTGCTGGGAACGCGCCTGTTCGCCGCCTTCGACGTGCCCGGGGAAAGCCCGGACGACCCGATTGCCGCGGCCCTGAAGGCATCGATTGCGCTGGCCATCGCCACCGGCCAGCCGCAGACCATGACGGCCCAGCATTATCCGATCAAGCTCAGGCAGCCCGACGGCAGCGAATCCTGGGAGAACCGCTACTGGAACGCCGTCAATGCGCCGGTGTTCGATGCGGCAGGACAGCTGATCTTCGTCCTGCACTACACGCTCGACATTACGCAGCAGGTCAAGGCCCAGCAAGAACAGCGCGCCACGACCGAGCTCTACAGCAAGCTGATCGCCTCGATGGACGACGGCTTCTGCATCGTCGAGGTGCTGTACGACGAAGCGGGCAAACCCGTCGACTACCGCTTCCTCGACATCAATCCGGCCTTCGAGGCCCAGACCGGCCTCAAGAACGCGCGCGGCAAGACCGTGCGCGAACTGGTGCCGGAGTCGAACGATACCCACTGGGCCGAGCTGTACAGCAGCGTGGCATTGACGGGAAGGCCGCTGCGCCTGGCCGAGGAAGGATCGCCGATCGGCCGCTGGTTCAACATCTACGCCACGCGCGTGGGCGATCCGAAGCAGGGCAAGGTGGCGGTCCTGTTCAACGACGTCACCGACGCGCGGCGCACGCGCGACGATCTGCGCAGCCTGGCCCACGACCTGGCCACCGAGAACCGGCGCAAGACCGAATTCCTGGCGACGCTCGCGCACGAGCTGCGCAATCCGCTGGCGCCGATCCGTACCGGCCTGGAACTCATCCAGCTCGCCGGCGGCAAGCCGCCGCCCAGGGTCTACGAGATGATGGACCGGCAGCTGAACCAGCTGGTGCACCTGATTGACGACTTGCTGGACATCGCCAGGATCAACAGCGGCAAGGTGCAGCTGAAACGCGAACGCATCGCACTGCGCGACGCCATCGCCAATGCGGTCGACTCGGCCCTGCCGGCGATCGAGGCGGCAGGGCACCGGCTCGACCTCGCCCTTCCCGACGCGCCGCTGGTGCTGCACGCCGACCCGATCCGGCTGGCGCAGGTGTTCAGCAACCTGCTCACCAATGCGGCCAAATATACGCCCGGCGGTGGAACGATCGGCATCGCGGTGCAGCACGACGAACGCAGCGTGCGCGTGGCCGTGACCGACACCGGCATCGGCATCCCTGCGGACGCCCTGCCCGGCGTGTTCGACATGTTCAGCCAGGTATCGCGCAACATGGGGCGTGCGCAGGGCGGCCTGGGCATCGGCCTGTCCCTGGTGCGCAGCCTGATCGAGATGCATGGGGGAGCGGTGCATGCGGAGAGTCCCGGCGAGGGCAAGGGCAGCAGCTTTGTGGTGGAGCTGCCGCTGGCCAGCGGCGGTGCGGCGGATGACCCCATGGGCGCCGAGCCGCCTGCCGGCACGCAGGTCCGCCGCGCAGGCCGATTGAAGATCCTCGTTGCCGACGACAACGTCGACGCCGCCACGACCTTCATGGCCCTGCTGGAAGCCGGCGGCCACGAGGTGGACGTCGTCCACGACGGGCGCCAGGCGCTGGCGCAGGCGCAGGGCGGCAGCTACGACCTCGCCATCCTCGACATCGGGATGCCGGGCCTGAGCGGCTACGAAGTGGCCGCCGCACTGCGCAATCTTCCCGGCTGCGCGCCTACCTTCCTGGCCGCGCTGACCGGATGGGGCTCCGAAGAGGACCAGGCCCGGGCCAGGGCCGCCGGCTTCGATGCGCACCTGACCAAGCCCGCGGGACTCGCCGAAATCGACCGCCTGGTGCAGTCCTTGCTGGACAAGCGAGCGCAATAGCACCAGGAAGCGACGCGTGACAAAGGCCAGGCCTGCACTTGCCTGTTAGAATCCCTTGCTTACACCAAGAGAACAGCATGAAGACGCGTACTTACCTTGCCGCGATCGTCCTGACCGTCCTTGTGCCGCTACTGGCGCTGTCGGCCTGGGGCCTGAACCTCCTGCTGGAAGAGGAGAAGGAAGCGCGCCTGCTGACGGTGGAAGCGCGCGCGCGCTCGATCGCGCTGTCGATCGACAAGGAGCTGGTCCGCGCCGAGGGCGCCTTGCGCGTGATCGGCCAGACCGACCAGATGTCCAGGGAAGATTTTTCGCCCCTGTACGAGCTGATGCGCAAAACGATCACCTCGCCGGATTCCTGGGCCGTGCTCTACGGCGCCGACGGCAGCATGCTGATGCACACCCACCATCCCTACGGCGCCAGTTTCGACGAAGGACCGAATGCCTGGGTACCGCAGGCGATCGCGCTGCAGAAGCCAAGCGTGACGAACCTGCGCGAGGGCCGCGCCGGCAAGTGGAAGGTCGTGTCGGTCAACCTGCCCGTGAAAAGCGCGGGCGGGCGCCAGTTCCTGCTGTCGCACACCTTCCACGTCAGCCACATCACCGCCCTGCTGCACCGCCAGGAACTGCCTCCGAACTGGGTGGTGGGCGTGTTCGGCGACGACGGCATCTCGATTGCCCGCAACCTGCGCGAGACGGAATTCGTCGGCAAGCCGGTCAAGCGCGAGTTGTACAAGGCCTCGCGCGAGCGCGCCAGCGGCAGGCTGATCAACCTGACGCGCGACGGATTCTGGGCCTACAATACCTTTACCCACACCACCCGCGCCGACTGGACCGTCGCCATCGCCGCGCCGGAAGAAGAAATCAACCGGTCGGCGCGCACCGCCACCCTGATCGCGGGGTGCGTGCTGCTGTTCGCCCTGGGCAGCGCCCTGCTCGGCATCGTCCTGTTCGCCCGGCGGCTCAGCGCTTCCTTCGACCTCGCCCTGGATGCCGCCAAGTCCCTCGAACTCGGCAAGATGCCGGTCGTCCAGCCTTCGGGGGTGGTCGAAGCCGACGTGCTGCAGCGTGCCCTGCACGATGCGGGCGCCAAGCTCGAAGCCGAGAACGAGGCCCGCCGGCGCCTCGAGCGCGAACGCGAGCAGCTGCTGCGCAGCGAACGGGACGCACGGCGCGCGGCCGAGAACCAGAACAACGCCAAGGACGAATTCCTGGCCATGCTGGCCCACGAACTGCGCAACCCGCTCGCGCCCATCGTCGCGGCCGCGCACATGCTCAGGCTCCCGGGACGGGACGACGCGAGCGTGCAGCGCACCGGCGACATCATCATCCGCCAGGCCGACCACCTCAAGTCGCTGATCCACGACCTGCTGGACGTCTCGCGCGTGACCCGGGGACTGGTAACGATCGACCGGCAACCGGTCGAGATCGACGCGGTGGTCAAGAGCGCCATCGAACAGGCGCAGCCCCTGATCGATTCGCGCAAGCATGCGCTCGCGCTGGACCTGCGCTCGTCCAGGGCGGTCGTCCTCGGGGACAAGAAGCGCCTGGTCCAGGTCATCGCCAACCTGTTGACCAATGCCGCGAAATACACGCCGCCGGGCGGCAGGATCGC
The DNA here is from genome assembly GCF_000427785.1 of Massilia alkalitolerans DSM 17462. Classification (GTDB taxonomy): domain Bacteria; phylum Pseudomonadota; class Gammaproteobacteria; order Burkholderiales; family Burkholderiaceae_D; genus Telluria; species Telluria alkalitolerans. Next base: position 271,544 of record NZ_ATYR01000003.1, read on the forward strand.
ATTGATGGTCGAAACGCAGGGCGAGCAGCTGGTCCTTGCCGTATCCGACAACGGCATCGGCATCGATCCGGAACTGCTGCCCCATGTATTCGACCTGTTCAGGCAGGCGGAGCGCTCGGCCGACCGCTCGCAGGGCGGCCTGGGACTGGGGCTGGCACTGGTGCGCAGCATCATGACCATGCATGATGGACAGGTGAGCGCGCACAGCGACGGTATCGGCAAAGGCGCCTGTTTCACCCTCACCCTGCCCCTGCATGCCGAGCGCGCCACCCAGGCGCGCGCGCCGCACGAAGCCGCACGCGGAGGCGCGGCGCCGGTGCACCTGATGATCGTCGACGACAATGTCGATGCGGCGCGCTCGCTGGCCCACCTGCTGGAGGCCAAGGGGCACCATGTCACGGTCATGGCCAACGCCCATAGCGCCCTCGACGAAAGCCTGCGCAATCCGCTGCCGCTCTACATTCTGGACATCGGCCTGCCGGATATCGACGGCTACGAACTGGCGCGCCGCCTGCGCGCTGCGCCCGGCAGCGCGGGCGCGGTGCTGGTCGCGCTGACCGGCTACGGCCAGATGCACGACCAGCACAAGGCCTTCGCGGCCGGCTTCGACCACCACTTCGTCAAGCCGATCGATATCGCGGCGCTCGACCGCATCCTGGCGGACGCCGCGCAGTCGCAGGCGGGACAGGCCGTCTGCGACTGAAGACCCGCCTCAGTGCCGGCGGCCTGCGCCCGGCGTGGCAGGAACCAGTTCGGTAAAGTCGAGCGTTTCCCCCGACATGAGCGCCGCCTCGTCGTGGCGGTAGCCGCACAAGGCGGTGGCCAGCATGAGCGGCACTTCGAACAGGCAGTCCACGTCGGCGTCCACGCCGCCCTGTTCGTCCTGGGTCGCCTTCATTTCGGCGTGGATGGTGTCAAGCAGCGCGGGCGGCGTGCCGTCCACCGCCAGGTGGTACAGCCCTTCTTCGGACAGGTGGACCACGTCCCAGAGCTTGGCCCCATCCTTGTACTGGAAGGCGGCGCTGGCCATGACGTGTTCCTCGACCTGGCAGCCGAGCGCCTCGCAGCCCGCGGACAGGCGGGCCATGCCCTCGGCCTGGGTGGCCGGGTGCGCCATGTCATTGAAGACCAGCAGGTAGCCGCCTCCCGGCAGGTCCGCGCCGGAGACCGGGCTCTCGTTCACCTCATCGGGCTCGCCGGTATTGGCCAGCGACAGCTGGGCAAGGATGTCGTCTTTCGATTTGCCGCGTATCGCGATCCAGGCAAGGGAAAATCCCATGTGCTGCGTCCTTTCGAAACCGTTGTCGTTGGGCGCCAGTGTGGAGCAATCCACATCGCTTGGCAAATTCCGGCAAGGGAGTCGTGCGCAGCGGGATTGGGGTTCAGGCCTGCACCGGGAGGGCAAGCTGCCCGCGTGCAGTGGGTTGCGGGCGCGCCGCATGCCCGTCGCGCTCCAGCCGGAAGGTGCCGACCACCTGCGCCAGTTCGGCCGCCTGTTCCTGCATCGCCACCGCGGCGGCGGCGGCCTCCTCGACCAGCGCCGCGTTCTGCTGGGTCACGCGGTCCATCTCGACGATCGCGCCGTTCACCTGCTCGATGCCGGCGCGCTGTTCTTCGCTGGCGTTGGCGATCTCGTTCATGATGACGGTCACCTGGCCGATGCTGCGCACGATCTCGTTCATGGTCACGCCGGTGCGGTCGACCTGGCTGCTGCCTTCCGCGACCTTCGACACGGAGTCGTCGATCAGCGCCTTGATCTCCTTGGCGGCGCTGGCCGAGCGGTGGGCCAGGTTGCGCACCTCGGTCGCCACGACCGCGAAGCCGCGGCCCTGTTCGCCGGCGCGCGCCGCTTCCACCGCCGCATTCAGCGCCAGGATATTGGTCTGGAAGGCGATGCCGTCGATGACGCCGATGATGTCGGCAATCTTGCGCGAGGCTTCGTTGATGGCGCCCATGGTCGAGACCACCTCGGCCACCATCTCGCCGCCCTGGCCGGCGATCATGGCGGCCTCGCCGGCCAGGCGGTTGGCCTGGCGCGCGTTGTCCGCGTTCTGCTTCACGGTCGAGGTCAGTTCTTCCATCGAGGCCGCAGTCTCCTCCAGGGCGCTGGCCTGCTGTTCGGTACGCGCGGACAGGTCCTGGTTGCCGGCCGCGATCTCGCCCGATGCCAAGGCGATGGTGCCGGTGCCGGCGCGCACGCGGCCGACGATGCCGGCCAGGCTGTCGTTCATCGCGCCCAGTGCCCGCATCAGCTGGCCGGTTTCGTCGCGGCTGTTCGCCATGATGCGGCTGGCCAGGTCGCCGGAAGCGACCTTTTCCGCCACCGCCACCGCCGCGCGGAGCGGCACGGTGATCGAACGGGTGATCAGCCAGGCACAGGCGATCCCGAAGACGATGGCGGCGATGCCCAGCGAGAGCAGCAGCACGCGCGTGCCCGCATAGGAATCGAGGATGGAACTGGCGACGCCGTCGGCCGCGGTGATCTGCATGTGCGCGAGCTTGGCGACGGCGTCCTGGAAACGCTTCGTATGCGGCAGCATCTGCTCGCGATAGATCGTGGTTGCCAGCGCGTGGTCCCCGTCCAGCTTCGCCTTGAACAGCGCGTCGCGCGCCGCCAGGTAGCCGACCCGTTCCTGCTTGACGACCTTGAACTGCTCCTTGACGCCTTCATTGCGCAGTGAGCTTTCGATCGCGCTCTGCAGTTCGTTCGAGCGGGCCGAGACGGCCTGCATGCGCTGCGCCATGTCGGCGTACACGGCCGGGTCGGTGGCCACGAACACGGTTTCGATCCGGGCGCTGTTCAGCTCGATGAGCTTGCCCCACTCCGCCACGTTGCGCTGGTTCTTGATGCTGGTGTTCACCAGGCGGTGCGTCAGGTCGCCCGCCGACTGCATGCGCGCCAGCGCGGTCAGCGTCACGACGAGCAACAGGGACAGGACGACGGCGAACCCGATGCCGAGCCGGGCACCGATCTTGAGGTTTTTCACTGCTGGATTCCTTCCGGATGTGACGAAATGCCGTCAAGGTATGAACACAGATGGGCCGGATGCCCTTGCTTGCCTTGGTACCAAGGGTGCCATCGACGCGACTACGGAGAATAACATTGCCAAACGGCAATGATGGTGCAATGCGGCAATTGCGCAACTCAGGGATATTACGTATTCCGGTGCAATGCGACAGGGGCCTGCCGCATTGCCAACAGGAAGCACCTGATGCTACTGTTGGCCTTCCCACGCACACAGCGTTCCCAGATCGGAGAGTACATGAAGCGGGTTACTGGCATCGGCGGCATCTTTTTCCACGCACAAGACCCGGTGGCGCTGCGCGCCTGGTATGGGCGGCATCTGGGTGTAGACGTGCTGGACTGGGGCGGCGCCGCCTTTACCTGGGACGATGCGGCGCGCAAGCCGGACGGCGGGGTCACGATCTGGTCGATCGGCCAGGCCGGCAACGAACACTTCGCCCCGGGCAAGGCAAACTTCATGATCAACTACCGGGTCGCCGACCTGGACGCCCTGCTGCAGACCTTGCGCGAGGAAGGCTGCAATGTCATGGACCAGACCGACGACTCGGAATTCGGCAAGTTCGGCTGGGTCATCGACCCGGAGGGCAACAAGGTCGAGCTGTGGGAGCCCCCAGCGGAGCCCCAGGCACAGTAAAGGCTCAGCCGGCCAGCGCGGCGCGCTGGCGCTCTTCCTGCTCGCGCAGTTCCGGGGTCATGGCCTCGCCGAAGTCTTCCATGTCGAAGATCTGGCGGATCTCGATCTCGGCTTCGCCGCCCGCCATCGGCATCGGGACGCGCTTGACCCACGCGATCGCCTCTTCCTTCGACTGGACGTTCCAGATCCAGAAGCCGGCCAGCAATTCCTTGGTTTCGGCGAAAGGGCCGTCGACCACGCGGACATTTCCATTTTTATCGAAATGAACGCGTGCGCCGCGCGAGGACGGGTGCAGGCCTTCGCCGGCCAGCATCACGCCGGCCTTGATCAGCTCGTCGTTGAAGTTGCCCATGTCAGTGAGCAGTTTCTCGTCAGGCATTTCACCCGCTTCGCTGTGCTTGTCCGCCTTCAGCAAGATCATGAATCGCATCGCATCCTCCGTTTGGTTGGTTGTTGACACTACGACGATCAGGAAGGCAGGCAATCGACATCGCCGCCCGAATATTTTTAATTTTTTTCCAGCTGCGCCAGTTCAAGGATCGCATCGAAGGCCGCACAGGCCCCGGCGCAGGCCTCGGCAATTTCCACCGGGCCGGTGACGTGCGCACGCAGCGCTCCCATGAAGGCGCGCCAGCGCAGGCCCGGGCCGCCCTCGTCGCCGCGCAGGTAGCGCAGCGGATGCGGGGCCAGCGGCCCGGCCAGCTTGCCGTACAGGACGGCGCCGCCCAGCTGCGAGCCTTCGATCACGTAGGCGACGCCCCAGCGCCAGGCGGCGCTGGCATCCGTTGGCCAGGCGGGGGCGGGACGCAGGGGCTGGACCTCGGGCATGCGCGGCTCGGCAAGGTCGGCCTGGATCAGGGCCAGGCGTTCGGTAGGCGGCAGCGTGGCTTCGGCCTGGGGGCCGTCGGCAAAGCCGGCCAGCCAGCGCTCGAGCGGCGCCAGCCAGTCGCGCACCATGTGCAGGTGCGCGGCGTAATCGTCGAGGGAAGGAAGGGGTGCGGACAGCGGCAGGCCGCTGTCGAGCCGCTCGTGCCGCGAGGCAGTCGCAGTCCGCAACGCGGCCAGTACGTCGGTGTCGCGCGCGGAATCGTTGGAACGGTTCATGGTGCTCGGTAAGCGGCGAATCGTCCATCTTACCACCTCCAGCGCCTGGCAAAACCTGCCAGGCGCTGTTAGTCGGTGACCGGTTCCGGATATTCCACTGAAAGAATCTCCAGCTCGTCGGTTCCGAGCGGCGTCTGCAGCGTGATGACATCGCCTTCGCGCGCCTTGGTCAGCGCGCGCGCCACCGGCGAGACCCAGCTGATCTTGCCGCGCAGCGGGTCGAGCTCGTCGACCCCGACGATGGTCACGGTGTGCTCCTCGCCTGCCTTGTTGAGGTAGGTGACGGTGGCGCCGAAGAAGACCTGGTCGTTGCCATGATGCACGCTGGGGTCGACCACGAAGGCCGAATCCATGCGCTTGGTGAGGAAGCGGATGCGGCGGTCGATCTCGCGCAGGCGGCGCTTGCCGTAGATGTAGTCGCCGTTCTCCGAGCGGTCGCCGTTCGAGGCGGCCCAGTGCACCACCCGCACCACCTCGGGCCGGTCGACGTCGATCAGCTGCAGCAGCTCGTCCTTGATGGCCGCATAGCCGGCCGGGGTGATGTAGTTCTTGGCCCCGGCGGGAATTGCCTGGGCCAGCGCCAACGCCTCGGCGTCGTCGTCCTCGTTGTCGGACTCTTTTACGAATGCCTTGTTCATCATCTTATTGTAACGGCAAGCAGCGCCCGCCGGCTCACGCTTCCCGTATCATGTACTCCATGAAACGAGCACACGCACGATCCCGGCTGCTCGCGCCCCTGGTCCAGCTGGCGGCGCTGGTGCTGCTCGCCGAGGCCTGGACCTGGGATGTCGGCAGCCGCGCCGCCGCGCGCATGGCCGCCTGGCCGCCGCTGCGCCGGCTCGAGGCGCGCGTCCGGGGCCTGCCCGCCTGGGCCGCCCTGTGCGCCTTCGTGCTGCCCGGATTGCTGCTCCTGCCCGTCAAGCTGCTCGCCCTGCTCGCCATCGCCCACGGCCATGCGCTGGCCGGCCTGGCCGGCTTCGTGGCCGCCAAGCTGGGGGGCGCCGTGGTGGTGGCGCGCGTCTACGTGCTGACCCTGCCCACCCTGCTCACCCTCGCCTGGTTCGCGCGCTGGCACGGCGGTTTCCTGCGGCTGAAAGACCGCCTGCTGGCGGCCCTGCGCGCCAGCGGCTTCTGGCGCCGGGTGCGCGCGGCCATGGCCGATGCGCGGCGCCGCCTGCGCCGGCTGCTGCGCCACGCCGGGCGCCAGCCCAGCCACTTGGTGCGCGTGCTGCGCCGCCTCAAGACCCGCGTCAGGTCACGATTCGCAGCGCGCGGGCAGGCGCGCCACCAAGACAAGACAGAAACCGAGCTTCCATGAGTCCCATCCTTGCCCTGGCCGCCGAAATGCAGGCGGCCGCTTCCGAAATCTTCCTGCTCGACGCCGCCACCCTGCGGGTCATCGACGCCAACCAGGCCGCGCGCCTGCATCTCGGGATGGAGGCGGCTGCACTGGAGGCGATGAACATCTACGCCCTCGCGCCCGGCCTCGACCGCGCCGCGCTGGGCGAGCTGCTGGCCGGGCTGGGCGAAGAAGTCGGCGCCCAGGTCAGCCTGCGCACCCGCTTGCGGCGTCTCGACGGCAGCAGCTATCCGGTGCGGCTGTGCTTCCTGCGCATCGTGCGCGACGGCCGCTCGCTGCTGCTGGCGATTGCCGACGACCTCAGCCTGGAGCAGGCCTCCGCCCAGGCGCTGGCCCAGTCGCAGGCGCGCTTCGACGCCATCGTGCGCCATACTCCGGGGCTGGTGTTCCAGTTCGTAGTGTATCCGGACGGGCGCCAGGATTTCCCCTGGCTGAGCGAGGGCTGCTCCGCCCTGCTTGGCTTGTCCGTGTTGGAACTGCAGCGCGACGCGGGCTTGTTCGAGCAACTGATCCTGGCTGAAGACCGCAAGGGCTGGCAGGAATCGATGGCGGCGTCCGGCGCCGCCATGAGCGTCTGGAACTGGGAAGGCCGGATCTGGATCGACGCCTGGAAGGACGTCAAGTGGATCAACCTGCGCGCCACGCCGCATCCCGTCGACGGCGGCGCGGTGCAGTGGGACGGCATCATGACCAACATCAGCGCCAGCAAGGAGGAACAGGAAGCCAGCATGCGCTCGCGCGCCCGGCTGGCCGAACTGACCGACCACATCGAGCAGGTCAAGGAACAGGAACGGGCGCGCATCGCGCGCGAGATCCACGACGACCTTGGCGGCAACCTCACGGCCATCAAGATGGCGCTGGCCATGCTGGCCGCGCGCCTGCCCGACAACCAGCCGGCCCTGCTGGAAAAGGCCAACTACCTCGACGACCTGGTCGACCGCACCATCGAGGCGGTGCACCGCATCTCGCTCGACCTGCGTCCCACCATGCTCGACCTCGGCATCGTGGCCGCGCTGGAGTGGCAGGCGCGCGAATTCGAGAAGCAGATGGGCATCGTCTGCATCTTCCGCTGCCCCCTGGACGAGGGGGAGGAACTCCTGCTCGACGACGACCACGCCACCGCCCTGTTCCGCATCTTCCAGGAAGCGCTGACCAACATCGCCAAGCATGCCCACGCGACCCGGGTAACGGTGCTGCTCCGGCCCCAGCGCGCCCATCTGACCCTGACGATCTGCGACAACGGCCGCGGCATCCACCCGGCCGACCGCCTCAAGCCGCATTCCTTCGGCCTGCACAGCATGAGCGAGCGCGCCAAGGCTTTCGGGGGAACGCTGGCCTTGTCGTCCGCGCCCGGAGGTGGCACGATGCTGACTATCAAGACCAGGCTGGCAACAGAACAATGAGTGACAAGGCAACAATCCGGGTATTCATCGCCGACGACCATGCGATCGTGCGCGAGGGCCTGAAGCAGATCCTGGCCGAGCAGCGCGACATCATCGTCGCCGGCGAGGCCGAAACCGGGCTCGATGCCGTCAAGCTGGTCGGCAAGGCGCGGCCGCACGTGATGCTGCTCGACATCTCCCTGCCCGACCGCAACGGGATCGACGTGCTCAAGCAGATCAAGAAGGACCGGCCCGAGCTGGCGGTGCTGATGCTGTCGATGCACCGCGAAGACCAGTACGCGATCCGCTCGCTCAAGGCCGGCGCGGCCGGCTACATGACCAAGCAGAGCGCCCCGCGCGAGCTGGTCACCGCAATCCGCCAGGTGGCCGCCGGCCAGAAGTACGTGAGCGCCGCCCTGGCCCAGACCCTGGCGGCCCAGGTCGGCGAAGACCACGAGGCGCCGCTGCACGACAGCCTCTCGGACCGCGAATACCAGACCCTGACCATGATCGCCTCCGGGATGACCGTCAGCGACATCGCACGCGAACTGTCGCTGTCGGTGAAAACGGTGAGCGAATACCGGGCCCGGCTGCTGGCGAAGATGAAGCTCAAGAACAGTGCGGAGCTGACCCATTATGCGATCCGCAACCAGTTGGTAGGCTGATGGTTTTCGTAGGGTGGGCGGGTCTCCCGCCCGCGCGTTCAACCAGACTTTGAACAAACGAGCAGGCAATATTCCAGTGATTTGAACGCGCGGTCGGCGAAGCCGACCACCCTACAAGAGCTTCTTGCGGAAGCTTGCAGGTTTCATATCTGTTGTAGAAGTACAGAAATAACACAGTTTGTTGCTGTTTTTTAATTGATGATTGGCAAAGAAGCTGCTTATCATGTCGCTCAACAGCATTCCGTGTCTTGACAGCCATGTCCATCTCGTCCCCGCCGGCCGGCACCGGCCAGAATCCCGCCGATATTGCCCGCGAAGCCTTCCGGCGCCTGGCGACGCGCCGCATCGCGCCGACGCCGGACGCCTATAAAGCCATTTACGACGAGATCGCCGGCGTTCCCCCCGCCCCGCCCACTCCGGTCCTGAATCCCGCCGCCGAGGTGCTGGAAAGCTTCGCGCGCCGACTGAGCGAGACGCCCGGCGAAGTCTCGGAACCCGGCCGCCGCATGCTGCGCGCCGCCCGCACCGCCGACTGGACCGGCTACGCCCAGGCGCTGAGCCAGATGGCCGACCGCCACCTGCGCCGCAACACGCCGGTGATGGCCCTGGGCGACGAGGACCCCGATGCGCGCCAGCTGCGCGAGATGCTGGGCCGCTCGCTGGCCTATGCGCTGGCCACCCTGCTGGCCGGCAGCCCGCCCCTGGTCCAGGAGGCGGAAGCGCTGGGCGGGGCGGTCCGGCTGGCGCGCGGCGAGGAGCTGGGCGAATTGTCCGGGCGCCTGAAGCAGCTGTGCTACCAGATCGAACTTCGCAGCGGCGACAGCGCCGAGCAGCAGGAACTGCTGCTGCGCCTGTTCCGCCTGCTGCTCGACAACGTCAACGAACTGCTCGACGATGACAGCTGGATGCGCGGCCAGATCGCCGCCGTGCAGGACCTGATCGCCGGCCCGCTCGACGTGCGCTCGCTGGAAGACGCGACCCGCAGCCTGAAGGACGTCATCCTCAAGCAGGGCCAGCTGCGTCACAGCATCTCGGACGTGCGCGCGACGATGAAGAACATGATGATGACCTTCATCGACCGCCTCGGCTCTGTGGCGGCCTCGACCGGAGACCACCATGCCAGGCTGGCCGGCTATTCCGACCGGATCGGCCGCGCCGCCAACATCGACGAGCTGAACGAGGTGATGGAGGAAGTGCTGCGCGAGATGCGCACCGCCCAGGACGAGGCGCTGGCCTCGCGCGACCGCATGGTGGCCGTGCACCGCGAGGTGCAGGAAGCCGAGGACCGCATCCGCACGTTGGAAGCGGAACTGCAGCACATGAGCGAACTGGTGCGCGAGGACCAGCTGACGGGCAGCCTGAACCGTCGCGGCCTGGACGACGTGTTCGAGCGCGAGAGCGCGCGCGCCGACCGCCGCAACACGCCGCTGTGCGTGGCCATCCTCGACCTCGACAATTTCAAGAAGCTCAACGACACCTACGGCCACCTGGCCGGCGACGGGGCCCTGAAGCATCTGGTGAAGGTGGTGCGCGACACCCTGCGCTCGATGGACGTGATCGCGCGCTTCGGCGGCGAGGAATTCGTGATCCTGATGCCGGAAACCCCGGTGGACGCCGCGGCGGCGGCGATGGTACGCGTGCAGCGCGAGCTCACCCGCCATTTCTTCTTGCACGACAACGAGAAGATGCTGATCACCTTCTCCTGCGGCGTGGCCCTGCGCATCCCGAACGAGGACCAGGCCAGCCTGGTGGCCCGGGCCGACCGCGCCATGTACCAGGCCAAGCAGAGCGGCAAGAACCGGGTCGTGGTGGCCGATTAATCTTCCGGGCCAAGCCGAGAATTGCGGCACGAATCGCGAGGTGATCGGCCAATCGCCCCGGCGGCGCCCTCGTATACTCTGCTGTTGCACGCTCATCTATTCGCCCCCAGACCATGGCCATCCTGCACCGCACCCGCACCTACCCTTCCCTGATTCCGCGCTATGTGGAGCGCTTCCGCTGCCTCGGCCCGACCTGCGAGGACACCTGCTGCTCGAGCTGGCCCATCCACATCGACAAGAAGACCTACAAGGCCTACCGCCAGGATTCCGCGCACGAACTCGGCAAGACCCTGTCGAAGAGCCTGGTTCGCACGGAGAATAATCTCGGCAGCATCGCCTACGCCGCCATCCTGCCGGAAGGAGAAGAACAGAAGTGCCCGGTCATGAAGGACGGGCTGTGTTCGATCCACGCGCAGCTGGGCGAATCCTATATTTCCGATCTGTGCTTTACCTATCCTCGGGTTACCCGGCAGGTGGATGGGCAGATGGAGCAGGCCTTGACGCTCTCGTGCCCGGAAGCCGCGCGCCAGGCCTTGCTGGCGGAAGACGCCTTCGACTTTGTCGAAGGCAGCGTGAGCCTGCGCGAAGCCATGGTCAGCAAGCTCGAGCCCGGCTACGGCCTGTCGATGGCGACGATGAACGAGATCCGGATTTTCTGTCTGAACCTCCTGCGCACCCGCGAGCTGGCACTCTGGCAGCGCCTGGCGCTGCTGGGCGTCTTCACGGACGACTTGTCGCGCCATTGCGCACAAGGCCGGCAGGCCGAACTGCCCGCCATGCTGGAGCAGTTCATCGGGTTCGTGGAAAGCGGCGCGGCGCTGGCCGCCCTCGATGCGATCCAGCCCAATCACACGGCGCAAGCCATGGTGTTCGCCACCTTGTGGGCCGCCAAGGGCTTCGATACGCCGTCGCGCTTCCAGCAAGGCGTCATCCGCCAGCTCTCCGCGCGCATGGGCGCCGACGACAGCGGGCAAACCAGCGCTGAGGGCCTGGTGGCCGCCTACCGCACCGGCCTGGACCAGCTCGACCGTGTGCTGGAAGATGCGCCGTTCATGCTCGAGAATTACCTGGCGAACGAAATGTTCATGCATTTCTTCCCGTTCAGCGCACCGGACCCGTATGACAGCTACCTGCACCTGGTGGCACGCTTCGGCCTGCTGCGCTTTTTGTTGGCGAGCTATTGCAATACCGATCAGCCGGTCTCCGTTTCCGAACTGATTTCGGTCGTTCACCTGCATTGCCGCCGCTTCCAGCACGACAACGGCTATACCCGGCAGTTGCATACGTCGCTGCATGAGAGTGGCTGGGCAGGCCTGGATAAATTGTATTGTTTGCTACGCACCTGAGTTTTTATTAACTCCTTGTCAAGGCCGGACCGCATTGCGCGTCCGGCCTTTTCTTTTCTGAAGCGCGAAAAATAATTTTTTTACCCCTAAAGTTCGCCCACGCGCTGTCGTCTAAGCGCGCTCCCGATGGGAACTTGAGGGGCAACACCGAAATTTATTTCTCAAAATTTCCCTAAATGTTTCCGTACGGCCACCGTTACCAGCATCAACAGCGGTGTGATCGTCACGGAACAGCGTGGCGCACCAAAGTGAACAGGGCACAGTGGCCCACCCCGAAATACAGTCTGGAGAAATACCATGGCATCCGTAATCAACACCAACGTTGCATCCCTGAACTCGCAGCGTAACCTGTCGACCTCGCAAGCTTCCCTGAACACCTCGATCCAGCGCCTGTCGTCGGGCCTGCGCATCAACAGCGCCAAGGACGACGCTGCCGGCCTCGCGATCTCGGACCGCATGAACTCGCAGATTCGCGGCATGAATCAGGCGACCCGCAACGCGAACGACGGCGTGTCGATGGCCCAAACCGCTGAAGGCGCCCTGTCGAGCTCGGGCGACATCCTGCAGCGTATCCGCGAACTGGCAGTGCAGTCGTCGAACGCGTCGAACTCGACCAGCGACCGCAAGGCCCTGCAAACCGAAGTCACCCAGCTGACCTCGGAACTGAACCGTATCGCCAACACCACCGAATTCAACGGCCAGAAACTGCTGGACGGCACCTCGGGCACCTCGAGCTTCCAGGTCGGCGCGAACGCTGGTCAGCTGATCTCCATGTCGGGCGGCAACTTCTCGACCTCGGTGTACGGCAACAACACCCTGCAACAGAACGCGCTCAACCCGACCGTCGACGGCAAGGTTGCTACCGGCAAGCTGGTCATCAATGGCTACCAGGGCTCGAAGACCGTCGAATTCGGAGCCGACGTCAGCGCCAAGGCCGCCGTCGCCAAGATCAACGAAGTCAGCGGCGACACCGGCGTGGTCGCATCGGCCAAGACCGAAGCGAACCTGAAGGGCGTGGCCGGCAAAGCCTATACCTTCGACCTGACCTCGGACAACGGCAGCGCCGTGTCGGTGTCGTTCTCGGTGGGTTCGAACAACACCGCCGACGACTACGCAGCCGCCATCAGCGCCTTCAATGCCCAGACCGCCAAGACCGGCGTGACCGCTTCGTACGACGCCAACAAAGGCGGCGTCAAGCTGACCAATGCCAGCGGCGCCGACATCAAGCTGGAAAACAAGTCGGCAGACACGGCTGTTTCGACCGCAACCCTGGCCACTTACCAGAAGAACGGCAAGGACCTGAATGCCACGACCGTCACCCTGAACACCGCTACCCCGGCCGGATTTGCCAAAGGCAACATCAGCCTGGATTCGGAGCAGAGCTTCTCGACCGCAGATGGCACCCCTGCCAGCGGCTGGGGACTGGGCGGCAAGCCCTCGGAACTGAAGTCGGTGGGTGACATCGACATCGGCACCTTCGACGGCGCCCAGGCTGCGATCAAGACCGCCGATGCGGCTCTGGCAGCAGTCAACAGCAAGCGCGCGGAATACGGCGCACTGCAGTCGCGCTTCGAATCGGCAATCTCGAACCTGGCCTCGAGCACCGAGAACCTGTCGGCATCGCGCAGCCGCATCGTCGACACCGACTTCGCCGCAGAAACCGCCAAGATGACCCGCGGCCAGATCCTGCAGCAAGCCGGCACCTCGATGCTGGCCCAGGCGAACTCGCTGCCGAACGGCGTCCTGTCGCTGCTGCGTGGTTAATCGTCGACCAGCTAGTCCATCCGGGCAGTAAAAAACGCATCCTCGGCTGAAGAAATTCAGCCGAGGATTTTTTGCTAGGGAAGTCACATGAACATCCAATCACTTGGTTCACCCGTGGCGGCGCGGCTGGAAGAGCGGTCGCTTCCGACGCTCGAGCAGCAAAACACCCAGCCTGCCAAGGCCGCGAAAGCGCCGGAAGCACAGGAAGCCACTCCGCCCTCGCGCGAACAGCTCGACGACGCCGTCAAGAAGATCAACGAAGGCATGCGGGCCTCGTCGCAAAGCCTGGAATTCGCGATCGACGAAGACAGCAAGGAAATCGTCGTCAAGATCATCGACCAGAGCACCCGCGAAGTGGTACGCCAGATCCCTTCGGTCGAAGCACTCGAGATCGCCAAGTCCATCGACAAGATGCGCGGCCTCCTGATCAGCCAGACGGCCTGAAGCGCTTCACCACCTGTCCAGCGCGCGCTTCCTGCGAGGAGCACGCGCCGTTCTTGCACGTCTGTCAGCTTTACCCGGTTCATTCCCAACTATTTGAATTGGGACACATTTCCCACTCTTAAGTCCGGTTTGCTTCTGTCGATAATGACTTACATTATCGCTTTCACGGGAGAAACAAAGTGGGCATCAGTTCAGCGGGCATCGGTTCCGGTCTCAACGTCGACGACATCGTCAGCAGGCTGATGCAGGCGGAGGCGGCGCCGCTCGCCAACTTCGACAAGAAGGCGTCCGCTTTGCAGGCACGCATGGCCGCGCTCGGCAAGGTCAGCGCCGCGGTCGGCGCCTTCCAGGGCGCCCTGACGACGCTCAACTCTCCCGCCACCTTCAGCGCCCTGAGCGCCACCTCGGCCAACAAGGACATCCTTTCCGGCAGCGCCGGCAGCAATGCGGTCGCGGGCAAGTACAAGATCAATGTTTCGCAGCTGGCCTCGGCACAGAGTCTGAGCACGGCCGGCCGGGCCAGCATGAGCGCGACCATCGGCGTCGCCGCCAAGACCGTCCTGACCTTCCAGTTCGGCAGCATCAGCGGCGGCAACTTCGGCGTGGCAGGCAGCACGCTCGGCGCATCGGTGGCCACAAGCGGCATCAGCAACGGTTCGCTGTCCATCAATGGCACCGCCATCACCACCAGTGCGGCAACCCGCAGCGCGGCCCAGCTGGCCGAAGCGATCAATGCCAAGAGCGAGACCACCGGCGTCACCGCGAAGGCCGAGCCGGCCAGCAGCGCCGCCGACCTGTTCGCCGGCTTCGGTGCGGTCACGGTCGAGGAAGGCGCACGCTACACCCTGGCCGTGGGCGGTATCGACATCCTGTCCCATACCGACCATACCGCGCCGCTGGAAGCGGCCGACATCGACGCCGCCCTGAAGGATGGCGGCCTCGCCGCCAGGCTGGCGGCTGCCAACATCACGTTCACCGGAGAGGCCGACAAGGGCACGCTGCGCTTCACCGCCGCCGACGGATCCAACCTGAGCGTGACCGAATCCGTGGCCGGCGAAGGCGTGGTTGCCGGCGGCATCAAGAACCCGGCCGCGAACACCGGTTCGATCGTCACCAGCAGCGCCGGCGTCACCCTGAGCTCGCGCGACGGCAGCCAGATCCTGATCGGCGGCAGCAACCCGGCCGCCGCGGGCTTGAGCGCCGGCAGCGCCGGCAGCTACCTGACGGGCGCCAGCTTCGTCCAGGATGGCGCCCAGGCCAGCGGCACGGTCACCCTCGAGGCCGGCGACCAGTCCCTGCAGGGCATCCGCGACGCCATCAACAAGGCCAACATCGGCGTGACCGCGACCATCGTGTCCGACGGCGGCGACAACCCCTATCACCTGGTGCTGACCTCGAACGCGACCGGCGCCAAGTCCTCGATGAAGATCGGCGTCGAAGGCGCCGACGGCCTGGAGCCGAACGCGGGCATCGCCGCCCTGCTCGGCCATGACCCCGGCGGCGTGCAAGGCCTGACCCAGACCAGTGCGGCGCAGGATACCCTGTTGAACCTGAACGGCCTCGACATCCGCAGCAGCAGCACCACCGTCACCGATGCCGTCCAGGGCGTCTCGCTGGACATCGCCGCGACCGGCAGCACCACCCTGAACGTGACCCGCGACACCGCGGCGGTCTCGACCGCCGTTAACAACTTCGTCAAGGCGTACAACGAACTCAACAAGACGATCTCGAGCCTGGCCGGTTATAACGCCGAGACCAAGACCGCCGGCATCCTGCAGGGCGACGCCTCGGTGCGTTCGATCCAGAGCCAGCTGCGACGCCAGCTGGGTGCTGCGGTCGAGGGCCTGGGCGGCAACCTGACCACCCTCAGCCAGGTCGGCATCACCTTCCAGAAGGACGGCGGCCTGGCCGTCGATTCGAGCAAGCTGAACAAGGCGGTCACCGAGAATTTCGCCGAGATCGGCGGGCTGTTCGCAGCGATGGGCAAGGCGACCGATGGCCAGATCAAGTTCGACAAGTCGGGCGCGGCCACCAAGCCGGGCACCTATGGCGTCAACATCGAGTGGCTGGCGACGCAGGGCACGCTGACGGGCGCCGACGCGCTGACGGGCCCGACCACGATCGACCCGAACACCACCTGGCGCATCACCCTGAACCAGACCGACCCGGTCAGCGAAAAGAAGACCCAGGACATCAAGCTGGCTGCCGGCAAATATACCAATGCCCAGCTGGCTTCCATGCTGCGCGCCGCCATCAACGGCAACACCGTCTTCGCCGGCGCCGGCGACGCGGTCGAGACCAAGGTCGAGGACGACGGGCGCCTGTCGATCTCGTCGAGCAAGTACGGCGAGATGTCGAACATCGACATCAGTGCCGTCAGCGGCACCGCTCCCTCGATCCTGTTCGGCAGCGCCACGCCGGCCAAGGGCAAGGACGTCAAGGGCACGATCGGCGGCGTCGCCGCCATCGGCAATGGCCAGACCCTGACGGCGGCGGCGGGNTCGCCCGCCGACGGCATCCAGCTCTCGATCACCGGCGGCGCTCCCGGCGAACGCGGCACGGTCAGCTTCTCCAAGGGCTTCGCCTTCGAACTGACCAACCTGGCCGCCAGCTTCACCGGCAAGGACAGCCTGCTCAACAGCAAGACCGACGGCCTGAACGTCACGCTCAAGTCCGTCACCAGCGCGCGCGACCGCTTCGAATCGCGCCTGGAGACCATCGAAAAACGCTACCGGGCCCAGTTCACTGCGCTCGACGTGGCCCTGATGTCGATGCAATCGACCTCGGCTTACCTGACCCAGCAGCTTGCGGCGCTCACCGCGAACGCAAGCTAAGCTCATCCACCTGGAGAACACGATGTTTGGAACCATGCAACGCGGCGTCGGCGCCTATGCGAAAGTCGGTCTCGAGACCGGCGTCGCCGCCGCTTCCCCGCACAAACTGATCGTCATGCTGTACGACGGCGCAATGGTGTCGATCCTGAGCGGCATCAGCAACATGAAGGCCGGGAACATCCCCGCCAAGGGCGCCGCCATCTCGAAGGCCATCAACATCATCGACAACGGCCTGCGCGCCGCTCTCGACAAGAAGGTCGGCGGCGAGATCGCCCAGAACCTCGACGCCCTGTACGAATACATCAGCGCGCGCCTGCTCAAGGCCAACCTCAGCAACGACCCGGCGATCCTGGAAGAAGCGCATGCGCTGCTGTCCGAACTGCGCGAAGCCTGGAACGCGATCGACCCGCAAGCCGCGGCCACCGGCGCGACGGCCCCTGCCGCCACGGCGCCGATGCGCGCCCCGACCCTGATGAGTGCCTGAAGAACATGCCGCAGATGACCAGCGACGATATCGTCGATACCTATGAAACCATGGCGGTGATCACCGACCAGATGCTGCGCGCCGCCAGCGACAGCGACTGGGATCGCCTGGCCGAGCTCGAACAGCAGTGCGCCCTGCACGTGCGCCAGCTGAAGGAAAGCGAGCCGCAGCCGCTGGCCGGTCCGCAGCGCGTCAAGAAGGTCGACGCGATCCGCCGCATGCTCGCCGCCGACCGCCAGATCCGCGACCTGACCACCCCGTGGATGGCGCGCCTGTCGGCCCTGATCAACAACACCTCGACCGAACGCCGCGTCGCACGCGCCTACGGCGTGTAAGGCCGTAGAGCAGCATGCTGCCGCGCGAGCTCGTCTCCGCCGTCCTGCCGGCCAGTCCGGCCAGGCCGGCCGAACACCTGAATGACCCGCGCCAGCAAGCCTTCCAGCGCGCCCTTGCCCCCCAGCTGGGCAAGGCGCTGCACGGCGAGGTCCTCGCCAGGCTGACCGACGGCAGTTTCGTCGTCAAGGTCGCCAACATCCCCGCCCGCATGCAGTTGCCCGCGGGCGCCCAGGTGGGCGCCGACGTGCCGCTCACGCTGGTGTCGGTGCACCCGCGCCCGACTTTCCAGGTCGGTCTCGGGTCCAATCCCGTGTTCAGCGAAGCCGGCCCGCCGCTGCCCCAGGGCGCCGACCCGGGCAAGGCGCCGCTCGCCATGCGCGAAGGGACCGCCGTCGGGCGCGCGGCCGCGCTACTGCAGGCCAGCGCCGCCGGCAGCGCCGCGCAGACCTTGGGCGCGGAAGCCAACAACACGACCCTCAGCCAGGCCGGCAGGACCATCGGGGGCGTGCTCGCGGCCGCCCAGAAAGTGGAAACGCCGATGACTGCCGCCCTCGGCCGTGCGCCGATCGTGGCCGCGGCCGGCGCGGATGCCGCCAGCATCGCGGCCGGCCTGCAGCAGGCGCTCGGCAAAAGCGGCCTGTTCTACGAATCGCACGTGGCCGAATGGGCGCAGGGCGCGCGCGCCCTGGCCGAACTGAACGCCGAACCGCAGCAGCAGCTGGCGAAGGAAGGCGTGCGCCAGAACGCGCTCGATCCGGCCACCGCCCAGTTCATCAACCTGCAGCTGGCCACCCAGGAGCAGGCCCAGCTTGCCTGGCAGGGCAAGCTGTGGCCGGGCCAGCCGATGCAGCTGGAAGTGCAACGTGACAGCCGCGAAGGACAGGACGAGGCCGGCGAGGCCGAATCGCATTGGCACAGCCGCCTGCGCCTGCGCTTTCCCGAACTCGGCGAACTCGACGCCCGCCTGACGCTCAGCGGTGGCCGCGTGCAGGTGCAGTTCGAGGCCGGCAGCGAGCACACCGCCGCCCTGCTGCGCCGCCACTTGGGCAGCCTGGCCGGCGCCCTCGACGCCGTCGGCACCGCGCTGGCGGGCTTCGAGGTGCGCTCGGCACCCGTCGATACGGCCGATGACTGACCCGAAGAAGGAGCAGGCCAGGCGCCAGAGCGCGGTCGCCCTCGCCTACGGCAGCGGCGACCCGGCGCCCAAGGTGGTGGCCAAGGGTCAGGGCCTGGTCGCCGAGCAGATCATGCGCCGCGCCAGGGAAGCCGGCGTCTTCGTCCACGAATCGAAGGAACTGGTGCAGCTGCTCATGGGGGTGGACCTCGACCGCGAGATTCCGCCGGCGCTGTATCGCGCAATTGCGGAACTGTTGGCGTGGCTATATCATATTGAGTCGGCTCAGAAACACGGAGGGCCAACGCCCCACCTCAACCTGGACGACGCGCCAAGCGCTGGTACAAGCAATGAATAATCAGGAACTCGAGAATTGGCACGACTACGAGGTGGAGTCGCGCCGTGAAGTCGTACAACTGCTGCGCCAGATCGGCGAAAAGCACCAGCTGGTGCGCATGCTGGTCAAGGGCGAGGCCGACGTCTGCGTCACCACCGTACTCGACGTCGACGCCGACACCAACTCCCTGGTGCTCGACCGCTCGATCGAGCGCATGCAGAACGAGCGCATCGTCGAAGCCGGCAAGGTACGCTGCGAAACCACGCTCGACAAGATCCGCATCCTGTTCACGGCCGAGAACCTGCGCCCCACCCTGTTCGAGGGCGAGGCCGCCCTGCGCGCCGACATCCCGCCGAGCCTGATCCGCCTGCAGCGCCGCGAGTACTACCGGATGGAGACGCCGGTATCGAACCCGGTGCGGGCGATCCTCCCGCTGCCGCTGGAAGCCGGGGCCGGCACCGGCGTGTTCCCGCTGCACGACATCAGCTGCGGCGGCATCGCCGTGCTCGACAACAAGCTGCAGCTCGACACGACCATCGGCGCCCGGCTGCCCAACTGCCGCATCGAGCTGCCCGAGATCGGCCCGGTGACGGTGACGCTGGAAGTACGCAACTCGCTCGACCTGACCCTGCTGAACAACAAGACCAACCGCCGCATCGGCCTGCAGTTCGTCGACATCTCGCGCGGCGGCATGGCCGGCGTGCAGCGCTACATCACCAAGCTCGAACGCGAGCGCAACGCGCGCCTGGCCGGCCTGGCCTGATTCGATTATTACCAATTAGCAATGTGAATAGTTGTTGAACAGTAGATAAGCTACACTGCGGTATCTTGTTATCCTGGTGACCAGATGCCGACGCAAAGCCCAACCACCGACCTGTTCTACACCGCATTCGCCCACTCGTCGGTGGGCATGGCAGTCGTCGGCCTCGACGGCCGCTGGATCGAGGTCAACCCGGCGCTGTGCCGGATCCTCGGTTATGACTGCGACGAGCTGCTGGCGCTCAGCATCCAGGATATCTCCCACCCGGATGACCTGCCCGCCGACCTGACCCTGCTCAACAGGCTGCTGGCCGGTGAAATCGACTCCTACAACCTGGAAAAGCGCTACCGCCATGCCGACGGCCGCCCCGTCTGCGGCCTGCTGACGGTCTCGCTCAGCCGCAACGCGGGCGGCGCCCCGGAATGCCTGATCGCCCAGCTGCTCGACGTCACCGAACAGAAGCAGGCGGTCGAAGAACGCGACGCCTTCTTCACGCTGTCGCCCGACCTGCTGGCGATCTCGGGCAAGGACGGCTACCTGCGCCAGGTGAATCCGGCCTGGACCGACGCACTCGGTTGGACGCAGGACGAGCTGACCGCCCAGCCTTTCATCCATTTCGTCCATTCCGACGACCGCGACGCCTCGCTGCGCGAAGCCGACAAGATCTACCGCGGCGGGGTGGACACCGGCTTTCGCAACCGCTACCGCCATGCCTGCGGCGGCTACCGCTGGCTCGAATGGAATACGCGCGCGGTCGGCGCGGAGCTGCTGTATTGCTCGGTGCGCGACGTCACCAGCCAGATCGAGGACGAGGAGCGCCTGCGCAACCAGGAACAGAAGATCAGCCTGCTGATCGAGAACGCCAACGATGCCTTCCTCGGCATGAACGAACACGGCATCATCACCGAATGGAACAAGCAGGCCGAGGCCACCTTCGGCTGGAGCGCGCAGGAAGCGATCGGCAAGCCGATGGCTGAGCTGATCACGCCGGAGCGGATGCGCCAGCGCCACCACGACGGCATCCATGCCTTCCTGCGCAAGGGCATGACCGCGGCCTCGCGCAAGCGGGTCGAGGTCCCGGCGCTGCGCAAGGACGGCAGCGAGATCCTGGTCGAGATGACGGTGGGCGTGGTGCCTCTCAAGGGCGAACGCTACTTCACCGCCTTCATGCGCGACATGTCCGAACAGCGCCGCATGACCGAGGAACTGCACCACCGCGCCACCCACGACTTCCTGACCGGCCTGCCGAACCGCTACGAATTCATGGGCCGCCTGCAGCACGCGATCGACGCGCTGGGGCGCGAACCGCGCCCGCTGGTGCTGCTGTTCATCGACCTGGACGGCTTCAAGGCGGTCAACGACCTGTGCGGCCACGAGGTGGGCGACGCGGTGCTGAGCGCCTTTGGCCGCCGTCTCACGGCATCGGTGCGGCGCACCGACGGGGTGGCGCGCCTGGCGGGCGACGAGTTCGTGGTCCTGCTCGACCACCTGCACGATCCCTGCCACGACGCCGCCCAGGTGGTCGACAAGATCCTGCTCGCGGCCAGCCAGCCCTACCCCGAAGTGGCGGGCCGCACCGAGCCCGGCGCCACCATCGGGATGGCGCTGCACAATCCGGGCGACCGCGCCGACCGGCTGCTGTCGCGCGCCGACGCCGCCATGTACGTGGCGAAGAATGCGGGGAGGAACCGCGCCGCCTGCGAGGGCGACGGACAGTGGGTGCTGCGCGGGGATTGAAGGGCCAGCGCAGTATTTACATAATGCAATCTTTCTGGTAACCAAAAAATAATTCGGCTACACTGGCGTCACCTCACGATGTGCAAGCGCAAATGCCGAGTTACGCCGTCCCCAGCCATTTTCTTGCGGCCTTCGCCAAGTCGGCCGTCGGCACGGCGCTGCTCGACCTGCAAGGCCGCTGGCTCGAGTTCAATGACGCGCTGTGCCGCATCCTCGGTTACCCGCGCGACGAGCTGCTGACCCTGGACTACCGTGACGTCACCCATCCCGCCGATCTCGATGCCGACCTGACGCAGCTGCAGCGGATGCTGGCCGGCGATCTCGACTCCTACTGCCTCGAGAAGCGTTACTGCCGCCCCGACGGCGCCGTGGTCTGGGGCTTGCTCACGGTGACGCTGAGCCGTGACGATGCCGGCCGCCCGGAGTGCCTGATCGCCCAGGTGATCGACATCACTGCCCAGAAGAAGGCCATCGAGGACCGCGATGCGCTGTTCGCCCTCGCCCCCGACCTGCTGTCGATCTCCAGCCACGACGGCTATATCATGCAGGTCAACCCCGCCTGGCATGAGCTGCTGGGTTGGGACGAAGCCGTGCTGATGTCGCGTCCCTTCGTCGATTTCCTCCATCCGGACGATCGGCCACGCACCCTGGAGAAAGCCGGCGAGCTGGCCAGCGGAGGCGCGGTGCTCGGCTTTCGCAACCGCTACCTGCACGCTGACGGCAGCTGGCGCTGGATCGAATGGAGCACCAGTGTCGCTGGCGACGGGCGCATGTTCTGCTCGGGACGGGACGTCACCGAGCAGATCGAATCCGAGGAGAGGACGCGCCGCCTGTCCAGCGAGCTGCACCACCGCGCCACCCACGATTACCTTACCGGACTACCCAACCGCTATGAATTCATGGGCCGCCTGCAACACGCGATCGACACGGCCGGGCGCGAGCCGCGTCCGCTGGTGCTGATGTTCATCGACCTGGACGGGTTCAAGGCGGTCAACGACATCTGCGGCCATGAAACGGGCGATGCGGTGCTGATCGCCTTCGGCCGCCGCCTGCGCGAGGCGGTGCGGCAGGCCGATATCGTGGCACGGCTGGCGGGTGACGAATTCGTGGTGCTGCTCGACCGCCTGCATGGGTCCTGGCCGGCGGCGATCGAGGCAGCGCAAGCGATCCTGCAGCTTGCCGGCCGGCCCTACCCGGAGACGGGAGGGCGAACCCAGCCCGGTGCCACCATCGGGCTGGCGCTGCATCGCCCGGGAGAGAGTGCCGACCAGCTGCTCTCGCGCGCCGATGCGGCAATGTACGCAGCCAAGAACGCCGGAAAGAACCGCGCAGCGTACGAGCGCGCGGGGCAGTGGGTGTTGCTCGGCGCCTGAAAAAACCGGCCGCCTGTCACACCATGGGGCCCTGGCTCGTCCTGGATGCATGGAGGGCGCAACGGGCGCCTTCCCCATCCTGAAAGGACCGACACCATGACGCTCGCTGCCCGCATCCCCCTATACACCCTGGCCCCCGCCAACCTCAAGGCGATGATCGCCCTGTCCCAGTCCACCAGGAACAGCTCGCTCGGCGCGCGCCTGGTGGAACTGGTGCAGCTGCGGATCTCGCAGCTCAATGGCTGCGGGGTCTGCGTGGACATGCACTGGCGCGACCTGGTCAGGCAGGGACTCGATCCGCGCCACCTGAACGCGCTCGCCGCCTGGCGCGAGGCGCCCTTCTTCAGCGAACGCGAACGGGCGGCGCTGGCCTGGGCCGACGCCGTCAACGCCCTGCCCGGACGCGACGACACCGACAGCGCCTGGCCGGCGCTGCGCGAACATTTCAGCGATGTGCAGATTGCGGAACTGGCTTATACGATTGCCGCGATCCGCGGCTGGAACGCGATCAACCTGAGCCTGCATAGCCCGCTGCCGGAACATCCGGCGCCGGGCATGTGATTCAGGCCGCTGCGCCGGCGCTGCCGCCGGGGCGGATCAAGCCGCGCTGGGTCGCGACCACCACCGCATGGGTGCGCGCGGTGGCGTCCAGCTTGCTCATCACGCCCTTCACATGGGTCTTCACCGTGCCCACGCCGATGCCCAGCTTGCGCGCGATCGACTTGTTGCAGCAGCCCTGCGCCAGCAGCTGCAGCACGTCGGTCTCGCGCCCGGTCAGCGATTCGCGGGTGAGGCTGTCGGCGACGCTGCGCGTCATCGACTCGCTCAGGTAGCGCTGGCCGCGCGCCAGCTGCTCGACCGCGTGCGCCAGTTCGTCGGTGCCGCAGGACTGCAGCAGGTAGCCGGCCACGCCGGCATCCATCGCCAGGCGCACTTCCCACTCCTTGTCGAACTGGGTCACCACCAGCACGACCGGCGCCAGGCTGCCGGCGGGCGGCTTGCGCGCCAGGTTGATGCCGGTGTCGTAATCGGTCACCAGCACGCGCGCGACACGCTGCGCTTCGGGCTGGGCCAGGTGCGTGGTGACGCGCAGGCCGGGCCGGTCGACCAGGATGGCATGCAGCCCGACCGTCATGATCGGGTCGGCGTGCATGATATGGACGGCGGAAGAGATCGGTTGCATGTGCATACTCCGGCAGAAGGCGGCAGACGACGGCGGCCTCGAGCGGCCAACAGCCGACATATTGAAACGACAAGAACGGTAAATCAAGTAATGGTTTGTAATGACTGGTCAATATGCATGCCATCCGCATAGTCACCTTATGCACGTTGGGAGGGTGCATGGGATATACTTCCCGGATATGCGCCTGACTTCCTTTACCGACTACACCTTGCGGACCCTGCTCCATCTCGGCAGCAATCCGGGGCGGCTCGTCACGATCCAGGAAATCGCGGACCTGCACAGCATCTCGAAGAACCACCTGATGAAGGTCGTGCACGAGCTGGGCCGCAACGGCGTCATCGAGACTATCCGCGGCCGCAACGGCGGCTTCCGCCTGGCGCACAAGCCGGAAGACATCAACATCGGCGCGGTGGTGCGCCAGAGCGAGAGCGATTTCTACATGGCCGAATGCTTCGACCCGGGCGGCAACCCGTGCGGGCTCGTCAAGGCCTGTGCGCTCAAGGGCGTGCTCACCAACGCCACCTCGGCCTATCTCGCCGAACTGGACCGCCATACCCTGGCCTCGCTGCTGCCGGAACCGGCGCCGCGCGACGGCGCCATCCCGGTCACCTTCCACCGCAAGGAATCGCAGGCGGCCTGAGCCTGTATTCATGTCCCTGCGACATGAATGAATCGGTGTATTCAGTAAATCTGCTCAGCAATAAAAAAACCGGCCATGTGGCCGGTTGCGTTTGAGCGGATTATCAGGCTTACACCTGCATGTTCATGATGTCGTGATAGGCTGACACCAGTTTGTTGCGTACTTGCACGGTTCCTTGGAAAGCGATGCTGGATTTCTGCATGGCGATCATCGTATCGGACAGGCTCACGGTATCATCCCCCATCGCAAAACGCTTGCCGAGTTCTTCCGCGTTCTTCTGGGTATTGCTGACCTGCTGGAGCGAGGTCTTCAGCGCATCGGCGAAGTCGAGCTTGGCAACGCCGCCCTGGGGCGCAACATTGCCCAGGCCGGCAGGCGCAACCGGGCCGGCCGCCGGCTTGGTCGCCGCGGCTTTCAGCTGTTCCATCATCGCCTGGATGCGGCTGCTGTCGATGCCGCCGATTCCGCCAATACTCATCGTTCGCTCCTGCTCGCCAAGGGATTCAATTTGTTCAGGCTGTCAGATTACCAGCGCCCCAGCAAATTCCTCGCGTGAAGAAGCATGGATTTCCACCCCTATTTCAGGGTTTGAATGTTGCCCTGTGGCTTCATAATGCGGCCTAACCTCTCCATCCTGGACATATACCCACACCATGGCAGCAGTTGCTGATGAACTGATCGACACCCCGGCGCCCGAGCAAGAGGCAAAACAGGGCTTTTTGCAGACCACCATGGGCAAGCGCGTCGCCATCGGCGGCGGGATCGCGCTGGTCAGCGCCATCATGATCGCGCTGTGGATGTGGAGCCAGGCGCCGGAATACCGCGTGCTGTTCTCGAACTACAGCGACCGCGACGGCGGCGCCATCACCGCCTCGCTCGACCAGATGGGGGTCAAGTACAAGTTCTCGGATGGCGGCAGCGCGATCCTGGTACCCGCCGAGCAGATCCACGACCTGCGCCTGAAGCTCGCCGCGCAAGGCCTGCCCAAGGGCGGCAACGTCGGCTTCGAACTGATGGAAAACCAGAAGCTGGGCGTGTCGCAGTTCCTGGAACAGGTGAACTACCAGCGCTCGCTGGAAGGCGAACTGGCGCGCTCGATCCAGTCGCTCGGCCCGGTCAGCGGCGCGCGCGTGCACCTGGCCATGCCGAAGCCCTCGGTCTTCGTGCGCGACCAGCAAAAGCCCACCGCGTCCGTGGTATTGACCCTGCAGTCGGGCCGCGCGCTCGACCCGGGCCAGGTCAGCGCCATCGTCCACCTGGTCGCTTCGAGCGTGCCGGAACTCACCGTCGGTAACGTCACCGTGGTCGACCAGAACGGCAACCTGCTGTC
Organism: Massilia alkalitolerans DSM 17462; assembly: GCF_000427785.1. GTDB lineage: Bacteria > Pseudomonadota > Gammaproteobacteria > Burkholderiales > Burkholderiaceae_D > Telluria > Telluria alkalitolerans. Next base: position 297,216 of record NZ_ATYR01000003.1, read on the forward strand.
GGACACCTCGAACAAGGGTCCCGGCCACAAGGGTCTGGACGCCACCCAGCTCAAGTACGTCGAGCAGGTCCAGCAGAACATCATCAAGCAGGTCGAGTCGATCATCGCACCACTGGTCGGCAAGGAAAACGTGCGCGCCGAAGCGACCGCCGAGATCGACTTCGCCCAGGTCGATACCGCCGCCGAGATGTACAAGCCGAATTCGCCGCCGGAACCGCAGGCGATCCGCAGCCAGCAGACCTCCGAGTCGACCCAGCCGGGCGCCGGCGCTTCCGGCATCCCGGGCGCGCTGTCGAACCAGCCGCCGGGCGTGGCCACCGCGCCGATCGACGGCCAGCCGGTAGCCGGCGCGGCTCCGGCAGCCGGTGGACCGACGCGCAAGGACGCGACCACCAACTACGAAGTCGACAAGACCATCCGCTACGAGCAGCGCCCGATGGGCGGCATCAAGCGCCTGACGGTGGGCGTGGTGGTGAACTACCGCCGCTCGGTCGACCCGAAGACCGGCAAGATCATCGTCAAGCCGCTGGCGGCCGCCGAAGTCGCCCAGATCAACGAGCTGGTGAAACAGGCGATGGGCTACTCGCAGCAGCGCGGCGACACCCTGAACGTGGCCAACGCCCCGTTCGACGGCGTCGACCGCCCGGACGACACGCCCCCCAGCCTCGACTGGTGGCGCGATCCGGCCAACCTGCCGCTGGCCAAGGAGATCGGCAAGTACCTGCTGCTGTTCGCGGTGCTGGCCTTCCTCTACTACCGGATCCTGCTACCGCTGATGCGCCCGGCGATCAAGAAGTTCGACGAGGTCACCGCCCTGCCGCCGGAACCGGAACCGGAAGAGGAAGAGATTCCCGAAGAAGAGCGCGAGCCCGATCCGGAAGAGCTCGAGGAACAGGAAGTTGAACGCCGCGCCCAGGGCTACCGGGCGAACCTGCAGCTGGCGCAGGACCTGGCCCGCGAAGACCCGCGGATCGTTGCAAACGTAATCAAGGCATGGTTGGGATCAAATGAGTGACAAGGACAAGGAAGGCGTACAGCAGGCAGCGATCCTGATGCTGGCCCTGGGCGAGGCGGAAGCGGCCGAAGTGATGAAGTTCCTCGGCCCCCGTGAAGTGCTGAAACTCGGCGCCGCGATGGCCCAGATGAAGTCGGTGCAGCACACCGAAGTGGTCAAGGTGCTGGAAGCCTTCGTGGAAGAGACCAACCTGCATTCGAACGTCGGCCTCGATTCGGACGAATACATCCGCCAGGTGCTGACCAAGGCGCTGGGCGACGACAAGGCCGCCGTGCTGCTCAACCGCATCCTGGGCGGCAAGGACGCCTCGGGCATCGAAAGCCTGAAGTGGATGGACTCGCCTTCGGTCGCGGAACTGATCCGCAACGAGCACCCGCAGATCATCGCCACCATCCTGGTGCACCTCGAGCGCGACCAGGCCTGCGAGATCCTGGCCCACTTCACCGAACGCCTGCGCAACGACGTGGTGCTGCGCATCGCCACCCTGGACGGCGTGCAGCCTGCTGCTTTACGCGAACTGAACGACGTGCTGACCAAGCTCCTGTCGGGCAACGAGAACATCAAGAAATCCTCGCTGGGCGGCGTGCGCACCGCGGCCGAGATCCTGAACTTCATGAGCGGCGAGCAGGAAGCGGCGGTCATGGACAACATCAAGAACTACGACAACGACATGGCGCAGAAGATCATGGACGAGATGTTCGTGTTCGATAACATCATCGACATCGACGACCGCGGCATCCAGCTGCTGCTGCGCGAGGTGCAGTCCGAGATGCTGATCATCGCGCTGAAAGGCGCCTCGCAGGACCTGCGCGACAAGATTTTCAAGAACATGTCGCAGCGCGCGGGCGAGATGATGCGCGAAGACCTGGAATCGAAAGGTCCGGTGCGCCTGTCGGAAGTGGAAACCCAGCAGAAGCAGATCCTGCAGATCGTGCGCCGCCTGGCGGACGAAGGCCAGATCGTGCTGGGCGGTAAAGGCGAGGATTCGTTCATCTGATGATCCCGAAGGAACAGCAAAGCGCCTACCAGCGCTGGGAAATGACCTCGTTCGGCGACGAGCGCCCGAGCACCCAGTCGCGCCGCGCCGCCATGGCCCCTCCTCCTGCGCCGGAACCGGTGGCTCAGCCGGTCGAGCTTGTCCCGCACGTGACGCTGCCGACCATCGAAGAGATCGAAGCGATCCGCGAACAGGCGCGCGCCGAGGGCTATGCCGAAGGCCTGGAGGAAGGCCGCGCCGCCGGCCATGCCCAGGGTTACGCCGACGGCGCCAGGACCGGCCAGATCGAAGCGGAAGGCGAGCTGGAACAGCTGCGTTCGATCGCCGCGACCTTCAGCGAGGCCGTCATGCAGGCCGACGAGACCATCGCCCACGACGTGCTGGAACTGGCCCTGCGCCTGGCGCGCGGCATGGTGCGCACGGCCTTCGAGGTGCGTCCGGACCTGATCCTGCCGGTGGTGCAGGAAGCGATCGGCTACCTGCCGGTGCTGGCCCAGCCGGCCACCTTGAGCTTGAATCCGCTCGACGCCGAGATCGTGCGCGATGCCATGGGGCAGGAACTGGTCAAGGGCGGCTGGCGCATCGTCGAAGACGCGGCGCTGGCGCGCGGCGGCTGCAAGGTGGATACGGCGAGCAACCAGATCGATGCACAGGCGCAGGCGCGCTGGGCGCGCTTGACCCATGCGCTCCAGTCAAATGTGGATTGGTTGTCATAAATGACGACAACGACCGACCGCCACACCGCCCGCTGGAAGTCCTTCATCAAGGACTGCGACTCCCTGGTCGGCCTCGCCGAACCGATGCAGGTCTCGGGACGCGTCACGCGCGTGGCCGGCCTGGTGATGGAATGCGTGGGCCTGAAGCTGGCTGTCGGCAGCGCCTGCACCATCCCGGTGGCCAACGGCTTGAGGATCGAGGCCGAAGTGGTCGGCTTCGAGGGCGAGCGCCTGTTCCTGATGCCGCAGAGCGACGTCGAGGGCGTGGTGCCGGGCTCGCGCGTGTTCCCGGTCGAATCGGCGCTGCCCAAGCCCGGCACCGTGCAGCACCCGCGCCGCCGCCCGAGCGACCGCGCGCGCCACCTGCCGGTCGGCATGCAGCTGCTCGGCCGCGTGGTGGACGGCGCCGGCCGCCCGCTCGACGGCAAGGGCCCGCTCGGCACCGACGAAGTGGGGCCGCTGAACGCGCGTCCGATCAACCCGCTCGACCGCGCGCCGATCTCGGAAACCCTGGACGTGGGCGTGCGCGCCATCAACGCCATGCTGACGGTCGGCCGCGGCCAGCGTCTCGGCCTGTTCGCCGGCACCGGCGTCGGCAAGTCGGTCCTGCTGGGGATGATCGCGCGCTACACCACGGCCGACGTGATCGTCGTCGGCCTGATCGGCGAACGCGGACGCGAAGTGAAGGAATTCATCGAGCAGATCCTGGGCCCGGAGGGCCGCGCCCGCTCGGCCGTGGTGGCCGCACCGGCCGACTCCCCGCCCCTGATGCGCCTGCAAGGCGCGGCCTATGCCACCGCGATCGCCGAACACTTCCGCGAGCAGGGCAAGAACGTCCTCCTGATCATGGACTCGCTGACCCGCTACGCGATGGCCCAGCGCGAGATCGCCCTCGCCATCGGCGAGCCGCCGGCCACGAAGGGCTATCCGCCCTCGGTGTTCGCCAAGCTGCCGGTGCTGGTGGAACGCGCCGGCAACGGGGTCGAGGGCGGCGGCTCGATCACCGCCTTCTATACCGTGTTGTCCGAAGGCGATGATCAACAAGACCCGATTGCCGACGCGGCGCGCGGCATCCTGGACGGCCACATCGTCCTGAACCGTCACCTGGCCGAAGCCGGCCACTATCCGGCGATCGACATCGAACAGTCGATCTCGCGGGCGATGCACTCGATTACCTCGCACGAGCACCAGCTGGCGGCGCGCAAGCTCAAGCAGCTGTACTCGCGCTACCAGCGCTCGCGCGACCTGATCAGCGTGGGCGCCTACGCCGCCGGCAGCGACCCGGTGCTGGACCAGGCGATCGCCAAGCACGAGCAGATCGAACAGTTCCTGTGCCAGGAAATCCACGACAACGCGGGCATGCTGGAAAGCTTGGGGCAATTAAGCTCTCTATTCCAATGATTGGAATTTGCCGGGCGGAACTATACTCTGACCCAATATGGCCACTTCTTCCGCCCTCGAGACCCTGATCGACCTTGCGCAGCGCGATTCCGACGCGATCGCCAAGCGCCTGGGCGCCGCCCTCAAGGCGGTCGAGGAAGCCGAGCAGAAGCTGGTCATGCTGGATGGCTACCGCGACGAGTACGTGCGCAAGCTCGACGCGGCGCAGATGGCGGGCATCACGCCCTTCGCGTACCACAACTTCGTGGCCTTCATCGGCAAGCTGGACAACGCCATCACCGGCCAGCGCGAAGTGATCAAGCATGCGCAGTACAAGGCGGACGTGGAAAAGAAGGCATGGCAGGAAAGCGAGCGCAAGCGCCTGTCCTACCGCACCCTGAACGAGCGCGCAGCCGCCGAGGCATTGGCGATCGAGAACAAGCGCGACCAGAAACTGATGGACGACCACGCAGCCCGTGGCGCCCGCTACAAACAACGCTAATGTCCCCATGACGATGCAGACGACCACCCTTCCGTTCCAGGTCTCCGGCGCCAGCGCGCTGGCCCAGCCGCAGCGCAACGCTGCGGCCGGCGTGCAGGCCCCCGAAGCCGAGCAGTTCAGCGCCACGCTGTCGCGCGCCATGGCCCCGACCATGGCCCCGACGCCGGCGCCGGCCGCCGCGCCCGCCAACAAGCCGGCGGCCCCCACCAGGCAGGCCGACAAGCCGGCAGCCCAGGGGGCGAAACCTGCAACACGCGAGCCGGCCAAGCAGAGCGAAGCATCCTCGGATGCGCCAGCGCCAGCGCAGGGGGCGGCCAGCGCCGAATCGGGCGACCCGGCCAAGGACGCGGCAGCCGCTGCCGAATCCGCCAGCGCCGCCGCCGAAGCGGCCACCACGCCGGTGACCGACATGCTCGCCTTCATGGCCGCCCTGACCCAGGCCCCCGCGGCGGCGCCGGTCACGGCCGAAGCGGCAACGGCGGCCGGCGGCGCCGAGCTGCAGCTCGCCGCGCTCCAGTCCGCGTTCGCGAAACTCGAGACCGCGGACGGCGGCGTGGCAGCTGCGGATCCACTGGCCGCCGCCGACAGCGACGCGGCTGGCTTCTCGCTGGCAGCCGGCGTGCAGACCACGGCCCAGGAAAGTGCCGACCTGCGCGCGCAGGCGCAGGCGCTGGCGCCTCTGGATGCGGGCAAGGCCCAGCCGCAGCTGCGCGACGCCGCTGCCAGCACGGCGGCGAATCTCGAGGCGCCCCTGCCTACCGTCACCCAGCTGCAGGCTCAGGCCGCCAAGCTCGAGAGCTTGCCGAACCCGGCCGCCATGCCGGGCGACCGCATCCCGGCACGCCTCGGCACCCAGGCCTGGGACAACCAGGTCAGCCAGCGCATCGTCTACATGGTGGGCAAGGAACAGGCCGCGACCCTGACGCTGAACCCGCCGGACCTCGGCCCGGTGCAGGTGGTGCTCAACGTGACCAACGACGGGGCCAGCGTGGCCTTCTCGTCGAACCAGCAGGAAGTGCGGCAAGCCCTGGAAAACGCCCTCCCGCGCCTGCGCGAGATGATGGGCGAGAGCGGCATCGCGCTCGGTAACGCGACCGTCGATGCCGGCATGCCGGACGGACGCCAGGCGCAGCAGGATGGCGAGCGCCGCCATGGTGGCGCTGGTGGTCCTGGCAACGCGGGCGGGACGGTGGCGGTGGGCGATGACGCCGCTGCGCGGCCGGCTACCCGGACCGTGAGCCTGGGTGACAACGGGCTGGTGGATACGTTTGCATAATCTATAACGTAGGGTGGACGGCTATGCCGTCCGCGCGGTGATAGTTAGCTAACGAAATAACGCACAGGCAGATCTTGCCTGGTTTGAACGCGCGGTCGGCAGAGCCGACCACCCTACAAAACCGTCAAGACACAGGCGCAACAATCATCGGGATTACCGCCTCTTATTCCCTCTTTTCCGGGCTTGGCGGGTTGGGTTTCCCCGCGATAATGCCATAATGACGGAATCATTCTTTTAGGCAGTAAAGAGGCATCTCGATGGCGCAAGCAAAACCAAAGGCCGATCCGAAGGCGGACGCAGCGGCAGCTCCGGCCGGCTCCAAGAAGAAGCTGATCGTGATCGCGGCGGCGGCCGTGCTGCTGCTCGGCGGCGGCGGTGGTGCAGCCTGGTACTTCATGCAGGGCGGCGACGGCGCGGCCGCGCACGAGAGCCCGAAGGAATCGAAGAAGAAGAAAAAGAAGGACGCCGGCATCAAGCCAGAGTACGTGCCGGTCGAGGCCTTCACGGTCAACCTGCAGCCGGAGAACGGCGAACAGTACCTGCAGGTGCAGTTCACCCTGCAGGTGGCGGGCACCGAACAGGCGACCCTGGTCAAGGACAACATGGCGATCGTGCGCAACCGCGTGCTGCTGCTCCTGTCGGGCAAGCGGGCATCGGAAATCAGCACGGTCCAGGGCAAGCAGCAGCTCGCCGCCGAAATCCAGGCGATCGTCCAGGAACCCTTCGACAAGGACGGCGACGAGCAGGACGTCACCGACGTATTGTTCACCTCCTTCATCATCCAGTAACCGAAGCACCATGGCCGATAATTTCCTCTCACAGGAAGAAGTCGATGCCCTCCTCAAGGGGGTCAACGGCGATCAGGACGACATTGCGGCGCCTGAAGACACCTCGGGGGTACGCACCTATAACCTGGCGACGCAGGAGCGGATCGTCCGCGGCCGCATGCCGACGCTCGAGATCATCAACGAGCGTTTCGCCAGGTATCTGCGGGTTGGCCTGTTCAACTTCCTGCGCCGCAGCGCCGAGGTATCGGTGGGCTCGGTGCGGGTCTCGAAGTACAGCGAGTTCATCCGCAACCTGGTGGTCCCCACCAACCTCAACCTGATCCACATGAAGCCGCTGCGCGGCACGGCGCTGATGGTGTTCGACCCGGGCCTCGTGTTCCTGCTGGTCGACAACCTGTTCGGCGGCGACGGCCGCTTCCACACCCGCGTGGAAGGCCGCGACTTCACCCAGACCGAGCAGCGCATCATCATGCGCATCCTCGACATCGTGTTCGAGGCCTATGCCAAGTCGTGGGAGCCGGTGTACCCGATCGAGTTCGAGTACATCCGCTCCGAGATGAACACGCAGTTCGCCAACATCGCGACCCCGAACGAGGTCGTGGTGTCCTGCACCTTCACCATCGAACTCGGTTCGGTGTCGGGCCAGATCCACTTCTGCATGCCCTACTCGATGATCGAGCCGATCCGCGACGCGCTGACCTCGAGCATCCAGGGCGAAGCCCTGGAAGTCGACAAGCGCTGGGTGCGCCTGATGACCCAGCAGATCCAGGTCGCCGAAGTCGAGCTGGTGGCGGTGCTGGGCGAAGGGCGGGCGAACTTCGACGAGATCCTCAACATGAAGATCGGCGACATCATCCCGATCACGGTCCCGGAAACCCTGCAGGCAACCGTGGACGGCGTGCCGGTGATGGACTGCAGCTACGGCGTCTTCAACGGCCAGTACGCGCTGAAGGTCGAGAAACTGCTCGCCAACAGCGACAACTTCAAATAACAGAATTATCGTGCCGGCCCTGAAGGGCCGGCAAGCAACAGGAGAGCACCATGTCTGATACCCAGGATGACCAGAGCGCACTCGACGACGATTGGGGCGCGGCGATTGCCGAGCAGGCCGCAGCCGAAGCGGCGGCGCTCGAACGCCAGCAACAGCAGCAGGCCACCGCTACCGCGGCCGTGTTCAAGGATTTCTCGAACAAGGGCACGCGCAACGACACGCCGAACGACATCGACTTCATCCTCGACATCCCGGTCCAGCTGACCGTAGAACTCGGCCGCACCAAGATCGCGATCAAGAACCTGCTGCAACTGGCGCAAGGCTCCGTGGTCGAGCTCGACGGCCTGGCCGGCGAGCCGATGGACGTGCTGGTCAATGGTTGCCTGATCGCACAGGGCGAGGTCGTGGTCGTGAACGACAAGTTCGGTATCCGTCTGACTGATATCATTACGCCATCGGAACGGATCAGAAAACTGAATAAATGACCTCTAGCAACGTCGCTCATCGTCGAAGCCTCGGTTTTATCGTAGGGTGGGCGGGTCTCCCGCCCACGCGGTCAAACCAGGCCAGATCTGCCCGTTCGCTTTTTCATCCGATAACTATCACCGCGTGGGCGGCGAAGCCGCCCACGCTACGGATCGCGGCAGCATTGATGTTTGCGCCCTTGGCAGCTTGTGCGGCACCGGTTGGCGCCGATCAGGCACCAGCTACCCAGCAACAACAAGCGGCGCCCTGGACCGAACCCGATGCTCCCGCAGCCACCGCACCGGTTCCGGTGCCGGCCACTGCATCGCAAGACACCCAGCCCCTGCCACGCGGCGCCACCACCACCGGCCGCCCGGCCACGCCGGCCCGTCCCGCCCCGTCCGGTCCAGTGTCGACGCCGGTGCAGTCGCCCGGCCCGGCGCCGGCAGACAGTGTCCCGGCCGCGGCGGCCGAACAGCCCGCTGCCCCGGCAGCCACCACGCCCGCCCCTGCCCAGCGCCCGCCTCAGGTCGTGATGCCAACGCCAAGCGCACCGGCCACCGGCAGCCTGCTGCAGACCATCCTGGCCCTGATGCTGGTGCTCGGCCTGCTGCTCGGCCTGGCCTGGTTCATGAAACGCTTCGGTCCGCGCGTCATGGGCGCCAGCGCCAACGTGAAGCTGGTCGGCGCGCTCAACATCGGCGGGCGCGAGCGCATCATGGTGGTCGAGGTGGGCAACCAGTGGATCGTCGTCGGCGCGTCGCCGGGACGGGTCAATGCCCTGGCCACCATGCCGCGCCAGGAAGGCGCGCAGGCGGACGGCGCCACGCTGGCTCCGCATGGGGCGAGCGCCGGCAGCTTCGGCGACTGGCTCAAGAACACGATAGACAAACGTAATGCGAAATAAGAAATTCCTGCTCGGCGCCGGCATGCTCGGCCTGGCGCTGCTGCCGCTGGCCGTGCTGGCCCAGCCCGGCATCCCGGCCTTCACCACCAGCCCGGCCGCGGGCGGCGGCACGCAGTATTCGCTGCCGGTCCAGACCCTGATCCTGCTCACCGCGCTGACCTTCCTGCCGGCCGCGCTCCTGATGATGACGGCGTTCACCCGCATCATCATCGTGCTGTCGCTGCTGCGCCAGGCGCTCGGCACCCAGACCGCGCCGCCCAACCAGGTGATGGTCGGGCTGGCGCTGTTCCTGACCTTCTTCGTGATGGGCCCGACTTTCGATCGCGCCTACACCGAGGCCTACCTGCCGCTGCAGCAGAACCGGATCCAGATGAGCGAGGCCCTCGACCGGGGCGTGGTGCCGTTCAAGGAATTCATGATCAAGCAGACCCGCCAGTCCGACCTGGCGCTGTTCGTCAAGATCTCGCGCTCGCCCGCGCTGCAGGGTCCCGAGGACGTGCCGCTGCGGGTCCTGATCCCGGCCTTCGTCACCAGCGAACTGAAGACGGCCTTCCAGATCGGCTTCGCGATCTTCATCCCCTTCCTCATCATCGACATGGTGGTGGCCTCGGTGCTGATGGCGATGGGTATGATGATGATGTCCCCTGCCGTGATCTCGCTGCCGTTCAAGCTGATGCTGTTCGTGCTGGTGGACGGCTGGCAGCTGCTGCTGGGTTCGCTGACCCAGAGTTTTTACTAGGAGGCGCGCATGACTCCCGAATCCGTCATGACCATGGGCCGCACCGCGATGGAGATCACGCTGATGGTCTCCGCCCCGCTGCTGCTGGTGGCGCTGATCATCGGCCTGATCATCTCGATCTTCCAGGCCGCCACCCAGATCAACGAAGCGACCCTGTCCTTCATCCCGAAACTGGTCGGCGTGTTCATCGCCCTGGTGCTGGCCGGACCCTGGATGCTGTCCGTCATGCTCGACTACATGCGCGGGGTCTTCACCGGCATTCCCGGCCTGATCGGGTAAGCGGGAGAACGCGCGCGTGCTGAGCCTGACCACGGGCGAAATGAATGCCTGGATCGCGGGGCTGATATGGCCGCTCACGCGCATCCTCGGCCTGGTCGCCGCGGCGCCGGTGTTCGGCAATGCCGGCGTGCCGATGTCGATCAAGGTTGCGCTCGGCGTGCTGCTGGCCAGCGTGATCGCGCCCACCGTCCCGGAAATTCCCGCGGTCGACCCGGGCTCCTGGGCCGGCATCCTGATCCTGGTGAAGGAACTGCTGATCGGCGTGGCGATGGGCTTCGCGATGCGCATCGTGTTCGCCGCCATCGAATACGCCGGCGAGGTGGCCAGCATGACCATGGGCCTGGGCTTCGCGGTGTTCTTCGATCCGTCCTCCAGCGGCCGCTCGGCGGCAGTGGCCCAGTTCCTGGCGCTGGTGGCAACCATGGCTTTCCTGGCCGTGAACGCCCACCTGGCGCTGCTGGCGGCGCTGGCCGAAAGCTTCCATGCGCTGCCGATCTCGAGCACCCCGTTCTCGGGCAACGCGCCGCTGGAACTGGCGCGCTGGGGCGGCAAGATCTTCGCGACCGGACTGCAGCTGTCGCTGCCGATCGTGGCCGCCCTGCTGGTCACCAACGTGGCGCTCGGCATCCTGACGCGCGCCGCGCCGCAGCTGAACATCTTCGGTATCGGCTTTCCGGTGACCCTGGGCGTGGGCTTCCTGACCCTGAGCCTGGCCATGCCCTACCTCGGCATGCCGATCGTGAACCTGTTCAACGAGGGGATCGAGAAGGGGCGCGCGGTGCCGCGTGCGGGTGCGGTGCGCAATGCCGCGCCACCGCCGGCGCCGGCGGCCCCCAATCCGGTGCAGACGGCGCCCGGCTAGTGGGGCGCGCCCGCGAAGGCGGTTTTCGGTTAGGGTAGCGGCATGACGATGACCCGCCGACTGCTCGCGGCCAGCCTGCTGGCCGCCATCTCCCTGGGTGCGGCAGCCGCGCCCACCCCGCCCACCGTGCGCGCCGAGATCGACGCCCTGATGGCGAAGATGAGCGCGTCGAACTGCCAGTTCGAGCGCAACGGCAGCTGGCACAGCGCCCTTGAGGCGCGCAAGCACCTGCTGCGCAAACTGGACTACATCGAGAAGCGCCGCGAGACGCTTGCCAGCGCCGAGCAGTTCATCGACGTTGCCGCCTCCAAAAGCAGTTTTTCGGGCAAGCCCTACCGGGTCAAGTGCGGCAACGCGGAACCAGTTGCCAGCCAGGTCTGGCTGAACCGGGAGCTGAAGGCGCTGCGCGCCGCCGGCCAGAAGGCCAGGCCCTGAGCGCGCTTGTGCCTGGACAACGGCCCGTCGCGCCCTGCCCCGAAAATCATTTTCCGCAATCAAATAGTGCTAAGGTAACTACTTTCACTACGCGAGGGCGATCATGTTCAAGAAACTGGCAGCGGAAGCACTGGGCATCAGCGATATCGGCGTCATCGTCGGGCCGGCCGACTACAACAAGGTCGACGCGGACGACTACCTGTTCAGCGAAGACGGCGAACAGATCTTCTTCCTCATCAAGAGCAAGAAGGACGAGTACTGCTTCACCAACCTGGCCCTGATCCACGTGGACGGCGACTCGGCCGTGTCCTCGAAGCGCTCGATCAAGCGCTACGACTATGCCTCGCACCAGATCTCCGGCGTGAGCATCGAGACCGCGGGCACGCTGGACATGGACATCGAGCTCAAGTTCAGCCTGGACAACACGGTGTTCTCGATCGACGTCAAGAAGACCCACATCGAACAGCTCAAGGACATCTACAAGGCCTTGATCACCATCGGCAAGCAGCAAAAGCGCGACGCGGTCAGCCGCGACAATGCGCTGCGCGCGCTGGACGCCACGGCCTCGGTGCACAAGCTGAATGTCGCTCCCGGCGAGAACGGTCTCGTCGGCCTGTACGGCGACCTGCTGGCGGCCCTGAACACCGCCATGTTCGACACCCACACCAAGCGCGATTTCAGCGACGTGTTCACCAAGTACATCCACAACTGATTATGCGCAGGCGGGGCAAGCTATTGCTGAGATCGGTCCTCAGCTACCTGGTGGCGAGCGTCGCCTGCCTGATCTACATCCAGTGGCCGCATCTCGCAGGCCACGTCCACCTGCCGTTTTCGTCCTTCCCCAGCAGCCTCGTGCTGGCGCCCTTCTCGCCCTGGATGGCGGTGTGGATGCTCACTGTCCAGCCACTGGAAGCGGTGCTGGCGCTCGCCGTCTTCAGCGCCGTTTTCGCGCTGGTGTTTTCCGTGTCGGCCCGGCGGCGCGCGTCGGACAGGGAGTAGCAGCCGCCGTCAACGCCGCGGCGGCGGCGGCAGCACCTTGCGCAGAAAAATCGGGGTCAGGTCTGACATTCGGACACGAACTCAAGCATTATATTGCTCAGCCCGTGTCTCAATGTCAGACCTGCCCCCCCATAACAAGACCTGCCCCCCCATAACAAAAAAGACCAGGCCGAAGCCTGGTCTTTTGCAATCATCTAAACCTTCAGACGATTAGTAGGTGTAGCTCGCAGCGATGCCGAAGCGGCGGAACTGCGGGGCCAGGTTATTCCAGCCACCGCGCCAGTTGATCGGCTGCTCGCGGGCGAACACGTTGTCGACGTAGGCGCTCAGGCGGACCTTCGGGATGCCGGTGTAGGCCAGCGAGTAGTTCCAGACGGTGTTGCTGCCAACGCGGCCGCAGGTGTCCATGTACTCGGCTGCAACCTTCTGGGTTGCGCAGTAGGTCGGCTGAGCGATGCTGTTGGTGCTGTAGCTGCTGGCGAACGATGCGATGACGGCGTGGTCGAAGTCACCCTGCTTCATGTAAGCCTTGGCAACGGCGGTCAGGCGCGAGCCGTAGTCGTAGGTACCGGTTTCGTTCGGACCATAGGCGTTGTCGGTCACGCTGAAGCTCTGCAGCTTCCAGACGTAGCTACCTTCGAGGAACAGGCGCACGGTCTGGCCCACCACGTTGAAGCGGCCCTTGGCGTCGAAGTCGAAGCCCTGGACGCGGGTGCGGCCGCTGTTGACGTACGGGTTGTACACCAGGCCCAGCTGGCCGACCGGGAAGCTCAGGTTCGTGCCCGGAGAATATTTCTTCGCCAGAGCGATGAAGTCGTTGTCGGACTTGCTGCTGTCGACGCGGACCAGCTGGCCGGCCGGCAGGCTGTCTTCGCCGCGCAGGATGTCGACCACCGAACGGCTGCCGATTTCGTTACGGCGCTCGATGAAGTAGTAGTCCAGGCCCGCGCTCCAGTTCTTGATCGGCTCCCACACCATGCCGGCGGTCAGCGAACGCGAGGTTTCCGGCTTCAGGTCCGGGTTCGACGCGACGAAGCTCGGCAGGCTGCCCGAGCATTCGGCGTTGCGGTAAGCATTGGCCTGTGCCTTGTCGGCGGCGGCGCTGGCCGGCACCAGGGCGTTCAGTGCGTTGGCGGTCGCGCAACGCTTCGGATCGTTGACGCTGGTGGCCACCGAGGAGCGGCCCAGGCCGTTACCCGATTCGACGATGTTCGGTGCACGGAAGCCGCCCGATGCGGTTGCGCGCAGCAGCAGGTTGTCGGCGACGGTGTACTTCAGGCCCAGCTTCGGCGATACGTGCGCGTCCTGGTTGTCGGTCTTGTCGAGGCGGGCTGCGGCTTCCAGCACCAGCTTCTTGGTCAGCGGCACGCGGGCTTCGGTGAACAGCGCGTACTGGTTGACGTCGTCGTCGACCTGCAGGCCGAACAGACCGATCAGCTGGCCACTCAGGACGTTGTCCGAGGACTTCATCATGTAGGCGTTGTTACGGATGTCGGTACCGAATGCCACGCTCAGCGGACCTGCCGGCAGCTGCATGACTTCCTTCGACACGGTGGCGTCGAAGAACTTCACGACTGCCTTGCCGTCGGTGGTACGAACCGGGAACATCGCGTTCAGCAGGGCCGGATCGTTCTGCTGGCCGAACTTGTACTTGTTGTTGACGATCGCGTCGACGTAGCCGGTGAGGCTGGCAGCGCGCGCCGCCTTGTTGGCGGTCGACTCGGAGCGGCCGATAGCCGACTTCCAGTCCCAGCCGGCGTAGTTGCCGTTCAGGGTCAGCATCACGCGCGACTGCTCGCTGTCGGTGGTGTTGAAGTTGAAGCCGTTACCGGTGTCCATCAGACGGGTACGGTATTCGACCGGATAGTTGTACGGGTTCTTCGGATGACCGACCGGCAGCTTCGGATAGGAGAACGGACCCACCATCTTGCCACCGTACACGTCGTACCAGACGGAGGTGCCGGACGTCGGCTGCAGCGCTTGCGGCGCCAGGATGTAGTCGTTGGTCGCGTCGGCGTACATGACTTCGAAGCTCGCGTCGATGTCATTGCCGATACGGAAGCTGGTGATGCTGGTAACCGCGGTACGCTTGTTATCGGTGGTCAGGCCGGTGAACGGCATGGTATCGAATTTGCACAGCTTGTCGACCGGATCGATGTCGCCGGCCGGGCAGCCAGGCGCTGCAACGTAGTTGCTCGCGCTGGTGTAGTAGTTACCGGTCGGCGAATACACGTTCTTCGCATCCCAGGTCGAACGGCCCGGGGTCAGGCGGTGCCATGCCGGATAGTGCCTGCGCAGGTCGCCGGTGGTGTAGCCGTCGCGCTTGTAGACTTCCGCGGTGATGTAGGTGTTGAAGCCGTTGGTGTCGATGTCGCCCCAGCCTGCGATGAACGACAGGTTGCGGTTGCGGTCATCGGCGAAGTGCTGCGATTCCTTGTAGCTGGTGCGGACACGGAAGCCGGTGAAATCCTTGCGCAGGACGAAGTTGATGACGCCTGCGATGGCGTCGGAACCGTAGATCGCCGATGCGCCGTCCTTGAAGATCTCGACGCGCTCGATCGCGTCGCTCGGGATCGCGTCGAGGTTGGTGAAGGCTTCCTGTGCATTGTCCGACAGGCCGTACTGCGGCATGCGGCGGCCGTTGACCAGCACCAGGGTGGCAACCTTGCTCAGGCCGCGGCTGGAAGCCGAGGACGAACCGGTCGCGAAGCTGCCCGAGCTGGCGCTTGCCGAGTCGCTGCCGGCGTAGATCGACGCGGTGGTCTGCAGGATACCCAGGGCCGTCGTTTGGCCGGTTTTCTCGATGTCGTCGCGGTTCAGGACCTGGATTGCGGCGGCGGCTTCGAGTTCGGTGCGCTTGATGCTCGAACCGGTCACTTCGACGCGCTGCATTTTTTGTGGCTCGATCGCCGGTGCTTCCTGTGCGCCGACGAATGCCGGGAAGGCCATGCTCAGAGCGACTGCAATCGCGCTCTTGTTAAAAGTACTCTTGTGCTTCACAACGACTCCTGGACAATAAATTTTTCTAGTAAATCCGCGTGCCTCGTAGCATTTTGTTCACTGCTACCTCAGCACGCGCATAAATACTCTTACATAACATTGCTTTGCCGCAAAGCCTCAGTGTGAGTTTTTGTTAGGAAATTTTGCCAAACATTACATTCGTCGCGTGAATGATACGTTTTGTTACTTCAAGACAATGAAATTGTTACAGAACGGTCAATACAAGCATCGGCATTTGTCATAAACATATGTCATTTTCTTATAAAGGATCGGGAATAAAGCCAAATAATATTTGCATTTTCATCAAAAACGCAGAACTATTCGCCATGAGCAAGGCATAAAAAAAGCCGACTTGCGTCGGCTTTTTTGTTCCTGATAAATCTTACAAGTAATTAAACAAGGACAGCCCCGACATCGTCTTGAACGACATCTGCGCCGCCTGCAGCGTGGTTTGCTGCATCGAGAAATCGGAAATCGCCTTGACCATGTCCAGGTCCTGCAGGTCGCCCAGGGTGGCCGCGTACTGGACGTCGAGGTCGTCCCCGGCGCTGTCGAGGTAGTCGAGCTCCTTCATGTGGGCACCGACCGAGGCCTGCACGGTCAGCACGTTGTCGTGGGCCGACTTGAGGTTGTCCAGCGCCGTATTCAGCCCGTTGGTCAGCGCCGCCTTGCCGGTCGAGCCGTCGCTTGGGGCGCGCAGCGCGGCGATCAGGTCGGTCACGGTGTTGAATACCGACTGCTTCTTGCTCGGCTCCACCGTGAACACGTCGGCATCGGCTGGCTCGCCCTTGATGTCGAAGCTCAGGCCGCCGAAGCTGATGGTCTTGCCCGGCTCGTAGTTCTGGTTGTCGTGACCCGGGACGGCGGCGCCGCTGGCGTCAACCACGGTATAGGTGGTGACGGCCGGGGTACCGGCCACCGTGAAGGTGAGCTTGTAACTGTTTCCCAGGTTGGCCTGCTGCCGGTCGACCACCGCCCCCGAGGAAATGATGGCGGCGCCCTTGTTGGCTTTATCGGCCTGGGTCTGGAAGACACCGTTGCCGGTCGGGTTGTTCTCGAACACGGCGCTACCGGAAGCCGACAGCGGGATCTTGCGCGAAGCGCCCACCTGCAGCTGGCGCTGGCCCTGGTCGCCCTGGTAGGCCGCGCCACCCGGGGTGCGGGTGAAGGGCTGGGTGGTCGCCATGTAGCCGGAGAACAGGTAGCCCCCTGCCCCGTCGGTCATGTTGGACACGCCCAGCAGGTCTTCCAGGCGGCCTTCGAGTTCGGTGGCGAGCGCCTCGCGGTCCTGCGGCTGCATGGCGCCGTTGCCGGCGTTGACGGTCAGCTGCTGGATGTCCTGCAGCAGGTCGCCGGCATTCTGCAGCGCGCCTTCGACCATCGCCAGCGAGGAACGCGCGCTGGCGCGGTTGGTGGCGAACTGGCTGTTCATCTCCTTCGACTGGCTCACTTCCAGGGCGCGCGCCGAGGCCACCGGATCGTCGGCCGGGGTCAGGATGCGGCGGTTGGTCGAGAGCTGGTTCTGGGTGCGCGCCAGGGCGCTCTGCAGCGTGTTGAGCTGCGAGGTGGCGTTGTTGTAGATCGACTGGGTGCTGATGCGCATGGGTGTCTCTCGTTACTCGTCTGGTTGCCTGTTAGCGGCCGATCGACAGCAGGGTGTCGAAGATGGTGCCGGCGATCTGCATGACCTTGCCCGCGGCCTGGTAGGCCTGCTGGTACTTGATCAGGTTGGTGGCCTCTTCGTCCAGGTTCACGCCCGAGACGTCGGCGGCGCTGGCCTTGGCCTGGGTCAGCAGCGCCCCGGCGGCGGCGCCGTTGACCTGTACCTCACGGGTCTTGTTGCCCACCGTGCTGACCAGCTGCGCATAGGACGACTGGATCGTGGCGCTGCCGTCGTTGAAGATGTTCCTGGTCTGCAGGTCGCCCAGCAGGCCGATGTTGCGGGTGTCGCCCACGCCGTTGCCGTTGCCGGCGATGGTGAAGACGGCCCCGTCGCCGGGAGCGCCCGTCATCGTCACGCTGATGCCGCCGAAGCTATAGGTGGCGCCGTCCACGAACTTGACGTCGGCCGACGGCGGCAGCTCCTTGCCGTCGCTCGTGACTACCTTGACGTCCACACCGGCCGGGAAGCCAGTGAGGATCGGGCTGCCGCCATTGCTGCGGAATTCCAGGGTCACCGGCAAAGGCGGCGGATTGTCCAGGAAGCGCTGATCGACCTTGCCCTCGCTGATCTTGCCGGTGCCGGTATTGCTCACCGGCGCACCGGTCACGATCGGCGCCGCCGCCGCGATGCCCGCCACATCCTTGACCTGGAGCGCGAAGTTGGCCGCGCCGGCGATGGTCGGACGTACCAGGAAACTGTCTCCCTTGGCCGCACTGCCGGTGCTGATCATGAAGTCGATGCCGTCGACGTTGACCGGGTCGCCGTCGGGAATGTAGTTTTTCAGGACGGGATGGTTGTCCGTCAGACGGGTGACGTCGAAACCGGTACCGTTGAACTCGACCTTGTAGTCGCTGTCGGCCAGCTTGGAAGGATTGGTCACGATTGCATCGACCTTGACCTCGCTGCTCGTCGCATTGTCGATGTGCTTGCCGACGACGGCACGCGCCACATTGAAGAAATCCTGGCCCTTCTGGCCATTCTGGTCCAGACCCAGCCGGTGCTGGGCATTGAACTCGACCGCCAGGCCGATCGCGACCTTGCCAAGGGCGCTCTGGGCCGGATCGAGGGTCCGGGCGCGGAAATCGAGGGCGCCGCCGAGGGTGCCGCCGGACAGGGCGTTATCGGCCAGCACGGTCACCTTGCTGCCGGTGAGGTAGCCCACCTCGACGCGGGTCTGGTCGAAGGGCGACTTGGTGGCCGCCAGCTGGAAGGCGCGCGCACCCACCACCAGCGGCTGGCCGCTGCCGATCGAGACCGTCAGGCTGTTGTTATCGCCGGGCATGACGTTGGCCTTGACCTGGGTGTTCAGTTCCATCACCAGCTGGTCGCGCTTGTCGAGCAGGTCGTTCGGCGCGTGCTGCTGGGCGCTGGCGAAGCTGCCGATCTTGTCGTTCAGGTCGGCGATCTGCTGGGCATACGAGTTGATCAGGGTGACGCTGCTCTGGATGGTGCCGTTCACGCCTTCGCGGATCTCGCCCAGGCGCGCGTCGAGGGCCTGGAAACGCGTCGCCAGGGTGTCGGCGCTCGACAGCATCGACTGGCGCGAGGGCACCGAGGCGCGGTTGGCGGCCATGTCCTGCACGCCCTTGAAGAAGCCCTGCAGCGAGGGCGACAGGCCGGCGGTCTGGTCGGCCAGCATGTTGTCGATCTGGCTGATCTGGCTGTAGTACGAATCCAGGCCGCTCTTGCTGGCCTGGGCATTGCGCACCTGCGAATTCAGGAATTCGTCGCTGTAGCGCTTGATCTGGGAAATCTGGGTGCCGGTGCCCTGGAAGCCCACGCCGGTATCGAGCATCGGCGCGGTGGCCTGCACCACCACCTGGCGGTTGTAGCCGGCCACGCCGGCATTGGTGATGTTGTGGCCGGTCGTGGACAGGCCTGCCTGTGCCGCGAACAGGCCGCTCTTGCCAATGCTGAGGAGGTTACCGGACATGTGCTTGTTCTTTCTTTGACTGATCTAACTACGGCAGAATTCTCGAAAACTGTAGGGTGGACGGTAAAACGGTCCAGTGGACTGTTTTACGCCGTCCGCGCGTTCAACTCACGGACGCGCTGTGGCAATGCTAGTTCCGGTCGAACGCGCGGTCGGCGAAGCCGACCACCCTACGAAAATCACGCCAATGAATTCTTGATAACGCGGGTCAGCTTGGCCGCATACTGCGGGTCGGTGGCATAGCCGGCGCGCTGCAGGCCGTGGGCGAAGGCCGCGGCATCGCCGCCGCTGTTGAGTACCTTGTCATAGCGCGGATTCCTGGCCAGCATGTTGGCGTAGTCCTTGAACGAGTCGGCCGGCGTATCGTAGGCGCGGAAGCGCTCCACCTTCTGGCGCGCCACACCATTGACGTATTCGGTGGTCACGGCGGTGGCGACCTTGCCCTTCCAGCCCGGGCCAGCCTTGATGCCGAACAGGTTGTTGCTGCTGCTGCCGTCGGCGTTGCGGATCATGCGCTTGCCCCAGCCGCTTTCCAGCGCCGCCTGGCCGAGCATGAACTTGGCCGGCACGCCGGTGGCGCGCTCGGCCTCGGCCGCGTGGGCATGCAGCTTTTCCTGGAAATTGCGCACGTGCGCAGGCTGGACGCGGCCGCTGGCGGTGGTCAGGGGCAGCACCGGCGCGCCCGGCTGGGTGGCGCCGGTCTTGATCATCGTCGCCGCGTCCATGCCCGGACGCATGCTGCCATCCAGGGGCGCCATGGCCGATGCAGCCGCTGCCGCCTTGCCTGCGGCGACGCCGTCGGCGCCGATGGCCAGTGCCTGGGCGCCCATCTGGTTCGCGCTCAGCTGGCGGGTCAGCACGTCGGCCAGGCCCATGCCGCGCTTGGCCAGGTTCTGGCTCAGCTGCTGGTCCAGCATGCCCGTGAACATCTTGCTCTGCTGGTTGTCCATGATCCCCTCTTGCGGGGTGGCCTCGCGCATGCTCTTCATCATCATGTTGATGAACATGGCTTCGAACTGGGTCGCCGCTTCCTTCAGCGCGGCGGGCGAGCCGTTCCTGGCGCCTTGCTTGAGTTCGCCCAGGCCCTTGGTGTCGAGGGCAAACTTGCTGGTCAGGTCGGTGGAGGGAGAGCCGATCATGGTATCCGGTGCCTATTTAGATGATCTCGAGTTCGGCGCGCAGCGAACCGGCGGCCTTGAGTGCCTGCAGGATGGCCAGCAGGTCTTGCGGCGTGGTGCCGATCGAATTCATGGCTTTCACCACTTCGGCCAGCGAAGCGCCGCCCTTGATCATCAGCACGCGGCCCGGGTCTTTCTTGACGTCGACCGAGGTGTTGCGGGTCACGGCGGTGCCGCCCAGCGAACCCGGGGCCGGCTGGCTGACGTTGGTCTCGGCGCCCACCGTCACGGTCAGGTTGCCGTGCGAGATGGCGCAGCTTTCCAGCATCACGGCCTGGTTCATCACGACCGAACCGGTGCGGGCATTCATGATGACCTTTGCCGCGTCCCTGGCGCGCGCGACGTCGATGCTTTCCAGCTGACCGATGAAGGCCACCCGCTGGTCGCTCGAGGAGGGCGTGCGCACGCGGATCACGCGGCCGTCCAGGGCGGTGGCGATGCCGGCGCCGAACTGGTCGTTGATGGCTTCGACCACGCGGGCGGCGGTCGAGAAATCGGTCTGGTTCAGTTCCAGGCGAATCTGGTTGTCCGCGCCGAGGTTCGAGGCGACGGCGCGCTCGACGGTGGCGCCGCTGGACACCTTGCCAACGGAAAGGTGATTCACCTGCACCTGGGCGCCGCCGGCCTGGGCGCCGACGCCGCCGACCAGCACGTTGCCCTGGGCCATGGCATACACCTGGCCGTCGGCGCCGTGCAGCGGCGTCATGAGCAAGGTGCCGCCGCGCAGGCTCTTCGCATTGCCGATCGAGGACACGGTGATGTCGATGGTCTGGCCAGGCTGGGCGAAGGCCGGCAGCGAGGTGGTGACCATCACGGCCGCGACGTTCTTCAGCTGCAGCTGGGTGCCCGGCGGCAGGTTGACGCCCTTCTGCTGCAGCATCGCCTGGATCGACTGCACGGTGAACGGGGTTTGACTGGTCTGGTCGCCGGTGCCGTCCAGGCCCACGACGATGCCGTAGCCCGACAGCTGGTTCTGGCGCACGCCGGCGATGCTGGCGAGGTCCTTGATGCGCTCGGCCTGGGCCAGGGGCGCCGCGCCCAGCAAGGCCGCGGCGAACAAAACGATGGAAGCGAATTTCATGGCAAGCCTCAGAACGGCAGCATCGACTGGAAGAAGCGCGAGAACATATTGCTCAGCTCGGCTTTGTCGACGCGGCTGTTGGTACGGTATTCGACGCGTGCGTCGGCGATCACGGTCGACGCGACGATGTTGCCCGGCTGGATGGTGTCCGGCGCGACCATGCCCGAGAAGCGGATGTACTCGACGCCCTTGTTCATGGCCACCTGTTTCTCGCCGGCCACGATCAGGTTGCCGTTAGGGAGCACTTCGGTGACGGTCACGCCGAGGGTGCCGGTGAAGTTGTTCGACGCGCTCTGGGTGTCGGCATCCGCGAACTTGTTCGCGCCTTCCAGTCCCACGTTGGCGCCGATGCGCGCCTGCAGCGGACCCGGCACCGCGAAGCTGGCGCTGCCCGTCTTGCTGCCGGTGCTGGCGCCCGACTTGCCGGCCGAGGTGCGCTCGCTGATGTTCACCGTCAGCAGGTCGCCGATGTGGCGCGCGCGGCGGTCTTCGAACATCGGGCGATAGCTGTTGGCGTTGTAAATGGCGCCGTCCGCGCTTGGGGCGGCCTGCACCAGCATCGGGCGCGCCGAGGTAGGGCCCTGGACGATGGTGCTCGGGGTGGTCGAGCACCCGGCGACGGCGACCAGCGCGGCCGCGGCGAAGAAGCGTTTCATGCGTGTTCCTGATTACAGCTGGGCCAGCTTTTGCAGCATCTGGTCGGAAGTGGTGATCGCCTTGCTGTTGATCTCGTAGGCGCGCTGGGTCTGGATCATGTTGACCATTTCCTCGACCACGTTCACGTTCGACGATTCGACGTAACCCTGCATGAGGACGCCAGAACCATTGGTGCCCGGCACGTTCAGGTTCGGGTTGCCCGACGCACCGGTCTCGACGTACAGGTTCTCGCCGCGCGATTCGAGCCCGGCCGGGTTGATGAAGGTGGCCAGCTGCAGCGAGCCGATCTGGGTCGGCGCCACGGTGCCCGGCAGCTTCACCGACACGGTGCCGTCGCGGCCCACCGTGATCGATTCGGCGTTGGCCGGGATCGTGATGGCGGGCTGGACCACGAAACCGCTGGAGGTGACCAGCTGGCCGTTCTGGTCGGTCTGGAAGGAGCCGTCGCGGGTATACGCCTGGGTGCCGTCCGGCAGCAGGACCGGAAAGAAGCCCGAACCGTTGACCATGACGTCCTTCGAATTGCCGGTCAGCTGGGGGTTACCCTGGGTGTGGATGCGCTCGGTGGCGACAGTGCGCACGCCGGTGCCGATCTGCAGGCCCGACGGCAGGTTGTTCTGCTGCGAGGACTGGGCGCCGGGCTGGCGGATGTTCTGGTACAGCAGGTCCTCGAACACCGCACGCGAGCGCTTGAAGCCGCTCGTGCTCACGTTGGCGAGGTTGTTCGAGATGACGTCGAGGTTGGTTTGCTGCGCTTCGAGGCCGGTCTTGGCGATAAACAGCGAACGGATCATGGGATTCTCCTATTGGCGACGGACGAAGTCCGCCACGTACAGGAGAATTATGCTGGAGCAACTATCAATTCAAAGCGAGGATCTGGGTGGCTTTCGCCGCGTTATTCTCGGCGTTCTTCAACAGGCTCATTTGGGTCTCGAAAGAACGTGCCAGGCTGATCATGCTCACCATCGAATCGACCGCGCTGACGTTGCTGCCCTCGAGGGCGCCGCCGGCCACGCGTACCGCCGGGTCAACTTGCGCCGTGCCGCCATCCTTCAGGCGGAACAGGCCGTCGTCGCCGCGCACCAGGTCCTGCGCCGCGGGATTCACCAGTTTCAGGCGCCCGAGGATGTTGGCGGCCGCCGGCTGGTCGGTGGTGGAGATGGTCGAGATGGTGCCGTCGCCGCCCACCGTGACGGTGACGTCCGGCGGGATCGTGATCGGGCCGCCCTCGCCCGCGATGGTGGCGCCGCCCGCA
This sequence comes from Massilia alkalitolerans DSM 17462, assembly GCF_000427785.1. Classification (GTDB taxonomy): domain Bacteria; phylum Pseudomonadota; class Gammaproteobacteria; order Burkholderiales; family Burkholderiaceae_D; genus Telluria; species Telluria alkalitolerans. The sequence goes on from NZ_ATYR01000003.1 coordinate 320,334, forward strand.
GTGGTGAGCAGGCCGTTCTGGCTGGTCTGCAGGGAACCGTTGCGGGTATACGCCTCGGTGCCGTCCGGCATCTGCACCGCCAGCCAGCCCTCGCCCTTGACGGCGACGTCCAGCTCGCGCCCGGTAACCTGCAGCGCACCCGGGGTGAAGTCGGCCGCCGCGGTCGAATTGACCACGAAGGCGCGCGTCGGCAGTCCTTCGCTCTGCACCGGCACGGCGCGGAACACGTCCAGCTGGGCGCGGAAGCCCGTGGTGTTCACGTTGGCCAGGTTGTTCGAGGTCGTGGCCTGCTGTTCCAGGATGTGCTTGGCGCCGCTGGCGGCGGTGTAGATCAGGCGGTCCATGATATTTTTTCCATTTCCGGTGATTCGACGGTTGGTTGAACGCGCGGTCGGGAGACCCGACCACCCTACGTAGGGTGTTCGGCTTCGCCGAACGCGCGTTCAACTCACGTATGAATTAACGCAAATTGACGAGGGTCTGCAACACCGAATCCTGCGTCTTGATGGTCTGCGCATTCGCCTGGTACACGCGCTGCGCGGTGATCATGTTGACCAGTTCCGCGGTCAGGTCGACGTTCGAGCTCTCCACCGCCGACTGCTGCAGCACGCCCATCCCGCCGGTATTGGGCGTCCCGAGCAGCGGCACGCCCGAGCTGGCCGATTCCGCCCAGGCATTGTTGCCCAACGGTTCGAGGCCGTTCGGATTGGTAAAGTTCGCCAGGATCACCTGGCCGAGCGGCTTGGTCTGGCCGTTGCTGTACTGTCCCAGAATGACGCCATCGGCGCCGGTCGTGAAACGCTGCAGATTGCCCGCCGCATAGCCATCCTGGACCAGCCGCTTCTCGCTGGTCGCGGTGCCGTACTGGGTGGAGCCGTTGTAGTCGATGGTGATCGGCATGGTCAGCTCGGCGCCGGTCGGCGGAAACACGGGCAGTCCGCCCTTCGGCGTCAGCACGCCGGCAACGCCGGAGGTCGCCTTGTTCAGGGTGCCATTGGAGTCGAAACGCAGGGTGTCGATCAGCTTGGCCGGCACCTTGATGGCATCGGCCATTGCCTTGTCGATCTCGGCGGGCGTCGCGCCCGGCACGGCGGCGGCGTTGGCCGCGGCCTTGCCGATGTCGGTCTGGTTCTCGGCGGTGGCGCCCCGGGTGCCGGCGGCTGCCACCACCATGGCCGAGGCGGCCGCTGCATAGGTTCCGAGCGCCCCCGCGATCGTCGCGGCGACTGGCGGAACCGCTTTCGTGGCAGCCTCCCAGGCGATACGGGCATCGTTCACGGCGGTGAACTCCGGCCCGCTCCCCTGCGCCGCGGCAGCTGCCTCCATGGCAGCCATCTCGACGCCGTCGACGGCGACGTACACGTTCCAGGCGCCGGGTTCAGCGCCCTTGACGTAGAAGGTCGACAGCACGTGCGGATTGCCGAGGGTGTCATACACGCTCATCGGGCTCTGCTTGTTGTACGAGGTCGGATCGTTCGCATTGAAGGTCGAGGTGGTCGGCGGCAGGCTGCGCGAATCGAGGTTCATCTCGATCTTGACGGCCGTCGTCTTGACCGGCGCCAGGTCGGACGTGTCGATCCGCAGCGGGGTCGGCGCGCCGGCCACCAGCTGGCCGTTCTGGTTCAGGCCGTAGCCGGTCAGCTTGGCGCCCTGCGCATTGATCAGGAAGCCGTTCTTGTCCAGCGAGAACTGGCCATTGCGGCTGTACTGGACGATGCCCGAGGCTTCGGTACGGAAGAAGCCGGCGCCGTTGATGGCGATGTCGAGCGGGTTGTTCGAGGCTTCGACGTTACCTTGCGTGAACTGCTGGGCGATGTTCGCTACCTTGACGCCGATACCGGCCGAGATGCCGCCGGCGCCGTTCAGCGAGTTCGCGTAGACGTCGGCGAACTGGGTGGTCGAGCCCTTGAAGCCGACCGTGCTGGCGTTGGCGATGTTGTTGCCGATGACGTCGAGGGATTTGGCTGCGCCGTTCAAGCCGCTCAGGCCTTGCTGGAAAGACATGGTGTACTCCTGAAGAATGAATGAAGTAAGCGGCTCGGCTTACAGTACTTGTTTGATATCGGCCATCGTGACGGCGCCCTTGACCGGCAGGTTCAGCTTGATGCCGTCCTTGCCGCCCGTGGTGACGCTGGCCACGCTGTCGAAGGACAGGGTGCGCGCATCCTTCAGTTCCTCGCCGCCGCGGGTGGCGACCACCTTGTAGGTATAGGTGCCGTCCGGCAGGGTCACCGGCTTGCCGTCTTCGCCCAGCTTGTCCGGGTCGGACACGCCGTCCCAGGCGATCGGCAGCACGCCGGCTTCCTGGGCGCCCAGCTCGATGGTGGCGACTTCCTTGCCGGTGGCATTGCTGGTGATGACCACCTGCACCTTGTCGGCTGCGCTGTCGAGTTCCACGCCCAGGATGGCCTTGCCCTCCTGCAGGCCGAGCTTGTAACCCTCGACCAGCACGCCGTGGCCGATCAGGTTGGTCGCCTGCATCGCTTCGGCCGACTGGTAGCTGCTCTTCAGCGATTCCAGGGTGGCGTTGAGCTTGTTGACGCCGGTGACGGTCGACAGCTGCGCCAGCTGGCTGGTGACCTGCGCGTTGTCGAGCGGGTTCAGCGGGTCCTGGTTCTTCAGCTGGGTGACCAGCAGGGTCATGAACTTGTCGGTATCGGCCTGGACGCTGTCGACTTCGGCCTTCTTGCCGTTCATGGTCGACATCAGGTCGGTGACGTTGGCGCCCGGGTTGGCGGTGTTAATCGTTGTCATGGGTGGTCACGGCTTATGGGTTCTTATTGACCGAGGGTCAGGGTCTTGAGCAGCATGGTCTTGGCCGCATTCATGGTCTCGACGTTGGTCTGGTAGGAGCGCGAGGCCGACAGCATATTGACCATCTCGTCCACCACGTTCACGTTGGGCATCGCCACATAGCCCTTCTCGTCGGCCAGCGGGTGCTTGGGGTCGTAGACCTGCTTGAGCGGCGACGGATCCTCGACCACTTCGCGCACGCGCACGCCGGTGGCGCCGGACTGCTGGGGCACGGCTTCGAACACGACCGCCTTGGCGCGGTAGGCTTCGCCGCTGGGGCTGGTGGCGCTGTCGGCATTGGCCAGGTTGGAGGCCGTGGTGTTCAGGCGCTGCGCCTGGGCACTCATGGCCGAACCGGAGACGTTGAAGATATTGAAGAGCGACATAGTCTATTAAACCTTTTTACTGTCCCTGGATGGCCGCCAGCAGGCCCTTGATCTGGTGGTTGATCATCGTGATGCCCGCTTCGTAGCGCAGCGCGTTGTCGGCGAACTGGTTGCGTTCCACGTCCATGTCCACGGTATTGCCGTCCACGCTGCCCTGCACTTCGCCGCGGTACAGGACCGGGGTGCCATTGGCCAGCACGTCGCCGGTCGCCGCGCCGCGCGCGAGGTGCTTGGGCGCGGTGGTGGCCAGCGGGCCGCCTGCGCCCTTGGAGGCAAGTGCATTCTGCAGCGCGTTCGAGAAATCGATGTCGCGCGCCTTGTAGTTCGGGGTGTCGGCGTTGGCGATGTTCGACGCCAGCAGTTCCTGGCGCTGGGCGCGCAGGGACAGGGCCGTTTCGTTGAAACTCAGGTACTGGTCGATCTTGCCGATCATGCCGCCTCCGCTAGAGACTTGTTGGGACAGCACCGATGATACGTACGGGCAACACGTCCCAATCGATCGATAAAGATGGGCAAACCCCGGCTATTCAAAGTTTCGCCAGAGAACCCTACTGCCTAAAATGGCAGCATCTCCCACCTGCATCTGCCGGATTGCCCATGAAACGCACCATCGCCGCCGCCCTGCTCGTCCTGCTCGCCCCGCTCGCGAGCGCGCAAGGCCGCCAGAACCTCCCGGCCCTGCGCACGGTCGTGGAACAGTACCTGCAGAGCCAGAGCGCCGGCCTGCCGGGCCAGGTGACGATCAAGGTGGGACAAGTCGACCCGCGCACCAGCCTGGCAAGCTGCCCGGCGCCGGAAGCCTTCCAGCAGCCGGGCGCGCGGGCGTGGGGAAAAACAACGGTCGGGGTGCGCTGCACCGCCCCCTCGCCCTGGACGGTGTATATTCAGGCCACCGTGCAGGTGATGGCCGACTACGTTGCCGCCGCCGTGCCGCTGGCCCAGGGCCAGCCAGTCGACGCCAGCCAGCTCGTCATGATGAAGGGCGACATCGCCTCCATGCCGAACGGCATCATCACCGACATGGCCCAGGCCATCGGCCGCACGCCCACCGCCTCCTTGCCGTCCGGCACGCCGCTGCGCCTCGACACCTTGCGGTCGCGCCCGGTGGTCCAGCAGGGCCAGGCAGTGCGCCTGGTGTCGAAAGGAACGAACTTCTCGGTATCGAGCGAAGCGAAGGCGATCAGCAACGCCGGCGAAGGCCAGGTGGCGCAGGCGCGCACCCAGTCGGGAACCGTGGTGAGCGGCACCGCGCGGGCGGGCGGGATCATCGAAGTGGCGATCTGAAAACCACTTTGCATATTTTCATTGGACGGCCTTTTCTGCGCTATGGACGTCTCGAAAAACCGTCGCGAGCGGCAGCAATGGTGGTTGAGAAGCGCAGCTGTACGAGTAGTACAGCGAGCATCGCAGACCGCCAGTGCAACGCGCAGCAGGTTTTTCGAGATGGCCTAAAGTTTGTGAAATCCTTGCCGTTACAGGATGCAGATCCCGGAGTTTCCGCTCCGAACAGAGAAGGATGATGCTGTGAAAATCAACGATACCCTCAAGGGCAACCCAGGCCTTCAGCCCACCAACACCAACGGCGCCGCGAACGCACGCGGCGCCGACAAGGCCGCCACGACCGCGACGACGACCCAGGTCGCGACCGACAGCGTGCGCCTGTCCTCGCAGGGCCAGGCCATGGCCAATGCCGTGGGCGGCAACAACCAGGTGTTCGACACCAAGAAAGTCGAGCGTATCAAGATGGCCATCGCCGATGGCCAGTTCCAGGTCAACTCCGAGAAAGTCGCCGACGGCCTGCTCGACACCGTGCGCGACTTGCTCCATTCACGCAAGCGATAATCCTTCATGCCCACCAGCCCAATCTCGACCGTCCTTCAAGAACAGCAACACCTCGGCTCCCTGATCGAGCTGATGAAACAGGAACAGCAGCTGCTCGTCGCAGCTGACGCCGATGGGCTGGCGGAAACCACTCCCCGCAAGAATGCACTGCTGCAGGCGCTCGCCGATTTGTCGGCCCAGCGACACGCGGCGCTGCTTGCGGCCGGCTGCGAAGCTTCGGAAGCCGGCATGGAACCCTGGCTGGCGGTGGGCGGCAACGACGAAGCGAGAACCCAGTGGGAAGCGCTGCTGGCGCTGGCCCGGGAAGCCAAGGAACTCAACCGCGTCAACGGCATGCTGATCAACAAGCAGCTGGCGCACAACCAGGGCGTGCTCAATGCCCTGCGCATGCCGGCCGGCGCGGATGCGGGTGGCGTGTATGGCGCCAGCGGCCAGGCTGTGGGAAGCGGGCCGTCCAAGCGCTACGTGATCGGCTGAGCGCGGCATCGCCAAACCACAATGGCCGCATGATGCGGCCATTGTCGTTTTTGCCGGCTCCGGATGGGACGACGCTGCCCCGCACCCAGGCTTATTGGTGAATCGAGCGATCATGCAACTTTGTTGGCAGCCAGATCCCAGCCGCCGACGGTCGAACCGCCAATGCCGCCACCAATTTTCTGTTGCGTGTATTTCCATTTCACCTTCGAGAACTTCAGGCTGACATGCTCGCTCAGGATAGAGCCAGCTTCTATGCCTGGGGAAATCGCTCCGATAAGCACGTTTTCGAGTTCGATTTCGAAATACCGTACCGGAACACCGTTCCCATCGGCGCGCATGAATTCGAATTTCGCCTTCGGAATGGTTTTACCCATTGCGCAAGTCTGCATCAGGATTGGCGACGACAAATCCGCCATTTTGCTGAACGTCACCTCCTCCAGCTCGACCCGTTCTGCGGTATGTCCACCGGCCGTCGATGCAGTCGCGCTGCGCGGCTGGATGAGGCCCCAATTGACCGACGCGCATTCTATCCAGTCTTTATGCTTGTCGTCCTGCGACTCGCCTTTGATTCCGTCGATTTGCAGGTATACATCGATTGCCATGATTCCTCCAGTGATTGTTGAGGCAACCATACTCTCTCACCCAATGCAGAGCTCGCATGCGCGTGCTCAATAATCGGGTTCAGCGCAGTGCTAAGTTGACGGTCTCTCTCGACCGTGGAGGAATCGATGACCGACAAAATTCCGAATTCCGCTCGACCCAATGCGGACAAGAGAATGTCGCCTGATCCGCGTGCGCGGATGCGTGCCACCGAAAAGGCGGTATATCGGTACTACAATGACATGGGGAAAAACAAAGGGAATTGCACGTGGGGCGTAGGCATCCTCGCGCACAAAGGTGTCTGCTCGCAGGAAGAGTTAGGGAGGAAAGTTTCGGCGCAAGTGGTCGACCAGGAATTCGAGCGCCGGGTGAGCGAAGCGGAGCGATACGTCCACATCATGGTAAAGGTACCGGTCAACCAAGATCAGTTCGATGCGCTTGTCAGCCTTACTTATAACGCGGGCGTAGGCGGCATGGAGGATACGTACAGCTTCGTTAACAAGGGGGACTTCGAAGGTGCTGCGGCAAATATTTCGAAAATGATCAAGGTTACTGTTATCGAGAACGGCAAACAGAAACGGGTGATCGCAAGAGGACTGATCAAGAGGCGCGAGGAAGAAAGCGCACCGTTCCGGCTGAAAAAGCCGACTGCAAAACAATAAGGAAATATATGATTTTTCCCTACCTTTCGTCTTCAAGGAAGTTTTTTAGGACGATGTTTGCCGTCGCTGCCATTGTGTTTGGGGCGTGCCTCGCAGTGACTGCCGATGCAGCTGATTCGACTCAGCGGACCGTTATTGGTCAATGGAAAATTACCGCTGCACTAGACTCTGCTGATATTACGTCGCTTGACGACCAAGAGGCGCGGAAACTGCTCGGTCGTACGCTAACAATAAACAGGAAGCACTTCAAGTTTGGCGAACGGACATGCACATCGCCTGATTTTGCAGCAGAGCTGGTGGATCCTGCTTTGTACCTGCGCGAGCATTATCGGGCAAGTGCTTCTCAGCTGGGCCTGCCAAATCCCGTCACGATCGTCCATCTGGAATGTACATCGGCATTTATCAAGGACCGGAATCGCCTGGTGATTTTTTGGAAAGGCTGGTTTTTTGAGGCAGTTCGAACAAGGCCGTAGCCGTTTTATTTGTCCAGACCTTCTGGGTTTTGCGCTGGGCGGGCCTGGTCTACGTGTCGAGTCCCGTTTGTACTGGCACGCCCGGGTGTTCGGCAAGCGAGCCTGATACAGGCATCGACAAGGTGGTTCCAGCTTATCCGCAGTAGTGACCATGTGTGCATTTTCCCGGCCAGGCAAGCGCTAGACTGCCGGAATGTCACCACAACGAAAACTTTGCGTCGCCAACGTCCTCATGATCGTCGGCATGGTGCCGCTCCTGCTTGGCCTCTGCTGGATCGCTGCCGTCATTGCCTTTGCCCGGCAGCACAAGGGACAGATGGGAGGATCCGACGCCTTCCTGATGATCGGCGTGCTCTTCCTCGCCTATGCATTCGCGCTGGTCGTCAGCGGCGGCAGCGCCTTGTGGTCCACCATCGTGGCAAGGCGGAACGCCGGACTACGCGCCCGCGCTTCCACGATCATCCGCAGCACCACCTGCCTCGTCCTGCTGGCACCGCTGCTCTGGTACGCCTGGATCACGCTGCGCTTCGCCTGAGGGCGTCAGTCGCCGCCCAGCGCGATCCGCGTCGGCGCATCGCGCTCCACCCGCAGCCGGTCGCCCGACTGGATCAGCTCCGTCACCTGGAGCGAGCTGCGGCGCTGCTCAGGGCCGTCGGTGCCGGTGCCCGCCCCGCCCTGCACCTTGCCGCGTCCCGGATGCGTGAAGTAGAACAGCCAGGCGCGGTCACCGACCACCACGACGTCGGCATGGCCGCCGATGACGCCGTCGTCGACGCCCTTGCCCGGCTGCTGCAGCAGGTTGTCCGGCTGGCGGGTCCAGTTGACGGCGTCCTTGGAACGGTACACGGCCAGGCCGCGCCACACGTCGGTGATCATCCACCACGCGCCGCGCCATTGGAACACCTTCGGCCCTTCTCCGGCCTGGTCGGCGACCACCTTCCCGCGTCCGGTCCAGTTCTCGAGGTCGGGGCTGTCGGCGTAGTAGATCGATTTGCCGTCGCGCTCGTTGTTGTACCACATGCGCCAGCCGCCGCCCGGCAGGCGGGTGACGGCGGCGTCGATGACGCGGTCCGAGGCCAGCGGGATGTTGCGCGCGTTGCGCCAGGTGCGCAGGTCGGTGCTGGTGAGCTGCACGATGTGGCGCGGGTGCTTCCAGTCGGTGAACACGCCCGGCACCACGGTCAGGAACATGCGGTAGCTGCCGTCGTCGGCGCGCACCACGTCCGGCGCCCAGTGCGTGGCTTCCGATCCGCCCAGCGCCGCCGGCAGCTCGATGTCGGCGGTGCCGACATAGCGCCAGCTGGCGCCCTCATCAACCGATTCGGCGATGCCGATTCTGGTGCCGTGCACCCACGACACGCCCGACAGGCCGGCCGCGTTGGCGCGGCGGTTGGTGTAGAACATCCACCAGGTGCCGCGCGCCGCATTGCGAATCACGACCGGGTCGGCGGCGCCGTCGAAGACGGGATCGCGGAACAGCGGCTTGGCGGCGATGCGGCCTTCCGGGGATGCAGGCGCGGCGGCCGGCGCGGCAGGGGCAGTCTGTGCGGCCGCGTGCGCGCCGGCGAAGATGGAGGCACAGACGAGGCAGCGCAGCAGGGTTTTCATCGGCAATCGCGAAAGAGATGGTCAGCCCCCGAGTATCTGGAGCGAGGCTATCCCAGTCAATCCTGTCAGCGCGGATTCGGGAAAGAATCACAAACCTGAGCATATCGAGCGAAGCCGTCAGGCATGCATGCAAGTAGCCGCGCAAACAAACTTGGGCACCGGCCTTCGCCGGTGCGACGGTCTTACGGCCAACGGTAATAGTCCAGATTAGCTCTAGGCCGGCACCGCGCCCAGCATCGCCGCGATCGCCTGCGGCTCGACCGGCCTGCTGAAGCAGTAGCCCTGCATCTGGTCGCAGCCGCGCTCCTGCAGGAAGGCCAGCTGCTCATTGGTTTCGACGCCTTCCGCGATCACGTTCAGCTTCATCGAATGCGCCAGCGCGATCACGGCGTTGACGATGGCCGCGTCGTCGGCGTCCTGGGTCAGGTCCATCACGAAGGAACGGTCGATCTTCAGGCTGTGGATCGGAAAGCGCTTCAGGCTGGCCAGGCTCGAGTAGCCGGTGCCGAAGTCGTCGATGGCCAGCTGCACGCCCATCGCGGCCAGGCGGCCCATGGTCTCGGTGGCCGCGCCCGGATTCTCCATCAGCACGCTCTCGGTGATCTCGAGGGTCAGGAAGGCCGGGTCGCAATCCGTCTCCGCCAGCAGCGCGGCCACGCGCTGGGCCACGTCCTGGCCCAGGAACTGGCGCGCCGACAGGTTCACGCTGATGCGCACCGGGGGCAAGCCGGCGCGGCGCCAGGCCACCTGCTGGCGCATCGCGGTGGCCAGCACCCAGTCGCCGATCGGCACGATCAGGCCGGTCTCCTCGGCCAGCGGGATGAATTCGGCGGGCGAGACCATCGGCCCGCCCACCGGCTGCCAGCGCAGCAGCGCCTCGACGCCGGCGACCACGCCGCTGCCGATGTCCACCACCGGCTGGTAGTGCAGCAGGAATTCCTCGCGCTGCAGGGCGCGCTGCAGCGCCCCTTCCATGCGCAGATGCTGGGCCGCCTGCTCGCCCATCTCGGCGGCGTAGAAGGAATGATGGTTGCCGCCCTTGCCCTTGGAGCCGTACATGGCACTGTCGGCGTTCTTCAGCAGGGTGGCGCTGTCTTCGCCGTCGCGCGGGTACATGGCGATGCCGATGCTCCCGGACGGGAAGACTTCCTGGCCGCACAGGAGCATGGGCTGGAACAGGTTGTCGAGCAGCTTGCGCGCCACCTTGGCCGCGTCTTCCCGGCCCGCCAGGTCGGGCAGCACCACCACGAATTCGTCGCCGCCCTGGCGCGCCACGGTGTCGCTCTCGCGCAGGCTGCTCGACAGGCGGCGTGCGATCTCGACGATCAGGGCGTCGCCGGCATCGTGGCCGAGGCTGTCGTTGACGTGCTTGAAGCGGTCCAGGTCGATGAACATCACCGCCACCTGGCGCCCCGCGCGGTGGGCGTGCATGATGGCCTGGCCCAGGCGGTCCTGCATCAGCACCCGGTTGGGCAGGCCGGTCAGGGCATCGTGGTTGGCCAGGCGTAGCAGGGCTTCCTCGGCCTGCTTCTGGCGCTGGATGTCCTTGATGACGCAGATGAAGCGCTGGTTGCCGTTGGCGTCGCGCATGCGCGAAACGGTGATGCTGACCCAGACCGGGGTGCCGTCGCGCCGGATCAGGCGCTTCTCGCGCTGGTAGTCGCTGATCTCGCCGGCCTTCAGGCGGTTGATCAGTGCCAGCTCGTCCGGCAGGTCTTCGTCGCAGGTCAGTTGCTGGAAGAAGCGCTGCAGCAGCTCGATCTCGGAATAGCCGAGGATGTGCGACATCTTGCTGTTGGTACGCAGCACGCGGCCGTCGCTGCCCAGCAGCGCGATGCCGACCGCGGCCTGGTTGAAGGTGAGGCGGAAGAACTCCTCGCTCTCCTGCAGGCGCAGCCTGGCCTTGCGACGGAAGGTGATGTCCTGGCCGATCAGGAGCAGCATGTAGCTGCCGTCCTTGCGCGCGCGGCGGATGTTGAAGTCGACGTAGCGCACGCCGTCGGCGCGGCCGTCGAGCGTGACCAGCACCTGGTCGTGGCCCGCGCCGGAGGCCAGCGCCTCGGCGGCGCGGTCGGCCAGTTCGCGGCAGGGAATCAGCTCTTCGAGCGCGGGTTTCTGCTCCAGCAGCAGGCTGTCCGGCACGCCCAGCAGTTCGGCCATGGTGCGGTTCATCGAGCGCACCCGTAGTTCGGCGTCCACCACCACCAGGCCCGCCGGCATGCCGTCGATGACCTGTTCCAGGTAGTTCTGGTTCTGCAGGATGCTGCGCTGGCTGGCATGGGTATAGGTGTCGAGCGCCAGGCCCATGTCGAAGCAGACGATCTTCAGCACCGCTTCCATGGCGGCGCTGTAACGTTCCGGCTGCCCGCGCAGGCGGCGCCACAGCAGGCCGGACAGCTCCGACAGGTACTTGCGGTAGGCCCCGATGTACCACTTCGGATCGAGCCCGATCCGCTGGTGGGTGGCGCCCACGCGCAGGCGCTCGCGCATGTAGTCCTCGCCATACTCGCCGGCCGTCAGGCTGCTGAAGTAGGCGGCCTGCACGTGCCGCAGGCGCGCCTCGGCGCCGTCGCCCAGCATGCCGCGCAGCTTCGGGAAGGACATCAGGTGCGCGTAGAAGCGGTCCGAGAACGCGTCGCGATGGGACTCGAGCAGCGCGTGCACGTCGCGCAGGGCCTCGAGGTCGGGCTCGTCCAGTTCCAGGTAAGCCTTGCGCGCCGCGACTTCCTCGCAGTCGAGCCCGATCTCGCGGGCGAGCTCGTCAACCAGGTCATGCAGGGCGTTCATGGCTTAAAAAGGGGAAAATATTTACGGGTGGATAGCTTGATTGCATCATAGCAATGGGCCTGTCCTGAATCGAGCAAATAATCACAGATATTCACATCTGTTGTTAATAGGCCATACTCAAAGTGTGGTTTTGTTGCTCACGGTAAATATACGCTTGGGATTGCTCAAGATGCGGTCGCGCCAGCGGCGCACAGTAGGTTCCACCCCATCTGCAAGGAGCCCGCCATGCGCTACTCAACCCTGCCGCGCCCGCTGCTGTCTTTGACGCTGGCCCTGTCCGCCCTGCCCGCGCTGGCGCAGGACGTCAACGTCAGCGTCCAGCCCGTGCGCGAAAAATTCGCCCGCAGCGACGAAGTACTGGTGCGCGTCACCCTGCAGAACAACAGCGCCACGCCGCAGTTCGTGCTCAAGTGGCACACCCCGGTGGCGGGCGTGCAGGCGCCGCTGTTCGAGGTGCTGCGCGACGGCCAGCCTGTGCGCTACCTCGGCATCAAGGCCAAGCGCCCGGCCCCCGGCCCGGACGACTACCTGCGGCTGGAACCCGGCGCCACGCTCGCCAGCACGGTCGAGCTGTCGGCGCTGTACGAGATGAGCGTCACCGGCCCCTACCAGCTGCGCTACCGCACCGCCTCGAGCGGCCTGTTCGCCGCCTCCGGCATGCGCCCGGTGCCCGGTGCGCTGGCGTCCAGCCAGGTCGGGATCTGGATCGACGGGCGCCTGCCGCGCGGGGCCAGGGCGCCGGCCAGGCAGGCCGTCGCCGGCGCCGCCGGACTGGAGTTCAGCAAGTGCTCGAACGCCCAGCAGGAGCAGCTGGCGGCGGCCGTGGACGCGGGCAAGGCAATGACGGTCGACGCCTACAATTACCTGGCGGCCGGCGCCGGCGGCGCGCAGTACGGCGCCCGCTACGGCACCTGGTTCGGCGCCCTCGATGCCGGCCGCGCCGCCACCGTGAACACCAATTTCACGGCGATCCGCGACGCCTTCGAGACCAAGCCCCTGAAAATCGACTGCGGCTGCAACGAAAACTATTTCGCCTACGTGTACCCGGCCCAGCCCTACGCGATCTATGTCTGCAAGGCGTTCTGGACCGCGCCCCTGACCGGCACCGACTCGCGCGGCGGCACCCTGCTGCACGAGCTGAGCCACTTCGACGTGGTCGCCGCCACCGACGACCACGTGTACGGCCAGCAAGGTGCAGCCGAGCTGGCCAGGACCAATCCGGCGCATGCGGTCAACAACGCCGATTCGCACGAATACTTTGGCGAGAACACGCCAGCGCAGAACTGAAGGCGTGACCCGTGGTTCTTTGTAGGGTGGACGGGTCTCCCGTCCGCGCGTTCAACTCCCGCGTGAAAGGATTCGGCGTCGACTGTTCCCGCACTGTCTGAACGCGCGGACGGCGAAGCCGTCCACCCTACGAGAGCGAAACGGGCCGGCATTGCCGGCCCGTTTTCATTGGCTGAAGCTGAACTTCACCGGCGCCGCGGGACTCTGGCGCACGGCGTCGAGCTGCGTGAGATCGGCCAGCCACGGCCCCTCGTAGCGGATCTCGTAGCCCTGCTTCGCTTTCCTGAAAGCGTAGGACGGCGTGATGTCGATGGTGTTCATGTGCATGCTGTGCGGCGCCACCTCCTGCCAGTCGCTGGCCGTGAGTGCGCCGCGCTTGACCATCCTGCCGGTGTAGTCGACCGGCTTGCCCTTGGCGTCGCCCAGCTCGAAGCGGCGGCCGGTGATCTCGTCGCCGGCAGCGATTTCGCGCGGGATGTAGATCGCAGTGTCGCCGCGGTTCTCGACCAGCAGGCGCACCCGTACCGTGCCGCCGCCGGTTTCGACCTCGAGCTGGTGGCGCACCTGGGCCTCCTGCTCCTGCGCACCGCCGGCTGCGCTCACCAGGCCTCCGAGGACCAGCAGGGCCGGCGGCAAAAAGCGTTTACCATGCATTGCTTCTCCTTGAAATATTATTTCAAAAGAACCGCAGAAACGAACTTTTATTTCACGCCTACTATACACCCGCCGGCAGCGGTTCCGGCACCGACGCCAAGATCATCACCGCCACGCGCCGGTTGCGCGCCTGGTTGGCCGGCGTGTCGTTCGGCGCCACCGGGCGCGTCGCGCCATGGCCGATGGCCGACAGGCGCAGGTCCTGCACGCCGCTCTCGATGAACAGGCGCACCACGCTGGCCGCGCGCACCGCCGACAGTTCCCAGTTGGAGGCGTAGCGCTCATTGGTGATCGGCAGGTTGTCGGTATGGCCCTCGACCTCGATGCGCTGCGGCGCATCCTTGAGCAGGCCCGCCACCGCGCCCAGCACCTCGCGCGCCTCCTGCTGCAGGGTCGCTTCGCCCTGGGCGAACAGCACGCTGGCATTGAGTTCGATGCCGATGCCGCGCGCGTTCTGCGTCACCCGCACCTGGCCCGATTTCACCAGCGGCATCAGGGTGGCGGTGAGGTCCTTCGCGAGGATTTCCATGCGCTCGCGCTCGCGCCGCGCGGCTTCCTGGCGCTTGCGGTTGACGATGTGCGACAGCGGCAGCACCGGCTCGACGCTGGTGTGCGCCTGCGGCGCGACGCTGCGCCCGCCGAAGGCATCGCCCAGGGCTTCGGACAGCACCGCGTATTTCCCCTCGTTGACGATCGAGATCGCGTACATCACGACGAAGAAGGCGAACAGCAGCGTGATGAAATCGGCGTAGGAGATCAGCCAGCGCTCGTGGTTTTCCTGGGCTCCGTCGTCGTAGCGTTTGCGCGCCATGATGTCGTCAGTGACGCGTGAGCAGGCTTGCCACCCGTTCCTCGACCACGCGGGTGTGGTCGCCGGTGGCGAGGTCGTGGAAGACTTCGGCGAGGATCTCGTACTGGGCCACCTTGTCGCTGACGATAGCCTTTAATTTATTCCCGACCGGGTAAAAGAACAGGTTGGCCAGCCCCACGCCGTACACGGTGGAGACGAAGGCCACCGCGATGCCGGACCCCAGGCGCGCCGGATCCGACAGGTTTTCCATCACGTGGATCAGGCCCAGCACCGCGCCCAGGATGCCGATGGTGGGCGCATAGCCGGCCGCCGATTCCCAGATGCGCGCCGCCTGGCGCTGCGAGAATTCGTAGGCGTTGATCTCGTTCTCGAGCAGGCTGCGGATCTTCTCCGGCTGGATGCCGTCGACCACCAGGCGCAGTCCCTTCTGGATGAATTTGTCCTTGCTGTCCATGTACTGCTCGAGCGAGAGCAGGCCGTCGCGCCGCGCGGAGAGGCTCCACAGCGCGATCTCGCGCGAGAGCAGCTCACGGTTCGATTTAGGCGGGAAAAACACCCAGCGCAGCATGCGCAGGCCCAGCATGAAGCTGCGCCGCTCGCTCTGCAGCAGGGTGGCGCCGAAGGTGCCGATCACCACGATGGCGAAGGCGGACGGATGGATCAGCGACGCGAATTTGCCGCCGTCCAGCGTATGGCCGATAAAGATGCCCGCGATCGCGAGCACCAGGCCGGCTACGCTGGCCCAGTCCACAATTGCTCCCGCAGCGCCGCGCGCAGGCGCGACACGGCCTGGGTGTGCAGCTGCGACACCCGCGACTCGCTCACGCCCATGACGGCGCCGATTTCCTTCAAGTTGAGTTCTTCCTCGTAGTAGAGGCCCATCAGCATTTTCTCGCGCGGCGGCAGATTGTCGATGGCGTCGATCACGGCCTGGCGGAAGCCGGTATCGAGCAGGCTGCGCAGCGGGTCGCTGTCGTCCACCGCATAGCGGTCGAGGAAGCCGTCACTGCCTTCTTCAGTGTCGTGGAAGTCTTCGTAGTAGAGCAGCTGGTGGCCGCCGCCGTCGCCCAGCATCTCCTGGTAGTCGCTCAGGGACATCTTGAGCGACTTGGCGATCTCGGATTCGCTGGCCGGACGGCCCAGGCGCTGCTGCAGCGCCTCCATCGCGGCCTCCACCTTGCGCATGTTCTGGCGCGTGGAACGCGGCATCCAGTCGCTGTTGCGCAGCTCGTCCAGCATGGCGCCGCGAATGCGCAGCACCGCGTAGGTCTCGAACTGGGCGCCGTGGTTGTCTTCGTAACGGTTGATCGCGTCGAGCAGGCCCATCATGCCGGCCTGTACCAGGTCATCGACTTCCACCGAAGGCGGCAGCTTGGCCTTCATGTGGTGGGCAAGACGCTTCACCAACGGCATGTGCTCCGTCAGCAAATGGTTCTTGTCCGCTTTCCCTTTGACCGTGTACATGCGTTCTGCTTTTCTCTTCCGCTATCTTTGTTCTTCATCCCCTGCCCATGCCAGGCATCGCGTGCAACGCGAACTTGCCTGCCAGGCGACGGAAGGCGACCGAGGCCCCCGCCAGCGGGAAGGCATCGACCACCGCCCGGCCCAGGCGCGCGGCCCGGTGCAGGTACTCGTCGGCCGGCACCGAACCCATCGAGCGCAGGTTGACCGCCAGGTAGCGTGTTGCCGCAGCTGACATATTATCGTATACCACCTTGGCCTCCGCCTCTGTCGCGCCGGTCACCAGGATGCCGAAGGGACGGCGGCCCAGCTGCTGCGCCAGGCGCTTGATCAGCGCATAGGCATTCGTGATCGACGCGGCGCTGGCAGAGACCTGCACCACGATCTCGGAGCTCGCCATCAGCGGCAGCGGGAATTCACCATCCGGTCCCAGTTCGCCGTCGACCATCACGATGCCGGCCTGCCCCACCAGCACGTCGAAGGTCTTGGCCAGGCGGCGCGCGTCGTTGCTGCCGAGCGGACGGCCAAGCGACGCCACCGAAAAGCCCTGCGGCACCGCGTGCAGCACCTGGTTCAGGCCATACTCCTGGCGCGCCACGGCGGCCAGGTTGGCGGCCCGGTTCAGGCCCAGGCGGCGCGCCACGCCGTAGTCGCGTTCGCAGGCGTCGACGATCAGGACCTCATTCCCCAGCTGGGCCAGCGAAGCGCCCAGGTTGACCAGCATGGCGCCCTTGTCGTCGTCTAGCGTGGCGGACAGAAAAGTGACGATGCGCGGGCGCGGGCCCTGCAGCATCCGGCGCAGGCCTTCCGCCTGGTCGAAGTCGAAACTAGCCAAGGTGCACCTCGCGCAGCGAACGGTCCGCATTTTGTCCAACCGCTGCCGCGGCCATCATCAAAGGCAGGTCGGCATCGCCGAACTGGGCGGAAGCATTACGGTTGTTGCGGAAGGCGCGGTCGATCAGCATGGCGCGGTCGGCCAGGTGCAGGTCTTCCGGCACGCGCTGGCCGTTCGAGATGTAGTGCAGGTTGAGCTTCTGCCGGATCACGACGTCGAGCACGTTGCCGATCGAGGCGGCTTCGTCCAGCTTGGTCATGATGCAGCCGGCCAGGCCCGAGCCCTGGTAGGCACGCACCACTTCGTTCAGGGTCTCGTTCGTCGAGGTCGCGTTCAGGCACAGCAGGCGCTTCACGTCGGCGCCGGAGTCGGAGAGCATGGCCACCTGCTCGGTGACCATCTGGTCGCGCTGCGACATGCCGATGGTGTCGATCAGGACGGTGTGCTTGTTCTTGAGTTCTTTCAGGGCGATGCGCAGGTCGGCCTCGTCCTTCACCGAATGCACCATCACGCCGAGGATCTTGCCGTAGATGCGCAGCTGCTCGTGGCCGCCGATACGGTAAGCGTCGGTGGTGATCAGGGCCAGCTTGTCCGGGCCGTGGCGCATCACGCAACGCGCCGCTAATTTTGCGGTGGTGGTGGTCTTGCCGACGCCGGTCGGGCCGACCAGGGCAAACACGCCGCCGCGGTTCAGGAGATCGTCTTCGTTGGCGATGGTGGTGAGATTACGGGCCAGGACGGTCTTGATCCAGCGCAGCGCGTCGGCCGCGTCTTTGGTCGCCGGCATCTTGTCGATCAGGTAGCGCGCCAGGGTGGCCGAGAAGCCGGCGGCCAGCATCTCGCGCAGCACGGCGGCCTTCTGCGGCTCGCGCTGTTGCGTCGCGTTCCAGGACAGTTCGGCCAACTGGGTTTCCATCAGGCCGCGCATGGCGCGGATCTCGTTCATCATGCCGCTCATTTCAAGAGCGGCCGATTCCTTGGCCTGGGCGATGGCGGCGCTCATCATCTGGGTCATGGCAGCCATGTCGATGCCCGGCTCCGGGGCCGGGGCGCGGCGGTTGACGTAGGTCGGCGGGATGTCCGGTTCGATGGCGGCAGCCGGAGCTGCGCGGCGCTCGACGTAGGGTTGGCCGGCGAACGGGTCCAGCTTCGGCGCGGCGGCGCGTGGCGCCGGCTGGCGCGGTTCCGGTGCGGCGGGCGCGAAGGCGGCCGGGGCGCGGCTGAAGACCGGTTCGGGGTCGAAATCGTTGTCGAAGGCCTGGAAGCTAGGCGCCTGCGGTTCTTCGATGGCCGGGGAAGCCAGTGCGGCGACGTCGTCGTTGTCGAGCGCGAGGATCTCGACCACGCCGTCGACCGGGCGGTTGGAAAGGATGACCGCGTCAGGGCCGAGCGCCTCGCGCACCTTGCGCAAGGCGTCACGGGAAGTAGCCGCTGTAAATTTCTTCACGTTCATCGTTTCTCTCCGCACTTCATTCAGCTGTACTGTTCTAGGTTTCCCAGGCGCAATTGCCCGTCCATAGGCAACATTATTGGCGATGCCGTGAGGAAACCATCGGGGGAAAAGGGAGGGGAAAAGCGCTTATTTCAAAAGGCGAAGGTTTGGCGCAGAGATTCGTCGGGCGACAAATGATGCCAAGGATAGCTACGCGGCGCTGCCAACGTCGCTCAATTTGCTTCATGCACACCGATAACCAGCGTCGTCCCGGCGAAGGCCGGGATCCAATTTCTCATCCGAGGTCAGGCTAACAACTATTCAAGCAAACTTGGATTCCCGCCTTCGCGGGAATGACGGTCTTACGAGCAAGTGAACGAAATAGCGATAGTGACCTGATTTGCTGGATCATCGGACCGGCCCGCTCCTCCTTACATCGGCACGCCCACCAGGCTGGTCACCCGGATCGTCTTAGTCTCCGGAATCTCGTTATGCGACAGCACTTTCAGCTGTGGCACCGCACGCCGCAGGAAGCGCGACAGCAGCACGCGCAGCGGGGCCGGCACCAGCAGCACCGGGCTCAGGCCCATCTGCTCCTGCTGGGCGGCGGCGTTGGCCGCCTGCTGGGCGATGGTGTCGGCCAGGCCGGGCTCGATGCCGGTGCCGTCACCGCCCGCCCCCATCGCCTGCATCAGCAGGCGCTCGAGGCGATTGTCCAGGGTCATCACAGATAGTTCATTCGTGCCAGGGAACAGCTGCTGCACGATGGCCCGCCCCAGCGCCACCCGCACCATCGCGGTCAGCTCGTTCGGATCCTGGGTCTGCCCCGCGTACTCCGACAGGCACTCGATGATGGTGCGCATGTCACGGATGTGCACGCCTTCCACCAGCAGGTTCTGCAGCACTTTCTGCAGGGTCGACAGCGACACCACCTTCGGCACCAGGTCCTCGACCAGCTTGGGCGCCCCCTTGGCCAGGTGATCGAGCAGATCCTGGACTTCCATGCGGCCCAGCAGTTCCGAGGCGTGGGTCGTGATCAGGTGGTTCAGGTGAGTCGCCACCACGGTGCCGGCGTCGACCACGGTATAGCCCAGGCTCTGCGCCTCGTCGCGCAGGCTGGCGTCGATCCAGGTGGCCGGCAGGCCGAAGGCCGGATCGGTGGTGACCAGGCCCGGCAGCGTGCCGCTGGCCATGCCCGGGTTGATCGCCAGGAACTGGCCGTTGATCGCTTCGCCGGTGCCCACTTCCACACCCTTGAGCGTGATGCGGTAGGCCGAGGGTTTCAGTTCGAGGTTGTCGCGGATATGCACCGGCGGCGCCAGGAAGCCGACTTCCTGGGCGAACTTCTTGCGGATGCCCTTGATGCGCTTGAGCAGTTCGCCGCCCTGGCTCTTGTCGACCAGGGGAATCAGGCGGTAGCCCACTTCCAGGCCGAGGGTGTCGACCGCCATGACGTCCTGCCAGGTCGCCTCTTCCGATTCGGCAGGGGTGGCGGCCGCGCCGCCGCCCGCAGCCGTTGCCGCCGCTTCCGCGGCGGCCGCTTCCTTGGCCGGCGCCTCCTTCTTGCGCTTGGCGATCAGGTAACCGCCGCCGCACAGTGCGCTGCCCAGCAGCAGGAACACCAGGTTCGGCATGCCCGGGATCACGCCCAGCGCGAAGATGATGGCGCCGGTGATGTACAGGGCTTCCGGACGGGCGAACAGCTGGTTGGTCACCTGGCTGCTGATGTCGTCCTCGTTGGCCACGCGCGAGACGACCATACCGGCCGCGATCGAGATGATCAGCGAAGGAATCTGGGCCACCAGCCCGTCACCGATGGCCAGCAGGGTGTACACCTCGGCGGCCTCGCCGAAACTCAGGTCGTGCTGCACCACGCCGATGATCAGGCCACCGATGACGTTGATCAGGGTGATCATGATGCCGGCCACGGCGTCGCCCTTCACGTACTTGGACGCACCGTCCATCGCGCCATAGAACTCGGCTTCCTGCGCCACTTCGTTGCGGCGCTTGCGGGCTTCTGCTTCGCCGATCAGGCCGGCGTTCAGGTCGGCGTCGATCGCCATCTGCTTGCCCGGCATCGCATCCAGGGCGAAGCGCGCGCCCACTTCGGCGATACGGCCAGCGCCCTTGGTGACGACCGTGAAGTTAATGATCGTCAGGATGATGAAGACGACGATACCGACCGTGAAATTGCCGCCGATGAGGAAGTGGCCGAAGGCCTCGACCACCTTGCCCGCGGCCGCGCCACCGGTATGGCCTTCGGTCAGGACAATACGGGTCGAGGCGACGTTGAGCGCCAGGCGCAGCATCGTCGAAATCAGGAGGATGGCCGGGAAGGCCATGAAGTCGAGCGGCTTGACCGTGTACAGCGCGGTCAAGAGCACGATGACGGACAGGGCGATGTTAAAGCTGAAGAACACGTCCAGCACGAAGGCCGGCAGCGGCAGGATCATCATCGCCAGCAGGATGACGATGAAGATCGGGGCGGCGAGCGCGCTGGCGCCGCGCGACGCGAGCCCGTTCGTCCATGCCGGCAGTTTGACGCTGTTCATTAGTGCAATGCTCCGTTATTCGGGTCCGTATTTGCTGCCCCCGGTCCCTTGTAGGCCGGGTCGTTCGGGTCCATCTCTGCCGGCACCGCCAGCCTGGTCGGACGATCCGGGTAGATGCCCTCGCCCTTCTTGTAGGCGCGCAGCTGGTAGACGTAGGCGAGGACTTCCGCCACGGCCGAGAACAGCTTTTCCGGGATTTCTTCGTCGATGTCGGTGTGCTTGTAGAGCGCACGGGCCAGGGCCGGGGCTTCCAGCATCGTCACCTTGTGCTCGGCGCCGAGTTCGCGGATCTTGGCCGCCACCTCGTCGACACCCTTGGCCACCACCCGCGGCGCGCCCTTCTGGCCGTCGGCGTACTTCAGCGCCACCGCGTAGTGGGTCGGGTTGGTGACGATCACATCCGCAGTGGGCACATTCTGCATCATGCGGCCGCGCGCCATTTCGCGCTGCATCTGGCGAATCTTCCCCTTAATCTGCGGATTGCCGTCCGACTCCTTCGACTCCTGGATCATTTCCTGGCGCGTCATCTTCATCTTGTCGTGGTAGTGCCACAGCTGCCAGGGACCGTCAATGGCGGCGATCACGCCCAGCGCGCCGGTGATGAACAGGAAGGCCTTGGCCACCAGTTCGCCCACGTGGGCGCTGCCGGCGCCCAGCGGCTCGACCGCCAGGCCGATCAGCGCATCCTTCTGGCTCATGATGACCACCCAGGCCACGGCGCCGACCACCAGGGTCTTGGCGACGGCCTTCAGCAGTTCGATCAGGGCATTGGTGGAGAACATGTTGCCAATGCCCTTGATCGGGTCCAGCTTCATGAAGTTGGGCACGAAGGCCTTGGAAGAGAAATTCCAGCCGCCGATCAGGAGCGGCGAGGCCAGGGCCACGAGCATGATCAGGCCGGCGAGCGGCAGACAGGCGATGATCACGGCCACAAGGTCGGCGGTGATGCGTTCGATCAGGACGTTGGGGTTGAAGACCTGGTCGCGGCTGAGCGAGAGGCCGGACTGCATGGCCTGCTCCAGCTTGCCGATCAGCGAGCCGCCCGTCATCCACAGGCCGGCGCCGGCGGTCATCAGGACGGTGAACGTGGCGATTTCGCGCGAGCGGGGGACGTCGCCTTCTTCGCGGGCTTTCTCCAGTCTTCTGGGTGACGCTGGTTCTGTCTTTTCTGCGTCGCTGTCGTCCGCCATCTACTCTTCCCGTCTCTCTGCACTACTACCAAAGCAGCATTGTCCCAGATATTGCTGCATGGCTATACTTTGAATAAGGGAAGAAATCGCCCGCATTCCTCGCGTAAAGACGCGCAGGACACTTTTGGGATGTGTGCCATGCGTGACGCATGGACATGTTGCAAAAGGTGCGATACGGTGGCTACATTGTCGAAATATGGCGCCTACTCGCGTCTTTTTTGATAAGGGGAAATGTTTTAGTAATATAATGTGCTTGCAATTGATGCACTTGCACCTCTGTAATTTGAACAAATCAAGGACCCAACATGAAAAAGCTTCTCGTTGCTAGCGCTATCCTGAGCCTGCTGTCGACCCCAGTGCTCGCTCAGAGCACCACCACCACCCCGGCGACCAGCACCACCGGCGCAACCGGCACCACCGCAACCGGCACCGCAACCGGCACCACCGCTGCCGGCACCGGCGCTGCTGCTGGCACCGCCAGCACCGGCGGCCTGCTGGGCGGCACCGCCCTGGCTGGCCTGTCGACCACCACCCTGGTCGCCATCGGCGCAGCTGTTGCTGCTGTCGGCGTTGCTGCTTCGGACAGCGACTCGAGCACCAACCACTCGGCAACGACTCACCACTAATCGTTCTGAAAGAGTGCCTTCGGCGCTCTGCCAACGAAAAAAACGGCCGCATCTGCGGCCGTTTTCATATTGAGGCATTGATCATTCAATCGAACAAGTCAGCCTCTTTGAAAGAGCGGCCCGCCGCATCCTTTGCCGCCAGTTGGGGAGCAAAATCGATCGGCCAATCGACAGCCACAGTCGGATCGTTCCACAGCAGGCTGCGCTCGTGCTCTGGGTACCAATAATCCGTTGTCTTGTAGAGGAACTCCGCTGACTCGCTCAACACGACGAACCCATGCGCAAAGCCTGGCGGAATCCACAGTTGGCAATGGTTATCTGCACTAAGGATTTTCCCTACCCATTGTCCGAAAGTCGGTGAGGATTTCCGCAAGTCGACCGCGACGTCGAAGACCTCACCTTGCACTACACGCACCAGCTTGCCCTGAGCATGTTGGATCTGATAGTGCAAGCCGCGCAAGACACCTCTCGCGGACTTGCTGTGGTTGTCTTGTACAAAGTCAACCTCCAAACCCGTGAGCTTTCGGAAGTCTTGCGCATTAAAGCTCTCAAAGAAGAAGCCTCGCGCGTCCCCAAACACTTTCGGGGTTAACACCAGCACGTCGGAGATGGCGGTTGGGGTAACGGTATAAGGCATATCGAATTACTTCAGGAGATTCAACAGGTAACGGCCATAGCCGTTCTTGGACAAGGGCGAAGCCAGCTTCTGCAGGTCAGCAGCGCTGATCCAGCCTTGACGGAATGAGATTTCTTCTGGGCAAGCCACTTGCAGGCCCTGTCGCTTTTGCAACGTTGCAATGAAACTCGCTGCTTCCAGCAGGCTGTCGTGGGTGCCGGTATCCAACCAGGCGAAGCCCCTGCCCATGATTTCCACATCCAGCGCTCCCCGCTCGAGGTAGCACTGGTTCACATCGGTGATCTCCAACTCACCGCGTGCAGATGGCTTGATGTCGGCAGCGACGTTACACACGTTGTTATCGTAGAAATACAACCCGGTTACCGCATAGTTCGACTTCGGTACGTTCGGCTTTTCCTCGATACTGATGGCCCGCTGCTCGGCATCAAACTCGACCACGCCATAGCGTTCCGGATCATGAACGTGATAGGCAAAGACCGTGGCCCCATCGGTACGCTCGTTAGCGCTGTGCAGCTGCTTGACGAGGTCATGCCCGTAAAAAATATTATCGCCCAGAACCAAAGCACTTGGATCGTTGCCGATGAAGTCTCGGCCAATGATGAATGCCTGCGCCAGGCCATCAGGCGAAGGCTGCACTGCATACTGAATATTCATGCCCCACTGGCTGCCGTCGCCGAGCAGTTCCGCAAAGCGCGGGGTATCGTGCGGTGTGCTGATGACTAGGACGTCGCGAATACCGCTCAGCATCAAGGTACTGAGAGGGTAGTAAATCATTGGCTTGTCATACACGGGCATCAGCTGTTTACTGACAGCCTGGGTCACCGGATAAAGCCGTGTTCCGGAGCCTCCAGCGAGGATGACTCCCTTGCGTTTGGAATTGGACATTATTATCTTTTAAAAAATTTGCTGTAAGACGTGGCGGACGCTTTCCTGCCATGGCGGGAGGCGCAGGCCAAAGGTCGTGCGGAAGCGGCTGGTATCGAGCCTGGAATTGGCCGGCCGCTTGGCGAGAGTCGGATACTGCGCGGTCGTGAGCGGCATCACTGTCTCCGGCCTTGCCTTGAGCTCCTTGCCCGCGGCCAAGGCTTCACCGACCACAAAGCGTGCATAGTCACACCAGCTGGTTTCGCCCGATGCGGCAACGTGGTAGGTGCCGTATGGGAAGTCATCCGCGCCTTCGCGCTGGTATTGCCGTACCAGGTGGGCTGTCAGGTCAGCCAGCACGGCTGCCGAGGTCGGCGCGCCGAACTGGTCCGCCACGACGTTCAGCTGCTCGCGTTCGGCAGCGAGGCGCAGCATGGTTTTTGCAAAATTGCCCCCGTGCGCCCCCACCACCCAACTGGTGCGCATGATCAGGTGGCGCGCATTGGCCCTGGCCAATGCCATCTCCCCCGCGTACTTGGTGCTGCCGTAGACGCTTTGCGGGTCGGGCTGGTCGTCTTCCGAATAGCTGCCATCCTTGCTGCCGTTGAACACATAGTCCGTAGAAAAGTGTATGACCAGTGCGCCAAGGCGCGCGGCCTCTTCGCCAATAACGCCGGGTGCCCGGGAGTTTACGGCGAATGCCGTGGCTCCATCGGCCTCGGCTTTGTCCACTGCGGTGTAGGCGGCCGGATTGACAATGACGTCCGGTGCGACACGCCGCACCAGTTCACGGATTGCCTCGACGTCAGCTAGGTTGCAGTCTGTATGGTTGACGGCAACGACTTCGCCCAATGGCGCCAGCGCACGTTGTAACTCGAAGCCGACCTGACCATTCCTGCCTGTTACGAGGATTTTCAACTTATGCTCCGTACTGCTTGCCGACCCACTCGCGGTAGGCGCCGCTAGTCACATTACCTGCCCACTCTTGATTGTCGAGATACCAGCGCACGGTCTTGCGGATGCCAGTTTCAAAGGTTTCTGCCGGTTTCCATCCAAGTTCACGTTCAAGCTTGGTGGCATCGATCGCGTAGCGGCGGTCATGGCCGGGACGGTCCGTCACGAAGGTGATCTGGGTCTTGTACGACGCGCCGTCGGCGCGCGGGCTAAGTTCATCAAGAATATCGCACAAGGTGCCAACGACTTCGAGATTAGCCTTTTCGTTCCAGCCGCCCACGTTGTAGACCTCGCCAAGCTTGCCCGCTTCGAGCACCCGGCGGATGGCAGAGCAGTGGTCTTTGACGTACAGCCAGTCACGGATCTGCTGTCCGTCGCCATAGATCGGCAACGGTTTGCCGCCCAGCGCATTCTGGATGCACAGCGGAATCAGCTTTTCCGGGAAATGATACGGGCCGTAGTTATTTGAACAGTTCGTCGTCAGCACCGGCAAGCCATAGGTATGGTGATAGGCACGCACCAGGTGATCGCTAGCCGCCTTACTCGCCGAATACGGGCTGTTGGGCTCGTAGCGGTTGGTTTCGCTGAACGCGGGATCGTCCTTGCCGAGCGAGCCATAAACCTCATCGGTTGACACGTGCAGGAACCGGAATGCCGCCTTTTCCTGCTCAGGCAGGCTGCCCCAGTATTCGCGCACCGCTTCCAGCAGGTGGAAGGTGCCGACGATATTCGTCTGGATGAAGTCTTCCGGGCCGTGGATGCTTCGGTCGACATGACTTTCAGCGGCGAAGTTCACGACCGCGCGCGGCCGATGCTCCTTCAGCAGTTGCCGAAGCAGGCCGACGTCGCCGATATCGCCCTGGACAAAGATATGGTTCGGATTGTCGCGCAGGCTGGCCAGGTTCTCCAGGTTGCCTGCATAGGTCAACTTGTCGAGGTTGACGACTGCTTCGTCGGAAACCGTGAACCAGTCGAGCACGAAATTACTGCCGATAAACCCGGCACCGCCGGTCGTTAAGATCATATGAGAATACTCCAAATAGCTGCGAAAGCGTCTCGGTAAGCGGCCTTGTTCGTCCGATATCGAACACGCTGGTATACGGAAAACACGACAATTGTAAATAACTGCGCACTTCCAGACTGAAAATCTTTACGATGGGGTAAGCGATTTTCGGTGGTAACGTCGGGAATATGCATCAATAGACGTCAATAGCTGCCGCTCCATGCCACACTGAGCGACTTCGGTCCTGGACTGACAGCGAAGTGCGAACGCGGGTTGTCGCGCTGCGCCTGCCATAGCCAGCTGCCCACGGCATAGCCGATCACGCCACCGGCAACCACGTCCGACACCCAGTGTTGGCGCCCGGCGCTACGACCAAGCGAGCTCGCGGCGGCAAGGCCGTACAGCCATGGCGCATCATATTCCTGGGCGAACGGCGTTACGGCAGCAAATGCCACTGCGCTGTGGTTTGATGGGAAAGACGAATCCGAGCGTTTCGACGCCCTGCTCCACCGCCCCTGCTCTTCTTGCGGACGCGCACGGCCGACCAGGCGCTTAGTCGCCATGGACAGTGCGGCGCTGCCGACGACAGACTCCAGAGAGATAATGCCGATATTCTGCATCCGTGCATCGCCGAACGCCACCGCACCGGCGGCCGCGCCAACCAATACTGCAGGCATTGCCTTTCCGGCCTTATCCCAGGCTTCCGTGACGCGCGAACCGGCATGCTTCTTCATGAAGCGGTCGACGGGCTTGTCCAGCAAGGCGCTGCCCAGGATCGCTCCGCCGGCAAGCATCGTCCCATTGGCCCATTGCGGCAGCGTCGGGGTAGCTGATGCCGCCTGTTCGAGGCGCCAGCGGAAGGCCGGCCATGGGCTCGCCATTGCACGTACTGGCGGATTCACCGCAGCGAGGCCCTGTTCGTCGCGGCGCTCGGCGAAGTTGCCCAGGCCATCATAGGTCGTCAGGTCGCGGCGCGGCTGCTCCATGATGTCGTACAGGTCGCCCGGACTGGCCACCATCTGGCCGACGTCGCGCGTCCAGGGCGCAATCGCCATGCCCGCTGTTGCCTGGGAATCCATCGGCAACATGATGTTCAGCGGCACCGACAGGAACACGCCTTTATCGTTGTACGGATTGGCAGGCGAGCCGGGATTGGTGATGTCCTTGCCATTTGTCCTAGTGTACCAGACGCCGATTTCGGTACCCGACTGGAAACGGCGTTTGAACTCCACCCGCACGCCGTCGTCCTTGGCGAGGAAGCGCCCCGCCCGCGCGGTCGCGGTAACGTCATACGGGAGCCTGTAATGCAGGGAGCCCAGGGCTGTCACGGTACTGTAGTCACGCTTGTCGAACCAGCCCTTGAAGCCACGCTGCTGCAAGGCGTCCACACTCAGGTCCACGGCCCAGCGGCTATCTTTCGGCAAGTAGAGGATCTGGCCACCGACGCCGCGATACATCTCTTCATAGAAACCGGCAGACGCGCGCACGTATACGCGCTCATCGAGCGTCATGTATTTATTGACCAGCAGTCGATTGAGCTTGAAGCGCCCACCCCGCTTGTACTCGGCAATGTCGGTGCGGACGTGGGGCAGCAAGCTGTTCGACGGCTGGGTGACACCCGAAACGTTTTCGAGGATGTTCAGCCTGAATGCACTGTTCAGGTAGGTGCCTTCCGCCAGGCGCTTGTCATAATTGGCAGCCGCGGCGACTTCGTAACGCAAGGCGCCGCTCGGATCGTTGAAGAAGAAGCCGATCTTCGGCACGACCTTGAAACGGTTCGCCTCACGGTCTTCCGAAACCACCTGGACCATGTTGCCGTCATGTCCCACTTGTACAGCCAAGCCATTGCCTTCCTCCATGACTGCGGCCAGCAAGCCGTCCTGGTCGCCACCGGGCCTGTCAGCCGGAGTCGAATAACGCACCACCACGCTCTGCAGGAAGGATTCGCGGCCTGTAAGCCCGGTCAGATAGTCGGTCAGGCGCGGCAGGTCGATGAACTCGTAGGTAGCGATCGGTTGCTCGAGCTTGGTGTACGTCACATGGATCGAGCGCGTGCCCTCCGGCGCGAACGCCAGCGCAGTACGTGCGGCACGGCCTACCGCGCGGCCCATATTCGAGATCCGGTTATTGGTCAGCGTGAGTTTGAGGCTTGCTCCATCGAGTTCGACGCGGACGTTCTTGAAATCCTGCTTGGCCAGGGCTTGTGCCAGTCCGGCGCCATGGACGCCGCTTTGCCGCCACTGATCGAGCGAAACACGGGCCGGCGCGGTTTTCGGGTTGAACGGCGCCGGCTCGTACAGCTTCGGGATGAATTCGCGTTCGGAGAACGGGATGCTGATGTAAGCGTTGGCGCTGAAGTGGTCGCGATGCCGCGCGACTTGGGCGCCTAGCCAACCCCATCGATATTCCACCCCTACGGCAGGACCTTTTTTTCGTGTCGCCGCGCCCGTCGCCTCGGCCCGGAAGTCGCTCGTGTAGTCGTTCGCATCATACTCGGCCACCAGTGCCCACCCCGGCGCGGACAGGGGCGCCCAGCGCGCGCCGGCGAAGACGCCGCTCGGGCGGGTTCCGCCGAAACCGATGGTAGCTTCGATATTCCGGGCAGCGCCAAACGTCTTGGAGGCCGCGAAATATTTTCCTTTGAAGAGCTGGGTACCCAATAAATCGGTTGCGCCAATCGAGAGCGCTGGCAACCATGACGACTCTTGCCAAAGATTGAGCTTCGCGTCGACTACCTTGTCTTTATAACGGCCATATTTCTTGCCATATTCTGGATCTGCATTTGCGAACGCCGGAACACCTGTCACAGATACATAGCGTCCGGTCACCTGAAGAAACGGCAGGACTGTAGCCGTAACCCATGTACCACCATAAGGACTATCATAACCGTAGCCCGCAGTAATTGTCCCGTCGCGCTCAACCCAGGCACTCGGCATATTGACATAACCCGACTGCCCCATTACCGAGGGAGTCGCTCCCCATGCATTCACCGCGCCCAGCACGAGCGAACTGCATAAAGAGAGTTTGAAAGAGCGTTTAAAAGCAATGTCGAGCATTAGGGGATCCGGCAAAATGCATCGTTCCCCATCCGAGAAATGGACAGGCAGCAGATGCAAACGGAAGAGTTTATCAGGTCAACCCTTGGTAGCCAACAACTCTTGTCAGCGACCTGAGGGAAGCAGCACCCTACTGGACAGGCATCGATGCCGCCAACAGTGAAGTTTGGATGCGCGCAAGCACTATTTCATTCTAATCCAACAACATCGCGATCCTGATGTGATGCGTTGACGCAACACTCTCTTAGGATTTTTCCTACTAAATTACTTGCATTAAAGTCTACTTTTCATGCGCTGTGCATTAATTGACATGTAACATTTCGCTCGTGCCGGTAGAGTTGCACAGCAGCGTATGCCAGGCGAATCAACGCTGAACGAGAGGGCGTCTGGGACGAAAATGTCGCCCCCTCGTTAGGGGGAATTTTCCTACAGTGACGTGTATTTTTCCGCGTCAATAAAGTATCATTGAGCGGATGCAACGTTACGCCGTTCAATATATGAACCGGCCCACGCGACCGTTACAAACGGTGAGAATCGCGCCTCCCCCAAGGAATACTCCGGATCTCAACGAAAGAGTGATAAGAGCCCTCTTCGTCCGGGGAAATATTTCTCGGAACTTCGACGACGTCCCGGATACGAAATCCAATTTGCTTCAAACATGAAAAACAGATTTTTAGAGCTACCCCGTCGCCAAAAGCAAATCGTCGCAGCCGCTGCCGACCTTGTTTTCGTTCCACTTATCTTTTTGGTGGCTTTGGCACTGCATTTTAATACGCTTCAATCACCGGAAGTAGTCAATTATTTTTGGTTGATTCTGGCTGCTCCATTTGTCTCGATTCCGATTTATGCTCGTATCGGTTTATACCGGGCGATTATCAGGTATATCGATCACCAGATTGTGATGACGGTCGTCAAAGGCGCCATGATCACGGTATTGGTTCTGGTTGGGCTCGCCGGCTTTGTTCTGGAAAATAACTTCTCTGCCACGCCGTTCCTGATTTTTGCCGCGAACCTCGTTCTATATCTGCTGGTAAGCCGTTTCACGGCCCGCGGATTTTTCGTGGGTGATCGTCGTGCCAACCAGCGCGTTAATGTCGTAATTTACGGCGCAGGCAACGCGGGCGTGGCACTGGCAAACGCCCTGCTTCCTGGGCGGGAATACTTGCCGGTGGCATTTATCGACGACAATCCACAATTGCACCGAGCAACGATCGCCGGTATCAAGGTACATTCCCCCAAGCGTATCGAAGAGCTTGTTCAGCAACATGAGGTAGGCGCGGTGCTGCTGGCGATGCCCTCACTGACCAGCGCGGAACAGAAGCGCATCATTGACGGCCTTACTCCTCTGAAGGTCAAGATCAAGGTCACCCCGCCGATGAAGAACCTGGTCAAAGGCATGTCGCGTGTCGAAGACGTGCGCCAGATCGAAATCGAAGACCTTCTCAGCCGCGACCCGGTGGCGCCGAACAACGCCCTGTTGTCGGTGTGCATCACCGGCAAGAGCGTGGCCGTGAGCGGCGCAGGAGGATCGATCGGTTCCGAACTGTGCCGCCAGATCGTCAAGCTCGCACCGCGCAGGCTGGTGATGATCGAGCTGACTGAGTACGCCCTCTATGCCATCGACCAGGAACTGCGTTCCGTGTGCGCCGCGAACGGCTATGACATCGAGCTTGTTCCCTTCATGGGCTCCGTATTGGATTACAAGAAGTCTTGCGAGATTTTCCGTCAATTCGAGATCGACACCGTCTACCACGCTGCCGCCTACAAGCACGTACCACTGGTTGAACAGAATCCTGTCGAAGGCATCCGCAACAACGTTTTCGGCACGCTCAACTTTGCCCGTGCTGCCGTCGAGGCCAAGGTCAAGTACTTCGTCCTTGTTTCGACCGACAAGGCTGTTCGTCCTACCAACGTGATGGGTTCGACCAAACGCCTTGCCGAGCTCATCCTGCAGGCATTCTCCCGCCAGCACAGCAGCACACGCTTCTGCATGGTTCGATTCGGAAACGTCCTCGGTT
This sequence comes from Massilia alkalitolerans DSM 17462, assembly GCF_000427785.1. Taxonomy (GTDB): domain Bacteria; phylum Pseudomonadota; class Gammaproteobacteria; order Burkholderiales; family Burkholderiaceae_D; genus Telluria; species Telluria alkalitolerans. Next base: position 351,342 of record NZ_ATYR01000003.1, read on the forward strand.
CTTCGGGTTCCGTTGTGCCCTTGTTCCGCCGGCAGATCGCAGCGGGCGGACCTGTCACGCTCACCCATCCGGAGATCACGCGCTATTTCATGACGATCCCGGAAGCGGCCCAACTCGTCATCCAGGCTGGTTCGATGGGCAAGGGTGGTGATGTGTTCGTGCTCGATATGGGTGAGCCGGTGAAGATCGCGGACCTGGCCAAAAAGATGATTTACCTGAGCGGCAACGAAGTACGCTCGGCTTCCTCCGAATCCGGCATTGCGATCCAGTATGTCGGCCTGAGGCCGGGCGAGAAGCTTTATGAAGAACTGCTCATTGGTGACAATGTCAGCGGGACCGAGCACCCCCTGATCATGCGCGCCCAGGAAGCCGAAATCGCATGGCCTTTCCTGGAAATCATGCTGAAGCATCTGGATGAGGCCTGCAATCTCGCAGACCACGACCTGATCCGCACCCAGCTGCGCAAGATTGTTCCTGAATTTACGCCGTCGTCGGACATCGATGACCACCTCTGGAAAAAGCACAAGGAACGCAGCGGCGCAGACGAGTGCGATCCGCTCCTTGAAGAGGCGCGTGCCTGATTACTGTTTAGAGAAAAGGTCGAGTATTAAATGAAACGTGCAGTTGATTTTCTGTTGGCATTGCTGGCGTCGGTCGTCTTTCTTCCCCTGCTGATTGTCCTGGCGCTGGTCGTCAAGTTGACGTCCAAGGGCCCCGTCCTGTATTGGTCCAATCGCGTCGGCCGGGAAAACCGTATATTTGCGATGCCGAAGCTGCGCACGATGCGTACCGACACGCCCGTGGTCGCTACCCATCTCCTGACCGACCCGGACCAGTACCTGACGCCCGTCGGCGGCTTTCTGCGTCGTACCAGCCTGGATGAGCTTCCCCAGTTGTGGTGCATTCTCACTGGCGACATGAGCATCGTCGGGCCGCGCCCTGCCCTGTTCAACCAGCAGAACCTGATTGAACTACGTACCGAACATGGCGTGCACACGATCCGCCCGGGCCTGACTGGCTGGGCACAAATCAACGGCCGAGATGAGTTGCCGATTCCGGAAAAGGTAAGACTGGATGTGGACTACCTGCGAATGCAGTCACTGGTTTTCGATGCAAAAGTGATGTTCCTCACCTTCATCAAAGTAGCGCGACGCGAAGGCATTACACACTGACCGCGTGCCACTGGTCGCTGTCTGATTAATCGAAAAAGCCAGGCTCTAGGGCCTAATGCCTGTCACTTAAGGCATTGACCTGCCGGCGGCTTGAGCTAAACGGATTCATGTTCAAACATGAATCCGTTTTTTATTATGGCTCTCCAACTTGACCTGGACTATGCGGCGGAGCTGGCGCCGCATGAGTTCGAGCGCTTCGCCAGCCTGATCGATCCGGCTTGGATCGATGAAGCTCTGCAACAGACTGGGACAGTGTCATTGCGCCGACGGCGCTTGCCCGCCGAACGCATGGTGTGGCTGGTGATAGGTTTGGCGTTGTTTCGCAATGAACCGATCTGGCATATCGTCCAGCAGCTCGATTTGGCAGATGGTCCGGTGGCAAAGACACCCGTGCCAAGTGCCGCAGTGGCGGGCCGTGAGAGCTTGGGGGCGGCGCCAATGGCTTGGCTGTTCAACCGCATCTCGGCCTGCTGGGGTAAGCAAGCCGTACCAGGGCAAGGTTTGTTTCATGGACTGCGCAGCTACGCTGTCGATGGCGTAGTCTGGTCGCTTCCCGATACGGCGCAGAACTGTGCGGACTTCGGCAAGCCATCAAACGACAAGGCCAATGGAGCGTGGCCACAGCTTCGCGTGGTCTGCCTCATGGACTTATTCAACCACTTAGTCCATGCCGCCGAGTTCGGCGGTTACCGCACCAGTGAGCTCGGCCTTGCGAGATCGGTCATGCATGCCGTACAGGACGACTCACTGACGATTTTCGATCGTGCGTATTTCTCTGCTGCCTTCCTGCTCGACTGGCAGCAGGCTGGACAGCAAAGGCATTGGCTTATGCGAGCGAAAACTCCATTGCGATATGAAGTGGAGCACCAGTTTGCACCGGATGACTTCCTGGTCCGCATGCCGGTCTCGCCGCAGGCACGGAAGGAGCGTCCAGACTTGCCCTCCCATTGGCAGGCCCGGCTCATCAAATGCATGGTCGGTGGGAAGCCACGCCAGTTCCTGACATCCTTGTGCGACGCTCACCGCTTCCCCGCGCGCGAGATCGCCGCGTACTATATGCAGCGCTGGGAAATCGAGTTGGGATTCAGGGAGATCAAACAGGGCATGCAGAAAAACGCAGCTACGTTGCGCAGCAAACTGCCGGAACTGATACGCCAGGAAGTGTGGGGCATGCTCATCGCCTATAACCTGCTGCGTCATGAAATCGGCCAGATGGCCAGCGAACTGCAGGTGCCGCCCCAGCGCCTGAGCTTTCAATGGCTGGCACTGGCGATTACCACGGCCTTGTATCACTGGCCTTTGCAGACTCCGGGCACCTTCCCTAAACGTCTGGCCTTGTTACATCAGCAAGCACGCTCATATCTTCTTCCAGAACGACGAACGCGAGCCTACCCACGAACGGTCAAACCGCCACGATCCAGATATCCAATAAAAAATGCCAGTCAGCTTAACTGACTGGCATTAGGCTCTAGGGCCTGGCTTTTTCTTAAGGGTCAACGTACCAGCTTCCCGTCCGCCGAAGGCCTTCGGCCAGCGAAACCGGTGGATGCCAGTTCAACACTGTACGCGCATGACTCGCGTCCACCGTCAGGTTGCCGCACAATTTCTCAAACATGGCGCTCTTTCCCGCTATGCCCGCTACGAAGCCTAGCAAGGCCGGGCTGAGGGAAAACAGCGGCGCCTTTTTCCCCATGCCTGCTGCGAGGCCGCGCAACAAACCAGGCAGGGTGACGTCTTCCATATCCGATACCAGGAAAACCTCGCCGGCAGCCTGAGGATTCAAGACACAAGTGGCGAGAAAATCCGCCAGATTCCAGACACTGACGAAACTGCGCTTGGTCGATATCGCCCCGAACGGCAGCGGAACACCACTCGACAACAATTTTAGCAAGCGCAGGAAATTTCCAGGACAATCTGGGCCGTATACAAGTGGTGGGCGCACGATGACCAGCTCCATCGCACTATTGCTTGTCTCTTCGATCAGGGCTTGTTCGGCTTCGAATTTGGAAATTGCGTAAGCTTCGGCTGGTGCCGCTGCATCCGCTTGAGTAAACGGGCGGGAATTCGCGTTGCCGTTGACCCCGATCGAACTTACAAATACGAAACGCCTGACGCCGGCACGGGCCGCACAGCGTGCCAGTTGCACTGAGCCGGCGACATTGGTGGACCGGAAGGCTGCCAGCGGGTCATCGATTGTGTCGTTCAGGATATGGGCGCGCGCTGCCAAATGGATCACACTGGAGCATCCTGTCAAGGCATTTGTCCAATCAGTCTCAGCATCGATGTTTCCGACGCTATTGGTTTCAATCGTCGGACCAGCACGCATGGCGATCCTTGCCGAGGCATCGCGTACGGCAGCAACCACTGGAATGCCGCGCGCCATCAATTCCATGCAAACTGCTTTGCCGACGAAGCCGTTAGCTCCTGTTACTAGAACTTTTTCCATTTATTTGAATGACTTTCAACAGTCGCATTCCAGATGCCGATCTAATGCATGCCTGAAGGCACAAGGATCAGCAGCCGGTATAAGGACCTATCTCTATCTACCGCTCCCGGCCGAATCCAGCCACTTAACGGGCGTGCTTATAGAAGAGTTTGCGCATGCCGGAAGGCGACACACGCACAACCGTACGGATTGCCAGATAGATGAAAAGGTCATGCAGGCCCAGGAAACTGATCGATCTCTGATAGCGCAGTAGTCCCAGTTCCCCCTTCAGGAAACTGACACCGCGACGGACGATGAAATCGTCGCCGGTACGCATATGGACCAGCACCGCAGGGATATTCGCGAAACGATAACCCTTCACCAGCATCGCCGACCAGAGTGCATAGTCCTCCGGGAAGACCATAGGATATCCTCCGACCGCCAGCACCGAACTCTTCCTGTAGATCGAGGCCGGGTGGTTGATGGGATTGCGCCGCTTGGAGAACTTGAGAATCTCTTCATGAGTAGGCGGAACTTTTTTGACAAAACCGGATGCCTGCATCGTTTGGGTGCGCTCTTCGATCCACGAGCTGGCGACGTCGATAGACGGGTTCGCCTGCATGAACGCTACCTGCAACTCGAAGCGATTGGGAAGCATGATGTCGTCGGTATCCATCCGCGCAACGAGTTCATGGGAACAATGCTTCAGGCCGACATTGAGCGCCGTTGCCAAACCCTGGTTGGTTTCCAGTTTTACGCTCTTGAGTGGCAGCAATTCGGAATAACGGTCGATGACGGCATACAGCTCGCCAGTCAGGGGGCCGTCTTCAACAAGCACGATTTCAGACGCCTGAAGCGTTTGCGCCATTAAGCTCTTTAAACATTCTTCGAGAAAAGCGGGATTCTCTTTTTTGTAAACCGACATCAGTACGGAAAACATCATATATTTCCTATTAGTTCGATGTCCTGCCCGGGTAGCGACGACGCGCGAATCGAGGCAGAACACATAGATCAAATCAATTACCAGCTCAGCTTGCCGTCCTTGCCGGCAATTACGTCGCTGAGCGCTTTCCAGATATATTTGCGCCGGGCCTGGCCATCCCCAACCCAGAATGCATAGAGCGGCATTTTGGCAAGCATGATCACGAGGCGCTTCATGCGCCAGGACAGCGGAACGTACCGGCGTTTCAGCATGTAAAAGCCGTTCCGGTATTGATAATAGTGACGTATCGGCGCAGGTAATCCCACTTGAAAACCCAGAATCTTCCGATGGCCGTTGCCGAGCATGTGGGTGATTGCACTGCCAGGGTCGACATAGACTTTCATTCCCCGATAACGTGCACGCCAGCACCACTCCCAGTCCACATAATCGATAAACAACGCTTCATCCTTCGGACCGACTTCCTCATAAGCCTTTCGGGAAAAGAAAAAACCCGAACTCAAGGTTTTATCTACGACCACTACTTGCGTAGTCTTCCCGTGGCCGTCATAAACGAAGCCATCCGCCCTCACGGCGATTGGCCCGATTCCTGCTACCCGTTCTCCGTCCTGGACCAGTCGCGCGTGGCTCTGCGCGATCTTTTCAACGTATCCTTGAGGAAGCGACGAATCTTGGTCAATCTCGATGAAATACTCGTAACCGTGCGCGATCGCGTAGTCTACGCCGCGGTTTTGCGCAGCCGCTATGCCGATGTTCCCGCCCATCGGCAGGTAGACCGCGTTTGCAAATTTCAAAACCTCATCACGAACTTGCTGCTGAACCGAGGCATTGTCGGAGTTATCGCAAACTACCACTTGCGCTACCTGGTTCACATAGCTCGACAGGTTTTTGCCGAACGAACGAAGCTCAGGATTATATGCCGTAACGATGACACTTACTTCCGGTGCACCATGCACCAAACCTTTTTCTGCTGGACGATTATTCATATACACGCTGCTTTTTCGAAAATACTGCACAAGAAATCTTCAGCAGAAAGAACAACAAACAAAGATCGAACACGTAAGCCAGACCGACTGTGGGTTCGAGCATCAGGGCCTGGGAACGGAGCCAGATGGCGGCCGCCAGAGCCGAGTAGAAAATCTTATCCTTGCCGTCCTTCGCCAATAACAGTAGAGAGGAGAGCAGGAACGATATTGCAAGGACGAAGAGAGGTCCCAAGAGGAATCCGAAATACTTATATGCAAAGAGGTCGAAATGGCTTGTGGGCCCGCCTGCGACATCGTTCCATGGATAAAAATACATGATCGTTTGCCGTCCGATATTCAGTTCGTCGACGCTATAGCCGACGAGTGAGCTCATACGTCCGGTACCGATGAACGGGGCGCCGAATGCTACCAGGACGTTGTCTGTTTTCAACTCCTCGATGACGCGATTGGGGAGTGAAAAATAATACTTGTCGGCGTTGGCGATCACCCGTAGCAGCAAGCGCTCGACTACCAGTGAATCGCCGGCGGTGTATTGAGGATCCACGTCCTGCGTGCCACTGTCGTTTTGCAGGTTTGCAGACAAGACCAGCAGGGCGAATCCAAGCGCGGAAAAAAATACGGAGAGTGCAACCCACAAGCGGAATTTCGGCTTCTCGTAATGGATGGATATCGCCAGAATGACAGCGTAGATGGCCTCCAGCAGGGCGAATTTCGATCCGTTCACCACAGACCCGACAACGATCAGGACAAGAACGCAGAAAAACAACACGAGGTTCCCGGGTTTTAATCCGCCATCATTGCGAAAACGCCGAACCGCCAGCAGTGCCAAGTAGGCAACAACAAACAGGCGCAGCGCGTCGGCGACCCGCACGAACATGCCGAAACCACGATTCTGCTCGAATCGATTTGATTCGGCAAACATGCCGACGCCGACAAACGCAATGATCGCGACCAGCAACAGTACGTATATGGTCAACGCAACGGCAAATTCGAGCGTTCCCTCGCCGCGCGGCACCAAGAAGCGCAGGAACGTCTTTTTCATTGGACTGGCTTTGGCGCGGGCAAAAAGCCGGAACGAAACGATAAACACGAGGCCGAAAAGCAGGACCATCATGAATAGGTAAGTGTCGATGTGCCCCAATAGAAACAAGCCGACCACGATGCCGTATGCCGAGCCAAAAGTAAAAGTCCAGTAAAAGTGGAGCGGATCCAAGTAACCGGCTGGAGAAATTTTTCGTACTGTCAGGAACAACACTCCCATCATGATGATCATGGATGGAAGGAATATCGAAAGGTTCTCGAAAAATTCCAGAAAAAATGCGAAATCGCTCATGTCAGTTCCGAACCTTGCGCAGCACGATTTTCGCGATCGAAGGAATCACGAACAGCATGCTGCCGCGATTCGAATTCCGCACAATGCTCCGAAATCCATCGATGTCACGGCTACGAACCGCAACCAGCAGGTAGAAACCGATTGCACTGCCGAGCGCGCGCTGCCGAAGGTCATCCGGTGCCAGCAACTCGAGCGTCTGCTTCACGATGTTGAACTGCTTTGCCAGGTTCTTGTAGCTGTTCGTACCATGATGCCGGTAACGAACCACGTGGAACTCCGGCTTGAACAGAAAGTCCCGCTGGTGCTCGGGAAAACGGGTCAGCAGTTTTACGAACGTCGGGTAATCATCCAGTACAAGATTCCTGTCCCATCCACCGATCGTCCTGAGCGCCTGAGTACGGAACACTGTGGACTGAAGCAAGACGGGATTTGGATAATTCAGGAACAAATCGCGCCTGCGCTGATGGGTGTTCGCTTCGAAGAAAGAGCGGTGCCTCTGGCCATATACGGGGGTCGGCGCCGCCTCCGAATCGCTGAAGAAATTTTCGCCGCCGCCGATACAGAACTGGTAAGACGGGTCGGATTGGAGCTGCTCCAGGCATTGCATTATCCCGCGGCCTTGCGGGATGTCATCGGACGCAACGAAATAGACGAAATCCGTTTCGGTCATCTCGAGGCCCAGATTAAGCGAAGAGATCAATCCGCTGTTTTTTTTGCAGACTAGCTCGATACCCTCGTCAGGATGCCTGTCCATGTACGAACGGACCACGCCCGCCGTCGCGTCGGTCGAACCGTCATCGATGACGATGATCCGCCTGCCGCCGACTTCTATCGCACGCGCTGCGTCAAGGCAGTCGGCGATAAAACGCTCATGGTTGTACGAAGGAATGACGATAGTAAGCATCTTGTTTTGAAATCAGGGCAAAAAAGAACAGCTCGCCGCTTAGCGCGGGAAGAAGCGCTGAATGGCGACAGCCATCGTCAGCCAGTAGAGGGCGTAATTGGCAGCGTGAGCGATCGCGACTCCCTCGATACCAAACATGCCGGTCAACAGCCAGGTCAGGCCGAAGAATCCGGCTGCAAAAATTACTTCGGTAATCATGAAAAGCTTGAACATTGCTTTTCCGAGCATCACGTAAGATAGTATCCAGCCACCAATCTTGAGTGTATCTCCGATCATTTGCCAAGCGAACAGATCGCGCATTGGCGCGAATTCTCTGGTAAAAAGAACCGGAATAATCTGGTCCCGCAAGAGGTAGACAGCAAGCCCGCTGGCTGCGGCAAACGGCAGGACGACTTTATACCCCCGTACGATCTCCGCTTTCAGCTGGCTCCACTGGCTGATTTCCGCGAACCTCGGCAGGTAATACACGCTGAGCGTCGTCGTGACCAGCATCAGGTAAGCAGCGCTCAAGCGCCATGTTGCCTCCCACAGGCCGGCCGCCTCCCATCCCAGCGTTTCGCCAAGATGGTTCCGGACCAGGATATGACTCATTGGTACGCACACCGCTGACGTCACTGCCATCGCTGCGTACTTCGCAAGATTGACCGCAGTCTTTCTATCTACTCGTCCGAACAAGACGTCATATTTGAACCACGATGCCTTTTGGCATAGGAACAGTGTGATGAAAAACGCGATCGACTGGTAGATCGCCAATGCAACGAGCGCGCCATACAGACCGAGGCCATACACCATCACTGCGGTCACGATGAGTGCGAAGATGCTGCCAGCAATATTCGCAAAAACGTAACTACGGAGCTCCTTCTTGCCATTCAGGATCGCCAGCAATAGGGTATTGAACGCGAGCAGGACCAGCGTTGCCGCAAACCATAGAAACACCCCGGCATAACTCTCCTGTTTGAGGAAGAAAACGGCAAGTTCCTTGCTGTACAAGGCGATAACCGTGCTTCCCAGAATGGAGCCTGTCAAGGTGATCGTTCCCGCGGTGCGCCAGAGTTGCCGCTGCGCTACTTCGTCCTCCGCATATTCGGCGGTGTATTTGGTAACGCCAACGCTGATCGCGCCGCTGGTAAACGTGGTCATCATCTGCACGGCATTCTGAAACTGCCCCAATGCACCGTAACCTGCTGGGCCTACGAAGATCGAGAGGATCTTGTTAATCCCGAGCATGGTCAGCATTTTGATGACGACTGCGAGGCCGTTCCACAGCCCCGTTTTGATCAAGGTCATTTAGCCAGGACGATGTTCGTTGGCGCGCAGGATAGCAGCGCAGACTACGTCGACCTGCTCATTCGTCATCGTCGGCCCTATCGGCAGACTCAGGATTTCGCGGTGAATCGCTTCGGCTACCGGGAACGTGCCTTTACCAAGGTTCAGCTCGGCATATGCGGGCTGCAGGTGCGGGGGCACGGGATAGTGAACCATGGTCGCGATGCCGTCGGCCGCCAATTGCTCAGCCAGAGCGTCGCGTTGCGGATGACGAATAACGAACAGGTGCCATACCGGGTCAGCCCACTCGGGTACGGCCGGGAGCACGATACCGGCTGCCTGGAGCTTGTCCAGATAGGCGGCAGCAATCTCCGACCTGCGCTTGTTGGCCGCGTCCAGATCCTTCAGCTTTACGCGCAGAAGGGCCGCCTGCAACTCATCGAGGCGCGAGTTATAGCCGGCAACTTCGTTGTGATACTTCTTTTGCGAACCGTAGTTCCGCAGCACGCGAACGGCCTGCGCAAGTTCCGGGTCATTGGTGGTGATGGCACCGCCGTCACCCAGCGCACCCAGGTTCTTGCCCGGATAGAAGCTGAATGCTGCCGCATCACCCAACACGCCGACGCGGCGCCCTTTATAGAACGCGCCATGCGCTTGGGCTGCGTCTTCGATCACTTTCAATCCATGACGAGCGGCGATCTCGTTGATGGGGTCCATATCCGCCGGCTGGCCGTAAAGGTGCACCGCGATGATGGCCTTGGTACGGGGCGTGATCGCCGCTTCGATCCTGGCGGGATCGATATTGTAGGTCGACGCATTCGGCTCGACGGGTACGGGCGTCGCGCCGCAGTGTGAAGCTGCCAGCCAGGTGGCAATGTAGGTGTTGCTTGGAACGATGACCTCATCGCCAGGCCCGATCCCATACGCTTTCAAGATCAGGAAAATGGCGTCCAGACCATTGGCAACGCCAATCGTATGTTTCGCCTCGCAGTAGGCCGAAAACTCCTGTTCGAAACTTTCAACTTCACGGCCAAGGATGTACCAACCGGAATGCAGGACGCGGCTGAATGCGGCTTCAAGCTCGGCGGCATGCGTCAGGTTGGTTTCTTTTAAGTCGAGGAATGGAATTTGCATGGAAATCACTGATAAAAATAATAATTACAAAGCCGACGCTCGCGCCTCGTGGGCGATCTTCACGAACTCTGCGTGCTCATGGTAGTAGTCGGCCGGATCGTACACGGTGGAGGCAAGAACAAGGCAGACTGCTCCCGACGAGAAGTTATCCACCTCTCGCCACATCATTTTCGGGATGTACAAGCCATGGTAGGAGCGGTTCAAATGCACGGTCTTCCGTTCGAAGCCGTCGTCGACGATCACGTCGAAGCTACCCGACATGGCAATAATCACCTGCTGAAGTTCCTTATGACCGTGACCAGCCCGGGAAGACCCGCCGGGGACGTCATAGAGGTAATACACTCGCTTGATATCAAAAGGGATATGGACACCGCCCTCGATCGCGGAAAGATTACCGCGTGGATCGGAGTATTTGGGAATGTCCAGCAACTGGCACTTTGACAACATAAAATTCCTTTAAAAATTTTCCCTTGGACGCGATGGCGCTGCCACAAGACGATGGAAGAATGCCGGGTCAGACGGCTGGACGACGCCGCTTCCAGGCGTCGGCAAGGCGCTGCCACCGTTTGTTACTGTCGGGATCGCGGCGTGAACGCTCATAGCCCTCCAGAATGAACGCAAGCAGAATTCCCAGCATCCCTCCCCCGATGACCCCGGCGATCGTAATCGTCCCGCGACGGGGTTTTGATTTCTTCTCGGCCGGAATCGCTTTATCCAGAAGCTGGATCATCGACGAGTCTTCGGCTTCGTCGATCTTTGCCAATTCGAATTGTTTGGCCAGCAGTTCAAAGATGGTTTCGTAGTATTTGACGTTGCGGACTCCGCGCACATATTCAACGCCGGCTTCCGGAATCCGTCCCGTTGGAATCATGAAATCGCCCTCGCGCGTCGGCTGCTTTTTTTCCATTGCGGCCAGTTGTGCACGGAGGGAACGCAGCTCTTCCTGGGTTTGCAACATCTGGGGATTTTGTCCAGCAGCAAACGTCCGCATCGCATTCAACTGCACCTCTTTGGCAGCAATCGTTCCACGCAACTGAGCGACGGTGGTAATAATCGTGCCGACCTGGGCCGACGGCTGGATCAGGCCGGTTTTTTCCTGGGTTTTCCGCAGGTCGACTTCAGCATTGGCCAACTGATCCTTCGCATCCTTCAACTGCTTTTCGAAGAACGCGCGGCGCTGCGATGCTTCAGTGATCGCAAGCGTTTGGGTCAGTTGCGCCAACTCGTCGACATAAGCGTTCGCCAGTTGCGCCGCGAATACCGGATCCTCATCGATAACCTTGATCGAAATAAGCCCGTCCTTCTTACCGGTACTGATTTCGCTACGCAGAGACAATTCCTTGCGGGTCTCGTCCATGGTCTCTTCTTCGTACCGTTCCTTGAGTTTGTACTTGACGATGAGTTTGTCAGCGATCGAACGACTTTGCAGCATGCCGATATAAAGGTCGTTCGGAGTCTTCAAACCGCCGAGTCCGCCTGCAGCGCCTGCCAGTCCACCCAACTGTCCCAAGACGGCTGCAACCCCCGAACTTTGTTGCTTCTGGGGTGGGAGCACCTTGGCAGTACTTTCAAAGACCGGCGTGATCAGGAAGGTGGCGGCCAGCGCCAACGCACCAATGACAACAGGTGCTCCGAGTACGAACCCCCTGTGCCGTGCCAGCACAGTCAACAGGTCGAGCAAGTGGATATCCTCGCTGGCAACGGCATTTGCAGTTGGAGTTTTAGCTAAGAGTTGTTCAGACATCATTTACTTTCGGGCAGTTCGCGGGGCGCGCAGCCCCTTACTTTAGTTTTGCAGGACTTTCAGGCCAGCGGCACCTAAACCGAACTGGTAGAAGATTGCAGTCCATTCCTTGAGGGTTTGGCGCCAGTTGCTTCGATCGATCTTCTCGGGGACGACGATAGTATCGCCAGCGTTGAGCTTCGTGCCACCCACCCGGTTGAGCCAGCCAAGCTTGCTTCCGCTTTGCGCGGTGCCGTCGGCACGGATGATGTACACCTCGGAGGTATCCGAGGTCGCGGTTTCGCCACCGGCCATGCTGATGTAGTCGTTCACGACGCGGTTCGGCTTATAAATGAAAGAATTTGGCTGGAATACCGCTCCCAGCACGTCGACCGTGCCTGGTTTACGGGGCACGACGATGTTGTCGCCGTCCTGCAGCGCCAGATCGGGCAAATGCTTGACCTCGGCACTGCCGCCTTCCAGCTCCAGCACAATACGTCCCTCGGCTTTGACCGAGCGGAGTTTTTCGGCAATACGCCGCTGCCTTTCGAGTTCGACAGTTTGCAGCGCGACAGCATCCTTGTCAGCCGTTGCACTAAGCCGCGCCAAGCTGGATGATTCGATGTCGCGTTCGAAACGCTCAGCAACCTCGTCGAGTTTCTGCTGCTGCCTCTGCCGGAGAGATTCACGCTTCAGCTGGATACCATAGACATAACCATTGGCCGTGGTTCCACCGATGCGGACCATCAGTTCACGAAGCGTCTCTCCCTTACGGAGCTCGAATATTCCGCTCTGCTTCACTTCGCCAGACACTCGGACATACTCATGCTGCAGTTGAGCTTGCACAGCGACCGAGGCCGGAGCGAAAACGCGGATTACATCGGTAGGCTGGACAGGGATACCTGCGAGTTTATTTGCGTAACCCTGGTCGGCCACAAACTTCGTCATGGTCTGATAAACGTTATTGACGGTCTTCTCGACGATAATCTGCTTTTGTTGTGCCGACGAGTCGATGCCTCCTGCCCACGCAATCACATCAGCCAGAGAAGACTGGCCTTTCATCTCGAAAATCGCAGGAGTTTTTACGTTACCGGTGAGTGCGACCAGCGGCCCGGTTTCCGGAATGTAGATGACGTCGCCGTCGCGCAGCGAAAGGTCACCGCTCTTGTCGCCACGTACCAGCATGTCGTACAAGTCGAACGTGCCTACCGTCGAACCGCCGCGTTTGAGCTGGATGTTGCGCATCGAACCTGCCGCGCTTGGGCCACCGGAGGTGAACACCGCATTCAGCAGCGTGCTCATCGAATTGAGCGTATAAGTGCCGGGTCGCACGGCGTGACCGACGACATAGATTTGAAGCGCGCGCGTCTGTGAAATGCTTGCGGTCAGTTCAAAATTGCTGAAAATTCGACCGATTGCCTGCTTGAGGTGGCCCTGCAAATCACGGTATTTGATTCCCGCGACTTTCACTGCCCCAACTTGCGGGATATAAATCGAACCGCCCCGGTCGACCGTGGCGGTGACATCGACATTGATCATGCCCCAGCCGCGAATCTGCAATTCATCGCCAGCCCCAATCACATAATCGCCATTCACCTGCGCTGCATCGAAAGGCGCAAATGTGGTTGGAACGTCGGTGAATAGCTCCTTGCCGAAGATCTGCAGCTTCGCCCCAGTTACAGTGTTCACATATTCACCGAACACATCTGCAACCACCGCAACTTTCGCAGGCCGCTTCTCCATTTGCTGCTGTTGCTGATTGCGCGACTCAGGGCGTGCATTGACAATATTCGGAAGCCTCGGCGACTGGCTTTGCTCAGCAGGCACAAAAGCTTCTGGACGCTCGTTGGTGCTTTGCACTTCTTGAGCGATTTGCGCTTGCGCAATTCCGCCCAACGATCCAAGCAAGAATGCTGCAGCGGCTATTTGTTTCAGTACGGTAGCGACGGGAGAATTTTTATCCATGTCTTTGGTGAACTTACTAATTATTAATCCAGTATGCTTAAACGGATATGATCGGGTGTCGGCGCGGAAGTAAAACCAGCACGCGAAGTTCCGGAGCGATCCGAGGCAGAATTCGTATGTATGAGATCGGTAAGGGCTGCGACAAGTACGGAACAAGCGTTCAACATCGCAGCCACGTGACAAAATGCAAACACAGCGGTAGTGGTCTAGAGGCCACCTGAACACGGCCTTGTCTAGTTGCCAAGCGGCACTATCGCACGCACAAAACCCAAGATATTAACATTGATGACGCAGCGCAAGCACCGCGGTCGCAAATATGCGACGAAATAAACCTTGAACACAGGCTTACTTGAGACTCCAGCATGCTTGTCGCATAACAATCTACAAGCCTCGGACCGCGAGAGTGGTCAGCCCTGCTCGATACAGTGGTAGATGGAGCGGACTGCAGAGCCAGCAGCTAACGTCTGGCTGTCTCGTGGCGACGGCAGGACGCGTGTACATACGCATGCTGCACTCCAGTGCATCCTCCATAGCGTTTCTGTAGAAGGCCAGCTCGGCTTGCTACCTTTCAATGGTGGCTGAACCCGAAGGATGCCCAAGCATACGAAGCTCGAGACAGGTTCTTGCCTACCAGGAAAGTCGAAAGCGGCAACTTCCTCGAAGAAAACGTCGCCAGAACATCGTGGAGTGCGCTAGAATTTCGCCCTATTAAATACAATTCTTCGCCATCCCAAGTCCGCAGGTTGCATGTTGCGAATTTTGTTCTACTGTGCAGTTCAAATATCTTCAGCCAGGCCGGAAAAGAATTCGGTTAACGTTGACACTTGGGACAGGGATTAAGGGCGCAACACACTGCTGTTTGAATGGCAGAATATTTTCGCAAGAATGGTTAAAATGAATGATTTAAAAGTGAAGGTGGCAATGGATAAAGCGCAGCAGGTTATGTCTGCTCCACCCTCGATCGAAATGCGCTTGGCCAGGCCAACCGACGCCGAGTACATTTATTCGTTGCGCATCGATCCCCAATTCAACCAGCATCTTTCGGCGGCACCTCCAAGCGTGGAAGCCCAGGCAAAGTTCCTAGAAGGTTACGTCACCCGCGAAGCCCAGGGCCTGGAGTATTATTTCATCGTAAAAAACAAACTGACTGGCGCAGACTGTGGCACGGTTCGGATTTACGACCTGCGTGAAGATAGCTTCTGCTGGGGAAGCTGGATTCTTGATTCCGACAAGCCACGACTAGCGGCGTTGGAATCTGCGCTTTTCATTTATGATTTTGGATTTGGTGTGCTCGGCTATCCGGCTAGTCATTTTGACGTGCGGAAAGAAAATACTCGGGTAATCGCCTTCCACGAGCGCTTCGGAGCACAGCGTGTAAGCGAGGATGACATCGACGTATTCTTCAAACTTCGCCGCGAAGATCTCGGAGCTAAACTCGGTGACTTGATGGCAACAAGTTCTTACTCTCCCGTGTTCCTGACTGCCTGATTAATTAATTTGTGCGTGCACATCCGGTCGTAGCCGGCCTTTCCCGCGCACAAATTTTTTTTGCCGAGTTCTCTCATGGACTCGGCCAACACAAATTACACCGCCAAGGCAGTTGGCCGCACAAGCATACACACTCCCCACTTGCGCTAACGCCCCCCTGTTCATCCCTCCAATACGTGGACACCGAGCCGTGAGCGGGATGACGGCGCGTCAGCTGTGCAGCAGGGATTCACAGCCCGCGCTGGGCCAGGGGCGCATCGGGTTGCCCCAATACGGCAGCGGGCAGCGGATCGCTGCGCTTGATACGCCGCCGCCTTGCCCACCACGCCGAAACCACAAACGCATACACCGACAGATACAGCAGGAAACTTGCCAGCACGCCCTGCAACAGCGCTTCCGGCACGGCCGCAAAGCGTACCGCCATCATGGCCGGCACCAGCGCCACCAGCCAGGACACGGGCGACACGCAGGCATTGCGCAGCGGCGCCGGCAGCCCGCGCAGGAAGCGCGCCACGATCGCGGTCTTGACCAGGCTGTGCAAGTGCCAGCTATCTGGATGACCGGGATGACGGCGGCACCACAGGCGGCGCAAGATAGTGAACACGGTCTCGAACACCGGATAGCCGCATGCCAGCAAAGGCGCCCAGGGCGACACCAGTGGATTGCGGTACACCAGCATCACCGACAGCCAGGCCAGCAGGAAGCCGAGCAGGTAGGCGCCGCCATCGCCAAGGAACAGTTTACCGAAGGGGAAATTGACGACGAAGAAGCCGGCGGTCACGGCGCATATCACGAAGCACAGTTGCGCCAGGTTGGCGTCGCCGGCGTCCTGGGCGATGATGCCGAGCGCCGCCATGCCGATCAGCACGGTGCCGCTCGCCAAACCGTTGAAGCCGTCGATGATATTGACCGCGTTGGCCACGCCGCCCACCGCGACGGCGGTGAACAGGACCGATGCCGGAAGCCAGGTCAGCATCATGTCGAGCGGACCAATGCCGATGTGCAGCAGGGTGACCCCGGTCAGACCCCAGCAGCACACGCCACTGGCGATGGTGGCGAACAGGCGCGCCCGCACCGAGACCTTGCGCGTCAGGTCTTCAGCCAGGCCGAACACGAAGGCCGGCATGGCGGCCACCAGCACCGGCAACAGCAGTTCCTGCTGCGCTGCAGGCAGGACGCCGAGCGACAGCCACAGGCCCAGCATGATGGCGGCGCCGCCGACGCGGGGCGTCGGGGTAATGTGGAATTTCTGCACGCCGTGCGTCGCGTCCAGCGAAAAGCGTCCATGCCAGCGCGTCGTCAGGACGAGCAGCAGCGAACAGGCTAGCGACGCGGCGAAGCCAAGCTCGAGGGCAGTCAATGGCAAATTAATAATACTCATAGAACCACTTTGTTAACTCGTCAATTCTATCGCATTTCTATTTAGCCAACGCCTAATCGTGTTACAGACTGTTTCCTTGCTAGACGCTGTAAGTTATTGATCTTTCAAGAACAATCCGGCGATTCTAGGGATGTTGACGTCTAACAATCAACCGTCCTGAAACTTCTCCTACTATTTCCGGACAATTCGTTACATCTTTATTCTTAGCAATTATCCTTGCTGAATAAACCCAAGGATTCGGGAGCCGGCATGGCCTTCACCCGCGGTATCGAACGTTCTTGCTCTGCCCTCTTTCTTTATTTCTTCCTGTTTTGCCTGTTGCTTGCCGTCCCCGCGGCAGACGCACATGCCCAATCCGCAGCCGACCTGGCCGAGCTCCGCACCCGCCAGCTCGAGGCCGAGACACGCCAGGCCCTTGCCGAAGCCGAACGCGCCGAACTGCTGGCGCGCCTGCCGCTAGCCCAGTCCAAGCCGCTGGCAGGCAGCGTCGACACCCGCCAGTTCGGCGCGGCCGGACTGGTACGTGCCTTCGACCTGGCGCGCGAGCTTGCAACAACCCTGTGTGCCCGCCTGCCGGCCGGCCGCACCGCCGCCCTCTACGATCCGGCCACGAGCCAGGGAATGGTGGCGGCGCGCAGCGTCGACAGCGCCCTCACCCGCTTTTCCGGCGATATGGCCGAGCGCAACAAGGCCTTGCAGCGCTACCTCGACACCCAGCGCCCGCCGGGCTCCGGCGCGGCCGCGCTGCCGCTGGCCGTGCTCACCATCGTGCCGGCCACGGTGCGCGCGGGCGCCGACATCGCCGCCCTGCTGCGCAGCGACGTGAGCGCGACCGGGATCGGCTATGGCGAAGGGGCGCGCAGCCTGTTCGCCAGCGCCCTGGCGCAAACCTGTCCCGAGCGCATCAGCGGACTCGGGGGCGGCTACCTCGGCGAACTCGACTGGGCACGCTACGAAAAACTGCTGGGGCGCCTGAATGCCCTCGCCGTCCACCGCGCCACCTACGCCCAGCGCATCGCCGAGCTGCAGGTGCTGCTCGATGCCGCCAAGGGCGAGCAGAAGAAGGAAATGGCGGCAGTCAGCCAGGCGGCGCTGGCGCAGCTGAAGGTGGTGGACGCCTTCGTCGACTCGCTCAAGGCCGGCGAAGCCAGCGACAGGAGCCCGCTGTTCAATGCCACGCGCTTCCTCGGCTACAGCGAGCGCACTGCCGGCAGCCTGGTGCTCGACGCGGAGCTGCGGCTGGAAGGCATGAGCATCGTGAAGGAAAACCTGTTCACCGGCCAGCATCTGCGCCTGTCGGGCGTGGCCTTCCTCTGGTACCGGCTGCACGAGCCGGACGGGCGGCTGCTGGCGGCGGAGGTGCTGCGGCGGATCAGCAGGCCGGTGGAGGTGGATTTGCGTGGAGAGGGGGCGCCGGATTCATTTTGGTCCGATCGCTGATTTCGTAGGGTGGACGGCTTTGCCGTCCGCGCGTTCAAATCGTGGATGAATAGTGTCGCGGCTAATCGTCAGCCGGTTGAACGCGCGGTCGGCGAAGCCGACCACCCTACCAACCCAAGCCGTCAGCGTTCCAGCCGCTTCACCGCCTGCTCGATCGCCCCAAAAATCGACTTGCCCTTCTCATCCAGCATCTCGATCCGGATGGTGTCGCCGAAGCGCATGAACTGGGTAACCGGCTCGCCGAACTCGATGCTCTCCAGGCAGCGCTGCTCGGCGATGCAGGAATAACCCTTCGACGTATCCTTGTTCGACACCGTGCCCGAGCCGACGATGCTGCCGGCGCGCACGTTGCGGCTCTTGGCCAGGTGCGCGATCAGCTGCGGGAAGTTGAAGACCATGTCCGTGCCGGCATCCGGCTGCCCGACCAGCCTGCCGTTCCAGCTTGATTTCAGCGGCAGGTGGACCTTGCCGCCGCGCCAGGCATCGCCCAGCTCGTCCGGCGTGACCGCCACCGGCGCGAAGCTGGTTGCCGGCTTCGACTGCAGGAAGCCGAAACCCTTGGCCAGTTCGTCGGGAATCAGGTTGCGCAGCGAGACGTCGTTGGCCAGCATGAGCAGGCGGATCTGGCCGTGCGCCGCGTCGGGCGTCGATCCCATCGACACGTCGCCGGTGACCACGGCCACCTCGGCCTCGAAGTCGATGCCCCACTCTTCATGCGCCAGCACGATGTCGTCCATCGGACCGATGAAGTCATCGCTGCCGCCCTGGTACATGAGCGGGTCTTGCCAGAACGAGGCCGGCATCTCGGCCTTGCGCGCCTTGCGCACCAGTTCGACGTGGTTGACGTAGGCCGAGCCGTCGGCCCACTGGTAGGCGCGCGGCAGCGGAGACATGCATTTGGCCGGGTCGAAGTCAAAGGGACGGCGGGCGTGTCCTTCGTTCAACAGCAGGTACAGGTCTGCCAGCTGGGGCGCGATGAAAGCCCAGTCGTCGAGCGCGGCCTGCAGGGTGGGCACGATGCCGTCGGCGACGTGGGCGGTCTTCAGGTCGCGCGAGACGACCACCAGCATCCCGTCGCGGGTGCCGTCCTTGAGGGTAGCGAGTTTCATATCAAGCGGGCTCTATCTGGAAACCCGCTATTGTAGTTCGTAGGGTGGACCGGGGCGCGTAGCCGGCTATGCCGTCCGCGCGTCCAAATTATGGACGCGCAGTCGCAACGCATGTTGGAGCTGAACGCGCGGACGGCGAAGCCGTCCACCCTACAACATCAATAGCGCACCACCACGCCGGCGCCGATGGTGCGCTGGAAGTAGTTGTAGTCGATCAGGCTCTGGCCATAGCCCGAGAACCAGTGCACATAGCCCTTGAGCGGACCGGCCAGCGGGAAGGCCCAGCCGAGCTGGGTCGCGCCCTTGCTGGTCGAGAGGTTACGGCGCAGCATGGCGGTGAACTCGTGGCCGTCCATCCGGTAGGTGCCGGACAGTTCGGCGCGGCCCATGTAGTCGATGATGTCGGGGTTGTCGTCGTCCTCGAACCGCTCGTTCAGGCGCTTCCACACGCGCGCCGTCATCGAGAAGCGGCCGCGCTCGATGCCGACCTGGGCATAGAGCCGGTTCCAGCTGCGCGACAGGGTCGAGGTCTGGCCGTTCGACTGGTGAACCAGGCCCAGGTTCAGGTACTTCAGGTTGGCGCCGAAGATGCTGTAGTTCAGCGGCGTCACCACCATCACCTCGGGCTGGTAGTTGGTCTCGCGGAAGGGGCTGGAAGCCTCGCTGTTGTCGGCCTGCCAGAAGCTGTTCTGGGTGTATGCCAACCAGACGTCGATCGGCAGCTCGAAGGCCGTCTCGACCGCCTTCATCTTGAAGCCGAGCTGGTACTGCAGTTCGGCGTGCGACAGCTTGCCGGTGAAGTCGGCCGCGCGGAAGGGTTGGTAGGGCGCCTCGTTGGGGCGGTGGGTACGGGTCGCGATCAGGTAGTTCTGCCGGTGCGGGCGGAACACGAAGATGCCGCGGCGGTGCTTCTCGTTCAGTTCCCAGTGCGAGTCCATGGTGTACTCGGCGGCCGCTTCCACCGCCGGATCGACCGAAGCGGCCGGGTTCGGCTGCGGCTTGGCCGGGAACGCGGTCGGCTGCTGGCCGGGAACGGCGGCGACCTCCGCCCCCTGGGCCGGCGCGGCAAGGACGGCGGGTGCGGCGGGCGTGGCGCCATGGGCCGCGGCCAGGCTATCGAAACAGGCCAGGCGCTCCCGGGTGTCGACCAGCCTGGTGCAGTCGGCCAGTTGCTGGGTTACCGTTGGAGTCGCTTGCTGGGCGAAGACTGGAGTGGCGAGCAGGACGGGCAGCAGGGCTGCGGGAATCTTCTTCAAATGCATGGGCTTTCTTCGAAAACGGCTGTGCGGACGCAATGACAGGGGCAAGCGTGCCCGTGACATGACGGTTTGTCAACAGCAGTGTCGCGGAAAACCCGGGATGATGGCGCACTGTTTGCAGCCGCCCACCCTACCGGTTCAGCCTGTTCAGCAGCTGGATGCGCAGCGCACGGGCGCCATCGGCGTCCAGCGGGGCCAGCATGCGGCGCGCCCGGGGCGGAATATGGGCGGCCTCACTACCATCGCTTTCGAAGACGTAGTGGCGGAACAGCTCCTGCCAGGCGCGCCGCTGGGCGGGCGGGAGCTCGCGCATGGTGAGCAGCGCCAGCATCAGGCTGCTGACCGGCGAATCCATGTGCGGCGCCGACTGGCGCCACCAATAGTTGACCAGCGCATTGAAAGGCGCGAGCGCCTCGATGTGGTGCCACCACATCGAAGGAATGAAGAGCGCGTCGCCCGGCCCCAGTTCGGCCGACCGGGCCTGCTCCATGGCCTGCGCGAAGCGCGGGAAGCGCTCCAGGTCGGGCTTGGCGAAGTCGACCAGGCTGATCGCCTGCCCGGCCGGGGTGAAGTCGAGCGGCCCGATGTACAGGTTCGACACCTGCTCCGGCGGGAACAGCGTGAAGCGGCGCCGGCCCGCGGCCACGACCGCGATGTTGTCCGGTACGTCGTAGTGGGCGGCGATGCGCGAGCGGTTGCCGATCCAGATGCTCACCAGCGGCACGCGCCCGCCCAGGTCGAGGTCGTTCTCGGAACGGAAGCCCGGCAGGTAGTGGTCGATCATCGTCGAGCCGACGTAGACCGAGGGCGGGCGCACGTCGTCCTTGTGGTCTTCCAGTTCTTCCAGCACCTTGTCGAGCGGCGCCTTGATGGCGGCGTAATTGAAGCCGCTCAGGTCCTCGTTATAAAAATAGCGCCCCGCCATCTCGGGCGCGCCCAGGAAGGCCAGCACCTGCTCGCCGCGGTAGAAGCGGCGCAGGTAGGCGCCCGCTTCCTGCTGCGAGGCGCGCGCCCTGGCGACCATCGGCCAGCTTGACGCCAGCCCGCGCAGCACCACGGGTTCGGTCGAGGTCAGCAGTGCGTCGCTGAGCACGCCCGGCACGCTGCCGTCGAGCTCGCGGATCGGCGCGGGTTCAGGCAGCATGGCGCCGCTCCCTGCGTGCGATCAGGTCGCGGAAGTTGGCGAGCGAAGCCAGCGCCATGTAGATGGGCTCCAGGTGGCCGGCGCGGCTCAGTCGCTCGAGCGCGGCGCCCGGCAGCGCCTGCAGCCGCTCCTCGTTGATCGTGTAAAAGCCCGTCAAGCGGTGCTGCGATCCGTCGCTCAGTTCGATGTCGGCAACGAAGGATTCGAGCAGCGCGTGCTCTACCAGCGCGTCCACGAAGGCCGGCATGGCTTGCAGGCCCTGGTGCAGGGTCAGCAGCACCGAATGGATGCGTTCCAGGTAGGGGCTGGTGCCGCCATAGGGCAGGAACAGCTCCTGCCCCGCGGTCCGGCTCACGCGCGGGTGGTCGATGTCGATGTGGACGTTCAGTTCGTCGCCATGGCGGCCGATCAGGAAGGGCCGGCGTTCGATGTTCAGCGGGACGTAGTGGGCGTCCCAGCCTTGCGGGCCGAGGAACAGGTTCTCGCCGCTCTCGAAGCCGAACAGCGCCAGCGCCTCGTAGCCGGCGGCGTCGTTCGTGGCGCGAAAGACGATCGGGTAATGGGCCTGGACCTGGCGGAACTCCTGCGGGAATGTCAGGCTGAACATCACGTCGTCGCCGTAGGCGGCGCCGCGTTCGGCAATGACGCGCAGGTCCTTGTGTTCCAGGCTGTGCAGCAAAACGGATTGGTTCATGGTCTCCTCCGCCTTAAGTTTCGCATAGGCAAAGCCATGCGTGTCAAAAAAAAACAGGCCGCACGAAGACGGCCTGTCGGAAAGGCGGCAGCGGGTGCCGCCCGGCACCAAGAACTTAGAACTTGTAGCGGGCGCCCACCATGTAGCGGCGGCCGCCGGTCGATACCTGCAGCACCTGCATCTCGGAGCGGCCATGGACACGCTGGGTCGCATCGTTGACGTTGATCGCTTCCAGCGACAGGCTCAGGTTCTTGTTGACGTTGTAGCCGATCGAGAGGTCCAGCTGGCCGTAGGGCTCGACATAGCTCGGATTCGGCTTGCCGTTGTCGGCGGTCGAGGACAGGAAGCGGTCGCGCCAGTTGTAGGCTGCGCGCACCGACCAGTTCGTGTCTTCGTAGATACCGACGATGTTGGCCGAGTCCGACAGGCCGACCAGCGCGAACTGGTTGCCCACGCCCAGGTCGTCATAGGTCAGGCCCGACTTCACGTAGGTGTAGTTGGCCTGGAAGCCGAAGCCGTTGTTGAACATGTGTTGCCAGTTGACCTCCGCGCCCTTCAGGGTGTCGCCCTGCGAGTTGACCAGGGTGGACACCTGGTAAGGCAGCGCCGGATTGCCCGCGACCCCGGTGATCGTGCCCTGGGCCACGCCGGACGAGTTGTCGCCGGTGTAGGTCACGCCCGGCTGGCCGGCGTAATTGCGCAGGATGTAGTTGCGGATGCAGATCCGGTTCGAGACCGAGCAGCCGGAGGCCACCGCCGCATTCCAGTAGGCGCCGCCCACCGGCGTGGTCGCGCTCGGCGAACCCTCGGTGATCACGGTCGAACCCGTGTAGTCGGTCAGCTTCTTGTGGAACAGGCCCAGCGAGAGCATGCTCTGCTTGTTGTAGTACCACTCGGCCGACAGGTCCAGGTTCTTGGACTTGACCGGCTCCAGCGCCGGGTTGCCGCGGCTGACCGTCACGCCGGTGACGCTGGCGGTAGTGCCGTAGGTGCTGCCGCCGGCGATCTGGTCGTAGCGCGGACGGCCGATCGACACGCCATAGCTGGCGCGCACTTTCATGTCGGAGCGCGGCTCGATGTCCCAGTCGATGCTCGGCAGGAAGTTGTTGTACTTGCCTTCCAGCGTCTCGAAGGTCTGGGAACCGAAATCCACCGGCAGCTCGTTTTCCGAAATCCAGCGGATACCGGTCGGCACCTTGGTCAGGCCGGTCGACGAGACGCGGGTCTGCTCGTAGCGGAAACCGATCCCGGTGTGCATCGGCATCGCGGTGTCCCAGTCGGTGTTGAACTGTAAGTAGAGCGACTTGGTCTTCTCGATCGTGGTGCGGTCGTAGGCAGGGTTGGCCAGGCTCGGGGTGTAGCCGGCGCGGTCGCCGGTGATGGCGATGGCGGCATTGCGCACCGCTTCGAAATCGAAGGGGTGGATCTGGGTGAACAGGGCCGGATTGTCCGCGCCGCCCAGCTTGCTGAAGTAGTTGCGCAGGTTATCCGCGTGCCACATGTTCTGGTCGTAGGCGTTCGACGTGACCGGCACCGTGCCGCCCCAGGTATCGCGCTGCACCTGCTGGAAGACCGACTCGTTCTTGTTCTTGGTGAAGGCTGCGCCGAAGTTCAGGCCCGAGCTTTCGAACAGTTTCAGTTTGCCGCCCAGCTGGGCCTGGTCGAGCGTCATCTTGTTGCGGCCGTCCTGGAACCACGAGCCCGCGACCTGGTGCGGTCTGCCGATGAAATCGGCGCCCTGGATCGACAGCACCGGCATCTCGCTGGTGAAATCGGCGCGCGTAATGCCGCGGCTGAAGCTGGCGGTGGCCAGGTCGTTGTTGAAGCCGTAGGGGCTGTCCGACTTCGCTTCGGCCACCGAGTGGTGGGCGTCGACGCTCAGGGTCAGGTCCGGGGTGGCGCGCCACTGGGTGTTGAAGCCGAGCGAGTTCAGGGTCGAGGTGCGGGCGGAGTCGCCGCCGTTCATCGAGATGTCCTGGGGGCTGGTGTAGCGCTCTTCGTAGTACAGCGGCGAGGACAGCGGACCGCCGCTGAACTGGGCGCCCTGGATGTCCATGTTGTGGCCGAACCAGGCCGACAGCTCGCTGTAGCGGTGCTGGAGCTTGTTCTCGGCGAAGGTGTAGTCCAGGGTGGTGGTCAGTTCCTTGACCGGGCGGAACTGGAAGGTCAGCTGGCCGTTGGTGCGCTGGCGCTGGTAGCCGTTCATCTTGTACGACATGTTCTGTGGCGACAGGTACAGGTCGTTGCCGCTCGGCGGGTTCTTGATGTTGACGAAGTTCGGGTTGTTCGGCTGCGGGATCGCGCCGTCGCTCGTATCGCCCATCTTGAACGGGCCCAGCCAGCCGTTGATGATGGCGGCCGTGTTGATGCCCATGTTGCGTTCCTGGTAGCTGGCGCTGGCGGACAGGCCGAACATGCCGTCGTTCCAGGTATTGCTGTACAGGCCGGAGATTTCCGGGGTGGCCGAGCGCCTGGCCTTGTTCTGGTCGGGCAGGTTGTTGTTCGACTCGTCGTACATCACCTTGGCGCCGAAGCTGGCCTGCTTGCCGAGGTCGAGCGGACGTCCGGTCATGACGTTCAGGGTGGCGCCGATGCCGCCCGGGGTGACGTCGGCGCGCACGCTCTTGTACACCTGGATCTGCGACACCGCTTCCGCCGCCAGGTTGCTGAAGTCGAAGGCGCGGCCGGACTGGTCGCCCAGGTTCGCGGTCGGCATCTGGCGGCCGTTGAGCAGCACCAGGTTCAGGTCCGGGCCGACGCCGCGCACGGTGACCAGGGCGCCTTCGCCGCGGTTGCGGTCGATCGACACGCCGCTGATGCGCTGCAGCGCCTCGGCGAGATTGGTGTCGGGGAACTTGCCGATGTCGTCGGCCGCGATGCCGTCGACGAAGCCGTCCGAATTGCGCTTCAGGTTCAGCGTCGACTGCATGGCGGCGCGGATACCGGTCACGACCACGGTGTTGGCGGCGGTGGGGGGCGCGGTATTGGCCGGATCGGCCGCGTTGGCGACGGCTGCGGTGTTCGCTTCCTGCGCATGCGCCTGAGCGACCAGGGTAGCGCAGGCGCTCGCCACGGCAAGGGTGATCAAGCGACGTTTGGTACCCGGGTAGCGCGAATTACCCTTTTTTGGTTTGTGCAGCACTGTGTCTCCTCTCTTCTACAAATATGGCCGCGCCCGGGTGGGAACGTGCCGCTGGTGGTGTCATCGAAAACACCTGATTGGAACTTTGTAGTCGGGCCGTGTCCGTTGTGCCTTGTGCGACTGCTGCATCGCCTTGGCTTATAAATTGCCGCTCGGACTTTTTGTATTGACGAAAGAGTAAAGGCGATGTTTGAATTAGTCAATTCGTCGAACAAACGAACTGCGTGCTAAAACACCGTGAGTCAATACAAAAAAATTCATTCTGGATACGATCTAAGGGTCGCCGGGCCAGGTAATTGGCGCTGCCGGCCGTGTGCTCGAGGTGACTTATGAAATCGATTTCACAGCAAAATCAAGGACTTCGCGTTTTTTCGGATCAGTGATATTTCTGCAAGGAGGTGGTTATACTTGCAATGCTCCGTCCGGCCATGCATGCGCGTAAAAAATTTTTTGTGTTACTGCTGGTGTTGCATAATCTTCACACTCACTTACCTTTATTTATCCATGCCCGTCACCGGTGACCACCAATTACTCAAGCAACTCAACCGGATGGCCCTGGTGCGGCAGGTCAGCACCCAGCCCGGACTGTCGCGCGCCTCGCTGGCCGAGGTGCTGGGGCTGACCAAGTCGACGATCAGCATGCTGGT
Organism: Massilia alkalitolerans DSM 17462; assembly: GCF_000427785.1. Lineage (GTDB taxonomy): Bacteria > Pseudomonadota > Gammaproteobacteria > Burkholderiales > Burkholderiaceae_D > Telluria > Telluria alkalitolerans. The sequence goes on from NZ_ATYR01000003.1 coordinate 377,494, forward strand.
GCGCGACCTGGTGGACGAAGGCTGGCTGACCGAGCGCGAGCTGATCGCCACCGGCGAGGTGGGCCGGCGCGCGACGCCGCTACACCTCGATCCGGGCCGCCTGGCCCTGCTCGGCGCGGAGATCGGCGTGGACGAAGCGCGCGTGCTCGCCACCAACCTCCTCGGCGAAGTGCTCGACACGCGCGTGGTCAGCTACGACGACAGCGCCGACCCGGCCTCCTGCATCAAGCTGGTGGCTGGCGGGCTGGTACGGCTGGCGCGCCGGCTCGGACGCTCGACCGGCACCAGCGGCGCACGCCAGGTGCTGGGCATCGGCGTCGGCCTGCATGGCGGGGTGGACGAGACGCTCGGGATGCTGCGCTATGCGCCCCACCTGGGCTGGCGCAACGTCGACGTGGACAGCCAGCTGCACGCGCATTTCGCCGGCACGCCGCTGGAGGCCCTGCCGCTGTACATGCAGAACGAGGCGAACGTCGCGGCGCTGGCCGAATTCGAATTCACCGGGCAGTCGGGCACCGACCCGCTGGTCTACCTGTCGATCGGCTATGGCGTGGGCGCCGGCGTGATCGTCGGCGACAACCTGCTCACCGGCCTGAACGGTTTCGCGGGCGAAGTCGGGCACGCGATCCTGCAGTCCAACGGGCCGCGCTGCTCGTGCGGGCGCCGCGGCTGCGCGGACGCGCTGATCGGACTGGGCTCATTGCTGGGCGCCGAGAAGCCGAGCCGTGCGGCGCTCGAGCGGCTGTTCGAGAAGGTGGCGCAGGGACAGCAGCAGACCTGCGCGGCGGTGACCGCGGCCGGGGAACAGCTCGGGGTACTGCTGAACAATCTGTGGGCCGCCTTCGACCCGATGGCGATCGTCATCGGCGGGCCGGCGCTCAGCCTGGGGGATACCCTGATCGCGCCGGCACGCCGGGTGCTGGCCGGCTACGCCGATGCCGCGATGCTCAATGCGCCGGAGATCCGCACTTCGCGTTTCGGCGCGGATGCGGTTGCGGTCGGCGCCGCGGCGCTCGCGCGCCACCGGCTCACCCGGCCGCTCGACCTGCAGAGCATGGCGCGGCGGGTGGAAAAGGCGGGGCGCCAGGTGCGGCCGGCATATGGAGAGCTGGGCCTGGCGTAGGGTGGACGGCTTCGCCGTCCGCGCGCTCAACTCCCGTTTGAATGGATGCGGCGCTTACTATTCACCCACTGGTTGAACGCGCGGTCGGCAGAGCCGACCACCCTACTAGGGCACCAGCAGCGCCAGCTGTTCCGGCTCCAGGTAGCACCACTCCCCTTCCTTCAACCCGAGCGATTCCAGCGTCAGCCCGCCGATCTGCGAGCGGTGCAGCGCGCTACAATGGTTGCCCGCGGCCGCCAGCATGCGCTTGACCTGGTGGTACTTGCCCTGCTCCAGCACGATCTCGAGCAGGTGCTCGCCGCGCTGCACGCAGGATACCGCCTTGAGCGGCGCCGGCTCGTCGTGCAGCTGCACGCCGGCCAGCATCTGCTCGACCAGCGCATCGGTGACCGGCTCGGCGGTGGTGGCCTGGTAGACCTTGGGCACGTGGCGCTTGGGCGAGGACTGGGCGTGGATGAAGGGGCCGTCGTCCGACATCAGGAGCAGTCCGGTGGTGTCGTGGTCGAGGCGGCCGACCGGCTGCACCTCGCGCCACCCGAACTGCTCGGGCAGCAAAGTCAATACGCCGGGGTGGTGGCTCGGCTTGCGCGAGCACTCGTAGTTGGCCGGCTTGTACAGCGCAAGATAGAGGTGTTCGCGGTAGCGCCATTCCTCGTCGAACACGGTCAGCACCAGGTCCGTCGTATCGAAGCTGGCCTTGTAATTGTCTTCGACCGCGCCATTGACCAGCACGTCGCCGTCCTCGATCAGCGCGCGGCAGTATTTGCGGGTGCCGAATCCCTGCGATTGCAGGATGCGGTCCAGGGATAGTTTGCTCATGGGGCGCCACTTTAACAGAAGGGGCTGTCCCGACAAAGCACCGCCCGTGCCCCTTGCCCTGGCACTGATTACCCATTTGAGGTAAGTAATATTCCGACAGGTCTTCGGATGCTTCCGCACATTTGATGCGCGTCAAGCCTAGGAAGATTCTGATTGATAGACTTCAACGCGTTAGGAATCCACCTAATGACACGAGGATATCTTTACGGCATACGTCCTCGCCCAGACTGATAGGACAAGACCGTGCATACCGACGCGCAACCGACCGATGGAGTTCTTCCGCAAGCAGCCGATCCTGCCGAGCGGCGCCAGATGGCCAGATTCCATGCTGCCCTGTTCCCCACCCGGCTGGCGCTGTCGCGCTGGCAGCATGGTGGCCACATTCCCCACCTGCATCATGGTGGCACGTCGGACACGACGTGCGCCCTGCGTGCGGCCTGGTATGCCGCTGCCCGGCGCGATTTCCAGGCCTGGCTCGACCGCGGCGGCTTCAGCCAGTACGAGGATGTCTCCCGTGCGCTGCCCGCTGCGCGGACTGCCGGCCAGCCGGTGCGCGATGGCGATACCAAGCAGATCGGTACCTGCACGTAATTCCTGTCGGTAATTGGGATAGGGGCGGTCAGCATGCTGACCGGCCCCTCCCACACCACCCGGCATGCGGTTCCGCACCGGGCGGTTCGAGTAGTTGAGGTTAAGTGAGGCGAGGCATGCCAAGACGCTCAAAGTAGCCAATCGTCAGGACGTTGTTCAGGGCAAGCCTGCTGTTGCGCCACCAGCTGCGGTTGTTCCCCGCAACCAGAGCAGCGACTTTCGGCGTTGCCCCCAACTTTCGCAGCTCTCGATAGATGGTAGGCCCACATCGCCACTGTTTCAGGTGAATTGCACGTAGGCGGTGGCGCATCCATTTGTCCAGCTCTCGCAGGGCAGTCGGGGTTTGCGCCAGTCCGAAA
>NZ_ATYR01000022.1 GCF_000427785.1 Massilia alkalitolerans DSM 17462
ACCAGCTGCGGCACGACCTCGAACAGGTCGCCCACCAGGCCGTAGTCGGCCACCGAGAAGATCGGCGCTTCCGGATCCTTGTTGATGGCGACGATGGTCTTCGAGTCCTTCATGCCGGCCAGGTGCTGGATCGCGCCCGAGATGCCGACCGCGATGTACAGGGTCGGGGCGACGATCTTGCCGGTCTGGCCGACCTGCCAGTCGTTCGGCACGAAGCCGGCGTCGACCGCGGCGCGCGATGCGCCCATGGCGGCGCCCAGCTTGTCGGCCAGGGGTTCCAGCAGCTTGAAGTTCTCGGCCGAGCCGATGCCGCGGCCGCCCGACACGATGATCTTGGCGGCGGTCAGTTCCGGACGGTCCGACTTGGCCAGCTCACGGCCCACGAAGGCCGACTTGCCGAAGTCGCCGACGGCGGCGATCTGCTCGACGGCGGCCGAACCACCGGTAGCAGCCGAATCGAAGGCGGTGCCGCGCACGGTGATGACCTTCACGCTGTCGCCCGACTGGACGGTGGCGATGGCGTTACCGGCGTAGATCGGACGCTCGAAAGTGTCCGGGGACTCGACCTTGGTGATTTCCGAGATCTGGGCCACGTCCAGCCTGGCGGCCACGCGCGGCAGGATGTTCTTGCCGTAGGCGGTGGCCGGGGCCAGGATGTGCGAGTAGCCCACGGCGATCGCCAGGATCTGCTCGGCGACGTTCTCGGCCAGGCCGTCGGCGAAGTGCGGCGCGTCGGCGACCAGCACCTTCGAGACGCCCGCGATCTGCGCGGCGGCTTCGGCGGCGGCGCCGCAACCGGAGCCGGCGACCAGGATGTGGACCTCGCCGCCGCACTGGGCGGCCGCGGTCACGGTGTGGTGGGTAGCGCCCTTGAGGGAGCCGTTGTCGTGTTCTGCAATGACGAGTGCGACCATGTTCTTTTCCTAAGTATGTTTAGATAACCTTGGCTTCGGTGCGCAGCTTCTGCACCAGGGTCGCCACGTCCGGCACCTTGACGCCGGCCGAGCGCTTGGCCGGCTCGACCACTTTCAGGGTCTTCAGGCGCGGGCTCACGTCGACGCCCAGGTCTTCCGGCTTGACGGTTTCCAGCGGCTTCTTCTTGGCCTTCATGATGTTCGGCAGCGTCACGTAGCGCGGCTCGTTCAGGCGCAGGTCGGTGGTGACGATGGCCGGCAGGGTCAAGGCAACGGTTTCCAGGCCGCCGTCGACTTCGCGGGTCACGGTCACTTTACCGTCTTCCAGCACCACTTTCGAAGCGAAGGTGGCTTGCGGCCAGCCCAGCAGGGCTGCCAGCATCTGGCCGGTCTGGTTCGAATCGTCGTCGATCGCCTGCTTGCCCAGGATGATCAGCTGCGGCTGTTCCTTGTCGGCCAGCGCCTTCATGATCTTGGCCACGGCCAGCGGCTCGGTCTCGCCGCCGGTCTCGACCAGGATGCCGCGGTCGGCGCCGATCGCCATGCCGGTACGCAGGGTTTCCTGGCACTGGGCCACACCTACCGACACCGCCACCACTTCGGTGACCTTGCCGGCTTCCTTCAGGCGCGTGGCTTCTTCCAGCGCGATCTCGTCGAACGGGTTCATCGACATTTTGACGTTGGCGATATCCACGCCGCTGCCGTCGGATTTGACGCGGACCTTGACGTTGTAGTCGACCACGCGTTTGACGGGTACCAGGACTTTCATAGGGTGCCTTTAGAAAATGGAATGGGTGACAGACGAAAATGGCCTAGATTATAAGAGAAATTCGGCTTCAGGTCGAAATTAAAGCACGATCGTGCGATTTTTAGTTAGAGGATTTCGACTAAAGTACGATCTTACAGGTGTCGGGTATGGGAAATGCGGGGCTGGCGCAGGCCTGCCCCGTCATTGTAGCGCCGCCGGGAAGGATTACTTACGGCGCATCAGGAAGATGAATTCGCCGTTTTCGACGGTATGGGCCAGCAAGGCGTTGCCGGTCTGCTTGGCGAACGCCTGGAAGTCACGCACGGAACCGGTATCGGTTGCGACGATGCGCAGCACCTGGCCGCTTTCCATCTCGGCGAGTGCCTTCTTGGCTTTAAGGATCGGCAGCGGACAGTTCAGTCCGCGCGCATCCAGGTCTCTCTGGAATTCCATGGTATCAATGTCGATAGTAGTGTCGCTCATCGCATGCCTGCAAAGTAGATGGTGCTCGGAAGTCGAATACTACTCCCTTTTCGGCAGTATGACGCAGCGCACCAAAATAGTCACACATTGTTGCAGGACTGCAACCGATTGTGAAATTATCTATGCTTGCGCACCATGGCAAATCACGAATGAAACCAACCGGCACCGCCATGGTGCGACACATGGTAAATGCGGGCCTCCCGCCCCGATTGCAAGCGAGCAGGTGCGTGCCGCTGCGTAAACGCACACGCCGCCCGAAGGCGGCGTTTTTTTACCAGATGGTCAAACGCTTAGGCGCGCTCGCCCACCCAGCCGGCCACGCCGGCCAGCGCCTGCGGCAGGCCGGCCGGATCGGTGCCGCCGGCCTGTGCCATGTCCGGACGGCCGCCGCCCTTGCCGCCCACCTGCTGGGCGACGAAGTTCACCAGCTCGCCGGCCTTCACCTTGCCGGTGGCATCCTTGGTCACGCCCGCGATCAGGCTGACCTTGCCGTCCGCCACGCTGGCCAGCACGATGGCGGCGGTTTTCAGCTTGTCCTTCAGCTTGTCCATGGTCTCGCGCAGCGCGGTGACGTCGGCGCCTTCCATGGTCGCGGCCAGCACCTTGATGCCGTTCACGTCGATGGCCTTGGTCACCAGCTCGTCGCCCTGCCCCGCGGCCAGCTTCGACTTGAGCGCGGCGACTTCCTTCTCCAGCGACTTGACCTGGTCCTGCACCTGCGCGATACGGCTCGGCAGCTCGTCCGGGCTGGTCTTCAGGGCGCCGGCGGCTTCCTGCAGCTTGCGGTTGATCGACTGCACCAGCGCCAGCGCGCCCTCGCCGGTCACGGCCTCGACGCGGCGGATGCCGGCGGCCACGCCGCCCTCCGACACGATCTTGAACAGGCCGATGTCGCCGGTGCGGGTGACGTGCACGCCGCCGCACAGCTCTTTCGACGAGCCGATGTCCAGCACGCGCACGGTGTCGCCATACTTCTCGCCGAACAGCGCCATCGCGCCGTGCTTGACGGCGTCGTCGAAGGTCATGTGCTGGGCCTGGGTTGCGTGGTTCTCGAGGATTTCTTGGTTGACGATCATCTCGACCTTGGCGATTTCGTCCGCGGTCAGCGGTGCGCCGTGGCTGAAGTCGAAACGGGTCTTGTCCGGATCGACCAGCGAGCCTTTCTGCTGCACGTGGCTGCCCAGCACTTCGCGCAGGGCCTTGTGCATCAGGTGGGTCGCCGAGTGGTTGCGGATGGTGCGCGCGCGCTTGACGGTGTCGACCTGCGCGTCGACGGTGTCGCCCACCTTGAGCGAACCTTCGCGCAGCACGCCGTGGTGGCCGAAGACTTCGGCCTGGATCTTCAGGGTGTCCTCGACTTCGAACAGCTTGCCGTCCGAACGGATCACGCCCTGGTCGCCCACCTGGCCGCCCGACTCCGCGTAGAACGGGGTGGTGTCGAGCACCACGATGCCTTCCTGGCCGGCCTGCAGTTCCTCTACCTTCACGCCTTCGGCGTACAGGGCCAGCACATGGGTGTTGTGGGCCAGCGATTCGTAGCCGACGAACTTGGTCTTCTCGCCCGCATACTCGACCTTGGCGGCCATCTTGAACTTGCCGGCGGCGCGCGCGGTCTTCTTCTGCTGCTCCATGGCGGCGGCAAATCCTGCTTCGTCGAGCGTAACATTGCGCTCGCGGCAGATATCGGCGGTGAGGTCGAGCGGGAAGCCGTAGGTGTCGTACAGGGTGAAGGCGGTGGCGCCGTCCAAGTTCCTGGCATCCTTGGCAAGCTGGGCTTCCAGGATCTTCATGCCGTTTTCCAGGGTTTCGCCGAAACGCTCTTCCTCGGTCTTGAGCACCTGGGCAACACGCTCCTTGGCCTCGCGCAGTTCCGGATAGGCTTCGCCCATCTCGATGTCGAGGTCCGCGACCAGCTTGTGGAAGAAGGGTTTCGTCTGGCCCAGCTTGTGGCCGTGGCGCAGCGCGCGGCGGATGATGCGGCGCAGGACGTAGCCGTGGCCTTCGCTGCTCGGGATGATGCCGTCGACGATCAGGAAGGACGCGGCGCGGATGTGGTCGGCGATGACCTTGAGCGAATTGTTCTCCAGGTCGGTGGCGCGGGTTTCACGGGCAGCCGCCTTGATCAGCGCCTGGAACAGGTCGATCTCGTAGTTGCTGTGCACGTGCTGCAGCACGGCGGCCAGGCGCTCCATGCCCATGCCGGTGTCGATCGACGGCTTCGGCAGCGGGGTCAGGGTGCCCGATTCGTCGCGGTTGAACTGCATGAACACCAGGTTCCAGATCTCGATGAAGCGATCGCCGTCTTCTTCCGGCGAGCCCGGAGGACCGCCCCAGATGTCGGCGCCGTGGTCGTAGAACACCTCGGTGCACGGACCGCAGGGGCCGGTGTCGGCCATCTGCCAGAAGTTGTCGGATGCGTAGCGCGCGCCCTTGTTGTCGCCGATGCGGATGATGCGCTCTTTCGGCACGCCGATCTCGTTGGCCCAGATGTCGTAGGCCTCGTCGTCCTCGAAGTAGACGGTGACGGTCAGCTTCTCGGCCGGCAGCATGTAGACCTTGGTCAGCAGCTCCCAGCAGTAGTTGATCGCGTCGCGCTTGAAATAGTCGCCGAAGCTGAAGTTACCCAGCATTTCGAAGAAGGTGTGGTGGCGCGCGGTGTAGCCGACGTTTTCCAGGTCGTTGTGCTTGCCGCCGGCGCGCACGCAGCGCTGCACGGTGGTGGCGCGCGAGTACGGGCGCGTATCCAGGCCCAGGAACACATCCTTGAACTGCACCATTCCGCTGTTCGTCAGCAGCATGGTCGGGTCGTTGCCCGGCACCAGCGGGCTGGAACGGACGATGGTGTGGCCTTTGGACTCGAAGAACTTGAGGAACTTTTCGCGGATTTCGGAGGATTTCATGTCGTGAGGGCGGAATGAGGGAGCATGCGCTATAAAAAATCGATTATAGCGTAGCTGAGGGGCCGGATTATTAGTCCGGCTGATATTTACGGGGAAAGGTCGTGCTGCGAAGACGCGACGGAATTGGAGGGAATGATGCCACTGGCATTGTTCCGCCCAATTTGACGTTCGCAGCGTACCGAGAACGTCAGCGCAACAGCGAAAGAACCGCGCGCGGCTGGCTGTTCGCCTGCGCCAGCATCGCCGATGCCGCCTGCTGCAGGATCTGCGCGCGCGTCAGCCCCGCCGCCGCGCCGGCATAGTCGACGCCCGCGATGCGCTCCCTGGCGGCCGCCATGTTGGCGGAACCCGCCTGCAGCGCGCCGGCCGCCAGGTCGAGGCGGTTGCTGGAGGCGCCCGCCACCACGCGCTGCTGGTTCACATAGGCCAGCGCCTGGTCCACGTGCAGCAGGGCCACCGCGCCGCGCTGCATGTCCAGCTTGGCCAGCCCGAGCGCCGCCGCGTTGATGGCGCCGAACTGCAGCTCGATCAGGTCCCCCGCCTTGTCGCCGGCCTGCACCTGCACCCGGCGCACGCCGGTATGCCCGCCCAGTTCCGGGTACTCGACCACGAAGCCGCCCAGGCCATCGTCGGCATTGTTGTCGCCGGCGTCCGCGACCACGCTGCGCGCGTTGAATACGGGGCCGCCATCGGCATCGAGGCCGCCGATGGCGCCGGTGTCGGTGTTGGTCAGGTTCATCCTGTTCAAGAGGAATTCGTCGCCGTCGGCGCTGAACTCCGTCAGGAAGTCAGTCTCGTTCGCGATCCTCCCTCCCGTCACCGCGTCGAGCGCGGTACTCAGGGTCGCGCCCTGGTTCCTGCTCAGGTGTTGCATCAGCCCCTTCATCCCGCCTTCCACCCCCAGGTCCTTCAGGCGCTGGTGCAGGAAGCGGGCGGCGACGTAGGCGCTCTCGTATTCGTAGGTGCCGCCAGAGACGCCGATGCCGCCGACGATCGTCGCGGCGTCCGCGCCGGCGAGCGCGCCGCGCACGCGCTCGTCGGCGCCGTGGATCAGCTCTGCCGCGCCTTCCCTGAACCAGGATGGCAGGTTTGAGAAGTTCATCGTGCGCGCCATGATCGCATGCGCCATCTCGTGCGCGATGATGCGGTCGCTGTACATCGGCGCGCTGCCGCCGTCCGCGGTGGCGGCGCTGCCGAAGTCGGCCATGTCGATGTTCAGCGACAGCTCGTCGAGCTTGCCGGAACCACTGCCGCTCACCCAAGCCAGCACGCCGCTCGGCGTACCCGGGGAGACCAGGTTGACCTTGAGCTTGACGCCATCCGCCTCGAGCCCGAACAGGTCCTTGACCATCTTTTCGGAGGCGCTCAGCCAGCCCGTCTTGAGCCCGTCGAGCACCGCCCGCTTCTTCTCGTCCTCGCCGCCGATGCTGACCCGGTCCTGCGAGAACAGCGCCTCGCCGTTGAACTGGGTCTCGGCGCCGACCTGGTTGATGTGATTCAGGATTTCCATCGCCTCCTGCTGCAGCTTGGCGCGGTCGCCGCTGCCGTAACTGCCGTTGCCGGAGGCGACCGCCAGCTCGCGCAGGCGCTGCAGGCTGTCGGACACGTTCGCCAGGGCGCCGTCCGCCACCTGCAGCATCGAACCGCCATCGCTGATGGCGCGCATGGCCTGGCTGAGGCCGCGCATGCCGGAATCGATGCGCGCGGCGATGGCCTGGCCCGCCGGGTCGTCGGCCGCCTTGTTGATGCGCGTGCCCGCCGTGAGGCGCGTGAGCAGCGTCTCCTGCGCGGCGACGTGCAGGCGCAGGCTGCGCTGGGCATTCAGCGACAGGGAATTATTATTGATTGACAATGACATAAGCGTCATCCGTGATGGCAGTTGTCAGCCTTTATCGACAACTGGTCAATTTCCTGAAGGGTGTTCTTGAAATATTTATATGAATCCGGCTTGTAAGCTATGAAAGATTGGGGCCGATCAAATCGATGCGGTCGGTACAGAAGGCCTCGACGCCCCAGTCCAGCAGTTCGCGCGCCCGCGCCGGCTCGTTGACGGTGTAGCAGAACAGGCCGAAGCCGGCGTCGCGCACGGCCTTGGCCAGCGCCGGGCTCAGGTGCTTGTGGTTGGCGTGGATCGCGACCGCCTCGACCGAGCGCGCCAGCGGTTCCCAGCCGGGCGGCAGCTCGCTCATCAGGAAGGCGCGCGGCAGGTCCGGGGCGGCGTCGCGCGCGCTTTCCAGTGCCGCCAGGCTGAACGAGGACAGCAGCGGCACGCGCTCCAGCCTGCCTTCCGCGATCTCGTCCGCAAACATGGCGCGGGTGATGCGCGCCACGGTCTCGCCGGTTTCGCGGTCGAAGCCGCGCGCCGGCTTGACTTCGATGTTCATCCAGATGCCGTGCGCCTTGCAGTACTGCGCAAACTCGACGAACAGGGGTACCGGCTCGCCGCGGTAGTCGGCGCCGAACCAGTCGCCGGCGTCCATCCGGGCCAGCTCATGCGCATCGTAGTCGAACACGTGGCCGGCGCCGCTCACGGTGCGGCCGAGGTAGGGATCGTGCATCACCACCGGCACGCCGTCGCGCGCCAGCATCACGTCGAACTCGATGGCGCGGAAGCCGAAGTCGATGCCGCGCCGCAGGCCGGCAAAGGTATTTTCGGGCGCCAGGGTGCCGCCGCCGCGATGCGCCAGGATCCGGGGATATCGCCACATGCCCACCTCCCTTCGCAGGAATCAGGAAACTGCCGGTGTGCCGAGCTGCCGTGACAGGTACAGGAAGAGTACGAGGTTCAGCACGACGGTCAGGTAAAACTTCCACTGGAACGAGGTCTTCGACGTCTTGTGCCGCAGCCATTGCTGCGCCAATACGGCGCCCGGCCAGCCGCCGACCAGGCCGAGCAGCAGCAGGGTCGACTCCGGCGTGCGCCAGTTGCCCTTGCGTGCCGCCGACTTGTCGATCGCGTAGGCCACGAAACAGCTCAGGCTCATCGCCAGGTAGGCGGCGCCGACCTGCAGCGGCAGGTCCCACTTCCAGGTGGCAGCGGCGTACAGGACAGCAAACAGCAGGAGCGGCAGGTAGGGCATACGGTGAGCTTACCCCGGCGAATACGTTGGTGTCTACATGGAAACGAAATACTGCTTTTGGCCTATGACCGTTGGATAACGAACAGAGGGAGCGATGCCGGAACGCCTACCCTCGGCCTTCTACCGTGTCAATGCAAGGAGTACGAAATGGCTTTCGATCTTGGCAATCTTCTGAACCAGTACCTGGGCGGCGGCGCCGGCGGCGGCAACCCCCACCAGGCCAACGACGACTTCGACCGGGTCGCCTCGAACGCGCCGCCCGACGTGCTGGCGCGCGGCGTGACCGGGGCCCTGCGCTCCGACCAGACCCCGCCCTTCCCCCAGATGGTCAGCCAGATGTTCGGGCAGAGCAATCCGAACCAGCGCGCCGGCATGCTGAATCAACTGCTGGCCACACTGGGCCCGGCCGTGCTGTCCCAGCTCGCCAGCCGGGCCGGCAGCCAAGGCGGACTTGGAGGCCTGGGCAGCATCTTCGGCGGGGGCCGTGCACCCACCCAGGTCACCCCGGAACAGGCCTCGCAAGTCTCGCCCGAAGAGGTGCGCGAACTGGCCGAAAAGGCCGAACAGGAAAACCCGAGCATCGTCGACCGCATGGGTGACTTCTATGCCCAGAACCCGACCCTGGTCAAGGCGATCGGCGGCGCGGCGCTGGCCATCGCACTGGGCCATATGGCGCAAAACATGCGCCGCCAGTGATCCATGGCGCTTCACCGTTGAATAGCGAACAGAGCAAGCATCGCCAGAACGCCTACGCTCGCTATTCAACCGTATGCAGTCAGGAGAACGAATATGGCATTTGATTTGGGCAATCTGTTATCGCAGTATCTGGGCGGCGGCAACCAGGACCGGGCGGCGGACGACTTCGACCGCGTGGCCCAGAGCGCACCGCGCGCAACGGTCGCCGAAGGCGTCGCCAATGCCCTGCGTTCGGACCAGACTCCACCCTTCCCGCAGGTCGTCAGCCAGCTGTTCGGGCAAAGCGATGCGAACGGCCGCGCCGGCATGCTGAACCAGCTGCTGGGTTCCCTGAACCCGGCACAGCTGTCCTCGGTTGCAGGCGGCGTGTTCGGCAAGCTGTTCGGCGGCGGCAAAGTGACGCCGGAACAGGCCTCGCAGGTCTCCCCCGAGCAGGTGCGCGAACTGGCCGAACAAGCCGAGCAGCAAAATCCCGGCATCGTCGACCGCATGAGCGCCTTCTATGCCGAACACCCGACCCTGGTCAAGGCGATCGGCGCCGGCGCGCTGGCGCTCGCGCTCGGCCACGTGGCACAACGCATGCGTTCCCAATCCACCATTCACCAAGGAGATGACATGGGCATCCTGAGCAATATTTTTGGCAAGATCTTCCCGAAGGCGCACGCCGCCAACAAGGGCCCGCAGGCACAACCGCAAGCCCAGGCCCCGGCGCCACAGGCCCAGCCGCAGGCTGCTCCCCAGGCGCAGCCGCAAGCACAGCCTCAGGCCGCGCCGGCCATGATGGACCAGGTCGACGTCGAGGAAATCCTGACCACCATGCAGAAGTCGTCGGGCCAGCAGCTGAACTGGCGCAGCTCGATCGTCGACCTGCTCAAGCTGCTCGGCCTGGACAGCAGCCTGCAGGCCCGCAAGGAACTGGCCGCCGAACTGCACTACACCGGCGATACCAGCGACTCGGCCTCGATGAACATCTGGCTGCACCGCCAGGTCATGAACAAGCTGGCGGCCAACGGCGGCAAGGTGCCGGCCGACCTGCGCGACTAATCCTTTCGTAGGGTGGGCGGGTCTTCCCGCCCACGCGGTGATAGTAATGGGCTCCGATGACGAGCTCGATGATCTTGCTGCGAACAATCACCGCGTGGGCGGACAAGCCGCCCACCCTACGAAAATCGCCATCTGCAATCAAATAGCCCTAGTCGGCCAACGACGTGTTGGCCGCCGTCCCGCACGAGAAGCAGAAGCGGGCGAAGGCATTCTTGCGGCTGCTGCAGCAGCCGCAGCGGTCGAACAGGCCGATGCCGCAGTGCGGGCAGAAGTCGACGCTCGCATCCTTCAGGTCGACCGGCCGCTCGCATCCCGGACAGACGCCCTTGCCCAGCCGGGCAAGGGCGGCGTCGTAGCGCAGGGTCTGGCGGCGCTGCACGTCCGGCAGCGCTTCGGCCTGCCGCTGGCGCGCCAGGTAGTGCTGCAGCGAGACGATCGCGTAGCGCCCCACCAGCACGGTGACGGCGATGCCGACCAGGTAGCGCACGTAGCCGCCATAGCTCGGCAGGTAAGGCACGAGTTCGAAGAAGAAGGCGAACAGTGCGAAGAAGATGAATCCCCACACGAAGGGCCAGTATTGGCTCTGGCGCTTGCGCGCGAACAGCCAGCCGGCCAGCACCAGCAGCGGCAGGGTCAGGGCCAGGCGATACAGGAAGACCCGCAGTTCCTTGGACGTGGCCGCCTTCTCGTAGGCGGCGCGCGCCGGCCTTTCCATGCGTTCCCAGCGCATCTGCGCGCGCTGCAGGGCCTGGTCGGCATCCAGCAGGGCCTGCTGCTGGGCCTGGACGGCCGCAAGCGCGCGGCGCTCGTCGGCCTCCAGCTTGTCGAGTCCGCGCGTACGTTCGAGCAGCTCGGGATCCTGGTCGGGACGCGCAGTCGCGCGGCGCGTGGCCAGCCAGTTATCGAAGGTCTCGCGCGCCGAGCGGGTATTCGCGCGCGCCACCTCGTGCTGCTGGGTGGCCTGTTCCAGGTCGAGCTGGGCAGTATCGCGCCGGGCCCGCGCCGCTTCCTGGCCAGCGCGCAGGGCCTCGACCCCGTTGCGGTCCATGAACTGCTCGATGCTCAGGGGCCGCTCGACGTCCCACAGGTTGTTGACGACTTTGCCGCCCAGGCCGATCAGGAAGGCGGCGAATGCGAACGCGACCAGCCACAGGGCGCGTTGCATCCATTGTTCGGTCAGGCGCAGGCCTTTGCTCATGAAACGGTCCTCCAGTGACGGTGATGGCGCAAGAGTGCCACCGGAGGGAGTCGAGGGCCAGTGCCGGCCGCAAGGGAGAGGTGTGCCGATACCCGAGGTACCGGCACACGATACCGCGGTGGATCAGAAGTAGGACAGGCCCAGCGCCTTCTTCACTTCGTCGGTAGTCTGCGCCGCCACTTCACGCGCCCGCATGGTGCCTTCCTTGAGGATCTGCAGCACCTGGCCGCGGTCCTTGGCAAACTCTTCGCGGCGTGCGCGGATCGGCGCCAGCAGCTCCTGCAGGATGCCCTCCAGGCGCTTCTTGACCACGCTGTCGCCCAGCCCGCCGCGGGTGTAGTGCGCCTTCATCTCGGCCAGGCCTTCCTTGTCGGTATCGAAGGCATCGAGGTAGATGAAGGCGACGTTGCCCTCCAGGTGGCCCGGGTCCGACACCTTCAGGTGCAGCGGGTCGGTATACACCTGCTTGACCGCGGCGCGGATCTCGTCGGCGCTGGCGCCCAGGTTGATGGTGTTGCCGAGCGACTTGCTCATCTTGGCGCGGCCGTCGATGCCCGGCAGGCGGCCGACTTCCGGCACGATCGCCTTGCACTCGACCAGGATGTCCTTTTCCGGGCTGTAGGTACGGTTGAACCTGCGCACGATCTCGTTGCACTGCTCGATCATCGGGATCTGGTCCTCGCCCACCGGCACCACGCTGGCCTTGAAGGCGGTGATGTCGGCGGCCTGGCTGGCCGGGTAGGTCAGGAAGCCGGCCGGGATGTCGCGCTCGAAGCCACGCAGGATGATTTCCTGCTTCACGGTCGGGTTGCGCTCGAGGCGCGCCACGGTCACCAGGTTCAGGTAGTAGAAGGTGAGCTCGGTCAGTTCCGGGATCTGCGACTGGATCAGGATGGTCGTACGGGCCGGATCGATGCCGCAGGCGAGGTAATCGAGCGCCACTTCCACCACGTTCCGGTGTACCTTACCGATGTCATCCATGTTGTCGGTCAGCGCCTGGGCGTCTGCGAGCATGACGAACTGGCGGTAGGTATTCTGGTACTCAACGCGGTTGCGCAGGCTGCCGACGAAATGGCCCAGGTGCAGCGGACCGGTAGGACGGTCGCCGGTAAGGATGATTGGCGTGGAAGTGTTCGGGGTTGGGGAGCTCATCGGGTTTCCTTGTTATTGCCCCGATCCTCCTGCGCTGGATGTGAAAACGCCACCCGGATCGAGGCGGCGTTAGTCGAAATGCACATCATTCCTGTGGCCGCACGCTAGGAGCGGCGCCACCAGGTCAACAAAAAGTGATGTGCTTTCGGAAAATTCATGGACCGCATGGTTGCAGGTTGGCGCAAGGATGTCAACCGCTACCTAGTCCCTGGCCTGCGGCCGGCTCTCCCCTTTCGACGATTTCTTGCCTGGGACGCCGAGCTGTAGGGAATTTGTTGTTAGAAAACTAATATCTGGTGAAATTGATGAATCCACAAAAGAGCACGAACAGCCAAATCCGTCCCCTGGAACTCTGGGGCGGCCTCGAATGCACGGTCAACCGTGTCCGCGACGAGTATTTCAGCCAGCTCGAGCGCAACGGTCATCACGGCCGCGCCTGCGACATCGAGCGCTTCGCGT
Organism: Massilia alkalitolerans DSM 17462; assembly: GCF_000427785.1. Taxonomy (GTDB): domain Bacteria; phylum Pseudomonadota; class Gammaproteobacteria; order Burkholderiales; family Burkholderiaceae_D; genus Telluria; species Telluria alkalitolerans. The sequence goes on from NZ_ATYR01000022.1 coordinate 12,675, forward strand.
CCACCGGCATCCGCGCAATCCGCTATCCCGTGCTATGGGAACGCACCGCGCCCGATGGACTCGCCAGCGCCGACTGGAGCTGGGCCGACGAGCGCCTGAACGCCCTGCGCGAGGCCGGCGTGACGCCGATCGCCGGCCTGGTCCACCACGGCAGCGGCCCGCGCGACACCAGCCTGGTGGACCCGGCCTTTGCCGAACGCCTGGCCGAGTATGCCGGCGCGGTGGCGGCGCGCTATCCGTGGCTCGAGTACTACACCCCGGTCAACGAGCCCTGCACCACCGCCCGCTTCGCCGGCCTGTACGGCGTCTGGTACCCGCACGGCCGCGACGACCGCACCTTCATCGAAGCCCTGCTGGTCCAGTGCCGCGCCGTGGTGCTGTCGATGCGCGCGATCCGCGCCGTCAACCCGAACGCCAAGCTGGTCCAGACCGACGACCTCGGCAAGACCTACGGCACGCCCGAGCTCGCCCACGTGGCCGAGTTCTACAACGAGCGCCGCTGGCTGGCCTGGGACCTGCTGTGCGGCATGGTCGACGAGCAGCACAAGCTGTGGAAATACCTGACCAAAACCGGCATCGCGGCCGAAGAATTCCTGTGGTTCCGCGAGAACCCCTGCCCGCCCGACATCATGGGCGTCAACTACTACGTCACCTCCGAGCGCTGGCTGGATCACCGTCCCGAGCGCTTCCCCGAGCACCACCGCGGCGTGGCCGACGGCATCCCGTGCGCCGACATCGAGGCGTCGCGCGTGCTGGCCACGCCGACCCCGGGCATCGCCCCGCTGCTGCTTGAGACCTGGGACCGCTACGGCATCCCGCTGGCCATCACCGAAGCCCACATCGACGCCAACCGCGAAGACCAGCTGCGCTGGCTGCTCGAAATCTGGGAAGCGGCCCAGCAGTCGCAACAGAACGGCGTCGACGTGCGCGCCGTCACCGTCTGGTCGCTGCTCGGCTCCTTCGACTGGAACAGCCTGGTCACCCAGAACAAGGGCTACTACGAACCCGGTCCCTTCGACGTGCGCTCGCCCATGCCGCGCCCGACCGCGCTGGCAAGGATGATGAAGGAACTCTCCTCCGGCGCACCGCTGTCGCACCCGGTGCTGCGAGGCCAGGGCTGGTGGCGCCGCCAGGGCCGCTTCCTGTGCCACCCGCCGGTGGCCACGCCTGCGGCACTCACCTCGATCTCGGCCGACGGCCACCGCCTGGTGGGCACCGCTGCCGCCCCGATCCTGATCCTGGGCGCCACCGGCACCCTGGGCCGCGCCTTTGCGCGTGTCTGCCGCAAGCGCAACCTGTCCTACCGCCTGCTGTCGCGCAAGGAGATGGACATCGCCGACGCCGGCTCGGTCGAGCGTGCCCTCGCCGAGCACCAGCCCTGGGCGGTCATCAATACCTGCGGCTACGTGCGCGTGGACGATGCCGAGAACGAAGCCGAGCGCTGCCTGCGCGAGAACACCGCCGGCGCGGCGATCCTGGCCGCGGCCTGCGCGCGCCACGGCATCCACCTGACCACCTTCTCGAGCGACCTGGTATTCGACGGCAAGCAAAGCCGCCCCTACGTGGAGTCGGACCCGGTGGCCCCGCTGAACGTCTACGGCCGCAGCAAGGCCGAGGCCGAGGCGGCGGTGCTGGACGAACACCCGGGCGCGCTGGTGGTGCGCACCAGCGCCTTCTTCGGCCCCTGGGACCAGTACAACTTCGTCACCCTGGCGCTGAACGCGCTTGAACGCGGCGATCCCTTCGTGGCCTCGAACGACCTGACGATCACGCCGACCTACGTGCCGGACCTGGTGCACGCCTGCCTGGACCTGGCGATCGACCGCGAGGCCGGCATCTGGCACCTGGCCAACGGCGGCGAGCTGACCTGGGCGGAACTGGCCCTGAAGGCAGCCGAGCGGGCCGGCGTGGATGCCAGCCGCCTGGAGGCACGATCGATTGCCTATCCGGCCGCGCGCCCGGCCTACTGCGCCCTGACCAGCGAGCGCGGCATCCTGCTGCCGCGCCTCGACCAGGCCCTCGACCGCTACCTGGAGCTGCGTAACGTGCACGATCCGGAGATCGAGGAACTCCAACACACCGCCGAAAGCCGCCAGCCGGTGGCCAGCGGGCACCGGCAGCAGGAGGAGACGCCGCCGGAGGCGGTGCAGGCGGGGAATTGCTGATCGGTTGAAAAGTCAAATTAGGTCCCCGCCTTCGCGGGGACGACGGTCTTGAGGTCACGTATCGATAGCTCGATTATCAATACGCGTCCTTAAAACCGTCGTTCCCGCGCAGGCGGGAACCCAAGTTCTCTATGCTCAGCCACTGTACTGACATCCCCATTCCCACGCTACAATCCCGGGCAAACAACAACGCCACCGCCCACCCATCGTGCAAGAGCAACACGCCTTTCCGTTCCTGCGGGAAATCCTCCTCTTCCTGATCCTCTCCGGCATCCTGATTCCCATCCTGCAGCGCCTGCGCATCAACCAGGTGATCGGCTTCCTTGCCGTCGGCACCCTGGTCGGCCCCTTCGGCCTGGGCCTGCTGGCCGGCGAGGTCCCCTGGCTGGCCTTCCTCACCTTCCCGCGCGACCAGGGCATTGCGGCGCTCGCCGAGATCGGCGTGCTGTTCCTGATGTTCATGATCGGGCTCGAACTCTCGGCGGCGCGCCTGTGGGCGATGCGGCGCTGGGTGTTTGGCGCCGGCACCGCGCAGGTGCTGGCCAGCGCGGCGCTGGTCGGAGCCGTCCTGCTGCTGGCCTATGGACTCGACTCACAGGCGGCCCTGGTCGTCGGCCTGGTGCTGTCGCTGTCCTCCACCGCGGTCGTGATGCAGCTGATGGCCCAGCAGGGGGCGACCGGTTCTCCGCTCGGGCAGGCCGCCTTCGCCATCCTGATGCTGCAGGACCTCGCCGTGGTGCCGATCCTGCTCCTGATCGGTGCCCTCGGCGGCGGCGGCGGTAGCGACAGCGTCGCCCTCCTGGCGCTCACCACGCTGCTGAAGGCCGGCATCGCCATCGCCCTGATCTACCTGGTCGGCGGGCGGGTGGTCCACAAGCTGTTCCGCGCGTTTGCCGAGCATCGCCAGCCGGACGTGTTCATGGCGCTGATCTTGCTGAGCACCTTCGGCATCGCGGGCCTGTCGGCCGCCGCCGGGCTGTCGATGGCGCTGGGCGCGATGCTCGCCGGCCTGCTGCTGGCCGAGACCGAGTTCAAGCACGAGGTCGAGCTGATGATCGAGCCCTTCAAGGGCCTGCTCATGGGCCTGTTCTTCATGACCGTCGGGATGAGCATCGACACCCGCCAGATCCTGGCGGCGCCCCTGCTGCTGGCGGCTTCGCTGGCCGGGCTGGTGCTGCTGAAAGCCCTGGTGACGGCAAGCCTGCTGCGCATCGGCGGCCAGCCCTGGAGCCGCGCGCTCGAAGGCGGCCTGCTGCTGGGCCAGGGCGGCGAATTCGCCTTCGTTGCGATCGGCTACGCCATGAGCGCGCGGGTGCTCGACCCGGCGCTGGGCGGACAGGTCATGCTGGTGGTCGGCCTGTCGCTGTTCATCACGCCCCTGCTGGTGCGCCTGGGACGCGCCATCGGCGAACGCGGCGAACACGCGCGCGACGAACATGCGGCGGCAAGCGACAACGGGGCCCTGGGCTCGGCGCGCGGCCGCGTCATCATCGCCGGCTTCGGCCGCGTGGGCCAGCAGCTGGGCAAGCTGCTGGGCGAGCAGAACATTCCTTTCGTGGCCTTCGAGTGCAATGCCAAGCTGGTGTCGAAGCTGCATGCGGAAGGCCAGCCGGTCTACTTCGGCGATGCTTCGCGTCCCGAACTGCTGCGCCGCGTGCATGCCGACGAAGCGCCGGCGATCGTGCTGACCATGGACCATGCGGCATCAAGCATGCACGCGGTGCGCGGCATCCGCCGCGAATTCCCGCACGCGCAGCTGTTCGTGCGCTCGCGCGACGAGAAGCACGCGCGCGCCCTGCGCCTGGCCGGCGCCAGCGTGGTGGTGCCGGAAACGCTGGAAGCGAGCCTGCAGCTGTCGGCCTTCGTGCTGGAGGCGATGGGGCTGGACGGGCGCCTGGTCGCCGGCATCGTCGACCACGAGCGCGACCTGGTCACGGCCAAGCTGCTGGAGCCGGAAGGCACGCGTGCGAGTCCAGCCTGAATGATCCGGCAGGCCTAGATCAACTCGACGAGGCGCGCATCCCAGGCACAGACCCTGAAGCCGAGCCGCTGGATCAGGCCCGGCGCATCCTTTTGCAGCCTGTCGACGGTTTTGTAGATCCGTTCGAGCGCCGTCCCTTCGGTACGGACATACCGGTTCCAGAAGAGCCAGTCGAACGACGAGGAATCGATGAAGTCGATACTCTTCTCGTAGCCGGCAATCCATTTGATCCTCGTGCCCGCTTCGAGAAGCTCGCTCAACACGTCGACGTTCCCGAACAGGCAGCTGCCGAAATAGAGGGAATCCAGCCTTCCCGCGTTGCCGGCCGCCTCGCTGATCGTGTTCTTGATGATGGTCTTGGAGATCGAATCGCCATTCGAACCGTAGATGGCGTTCTCGGCCCCGTGTCCGGCGACATAGATATTATGGATACCATCGGCGGCGCTCAGGCGGACGAGAATCTCCCTGAACGCCCGGCCGTCGTTGAACATCTCATAGTGATAGTGATGTGGCGAGTCACAATAAATATCACTCAGCAGATCGAACATGCCCCTGACGGACGTGTTCTGCTTTCTAAACCATTTCCCTTCGATGACTGCCAGCTTCATGCCTCGCTCATTCCTTTTCGTGTCGCATCAGCGCCATCCCCGTGCGGCAGCTGTTCCATACGCATCTTATTGAAGAAATTGCAATTTTGCAATATTCTGCTGAGTTGCGCACGCCAGACAAGCGCAGCGCGCGTGAACACGGCCTCGCTATACTGGACCGGTCCACCGTCTGGAGGTGCATCATGTTCGCCCGCTTCCTGTGCACATTGCTCGTCGCCTTTCCCCTGCTGGCCGGCGCGGCCGACACCCTGGTCGTCAACAGCCGCGCGACCGGGACGCTGTATCTTCCCGGCTCCCCGGGAGTCGCCTACTCGCTGGACTTCGCTTCCGAGCTGCGGCCGGCGTCGGTTGGGCGCCAGTCCGGGGACATCGTGTTCAGCGAATACGGTCCTGCGACCTTTACCCTGATCTATAACGGGCAGACCGAAGTCTGGTCGGACGCCTGGGATCCCGGCATGGGCCAGACCTCGGGAAGAATGTCTCCCGGCAGTTCCATTCTCAATACCGGCGATACGTTCTCGCACGATTTCCGCTTCATGCTCACCCGCGACAACTACGGGGCGGAAGGAGGCATTTCACTGAGCACGCCGAGAGGCATGTTTCCTGGATCGCTGGATTTCGTTCCGCAGGCATTCTCGGTGACCGATCCCGACCGGGCCAGCCTGGTCATCAATATGCTCATGGGCGGCGAACGCATCGCCCAGTGGTACGGCACGGTGGACAGCTTTTCATTGTCGATCAGCCCGGTGCCGGAGCCGGGCGCCATGCAGGTGCTGCCGTTGGGATTGGCCGTCCTCCTGGCGGCCGGGTGGCGCCGGCGCATGCCGGCCTAGGCGGGCACGCGCGCCGCCCTGCCGGCCGCCAGGCAACCCCACCACGCGGCCTCTTCGAACACCGACAGCCCGGACAGGTCGGCATGGGCGAACAGCAGCGGGCCATCCGCCTCGCGCAGTGCCGCCAGGCCGGCGTTGCCGCGAAAGCCCGGCTGCGGCACCGCCATCGCATGCGCGCGCAGCGTGATGTCCACGCGCTCGACACACGGGGCAAAGGCCCAGCCGTAGGCTTGCTTCAGGTCGCTTGCGGCCAGCGCCAAGAGCGCGTCCGGGCTGGCCGACTGCATCCAGCGCCGCGCCGCAGCAGGCGTGTGCTGCGACAGCGCCGTGTAGGCCGTGAACACGGTCTTCTCGGGCGGGCGCGAACGGATGTCCTGGTGGGTTGAGACGACGTAGCCGAGTCCCCTGCCCCCGTAGACCACATTGTCCCAGGCCAGCTGGGCCTCGGGCAGCTCGCGCGGGAAGTCGCGCATCAGGAAGTTCGACACCATCCAGGGCGCGTAGTCCCCTAGGTGCCGGCGCGGGTCGAAGCCATGGCGCTCGATGCCCTCGACCACCCGGCTGACGACGAACAGCGGCATGGCGCAGATCGCGCGCCGTGCCCGCACCAGAAAAGAACGCGGTTTGCCCTGCTCGAGCGTGAAGCACAGCGCTTCGACCTTGCCGTCCACTTCGGCTACGTGTGCCGCCGTCCCCGCGCGCCGGCGCGGTCCCGCCTTGGCTGCAAGCGCTTCGGCCAGCGGGGCCAGCCCGCCGGGCCAGGTCAACAGCGCGTTCTCCTCCGCATTCGCCGCCTGCCCCCAGCGCCCGGCAAAGTAATGAATACCGGCCCAGGCGGACACACGCGCGATGCCCGCGCCGTAGTCGTCGCGGCAGCAGTAGTCGAGATACCAGCGCAGGGTCGCGGAACGGTAGCCCTGGTCGCCCAGCCACTGTGCGAAGCTGACGCGGTCCAGTGCGGCGAAGGCCGGATCGGCGGACGACAGCGCCAGCGGGAACACGAAGGCGCGCCGGCCGTCGCTGCCGCGCAGGTGACGCAATCTCGCCATCTCGTCGAAGAAGGCCTTGTGCTCGGCCGCGTCCGAGGCGTCTGTCGGCACCAATCCTTCGTGCCAGACGCCTTCGCGCAGCAGGCGCTCCTCCGGCCCGTGCAGGATGAAACGCTCGTCGTAGTACGGCTTGTCCTTGTCCGCATCGCGCAGGAGGATGCCGAGGTCTGCCAGCATCTCGCGCACATGGGTCGATTCTGGGCCGGGCAGCGGCAGGTAGTGCGCACCCGTCGGGCAGGCCAGGTCGCCGTAGCGGCTGCCTGCGGCGTTGCCGAAGGCTTCCGGTCCGTCGAGCAGGAGAAAATCATCGTGACCGAGCCGACCGAGCTTCCACGCCGCGCTCAGCCCGGCGACACCGGAGCCGAGGATCACCACGTCGGTCTCTATCGTTTTCGAGGGCGGCGGCAACTGCGCGCGATCGCGCAGGAAGTGCCCTTCCGCCCTGCCCGGCGTGTGTACGCTTGGCGTGAGTTCCTGCCAGCGCATGAAACCGGTAGCGGTCGCCAGCCCGGCCGTGCCGGCCCCGAGCGCCGTCAGCAGGAAGGAACGGCGGTCCATCAGCGGATCACCTGGTTCCAGTCTTCCTCGAACTCGCGCACCAGCGACTGGGTGTCCAGGCGGTTCGGCACCATCTGGCGGCGCGGCATGTCGGGCGGCCAGTCGAACATGGCGCGGGTGGTCTCGCCAGTCAGGTAGCGCATCGGCAGGCGGTAGCTGGTGGGCGGCACGAAGCGGCCCTGGGGCGAGGCCATGATGAAGCCCCACTCGCCGAAGGATGGCACATACAGGTGGTAGGGCCAGGTCTTCAGCCCGACTTCGCGCAGCGTCGCCTCGATGGTCCAGTAGGCGTTCGGCGCGAAGAAGGGCGAGGTCGACTGCACCGCGATCAGGCCATTGGCCGCGACATGCTTGCGCAGCATGCCGTAGAAGGGCACCGAGTACAGCTTGCCGAGCGCAAAGCTGGACGGATCGGGGAAGTCGACGATGGCCACGTCGTACATGCCGGCTTGGCTTTGCAGCCAGATACCGGCATCGGCATTGATGATCTTCACGCGCTTGTCCTGCAGCGCGCCGGCATTGAGTTTCACCAGCTCGGGCCGGGTCGCGAAGGCCTGGGTCATGGCCGGATCCAGGTCGACCAGCGTCACCTCTTCCACCTGCGGGTAGCGCAGCACTTCGCGCAGCGCCAGGCCGTCGCCGCCGCCCAGCACCAGAACACGCTTGGCCCAGGGCAGCGACTGCATCGCCGGATGCACCAGCGCTTCGTGGTAGCGGTATTCGTCGCGCGAGGAAAACTGCAGGTTGCCGTTGATGTACAGGCGCAGGTCGTCCTTCCAGCGCGTGATCACCAGGCGCTGGTAGGGCGTGGTGGTCGAGTACACGACGTCGTCGCCGAACAGCCCGTGCTCTCCCCACTCGACCATCCGGTCCGAGAAACCGAAGCCCAGCACCAGGGTGAACAGCACCGCGCTGGCGCGGATCGCCTTGCCGCGCAGGTGCTCCAGCTCATGGCGGAACACGTACAGGGTCCACATCGCGACGCCCACGTTGAGCATCCCGAACAGGAAGCCGGTGCGCACCAGCCCGAGATGCGGCGCCAGCACCAGCGGGAACAGCAGCGACACGGCCAGCGCGCCCAGGTAATCGAAGGTGAGCACGCGGCTGACGATCTCGGCGAACTCGGTGCGGCGCTCGTTCAGCGCGCGCATCACCAGCGGCACTTCCATGCCGACCATGGCGCCGATCAGGAACACGGTCACGTAGAGCACCGTGCGGAAGGGCGCGCCCATCCAGGTGAAGGTCATGAACAGCACCGCCGCCGAGATCCCGCCGATCAGGCCGACGGCCAGTTCGATGTCGATGAAGCGGGACAGCACGTCTTCGTCGCGCACATACTTCGAGAAGTGGGCGCCGACACCCATGGCGAACAGGTAGCAGCCGATGATGGTGGAAAACTGCAGGACCGAGTCGCCCAACAGGTAGCTGGACAATGCACCAGCAATAAGTTCGTAAGCAAGTCCGCAGGAAGCGACAACAAATACCGACAGGATCAGAATTTTTTTGGTCATGAAACAAATTTGTTCTAAGATCGCTGCTGCAATCTTGACTACTTTCTTTGGAGAAGCTTGTGCCCGCCATCCTAAACTATGTGCTGCATCTTGCGACGGCAATCGCGCTGGTTCTGGCATTTTTTGTGGTGTACACGCGGGTCACGCCTTACGACGAAGTACTGCTCATCCGCCAGGGGAACTGCGCCGCCGCGGTTTCGCTGGGCGGCACCCTGCTCGGCTTTTCGGTGACGATCGCCTCGGCGCTGATGCACACCGATAACTACTACGAATTCTGCGGCTGGGCCGCGCTGGCCATGCTCATCCAGGTGCTGGTCTTCGTCATCGCCACGCGCCTGCTGCGCATGTCGAAGGACCAGATCGAGCACAACAACATCGGTTTCGGCATCCTGCTGGGATCGATCTCGCTGTCGATCGGCCTGGTCAACGCCGGCAGCATCTCGTGATTTCACCAGGCTTTATTCAACGCGCATAAAGAGGAACCACCATGTCTCTCGGCTCATTCATCAAGAAGCAGTTTCTCGACGTCCTGCAATGGAACGAGGAAGGCGAAGGCGTGCTGGCCTGGCGCCATCCGATGGAGGATTACGAAATCCAGAACGGCGCCACCCTGGTCGTGCGCGAGTCGCAGGTCGCCGTGTTCGTGGACGAGGGCCGCGTGGCCGACGTGTTCGGCCCGGGCACGCACCGCCTCACCACCTCGACCCTGCCGGTGCTGACCAACCTGAAGAACTGGGACAAGCTGTTCGCCTCCCCTTTCAAGTCGGATGTGTACTTCTTCTCTACGCGGGTGCAGACCGGCCGCAAGTGGGGCACGCCGCAGCCGGTGACGATCCGCGACAAGGATTTCGACATGATCCGCGTGCGCGCCTTCGGCATGTACTCTTACCGCATCGCCGACCCGCGCCTGTTCTTCACCGAGATCAGCGGCACCCGAGCCGTCTACACCCGCGAGGAAGTCGAAGACCAGCTGCGCGGCCTGATGCTGGCCACCATGGCCAACTCGCTGGGCGCCTCGAAAATCGCCTTCCTCGACATGGCCGCCAACCAGACCCTGATGGCGCAGCAGATCCGCGGCGACCTGGCCAGTGCCTTTGGCCGCTACGGCATCGGGCTGGACGAATTCAATGTCGCCAGCGTCAGCCTGCCGGAAGAACTGCAGGCGGCGCTGGACGAGCGCATCTCGGCCGGCATGAAGGCCAGCCTGGGCGCCGACAAGATGGGCGGCTTCACCCAGTTCCAGGTGGCCAGCAGCATCCCGCTGGCGGCCCAGAACGAAGGCGGCATCGCCGGCATCGGCGCCGGCGCCGGCGCGGGCATCGCCATCGGCCAGGCCATGGCCCAGGGCATGCAGGGGGCATTCGCCCCGCCCCAGCCGGCTGCCGTCCCGGCGGCCGCCGAATCGATCGAAGACCGCCTCGCCAAGCTCAAGGGCCTGCTGGACAAGGGCCTGATTTCGCAGGGCGACTACGACAGCACCAAGGCCGAGCTGCTCAAGAAACTGATCGGCTGATGCAGACCGTTTCCTGTCCTTCCTGCGGCGCACCGGTCAGCTATCGCTCGCACGCCTCGGTCCTGGCGGTGTGCGAGTACTGCCGCGCGACCGTCGTGAAGGAGCTCGATGCGGTGCGCGACCTCGGCAAGATGTCCGAGGTGCTGGAAGACTATTCGCGCATCCAGGTCGGCACGGCCGGCGTGCACGGCGGGCGCGGTTTCACGGTCGTGGGCCGCATCCAGCTGCGCTATGACGCCGGCATGTGGAACGAGTGGTATGTGCTGTTCGACGACGGCCTTGACGGGTGGTTGGGGGACGCCTCCGGCCAGTACGTGATGACCACGAAGCGCGAGCTCGGAACCGGCTGGCCCGCGTTCGAGGCTGTCCGGGTCACGCACCAGTATGACGTTGGCTTCGGCCCTTACGTGGCTTCCGACAAGCGCGTGGCCAGGTGCACCGGCGGCCAGGGCGAGCTGCCCTTCCGCGTCGGGCAAGGCTGGGAAGCGCGCGTGGCCGACTTCCGGCGCGGCCCGAGCTTCGCCACGCTCGACTATTCCGACGGCACGCCTCCGCTGCTCTATGCCGGCACCGCGGTGACGCTGGAAGAGATGAAGTGCCAGCTGCTGCGCGACGACGAGCAGATCAAGGCAAGCGCCGGCAAGGTCCGCGGCAAGGTCGACGTGCTGCAGTGCCGCTCCTGCGGCACCTCGATCCGCTACCTGCCGGGCCTGGCGGCCAACTGCGTCTGCCCGGCCTGCTCGACCCGCATGGATGCGTCCTCGCCCCAGGTCGAGGTGCTGCTCAAGGGCGAGGAGCACGAGCGCGTCCAGTTCACCCTCGCGCTCGGCTCTGTCGCGAAGATCGGCGCCCAGACCTACCACGTGCTGGGCGCGATGCGGCGCCAGGACGACGAAGGCGAAACCTGGGAAGAATACCTGCTGTACTCGACCCAGGGCCCCTTCTTCTGGCTGGTGGAGAGCAGCGAAGGCTGGTTCCGCTCGCAGGTACTGGACGACTGGCCGGCGCCGGCGCTGCCCGCCATGCCCGCCGTGCAGCTCGACGGCGTGGAGTACAAGCGCACCTGGGTCTACCAGGCGCGGGTGCTGTACGCCGCGGGCGCCTTCAACTGGCGCGTCAAGGCGGGCGACACCGTGCAGGTCGCCGAGTACGAACACGGCCAGAACGGGCTGGCGGCCGAGCACACGCCCGATGAGCTGACCTGGTCGCGTTCTTCGCCGGTGGCGGAAGACCAGGTGCGCGCCTGGTTCGGCCTGGCGAAGCCGGCGGCGAAAGCGGCAGCCGGCAAGAGCCTGACGAATTCGGACATCGCCTGGCGCGCCCTGCTCTGGATCCTGGGCCTGAATTTCATCCCGCTCCTCTTCAATTTCACCGCGACGATTTTCCTGCTTGCGGCCGGCCTCGTGGCGCTGTTCCTGCCGATGCTGCTGGCGCCCGAGAAGAAGAAATCCTGACCTCCATCGCATGAACCGCAACTTCCTCCTTTACGCCATCGTCGTCACCCTGGTCACCACCATCGTCTGCTGGGTCAGCATGGCGTCGAGCAGCCGTACGGGCGGCGGCAACAGCTGGCGCAGCCACAGCTATGGCAGCGGCAGCGGCAGCTATTCCGGCGGTGGCCACAAGTGAGCACGCCGCACCGCCCTGCCGGCATCCATCTGCTGGCCGACCTGGCCGGCATCGATGGGCATCTGTTGACGGATGCGCAGGCGATCGACGCCCTGCTGCGCGAAGCCGCGCTGGCCGCCGGCGCGCGCATCCTGCACAGCCACTTCCACACCTTCGGACCGGGCATGGGCGTGACCGGCGTGCTGCTGCTGGCCGAATCGCACATTTCGATCCACACCTGGCCCGAGCATGGCTTTGCCGCGGCCGACATCTTCATGTGCGGAGAATCGCAACCGCAGCGCGCGCTCGCGGTCATCGACGCGGCCTTCAGGCCGAACACGCGCTCGGTCCAGACCATCGCGCGCGGACAGCTATAATCCGGGACTTGTCCAGACAACCCAGCAGGAACAGAATGACGCAAGCTGCTTCCCCTTCTAGCGCGCTGCCGAAGGCGCTCGGCCACATCCGCGTGCTCGACCTGTCGCGCGTGCTCGCCGGCCCGTGGTGCTCGCAAAACCTGGCCGACCTCGGCGCTGACGTGATCAAGATCGAACGTCCCGGCAACGGCGACGATACCCGCGCCTGGGGCCCGCCCTACGCCAAGGATGCCGAAGGTCGCGACACCAGCGAGGCTGCGTACTACCTGGCGGCCAACCGCGGCAAGCGCTCGGTGACGGTGGACATCGCCAGCAGCGAAGGCCAGGCCTTGCTGCAGGCGCTGGTGAAGCATTGCGACGTGGTGCTGGAGAACTTCAAGGTCGGCCACCTCAAGCGCTACGGCCTCGACTACGACACCCTGAAGGCCATCAAGCCCGACCTGGTCTACTGCTCGATCACCGGTTTCGGCCAGGACGGCCCCTACGCCCACCGGGCCGGCTACGATTTCCTGATCCAGGGCATGGGCGGCCTGATGTCGGTCACCGGCGAACGCGACGACCTGCCGGGAGGCGGCCCGCAGAAGGCCGGCGTGGCCCTGACCGACCTGATGACCGGCATGTACGCGACGGTGGCCGTGCTGGCCGCCCTGACCCACCGCGACCGCAGCGGCGAAGGCCAGCATATCGACATGGCCCTGCTCGACACCCAGGTGGCGATGCTGGCCAACATGGGCAGCAACTATCTCAACAGCGGCAAGCCGCCCAAGCGCTGGGGCAATGCGCACGCCAACATCGTGCCCTACCAGACCTTCGCCTGCCTGGATGGCCACATCATCGTCGCCACCGGCAACGACGGGCAGTACCAGAAGTTCGTCGAAGCGGGCGGCCGTCCCGAGCTGGGGAGCGACCCGCGCTTCGCCACCAATCCGCTGCGCGTGCAGAACCGCGACCTTCTGGTGCCCATCCTGGCCGAGATGGTAGAGGAAAAGCGCCGCGACGAATGGATCGCCCTGCTGGAAGCGGTCGGCGTGCCTTGCGGGCCGATCAACGACATTGGCGAGGTGTTTGCCAACGAGCAGGTGCAGGCGCGCGAAGTCGCGATCGAACTGCCGCACCCGACCGCGGGCACGGTGAAACTGGTGAGGAATCCGATCCGGATGTCGGCCACGCCCGCGACCAGCGACAAGGCCCCGCCCCTGCTGGGCCAGCACACCATTGAAGTGCTCCACGACGTGCTGGGCCTCGGCGAGGCGGAGATTGCCGCATTGCGCGGCAAAGGGGTGGTCTGATTAATGCAGCTGGTGCTTGAGGTCCGACAGGACGTCATGCACCCGCGTCACCACCGAGGCGACCTGGGGCGAAGGCTGGGCGCTACGGCACATCCGCTTGGCTTCGTCGCCCATCTCTTCCAGCCGGTCGATGCATTGCACCATCTGCATCTGGTCGTTCGATTGCATCACACGCTGGGCTTCCGGCATTTCGTGGGCGATCTTCTGGATGCAGTCGCGGATTTCGCTAGGCGCCCCCTGGTCGTTCCGGGTGACTTCTTCGGCCTGGTTGATCGTCTGCTGGATCTGGCTGAAGCGTTGTTGGATTTCGGCAGCTTGCAACATGATGACCTCCTGAAAGTAAGGCGGTGAACCGCTCGGATCAATCACTTTAGTCCTCCCAGCAGGGATATCAAGCACGCATTTCTGCCGTGCGCGTGTCAATGCCAGTGCGACCGGCGCCGGGCGAAATACGGTAGAGTCATGCCATCCGCCCACCCCGTTGACTTCTCATGCCCAGCCCATTGCATCAGCTGCTATTCGCAGTCCTCCTGCTTGCCGGTCCGGCACACGCCGCGCCTGACGCCCAGGACATCCGCATCGCCCCGCCAAGCTGGGCCGTCAGCAAGCCTGCGGGCGCGGCGGCCTACGCTCCTCCCATCAGCCCGCTACCCAACTGGTACGAGGTGCGCGGGGGCGCCTGGCAGGTGCCGCTGGAGGCCGTGCAAGAGGTACGGGCCCTGGTCGAAGCCCGGATCGGCGCCAATAAGCTGTTTGGCGACAAGGCTCGCGCGGCCACATACGCCATCCAGTTCCGCGGCGAGTCCAGGGACGGCAGGCGTATTGTCCGGCTGGCCGGCGCCTGCAAAGTCCACGACACGCCCCGGTGGCAGTTGTCGGAGACCTTCTTCAACGTGAGCGATGGCGGCGAATGCTATTTCGATGCCGAATACGATCCTCTGGAAAAGCGTCTCAGCCGTTTTGACTATCACGGCTACGCGTAGGCTCGACCCGTATCATGGCGAACGGACGGCAGCCACCGGCGCCAGCCGCCGCAGCCGCAGCGCAATCAGCATCCCGACGCCGAGCAGCCCACTGAGCACGGCCACCACGCCCGCCCAGCCCCTGTGTTCCCACACGTAGCCGGTGAACCAGCCGACCACGCTCGAGCCGAGGTAGTAGCAGAACAGGTAGATGCCCGAAGCCAGCGCCTGCGGCGGCCGGGCGCGCCGCCCGACCCAGCTGCTGGCCACCGAATGCGAGGCGAAGAAGCCGAAGGTCGCAAGGCCAGTGCCGAGCACGATGGCGACGACCGAATCGTGCAGCGTCACCAGGAGGCCCGCGATCATCACCCCCATGAACAGCCACAGCACGTTGCGCCGTCCCAGCCGGTCGGCCAGCTTGCCGGCCCACATCGAGCTGAACATACCGAGCAGGTAGAGCAGCGACACCGCGCCCACCGCGCTCTGGCTCAGGCCGAACGGTGGCCCAAGCAATCGGTAGCTGATGTAGTTGTACAGGCTGACAAAACAGCCCATCAGCAGGAAGGGCAGCACGAACAGCCAGGGCAGGCCTTCGTCCGCCAGGTGGGTGCGCAGGCCGTCGAGAAAGCCCGGCCCCCTCGCCCGCTTCGCTTCGCCATGGCGCGAAGGCGGCAGGCTGCGCGAGAACTCCCACGCAGCGTACAGCCCGGCCGCGCCCAGCAGCCCGATCGCGAAGCGCCATGAGACGAAGTCGCTGATGACCGAGGACAGCACCCGTCCGCTCATGCCCCCGAAGGCGCTGCCGCTGATGTACATGCCCATCGACAGGCCGAGCGAGCTCCCTTCGATCTCGTCGCTGAGGTAGGCCATCGCCACCGCCGGCAGGCCGCCCAGCACCAGGCCGAGCAGCATGCGCACGCCGACCAGCTGGGTGTAGTCGAGCGCGAAGGCAGAAAGGATGGTGAGCAGCGCGCCGCCGACCATCGAGGCGACCATCAGTTGCTTGCGGCCGATGCGCTCGGCCACGCTGCCCGACAGCAGCAGCGCCACCGCCAGCGTGGCGGTGGACACCGACAAGGCCAGGCTCGATTGGGCGGGCGTGAGGGAAAAGTCCTGCGCCAGCAGCGGCATCAGCGGCTGGACGCAGTAGAGCAACGCGAAGACGGAGAAACCGCCGAAGGCCATGGCGCGGTTGATGCGGCGGAAAGCGGGACTTCCCGCCGCGATCGGACTGCGCGCCGCTGCCACAACGAGTCCGTTACGGCAAGTCCGGATCGAGTTCGGACCCGGCGTAGTTTTCCAGCTCCGTGAAGAGCTGCTTCATGGTGGCCTTGGTCTTGATGTGCTGCAGCACCGTGCAGTGCTCGCGGTAGGTGCCGATGCGCTCGGCGATGATGGGCTGATGTTGCGCCGGGACCTGCGCCATCAGCGCGGCCCAGCCGGCTTCGAAGTCCGGATCGTTCTTGCGCACCGACTTCACCAGGCGCTCGAACTCCTTCTGCCCGGTGCGCGCCGTGATGCGCCCGCCGCCCTCGACCGCGAAGATGATGGCGAGCGCGATCACGCCTTCGGCGTTCAGGTCCGGGTCGTTGATCGGGCCTTCGTAATGGTGGCGGCGGATCCACTGGGCCGCGCGCACGATCGCCTGCACGCCCTGGCGCTGCTTCAGCTGGCCGATGTAGCGCTCGTAGCCGGTCCAGCTCTCGCCCGGGTCGGCCGTGCACAGGTCGACGAACAGCTCCTTCAGGCGGCGCTGGGAATAGATCGGGTCGACGTCGTACTCGCCGACCAGGCTGTCCTCGGGCAGCGCAGACAAGTCCTTGACGAGGCGGAAGCCCTGCTGGAACACCAGTTCCGCGCCCTCCTCGATCAGGATGTCGAGCGCGTCGAGGTCGTCGTCGCTGTCACACAGGTGCTCGAGGCCGAGCGAGACCCCGCCCACGGTGAGCAGCAGCGCGCGCTGGATGCCCTCGGCGGTGCGGTCGTTGGTGAACTTCTCGGCCACCATGGCGGTGATACCGGCCAGCTCCTCCGCCAGCAGGGAGGCCTCGTCCGGCGTGGCTTCAAGGGGCAGCAGCTTGATCGCACGCACCAGGCGCGGCGGCTTCTCGATGACGATTGCAGGCAGCATCGTTCCTGGCGCTCCGCTCACGAGAAGATGTCCGTGCCCATGCTGCGGCGGGTACCGCGCCGCGGCATGCTGCGCACCGACGGCACCTGCTTGCGCAGGCGGTACAGCAGTTCACGCGTCGTGCGCTGCATGAAGGGCGATTCCTCGTCCGGGTCGTCCGGCAGCTCGACGTCGGCCATCTCGGCGCTGTGGCGGAATTCCGGGAACAGTTCGAGCAGCGAACGCTCCCAGCCGTCCTCGCTGGCCTTGGCCAGGTCGACCGCCAGCGGCGCGATGTCGCTGTCGCCGCTGGTCTGGGCGGTGACGTAGCGGCCCTTCGACAGGATTTCGCCGGCGAGCTCGAGGATTTCCTTCGGGGCCAGCGACCACAGGATCGCAAACACGGTGGCGCCGTGGTCGGTGGCGGAGGCTTCCTGCAGCAGTTCAATGCGGCGGTCTTCGTCGTCGTTCGCGTAGACGATGCCGTGCACGTGGTTGAACAGGTTCTCGGCGATGCGCTCCGGATCGTCCTCGATCAGGTTGTCCGGCCAGGTGGCGGCGATGTAGGCCAGGCTCTCGGCCCAGGCCCTGGGCGGCACCAGCATGGTGGCCAACGAGGTCTTGGCGCCGTCGAAGCCCGACAGGTGCAGCGCGGTGACCTGGGGCGGCAGCGTCGACAGCACTTCGACCACGGCATAGTCGCCGTGCTCGTCGGCCGCCTGCGAGAACGCCTCTTCGGCGTGCTCGAGCGAGCCAGCCAGCACCAGTTCGCTGACCTGCCTGGTCAGCGCCGGCAAATTGGCTTTGTTTTCGTCGCTCATTCGCGCTCTCCGTCCGCATCGAACAGCTGGGTGAAATCGTCGGTGGCAGCCGTGTCGTCCATGTCGTTGTCGTCGCCTTCGTCGCCTTCCCCGAGGCGGGAGAAGTCGCGGTCCTCGTCTTCCCAGCGGCCCTGGTTCTTGTAGAGGAAGGCCGTGATGATGGCCTGGCGCGCCAGCTCCGGATAATTGGCCGTCATCGCCTCATACATGGCGCGGCCCTGTTCACCTTCGCACTCGGCCATCGCGAACACGCGCGCCGGGTCGTCGCCTTCGTAGTCGGCGGCTTCGCGCAGCAATCCTTTCGGATCCTTGAACCTGATGCAATCAACGAGCGCGAAGGCCATCAGGTTGACGTCGTCCAGGCCCGATCCGCTCGCGTATTCCGAGACCAGGGCGCCGACCATCATGTCGTAATTCTTCTTGTTGGGCGGGTCGCCCAGCGTGCCCTCGATCTGTCCGTCCAGTTCGCGCGACTGGAACGAGAATTCGGGATGTACGTTTTTCATTGTGTGTCCTGTTGATTCATTGCTGTAGATTCACGCCGTTCAGCGCGAACAGCGAGCGCCACAGCTCGAAGGCTTCAGCCTCGGCATCGAGCACGATGCGGTGGTTGACGCTCTGGTTGTATTCGGCACGCTTGACCGGATCCGACAGTATTTCATAAGCCTTGGTGACGGCCTTGAAGCGCGCTTCGGCGCCCGGCGCCTGGTTGCGGTCCGGGTGGTAACGCATCGCGAGCGAGCGATAGACCTTCTTGATCTCGTCGTCGCCGGCGTTCGGGGCGACGCCGAGGATCGCGTATAAATTTTCCAACTGGAATTCTCCCGGGAATGGGCCACGGTCTGGGCCATAAAGCTGAGGCCGCAAAACGGCAAGGACGAGATTATCCTATAGAAAACGACAAGTTGGCGAGAGCGGGTCTCAGCGGCGGTGGGGCTGGACCGGCGGCGCCAGGTGTGCCGCTTGCGAACGACGCTGCGGCAGCGGTGGCAGCGGTGGCAGCGGCATGCCGGCCAGGGCCAGCAACCAGGCGCGGACCAGTTCCGGATGGGTGGCGAGGGTTTTCATGGTGGAACCTTGCGAATGGACGGAATTACCCCAAGTATGTATCTGCCAAACGGGACGTACCGTGCGCTTCACCACATACTGGAGTGAGAGGCTGCTGCGTTACGGTAAAATGTCCGGAATAACCTATCCCATCTCTTTTTCATGAGCATTGATAAGAACACCCCGACGGCGGCGGGCAATCCCCCCTCGTCCAATTTCCTGCGCGCCATTATCGAAAACGACTTGGCAGCAGGCACGCACAAGCGTGAGGGCATGCCGCCCGTGATCACCCGTTTCCCGCCGGAGCCGAACGGCTACCTGCACGTGGGCCATGCCAAGTCGATCTGCCTGAACTTCGGTCTGGCGCGCGACTACAACGGACGCTGCCACCTGCGCTTCGACGACACCAATCCGGAGAAGGAAGACCAGGAATACGTCGACACCATCATGGATTCCGTGAAGTGGCTCGGCTTTACCTGGGAACAGGGCGACGGCGAATACCTGCATTACGCGAGCGACTATTTCGACAAGCTGTACGAGATGGCGGAATACCTGATCCGCGAAGGCAAGGCCTACGTCGACAGCCAGAGCCCCGAAGAGATGGCGAAGAACCGCGGCAACTTCAGCACGCCGGGCACCAACTCGCCCTATCGCAACCGTCCGGTGGAAGAATCGCTGCAACTCTTCCGCGACATGAAGGCCGGCAAGTACAAGGACGGCGAGCACATCCTGCGCGCCAAGATGTCGGAAGACGCCATGTCCTCGCCGAACATGACCAACCGCGATCCGGCGCTGTACCGCATCCGCCATGCGCACCACCACCGCACGGGCGACGCCTGGTGCATCTACCCGATGTACGACTACACGCACCCGATCTCGGACGCGCTGGAAAACATCACCCATTCGATCTGCACGCTCGAGTTCCAGGACCACCGCCCGATGTACGACTGGCTGGTGGACACCCTGGCCGACGGCGGCTTCTTCCCGCGCCCGGTGCCGCGCCAGTACGAGATGGCGCGCCTGAACCTGACCTACGTCGTCACCTCCAAACGCAAGCTGCGTCAGCTGGTGGATGAAGGTGTGGTGACCGGCTGGGACGACCCGCGCATGCCGACCATCGTCGGCCTGCGCCGCCGCGGCTATACGCCGGAATCGATCCAGCTGTTCTGCGAGCGCATCGGCGTCTCCAAGGCCGACGGCTGGATCGACATGAGCACGCTGGAAGGCGCGCTGCGCGACGACCTCGACCCGAAGGCGCCGCGCGCCATCGCCGTGCTGCGTCCGTTGAAACTCATCGTCGACAACTTCCCGGAAGGCGAATCGGTCGAGTGCTCTTCGCCGGTCCACCCGCACCATCCGGAGATGGGCGTGCGCAGCTTCCCGTTCACCCGCGAGCTGTGGATCGAGCAGGAAGACTTCATGGAAACCCCGACCAAGGGCTACCACCGCTTCACCCCGCCCGTGGGCGAGCAGCCGGGTTCGCGCGTGCGCCTGAAGTACGGCTTCGTGGTCGAGTGCACCGGTTTCGACAAGGACGCGGACGGCAAGGTCACGGCCGTGCACGTGAAGTACTTCGAGGATTCGAAGTCGGGCACGCCGGGCGCGGACAACTACAAGGTCAAGGGCAACATCACCTGGGTCAGCGCGGCTACTGCGCTGGAGGCCGAGGTGCGCCTATACGACCGCCTGTTCACCGAGCCGCAGCCGGATGCCGGCGGCAAGGACTTCAAGGCCGCGCTCAATCCGAACGCGCTCGAGACCGTGACCGCCTACCTGGAGCCGGGCATGAAGGACGCGGTGGCCGACCAGCGCTTCCAGTTCGAGCGCCACGGCTATTTTGTGGCGGACCGCGTGGATTCGCAGCCAGGCAAGCCGGTGTTCAACCGCGTGACGACGCTGAAGGACAGCTGGGGGAAGTAATTCCTCTTACGCCGTACTACTCAGGCTATCGTTTCTGCGTTTTGCAGGTATTCGAGGGGGAGCAATGCTAGGCGGCATTGCTCCCCCGAATTTCTTGTTCTTGACCGAGAACGTTTCCATCTCGTCTACATCGTTGCATATTTGCTATACCTATTCAAGCTGATAGGTTCTTCGTTCCGTAAAGAGGCTTAGCGTAGGCATGTATGTCGCATTATCGCGACGCATTCACCTAGTAAGCGAGATTACGGATCATGCTCCCCCGCAGCTCCTCCAACCATCATGTCGTCATGCCGACGGCGATGCTGACAGGGGCATTGCTGTCCGTGGCGGTCGGCGCTGCCCTCTACCTGGCGACCGCCAAGGCGATCGAAACCGATGCCCAGACGCGTTTTCGCGGCATGGCGCGCACCGCCCAGTTCGCGATCGAGGCGCGCATCAAGAGTTATACCGACGTCCTGCGCGGCACGGCCGGACTGTTTCGCGCCAGTTCCACGGTCGGGGCCGACGAATTCCGCCACTACGTCGAGCAGCTCGACACGCCACGCAACTTCCCGGGCATCGAGGTCATCAATTTTGCACGCAGCGTCGGCCCGGCTGAGTTGCCGGCAGTGGACGCGGACGTACGCCGCCGCCTGCGCCAGCACGGCATGCCCGAGCCTGCCACGAAGCTGGAAGCTCAGCCCGGCCGCGACAGCTACACCATCCTCCTCTACATGGAACCGGCCACCCCGCAAACGCTCGACAAGCTCGGCCTGGACCTGGAAGCACGCAGTTACATCCGCCATACGGCGGCAGAGTCGCGCGACAACAACACCATCGCGGCCTCCGGTTTCCGCGTCAGGATAGGCCCCGGTCCGATCCAGAACGCGCTCGCGATGCGCTTGCCGGTGTACCGCAGCGACATGCCGATCGATACCGTCATCCAGCGCCGCGCCGCCTACATCGGCTCCGTCGGCATCGGTTTCGGCGTCAACAGGATGGTCGACGGCGTGCTCGAGGGATTCCCGCTCGACGGGGTGCGACTGGTACTCACAGACCTCGACGATATTCCGCAGGAGCCGGGCGAGAACCGGCGCAACGGTATCCTGTATGACAGCAATCAGGCGACGAAAGTCCCGCAGCAGCCGGTCTCCGACGAAGCCGGCCTGCTGC
Source organism: Massilia alkalitolerans DSM 17462 (assembly GCF_000427785.1). GTDB lineage: Bacteria > Pseudomonadota > Gammaproteobacteria > Burkholderiales > Burkholderiaceae_D > Telluria > Telluria alkalitolerans. Next base: position 34,179 of record NZ_ATYR01000022.1, read on the forward strand.
GTGCCAGCCTGCCGATCGCATTCAACCAGCGCCATTGGCTCGCCGATTTCAGTATCGAGAAATCAGCGCTGTACACGCGCTTCGACCTGTTCTATCCCTGGCTGGCCGCCCTGGCCGGCACGCTCAGCACCGCCCTGCTCTACGCGCTGTTCCAGACCATGGCCTCGTCGCGCCGCAGCGCCCTGCGCATGGCCGAAGACATGACGCGCGAGCTGCGCGCCAGCCAGGCCAAGCTGCAGGCCACCAACGAGAAGCTGCGCCAGCTGGCCGCGCATGCGGAGCAGATCAAGGAAGGCGAGCGCAAGCGCATCGCGCGCGAGATCCACGACGAGCTCGCGCAGAACCTGCTGGCCCTGAAAATCGAAGCCGAGATCCTTGCCAACCGCACGCGCGACCGCCATGGTCGCCTGTACGAACGCGCCAGCGCGACCGTACGCCAGATCGACCTGACCATCCGCAGCGTACGCCAGATCATCAACGACCTGCGGCCGAACGTGCTCGACCTCGGCCTGAACGCGGCGGTGGACTGGCAGGTGGCCGACTTCTCGCGCCGCACCGGCATCGAATGCGAACTGGTCGAGGACGAAACCGAGCACCACCTCGACGACGGTTGCGCCACTGCCTTCTTCCGCATCCTGCAGGAGTCGCTCAACAACGTGGCGCGGCACGCGCGCGCGACCAAGGTGCGGATCGACCTGCACCAGCACGCCGACATGCTGACCATGACGATCCGCGACAATGGCATCGGCATGCAGCCGGGCAGCCGCAACCGCAACGGATCCTTCGGGCTGGTGGGCATCGAAGAGCGCGTCAATATCCTGGGCGGCAGCTTCTCGATCAGCAGCGGCCCGGATACCGGCACCACCATCGTCGTCACCATTCCCGTAGGCGGGCATCCATCCGAACCACCCGCTGCTCCAACCTACGACAGCGATGCCGCGCTGCCGGCCATCGCCTGAGCATGGAGCGGATGCGTGCCCATGTTGTCTCGTTTCAGCACAGCAGTTACTCGGTTGACAGAACTCAACACTAAGCCTGACCGGTCGCAGGACAATTGTTATCACTGCCATCGGTCAAGACGTAGTTCCTGACTTCCGATTAACCGCGTCACATTCTTTGAGGAGGATTCGCTGACGTACCGCTCCAACACTAGGGATAGAAAAAGAATGCCTTAACAAACGGATCTACAATAAAAGGTGATAACTATGTCGACCAACGAATTCGCAGCATTTGAAGCACTTGATCTTGCCCCGATCAAAATGAAACTGATGCATGTGGAATCCGGCGAAGGCTGGTCCGCCCTGCGGGCAGATGCAGTGGAAACGGAATACCGCCGCTTCCTGTTCCTGATGAAGAAATACCCTGACGCGGAGGCTTCGCCGACCGTCGACGTCGACATTTTCTGGCACTACCACATCCTTGACACAATGAAGTACGCCCGCGACTGCGAAGCCTTGTTCGGCTACTTCCTGCACCACTATCCGTACGTCGGCATCGGTGCGGATGCGAACGACGGCGACCAGGCCGCCGCAGGCGACCGCATGCGTGCGATCTACGAAACCGAATTCGGCGCCCGACCAGCCGCCAACGCTGCGTTCGCATTCTGCTCCGCGCCTGGCAAGCAATTCGACGCCGCGAATACCGCATCCGCATTCTGTTCGGCCCCAGGCAAGCCGCGCGAAACCGCCAACGGCGCGTACGCATTTTGCTCTGCGCCGGGCAAGCCACTCGACGCCGCGAATGCCGCATACGCATTCTGTTCGGCCCCGGGCAAGCCGCGCGAAACCGCCAACGCCGCGCATGCATTCTGCTCCGCGCCGGGCAAGCAGCTCGACGCCGTGAATGCCGCATATGCATTCTGTTCGGCCCCGCGCAAGCCACGCGAAGCCGCAGGCGCCGCATACGCCTTTTGCTCCGCGCCGGGAAAGCCGTCGCAGGCGCAGCCTGATGCCGCACCGGGCAAGGAGCTGGCGCACGCCGCCTGATTCTCCTTCCCTCGAACGGCCGGCCGGACGACGCTTGCGTCCCGCCGGCCGTTTTTCATTCAGGCCGCCAGCGCCTGCCCCACTCCCTGCGGCCTGGTCATCAACTCGCGCAGTTCCCGGATGCTGAACTCGCTCTCTTCATGCATGCGCAGCAGCAGCGTGGCGCCGATCGGCAGCGTGTTGTGGCGAATCTTGCTGATCACCGGCGGCGCCACTTCGAGCACACGCGACAAGGCTGCGTCGTTCTTCAGGCGGAGCCTGGCGATGATGGCGTCAAGGAGCCGGTTGGGGTCGTATTCCGCGCCGGGCGGAAGGCGTCTGATGGGCATGGTTTCTTTCAGGATTGTTAAATATTTGTCACTTTGCGTGATCTATCGCGAATTCTTTGCACACACGTCCGATATGGCATCGTTTGTATGGCATTTTTCGCCTGGGGAGAAATGATACACATTAGGAAAGCCATTTGCACAAGGGTGCTGCCCTTGTTGAAGGCATCCTCGGGTGGCAAGCGCGTGCGCGTGCCTCCGGCCAGGCCGGAAGCGTCGGTGGACAGGGAGATTGCCGCCCCAGACGCAGGGCGGCGGAAGGATTTACTTCTTCTTGCCGGGGGCGGCCTTCCCGGCCAGGCCGCTGGCCTGGTACAGGGTTCTGGCGTCGGCGTGCGCACGCTCGACGGTGCGCATCTCGGGCTTGTCGTCGTGGGCGACGAAAAATTCCTTGTCCTGCGCGTTGACGACGATCTTGATCGCGGCGGCGTCCGCGATCCCGTATTTTTCGACGATCAGGGTGGTTACTTCGTCGAGGTATTCTTCATAGGTCATGCTGGTTCTCCTTGGGTGCCCGATTGTACGGGAGCCGCGGCAAGTTGCGCCAGCGCCGCCGGCACGTCCGGATGGCGCAGCCGCACGCGCAGCTCGCGCTTCAGGCGCGTATTGTCCAGGCGGCGCGATTCGGACATGAAGGAGAGCAGCGTTGGCGTGACCGCCGCCTGCAGCTCGGCGCGCGGCAGGCGCGGCGGACGCGCCAGGCCAAAGGCATCGGCCACGGCGTCGAAATACTCGCCCATCTTCATGCGCGTGTCGTCCACCGCGTGCACCACCCGGCCCGCGCCGCGCGCGCGAAACAGCGCAAGCAGGACGATGCGCGCCAGGTCGTCGGCATGGATGTGGTTGGTGTACACGTCGTCTTCCGGCCGCAGGGCCGGGGTGCCCTGCTCCAGCCGCTTGAGCGGGAGCCGACCGGCGGCATAGATGCCGGGCACGCGCAGGATGGACAGCTGCGTGCCGCCCGCCAGCGCCCAGGCGCGCAGCACCCGCTCGGCATCGACGCGCCGCTGCGCACGGGCATTGCGCGGCGCCACCGGACGCGTCTCGTGCACCAGCTCGCCGCCGCAGTCGCCATATACGCCGCTGGTGCTCACATACACCAGGCGCGCCGCCTTGCCCAGCGCCGCCACCAGGTGGCGGGTGCGGCGGTCCAAGGCGCCCTCGGGCTGGGGTGGCGCCAGATGCACGACCCGGTCGGCCAGTCCGCGCAGGCGGCCCAGGGTATGGGGCTGGTCCAGGTCGGCGACGATGGGCACCGCGCCCGCGGCCCGCAGTTCGACGCAGCGCTCGCGCTGGCTGGTCAGGGCGAACACCCGGAAGCGCCCGCCGAGCAGGGGCAGCAGGCGCATGCCGACGTCGCCGCAGCCAACGATGAGCAGGCGCGGACGGAGGAAAGCGGAAGGCTGGGTCATGGCGATGGTGCGGATTCGGAAGCCCGTCACTCTAGCACAGCGCCGTCCTGGCGTTTCACGGCCCCGCTGGCCCCGGTGTAGAATACCGGCCATTCACTATCGGCACCCAGACCCTGCATGACTTTCCAGATCACCGTCCAGCCCAGCGGCCACCAGTTCACCTGCGAAGCCGACGAAACCGTCCTCTCCGCCGCCATCCGTGCCGGCATCGGCCTGCCCTATGGCTGCAAGAACGGCGCCTGCGGTTCCTGCAAGGGCAAGGTCCTCGATGGTGAGCTGACCCACAAGCCGCACCAGCAGCGCGCCCTGAGCGACATCGAAAAGACCCAGGGCATGTCGCTGTTCTGCTGCGCGGTGCCGCAGCAGGACCTGGTCATCGAAGCGCGCGAAGTCGGCGGCAGCTCGGAGTACCCGGTGCGCAAGATGCCGACCCGTATCGCGGGTATCAAGCGGGCCGCGCCGGACGTCGCCATCGTCACGCTGCAGCTGCCGGCCAACGAAGCGCTGGCCTACCGCGCCGGCCAATACATCGAATTCCTGCTCAAGGACGGCAAGCGCCGCGCCTACAGCATCGCCTGCGCGCCTTCGTTCAGCGGCCCGCTCGAGCTGCACATCCGGCACCTGGCAGGCGGCCTGTTCACCGACCACGTGTTCGGCGCCATGAAGGAGCGCGACATCCTGCGCTTCGAAGGCCCGCTCGGCACCTTCTTCCTGCGCGAAGAATCCGACAAGCCGATCGTGCTGCTGGCTTCCGGCACCGGCTTCGCGCCCGTCAAGGCGCTGGTCGAGCACCTGATGCACCTGAAGTCGACGCGTCCCGTGCGCCTGTACTGGGGCGGCCGCCGTCCCCAGGACCTGTACATGGACGAGCTGTGCCGCGCATGGGAAACCACGCTGCCGGACTTCCAGTACGTCCCGGTGATCTCGGACGCGCTGCCGGAAGACGCCTGGCAGGGCCGCACCGGCTACGTGCACGCGGCCGTGATGCAGGACCTCCCGGACCTCTCCGGCCACCAGGTCTATGCCTGCGGCGCGCCGATCATGGTGGAATCGGCGCGGCGCGACTACGTGGCGCAGTGCGGACTGCCGGAAGACGAGTTCTTCGCCGACGCCTTCACCAGCGAGGCGGACCTGGCGCAAGCCTAAGGCACGGCAGGGCCGCAATTCGGGCACAATGCGAGGCTAACGAGCCCAAGCATTGTCCCGAAAGCCCTTCATGTCCCTGCTGTCCCCTTCCAGCGGCCTGGCCGTCCTGCGCAACCGTAATCTCGCCTTCTACCTTTCCAGCCGCTTCCTCGGCACCCTCGCGGTGCAGATGCAGAGCGTCGCCATCGGCTGGCAGGTCTACCAGATCACCGGCAGCCTGTTCGACCTGGGCCTGATCGGCCTGGCGCAGTTCGCGCCCTTCCTGGTGCTGATCCTGTGGGCCGGCCACGTGGCCGACCGCCACAACCGCCGCAACATCGTCCTGCTGTGCATGGCCACGCAGCTGCTGTGCAGCCTGCTCCTGGTGAGCTTCACGGCGAGCGGCAGCACCATCGTCTGGCCGGTGTTCGCGATCCTGGTGCTGTTCGGCTCCGCGCGCGCCTTCATGATGCCTGCCTCGCAGGCGGTGCTGAAGAACCTGGTGCCCGACCAGGACTTCAGCCAGGCCGTGGCCCTGAGCTCCTCGACCTTCCACGTGGCCGTGATCGCCGGGCCGGTCATCGGCGGCCTGCTGTACGCCTTCGGTCCGATGACAGTGCACGTGATCTCGGCCAGCCTCTTGAGCATCGCGGTGCTGTGCATGTCGCGCACCCGTGCGACCCGACAGGCGCGCAGCCAGGGCCCGGTGAGCTGGCATTCGCTGATGGAAGGCCTGCGCTTCGTGTGGTCGCGCCCGATCGTGCTGGGCGCGATCTCGCTCGACCTGTTCGCGGTGCTGTTCGGCGGCGCCACCGCCCTGCTGCCCGCCTATGCCCACGACGTGCTGCATGCCGGCCCCACCGCCCTCGGCTGGCTGCGCAGCGCCCCGGGACTGGGGGCGGCCCTGTGCTCGATCGCGCTGGCGTTCTTCCCGATTACGCGCCGCGTCGGCCTGTGGATGTTCGGCGGTGTCGCCGTGTTCGGCCTGTCCACGCTGGTGATGGGCTTCACCAGCAGCTTCCCGGTGGCCCTGGGCGCCCTGTTCCTCCTCGGCGCGGGCGACATGGTGAGCGTCTACATCCGCCACCTCCTGGTGCAGTACGAAACGCCGGACGACATCCGCGGGCGCGTCAGCGCGGTCAACTCGGTGTTCATCGGCGCCTCCAACGAGCTGGGCGAATTCGAGTCGGGCGTCACCGCCGGCTGGCTCGGCCTGGTGCGCGCGATCCTGCTGGGCGGCGCCGCCACGCTCGCCGTCACTGGCCTGTGGGCGCTGCTGTTCCCGGTGCTGTCGCGGATGGACCGCTTCCCGCACCATCAGGAAGAAAAAAGCGAAAGGCAGCGCGCATGAAGCGCGAGGTGCTGAGCGTGCTGGTGGTCGAAGACCACCCGACCATCGCCCGCCAGCTGGTCGATTTCCTCGAGGGCCTGGGGTGGCAGCTTGACCATGCCGGCAGCGGTGCCCTGGCCGTGCGGCTGGCCACGCAGCACCGCTACGACGTGGTGCTGCTCGACCTCAACCTGCCCGACATGGACGGCCTGCAGGTGTGCCGCGAGATCAAGGCGCATGCCCCCAGCAACGTGCCGGTCCTGATGCTGACCGCACGCGACGCCTTCGAGGACAAGGCGCAGGGCTTCCGCGAGGGCGCCGACGACTACCTGGCCAAGCCGTTCGACCTGCGCGAGGTGGCCCTGCGCTGCGAAGCGCTGGCGCGCCGCGGGACGCTGCACCAGCAGCACGAGATGCGGGTCGGCCCATTGACCCTGCTGGTGCGGGAAAAGCGCGCGCTCTACGACGGCCGGCCCCTGGTCCTGACCCAGGCCGGCTTCAGCATCCTGCAGCTGCTGTGCAGGGAGCATCCGCATCCGGTCTCGCGCTCGGCCCTGGTCCAGCACCTGTGGGGCGCGAATCCGCCCGACAGCGATGCGCTCAAGTCGCACATCTACACCTTGCGCAAGACGCTGGAAGGGGCCTCCGGGCGCAGGCTGCTCGCCACCATCCTGCAGCTCGGCTACCGGCTCGACCTGGAGGCCTAGAACGATGCCCAGGTCGATCCGCCGCAGCCTGTTCGCCGCCCTGGCGGGCTTCACCGTCCTGATCTGCCTGTGCTACACGGGGCTGGCGGTGGTGATCGCCTACGTCACCGAGGACATGCTGGTGGAGCGGCTGCTGGAGCGCGAAGCGGCCGCCATCGAAGCGCAGGCCGCCCGCCACGGCGGAACGCTCCGCCCCGCCAGCGACCTGGTCACTGTCCACACCAGCCGCGCTACGCTGCCGTCCGTGGTGCGCGCAGCAAGCGCGCCCGGCGACCTGCGCGCCGAGGTGTTCACGCGCACCGGCCAGCATTACCACCTGATGGTACGCGAGCTGCCCGACGGGTCCGGCGGCGCCAGGCGCATCTACCTGCTGGCCGACGTCGCTCCCGTGCTGGTGGTGTCGAAGGTGGTGCAGGACGTGGGCGGGGTGCTGATCTTCGTTGCCGCGGCGCTGATCGCGCTGGCCCTGCTGCTGGCCTGGCTGCTGGCGCGGCGACTGGTACAGCCGCTGCAGATACTGGCGCACGAGGCGCAGGCCCTGCGTCCCGGCGGCACGGCGGGCTTCAGCGCGCGCGGACGGGCGGACGAGATCGGCATCCTCGCGGAGCGCCTGGAGACCAGTTTCAGCGCGCTGCAGGCGGCCCTGCGCCGCGAGCACGATTTCACGCGCGACGTCGGGCATGAGCTGCGCACGCCCCTCACCGTCATGAACAACACCCTGGCCTTGGCGGCCACGAGGCCGCTGGGCCGCGAGGAGCTCGGGCAGCTGCAGGCCGGCGTGGACGAACTGCGCGCTACCATCGACGTGCTGTTCGCGCTGGCGCGGGCCGAACACGTGGGGCTGGAGGCCTTCGACCTGCGCGCCTGCATCGAGGCGGCGCTGCTGCGCATTCCCGGAACCACCGCCTGGGACGACCAGCGCCTGGCGCTCACGCTGCCGGAACGGCTGCAGGTCGTGGGCAACCCGCACCTCGCCCAGCTGCTCGTCACGAATTGCGTAGGCAATGCCCTGTTCCATGGCGGGCCGCATACCCGGCTTGCCATCGGCTACGACGACGGGCGGCTGCTCATCGCCAATACCGTGGATGCGGCGCACGCCGGCCGGGTACAGGGTTTCGCGCACGGGCAGAACCTGCTGGCGCGGGTGGCCCAGAGCATGGGCTGGGAGATCGCGTTCCAGCCGGGCGCAGCGAGCTACCGGGTCGAGATCGTCCTGCCGCCGGTGCGCTGAAAAAGGCAGCGGATTTCACCGCGATTTCACCGCCTCCCCCTTAGGCTGGGTGCTCCATTCACTCGGGGAGCATCCAATGAAAAAAATCCTGATCGCCCTGCTGGTCCTGTCCAGCATCTGCAGCAGCGCCTTCGCCCAGAGGAGCACGCTAGTGTACAAGGACGAAAAACGCCGCTACATCGTCTATACGCCCCCCTCCTACCACGCCGACCCACAGCAGTCCTACCCGGTCGTGTTCAACTTCCACGGCAGCGGCATGACGATGGCCGAGCAGATGCTCTACACCGGCATGAACCGGGCCGCCGACCGCCACCGCTTCATCGTGGTCTACCCGCTTGGCATCAAGCACGACTGGAACGTCGGCTTCGACATGCCCTACCTGGGCGGCAGCGACGATGTCGGCTTCACCGAGGCCCTGCTCGAGAAACTCAAGAAGGACTACCGTGTCGACACGTCGCGGGTGTATGCGACCGGACTGTCGCGCGGCGGCTTCTTTGCCCTGCGCCTGGCGGCCGAGCTGCCGCATGTATTCGCCGCGGTGGCCTCGGTGGGCGGACCGATGCCGGAACCGGTGGTCCAGCACCACACCAGGACGGGCAAGCTCGGCGTGATGCTGATCCACGGCACGGCCGACGGGGTCGTGGCCTACGACGGCAAGGCGAGCGGCTACCTGTCGGCCATGGACAGCCATCGTTACTGGATCAGGCGCAACGGACTCGAGGGCGCCCCCGAACAGCTGCGCAGCTTCAATGGCGACGCCAGCGACGGGACCGAGGTCGGCTACCGCGAACAGGGCAGCGCGGACGTCCGCGTGGCCCTGGTGACGGTGAAGGACGGCGGCCATACCTGGCCCGGCGCCGATGCCTTCAATGTTGGTTTGCCGATCGGCAAGACCACGCGCGATGTCGATGCGAACGAGCTCATCTGGCAATTCTTCACGAAGCACCGCCGCTGAGTCCTGGATATGGTCGGCCTTGCAACTTGCCGTACCGGCCCCACCTGTCGTACAGGACGCGGCCAACATGGACGCCAATGTAAGATGTAATCGTTATGACAATAGGAGCGAACGTATGCAAATCAACGTCAATACCGACCGTACCATCAGCAAAAGCCCGGGTCTGGAAGAACACGTGCAAACCATCGTGAACGGCGCCATCGGCCGTTTCAGCGATCACCTCACCAGTGTCGAGGTTCACCTGAGCAATGAAAATCGCGAAAAACATGCCGACGGCGGAAATTCCTGCATGATGGAAGCGCGCGTACGCGGATACCAGCCGGTCGTCGTCCATGAGCACGCCGAAGAATTGCATCTGTCGATCAAGAATGCCGGCAGCAAGCTGGCGCGCGCCCTCGACAGCGCCCTGGGCCGCCTGCAGGACAAGAACAAGCATACGTCCCCGGTGATCGACGATCCGCTGGCGGACAAGCACCTGACCGACTCCTGAGCGCACTGCACGTACGCCCTGCTCCTGGGCGTGCGTTTTTATTCAGGTAACACCTTCCAGCATTGCCCGTACTTCACGCAAGTAGCGCAGGCCGGCCAGCGCGCGGCTGCCGTACCACGACATCATTTCCCCATCGACCAGGAACACCGGGATGCCGAGCTGTTTCTCGAGCGCGTCCGCATGCGCCTCGGTAAAGCGGTAGGGCTCGGTGGACAGCAGCACGGCGTCGAGCCCGTCCACCAGCTGCGCCGACCACTCGAAGCGCGGGTAGCGCGCCTCCCCCAGTTCCGGTACCTTCCAGCCCAGCTCGGCCAGCATGGCGGCGATATACGTGTCGTTCGACACGCTCATCCACGGATCCTGCCAGATGCAGTACAGCACGGTACGCGCCGGCGCCGGCGGCAGTGCACGCAAGGCCGCGTATTCCTGCTCGAAGGCGGCGCACCAGCGCTCCGCTGCCACTTGCGCGCCGAAGATGCCGCCCATCAGGCGCGCCAGCGCCAGGTTGTCGCCCGGGACCACCGGATGGGTGACGACGATGTGCGGCACGAACTTCGCCAGTTCCTCCACCGTCGGCTTTTCGTTTTCGTCGATGTTGACCACCAGGTGGGTCGGCGCCAGCTTGCGGATCTTCTCGACGTTCACGTCCTTGGTGCCGCCGACCTTCGGAATCGCCTCCACCGCCTCGCGCGGATGGATGCAGAAGCCGGTACGGCCGACCAGTTGCCCTGCCAGGCCGAGCTCGCACAGGAGTTCGGTAATCGAAGGCACCAGCGACACGATGCGGGCCCCGGGTGCGGGACGGTGTTGGTGGCCAAGCGCGTCGACCAGGTGGGCAGGATGTGTCATGGCCGCCATTTGACCACTGTTGTTTCTGGAACGCCAGCCCGCGCGCAGGAGTTGCAATGAGTTATCATGCCGTAAGGTAATGACATCAACATCCAGTTTCTTTTTTCCCGCTCGAGCAAGCTTTTGGATCCGATCGGCACCTTCGGTGCTTCCCCCTATACCACGCGCGACCTGCAGCTGTTCCGCGACGCCGACGATCCGGTCGTCTCGGCAGCGCTCGCCCCCTGCGCGGTGATCCGGGTGGCGGCCGGCCGCCGGGTCGAGGACGGACTGCGCGCCCGCCTGTACATCGTGTTGTCGGGCATGCTGGAGGTGGCGCCGGACGCCCATAGCGGCAGCGAGGACAGCGGCACCACGCGCGTGCTGCCGGGCGAAAGCGTGGGCGAGCAGGCCGTGCTGGACGACGCCGTCAACCTGGCCGCGATGACCGCACTGGAAGACTGCGAGCTGCTGGTCATCGAGCCGGAACTGGTGTGGCAGCTGATCGACCGTTCGAACGTGCTCGCGCGCAACCTGCTGCGCCTGCTGTCCTTCCGCGTGCGGGCGGCCAACGCCCAGCTCAAGCGGCGCCAGAAACTGGGCGAGTTCTACCGCCAGCTCTCGCTCAACGACGGCCTGACCGGCCTGTACAACCGCGCCTGGCTGGGCGAGATGCTGCCCAAGCTGGCGATGCGCGCGCGCCAGGACGGCAGCCCGCTGTCGGTCATCATGATCGACCTCGACCACTTCAAGCGCTTCAACGACACCCACGGCCACCTGGCGGGCGACGCCGCCTTGTCGAGCGCCGCCGGCGTGATCCGCGAATCGCTGCGACCTTCGGACTTCGCGGTGCGCTATGGCGGCGAGGAACTGATGGCGGTATTGCCAGACACCCCGACCGCCCTGGCCGAGATGGTGGCCGAACGCCTGGCCGAGCGCCTGCGCACGACCCTGGTCTTCCCCGACATGCGCCTGCCGCTGCCCCACGTCACCGGCTCGTTCGGCGTGGCCAGCCTGGCGCCGGGCGGCGACGAGCAGGACCTGATGGCGGCGGCCGACGCTGCCTTGTATCGTGCCAAACAGGCAGGCCGCGACCGCGTCAGCATCTAGTCACGCTTCCAGTCCTTTGGCTGACGCCGCGCCGATTCTGTGCCACCATGGCGCCTGCCCGCCCCCGACGGCGACACAAGAACAATACCTGAGCAATACATGAGCACGCATACCTTCCTCTGGCACGACTATGAAACCTTCGGCGCGACCCCGCGCCGCGACCGCCCGGCCCAGTTCGCCGCCATCCGCACCGATGCCGAGCTGAACGAGATCGGCGAGCCGATCATGCTGTACTGCCAGCCGGCGCCGGACTTCCTGCCCGACCCGCAATCCTGCCTGATCACCGGCATCACCCCGCAGCACTGCCTGGAACATGGCGTGCCGGAACACGAATTCGCTCGCCAGATCGAAGCCGCCTTCAGCGAGCCCGGCACCATCGGCGTCGGCTACAACACGATCCGTTTCGACGACGAGGTCACGCGCCACCTGTTCTGGCGCAACCTGATCGACCCGTATGCGCGCGAGTGGCAGAACGGCTGCGGCCGCTGGGACCTGCTGGACGTGGTGCGCATGACCTACGCATTGCGCCCGGACGGCATCGAATGGCCGCGCAAGGAAGACGGCAAGCCGAGCTTCCGCCTGGAAGACCTGACCAAAGCCAACGGCCTGGTCCACGATGCCGCCCACGACGCGCTGTCGGACGTGCGCGCCACCATTGCCCTTGCCCGCCTCATCCGCTCGAAGCAGCCCAAGCTGTTCGACTTCTGCCTGGAACTGCGCCGCAAGGAGCGGGTGGCCGCCGAGATGGGCCTGCACCTCGACCCGGGCCAGCGCCAGCCCTTCCTGCACGTGTCCGGCATGTTTCCGGTCGAGCACGGCTGCCTGGGCCTGGTCTGGCCGCTGGCCCAGCACCCGACCAACAAGAACGAGATCCTGGTCTGGGACTGCCGTCACGACCCGTCCGAGCTGTTCGAGCTCGACGTCGAGACAATCCGCACCCGCCTGTTCACCCGCAGCGCCGAGATGCCGGAAGGGATGACGCGCCTGCCGATCAAGAGCGTGCACCTGAACAAGTCACCGATGCTGGTCGGGAACCTCAAGACCCTGCAGCCCGCCATGGCGGCGCGCTGGAACATCGACGTCGAGCAGGCACGCGCGCACGCGGCGCTGGCCGCGGGCGGGCGCAACATGAGCGCGATCTGGGCCGAGGTGTTCAAGAAGCCGGCCGCGGGCGGCGTGGTGGACGTCGACGAGGACCTGTACGGCGGCTTCGTCGGCAACGGCGACCGCCGCAAGCTGGAATCGCTGCGTCAGGAAAAGCCGCAAGCGCTGGCCGCCATGCGGCCCTCGTTCGAGGACGAACGCCTGGGCGAGCTGTTCTTCCGCTACCGCGCACGCAACTTCCCCGACACCCTGTCGGAAGACGAACGCGAACTGTGGGAGGCGCACCGGGCGGCGCGGCTGTTCGAGGGCGCTTCCAGGGCGCGCACCGTCGACCAGCTGTTCATGGAGATCGACGCGCTGTCCGAGAATGCAGACGAGCGCGCGGAGGAAATCCTCGGCGCGCTGTATGACTATGCGGAGACGATTGCGCCGAGCAGGTATTGAGGCTGGGGGACGCCCTTAGCCCCGCGCCGCATTGATCGCGTCGCGCGTCTCCATCGCCACCCTGCGCGCCGCTGCGGCGAAATCCTCGCCCGCCTGCGGCGCCGCATACAGGATCGCGCGCGAGGAATTGATCATCATCCCGGCGCCGTTCGCGGTACGCCCGGCCTGCACGGTCGCTTCCACGTCCCCGCCCTGCGCGCCCACGCCCGGAATCAGGAGCGGCATGTCGCCCACCAGCTTGCGCACCTGCGCGATCTCTTCCGGGAAGGTCGCCCCCACCACCAGCGCCAGCTGGCCGTTGCGGTTCCACTTCTCGGCCACCAGCTGGGCCACGTGCTGGTACAGCGGGCGTCCGCCCACGTCCAGGAACTGCAGGTCCGAGCCGCCCGCGTTCGAGGTGCGGCACAGCACGATCACGCCGCGGTCGGCCCACTCCAGGTAGGGCTCGACCGAGTCGAAGCCCATGTAGGGGCTGACCGTGACCGCGTCGGCGCCGTAGCGCTCGAAGGCTTCGCGCGCGTACTGGTGGGCGGTGGCGCCGATGTCGCCGCGCTTGGCATCCAGCACCAGCGGAATGTGCGGGTATTGCTCGCGCAGGTAGCGGCAGATTTCCTCCAGCTGCGCTTCGGCGCCCAGCGCCGCGAAGTAGGCGATCTGCGGCTTGAAGGCGCAGGCCAGGTCGGCGGTCGCGTCGATGATCGCCTTGCAGAATTGGACGATGCCGTCCGGCTGGCCTTGCAGCTGCGCGGGGAAGCGCGCCAGGTCCGGGTCGAGCCCGACGCACAGCAGGGAATTGTTGCGGGTCCATGCTGCGGAAAGTTTATCGATGAAAGTCATCCGGGCCTCTTGTATGTCAGTTATTGCGAACCCAATATTGTACCGCCAGCCGTGGCGCTGGACGGGTGCAGCCTGGGTTTGGCCCCGGACGATGCGCCAAAATATCTTTACATCATGTATATTTTGACCATTCGACAATAGCCATGGAACGAACATGACATCTACCCTCTTCTCGCGCTGGACCCGAACCCTGGCCGTGGCCGTCCTGACCGGTACACTGCTGTCCGGCTGCGGCTACAACGAGTTCCAGACCAAGGACGAGGCAACCATCGCCGCCTGGGGCGAAGTGGTCAACCAGTACCAGCGCCGCGCCGACCTGATCCCGAACCTGGTCAACACCGTCAAGGGCTATGCCTCGCACGAGCGCGAGACGCTCGAGGCCGTCACCCGGGCCCGCGCCGCCGCGACCAGCTTCCAGATCACGCCCGAAGTCCTGAACGACCCGGCCGCGTTCAACAAATTCCAGCAGGTGCAGGGCGAGCTGTCCGGCGCGCTGTCGCGCCTGATGGTCGTGGCCGAGAAATACCCGGACCTGAAGGCCGACACCAGTTTCCGCGACCTGCAGTCGCAGCTGGAAGGCACCGAGAACCGCATCACGGTCGCACGCCAGCGCTACATCGCCTCGGTGCAGGACTATAACGTCACCGTGCGCAAGTTCCCGACCAACCTGACGGCGATGGTGTTCGGCTACGAGACCAAGCCCTCGTTCACGGTCGAGAACGAAAAGGCGATCTCGACGGCGCCGACGGTCGACTTCGGCAAATAAGCGATGCACGCGCCGACCGGAGCCGGTTTCCTTCGTTGCCTGTGGGCCCTGCTGCTGGCTTTTGTGCTTGCAGCACCCGCCTTCGCCCAGCTCAAGCCGGTACCCGCGCTGACCGGGCGCGTGGTCGACGAAGCCGGCATGCTCGACGCCAGCCAGCGCGAGCGGCTCACGGCGGTGCTGGCCGACTACGAGGCGCGCACCGGAAGCCAGATCGCGGTGCTGCTGGTCAAATCGACCGAACCCGAAGCGATCGAGCAGTTCAGCATCCGCGTCACCGACGCCTGGAAGCTGGGCCGCAAGGGCATCGACGACGGCGTGCTGCTGATGGTGGCGCGCGACAACCCGAGTTCGCTGCGCCGGCTGCGCATCGAGGCCGGGCGCGGCGTGCAGGGCGTGCTGACGGACGCCCAGTCGAAACGCATCCTGCAAGACGTGATCGCGCCGCACTTCCGGCAGAACCATTATTACGAAGGCCTGGTGGCCGGCGTCGGCGCCATCGCGACGCTGCTGAACAAGGAAAGCTTCCCTGCCCCGGCGCAGCAGCCGGCGCCACAGCGTCAAGTGCAGGTCGACAGCGGCGCCGGGTTTTCGCTGTTCGGTATCATTCCCCTCCTGATCGGCTTTTTCCTGCTGCGTTCGATCTTCCGTCCGCGCCGCAGCCGGCTCTCGCCGCACCATTGGGGCCACCGCCGCAGCAGCGGCCTGGGCGATGTCGCGACCGGCATCATCCTCGGCAACATCATGAGCGGCATGGGACGCGGCGGCGGCTTCGGTGGCGGCGGAGGCGGATTCGGTGGCGGCGGATTTTCCGGCGGCGGGGGCAGCTTCGACGGCGGCGGCGCCTCGGGAGACTGGTAATGGGATTCAAGCAACGCATCAAACGCGCCTGGCGCCACCTGCGCAGCAGCGAAGGCGAGGCCAAGCGCGCCTTCCCGGAAGCCACGCTCAGCGCGATCAGCGAGGCGATCACCGCCGGCGAGCAGACCCACCGCGGCGAAGTGCGGCTGATCGTCGAAAAGGGTCTGCCCTTCGACGACGCCTGGGACGGCGTCAGCAACCGTCAGCGCGCGCTGGCCCTGTTCGCCGACTACGGCGTGTGGGACACCGAGGACAATTGTGGTGTGCTCATCTACATCAACCTGGCCGAGCACAAGGTGGATATCGTGGCCGACCGCGGCATCGACCGCAAGATCGACAGCGCTACCTGGCAGGGGGTGTGCCGCACCATGACGGACGGCTTCAGGCAAGGCAGCTTCCACGACGCGACCCTGGCCGCCATCGGGCAGGTCAACGAGCTGCTGCGCCAGCACTTCCCGGCCAACGGCAGCCGCGCCAACGAGTTGCCGGACAAACCGCTGATGCTCTGAGCATTCCTTTGATGCCGCGCTGTCGCCGACGACGGCGCGGACTTATCATGGGCAGCCACGCACTTCATGCAGCGCCCCATGGCCCACCGGATCACGACCATCCCGCCACGACTGGCTTGCTGGCGCGACAGCCTCGAACGTCGGCGCTACCGCAGTGCGCTTGCGCTGGGTGCATGCCTGGGCCTCGCGGGAACGCTCTGCGCACTCTGTGTGTCCGCGCTCGTGCTGCAGTTTCTCCCTCCGGAGCTATGGGGACATTCCGCTGCTGCCGGTCTCGCCCGGCTTACTCCGGTCGGCGTCTTCCTGGCGGGCGTCATCTATGCCCCCATCATTGAAACCGTGCTCGGCCAGGTCCTGCCGATTGAAGCCGCGCACCGCCTCGGCGCGCCGCCCGTCGCCTGTGTCCTGCTGAGCGCGCTGGTGTTCGCCTACGGCCACTACCTGAACGGCGGGCTAGCCCACGGGATGACGACCTTCTTCGGCGGGATGATCTTTGCCTGCGCCTACGTGAACATGCGCTGGGCCGGCATCGCGCCGGCCGCCCTGACTGCGGCGACGGCGCACGCCGTGCAGAACGGAACGGTCCTGTTCGTCATCGCGCCCCTGTTTCCGGAATGGGCATAGGCAGCGACAAAACGCTGGCGCCGTTCGCGGGCTGGATACAATGACGGCTTTACAAGCAAGGATGCCGCCATGAGACTAGCCGACAAGACAGCCATCGTAACGGGCGCCAGCCAGGGCATCGGCCTGGCCTGCGCCACGCGCCTGGTGCAGGAAGGCGCGCGCGTCATGCTCGTCGACATCCGCCTCGAAGGCCGGGATGCCGCAGCCAGGCTCGGGGAAGCCGCCCGCTTCCACCAGGCCGACGTCAGCCTGAAGGCCGATGTCGATGCGATGATCGCCGCCACCCTGGAGGCATTCGGGCAGGTCGACATCCTCGTCAACAATGCCGGCGTCACGCATGCGGCAGACTTCCTCGAGCTGGCGGAGGAAGACTTCGACCGCGTGCTGCGCATCAACCTGAAATCGATGTTCCTGTGCAGCCAGGCGGCGGCGCGCGAGATGGTGAAGCGCCAGACGGGCTGCATCATCAATATGTCCAGCGTCAATGCCGAGCTGACCATCCCGAACCAGGTGCCGTATGTGGTCTCGAAAGGCGGCGTCAACCAGCTGACGCGCGTGGCCGCGATCAGCCTGGCGGAGCACGGCATTCGCGTCAACGCCATCGGCCCGGGCACGATTCTGACCGAACTGGCAAAGAAAGCGGTACTCGGCAGTCCGGAAGCGCGTCACACGATCCTGTCGCGCACGCCGCTCGGACGCTGCGGCGAGCCCGAGGAAGTTGCGGCCGTCTGCGCCTTCCTGGCCAGCGACGACGCTTCTTACATCACGGGCCAGACCCTGTACGCGGACGGCGGCCGCATGGCGCTGAACTACACGGTACCCGTGCGCGAGTAAGTGCGCCGCGCCAGCATCTTGATGAAACAGATATTCGAAATATCAATGTCTGGTATCCGTATTCTAAATTGGACGTATATTTGGCGACGCAGCATAATCTCACCTGTCTCCACTATTCTCCTCCAAGAAAATAGTTTTAAGCCCGCCTAGAGCGGGCTTTTTTTTGTTCAGCGCGTCCTGCGCGATATTGTTGAGATCACGGACATCCGGAACAGTTCGGTCGTCTCGGTTCACATTTGATCGCTGTCATAGTGTGGTCACATTCACCCCGTATACTTTGAATCACCTGCGATACACGCAACCGATATGCGTGATGGCAGCAGGTGTGCTGCACCCGGCGTGCAACACACCAACCGATTTACGTCTCTTGGCCCGATCTTGGGTTGTGCCCGTCAGTTCCTGACGGGCATTTTTTTCTTCACATCGGCAACACCATCATAAAAATCACCCCGCTGGGCTTGAAGCCCTGCAGGATTTCGCTATGATGAAGCTCCCGCCCTGCGTTTCCTGCTTCGCAGGGTTGCGGAGACAACACGATAATGGGAGCTTGTCCTATGAATCAACGTGTATCCGAGAACTACGCGCATCCGCCTGAAGCAAGCGCCAGCCGCCGCCACCATACCGACGGCAACCTGGTGCTGAGCGAACTGAATCCCCTTGCCGTCATCGACCAGCTCGACGGTGACAGCGCCCCGCTGAACCTGCTGACTTTCGGCAGCGTGCGCGAAATCTGTCCCAAGTGCCAGCACACCCACCTCAAGCTCGTGCTGCGGCAGAACAGCGTCCGCATGGCACACCTTTTCTGCGCCGACTGCGAAAGCTGTTTCGACGCCCACTATACGAACGGCGTCCCCGCGCTGACGATCTGAAGGGGCAGCCCGCCGGGATGCCGGCGACCGGTGCGTCGAGCCGGTCGGTGCGACAGGAAAGCCAAGCGCTGTGATATCGTTCGCTTTTGCCAGCGTTTCGTCGTCATGCCCGCTTTCCTGTCCTTCCTGTTGCTCGATCCCCGCCTGCGCTCCGCCCGCATCAAGACCGCCCTCGTCCTGTTCGCGGGCATCGTCGTTGCCGGATCGATCCCGGGGGCGCGCGCCGAAGTGGGCGAATTCGCGCCCGGCGTGGTGCTGCACGGCCTGACCTATGCCTTCCTGACCATGCTGTGGTTCTTCGGCAGCACCGGAAGCGGTCCCGTGCGCGCCGCCAAGGCACTACTGGCGATCGCCCTGATGGGCGCCGGCGACGAGCTGGTGCAGAGCTTCCTGCCCTACCGCAGCGGCGACGTGCGCGACTGGATGGTCGACGTGAGCGCAGCGCTGCTGACCAGCACCCTGCTGGCGTTGATCGTGCCGCAGCACGGCAGCGTGCGCCAGCGCTGACCTTCGGCACCGCAAAAAAATCCACCAGCCTCGTGGGCACCTTGATACAGCTCAGGCTCAACCCGAGTCAGCTGGAACGCTGACGCGCTTCCCCCCTCTCACTCCAGTGGCACGTGGCATCGTCACGCATCCGATTGAACATCCACCATAAGGAGTTGACCATGAAGCAAAAACACCAGAGCATGCTCCTGGCGGGCTTGCTGGCTGTATCGCTGGGCCTGGCCGGGTGCGCCGGCATGCGCGGCGGCGGCGAGTCATCGAGCGGCACCAGCAGCAGCGGCACTACCACGGGCGGTTCGAGCGGCACCTCCGGTGCGACCGGCACCGGCGGCTCCAGCAGCTACGGCTCCGGCAGCGCCACCGACGCCTCCGGCAATCCCACCGGCAGCAGCGGCAGCTCGAGCAGCCAGGGCACCATGGGCACCGGCACCTCGGGCAGCTCTGGCACCTCGGGCACCAGCGGCTCTTCGGGCTGGGACCAGTCCGGCAGCAGCGGCGCATCGGGCAGCACCGGATCGTCCGGCTCGTCGGCAGCGACCGGCGCCTCGGCCGCCGGCAGCGCCGCACCCAACAGCACGGTGCTCGCCATCGAAGTCGTCCCGAGCGAAAGCATGAGCTCGGGCAGCTCGGGCACGGCCGGCAGCACCGGATCGAGCGGCGCAGCCGGGGCCAGCGGCGCCAACAGCTACCGCGTCACGGTGCGCATGGACGACGGCAGCACCCAGGTCGTCAACCATGCCAGCACGCCCGACTTCCGCAGCGGCGACCGCGTGAACGTCACCAGCGGCGTCATCCAGCGCTAAGTCGCTCCGTTCGATCGCGCTGCGGCACGGACCTGCTGCAGCGTGCCCACCGCCCCACGCCACACAAAAAACGCGCACCGTCACCGGTGCGCGTCTCTATCGCTTGCGCGTGCGCTTACGGCATGCCGGTTCCGCCGGGGATGCCATCGCCTTCCGCCTCGACCTCCTTGCGCTGCAGCGCCACGTTGCGGGTGGCGGCGCTGATCACCTCCAGCGGCAGCTTCGGCGTGCGGTCCGCGTTGAGCAGGCCGTTGGCTTCCTGGAAGGTGTCGGTGAACTGCGTGTAGCAGAAGCCGCTGAACATGAAGGTCTCGTTCACCACCCTCAGGAGATCGCGGTACAGCGACAGGTAGCTCTCGGCCGTGTGCGCCCGCGAATAGCCCCAGGTGGTCTTGTCCGCGTCCGGATCCTGGGTCGGATCGTAGGCGATGCCGCCGAACTCGGTCAGTACGATCGGCTGGCCGCGGTGCGGGAAGCCGTCCAGGGTCAGGATACGGCCGCCCGGACGCCGCTGGTCGAACAGGGTGCGCACCGGATCGGTGACCGCATAGCGCGCCTGCAGCTTCTCCGGGTCGCAGTCGTAGTCGTGGATGCCGAGGATGTCGGTGGCCGAGGCTTCCCAGCCGTCGTTACCGATCACCGGCCGGGTCGAGTCGAGCGTGCGGGTCAGGTGGTACAAGGCCTCGACCGCGTTGCGGTGCGCCTGGGTGAGCGTGAGGTTCGGCACGCCCCAGGACTCGTTGAACGCGACCCACACGATGATGCAGGGGTGGCTGTAGTCGCGCTGGATCGCTTCGGTCCATTCGCTCACCATGCGGCTGATGGCGCGCGAGCTGAAGCGGTAGGCCGAGGGCATCTCTTCCCACACCAGCAGGCCCAGCTTGTCGGCCCAGTACAGGAAGCGCGGGTCCTCGATCTTCTGGTGCTTGCGCACGCCGTTGAAGCCCATCAGCTTGACCAGTTCGACGTCGCGCTTCAGGTGCTGGTCCGACGGCGCCGTCATGAAGGACTCGGGCCAGTAGCCCTGGTCGAGCACCAGGCGCAGCTGGTAGGGTCGGCCGTTGAGCATGAAGCGGTCGCGGTTGATCGAGACCGAACGCAGCGCCGTGTACGAGCGGATGCGGTCGAGCACGCGGTCGCCGCAACGCAGGGTCACTTCGGCATCCAGCAGGGTCGGTCGCTCCGGGCTCCAGAGGATCTCGTTGCGCGAGTCGTCGATGCCGGGGTCGGACAGCGCGATCTTGCGGTTCGCTTCGCCTTGCAGCAGCTTGTAGTAATCGTCCGCCAGCAGTTGCTCGCCATGCCAGATCTTGACCTCAACAAACAGTTCCTGGTGGGTGTGGCCGGTGGCGAACACCTCGCAGCCGATCTCGTAGGTCTCGAAGATCGGGGTCCAGCGCAGCGAGGCGATGTAGGTGTCCTCGACCTGCTCGACCCAGACCGTCTGCCAGATGCCGGTGGTGCGCGGATACCAGATCGAGTGCGGTTCCAGCAGCCAGTCCTGCTTGCCGCGCGGCTTGGCCAGGTCGGCCGGATCGTCTTCGACGAACACGGTCACCACCTGCTTGCCGTCCGCATTCATGACGTCGGTGATGTCAGCCTGGAAAGGCGTATGGCCGCCCTCGTGCTCGGCCACCAGGCGGCCGTTCACCCACACCCGCGCCGCGTAGTCGACCGCGCCGAAGTGCAGGATGGTGCGCTTGTCGTTGGGCGCCAGCTCGAACTCGCGCTGGTACCAGACGGCGATATGGAAACCGGTGTCCTGAATACCGCTCAGTTCGGTCTCGACCGCGAAGGGCACGTTGATTTCATGGGTCCACTCGGCGACGTCTTCCGGTTTTGCATAGCGCAGCTCGTCGTCGAAGGTGAAGCGCCATTTTCCGTTGAGATTGATCCAGTTGTCGCGCACCAATTGGGGACGGGGATATTCAAACTGATTCATTGTTGTCCTTTCTGTTCAGTCGGAACCGGAATCAGGATCCGGCCCTGTCGTCCGTTCTTGTTGTAGGCCGCCAGCGCGGCGGCGGCCGCTTGCTGTGCCTGACCTGCCCGGCACAGCGCCACACAGGCGCCGCCGAAGCCGGCGCCTGTGAGGCGTGCCCCGAGCACGCCGGGCGCCGCACGCAGGTGCGCGCACAGCTCGTCCAGCTCGGGGATTGAAACTTCGTAGTCGTCGCGCAGGCTGACATGCGACGCGTTCATCAATTCGCCGAAACGCTCGGCGCTCACGCCGCCCGCCGCTTCCAGCACGCGCAGGTTTTCCTGCACCACGTGGCGGGCCCGCTCGCGCATCGGCGAGGGCAGGCTTTCGACGGACGATGGGTCGGTGACGTCGCGCAGGGCCTGCACGCCCAGCTTGCGCGAGGCTTCTTCGCACTCTGCGCGCCGTTCGTTGTACTTGCTGGCTGCGAGCTTGCGCGCCACCCCCGAGTCGACCACGATCAGCTCGGTATCGGGCGGCATCTTCACCAGGCGGTGCTCCAGCGTGCGCGCGTCGATGAACAGCATGTTCGTTTCGTCGGCCAGGCTGGACGCCATCTGGTCCATGATCCCGCAGTTCACGTGCGCGAACTCGATCTCGGCGCGCTGGGCGATGCGGGCCAGCTTGACGTCGTCGAGCTCGAAGCCGAGCAGCGCCCGCATGGCCCGCAGGGTGGCCACCTCGAGCGCGGCGGACGAGGACAGGCCCGAGCCGACCGGCAGGTCGGTGGTGATGTAGACGCGCAGCGGCGGTACCTCTACGCCTTGCGCCTGCACCAGCCGGATGCAGCCCTCGATGTAGCTGCCGTAGCCCTGCGGCGCGCTGCCGCCCTGCGCGAAGGTGACGGTGTTGTCGAAAGTCGGCGAATAGAAGTGAAAGTGGTCGTCGCCGCTGCGGCTCATCGCCACCACGGTACGCTGCGGGGTCGCCACCGGCAGCATGAAGCCGTCGTTGTAGTCGGTATGCTCGCCGAGCAGGTTGACGCGTCCGGGCGCCGACGCGTTCACCTCCGGCGCGCCGCCGAAGAAGGTGTCGGTGTTCGTCATGATGATGCTTGCGCCTCCAGCCAAAGGGGCCGCTTGCGGCCATGTACGTCCGCCGCCGGCCAGCCGGGGTCGAACGTTAGGTTCTCGAGCCCGTCGGGGCCGAGCAGGAAAGTGTCTTCGATTTTCACGCCCGCGAAGCTCGGGTTGAATGCGAATGCCATGCCCTCTTCCAGCAGGGTCGCGGTGGTGGGACCGGTGACGACTTCGCGCGCGCGGTAGCCGGTGATGCCGCCCTGGTGGTGCTCGCGGATCGCCGCCTCGCGGTCGGCGTGCTTGTAGGCCGCCTCGAGCGCGTGGTAGACGGCCGAGAGCGACTTGCCCGGCTCGATCGCCGCCAGGCCGGTGGCCTCGATTTCCATCAGGGCGCGCTGCTCGTCCAGCGGCGCGGAATTCACGCCTGCGAAACTGACGAAGCGGGTCAGGTTGGCGTACAGGCCGTGGCGCCGTGCGCAGAACACCAGCATGGCGCGCGCGCCCAGCGGTTCGCCGGTCGGGGTCGGATGGCGCCAGGCCGGCAGGCGCCGCTCGCCGGCCGCCAGCACCAGGGCCGGGTGGATGCCGCGCCGCCACAGCGCCTCGGCGCCCGCGCCGGCGAGCTGGAATTCGGTCCAGTCGGGCCGCGCCCGGCGCAGGATTTCGCTCATCGCCTCGGCGGCCTCGCGGCCGAGCAGCCGGTAGCGTTCGCGCTCGCTCGGCTCCAGCACCATGCGGCGCTGGCGCAGTGCGTACGGCAGCGGCTGTTCGCCGTTCGCGGGGCGGTCGGACAGGATCGTGCGGCCGGCCGCGGCATTCTGCACGTAGCGTTCGCGCAGCTCCGGCTCGGTCCAGGGTTCGATGTGGAAGGTGAAGCCGTCGGGCAGTTCCTCGGCGCGCAGGCGCTCGGCCTCGATCGCATCGGTCAGGATGCAGGCTTCCTCTGGCGTCACCAGCACCTCGGCCACGCCGCCGTCGGTGGTCTGCAGCACGGCGCTCGAGCCGCCCGCCGTCACCCAGGCGAACCAGTCGACGCCGCGCAGGCGAATCGCCCCGGCCTGGGCCGCGGCCAGGTGGGCGCGCAACAGCGCCAGCTTGTCCGCGACCTCGGTGGCGCGCTGCCGGACCGGGGTCATGCGCGGGCCTCCGCAAGTTCACCGCTCTCATCCAGGCTGACTTCGACCTGCTGCAGCTCGTAGGCGGTGGTCTCGGGCAGCACGTCCATCGCGAACATCCCGGCCGCCAGCTCGGTGCCGGCCAGGTACTTCAGGCGCTCGCGGGTCCGGTACGGCGGGTAGAACTGCGCGTGCAGCTGGGTCTCGGGATGCGCGGCGCCGTCGGTGGGCGCCTGGTACCACGCCATCAGGTAAGGGAAAGGACGGTTCCACAGCGTGTCGAACTTCAGCAGCACGGTCTTGAGCGCGCGCGCCAGGCTTTCGCGCTGCGGCGGCGTGAGCGCGGCGAAATCCTGGCATGGCGCGGTCGGCATCACCCACACCTCGTAGGGATAGCGGGCGCAGGCCGGCACGAAGGCGATCGCGTAGTCGTCGTGGTACAGCACGCGCTTGCCGTCCGCCGCTTCGTCGCGCGCCATGTCGCACAGCAGGCTGGCGCCGTGCTGCAGGAAGTACTCGCGCTCCTGCGCCAGCATGCGCGCCGGCACCGAAGGCACGAAGGGATAGGCATAGATCTGGCCGTGCGGATGGTGCAGGGTCACGCCGACTTCGGCGCCGCGGTTCTCGAAGGGCAGCACGTAGTGGATGTGCGGGTGGCGGCCGATGCGCGTCGTGCGGTCGCCCCATACCGACAGCAGCAGCTCGATGCGCGACAGCGGCAGCGAGGAAAGGGAAGCCTGCGGGTCCTGCGTGAACACCACCACCTCGCAGTGACCGTTGGCGGGGGCGGTCGGCACCGTCACGCTGGGCGGCTCGTGCGACTCCAGCGCCAGCGAGGGGAAGCGGTTGTCGAACACCGCGACCTCGTAGTCGCCGGCCGGCATCTCGGTCGGGTGCTGCGGGTTGCTCATCGGCGCCAGCGGGTTGTACTGCGGCGGCGGCTGGTAGGTACGGTTCTGGCGGAAAGCGGCGTAGGTCACCCATTCGCCGCGCAGCGGGTGCCAGCGCAGGTGGGGATTGGCATGCTGGGGATCAGGGAAAGGGCTGGGCGCAGCGATACCTTCCGGGATCGGATGGTTGCTGTACAGGGTCAGGTTGCGTCCGTCCGGCTTCTTGAGATCTTTGCTGTGCATGGCATCCAAAAAATGTCGGGCATTCGTAAAGCAAGGAGCGCGAGCCGACACCGGGTTCTCCGGTGTCCTCGCGGTCTGTAACAGTGATCCTATCATGCTGCTTTCGCCACATTTTCCCTCTAGCACGGTGGCATTTTTCCGGCCATCAACGGCAGGGACCGCGGAGCGAAAAGCCGGCCTCGCAGCCCGCCCTGTCGCTCCGAGGGAAAGGCGCATTTACCCCGCCAGCACCACCCTCTCTTGTAAGTACAATCCTACAGAACGATTGGAATTATTTACACATTTTGGCGAGCCAGCCACCTACCAGCTCTACATGAACACGACGGTGGACCTCATGCCGGAATCGAGCGGAAGCGGGCGAAAAAAAGCCCCGGACGGTGCCGGGGCTGGGATGTCAGCGTGCGCGCTTACTTCGCCAGTTCGACCAGCACCGCCGTGTACATCTGCAGATTCAGCAGCAGCTGCTTCTCGGTGATGAACTCGTGCTCGGAGTGGCCGGTGTAGACCTTGCCCGGCATGGCCGGACCGAAGCTCACCGCGCCCGGGAACAGGCGCGAATTGGTGCCGCCGCCGATCGCGATCGGCTGCGGATTCTTCATGCCGGTGAAATACGAGAACACGTTCATCAGGGTCGGCAGGTGCGGCGCGTTCTTCTGCAGCCAGGGTTCGCCGATGCGGACCTTGACGTTGGCCAGCGGCAGCCGGCGCGCCTGCCACTGCGCCAGCGCGGCATTGACTTCGTTGGTCAGCTGCTCGCTGCTCTTGCCCTGCGGGCGGCGCAGGTTGATCTGCACTTCGATGCCGTCGTCGTTCTGCTTGATCACGGTCGGCGCGAAGCTCATCGGACCCATGAAGCTGTCGCGGTAGGCGATACCACCGAACTTCTCGCCGTAGATGCCGGTCCCCACCATCTCGTTCAGGTAGTTCACCGCGCCGCCGGCCGTGGTGTTGGCCCAGGGACGCACGGCCAGCGCATCGGCCAGCATGCTGACCGCGTTGACGCCGTCTTCCGGCTTGGACGAGTGGGCCGATACGCCCTTGGCCTTGATGCTCAAGCTGCTGCCCTGCCAGCTGAAGCTGTACTGCATGCCCTCCTGTCTGGCGCCGCGCGCGCGGATGGCCTGCTCGATTTCCGGCGTCGCGTTGGCGATCACGGCACTGGCGTCCTCGGGAATCTGGGTAATGAAGAAGCCGCCGCCGAATTCGGCCACGTAGGCTTCGCCTTGCGGCGGCACCGCCGCGCCCGCCTTCGGGATCGTCACGGCGACCAGGCCCGAGCCCTTCTCCGCCGTCACCGCCGGGTACTCGGCGTCGAGCGTGATGTTGACCTGCGGCGGCTGGTGGGTCTTGAGGAACTCCACCAGCGGCTGCCAGTCGGACTCCTCGCCCATGTACACATAGAGTTCGATGCGCTTGGACAGCGGCAGGCCCTTGTCCTTGATCGACTTCATCGCGTACATGGCGGTGGCGATCGGGCCCTTGTCGTCCTCGGCGCCGCGCGCCAGCAGCTTGCCCGGCTCACTGGTGCGGTCCAGCACGAAGGGCGACTTCTTCCACTTGCTCGGGTCGACCGGCTGCACGTCGCCGTGCGTGATCACGCCGACGCGTTCGCTGCCCTGTCCCAGGCCGATGATCACGGTCCAGCCGTGGTCGGCGTAGTCCAGTCCCAGGCGCTGGGCTTCCGCCTTCAGCGCTTCCTTGAAGGCGATATGGACCGGGTTCTTGTCGGACGGGACGTTCTTGTCGGCCACCGTGTTGTAGCTCACCAGCTTGGCCAGCGTGTCGACGATGTCCTTGCGGTAGGTGCTGGCCGCGTACTTGGCAGTCTTGACGGCGACCTCGCTCGGGACCTTGACGGGCGCCGGGGCCGCTGCGGCAGGCAACGTGAAGGAAGCCAGCAGCAGGCTGGCCAGCAGTGTTTTTCGAATCATGAAGTCCCGTCTCCAGTGCAAAGCGATGGTTGCAAAAGTGCAAGAAGTCTAGCACAGGCGTGTGGGCCCGGGAGGGGGTCTTGGAGTATCGTTAGGACGAATGAACCACAGGAGCGACCCACCATGACAGCCCGCAGTGTCCACCGCCTGCATCCCGCGATGCGCGACGATATCGGCGACCTCATCACGCAGCGCCCGCTGCCCGGCCGCCTGGTCGACCAGATCGATCCCTTCCTGTTCCTCAACCACCACGGCCCGCAGACCTACCCGCCGCACAACCGCGGCCTGCCTTTCGGCCCGCACCCGCACCGCGGCTTCGAGACCGTCACCTTCATCCTGGAAGGCATGCTGGCCCACCGCGACAATGCCGGCCACGAGAGCGTGATCCACGCCGGCGGCGTGCAGTGGATGACGGCCGGGCGCGGCATCGTGCATGCCGAGGTCTCGCCACGCGAATTCCTCGAGCAGGGCGGCCCGATCGAGATCCTCCAGCTGTGGGTCAATCTGCCCTCGCGCCTGAAGATGAGCGAGCCGGCCTACACCGGCCTGCAGCGCGCGGACATCCCTGCCCTGGCGGTCGACGAGGGCAAGGTGTTGCTGAACCTGATTGCGGGGGGATGGGAAGGCAGCACGGGCCCGGTGCATTCGCTGACCAGCGTGTTCATGAGCACGCTGGAGATGCGCGCGGGCGGCAGCATCCGCTTTGGTGGACTGGAGGGGCGCAACGTGTTCCTCTACGTCGCGCGCGGGGTGGTCCAGGTGGGCAACCATGCCGACCTGGTCAGCCCGATGCACCTGGTGGAGCTGGACGAGACCGGCGACACGGTCGAGATCCGCGCCAGCCAGGACGCCCTGGTGGTGTTCGGCCATGCGGAACCGATCCGGGAACCGGTGGTCTCGCATGGCCCCTTCGTGATGAGCACGCGCGAGGAGATCGCGCAGGCCATCGACGATTACCAGGCCGGGCGTTTCGGCTCAGCGCTGGGCTAGGGCGACCTGGCGGCCGGCCAGGTTGCTGACGGTGACAGCGTCCACCATGCGCTGGTTGACCGGACGCGCGAAGGACAGGCGCACGTCCTTGTTCATCGCAACGAAGCGGTTCTTGCCGACGTGGACGATCTCGGTGGCGCCGTCGCCGAAGTCGGCGTACAGCTTGCGGGCCTGGCCATCGCGCTTGCCGGTCACGGTGAGGACGCGGCCGTCGTCGAGCTGGTATTCGCCCTGCACCCGGTCGAACATGAATGGAGCCATCTGCGCCTGCTTCGGCTGGGCGCCGACCACGTCGACGCGCTCGGAGACGGTGCCTTGCGGTGCCGCGCTGGCGGTCAGGGTGAAGAAGGTGGCGGCGGCGGCCAGCAGCAGTTTGGTACGCATGATGTACTTCCTTTCGGGTCGAAAATGAATGGGTTCGGACCTGGCGGTTCTTGAAGTAGTTCGATTCGCGCCGCGCGGTCCACGTGGTTCAGTTTCGCCAGCGTTTCTCTCGGTTTGTCTGGCGATGAGGGAAGTGTAGCGACCTGCCGTGCAGGCTCAAGCCGGAAGCGCTGGAACGCGGAAAACGCGCGACGAAATGCAGAAAACCGCTACCAAGCGGGGCATGCATATCGGCGCCGGCTTTGGACGTCTGCACGCCGTGCAGATATCTCAGACAGCCTGAATTGACGGGCGAAACGCGACGCGTCCGTGCATATGCGGGAACGTGCGTCTGCATGTTGCGCAATGCCTTAAAGTAGGGTTCCGATCGCTTTCCACACACCTTTTGCCACGACACCATGCAAGCCATTCCCCTCGTCGCCACCACGCGCGGCTACCCCGATTCCGGCTATGTCGTCGAGAACATCCATGCCGGCTCGATCGCGGTCGTCGACGTGCGGGGCCGCCTGCTCTACGCGAGCGGCGATCCGCTCTACCCCACCTTCACGCGCTCGGCCCTCAAGCCCTTCCAGGCCCTGCCCTTCATCCTGTCCGACGGTCCCGCGCGCTTCTGCCTGAGCCGCGACGAACTGGCGCTGCTGTGCGCCAGCCACTCCGGCGAAGATAAGCACCTGCAGGGCGTGGAATCCATCCTCAACAAGATCGGCCTCGATCCCGGCCACCTGGAATGCGGCTGCGCCACGCCGCTGTTCTACGAGTTCACCGGCCAGCCGGTGCCCCAGGATCGCAGCTGGACGCCGCTGCACCACAACTGCTCGGGCAAGCACAGCGGCTTCCTGGCCTGGTGCCGCCTGCACGGCGCGCCCACCCGCGGCTATGTCGAGCGCAGCCACCCGCTGCAGCAGGCGATCCGCGACACGCTGGCCGAGGTGGTAGGCATGCCGGCCGACTGGATGCAGGTCGGGCTCGACGGCTGCTCGGCGCCGAACTATGCGATGCCCCTGTCGACCCTGGCGCACCTGTATGCGCGCCTCGCGCAAGGCGCCGCCGACCCGCAGCTGGGCGGCGCCATGGGCATGCTGTTCGACGCCATGACGGCGCGGCCCGACCTGGTCTCGGGCACGGCGCGCACCGACCTGGCATGGATGACGGCCGGCGGCGGCGACTGGGTGGCGAAGATCGGCGCCGACGCGGTGCAGGCGATCGGGATCCGCTCGGCGGGGCTGGGCATCGCGATCAAGATTGCGGACGGCAACAGCCGCGCCCTGCATCCGGCGGTGTACGGCGTGCTCGACCAGCTCGGCCTGCTCGACGAGGAAGGGCGCGCACAGCTGGAACAGTTCCGCCAACCCTCCATCCGCAACGCGCGCGGCACGGTGGCGGGCGACATCCGCACCCTGTTCACGCTGACGCCGAAGCGGAGGCGGAGGCCTGATCCTAGGCCGCCAGGCGGCGCAGCATGGCGGCGATGGCAGCGACGACGGTGGCGTCGTCCCAGTAGCTGTTGTGCGAGAACGGGTTCCAGCTGCGCAGCAGCAGGCTGGCGACGCCGCCGCTGGCGTTGACGATGCGGTCTTCCACCAGTTCGTTGTAGCCGCCCGGCAGGGGCTGCAGCGGCCAGCCCAGCACGTCGTCCGGATCGTAGAAGTTGATCCACTTGAAGAGCGAGGTCGGCCGCTCGATCGGGATGATGTGCATGATCTTGTGCGCGGCGATGAACACCGGGATGTTGCAGCCGGTCGTGACCAGCGCAGCGCAGGTGCCCGCGCCCAGGAAGGTCTTCTCGCTCGCGGTGAGCGCCCGCCCGATGGCAGCCAGCGCCCAGGCATCGATGTTGCGCCAGATACCGGCGCCGACGGGCTGGCCCCTGGCCGCCTTCTGGGCGTCGTAGATGTAGCTCGACAGGACCTGGCAGCCGAGCGACTGCGCCACGAACACCACCGGCATACCGGGCCGCAGCGCGTGCGCCGACAGCAGCGTGCGCGCGATCTCGCCCTGTGCCAGCTCGTAGACCGAACCGGGGATCTCCTTGCGGTTCTCGAGCCCGGCCGCGTCGCCGAAGCCGAACAGCACGAACTTGCGCAGGTCCGGGTAGCGCACCGCACTGTACTCGCGGGTACGCTCCCACACATAGTTCTGGTTGTCCTGCAGGATCTTCTGGTAGTACACGGAGCGCATCACCACCTGCCCTGCCAGGCTACCCAACTGCCCGCGCAGCCGGTCCATCAGCCCGTCGGCATAGGTGGGCGGGGTTTCCCCCATCCCGTGCACCGTGATCAGCGCCACGTCGGCCATGGCATCCTCCCCTTCCCGGGCCGCGTGTTTTTGTGATTCCTGCGGCCGTCCATTGATGGAGACAGCGTACCAGTTTTCGCGGCAATGCATGCGTTCGCGCTGCCGCGCCGGCGTGCGCTACCATGAGGCTTTCAGCGACCTCCGATCCCGATGCCAGAACCGCTCTTTTCCCGCTACCGCGAAGCGATCCGCAAGCTCGACCTGGCGCAGGTGGCGGCGCCGGCAGAGATCCCCGACACGTTCCTGCTGGGCCGCGAAGGACGCTACAGCGCCCACTACATTCCCTTCGAATCGATCCACCCGCAGGCGCGCATCGTGGTCGCCGGCATCACGCCCGGTTTCGTGCAGTGGAAGAACGCGATGCGCGAGGCGCAGCGCCAGTTGGCGGCAGGCAGCGACGACACCACGGTGCTGCGCGCGGCGCGGCTGGCGGGCGCCTTCAGCGGCGCGATCCGGCCCAACTTCGTGGCCCTGCTCGATGCGATCGGCGTACAGCGCTGGCTCGGCATCACCGGCTGCGCCACCCTGTTCGGCGAAGATGCCGGGCTGGTGCAGGTGAGCGCGATCCTGCGCCACCCGATTTTTGTGGACGGCAAAAACTACAGCGGCTCGCCCTCGCCGCTGCGCAATGCCTTCCTGCGCGAGCAGGTACTGCGCTGGTTCGCGCAGGAGGCGCGCCAGCTGCCGGACGCGCTGTACATCCCGATGGGCGCCAGCGTCAGCGAGACGCTCGACTGGCTGGTCGCCGAAGGCGTGATCCCCGCCGGACGCGTGCTGCACGGGCTGCCGCATCCGTCGGGCGCGAATGCGGAGCGGGTGGCGTACTTCCTGGGGCGCAAGGAGCGTGCTGCGCTGTCCAGCAAGACCAATGGGGCGCAGATCGATGCGGCGAGAGAAGGACTGCTGGCGCAGATGGAGGCTTTAATCAAAACTCGCTCGTAGGGTGGACGGCTTCGCCGTCCGCGCGTTCAACTCGTGGATGAACACTCGCGCGGCTATTCTTCAGCTGGTTGAACGCGCGGGCGGGAGACCCGCCCACCCTACGCGATAGACAACGCGAACTCCGTGACCCCATCCACACCGCCGCGCAGCTGGTCGCCCGGCTTCAAGGCCGCGACACCCGCCGGCGTACCGGTATAGATCAGGTCCCCGGGCGCCAGCGTGACCAGGCGCGACAGGTGGCCGATCACGTCCGCGATCGGCCAGATCATCTCGTTCAGGTTCCCCTCCTGGCGCAGCGCGCCGTTTACCTCCAGCCAGATGCGCGCATCCTGCGGATGGCCGAGCTTCGCCGCTGGAATGAGCGCGCTGCACGGCGCCGAGGCGTCGAAGCCCTTCGCCATGTCCCAGGGGCGGCCGGCATCCTTGGCCACTGCCTGCAGGTCGCGCCGGGTCAGGTCCAGGCCCACGCCGTAGCCCCACACGAGGGACATGGCATCAGACGGGTCGATATTGCTCCCTCCAGCGCCCAGCGCCACCACCAGCTCGACCTCGTGGTGCAGGTCCTGGGTGGCGGGCGGGTACGGCACGGCGCCGCTGGCGGGCACCACGGCGTCGGCCGGCTTGGTGAAGAAGAAGGGTGGCTCGCGGTTCGGGTCGCTCCCCATCTCGCGCGCATGGGCGCCGTAGTTGCGGCCGACGCAGAACACGCGGCGGATCGGGAAGCGTTGCGCGCTGTCCGCCACGGCCAGCGAGGGCTGGGCCGGGGCGGTGATGACGTAACTGGACATGCGAATCCTTTCATGGACGAGCGTCCATGATAACCGCCCGGCCGACGCTTCGTCAGGGCGCGCTCGCCAGGGACTCCGCCCGCGCCGCACTGGCGCCGACCGATTCCAGGACGCGTCCCAGCGCCGTCATGTCCACCGGCTTGACCAGGTGGTGGGCGAAGCCGGCCTCGATGGCGCGCTCGCGGTCCCCGGCCTGGCCGTAGCCGGTGATCGCTACCAGCACGGTATCGCGCGTTTCCGGCATCGCGCGCAGCTGCTGCGCCAGCTGGTAGCCGTCGATGTCGGGCAGGCCGATGTCGACCAGCATGGCGTCCGGGCGCTCGGCCCGCGCGCGGCGCATGGCCGAGCGCGCGTCGTACTCGACCGCCGTGTGGTAGCCCTGCACGCCCAGCAGCTGCGACAGGCTGTCGGCCGCATCGGCGTTGTCGTCCACCAGGACCAAGCGCAGCGGCCGGTCCAGCCCTGCCCCTTCTTCCTGCAGCCGCCCCGTCGCCGCGCCGGCGTCGGGCGCCGCCTCCACGCAGGGCAGCGCCAGCGTGAAGCGGCTGCCCAGGCCGACGCCGTCGCTGTGCGCCCCGACCTCGCCGCCGTGCAGCTCGACCAGGCGCTTGACCAGGGTCAGGCCCAGCCCGAGCCCGCCCTGCGAACGCGCCAGCGTGCGTGCGCCCTGCGTGAACAGGTCGAACACGCTCGGCAGCAGCTCCGGCGGCATGCCGGAACCGTTGTCGCTGATGTCCAGGCGCATGCGCCCGTCCCTGCTGTCGAGCGCCAGCGCGATGCGTCCGTCCTTCTGGGTGTACTTGGCCGCGTTGTTGAGGATGTTGGTCACGCTCTGCACCAGGCGGGTCTGGTCGCCGCGCACGTACACGGGACCAGGCGGCAAGGCCAGCTGCACTGCATGGCTCTTTTCTTCGAGCAGCGGGCGCGCCTGGTCGAGCGCACCCGAAACGATGTCGCGGAAGTCGACCACGTCCAGCTTTAGCTTGACGAGCCCACGCGTGACGCGCGACACGTCCAGCAGGTCGTCGATCAGGCGGCTCATGTGGCGTACCTGGCGGCTGATGATGGTGCTGGTCTGGCGGATGCGCGGCTCGTCCTTGAACTGCATCGACAGCAGGCTGGCCGAACTGCTGATCGGCGCCAGCGGATTGCGCAGCTCGTGCGCCAGCATCGCCAGGAACTCGTCCTTGGCATGGCTCAGGCGCTCGGCCTGCACGCGCGCCGCGCGCTCGCTCTGCAGCAGCGCGTCGCGTTCCTGCGCCGACTTCTGGGCCACCTCGTACAGGCGCGCATTGTCCATCGCGATGGCGGCCTGGCCGGCCACCCCGGCGACGATGCGTTCGGTGCGCTCGGTGAACACACCCGGTTCCGGATGGCCGAAGAACAGCCCACCCAGCACCTGCCCCGCGCGCGACACCACCGGCACCGCCAGGTAGCTGCGCACCGCCAGGTGGCCGGGGGGCATGCCGCTGCCCGGGCCCAGCTGCGCATAGCGCGGATCGGAGGTGATGTCGTCGCTGCGGATCGCGCCTTCGCCGTCGAAGGTGGGACGGAAGATCTCGGTGGCGCGCGGCTTGCTGAGGCGCTCCATGTCCTCGCGCAGGGCACCGGACAGGGTATACAGCTGCAGCCGCTCTCCGTGCTCGTCTTCGGCGTTATAGAAGAAGGCGCCGAAGCGCGCCCCCGCCAGCTCGGTGCCGGCGTCGGTGATCGCCTGCAGCAGCGTGCCCAGGTCGAGGGTCGAGGCCAGCGCCTGGCCGGTGCGGTTGACCATCTCGAGCACGCGCTTCTCGTCGCGCAGCGATTCCTCGACGCGGGCGCGCCGCACTACCTCGCGGGTATGGCGCGCCACGTCCTCGGCCAGCGCGGCTTCCTGGTCGCTCCAGTGGCGCACGCGCTGCTCGTGCAAATAGAAGATGGCCGCCAGGCGTCCCTCCTCGATCAGCGGCACGATGATCATCGAGCGCGCGTCGATGCTGGCATAGCCGGCCGCATACGGGGCCGCGTGTTCGTCCAGGGCGATATCGTCCAGGCGCAGGGTGCGCCCGCGGCGCAGCTGGTCGATGATGGCCGGCCCGAAGCTGTCGAGTTCGCGCGATTCTCCCGCCAGGCTGGCGATGCCGCCGTCTGTCCAGTCGCGGTCCACGCTCACCAGGCGGCCGGACACGTCGACCTCGCCGTAGCCGACCCGCGCCACGCCGAGGTATTCGCCGGTCAGCCGGCTCGCGGCCTGCATCACGTGCACCGCGTCGACCAGGCCGCGCAGCGTGTCGCTCAGCTTCAGGTGGAAGGCATGGCGCTGCTCGGCGAGCACGCGCGAGGTGCAGTCGGACAGCACGAAATACACGCCGATGATCTCGCCTTCGTGGCGTACCGGCGTGATCGAGGACGAGAAGTAGCGCCGCTCCAGCTTGCCGTTGCGGTAGAACTCCAGCAGCGCATTCTCGAACTGCGCCGGCTGGCCCGACAGGGCTTCCATGACGTAGGGCTGCAGGCGCGGCCAGAGCTCCGGACGCACCAGCGTGAGCGGCTGGCCCATGGCGCCGGGATGCTTGTCGCCCAACAGGGAGGCATAGGCATCGTTGTAGAACAGCCTGAGTTCCGGCCCCCAGGCGATCGCCATCGGAAACTGCGAGGCGACGATCAGGTCGGCGATGGCCTGCATGCCTTCGGGCCAGTTGTCGGGTTTTACAGAAGGGAAAATGGGCCGCGGACATTCGATGGCCTGGCCGGGCAGCATCGCGCCGCCTTCCGGCCGGGCCGCGTCAGGCAGGAGGGAGAGACTGCTTTCGTTACTCATCAGGATAGCCCCGGTTCGATTCCACGCGGCGCCCGGTCGCAGGAGTGGGAAACCTGTCGCCGTGGTGTGTTGTATCGCCGCCAACTTTTTGTAATCGGACGATTATAACGAGCTATCCGGATGAGCCGCGCGCGATAGCGCCGGGCTAGCTGAAACGCGACTGGTACTCGCTGGGCAGGACACCCAGCTGGGTGGAAAAGGCGCGGCGCAGGTTGTATTCCGTGCCATAGCCGCTGTCGCGCGCCGCCCGCTTGACCGTCATGCCTGGCCGTTCCAGCAGCCGGCAGGCCGCCTCCAGGCGCAGGCGCGCCAGCAGCTGGGCGGGCGTGATGCCGGCTTCCTGGCGCAGCCGCCGGTGCAGGGTACGCACCGACAACGCGCAGGCCGCGGCCATGCCCCCGACCTCGATGTCCTGCTGGAGGCGCGGACGCAGCCAGGCAGTGAGCTCGGCGCAGGTACCCTCCTCCTGCGCCGGGGGCGGCATGCCGGAACCGAACTGGCGCTGGCCGCCGGGGCGTTTCAGGAACATCACCACCAGCCGCGCCACCGCCAGCGCCGCGGCGCGGCCCAGGTCTTGCTCGACCAGGTCGAGCGCCAGGTCCATGCCCGCGCTGATGCCGGCGGAGGTGTGGAACTTGCCGTCCCTGACGGTGAAGGCGTCGTCCTGGACCTGCACATCCGGATGCTGGATCCGCAGGTCGGGCACCTCCTGCCAATGGGTGGCGGCGTGGCGGCCGGCCAGCAGGCCCGCGCGGGCCAGCACGAAGGCGCCGGTGCAGACGCCGCAGGTACGCGCCGTCGCGCGGTCGGCCTGCCCGACCCAGTCGAGCAGGGCGCTGCCCTCGGCCGGCAGGTCGGCGAGCTTGCCGCCTGAGACGATCAGGGTGCCGCCGGCCGGCAGCGCGGACGGCAGCGGTTCGGCCAGGACCGCGACGCCGGACGACGACGTCACCTGCCCGCCGCCGTCGGCGACCAGGTGCAGCCGGTAAGGCGGCGCGCGTCCGGCATCCCGGGCTTCGTCGTTGGCGGTGGAAAGAATTTGGATCGGACCGGTCGCGTCCAGCAGCATGAAGTTCGGGAACACCAGCAGCCAGATGTCGATGCCGGAAGCGCCGGCGCCAGAGGCGGTATGCAGGTCGGGTGGAATGCTCATCGTGGCAGATATTCCACGATGATTGGCATGAATGTCAACGTCGCGGCCCTTACAATGCGGGCCGTTTCCACTCATGCAGGAGAAAGCACGATGCGCATATCGATTCCCTTCGTTCTCATGGCAGGCCTGTGCGCCGGCACGGTCCGGGCCGATGCGATCGACGATGCGATTGGGCGCATGATGCGGAGCCGCCAGGTGCCGGGCCTGGCGCTCGTGGTGGTCAAGGACGGGAAGATCGTCCGTGCACAGGGCTATGGCGTGGCCAACGTGGAGCACGGCGTGCCGGTCACGCCCGACACCGTGTTCCAGTCCGCCTCGACGGGCAAGACCTTCACGGCCGCCCTGATCCTGCTGCTGGAGAAGGACGGCAAGCTGACACTCGACGACCCGATCTCGCGCCACCTCGACAACACGCCGCCGGCATGGGCGGGCATCACGATCCGCCACCTGCTCACGCATACCTCGGGCCTGGACGACCCGTACACGCAGATCGACCTGCGCAAGGACTACACGGACGAGGAACTGATCGCGCTCGAGGCCTCGATGCCGCTGCTATCCGTCCCCGGCGAGCGCTTCGCCTACAGCAATGCCGGCTACCACCTGCTCGGCTTCATCGCCAAGCGGGCCGGCGGCAGGTTCTTCGGCGACCAGCTGGAGGAGCGCATCTTCGCCCCGCTCGGCATGACAAGCGCAGGGGTGATCAGCGAATCCGACATCGTGCCGGGGCGCGCCGCGGGCTACGAGCGCATCGACGGCAGGCTGCAGAACCAGCGCTGGGTGGCGCCCAGCCTGAACCGGACCGCGGACGGCACCATCGCGCTGAGCGCGCGCGACCTGGCGCGCTGGAGCATGGCACTCGACGGCGACGCCATCCTGGACGCCCGCGCCAAGCAGGCCAGCTGGACGCCGGCGCGCCTGAACGACGGCAGCAGCGGTCCGTACGGCCTGGGCTGGTACGTGGGCAGTCAGAACGGCCATCGCGTGGTCCAGCATGGCGGCGCCTGGCAAGGCTTCAAGGCCGCCCTCCAACGCTATCCCGACGAGCGCCTGACCGTAGTCGTGCTGGCCAATTCGGCGGCGGCGCGCCAGGGCAGGATCGCCGACCTGGTCGCCGCCCACTACGTGCCGGCACTGGCGACGCCCCGTCCGCCGGCCATCGCCGACCTCGACCCGGCCGGCACCGCCCTCGCCCGCAAGGCGATGGAGGAGCTGCTTGCCGGCCGCATCCCCGACGGCCTGTCGGCCAGCGAACGCGGCCGCTTCAACCAGCGCTGGGTCACGCAGATCGCCGCCGAGTTCCGCGATTTCGGCCCGCTGCGCTCGGTCGAGGTGCTGGCCCGCGACCGCGAAGCGAACGGCAAGCAGGCGCGCTACCGCTTCCTGTTCGAGAACGAGACCGCCTTGGTGGCGGTGCACCAGGACCGTGAGGGCCTGATCGAGCGCCTGGGGATTTCGCTGGAGTGATCAGCCCTGACGGTCAGTCGAAAAACGGAAGCGCGACTCGGTCTGGTACACCTCGCCCGGACGCAGGATCACGTTCGGGAAATGCGGCTGGTTGGGCGAATCCGGGAAGTGCTGCGGCTCCAGGCACAAGCCGCTGCGGTGGGCATAGGCCTGCCCCTTGCCGGTAAGCGAGCCGTCCAGGAAGTTCCCGCTGTAGAACTGCACGCCCGGCTCTTCGGTGAACAGCTCCAGCACCCGGCCGGAGTTCGGCTCGAGCACGCGGGCCGCGCGCGTCATGCCCCTGCCGTTCGGCTTGTCGAGCGCGAAGCAGTGGTCGTAGCCCTGGCCGTTGCGCAGCTGGACGTCATCCTCGTCGATGCGCGAACCGATCGGACGCGGCGTGCGGAAATCGAAGGGTGTGCCCTCCACCGGCGCCAGCGCCCCGGTCGGGATCGATTCCTCGTCGATGGCGACAAACGCATCGGCATCGATGGAGAGGACGTGGTCGAGGATGTCGCCGCCACTGGCCAGGTTGAAGTAGCTGTGCTGGGTCAGGTTGACCGGCGTGGGCGCGTCGGTCACGGCATGGAAGCGCACCACCAATTCGTTGGTATCGAGGAGTTCATACACCACGGTGACGTCCAGCGTGCCCGGGTAGCCCTGCTCGCCGTCGCGGCTGGTGTAGGCCAGGCGCAGGCTGTCGCCTTCCACCGTGGCGGTCCACTTCACCCTGTCGAAGCCGGGGACGCCGCCATGCAGGTGGTTGTTGCCGTTGTTGGTCGGCAGCGCATATTCGCGGCCGTCGAGCGTGAACCGGCCCTTGGCGATGCGGTTGCCGTAGCGCCCGATCAGGGCCCCGAAATACGGGCTGTCGGATCCGTAGGGTGCGAGCGTGTCGAAGCCCAGCACGACATCGGCCAGCCTGCCGTCCCGGTCCGGGGCGTGCAGCTCGGTGATGATGCCGCCGAAGTCGATGATCCTGGCCACCATGCCGCCGGCATTGGTGAGCGTGAACTGGGTGATGGCCTCGCCGTCCGGCAGTGTGCCGAAGGGGATTTGTGTGATACCGGTGCGCACGTTGTTCTTGTCCTTGGATGTGGGTCGATGAACCGATCCTAACATGGTGTGCAGACAGTCCTGCGCAACGTAGCCCGCCCCTCCGGCATGGCAGTTTCGTTACCTA
Organism: Massilia alkalitolerans DSM 17462; assembly: GCF_000427785.1. Classification (GTDB taxonomy): domain Bacteria; phylum Pseudomonadota; class Gammaproteobacteria; order Burkholderiales; family Burkholderiaceae_D; genus Telluria; species Telluria alkalitolerans. Next base: position 72,990 of record NZ_ATYR01000022.1, read on the forward strand.
AATACAACAGCACCCTAAGTAGAACCACTTAGTTTGCGTTGGATCGTGCAGCTTTTTGGCGACGCGCACATGCTTTCCAAAAACCGAATAAGCAAAGAGCTAACGAATCGTGGCATCATTTCGAGTGCACTGGTAATGTAAGCTTTTTGCAACTGTACGTTTCTGTCAATATTTAAATCGACAACAAGAACGGCGTTCGGAAACACCATTCATCCACACTGGAGATATCAATGAAAAAGAAGAGTCTGGCCATCGCCATGCTGTCCCTCCTGCCGTTGGCAGCCGCCCAAGCGCAAACCAGCGTCCAGATCTACGGCATCGCCGATGCCTCGGTCGGCATCGAAGACACCGACGCACCGGGTGAAGACAGCCGCACCGTGATCGGCTCGGGCACCCAGTCCACCAGCCGCATCGGCTTCCGTGGCACCGAGGACCTGGGCAATGGCCTGAAGGCGCTCTTCAACATCGAAGCCGGCGTCGCCCTCGACAGCGGCGCCCAGGATGCCGCCGGCACCTTCCAGCGCCGCGCCGTCGTCGGCCTGCAGGGCTCCTTCGGTACCGTGACCATCGGCCGCGAATACGGCCCGATCGCCGCGGTGGCCCAGTCGGCCGACCCGCTCGGCCACGGCTTCTACGGCTCGACCCTGACCAGCTTCGGCAACGGCCGCCTGACCCGCCGCCTGTCGAACTCGGTGAACTACAAGAGCAACGACCTGAGCGGCCTGACCTTCCTGGCTGCCTACAGCGCCGGCGAACGCCAGACCGACGACCCGTCGGGCAACCTGGTCGGCGCCGCCGTCGAATACAAGAACGGCCCGCTGTACCTGGGCGCGGGCTACCAGCAGACCGAGCGCCTGGCCACCGGCGACGACAAGGAATACGCGCTGGGCGCCGGCTACAACTTCGGCGCCTTCGACCTGCGCGCGGCCTACCTGGAAGCCGATCCGACCGGCGCGAACAACGAGTACAAGTTCATCACCCTGGGCGGCGTGTTCACCTCGGGCCCGAACAAGTTCTACCTGTCGGGCCACCAGCAGAAGCTGGAAACCGGCGCCAAGGGCAATGGCTTCTCGGTCGCCTACAGCTACACCCTGTCCAAGCGCACCAACCTGTACAGCTCGTACGGCCGCGTGCGTAACAACGGCCGCGCAGCCTTCGGCCTGGCTTCGGCAGGCGGAACCTTCGCGCCACCGGCCACCGCGCTCGGCGCCGATCCGTCGGTGTTCAACGTGGGTGTGCGTCACTCGTTCTAACGAGCGTCCCCAAGCAAAAACGGCAAGCCCATGCGGCTTGCCGTTTTTTTTTGCCCCAGCCGTTTTTACGCCGCGAGCGCCTTCAACGCACGCTGCGGTGCGCGCACGGGTTCCGGCGCCGCCTGTTCGCCGGCCCCGATGCGGAAGGCCGCCATCGCCGCGTTCAGCTTGGCCGCCTGCTCCTTCATCGCCTCGGCCGCGGCGGCCGCTTCTTCCACCAGCGCGGCATTCTGCTGCGTCACGTGGTCCATCTCCACCACGGCCCCGTTGATCTGCTCGATGCCGGCGGTCTGCTCCTGGCTGGCCGAGCTGATCTCGCCCATGATGTCGGTCACGCGGCGCACGCTGTCGACGATCTCCTGCATCGTGGCGCCGGCTTCGGCCACCAGCTTGCTGCCGTCCGCGACCTTGTCGGTCGAGTCGTTGATCAGGGCCTTGATTTCCTTGGCCGCTGCCGCCGAGCGCTGGGCCAGGTTGCGCACTTCGGTCGCCACCACCGCGAAGCCGCGGCCCTGCTCGCCCGCACGCGCCGCCTCGACGGCGGCGTTCAGGGCCAGGATGTTGGTCTGGAAGGCGATGCCGTCGATGACGCCGATGATGTCGCTGATCTTGCCGGCCGAGGCATCGATGTCGGACATGGTGCCCACCACCTGGCCGATCACGGCGCCGCCGCGCAGCGCCACTTGCGAGGCCGCTTCCGCCAGCACATTGGCCTGGCGCGCATTGTCGGCGTTCTGCTTGACGGTCGAGGTCAGTTCTTCCATCGAGGACGCGGTTTCTTCCAGCGAGGACGCCTGCTGTTCGGTACGGCTCGAGAGGTCCTGGCTGCCGGCCGCGACTTCCGAGGCGGCCACGGTGATGGCATCGGTGCCGCTGCGCACGGTGCTGACGGTGCGGGCCAGGTTCTCGTTCATGGCCTTCAGCGCCTGCAGCAGCTGACCGGCTTCGTCACGGGTCGTCACCTCGATGCGGCTGGTCAGGTCGCCGGCGGCGACCGTGTTCGCCACTTCCAGCGCGCGCTGCACCGGGCGGGTGATCGAACGGGTGATCCACCATGCCACGCCTGCCGCCAGGGCCAGGGCAAGCGCGCCCAGCGCCCACATGGTGCGGACGGTGTTGTCGTAGGTACGCTGGGCTTCGCCGGCCTTGTCCAGGGCGATCGATTTCTGCACGGCCGCCTGCTCGTTGATGTCCTTCTTCAGCTCCGCCATCCTGGGACGCAGTTCCTCGGTCAGGTATTGACGCGCTTCCTCGGCCAGTCCGTCGTTGACGAGCTTGATCAGCTGCTCCTGGCCCTGCACGTAGCGGCCGGCCTGCTGCTTCATCCGCTCCAGCAGCGCGCGCGCCTGCGGATTCTCCAGGATCTTGTCCAGCTCTGCCAGGTCGTGGTCGATCGCCTTGCGCGCCGCGGCGATCGCCTCGAGCTGCTTGGTACGGTCGCTGCGCTCTTCGTTGAGCATCATGTTGCGCAGTGCGATGGCGATCGCGTCGACCTGGCCGAGCAGGTGGCCGGCCGCCTCGACCTTCGGCATGCGGTTGTTGACGATGTCATCGGTGCCGGCATTGATGCGGCCCAGCATGGTCGTGCTCATCACGATCATGCACACGAGCAGGACGCAGAGCAGGCCGAAGCCGAAGCCGAGGCGCGTGCCGATTTTCAGGTTGGCGAGGTTCATGGTGATTTTCCTTATGGCCGGGCGTCCTGCCCGGTGGGTGATATCCGCTCAGGCGGCTTTCTGTACGTTGGTGATCAGGCCGAGCTGCTCGGAGCTCATCAGCTTGTCGATGTCGAGCACGATCAGCATGCGCTCGCCGACCGTGCCCAGGCCGAGGATGGTGTCGCCGTCGGTGGTAGCGCCCATGTCGGGCGCCGGACGCATCTGTTCGTCCGTCAGGGTGACCACGTCCGAGACGCTGTCGACCACCATGCCGATCACGTGGTTCTTGATGTTCAGGACGATGACGACGGTGAACTGGTCGTAGCTCGGCTCGCCCAGGTTGAACAGGATGCGCATGTCGACGATCGGCACGATCGAGCCGCGCAGGTTCATGATCCCCTTGATGCAGGCCGGTGCGTTCGGCAGCATCGTGGGCTCTTCGTAGCCGCGGATTTCCTGCACTTTCAGGATGCTGATCGCGTACTCTTCCTTCGCCAGGCGGAAGGACAGCACTTCGTTGTCTTGGTTGGTCTTGTAGGTATCCATCGTTGTCGCTTTCTGGTTTCTTGCGCGGGATCATATTGCCTGAGCGCAAGATACATTACGTCCAATCCGGTGCGGATTCGATGGCGAAACGGCAAAACAGGGCGATTTATTTGCCAAAACGGTGCACGGTATGGCGCCATTGCAACGCCTTTGTCCCGCTTACCGCTGAGTTCTTATTGTTCAGAAAACATATCGCACGACCGTTCGTCCCCTTCCATGGTCTGGCACGCATCCTGCATTGACCAAGGGTGTCAACACCATGAGAGGCAGGCATGATCATCCGCAGACTCGATGCGCGCGCCATTGGAAAGGTGCGCACCCAGCTCGCCACCTTGTTGCTGGACGCTGTGGCCGACGGCCATACGCTCGGCTATCTGGCGGGTCTCGACGACGTGCAGCTCGACGCGTACTGGTGCGGCGTGGAGCGCGAAGTGGCGCGCGGCACGCGCGTGCTGCTGGCCGCCGAGCGCACCGGGGTGCTGGTCGGCAGCGTGCAGCTCGACCTGTGCCAGAAGCCGAACGGCAGCAACCGCGCCGAACTGCAGAAGATGCTGGTGCATTGCACGATGCGGCGGCGTGGCATCGGCACCGCCCTGCTGGAAGCGGCCGAGATCGAGGCGCTGTCGCTGCGCCGCGGCCTGCTGTTCCTCGAGACCGAAGCCGGCACCACGGCGGAGCAGTTGGTCGGCAAGGCCGGCTACGTCCGCGTGGGCGAACTGCCCGAGTACTGCTCGACCCCGAACGGGCACTGGCGCGCCGCGGCGATCTGGTACAAGACCCTGTTCTCGCGCGTGCGCACATGCTGATCCTGAATACCCGCATCGACGCGGCCGCGCGAGTGCACGGCACCCTGGCGCTGCCCTGGGACCGGCGCGAGCGCTGCCGCATGCGCGCCACCCTGGCTTGCGGCGAAGAGGTCGCGCTGTTCCTGCAGCGCGGCGCCCCGCTGCGCCATGGCGACCTGCTGCGCGGCGACGACGGCCGCGTGGTGCGCGTGGCGGCTGCGCCGGAACCGACCTATGCGCTGCGCTGCCGCGATCCGCTGGTGCTGGCGCGCTGCGCCTACCAGCTCGGCAAGCGCCACGCCCGGCTGCAGGTATGCGCCTGGGGCCTGCGCATGCGCGCCGACCCGGTGCTGCGCGACCTGGTGCTGGGGCTGGGCGCCGCGGTGGAGGAAGAACTGGCCTCGTTCGAACCGGAAGCGGACGCCGGCACGGGCACGCTCGCAGGCACCGGCAATCGGCCGGCAGCGCTGCCGCGGAAACACCATCGCCCGGTCGAGGTGGACGGCGCCTGAACGCCCTTGGGCACACACTAAGTCGGTGCTCATGCGAAATGTCACGTAGAATCAGGCATTATCAAGTGTCCAGAATACAACGTGACCGGCACCAGCTCCTCGATCGTCCGCAGGCCCCTGCGCGCCTACCTGCTCTGGCTGGTGCTGGCTACCCTGCTGCCCAGCGTCATCGGAGCGTCGATCCTGTTCGTCCACCAGTACCAGAAGGCACGCGCCCAGATCGAGAAGAACACGCTGCAGACGGTGCGCGCGCTGGTGCACAGCACCGACAACAAGCTGCGCGAGGCGCGCTCGATCGCCCAGACCCTGTCCACCATCGACGCCCTCGCGGCCGAGGACTTCGCCCGCACCCATTACCAGGCGCGCGAAGCGCTGGCGCTGGCCGGTGGACGCATGAACGCGGTGCTGCGCGACCGCAGCGGCCAGCAGCTGATCAACACCGCGGTCGACTACGGCACCCCGCTGCCGCGCCATCCCACTCCGTCCATCGAGCAGGTCTTCGTCACCGGCCGGCCGGCGGTGTCGGACGTGTTTCAGGGCCAGCTGCGCAAGGGCGCGCTGGCCAGCGTCGACGTGCCGGTGCGCGTGCGCGGGCAGGTGCGCTACGTGCTGAGCATCGGCATGGGCCCGGAAGAGTTCGACGGCCTGCTGGGCCCGACCTCGGTGCCGGAAGGCGCCGTCGCCTCGCTGTTCGACCGCAAGGGGATCATCTTCAACCGCAACATCAACCGCGACAAGTCGATCGGCCAGCCGGTCAACCCGCTGTTGCGCGACGCGGCCAGCCGCCAGCAGGAAGGCACCATCGCCTCGCGTTCGCGCGAAGGCAAGCCGCTCCTGACCAGCTACGCGCGCTCGCCCCTGAGCGGCTGGGGCGTGGCGATCGGCATCCCGCGTGAATCCCTGCGCACGGAGTTGATGGACCAGCTTGCCCTGATGGCGGGCGTCGCCGCGGCGCTGTTCGCGATCGGCCTGTGCCTGGCCTGGCTGATCGGCGGCCGCCTGGCGCGCTCGGTGCAGGCGCTTACGGGCCGGGCGCAGGCGCTCGGCGTGGGCGACACGCTGCCGCCGCTCGAAGACGTGCACGTGCGCGAGGCCGCGGAAGTGGCGGCGGCCATGGCCGATGCCGCCGCGCTGCTGTCGGAGCGCTCGCGCCAGCTGGCCGGCAAGGAATCGGCGCTGCGCGAGACCCACATGCTGGCGCGTTTCGGCACCTGGCAGTGGAAGCAGGGCAGCGAAGAAATCGAGGTCTCCGATTCGGTCCCCTACATCTTCGGGCGCCCGATGCCGCCCTTCCCGCAGCAGCGCGGCACCGTGCTGAGCGAAGAGTCGTGGCTGCAGGTGCAGCGCCTCACGGGCGAACTGGTGCGCCAGGGCGGCAGCGGCAAACTGCAGCTGCACGCCTTCCATGCCGACGGGCACCGCATCTGGCTCGACTACCGCTGCGAGAGCGTGCATGGCCCCGACGGGCGGGTGGTGGCGCTGCGCGGCAGCATGCAGGACATCACCGAGCGCGTGCGCGCCGAGGAAGCCCTGCGCCAGGCCGACCAGCGCAAGAACGAATTCCTGGCGATGCTGGCGCACGAGTTGCGCAACCCGCTGGCGCCGATCTCCTCGGGCGCCCAGCTGCTCGGCCAGGATAGCCTCGAGCCGGCGCGCGTCAAGCAGATCAGCGCCATCATCGCGCGCCAGGCGCGCCACATGGCCGGCCTGGTGGACGACCTGCTGGACGTCTCGCGCGTCACCCGCGGCCTGGTGGTCCTGACCAAGGAGCGCATCGACATCAATGCGGTCGTGCAGGACGCCGCCGAACAGGTGCAGGCCCTGGTGCATGGCAAGGAGCACCGGCTGGAAGTGCAGCTGCTGCCCCAGCCCTGCTTCGTGCTGGGCGACCGCAAGCGCCTGGTGCAGGTGGTGGGCAACCTGCTGCACAACGCGGCCAAGTTCACCGATCGCGGCGGCCGCATTGCGGTGGCGGTGAGCAGCGCCGGCGCTCAGGGCGCCGAGAATGTGCTGGTGGAGGTGCGCGACAACGGCATCGGCATGCTGCCCACGGAACAGGAACGCGCCTTCGACATGTTCGTGCAGGGCGAGCGCACGCCCGACCGTTCGCTCGGCGGCCTGGGGATAGGCCTGGCGCTGGTGCGCAGCCTGGTCGAGCTGCACGGCGGCAGCGTCCATGTGAGTAGCGCCGGCCATGGCATGGGAAGCAGCTTCACGGTGCACCTGCCGCGCTGCCAGGAACGCGCCGGCGAAGCGGACGGCGACGCCGGCGCGGCGGCGCCAGGGGCGTCCTTGCGGGTGCTGGTGGTGGACGACAACGTCGACGCGGCCCAGATACTGTCGATGTACGTGGGCGCGCAGGGCCACGAGGTGCGGGTGGAACACGACTCGCTCGAGGCGCTGGCGCAGGCCGCCGGCTTCGCGCCCGAGCTCTGCCTGCTCGACATCGGGCTGCCGGAGATGGACGGCTACGAACTGGCGCGCCGCCTGCGCCGGCACCCGGCCACCGCCGGTGCCACCCTGGTGGCGGTGACCGGCTACGGCCAGGACCAGGACCGGCGCAACAGCGCCGCGGCCGGCTTCGACCACCACCTGGTGAAACCGGTGGACATGGCGGCGCTCGAGAAGATCCTCGCCGGCGCCGCGGCCGAGTCTTCTAGCGTTTGACGCTGCCGAAGGGATCGCCCTTTTTCCAGGACGGCATGGTGGGCGCGTTGGCCACCGCATAGCCCAGGTTGAGGGTGAACTGGGCCTGCTGCACCATGCCCGACAGGTCCCAGTCGGGGCGGTACTCGTCGCTCACCTGGTGGTAGTCCTTCTTGAAGCCCACCATCTTCTCGCTCGAGGCGGCGTGGTCGTGGGCGAACTCGAAGTGGCCGTCGCCCGAGAACACGGCCGAGCCAACGTTAAAGGCCGGCACGCCAGCCTTGGCGAAATTGAAGTGGTCCGCGCGGAAGTAGGAACCCGACAGGTCGGGGATGGTCGGGGCCAGCTTCAGTCCCATTCCCTTCGCCACCTGGGCGGCAGTGTCGTACAGGGTGCTGCGCTCGGCGCCCGGCACGCCGATGTCTTTCGTCCTGCCGACAAAATTCAGGCTGTCGAGATTCAGGTCGGCGGCGGTCCGGGCCAGCGGCACCGCCGGGTTCTTCACGTAGGCGGCGCTGCCCAGCAGCCCCTGCTCCTCGGCCGCCGGCCACAGGAACACCTGGGTGCGGCGCGCCGGCTTCTTCACCGCCTCGGCGGCCATCGCCAGCAGCGCGGCGGTGCCGGAGGCGTTGTCGATGGCGCCGTTGTAGATGCGATCCGTTTTTCCGGGCTGGGGCTTCTCGTCCATGCCCATGTGGTCCCAGTGCGAGGAGTACACCACCGCCTGTTCCTTCAGCTTGGGGTCGGTGCCGGGCACGATGCCGGCGACGTTGTACTGCTCGACCATGCGGATGGCGGACTTGATCTCGACGTGGGCGGCGATCTTCAGGTCCACCGGACGGAAGTCGCGCCGCTCGGCCTGGGCGCGCAGCGCGTCGAGGTCGAAGCCGCCGGCTGCGAACAGCTCGCGCGCGGTGTCTTCGTGCAGCCAGCCTTCGACCGGGTTGCCGGGCCCCGCCAGGTGGAAGCGCTCGTGCGAGAAGCCGTTGGCCGGCACGCTCCACGGGTAGGACGAGGACGGCAGCGTGTGGATCAGCAGCACCCCGGCCGCGCCCTTGCGCACCGCTTCCTCGAACTTGTACAGCCAGCGCCCGTACCACGTGTAGGCCTTGCCGGCGAAGCGCTTCGGTTCTTCCACGGTGGGCTGCGGGTCGTTGACCATCATGACCAGGATCTTGCCCTTGACGTCGAGGTCCTTGTAGTCGTCCCACTTCTCCTCGGGGGCCGATACGCCGTAGCCGACGAACAGCAGCGGCGCGTCAAAAGACAGCTGGGTGCGCCCGCTGGCGGTGCCGAACACGATGCCCTTGCCGATCTCCGGCGCGATGCGCTTGCCGCCCGCCTGGAAGCTGACCGCGCTGCCCGGCAGCAGCCTGGTGCCTTCGATCTCGACCTTCTGGCGGTAGCCCTCGCCCTTGGGAAAAGCCGGCTTCAGGCCGATGATCGCGGCCTGGGTCTCGAGGTAGCGCACCGCCAGGTCGCCGCCGCGCTGGCCGGTGCCGCGGCCTTCGAACAGGTCGTCCGCGAGGAAGGCCAGGTGGCCGCGCAGGACCGGTTCGGAGACGGTCGGGGCCTGCTGGGCGAAGGCATGGGTGGACAGGCCCAGTGCGGTGGCGAGGGCAAGGCGGGAAAGTCGCATCGAAGAATCCAGTCTGGAATGCCGGCTCGGCAAAAGCGCCATCTTAACCCGGCATACATATCCTGCGCAGCTTCCTTGCGGCGCCCTCCCCCGCGCGCCTATACTTGCCTTCTACCGAACAGGGACATGCCATGACCATCACCCGCCGCACCGCCGCTACCACACTGGTTGCCCTGGCCGCCCTGCCCCTCGCCACCCGGGCCCAGAGCAGGCCAGACAAAAAGGAAGCCGCCCCCATGTACGGATTGATCGGAAAAATGCGCGCCCATCCGGGCCAGCGCGATGCCCTCATCGCCATCCTGCTGGAGGGCACGGCCGCCATGCCGGGCTGCCTCAGCTATGGCATCGCCAAGGACAAGCTCGATGCCGACGCGCTGTGGATCACCGAGACCTGGGTCGACCAGGACAGCCACAAGGCCTCGCTGTCGCTGCCCGCGGTGCAGGCGGCAATCGCCAAGGGACGTCCGCTGATCGCCGGCTTCGGCGAGCGCTTCGAGACCGAGCCGGTGGGCGGCCACGCCACCATGTCCAAGAAATCCGCGTAGCGTTCAGGCCGCGGTGGGCGCCCCGGCAAAGGGCCGCGCGTCAAGCGGAATGTCGATGACGAAGGCGGTGCCGTCTTCGAGGGAACTGGACATCATCACGCTGCCTCCATGGGCTTCGGCCACGCGCCGCACATAAGGCAGTCCCACGCCCCAGCCTTCGCCATTGCGCTCGGCCAGGCCCTGGTTGCCGGCGCGGCGGTACAGCTGGAAGATGCTCTCGCTGTCTTCCGGCGCGATCGGCGGGCCCTGGTTATACACCATCAGCTGCACCCGCTCGACCGTGGTCGATACCGTCACCTGGATCTGTGCCTCGTGGTCGCCGTACTTGATCGCATTGTTGACCAGGTTTTCGACGGCGCGCCGGATCGCCTCGCCGCACCACCAGCCTTCGAGCGGCTCCGCATCGATCGCCAGCGCGATGGGGTGGAAAGCTTCGGCCGACTGGACAACGTCGCGCACCAGCGCCGCCAGGTCGACACGGTCGATCTGCAGCGTCACCTTGCCGGTCTTGCAGAAGGCAATGCGGTCGAGCAGCTCGCGCGTCATGCCGTCGATGCGCTGGGTGCTGGCCACGATCTTGTCGGCGAAGCGGCGCGCGTTCGGATCCTGCGAAGTATGGTTGATCATCTCGGCCGCCATCTGGGCCGTGGACAGGGGCGTGCGCAGGTCGTGCGCCATCGCGGCGACGAACTGCTCGCGCAGGGCGGCCTGCACCACGGTGAAGGCGTTTGCGCTCTCGCGGATGGTGGCGTCGATGTGGGCGAACAGCGTGGTGCGCTGCCCTTCGTCCAGCAGCACGCCGTGATGGGCCAGTTCGCGGAACAGGACGTTGCGGAAGATCTGCATCTCGTGGATGACGGCGGTGGCGTCGTAGCTCGTCATGCGCGCACGTTCGCCGCCATGCTCGCTGGCGAGCGCGCCGAGGTCGGTGAGCAGGCGCGCCGAATGGCCCGGGGTAAGCAGCGCGGCCAGGGTGTCGAAGTAGGCCGGCAGGGTGTTCTCGGCGATCGGCGGGGCCAGTTCCCGCGCCTGCGGCACCACGGCGCGTACCTCGCTTATCCAGGCGTCGATGATGAGGCGGCGCAAGGCCACCATCGCCCGCGTGACGGGCGACAAATCGGGATCGTCCGGGGACAGGTGTCCGGTCAGGTTGGCGCTCATCGGGAAAGCGGTCGCGTTGTCAAATTAGAACGTGACCCCAGTCTACACGACGGTCTTTACAGGCGGCGCGTGAATGCCGCCCGCCGCATTCATCAGCTCAACTTATAGATGATGATGCCCTATAAGCAAAGCTTCTGAATGGCTCAGTGGCCCGACTTCAGGTAGTCCATGTACTTGGCGACGCCCGTGGCCACGTCGGTGAAGGGTTCCTGGTAGCCGGCGGCGCGCAGCGCGCCGATATCGGCCTGGGTGAAGCTCTGGTACTTGCCCTTCAGCTTGTCCGGGAACGGGATGTATTCGAGCAGGCCCTTGTCCACGATCTGCGCCAGCGTGAGCGGCGCATTGCCCTCGTTGGCGAGCGCATTCACCGTGGCCACCGCCAGGTCGTTGAAGGGCTGGGCGCGGCCGGTGCCGAGGTTGAAAATGCCGCGCTTGTCCGGATGATCGAGGAAGAACAGGTTGACCTTGACCACGTCTTCCACGTAGATGAAGTCGCGCATCTGGGTGCCGGCCTCATAGCCTTCGTTGGCGCCGAACAGCTTGACCTTGCCCTCTTTCTGGAACTGGTGGTATTGGTGGAACGGGACCGAGGCCATCGTGCCCTTGTGTCCTTCCAGCGGACCGTACACGTTGAAGTAGCGCAGGCCCACCACCTGGCTGCCCTTGGCCATGCCGTGCTGCGCCCAGTAGCGGCGCATGTACTGGTCGAACAGGAACTTCGAATAGCCGTAGACGTTGAGCGGGCGCTCGTGCTGGCGCTCTTCCCTGAACACGCTGCCGCCGCCGTACACCGCGGCCGACGAGGCGTAGATGAAGGGAATACGCTCGCGCTGGCAGAACTCGAACAGCGCGATGGTGTACTCGTAGTTATTCTTCATCATGTAGCGGCCGTCGGTCTCCATGGTGTTGGAGCAGGCGCCCTGGTGCAGCACGGCGGAGAACTTGCCGTCGAATTCGCCGGCCTTCAGGCGCACGATGAAGTCTTCCTTATCGAGGTAGTCGGCCACTTCGGTGTCGACGATATTCAGGAATTTTTCCGGACGCGCCATGTTATCGACCGCAAACACGCTGAAGGGCTTGCGCTTCGACAGGGCGTGGACCAGGTTGGCTCCGATGAAGCCTGCTGCGCCAGTAACCAGTATCATTTTCTACCTCGTTTCAATAATCGTTCAGGCTGCGAGCATGGGCTGCAGCGGTTGCCACACATCCTTGGGCAGGATCTGCTTCATGCAGTTCTGGTGCCCCAGCGGACATTCGCGCTGCTGGCAGGGCGAGCACTCGATGTGCAGCCACAGGATCTTCGCCAGCTCGGACAGCGGCGGCGTATGGCGCGGGTCGGTCGGGCCGTAGATCGCCACCACCGGGCGGCGCAGCGCCGCGCCGATGTGCATCAGGCCGGAGTCGTTGGTGACCACCGCGGCGGCAATCGAGATCAACGCGATCGCCTCGCTCAGCGAGGTGGAACCGGCCAGGTTGTGCGCTTGCGGCACGATGGCGGTGATCTCGTCGCAGACGGCGCGGTCCTTCGGCGAGCCGAGCAGCAGGATCTGCGCGTCCGGCACATTCGCGCGGATAGTCTGCGCCAGCTCGGCGAAGTATGGCGCCGGCCAGCGCTTGGCCGGGCCGAATTCGGCGCCGGGCGCGAAGGCCACGTAGGTGCCGGCCGGCAGCTTCAAACGGGCGATGGCGGCGTCGGCCTCGCCCGGCGCGACCGACATTTCCGGCTCCGGCAATTTTTCCGGACGCGGCAGGTGGCGCACCGGCTCGTCGGCCAGCGCCTGGTAGAACTGCGCCATCGGGCGCGGCGCGGCCTTGTCGTCGTGGTGCATCACATTGACCAGGCCGTAGCGCATCTCGCCCTTGTAGCCGACGCGTTTCCTGATACCCGCCAGCCAGGGGATCAAGGCGAACTTGAGCGTGTTCGGCAGCACATAGGAGTCGGCATAGCCGCGCGCCTTGAGCATCCTGGCGAAGGCCTTGCGTTCCTTCCACTGCAGCGAACCATGCTTGAAGGGCGATTCGATGACCTCGTCCACTTCGCGCATGGCGCGCCAGACCGGCGCGACCCAGGTCGGCGCCAGCACGTCGATCGGCCGCTCGGGATGCTTTTCGCGCAGGCGGCGCAGCAGCGGCTGCGCCATGACGGCGTCGCCGATCCAGTTGGGGGAAATGACAAGCGTGCGCAACATGGGGCTTTCGTATTCCTGCAATGGTGATCCGCGATTATAACAATCGCTGCCGCCAGCCGGCGGGGGTGGCTTCCAGCCGGTGGGTCAGGCCGAGGCGCTCCAGGAAGACCTCGTCGTGCGAGACCACCACCAGGGCGCCTGCGTATTGCCGGAGCATGGCTTCCAGCGCCGCCAACGACGCCAGGTCGAGGTGGTTGCCCGGCTCGTCCAGCAGGAGCAGCCGGGCCGGCGGGTCGGCGTACAGGGCGCAGGCCAGCGCGGCCTTCAGGCGCTCGCCGCCGCTCAGCTGCCCGGTGGGCTGCGCCACCTGGCGGGCATCCAGGCCGATCTGCGCCAGGTAAGTGCGCAGCCGGTCCTGGCCCGTGCTCCGGTTCAGCCAGCAGCTGGTCGATCGTGCTGCGGCGTGGGTCGAGCGTGCCCAGGCGCTGGTCGAGCCAGGCGCAGGCATCGTCTCGCACGACGCGCCCCTTGCATGGCGCCAGCTCGCCCGCGATCACCTTCAGCAGGGTCGACTTGCCGCAGCCGTTCGGGCCGGTGATGCCGATGCGCTGCCGGCCGCTGACCACCAGGCTGATCGTGCGCAGGGCCGGAGCGGCGAACGGGAGTTCGACATCGGTCAGCTCGGCGACGCGGCGCTGGGCGGCGGCGGCGACCTGCGTCGCGTGCAGGCGCACGGCGCCGTCTTCGCGCAGGCCTTGCGCAGCCTCGCGCACGCGCTCGTGCAGCTGCCGGCGCACGTCCTCATGCTGCTGGCGCAGGCGGCCGTTGCTGTTTTCGCTGCGCTCCTTTTGCCGTCCCAGCAGGATCCTGGCCTGGTTGGCGGCCTTGCCCTCGCGGGCTCCTTGCGCCTGGCGGCGCTGCTGGCGTTCGTGTTGCTCGCGCATGGCGCGCTCCTCGCGCTGCAATGCCTGGCGCGCGTGGTCGACGTCGCGCAGGGCATTGGCCTGTTCGGCGGCGCGCGCCTCGGCATAGAAATCAACATTGCCGCCGTAGCTGCGCAGGCCCTGCGGCGAGAGCTCGACGATGCGCTGCATCTGGCCCAGCAGGGCGCGGTCGTGGCTGACCACGATCAGGCCGCGCCGCCAAGCGCGCAGCTGGGCCGCCAAGGCCTGGCGGCTCGGGCCGTCGAGGTGGTTGGTGGGCTCGTCGAGGATCAGGAAGTCCGCGTCGGAGAGCATGGCGCCCAGCAGCGCCACGCGCATCGCTTCGCCGCCGCTCAGCCGGCCGGCGGGCGTGGCGGCGCCAAGGTGGCCAAGGCCGGCCTGCTCGAGGGCGTGGCGCAGGCGCGCGGGCAGGTCCCAGCGTTCGCCGACCAGCGCGAAGTCGCTTTCTGCGATGCTGCCGGCGTCGATGCGCGCCAGGGCGTCGAACACGTCCTGCACACCGGCCAGCGTGGCCACCGTGCCTTCGCGCGCCTGGTCGACCTGCTGCGAGAGGTAGTGCACCCTGCCCTCGCGGATGCAGCGGCCGGAGGACGGCGCCAGTATGCCGGCCAGCAGCTGTGCCAGCACGCTCTTGCCGATGCCGTTGCGGCCGACCAGGCCGGTGTGGCGCGTATCAAATTGTTCAGTGAGCCCGGACAGCAGGGTGAGACCGTCGGGAAGAATGAAAGATGCGCTGTCGAGCGCCAGGTAAGGGTGCGTCATTGAACCTCCATGGATGCCGGAACTCCCCTGCTGTTGCGGGAAGGTGGGAAGAACTGGCCGTCAAGCAGACGGCGGCATCAATGGCGCATTGGACGACACCTCCAAAATGAATGTGTTGGAATGATAGCAAACTTCTGAGCCGGACAGCGATGCCTCCCGGGGCGCTGGTTATAATGTTGGCATGCCCCGCTCATCGACAAGCCAGGTCTTGCGTGCATGGATCGCCCTCGTGGCCTTCGTGTTCAGCCTGTTCGCGCCTGCGCTGTCGCATGCTTTCGCCCCGCCGCAATTTTTTGCGCACACAAGCGAAATCTGTACCGCGGCCGGCATGGTCATGATGCCCGTGCCCGATAGTCCGGAAAGGGCTCCGGGAGCGATGCCGGACATGACGCACTGCGACCTGTGCTGCTCGCACCATGCGCCGGTGCTGCTGCCCCCGACTCCCGACTTGCCGCCGCTTGCCGTCCTCCCGCGCGACAGCTATCCGCGACTCTTCTACCAGTCCCCATCCCTGCAGTTCGCGTGGACACCGGCGCAGTCACGGGCGCCGCCAAGCTTCTCCTGACCGCTCTCCCTTCGTACCGGTTCTGAATACCGGAAGACTCGCTATCGCGTGTGACCCGCCACGCCTGTGGCCTCACACGCCCAAGGAAACGCAATGAAG
Organism: Massilia alkalitolerans DSM 17462; assembly: GCF_000427785.1. Classification (GTDB taxonomy): domain Bacteria; phylum Pseudomonadota; class Gammaproteobacteria; order Burkholderiales; family Burkholderiaceae_D; genus Telluria; species Telluria alkalitolerans. The sequence goes on from NZ_ATYR01000022.1 coordinate 88,234, forward strand.
AAGCTCGCACTGACCCTGCTCGCGGCCGTCTCGCACGCCGCGCTCGCGCAGGACCTGGATGCCCCCATCAAACAGCTGGGTACCGTCACCATCACCGGCAACCGCCCCACCTCGCTGCCGACGCAGATCCCGACCACCATCGAAGGCATCACCCGCGCCGAGATCGAACGCACCGTCAACGCCACCGATTCGGAAGATGCCCTGAAATACCTTCCCAGCCTGCTGGTACGCAAGCGCTACATCGGCGACTACAACCACGCCGTGCTGTCGACCCGCGCTTCCGGGACCGGCAACAGCGCGCGCTCGATGGTGTACGCGGACGGCATCCTGCTGTCGAACTACCTCGGCAACGGCGCCAACTTCGCGCCGCGCTGGGGCATGGTCACGCCCGAGGAAATCGAGCGCGTGGACGTGCTATATGGGCCGTTCTCCGCTGCTTACGGCGGCAATTCGGTAGGCGCCGTGGTCGACTACGTGACGCGCATGCCGACCAAGTTCGAAGCGCATGCCAAGTTCGGTTTTACCCACCAGCCCTTCGACCTGTACGGCACGCACGAGCGCTACAACGGACGCCAGGCCAGCGCCTCGCTGGGTAACCGGGACGGGCGCTGGTCGTGGTTCATCGACGTGAACCGGAGCAGCAATGAAGGGCAGCCGCTGACCTTCCCTACCCGCTATCTGAGTGCCGGGGCGGCGCCGGGCGGCACGGCTGTTAGCGGGGCTGTCCTTGGGCAGGATCGCACTCGGCGTGCATGGTATCTGCTCGGCGCCGGGACGCAGTACGACACGGTGCAGGACCACCTGAAGGTGAAACTCGCCTACGACATCACGCCAACGCTGCGGGCCAGCTATACGCTCGGCGTGTGGCAGAACGATTCCGAGGGCCGGCCGACGTCCTACCTGCGCGACGGTCTCGGGGCGCCGGTGTACAGCGGCCGCATCGATATCGACGGGCGCGGCTACACCCTCGGCGCCACCGATTTCAATGCCTCGAACGAGCAGCTGCGCCACCTGATGCACGGGCTGTCGGTGAAGAGCCACAGCAAGGGAGTGTTCGACTGGGAGCTGGCGGCGAGCCTGTATGACTATGACGAAGACCAGCTGCGTGCGCCGACCACCTCCCTGCCCGGCGCGCTGAACGGTGGCGCGGGGCGGATCGTGGACATGTCGGGGACTGGCTGGAATACCTTCGCGGCCAAGGGCATCTGGCGGCCGTATGGTGTGGCGGGGGCGCATATCGTGGAATTCGGCTACCAGCGCGAGGCCTACAAGCTGGCCAGCATCGAGAATGCGACGGGTGACTGGCTGGGTGGGGCACGCGGTGCCCGTAATCAGGCGTTTTCGGGCCGCACCACGACGCAAGCCCTGTGGGGGCAGGACACCTGGAAGTTCACGCCGGACTGGAAGGCCGTGCTGGGTGTGCGGGTAGAACGCTGGCAGGCGCGGCATGGGCGGACCTCGAATGCGACTACCACTGTCGCGCATGGCGAACGCTCGGGCACTTACGTGTCGCCGAAGGCGGCGCTGGCCTGGCAGGTTCTGCCTTCCTGGGTGCTGAAGGCATCTGCCGGGCGCGCGGTGCGCATGCCGACGGTGTCGGAGCTGTACCAAGGGGGCATCAGCGGCAGCGGGACCTTGATCAACAATGATCCGAACCTGCAGCCGGAGCGGTCATGGACGGGAGAGCTGGGTGCGGAGCGCCAGCTCGAGAAGGGGCTGCTGCGGCTGACCGCGTTTGCGGAGCGGACCTCGGATGCGCTGTATTCGCAGACCAATGTGCTGGTGACGCCGAATGTGACCAATGTGCAGAATGTGGGGCGGATCGAGACCAAGGGGCTGGAGCTGGCCTATGACACGGACGATGTGGGGATGGATGGGCTTGATCTGCAGTCAAGCGTGACCTGGACGGATTCGGAAATTACGCGCAATGACAAGTTTCCGGCCAGTGTGGGCAAGTGGCAGCCGCGGATTCCGCGTTGGCGGGCGACTGGGGTGGCGACTTACCGTGTTGGCGAGCGGCTGGCGTACTCGCTGGCGGCGCGCTATTCGGGAAGGCAGTTCTCGACGCTGGATAATTCGGATCCGAATGGGTTTGCTTACCAGGGGGCGAGCAGGTACTTCACGGTGGATGGGCGGGTGACGTGGAAGCCGGTCAAGCGCTGGACTGTGGCGGTGGGGGTGGATAACCTGAACAACTACCAGTACTGGAATTTCCATCCGTATTCGCAGCGGACGTGGGTGGTGGAGGCGCGGTACGATCTATGATGGATGCGGGTGGACAATCCATTTAGTCCACCTGTAGTGTTCAGAGGTGGCCAATGTTGAAAACGCTCGAGCTCAAGTTGTATCAAGCAGGACCAGCGGCCGTCAAGTCTGTTGTCGTCAGCTTGACGTACTGCACGTTCAATGTGATTGCTTCGCTATACCTAAGCACAAAACTATCCCCATCAATTGGATAGAAGCGTTGGTCATTTAGGCTGTTATTGGTTTCGACTTCGGATTTCTTGTCGTTTTCGATACGGCGTCGCATGACATTTTCCAGGATCAACCGGTCGAGTTGGCCATCTTTGTCGAAGAAGAAGTCGTTCAGGATTCCGACGTAGAGGAAGGCTTCTTTAGCCACCTCAACGATAGCCGACACATATATCAGGTCCGGCTCGTCTTCCTTCTCAAAATCCGCTCCAGTTAGGAGGTAGTACCAAGGCGCGTCATAGAACCGAAAAATGGAACTAAGCCGCGCGCCTTCCCGATCCAGCCTGAACTTTGAAATGGTATTCCTCACGACAAGAGGAAGCAAATGTGCAGCCAGAAGAATAGAAACGAAATAACTTGCAACCCAACCGAACTCATTCCCGACCTGAGTAGTTGCAGTAGCTTGAGTTGGAGCGTGCGATGAGAGCAGGTTCATCAGCACGACAGGTTCAAATTGGTGATGGAAGAGTAAAGATGACAAGGCCAGCCAGATCGCATGCACGATGACTGCCCATAGAACGGCCTCAGCTGCTACACGTCCGAAGGGCGAGAAATCTAGCGATTCACTTTCAGCCTTTTTAAGACCACTACGGAAAATGAATCCAGGCAGAAGGACGACAAATAGGATTAGCGCAGGTAGTGCTAAATTCATGCTCGAGCAAAGACTCAGGCAACCTTGGCTGCCTTCGGAACCACTGTGGCTTGTACTTGAAGCGTACGCCCTCTGTCACCACGAACTACGAATTTCCCCGTAGCTGCTGCGTTAGGATTGACAGTGCCAGCAGGCTTGCTCAGCAAGAACTCCCGCAACTGGTTGCTGGCCCTAGGATCAGCCAGGAGTTGAGACGCCAGTTTGCTCTTGAGTGCTTTCATGGTTCTACTATGCCATAAATAATAAGCGTGTGCATCCGCTGTCGGATGTCGCTAAAGTAGATCATACGCACATTCGACCTGCGCCAAACGCTGTGTTGCTCGATTGGCAGAATACTAGGTCCATAGTGATAATGACAGTTAGAAGCAACAAAGCCCCTGTTCACAGGGGCTTTGAATTCTGGCGGAGAGAGGGGGATTCGAACCCCCGGTAGGCTATGAACCTACACACGCTTTCCAGGCGTGCGACTTAAACCACTCATCCATCTCTCCTGATGGGGTCTCGTGTGTCCACGAAGCCGCCTATTATAACAAGGATTCTCTGCTATACAAGACTGTTCTGGCAACAGTCATGCCGCAGCCTCACTCGGCCAGCGCCGACGCCACGGCCGCAGCACCTGCCGCACCGGGTTCACCTGCGTCCCAAGCTCGATCTCCCCCACCAGCCCGCGCCGCTTCAGGTGCCGCAGCGCCACCTGCACCGCCGACTTCGACAAGCCGGTCTTGACCGCAATCGTCTGCAGGCTCGCCGGCACCTGGTCGCGGCCCAGCGCCTCCGCACTGTGGAGCAGATAGAGATAGGCGACGAAGGCGGCAGGCCGGCGGTCATGCCCAACTAGATCCGGCATCAAGACCTCGAACACATACGCATCGAGCGAAGATTGGCGGGTAGTCATGAATACTATAGTCATTAAAATCACACTCAGCCGCGAGTCTGCCACGATAATGCTCGCCACCACAACCACAAGAATCCACCATGATCACTCAACTGAAATTCGTCAGCATCCCCGTCTCGGACCAGGACCGCGCCCTCGCCTTCTATACCGACAAGCTCGGCTTCGAGATTTCGACCGACCAACCGATGGGACCGGGAAAGCGCTGGATCGAGCTGCGTATCGCCTCGTCCGGCACGCGCGTCGTGCTGTTCACGATGGATGGTCAGGAAGACCGCATCGGTACTTTCTTCAACGGCGCCTTTGCCTGCGACAACGTGGAAGCGACCTACCGCCAGCTGAGCCAGCGCGGCGTCGAGTTCGTAGAGCCGCCGACTGTGCAGCCATGGGGTTCGTTCGCCAAGTTCAAGGACCCGGACGGCAATACCTTCGTGCTATCGTCTTCCTGAAAGAGCCGCGGACAGGAGAGCACCATGGAAATGAAGAAGATCAACGCCGGCAAGCTGCGCGCCATCGGCTATGACACGCGCGACCGCACCCTGCGCGTCGAATTCGACGACGGCAGCGCCATCGACTACGACGCCGTCGGCCTTGAAGTGTGGCGCAAGCTGTCGAGTTCCGGTTCTCCCTGGAGCTATTACCGCGACAACATCGAGGAAGAGTTCACTGGCCGCCGCGGCCGCGCCGCCGCCAATCCAGACAAGAAGGCCCTCGACCGCGAAGCCCTGATGAAAGCTTTTGGCGGCAATCCGGACGACGCCTGAATAAAAAAGCGCCACCCTGTCAAAACGGGACGGCGCTTTCAGGATCTTTCCGCGCCCGCCGATTCAGGCGGACGCGCCCGCCATCAGGCGGATTCCTTCAGCTGCTCCAGGATTGCCGGATTTTCCAGCGTCGACACGTCCTGGGTGATGTTCTCGCCCTTGGCCAGCACGCGCAGCAGGCGGCGCATGATCTTGCCGGAGCGGGTCTTCGGCAGGTTGTCGCCGAAACGGATTTCCTTCGGCTTGGCGATCGGGCCGATTTCCTTGCCCACCCAGTTGCGCAGTTCGGCCGCCAGCTTCTTGGCATCCTCGCCGCTCGGGCGTGCCTGTTTCAGCACGACGAAGGCGCAGATCGATTCGCCGGTGGTTTCGTCCGGCTTGCCCACCACCGCCGCTTCCGCGACCATCGGGTGCCCCACCAGCGCCGATTCGATTTCCATCGTGCCCATGCGGTGGCCCGACACGTTCAGCACGTCGTCGATACGGCCAGTGATGGTGAAATAGCCCGTGTCCTTGTTGCGCACCGCGCCGTCGCCGGCCAGGTAGTACTTGCCGCCCAGTTCGTCCGGGAAGTAGCTGGTGCGGAAGCGGTCCGGGTTGTTCCAGATCGTGCGGATCATCGACGGCCACGGACGTTTCACCACCAGGATGCCGCCCTGCCCGTTCGGCACGTCGTTGCCGGCTTCGTCCACGATCGCGGTCATGATGCCCGGCAGCGGCAGCGTGCACGAACCCGGCACCAGCGGGGTCGCGCCCGGCAGCGGGGTGATCATGTGGCCGCCGGTCTCGGTCTGCCAGAAGGTGTCGACGATCGGGCAGCGTTCCTGGCCGACGTTCTTGTAGTACCACATCCAGGCTTCCGGATTGATCGGCTCGCCCACCGAACCCAGCAGGCGCAGGCTCGACAGGTCGAAGTTCTTCGGGTGCACCTTCTCGTCCACGTCCGACGCTTTGATGAGCGAACGGATCGCGGTCGGGGCGGTGTAGAAGATCGAGACCTTGTGTTTGGCGATGGTTTCCCAGAAGCGGCCGGCGTGCGGGAAGGTCGGCACGCCTTCGAACACGATCTGGGTCGCGCCCACCGCGGTCGGGCCGTAGGTGATGTAGGTGTGGCCGGTGACCCAGCCGATGTCGGCGGTGCACCAGTAGACGTCGTCCGGCTTGATGTCGAAGGTCCACTTCATCGTCAGCGCGGCCCACAGCAGGAAGCCGCCGGTGGAGTGCTGGACGCCCTTCGGGGTGCCAGTCGAGCCCGAGGTGTAGAGGATGAACAGCGGATGCTCGGCGTCCACCCATTCCGGCTCGCACTCGCTTGATTGGTTGTCGACCAGCTCGTGCAGCCAGAGGTCGCGGCCCTCTTGGTAATTGATATTGCCGCCGGTGCGCTTGTAGACGATGACGTCGCGGATGCTGTCGCAGCCGCCCATCGCCAGCGCCTCGTCGACGATGGCCTTCAGCGGCAGCGACTTGCCGCCGCGCTGTTGCTCGTCGGCGGTGATAACGGCCACGGCGCCAGCGTCGATAATGCGTTCCTGCAGCGATTTCGCCGAGAAGCCGCCGAACACCACCGAGTGGGTGGCGCCGATGCGGGCGCAGGCCTGCATCGCGGTGACGCCTTCGATCGACATCGACATGTAGATGATGACGCGGTCGCCCTTCTTGATGCCGCGCGACTTCAGGCCGTTGGCGAACTTGCAGACGCGCTCGTGCAGCTCGCGGTAGGTCACGCGGGTGACCGTGCCGTCGTCCGCCTCGAAGATGATGGCGGTCTTGTCCGCGTTCCCGTTAGTCAGGTTGCGGTCGAGGCAGTTGTAGGACGCGTTCAGCTGGCCGTCGGCGAACCACTTGTAGAACGGCGCATTGGATTCGTCGAGGGTGCTGGTGAAGGGCTTCTGCCAGTCGATGTTCTCGCGCGCCAGGCGGGCCCAGAAGCCTTCGTAGTCGCTGGCGGCATCAAGGCACAGCTTTTCGTAGGCTTCCATGCCGGAAATGGCGGCCTTGGCGGCGAACTCGCTCGGTGGCGGGAACACACGGTTTTCCTGGAGGGTGAATTCTTCTTGCTGGGTCTCGTTCTCGGCCATGCTAGTCTCCATAGTTTAGTAAGTGTTTTACCGAACACCTTAGGGGCGCTCGCTTACTGAGCCCTTACATGGCTCCGCAAGCATGCCTTCTGCTGGAATGCCATTCTACCAACCTCGCCGCAAAGCGGCGAAGAACCCGCAAAGCCGTGCAAGCGGGTGTAGAATGCTCGGCTGTAATTTGTCCAGCATCCAGGAACCCAGATCCCGATGGCGCAGTTAATTCCCCCAAACGAAGCAAAAAAGCTCAGTCCGCTTAACAACCTGATTTTCGCCAGCCGCTGGCTGCAGCTGCCGCTGTACCTGGGGCTGATCCTGGCGCAGTGCGTCTACGTGTTCCACTTCTGGGTCGAGCTCAAGGACCTGATCGGCGCCGCATTAGGCAATGCCGCGTCGCTGGAGCACATCCTGGACGTCGTCACCGTCCCGGGCGCCGCGCGTCCGACCAAGCTGACCGAAACGACCATCATGCTGGTGGTGCTGGGCCTGATCGACGTGGTCATGATCTCGAACCTGCTCATCATGGTCATCGTCGGCGGCTACGAAACCTTCGTGTCGCGCATGCACCTCGAAGGCCACCCGGACCAGCCCGAATGGCTGTCCCACGTGAACGCCTCGGTACTCAAGACGAAACTGGCGATGGCGATCATCGGCATCTCGTCGATCCACCTGCTGAAGACCTTCATCAACGCGGCGAACTACAGCAACAACACGATGATGTTCCAGACCATCATCCACATCGCCTTCCTGCTGTCGGCGATGGCCATCGCCTACACCGACCGCATCGTCATGACCACGCATTCGAAACATTAATTACTCCTGATCGAGAAATCCATGGCAACCGTTATCACCCAGAGCGACCTCATCGAATCGGTCGCGGCAGCCCTCCAGTACATCAGCTACTACCACCCGGCCGACTATATCCAGCACCTGGCGCGCGCGTATGAGACCGAGCAAAGCCCGGCCGCGAAGGACGCGATCGCCCAGATCCTGACCAACTCGCGCATGTGCGCCGAGGGCAAGCGCCCGATCTGCCAGGACACCGGCATCGTCAATGTGTTCCTGAAGATCGGCATGGGCGTGCGCTTCGAAGGCTTCACCGGCACCGTCACCGACGCCGTCAACGAAGGCGTGCGCCGTGCCTATGGTTTCGAGGACAACAAGCTGCGCGCCTCGATCGTGGCCGACCCGCACTTCGAGCGCAAGAACACCAAGGACAACACCCCGGCCGTGGTCCACATGGAGCTGGTCGAGGGCGACACCGTCGACGTGAAGGTGGCGGCCAAGGGCGGCGGCTCGGAGAACAAGACCAAGTTCGTCATGCTGAATCCGTCCGACTCGCTGGTCGACTGGGTCATGAAGACCGTGCCGCTGATGGGCGCCGGCTGGTGCCCGCCGGGCATGCTGGGCATCGGCATCGGCGGCACCGCCGAGAAGGCGATGCTGATGGCGAAAGAGTCGCTGATGGACGACATCGACATGTACGAACTGAAGCAGCGCGGCCCGCAGAACAAGCTGGAAGAACTGCGTATCGAACTGTGCGACAAGATCAACGCGCTGGGCATCGGCGCCCAGGGCCTGGGCGGCCTGACCACCGTGCTGGACGTGAAGATCAACATGTACCCGACCCACGCGGCCTCCAAGCCGGTGGCGATGATCCCGAACTGCGCCGCCACCCGCCACGCCCACTTCGTGCTGGACGGCTCGGGTCCGGCCTACATCGAACCGCCGGCGCTGTCCACCTGGCCGGAAGTGCACTGGACCCCGGACACCGAGAAGTCCAAGCGCGTCGACCTGAACACCCTGACGAAAGAAGAAGTCGCCTCGTGGAAGCCGGGCCAGACCCTCTTGCTCAACGGCAAGATGCTGACCGGCCGCGACGCCGCGCACAAGCGCATCCAGGACATGCTGTCCAAGGGCGAGCAGCTGCCGGTGGACTTCACCAACCGCGTGATCTACTACGTCGGCCCGGTCGACCCCGTGGGCAATGAAGTCGTCGGCCCGGCAGGCCCGACGACCGCGACCCGCATGGACAAGTTCACCGACATGATGCTGGAGAAGACCGGCCTGATCTCGATGATCGGCAAGGCCGAGCGCGGCCCGGCGGCGATCGAATCGATCCAGAAGCACAAGTCGGCCTACCTGATGGCGGTCGGCGGCTCGGCCTACCTGGTCTCCAAGGCGATCAAGTCGGCCAAGGTGGTCGGTTTCGAGGACCTGGGCATGGAAGCGATCTACGAGTTCGACGTGACCGACATGCCGGTCACGGTGGCCGTCGATTCGACCGGCACCTCGGTGCACACCACCGGTCCGAAGGAATGGTCGGCCAAGATCGAGTCGCTGAAGGGCATCCCGGTCACCACCGCCTGATTGAATCGCGCGGGCGGATCAATCGATACGCCCGCGTTTTCAACCATGACCACACCCACCCTCTTCCCTGGCGCCCCGGTCGGCATCTTCGACTCGGGCGTCGGCGGCTTTTCGGTACTGCGCCACATCCAGGCGCAGCTGCCGAACGAACACCTCCTGTATTTCGCCGATTCCGGCTTTGCTCCCTACGGCGACAAGCCGGAAGACGTCGTCATCGAGCGCGTGCTCGGCATCGCCGCCTTCCTGGTGTCGCGTGGCGTCAAGGCGCTGGTGGTGGCCTGCAATACCGCCACCGTCGCCGCCGTGCGCATCCTGCGCGAGCGCTATCCCGACATGCCGATCGTCGGCGTCGAGCCAGGCCTGAAACCCGGCGCAGCCAGCACCCGCAACGACACCGTCGGCGTTCTGGCCACCGAACGCACCCTCGCCGGCAAAAAATTCCTGCTGCTGCGCGACCAGATCGTCGAAGCGACCGGCGCGCGCTTTCTGCTACAAGCCTGCGTGGGCCTGGCCGACCAGATCGAATTCGGCGAACCGGGCGCACCGGCGCTGGATGCGATGCTGGAACGCTACATCGCCCCGCTGCTGGCCCAGGGCGCCGACACCCTGGTGCTCGGCTGCACCCACTATCCGCTGGTGCAGGCCTCGATCGAGCGTGTCATCCGCCGGCATACCGATGCCGAGGTGACGCTGATCGACACCGGCGACGCCGTGGCGCGCCAGCTGGCGCGCCTGCTCGAGGCCGCGGGGCTGCTGCGCCCAGCCGGGGGCGAGGCTGCGCACCTGGAAGGATTTACCAGCGCCAGCGGCACCGCCCTGGGCGCCGCTTTCGCCAGCCTGCTGGGGCAAAATCCGCCCGTGCACGAGGTCGCGATCGGCGCGACGCTCTCGAACCCGGCAGGCACGCACATTTAGACTTGCCAGTTCGGGAAGCGCTTTGTATAATCTTGTTCTGTCTCGGAAACAGCGAGACAAGCAGTAAGACAGTGGTGGCTGTAGCTCAGTTGGTAGAGTCCAGGATTGTGATTCCTGTCGTCGTGGGTTCGAGTCCCATCAGCCACCCCAAGAATTCGGCAAAAAGGCCTACATGTTCCGGATGTAGGCCTTTTTTGTTTTCCGCGCGTCCAAAGGACGTCCGGGCCTGGTTACACGCCGTTTGCCGCTCGACATTTCCAGGCACCATGGCTATCCTCAGGGCTCCGGCAATCCTGTCACGCAAGTGGCGCCCCTGATGACGCAAGTGCACCCGGCCCCGACTCCCATCACCAGCCTCACGGCCAAGAAGCGCCCAGCCGTCCTTTATACGATCCGCCTGCTGCTGCTGTTCTGCCTGCTCCTGGTCGCCGCCCAGGTCTGGAGCGCCTGGAGCGCGCGCCAGAGCCGCCTGGACGAGCATGCGGCCGCCACCTCGAACATGGCCAAGGCCCTCGCGGCCCAGGCCGAGAGCACGGTGCGGATCGTCGAAACGGTGCTGGCCGGCGTGGTCGAGCGGGTCGAGCATGACGGCGTGGCGCTGGCCGCGAGCGACCGCCTGCGCTCCCACATGCGCAACATGGTGCTGCAGGTGAAGGAACTGCACAGCCTGTCCATGTATGACGCGGACGGCAACTGGCTGGTCTCCTCGGTCGAACGTCCGCTCTCCGGCAGCTATGCCCACCGCGACTATTTCCAGTTCCACCTGAATAATCGCAGCCGCAACGCCTACATCGGCAAGCCGTTTCGCAGCAGCCTGAACGGCGTGTGGCTGCTGCCGGTGTCGCGCCGCCTCGACCACCCCGACGGCAGCTTTGCCGGGGTGGCGCTGGGCGCCATCCAGATCGCCTACTTCGCCGAACTGTACGAAAGCTTCGACGTCGGGCAGGAAGGCGTGGTCATGCTGGCACGCGACGACGGCACCCTGATCTATCGCCGGCCCTTCAACGAGAAGCTGATCGCCACCAGCATTGCCGATGGGCCGGTGTTCACGATGTACCGCTCCTCGGGCCCGGTCGGCACCGCCATGCTGCGCTCCAGGATCGACCGCGTCGTGCGCCTGTACAGCTACCGCCACCTGGACACACTGCCCCTGATCGTCGCGACCGCGCAATCCAAGAAGGAGATCCTGGCCGAGTGGGAGCAGTCGACCCTCTTCATGACCGGCGCCACCGTGCTGGTGGTGCTGCTGCTGGCCGGCGTCGGCGCGCGCCTGGTGCGCCAGATCATGATCCGCGACCAGCTCGAGGCCGAGCTGCGCATGGCGGAGGAGCACCTGCAGGAGCGCAACCAGGAACTGATGGTGCTGGCGACCCGCGACGGCCTGACCGGCCTGGCGAACCGCCGCCATTTCGAGGAGACGCTGCGCCTCGAACTCAAGCGCGCCGGGCGCACCGGGGCGCCGCTGTCGCTGGTGCTGCTGGACGTCGATTTCTTCAAGAAGTACAACGACCACTACGGCCACGTGGCCGGCGACGACTGCCTGCGCCAGGTGGCGGCGGCCCTGCGCGGCGGCCTGGCCCGTCCCACCGACCTGGCGGCCCGCTACGGCGGCGAAGAGTTCGCCGTCATCCTGCCCGCAACCGGGCAGGTCGGCGCGCGCTACGTGGCCGAGCGCCTGCGCCTGGCCGTCATGGATCTCGGGATCGCGCATGCCGCGAATCCCCCCGGCCTGGTGACCATCAGCGCCGGCGCCTGCACCTTCCAGGGCAAGCCGGGCGAGGACGACGATCCGGATGCCTTCGTGCGGCAGGCCGACGCCCTGCTCTACCGCGCCAAGGCCGAGGGCCGCAACCGGGTTGCGACCGATCCCGGCAATACCGGCGCGGCCCCGCCCGAGTTCACCATATAAAAAAAACCGCCTGCGGTGCAGGCGGTTTCGTGGCGGAGCCGGAAAGGCTTAGTAGCGGTTCGGGTTGTTCGGGCGGGCGTCGTAGCGGTTCGGGACGCCGTCGCGGTCACGGTCGCGGCGCGCCATGCGGTGGTCGTCGCGGACCCAGCCGCCGCGGTCCATGTACCAGCCCTTACGGTCCTGGCGCCACACCGGCTGCTGGTAGACATAGCCGGCACGCACCCGCTCGTAGTGGCCGCGTTCCCACACGTAGCGGCGGCCGTTCCAGTTCCAGTAGCCCGGCACCCATACTTCGCCGCGGCGGGCGGCGGGGATGCTCTCGTGGCGCAGCGGCGGCGGCGCCTTGTGCACCACGATCACTTCGGTGCGGCCCTGGGCCTGCGCCTGGACCGGCGCGAAGGCTGCGGCACTGATCAGGACAGCTGCGGTAGCGGCAAGAATCGTTTTCATGGTACTTCTCCTTTCGGTTGGTGTTGGAACCACTATAGCCAGCCTCGACCGCACACGGGAGAAATGAAAAACCTGCTTACACTCGAAACATGCTGCCACGAAAATGTAACCGAGGGTATAAATCGGGATAGGGGCGGCCAAATCTGGCCGGCCCCTCCCACACCACCCGGCATGCGGGTCCGCACCGGGCGGTTGGAACGGTTGAGGTCGCGATGCCAACCCGCGCGTCGCGCCTGCTTTCATCTGTGTCCAACCCGGTCGATTGAGTTCTTCACTGTCGGAGGAAGCGTCGGCTTCACCTTAGCCTCCAGTTGACGAGCCCCGTTACCGGGCATCTGAAGCATTCCCAATCGAATGGTCGAGCAGATTCCAGCTCCCATTCCTTCGGTCCTTCAGCACCAGTCTTTAGCCTCGCCGGCCATACCAGCACCTACTACGACCTCTGCTGACTTCTCGCTCCGGCTTGCGCGTTCCGGTTGCCATTGGCAACCGTCACCCCTTTCAGGCACAAGGCGAGATCTCCTCAGGTAAGAACGCACTCCTTCCCTGCACAACCGCCGGATTTACGCCACCTCGCTTTGACCACAAGAGCTTCGCGGAATGTTGCCCGCTCGCCCTGCTCGGCACCGCCTTCTATCCGGTTCTTGTCCATCGGCTCGCAGTTTCGATCCACACTTCCTCCCCACGCTCGGTCACCCTCACGCAGTTGTGCTTCACTTCGCTCACTGTGGTCAGCTCACGGCGGGACTTTCACCCACAAGAGTGCGCTCATGCTGAGCGCACAACAAAACAGCCGGCGCAAGGCCGGCTGCTTGTGAAGGGAAGAAAACCCGATCAGTCCAGCTTCCAGGCATAGTCGACCTTGGTCCAGGTCGCAGCCGGCGCGCCGTCCTTGGTGCCCGGCTTGAACTTGCACGAGGACAGGCCTTTCAGGGCCGCCTTGTCCAGGTTCTTGAAACCGCTCGACTTTTCCAGCTTCGACTCGGTCACGGTGCCGTCGGCGCTGACCAGGAACGATGCCGAGGTGGTGCCCTGCTCTTCGTTCATCAGCGAGGCCTTCGGGTATTCGACCGCGCATTTCTTCGGGTCGAACGATGCCGGCACTTCGGCAGCGAAGGTGGCGCCGGCGGCGGTGGCGAGGGTCATTGCAGCGATCAGTTTCACGGTCAGGTTTTTCATGGTTTCCCCAAAAGGTTTTTGTTTAAGTTGCGCCGGTCCGGGGACCGGCGCTCTTCTCTCTTAGAATTCTTCCCACTCGTCGCTGGCGACGGTGGCGGCTTTCTTGGCTTTAGGAGCCGGTGCGGCCGGTGCATCTTCCTTCGCCGCAGCCGGGGCTGCGGCAGGCTTTTTCACTGCCGGCTTTTTGAGGGCCGGAGCCGGACGCTTGGCGGCGGCCGGACGCACCACTACCGCGGTGCTGGTGGCCGCGACAGCTGGTGCCGCCTCGGCCTGGTACTGCTCGCCCTCGCTCAGCTTGAAGATGCTGACGACGCGGGCCAGTTCGCCTGCCTGGTCCTGCAGGCTCTGCGCGGCGGCAGCGGCCTCTTCCACCAGGGCGGCGTTCTGCTGGGTCATGCTGTCCATCTCGATGATCGACAGATTGACCTGTTCGATGCCGGCGCTCTGCTCGGCGCTGGCGTTGGCGATTTCGCTCATGATGTCGGTCACGCGCTTCACGCTCGTCACTACTTCATCCATCGTCACGCCGGCCTGGCCGACCAGCTTGCTGCCGCGCTCGACCTTCTCGACGGAGTCGCCGATCAGGGTCTTGATCTCTTTTGCCGCCGCAGCCGAACGCTGGGCCAGGTTGCGCACTTCCGATGCCACGACCGCGAAGCCGCGGCCCTGTTCGCCGGCACGGGCCGCTTCCACCGCGGCATTCAGCGCCAGGATGTTGGTCTGGAAAGCGATGCCGTCGATCACGCCGATGATGTCCGAGATCTTGCTCGCCGAGCTGTTGATCTCGCCCATGGTGCCCACCACCTGCGACACCACTTCGCCACCCTTGCGGGCCACGTCCGAGGCGGTCGCGGCCAGGGCGTTGGCCTGACGGGCGTTGTCCGCGTTCTGCTTGACGGTCGAGGTCAGTTGTTCCATGGCCGAGGCGGTCTTTTCCAGCGAGCTGGCCTGCAGTTCGGTACGCGAGGACAGGTCGATGTTGCCGGCCGCGATTTCACGCGAGGCGGTACCGATGGTTTCGGTGCCGCGGCGCACCTGCTGGACGATGCCGACCAGGCTGTTGCGCATTTCCTTCATTTCCACCAGCAGGCTGCCGCGGTCCGATTCTTCGGTTTCGATCGCCACGGCCAGGTCGCCGTGGGCGATACTGGCGGCGATCTGCGCGGTGTAGGCCGGCTCGCCGCCCAGCTGCTTGCGCAGGCTGCGCGAGATCACCCAGGCTGCGGCCACGCCCATGGCGACGGCGGCGACCAGCATGATGATCATGAAGTTACGGGCATTCTCGAATTCCGCCTGGGCATCGGTCTTGCTCTGGGCGTTCTGCTTCTCTTCCAGCGCGGCCAGCTGGTCCAGCGCGTCGGTCCACTTCTTCTGCACCGGACGCACTTCGCGGATCATGACGCGGGTGGCGTCCATCGCGTTGTTGGCCAGGTACAGTTCCGACGCCTTCAGGATGGCCGGCATGGCCAGGCCTTCGGATTCCTTGATCTGGGCCAGCAGGGCTTTTTCCTTGTCGCTGGCGTGGGCGGCGAACAGTGCCGACAGCTTCTTCTGGGCTTCCTCGTACTTGCGGGTCTGTTCCTTGAACTTGACCATTTCCGGTTCCATGTCGGCCGGATCGGTCATCAGGGTCAGCACGCGCAGCGACGCGATGCGGTCGCTCACGTTGTTGCGCATCTCGATGACCAGGCCGGTCGAGACGTTGCTCACGCTGACGACCTTGTCGAGGCGATCCTGGATCTGCGCCATGCGCAGGATGCCGACCACCGTCACGGCGATCAGCAGCACCAGCACCAGTGCGAAACCGAGCGCGAGGCGGGTACCGACCTTCAAGTTATTCAAAAAAGCCATTTTTCCTGTTCATCCCTGTATCTATTGATCGAAATTCGCCCGGATTCTTGCGCCGTGCGACGCGTGTCACAAGCCGTTCATGCGCCTATGATATTTCCAAGAGGATAAATCAAAAGTTCCACCCGGAAAGTTGGAAATCGACTGTAACATCCGAACTGTTTCAGCTCAACAACAGAGTTGATGTTCATCAACGCGTAGGGAGCGGAAGAAATTATGCTTCCAGACTTTCCATACGGCAAGTCCTTACTAGTTATCTATACAATTTGAACAACAAACTGTAGTTATTTTCCGACAGGAAATTAAAAAGGCGTACCGAAGTACGCCTTTTTCAAGAGAGAAACGCTGTGTCAGGCTGCAGCCGGCATGCGCGCGGCAGCCTCCAGCAGCAGGGCCGGATCGGCGCCGGCCAGTTTCTTGGGATCGGACAGCAGCTGGCGGAAGGCGCGCGCGCCCGGCAGGCCGGTCATGATGCCCAGCATGTGGCGCGTGATGCTGTTCAGCTTCAGTCCATGCTGGCCGTACAGGCGCAGCTGCTCGGCGATGTAGGGAATCATGGCTTCCAGCACCTGCACCCGGGTTTTCGGCGGCGCCGCCTCGTCACCGTAGAACAGCCGGTCCCAGGACGCCATGACCCAGGGGTTGTGGTAGGCCTCGCGGCCCAGCATGACCCCGTCCACGTGCTCCAGGTGCAGGGCGATTTCCGCGTCGGTCTTGATGCCGCCGTTGATGATGATTTCCAGTTCCGGGAACTCGCGCTTGAGCTGGTAGGCCACTTCGTAGCGCAGCGGCGGGATCTCGCGGTTTTCCTTCGGCGACAGGCCCTTCAGCACGGCATTTCGGGCATGTACGATGAAGGTCCGGCAACCGGCATCGGCGATGGTGCCGATGAAATCGCGGACAAAGCCGTATTCCTCGTTGTAGTCGATGCCGATCCGGTGCTTGACGGTGACGTCGATCGAGACCGCGTCGCGCATCGCCTTGACGCAGTCGGCCACCAGCTTCGGCTCCCCCATCAGGCAGGCCCCGAAGGCGCCCTTCTGCACCCGCTCGGACGGGCAGCCGCAGTTCAGGTTGATCTCCTCGTAGCCCCACTGCTCGCCCAGCTTCGCGCTTTTCGCCAGATCAAGCGGGTCGCTGCCGCCCAGCTGCAGGGCGACCGGGTGCTCCACCCCGTCGTAGCGCAGGTGGCGCTCGACGTCGCCGTAGACCAGGGCGCCGGTGGTGACCATTTCTGTATACAGCCAGGTGTGGCGGGTGATCTGGCGGTGGAAGACGCGGCAGTGGCGGTCGGTCCAGTCCATCATGGGGGCGACCGACAGGCGGCGGGCGGGGAGATCAAAAGTCGGAGCGGTTGTCACTTGTGTAAGCCAGGGAAAGTCTCAAGTCCGCAATGATAACGATTTCTGCGCCTGGCAGTGCAGACGCGACTATCTCATGACACGGTGACCACATGAAAAAATATTTCCTTATGGAACTTAATCGCAGCGAATTGATGGTCGCCTTGAGCTTGTGAGGGCAAATCGCCCGATCACCCCTAGGAGTTAACGATGCTGAGCCTTCACACCAACAACGCCGCCCTGTCGGCACAGAATTCGCTGTCGCGTACCCAGAGCACGCTGTCGACCTCGATGACCCGCCTGTCGACGGGCTTCCGCATCAACTCGGCCATGGACGACGCGGCCGGACTGCAGATCGCTACCCGCCTGAAAGCCCAGACCAGCGGCATGAGCGTGGCCATGCGCAATACCCAGAATTCGATCTCGATGATGCAGACCGCCGAAGGCGCGCTCGACGAAGTCACCAACATCCTGACCCGCATGAAGGACCTGGCGACCCAGTCCGCCGACGGATCGTCGTCGACCGCCGACCGCACTGCGATGCAGTCCGAGTTCACTTCGCTGACCGATGAGCTGAGCAATATCGTCAAGAACACCAGCTTCGGCGGCACCGGCCTGCTGAACAACACCACTGGTGCGCTGGGCAAGTTCGCTGCCTCGATCGACTTCCAGATCGGCGCGTCCAAGGACGAAAAGATGACGCTGAACATCGGCGCTAATGTCACCACCATGCACACCGACATCCAGCTTGCCGCTCTCGGCTTCAACGGCGGCATGGCGATCGGCACTGCCACCGACAAAGGCAAGGAAATCACCGAGCTGGCCGCAAATGACGGTCTGGGCGCCTCCAGGGCCAACGCCACCATCGACCGGCTCAAGACCGCGATCGAAAGCGTCAGCACCGTGCGTTCGGCCATCGGCGCCGCCGCCAACCGCCTCGATCACGTGCACAACAACCTGGCCAACATCAGCACCAACACCAAGAACGCCACCGGCCGCATCATGGACGTCGATTTCGCCACCGAGAGCGCGACAATGACCTCGAACCAGATGCTGATGCAGGCTGGTACTGCGATGCTGAAGCAGTCGAACAGCATGTCCTCGATGGTTATGTCGCTGCTGCAATAATTACAGAGACATAAATCGGGATAGGGGTAGTCAGCATGCTGACCGCCCCCTCCCACACCACCCGGCATGCGGGTCCGCACCGGGCGGTTCGAGTAGTTGAGGTTAAGTGAGGCGAGGCATGCCAAGACGCTCAAAGTAGCCAATCGTCAGGACGTTGTTCAGGGCAAGCCTGCTGTTGCGCCACCAGCTGCGGTTGTTCCCCGCAACCAGAGCAGCGACTTTCGGCGTTGCCCCCCAACTTTCGCAGCTCTCGATAGATGGTAGGCCCACATCGCCACTGTTTCAGGTGAATTGCACGTAGGCGGTGGCGCATCCATTTGTCCAGCTCTCGCAGGGCAGTCGGGGTTTGCGCCAGTCCGAAA
>NZ_ATYR01000023.1 GCF_000427785.1 Massilia alkalitolerans DSM 17462
GCAGTGTTCGAGGCAAACCCCATATTTCCAGGTTCGGACATGGCGTCATCCGAAAGCTCCTGTACATGCCAGCAATGTGTACACTTTATCGCACGACCTGGGCAAGGCCTTTCCTTGAACGCCTGACGCGTAATGGCAAGAAGCCGATGACGATCATTGTTGCCATGATGCGCAAGCTGCTTCATGTTGCCTTCGGTGTGCTAAAAGCTGGCGAAAAGTTCGATCCGGCCTTGCACACCGTTTGACGACCATAACAGTATCTACATCTTCAGGCCCCGATCCAGGGCAGCCCCGCCTTGCACCAGCCGCCGACCGTCTTGCGGTGCCCCTCCGCATCGCGGTCGCCCTCGAAACCTTCCAGGATGTCGTAGGACTCGGCATACCCGTGTTCGGTCGCCGCGCGCGCGCTGTGGCGCGAGCGCACCCCCGAGCGGCACAGGAACAGCAGCACCTCGTCCTTGCGCGCCACCTGCTCCAGCTGCGCACCGAAGGCCGGATTCGGCGCCCCGCCGGGATAGGTGGCCCATTCCACCGCGACGTGCTGGGTGTCCGGAATCGCCACCCGGCCGACCCAGTCGCGCTCGGCATTGGTGCGCACGTCGACCAGCTTCACGCGCGGGTCGCTCTGCAGGAGCGCGAAGGCTTCTTCGGGCGTGACCGCGCCGGCATAGGGCTGGCCGCCGGCGCGCTGGCGGGCTTGGGCAAGGATGGTCTCGGTAGTCGTCATGATGTGATCCGTTTTGAACAAGAAAAGTCGATGCACCAACTTGGTTCGGTGTATCCTGCGCTGCGATGGTGCATCGGCGCCACTCTCGCACCAGGATGGTGCGGAGGTGCACTGCCAGGCGATGCCCCGCTCGGAAGATTCTAGGCCGGATACGAGCGATTTCCAACGAAGCATTGTGCATTTGTTCATAACGGCAGCTTGGCACGGTTCATGCTTTGACTTACAGCAAGTTGCCCCGCTGCGAGGTTTTCCGGCGCGGCACCCCCTTTTCAATCAGGAGATACGAATGGCAAAGACGGCTGCAGACGTAATTCAACTTATCAAAGACAACGAAGTGAAGTTCGTTGACCTGCGCTTTGCAGATACCCGCGGCAAGGAGCACCACGTGACCGTGCCGGTCTCGCACTTCGACGAAGACAAGTTCGAGTCGGGCCACGCCTTCGACGGTTCGTCGATCGCCGGCTGGAAGGGCATCGAAGCGTCCGACATGCTGCTGCTGCCGGACCCGAACACGGCCAACATCGACCCGTTCATGGAAGAGACCACCCTGTTCCTGCAGTGCGACGTGATCGAGCCGTCGGACGGCAAGGGCTACGACCGTGACCCGCGCTCGATCGCCAAGCGCGCCGAAGCCTACCTGAAGTCGACCGGCATCGGCGATACCGCCTTCTTCGGCCCGGAACCGGAATTCTTCATCTTCGACTCGATCAAGTGGCGCATCGACATGTCGGGCTGCTTCGTCAAGATCGACTCGGACGAAGCCTCGTGGTCGACCGACAAGGACATCGAAGGCGGCAACAGCGGCCATCGCCCGACCGTCAAGGGCGGCTACTTCCCGGTCCCGCCGGTCGACAGCTTCCAGGACATGCGCTCGGAAATGTGCCTGATCCTCGAATCGATGGGCATCCCGGTCGAAGTGCACCACCACGAAGTGGCCGGCGCCGGCCAGAACGAAATCGGCACCAAGTTCTCGACCCTGGTCGAGCGCGCCGACTGGACCCAGAACATGAAGTACGTGATCTGGAACGTCGCCCACAGCTACGGCAAGACCGCGACCTTCATGCCGAAGCCGATCAACGGCGACAATGGCTCGGGCATGCACGTGCACCAGTCGGTCTGGAAAGACGGCAAGAACCTGTTCGCAGGCGACGGCTACGCCGGCCTGTCGGAAACCGCGCTGTTCTACATCGGCGGCATCATCAAGCACGCGCGCGCCCTGAACGCGATCACCAACCCGGGCACCAACTCGTACAAGCGCCTGGTGCCGGGCTACGAAGCGCCGGTCAAGCTGGCCTACTCGGCCAAGAACCGTTCGGCCTCGATCCGCATCCCGCACGTGGCGAACCCGAAGGGCCGCCGCATCGAGACCCGCTTCCCGGATCCGCTGGCCAACGTCTACCTGTGCTTCGCCGCGCTGCTGATGGCGGGCCTGGACGGCATCCAGAACAAGATCCACCCGGGCGAAGCCGCGACCAAGGACCTGTACCACCTGCCGCCGGAAGAAGACAAGCTGATCCCGACCGTCTGCGCCTCGCTGGAAGAAGCGCTGGAAGCCCTGGACAAGGACCGCGAGTTCCTGACCCGCGGCGGCGTGTTCTCGGACGCCATGATCGATGCCTATATCGAGCTGAAGATGAACGAAGTGCAGCGCATGCGCATGACCCCGCATCCGGTCGAATTCGACATGTACTACTCGGCGTAATCGATTGGTCAACAGAACCGTTGCGCTCATGCATCACCGGGCGTAAGGGTCTGTAACAAAGGCGGGGAAAGCGAGGGCTTTCCCCGCCTTTTTTCATCCTTGCTGTACACTCGGGCCGGACTACAATGCGTGCACGTTTATTGTGCAGACTGATTTCTGATGGGAAAGACAATTAGCTTCGTCAGCCGCTCCATGATTGTCCTGGCCGCCGCCATGGCGCTCCACAACGGAGCGCACGCGCAGGGCACCGTCTACAAGTGCGTGGACGACCAGGGACGCGTGGAATTCACCGACACCAGCCGTAAAGGCTGCAAGGCTCTCGACCTGCCGGGCTATTCTCCGCCGCCGGCGCCGCGCGCCTCCGCGCCGATCCCGGCCGTGCGCCCGATGAGCCCGGGGCCGGCCGCCGCCGTCAGCCCGGCCAGCTTCCCGCGCGTCGACACGGTCCAGCAACGGGCGCGCGACGACGACCGCCGCGAGATCCTCAACGACGAACTGCGCATCGAGCAGAAGAAGCTGCTTGAGCTGCGCCGCGACTTCAACAACGGCGAGCCGGAACGCCAGGGCAACGAGCGCAACTACGCCAAGTACCAGGAGCGGGTCGCCTCGATGCGCGCCGAGATCGGCCGCACCGAGCGCAACATCGAAGCGCTGCAGCGCGAGATCAGCAATATCCGATGAGCGAGCCGGCATCCGCGTCGCGTTTCGCCGGCCTCGACCTGCTGGCATCGAGCGTCCTGCTGCTGGGCCCCGTGGGCGAGGTGCGTTACGCCAATCCGGCCGCCGAGAACCTGCTCGAACTCTCGTTGAAATCCCTGCAGCGCGCGCCGCTGCCCGAACTCTTTACCAATGGCCAGGAGCTGGCCGCGCTGTGTGCGCAGGCGCTGGCGCACCAGTACGCCGACCTGCGCCAGGACCTGGTCTTGCAGCGTAACGGGCGCGAGCCCCTGCACGTCAACAGCATCGTCAGCGCACTGGGCGAGGACGAGCTGCTGATCGAGCTGCGCGAGAACGTCCAGCAGCTCAAGCTCGACCGCGAGGAGCGCATCCTCGACCAGAGCCAGGCCAACAAGGAACTGATCCGCAACCTGGCGCACGAGATCAAGAACCCGTTGGGCGGCATCCGCGGCGCGGCCCAGCTGCTCGAGCTCGAGCTGCCGCCGCACCACCTTGCCGACCTGTCCGAATACACCCAGGTGATCATCAAGGAAGCCGACCGCCTGCAGACCCTGGTCGACCGCCTGCTGGCGCCGCACCGCAAGCCCCACATCGTCGGCGACGTCAACATCCACGAGGTGTGCGAGCGCGTGCGCAGCCTGATCCTGGCCGAGTTCCCCACGGGCCTGAGCATCCGGCGCGACTACGACGCCTCGATCCCCGAGTTCAGGGGCGACATGGAGCAGCTGATCCAGGTGGTGCTGAACATCGCCCACAACGCCGCCCAGGCATTGAGGGGGCGCATCGCGGCGGGCGACGCCGAGATCGTGCTGCGCACCCGCGTGGCGCGCCAGGTCACCCTGGCCAAGGTCCGTTATGGGCTGGCATTAGATTTGCATATCATCGACAATGGACCGGGCATCGCGCCCGAGATCCGCGACCGCATCTTCTATCCGCTCGTATCGGGGCGCGAAGGCGGCAGCGGCCTCGGGCTGACGCTGGCGCAGACCTTCGTGCAGCAGCACCTGGGTGTGATCGAGTGCGAAAGCCGGCCTGGACTGACGGATTTCCGGATCCTGCTGCCCCTGCCATAAGCGGGGCAGAAGGGGATGGGACAGGAGCGCTACGTGCTCCAAGCCGTGAGTCCCCGAGTTATCCATATTGCGGGAACCACGAACACATGAAACCAATCTGGATTGTCGACGACGACGCATCGATCCGCTGGGTGCTGGAAAAAGCCCTGGCGCGCGAAAGCCTGGAGACCCGCAGCTTCGCCAATGCGCAGGATGCGCTGGCCGCTTTCGAGACCGATACGCCGCAGGTGCTGGTGTCGGACATCCGCATGCCGGGCGAATCCGGCATCGAACTGCTCGGCGCCGTCAAGGCGCGCCATCCCGGCCTGCCGGTCATCATCATCACCGCCTTCTCCGACCTCGATTCGGCGGTCGCCTCGTTCCAGGGCGGCGCCTTCGATTATCTTGCCAAGCCCTTCGACATCGACAAGGCAGTCAGCCTGATCCGGCGCGCGCTGGAAGAAAGCCTGCGCGAAGCCAGCGTGGAAGCGGCGCCCGCCGAGACCCCCGAGATCCTCGGCCACGCGCCGGCCATGCAGGAAGTGTTCCGCGCCATCGGCCGCCTGTCGCAGTCCAACGTGACGGTATTGATCACGGGGGAGAGCGGCACCGGCAAGGAGCTGGTGGCGCGCGCCCTGCACAAGCACAGCCCGCGCGCCTCGCAGCCCTTCATCGCGCTGAACACCGCCGCCATTCCCAAGGACCTGCTGGAATCGGAACTGTTCGGCCACGAGCGCGGCGCCTTCACCGGCGCCCAGGCGATGCGGCGCGGCCGCTTCGAGCAGGCCGAGAACGGCACCCTGTTCCTGGACGAGATCGGCGACATGCCCTTCGATCTGCAGACCCGCTTGCTCAGGGTGCTGTCGGACGGTCACTTCTACCGCGTCGGCGGCCACCAGCCGGTCAAGGCCAATGTGCGCGTGATCGCCGCCACCCACCAGAACCTGGAACAGCGCGTGCGCGACGGGCTGTTTCGCGAAGACCTGTATCACCGCCTCAACGTGATCCGCCTGCGCCTGCCCTCGCTGCGCGAGCGCAGCGAGGACATTCCGATCCTGGCGCGCCACTTCCTGGTGCAGAGCGCACGACAATTGGGCGTCGAGCCGAAGCGCCTGTCCGAACAGGCGATGCGCTTCCTGGCCGGACTGGAGTTGCCCGGCAACGTGCGCCAGCTGGAAAACCTGTGCAACTGGATCACCGTGATGGCCCCGGGCCAGACCGTCGAGGTCAAGGACCTGCCGCGCGACCTGACGCAAGTGGCGCCGCTTGTGTCCCCCCTGCAGGAGCCGGGTCCGGCCGGGACCCCGCAGGCGCCGGCGACGGCCGCGGCGGCAGCCGCAGCAGGCTCGCCGATGTCGCCCGAAGGCTGGATCGCGCTGCTCGAACAGCAGGCCGCCGGCATGCTCAGCGCCGGCCAGACCGACGTGATGGACACGCTCGGGCGCCAGTTCGAGTCGGCCCTGATCAAGACCGCGCTCAAGCACACGCACGGGCGCAAGAACGACGCCGCGATGCGGCTCGGGATCGGGCGCAATACCATCACGCGCAAGATCGTCGAGCTTGGGATAGATGGCGCACGGGATGAATAGGAGCGATGGTGTAAGCTGGCGCATCATGCCGATTTGCCGCTTACACCATTCATGCTGATTAACTGTGTCGCCTACCAGGAAGGCAAGAAATTGTCCGATATCCCGGTCGTGGATATCAGCGAACACCTGAAAGAGCCCGGAACCTTCGTCTGGGTCGCCTTGCGCGACCCGGATGCCGCGGAAATCGCCACCATGCAGGAGGAGTTCAACCTGCACGAACTGGCAGTGGAAGACGCCGCCCGTGGGCACCAGCGTCCCAAGATGGAAGAGTATGGCGACAGCCTCTTCATGACCGTGCACATCGTGGAGCTCGATGGCGACGAGATCAGCACCGGCGAGCTGGCCATCTTCGCGGGACCGAACTACGTGCTGTCGGTGCGGCGCGACGCCAACCGCGGCTTCCTGGGCGTGCGCGCCCGCGCCGAGCGCGAGCCGCACCAGCTGAAGAAGGGCTCGGGCTTCGTGCTGTATGCGCTGGTCGACGCGGTCGTGGACCGCTACTTCCCGGTAGTCGACATGCTCGAATCCGAACTCGAATCGATCGAGGACCACATCTTCGGCCAGCAGGGCAGGCAGCGCGGCAACGTCGAGCGCCTGTATGCGCTCAAGCGCAAGTCGCAGGTGTTGCGCCATGCCGTGGTGCCCTTGATGGATGCGATCGGACGGCTGCACGGCGGCCGGGTGCCGGGACTCGTGGTCGAGACCCAGGACTACCTGCGCGACGTCCACGACCACCTGCTGCGCATCCTCGGACGGCTGGACGCGGTGCGCGATACCATCAATACCGCGATCCAGGTGACGCTGTCGATGGTGGCGATCGAAGAGAACGACATCAGCAAGAAGCTGGCCTCGTACGCGGCGATCTTCGCCGTGTTCACGGCCTTTGCCGGCATCTGGGGCATGAACTTCGAATTCATGCCGGAGCTGAAGTGGAAGTACGGCTACCCGGCCGCGCTGTGCGTGATGGGCGGGGTGTGCTTCTACCTGTACCGGCGCTTCAAGAAAGCCGGCTGGCTTTAAACCTTCTTGCCCGCCGTGGCCGCCGCTCCGCCGCAAGCCAGGATCACCAGCAGGATCGCCAGCCACTGCAAGCCGGTCAGGCGCTCGCCCAGCACCACCCAGCCGGCCAGCGCCGCGAAGGCCGGCCCGGCGCTGACCAGGATGCCGAATACGCGCTGGGGCAGGCGCGCCAGCGCCGCCATCTCGAGGGAATAGGGCAGGGCGCTCGACAGCACCGCCACCGCCAGGCCGCCGGCCAGCACCGTGGGCAGCAGCAGGCTCCCTCCCGCATGGGCGACGCCCACCGGCACCGTGAACAGCGCCGCCGCCAGCATGCCCCAGGCTACCGCCTGTCCTCCATTGAGATGGGAAACGCGCTTGCCGAACACGATGTACATCGCCCAGCAGAAGGCCGCGCCCAGCGCATAGGCCACCCCGGCGGGATCGAGCGGGGCAACGCCTTCGTGCACCGGCGCCAGCAGCCACAGGCCGAACGCCGCCAGCAGCACCCAGGCGAAATCGCGCGCGCGGCGCGAGGACAGCACCACCACGCCCAGCGGGCCGACCACTTCGATGGCCACCGCGATGCCGATCGGGATGCGCGCAAAGGCGCCGTAGATCAAGAGGTTCATGCAGCCCAGCATCAGGCCGTACACGAGCAGGTTGAGCGCGTCGCGGCGCGCGGGCAGGCTGCGCCACGGGCGCACGATGGCCAGCATGATGACGGCGGCCAGGCCGACGCGCACCGCGGTCACGCCCTGGCTGCCGACCAGCGGGAACAGGTGCTTGGCCCAGGCGGCGCCGGCGTTCACCGACACCATCGAGGCCAGGATCGCCAGGCCGGGACCGAGCGTCCCGCCCCCTGCCTGCGCGCCGGCGCTTCCGCTCACGCGGCCATCGCCAGCGCCACGGCTTCCGCCACGCGGATGCCGTCCACCGCCGCCGACATGATGCCGCCGGCGTAGCCCGCGCCTTCGCCGGCCGGGAACAGGCCGCGCGTGTTCAGGCTTTGCAGGTCATCGTCGTTGCGCTTGATGCGGATCGGCGAGGAGGTGCGGGTCTCGACGCCGGTCAGCACCGCGTCTTCCTTGTAGTAGCCCTTGATCTGCTTGTCGAAGGCGACGAAGGCTTCGCGCAGGGCTTGAATCGCGTATTCGGGCAGCGAAGGCGCCAGGTCGGTCAGGTGCACCGCCGGCCTGAACGAGGGAACCACCGAACCGAATTCCTTCGACGGAACGCCGCGCACGAAGTCGCCCATGAGCTGGCCCGGCGCGTCGTAGTTGCTGCCGCCCAGCACGTAGGCGCGCGATTCCAGCTCGCGCTGGAAGGCGATGCCGGCCAGCGGGTGGCCCGGGTAGTCCTCGGGCGTGATGCCGACCACGATGGCGCTGTTGGCATTGCGCTCGTTGCGCGAGTACTGGCTCATGCCGTTGGTGACCACGCGGCCTTCTTCGCTCGATGCGGCCACTACCGTGCCGCCCGGGCACATGCAGAAGCTGTACACGGAACGGCCGTTGGAGGCGTGGTGCACGATCTTGTAGTCGGCCGCGCCCAGCAGCTTGTTGCCGGCGTTCGGGCCGAAGCGGCAGACGTCGATCAGCGATTGCGGGTGCTCGACGCGGAAGCCGATCGAGAAGGGCTTGGCCTCGACGTAGACGCCGCGCTCGTAGAGCAGTTCGAAGGTGTCGCGCGCGCTGTGGCCGATCGCCATCACCAGGTGGCGGGTGGGGATCTCTTCGCCGTTCGACAGGCGCACGCCCTGGACCTGGCGCACGCCGTTCTCTTCGCCGACGTAGATGTCGTCCACCCGCGTTTCGAAGCGGATCTCGCCGCCCAGCCGGGTGATCTCGGTGCGGATCTGCTCGACCATCTTCACCAGGCGGAAGGTGCCGATGTGCGGCTTGCTGACGTACATGATCTCTTCCGGCGCGCCGGCCTTGACGAATTCGGTCAGCACCTTGCGGCCGTAATGCTTCGGGTCCTTGATCTGGCTGTACAGCTTGCCGTCCGAGAAGGTGCCGGCGCCGCCTTCGCCGAACTGCACGTTCGACTCGGTATTGAGCTTGCGCTTGCGCCAGAAGCCGAAGGTGTCGACGGTGCGCTCGCGCACGATTTTCCCGCGCTCGAGCACCAGCGGGTTCAGGCCCATCTGGGCCAGGATCAGGGCCACGAACATGCCGCAGGGCCCCATCCCGACCACGACCGGGCGCGGCGTGCCTGGCGCCGGCTTGGCGGCGGGGACGAACTTGTAACCGGTATCGGGCGAGGGAAAGACCTGCTGGTCCTTGGCAAGGCGCGCCAGCACGGCGGCCTCGTCACGCACATCGACGTCGATCTGGTAGATCAGCACGATCGCCGCCTTCTTGCGCGCGTCGTAGCTGCGTTTGAAGACCGTGAAATCGACCAGGTCGGCGGCCTGGATGCCGAGGCGGGCAAGGATGGCGTCGCGCAGGGCGGGTTCGGGATGGTTGAGAGGAAGCTTGAGTTCGCTAATTCGGAGCATAGGAGTCGAAAACCTGGTTGCTGGCAATGCAACAATGAAAGGGAAGGGCCGGGGCCAGGCCGGCCAGTCCGCTATTTTACCCAAGAGCTGACCCGCATGGAGGGGATGAGAGACGGTGTTCGATGTTGCATAAAACAAACACTCGAACTCCCCCATCGGTGGGGGAAGCGTGATCGGCGGCCGTCGTTCGGGATCTCCCTGCCTGTCGGAGGAAAATAGCTGACTAGCGGGTAATTATCGATAAAAACGCCAAAATCGCATAAAACTCAGCCTACGTCTTATATGTATATGTATTTTCTCTCTTCTTTCTTGGATAGTTGACCTCCTGATGAGCCAGGTGCTGTCATGGAGTGGTTCAAGAATGTCACCTGGCAGGCATTCTGAATTTACCCAGTCGACAACATTCAAAGGAAGACACACCATGTTGAGAAAGACAGTGTTGGCGCATGCGTTGAGCATCGCATTTGCCGCCTCGCTCGCTAGCCTCGCCTCCAGCGGCAGCGCCCAGGCCGCCTCGAACTCGGCCGGCGACATCGTCGGCCGCGCCGCGGCCGGTACCGTGATCACGATCGAGAACAAGTCGATCGGCCTCTCGCGCACCCTGACCGTCAACCAGAACGGCGACTACCAGCTGACCATGCTGCCGCCGGGCACCTATACCGTGCGCGCCAAGCGTCCCGACGGCACGCTCGAGGAACGCCAGGTGGCAGTCAGCGCCGGCGAGGGGACCTCGGCCAACTTCGAGGCCAGCGGCACCAGCACCGTCGTCGTCACCGGCCGCCTGCAGCGCATCGACGTCAAGTCGCCGGAATCCTCGACCATCCTGACCGAAGCGGCGATCGACCGCATTCCGGTGACCCGCGACGTGACCGCGGTGGCCCTGCTGGCGCCGGGCGCGACCCGCGGCGACAGCCGGATCGGCGGCACCGCGCTGCGCACCGGTAACGTGGCCTCGCTGGGCGGCGCATCGCCGGCCGAGAACGTCTACTACATCAACGGCTTCAACGTCACCAACAACCTGAACGGCGTGGCGTTCAACCAGGTGCCTTTCGAAGGCATCGCGCAGCAGCAGGTCAAGACCGGCGGCTACGGCCCCGAGTACGGCCGCTCGCTGGGCGGCGTGCTGAGCGTGACCACCAAGCGCGGCACCAACGAATGGCATGGCGGCGCGAATGCGATCTGGACCCCGGAATCGCTGCGCGGCACCAGCCTGCACCCGGAACGCAGCCCGACCACCGGCCAGTGGTACATGGCCCCGAACGCGGGCGGCACCGACGAACTGCTGGCCAACGTCTGGGTCGGCGG
Organism: Massilia alkalitolerans DSM 17462; assembly: GCF_000427785.1. GTDB lineage: Bacteria > Pseudomonadota > Gammaproteobacteria > Burkholderiales > Burkholderiaceae_D > Telluria > Telluria alkalitolerans. The sequence continues at coordinate 10,556 of NZ_ATYR01000023.1, forward strand.
TCCGGTGATCAAGGACAAGCTGTTCGTGTTCGGCCTGGTGCAGGGCGCCGACATCGAGCGCGAGACCTTCAACAGCAGCCGCCAGGAGGTGATGAAGAGCTCGACGCCACGCTACCTGCTGAAGGTCGACTGGAACATCAACGACGACAACCGCCTCGAGCTCACGGGCTTCAGCGACAAGGCCAAGGACAAGGCCTACAACTACGTCTCGCCGGTCCCCTACGGCACCCAGCGCGGCGCCGACCTGGGCGTGGACACCTACACCACCGGCGGCGAGAACTACATCGCCAAGTACACCTCCTGGGTCACGGACGACCTGACGGTGTCGGCGCTGGCCGGCCTGGGCCGCTACAACCGCAAGTCGGATATCACCTCGGCCGCGTGCCCGTACGTGCGTGACGACCGCACCGATGCGCTGACCCGCTACGGCTGCGCATCGACCAGCCAGATCACCGACCCGAAGGCGAACGACGAACGCCGCGCATGGCGCATCGACGCCGAGTGGAACCTGGGCGACCACGGCCTGCGCTTCGGCGTGGACAACGAGAAGTACAAGGTGGTCGACGGCACCTTCTACTCGGGCGGCCTGGTCGAGCGCATCTTCACCCTGAACCCGGGCAGCGCGCTGGCCAACGGCTACGTCAACAACACCGGCGCCCCGATCGACTACATCTCGGCGCGCCACTTCGAGAACGGCGGCGCGTTCACCACCAAGAACTCGGCCTGGTACCTGGAAGACAACTGGCAGGTCACCAAGAACCTGGTCGCCAACATCGGCGTGCGCAACGAGTCCTTCGAGAACCTGAACGCCGAGGACAAGACCTTCATCAAGGTGAAGAATACCTGGGCCCCGCGCCTGGGCGTGTCGTGGGACGTGCAGGGCAACCAGCAGACCAAGGTCTACGCCAACGCCGGCCGCTACTACATCCCGGTCATGTCGAACACCAACGTGCGCCTGTCCGGCGCCGAGCTCGACTACTACGACTACTACGCGTTCAACGGCAGCTTCAGCGGCGACAAGTTCCAGCGTCCGGGCCGCGGCGCCCAGCTGGGCCAGCGCCTGGTGTCTTCGAACGGCAGCGCGGGCGATCCGCGTTCGGTGGTGGACCCGAACATCAAGCCGATGTACCAGGACGAATTCATCGTCGGCGTGCAGCAGGCCCTCAGCAACCGCTGGACCGTCGGCGCCAAGCTCACCCATCGCAAGCTCAAGAGCGTAATGGACGACATGTGCAACAACGAGGGTGCCTACGACTGGGCGCTCGCGAACGGCTTCAATTCCGCCAAGGCCGACATCCTGGCCGAGGCGATCGGCCACTGCTTCCTGTACAACCCGGGCAAGGACCTGACCGCCAACATCGACTTCGAAGACGGCAAGGGCCTGACCGCGGTCACGATCCCGTCGGCGGCGCTGAAGTTCCCGAAGCCGGAGCGTGTCTTCAACTCGCTCGAGCTGAGCTTCGAGCGTGCCTGGGACGGCGTCTGGAACCTGCAGGGCTCCTACGTGCTCGCCTATAACAAGGGCAATACCGAAGGCTACGTCAAGTCGGACATCGGCCAGGACGATGCCGGCATCAGCCAGGACTGGGATTACCCGGGCCTGATGGAAGGCGCCTACGGCTACCTGCCGAACGACCGCCGCCATACCCTGAAGCTGTTCGGCGCCTATCAGGTGCATCCGGAGTGGCGCGTCGGCGCCAATGTACTGCTGCAGAGCGGCCGTCCGCTGAACTGCCTGGGCTACTACACGGGCAACCTGGACACCATCTCGCAGGAGTACGGCGCGGCCTCGTTCTACTGCGGCGGCAAGCCGGCCCCGCGCGGCAGCCGCGGCCGCCTGGGCTGGACCAAGGAGCTGGGCCTGCAGCTGGCCTACGAGCCGAAGGCATGGAAAGGCACCACCTTCCAGATCGACGTCATGAACGTATTCAACGAGCGTGAAGTCTCGGGTGTCGAGGAGGCCGGCGAAACCGCCGCCGGCACGCCGAGCCCGAACTACCTGCGTCCGTTCAACGTCCAGGGCGGCCGCACGGTCCGCATCATGGCGCAGTACGAGTTCTGAGCGCCTGCCAAGTAAATGACAAGGCCGTGTCTGCAATGCAGGCACGGCCTTGTGCTTTTTATTCCCAAAAAAATGCACCATGACGGGGCCCTGTCGCGGGGCATCAAGTTGAAAGCGCTTTCTTTATCGTAGTGGGTGGCTTTATTCCCTGTGAATTGAATGCACTATCGCAGAGCATAGATGAATTTTTCGTCAGTAAGCGATTGCCAGAAAAATCCATTTCGGCCTTACAAATCATAAATCGATCAAGTTTGCGAATATTTCTCATGCGCATAATTGCTGCGCCAAAAGTTTATAAAATTCGGCGTGGCCGTGTTGTCATGTAGTAAATTCTGTAGTGACGCCAAAAGCCGTGTTTTTATCCGGATTTTGATGATTTCGTCGCACAATCTATGCTGCATCGCCGCAAAAACGGCACTTTCATGCGACAGCCATAGCCAGGAAGCCAAGAGTGTTGTAAGTATGCATATTTCCAACAGATATTATTGACGGCACAACTTTGCCTGTGATTCTATGTGGAAGTTGAGCTGGCACAACCAGTGAAACGAGGAATGAATATTCCTCTTTTTGCCAGTCGGGAGAGAGGTTGGATCCCCGGGGCAGGCAAGCACCAAACCGTGAATGCAATAACGCGGCTGGTGCGTCGGGGCTCTGCGCTTGCAATGCTCTGATTTTAAAAAAATTAGCTTCTAAAGGAATGGGAGAGTTATGTTGCATACGGTAAAACAAACGTCGAAGGCGACCATGCTGCGTCGTTCGGCGATTTCGGTGGCGATCGGCATGTGCTTCATGGGCGCAGCCCTGGCCGCCGAAACCGGTGGCCTGCGTATCGCCATCACCGGCGCAGGGGGCAAGCCGGTCGCTGGCGCCACGGTGCGCGTGAGCTCGCCGAGCAGCCTGGTCACCAAGACCGGCACGACCGAAGCGGACGGTACCGTCCGTATCGCCGGCCTCGACCCGGCCACCGACTACAAGGTCGAAGTGGTCGCACCTGGCTACTCGAACTTCGCCGCCACCAACGTCGCCGTGGTCTCGAACCAGAACCCGCTGGTCGCCTACTCGATCGGTGGCGACGCCGCCGGCACCCCGGGCGCACAGCAGGTCGTCGTGACCGGTTCGCGCCTGGTGCAGGTCGACACCACCTCGGCTACCGTGGGCACCATCCTCAACCTGGGCGTCGTGGAATCGCTGCCGACCGGCCGTAACTACCAGAGCTACCTGCAGCTGGTCCCGGGCGTCAAGCCTTCGGCCGGCGGCAACCCATCGTCGAAATCGGGCGTGAACTACTCCGACATCGGCGGCGCCACCGGCTCCTCGTCGGACAACGTCTACATCCTGGACGGCGTCGACGTCACCGACCCGAGCACCGGCACCTTCGGCTCGAACATCAACTCGGAAATCATCCAGGAACAGCAGATCCTGACCGGCGGCATCCCGGCGGAATACGCGGGCGGCTCGGGCCTGGTCTCGAAGGTGATCACCAAGTCGGGTGGTAACGAATACCACGGCTCGATCAACTACTACCTCCAGAACGACAACCTGGTCGCCGACTACAAGAACTCCACCTCGTCCGGCTTCTCGACCTACGACGCGGCCGTGACCCTGGGCGGTCCGATCATCAAGGACAAGCTGTGGTTCTTCGGTTCCTACCAGAAGAAGGCGCGCGAGACCGACGTGGTCAACTCGGACACCAACGAATTCATGCGTACCGTCAACCGCGACGACCGCCTCGGCTTCCTGAAGGTGACCTGGCAGGCGACCGAGAACGACCGCCTGGTGGCCTCGTTCTTCAACGACCCGACCGAAACCACCGGCACCACCACCGCCACCACGCTGAACAACCGCGACACCCGTCGCAAGCAGGGCGGCAACAACTACAACGTCCAGTATTCGCGCGACATGGACAACCTGCGCGTGACGGCGTATGCGTTCCGCCATGAAGGTGAAGTGTCGGACTTCGCTGCCGACCCGTCGACCCGCAATACCATCCTGTTCCGTACCCCGCCGTCCCCAACGCTGCGCCAGGTGCAGCTGGGCGGCTTCGGTACCGACACGATCACGGAACGTAACCGTGACGAAATCGGCCTGACCGCGGAGTACTTCTGGGAGACCGCCAACTCGGGCACCCATACCATCAAGGGCGGCTTCCTGACCTCGAAGAACGAGTACTTCGAAGACTCGCGCTATACCGGCTCCGAGAAGGCGCAGTACCAGTCGATGAATGCGGCCCAGGGCAACGTCTCGTTCACCGAGGCCGCCGCTGCCAGCTCCAACTGGACCGGCCGTCCGGTCGTCGTCGGCGACATCCCGCGTATCATCGACGCGATCAACGGATCGTCGGCCACCGACCGTGCCTACTTCTACAGCCTGCTCGACGCCAACCGCGATGGCAGCATCAGCGATCCGGAAGTCCGCGCGATGCGCTTCGGCAGCACCGCCGGCAACCCGAACGGCCAGGTCAACCTGTACCGCATCCGCGAAGCCCAATCCTCGCCCTACACCGTGGAAGCGACCGGCAAGGCCGCCTACCTGCAGGATACCTGGACCAAGGGCAACCTGACCATCGGCGCTGGCGTGCGTGCCGAAGAGTGGACCCACAAGGATTCGAAGGGCAACCAGTCGGCCAAGTTCGAGTGGAAGCTGGCCCCGCGCCTGAACGTGGTGTACGACCCGACCGGCGAAGGCCGCAGCAAGATCTGGGGCTTCCTGGGCCGCTACTACGACCCGATCCGCACCAACATGTCGGACTTCGCCGGCAACCTGACCGGTCCGGTGCAGGAAGAGCAGGTCTTCGTGGGCGACCGCTGGGTGACCTTCCGTACCCGCGGCGGCGAGAAGCAGCCGGATGCCGTGTTCGCGCCGACCACCAAGACGCCGTACACCGACGAGTTCATGCTCGGCTACGCGACCAACATCGGCCGCGACTGGACCGCGTCGATCGCCTACACCAAGCGCCGCACCCGCGACATCCTGGAAGACTACGACTTGGCGCTGTATTCGGATCCGGACAACACGGTGCCAAGCCATGCCGGTCCGGGTTCCCCGTTCTACCTGCCGTACTCGTACTTCGGTTACTCGTCGAAGCCGAACTCGAACTACGTGCTGGGCACGCTGGCCGGCGGCAAGCGTGACTACCAGGGCGTCGAGGTCAGCCTGACCAAGGCCAAGCGCAACAACTGGATGGGTTCGGTCTCGTACACCTGGAACGAAGCCAAGGGCAATACCAACTCGGATAGTAACGCCGACTTCCAGGGTGACTGGGTCGCACTGGATCCGCGCGCGCCGAACGCCTACGGTCCGCAGCCTGGCAACATCAAGCACCAGTTCAAGGGCTACGGTACCTATTACTTCGACAATGGCCTCGAGATCAGCGGCGTGTTCAACTGGAACAGCGGCCTGCTGTACACCCGTTCGCAGCTGGTGTCCGGCCGCTACCTGCCGGAGATGGACGACGAGTACACCTTCGGCGGTGTGACCGATACCTGGATCAAGGCCGGTTCGATCGGCAGCCAGACCGGCCCGTCGTACTACACCTTCGACATGCGCCTGAAGTACACCTACAAGCTGGCCGGCAGCCAGAAGGTCGAATTCTTCGTCGATCTGTTCAACGTGCTGGACAAGCAGTCGGGTACCGCGGCCCAGGCCCTGGTCAACTCGACCGGCAAGTACCAGTTCGGCCAGTCGAACGCCTTCCTCGACCCGCGCCGCCTGTACCTGGGCGCACGCTACTCGTTCTAATCGAGAACAGGCAGCATGAAACCGGCCCCGCAAGGGGCCGGTTTTTTATCTATATATAGACGAGCAAGGATTTTTTACCAAACGGTAAAAATTACATGCCGTTCCAGAGCCCGTTCAGCATCGCCACCGCCGCCAGCGCCGCGGTTTCGGTGCGCAGCACGCGCGGGCCGACCGACAGGGCGATCGCCCCCGCCTCGATGGCCGCATCTTCCTCCTCGCCCGTGAACCCGCCTTCCGGACCGACCATCAGGCTCGCGGCCTGCGGGCCTGCGGTGCGCGCCCACTCGGCCAGCGAGGTGGTCGCGCGCGGGCTCAGCAGGATGCGCGGCGTGGAGGAGGGCGTGGCGATCCAGCGCCCGAAGTCCATGACCGGGGCCAGCTGCGCCAGCCGGTTGCGCCCGCACTGCTCGGAAGCTGACACGATCACGCCTTCCCAGTGCAGGTGGCGCTTTTCCGCACGTTCGCCGGACAGGCGCACCACGCTGCGGCGCGCCGCCAGCGGTGCGATGCGCGCCACGCCCAGTTCCACCGCCTTCTCGATGATCCAGTCCATCTTCGAGCCTTCCGGCAGGCCCTGCGCCAGGGTGAGGGCATAGGGCAGTTCCACGTCGAGCGGGTCGTGGGCGCCCAGCAGCGCGCTGGCGCGCCGCTTGCCGATGTCGGCCAGGGCGGCGGCATACTGGCCGCCGCTGCCGTCGAACAGGGTGAGGGCGTCGCCCGGCTGCATGCGCAGCACGTGCAGGTGGTGGGCGACGGTCTCGGGCAGGTCGACGGTGGCGCCGGTCACGAGCGGGGCGGGGCAATAAAAGCGGGGCATGCGGCTCTTTATGGAGAGGGAAAACCTGCATTTTAATTCGGCAGCACCTTGGTCTGCTAAAATACCGGGTTACGGCCTAGCTGCACGCCACCGCTTTCCAATCCAGACCACCGTACGCTCATGAAATCTACGCAAACCACCACCCTGATGGCCAACGCGATCCGCGCGCTGGCGATGGACGCTGTCCAGAAAGCCAACTCCGGCCACCCGGGCATGCCAATGGGCATGGCCGAGATCGGCGTTGCGCTGTGGGACAAGCACTACCGCCACAATCCGGCCAATCCGGGCTGGTTCAACCGCGACCGTTTCCTGCTCTCGAACGGCCACGGCTCGATGCTGCACTACGCGATGCTGCACCTGGCCGGCTACGACCTGACGATGGACGACCTGCGCGATTTCCGCCAGCTGCACTCGAAAACCGCGGGCCACCCGGAAGTGGGCATCACCCCGGGCGTGGAAACCACCACCGGCCCGCTGGGCCAGGGCATCGCCAACTCGGTCGGCATGGCGCTGGCCGAATGGCTGCTGGGCTATGAATTCAACCGCCCGGGCTACGACGTGGTCGACCATTACACCTACGCCTTCCTGGGCGACGGCTGCCTGATGGAAGGCATCTCGCACGAAGTGGCCTCGCTGGCCGGCACCCTGCGCCTGAACAAGCTGATCTGGCTGTACGACGACAACGGCATCTCGATCGACGGCCGCGTGGAAGGCTGGTTCACCGACGACACCCGCAAGCGCTTCGAAGCCTACGGCTGGAACGTGATCGGCCAGATCGACGGCCACAGCGTGGCCGACGTGTCCGCCGCCATCGAGCAGGCCAAGCAATCCGACCGTCCGACCCTGATCATGTGCAAGACCATCATCGGCAAGGGCGCCCCGAACCTGGAAGGCGGCGACAAGGTCCACGGCGCCCCGCTGGGCGACAAGGAAATCGCGGCCGTGCGCCAGCACCTGCTGTGGGATCCGATTCCGTTCGACATCCCGGGCGAGATCTACAAAGCCTGGGACGCGAAAGAGCGCGGCGCGCAGATGGAAGCCGAATGGAACGCCAAGTTCGAACAATACCGCGGCGCGCACCCGGAACTGGCCGCCGAATTCGAGCGCCGCATGAAGGGCGAGCTGCCGGGTAACTTCAATGAAGTGCTGGACGCCGCCATCGCCACCTGCGTGGAAAAGAAGGAAACCATCGCCACCCGCAAGGCCTCGCAGAACGCGATCCAGGCCCTGGCGCCAAGCATGCCGGAATTCCTGGGCGGCTCGGCCGACCTGACCGGCTCGAACCTGACCAACTGGAAGGAATCGGTGGCGGTGCGCTCGGGCATCCCGGGCAACCACATCAACTACGGCGTGCGCGAATTCGGCATGGCCGCGATCCAGAACGGCGTCGCCCTGCACGGCGGCTTCATCCCGTTCGGCGCGACCTTCCTGACCTTCTCGGACTACAGCCGCAACGCCCTGCGCATGGCCGCGCTGATGAAGATCCGTTCGCTGTTCGTGTTCACCCACGACTCGATCGGCCTGGGCGAAGACGGCCCGACCCACCAGTCGATCGAGCACGTCTCGTCGCTGCGCCTGATCCCGAACCTGGACAACTGGCGTCCGTGCGACACCGTCGAATCGCAGGTGGCCTGGGGCGCGGCAGTGCAGCGCAAGGACGGCCCGTCGACCCTGATCTTCTCGCGCCAGAACCTGCCGTTCATGGAGCGTGACGGCGCCACCATCGCCAACGTGGCCAAGGGTGGTTACGTGCTGCGCGACGCCGCCGACGCAAAAGTCGTCCTGATCGCCACCGGTTCGGAAGTCGAGCTGGCCATGAAGGCTGCCGACGCGCTGGCAGGCGAGGGCATCAATGCCCGCGTGGTCTCGATGCCGTCGACCGACGTGTTCGAGCGCCAGGACGCCGCCTACAAGGCCTCGGTCCTCCCGCGCGGCATCCCGCGTGTCGCCATCGAAGCCGGCGTGACCGACTTCTGGTACAAGTACGTGGGCCTGGAAGGCGCGGTGGTCGGCATCGACACCTTCGGCGAATCGGCGCCGGCGCCGGTGCTGTTCAAGCACTTCGGCTTCACCGTCGAGAACGTCGTGGCCAAGGCCAAGGGCGTCATCGCGGCGTAACGTGTTTCAGCGGGCTGCCTTCGGGCGGCCCGCTTGCTATCTGCCTTATCTGCGGTACGAAAAGTTTTTTTTCTATAATCAGGAGCTAAGCAATGACGATCAAAGTTGCAATCAACGGTTATGGCCGCATCGGCCGCAACATCCTGCGCGCCTTCTATGAAGGCGGCAAGAAGCAAGACATCCAGATCGTGGCGATCAACGACCTCGGCAACGCCGAATCGAACGCCCACCTGACCCGCTATGACACCGCGCACGGCAAGTTCCCGGGCACCGTCACGGTAGAAGGCGACAACATGATCGTCAACGGCGACAAGATCCGCGTGTTCGCACAGCGTAACCCGGCCGAGATCCCATGGGGCGAGCTGGGCGTGGACGTGGTGCTCGAGTGCACCGGCTTCTTTACCACCAAAGAGAAAGCCTCGGCCCACCTGAAGGGTGGCGCCAAGAAGGTCATCATCTCGGCGCCGGGCGGCAAGGACGTCGACGCCACCATCGTCTTTGGTGTGAACCAGGACGTGCTGAAGTCGACCGACACCGTGATCTCGAACGCATCCTGCACCACCAACTGCCTGGCCCCGCTGGTCAAGCCGCTGCACGACGCCATCGGCCTGGAAACCGGCCTGATGACCACCGTGCACGCCTACACCAACGACCAGGTGCTGACCGACGTGATGCACGAAGACCTGCGCCGCGCCCGTTCGGCCACCCAGTCGATGATCCCGACCAAGACCGGCGCCGCCGCCGCGGTCGGCCTGGTGCTGCCGGAACTGAACGGCAAGCTGGACGGCTTCGCGATCCGCGTACCGACCATCAACGTGTCGATCGTCGACCTGTCCTTCATCGCCAAGCGCGACACCACCGTCGACGAAGTCAACCAGATCATGAAGTCGGCTTCGGAAGGCGCCCTCAAAGGCATCCTGACCTACAACACCGACCCGCTGGTCTCGGTGGACTTCAACCACAACCCGGCATCGTCGAACTTCGATGCGACCCTGACCAAAGTCTCGGGCCGCCTGGTGAAGGTCTCGTCCTGGTATGACAACGAGTGGGGCTTCTCGAACCGCATGCTGGACACCACCGTCGCACTGATGAACGCCAAGTAATTTCCGGCGCAGCAGCATGAAAAAAACCGGCCTCGGCCGGTTTTTTTTCGTCAGTGTTCAGGCGTCCGGCCAGGGCGTCAGGATCTCGAATCCGTTCTTCGTCACCACCACCATGTGCTCCCACTGGGCCGACAGCGAGCCGTCGGCCGTGACCACGGTCCAGCCGTCCTCGAGCTGGTCGACGTCAGCGCCGCCCAGGTTGATCATCGGTTCGACGGTGAAGGTCATGCCTTCCTTGAGCAGCAGGCCGGTGTTCGGGCGGCCGTAGTGCAGCACCTGCGGCTCTTCGTGGTAGACGCGGCCGATGCCGTGGCCGCAGTATTCGCGCACCACCGAGAAGCCCGCGCCTTCGGCCAGCTTCTGGATCGCATGGCCGACGTCGCCCAGGCGCGCGCCCGGGGCCACCTTGCGGATGCCGGCCATCATGGCCTGGTAGGTGGTGTCGACCAGCTTCTTCGCCTGCGGCGAGGGCTCGCCCACGAAGTACATGCGGCTGGTGTCGCCGTGCCAGCCGTCCTTGATCACGGTGACGTCGATGTTGACGATGTCGCCGTCCTTTAATACTTCCTTGTCGCTCGGGATGCCGTGGCAGACCACGCCGTTCACCGAGGTGCACAGGGTCTTGGGAAAGCCGTGGTAACCGACGTTGGCCGGGGTCGCCTTCTGCACCTTGCGGATGTACTCGTGGCAGCGGCGGTCGAGCTCCTCGGTGGAGACACCGGGCACCACGTATTCCTTGATCATCGCCAGCACCTCGGCGGCGAGGCGGCCGGACACGCGCATCTTGGCGATGTCCTTGTCGTTCTTGAGTTTGATTGCCATTGGGGTCTTCGTTTTCTGCGCAATCCGCCATGATACTCGCGCCCAATGAAAAATGCCCGCCAGGCTAGCCTGGCGGGCATTGTCGTCACGGAAACCCTTGCGGGTTCCGCGTGCTACACCATTAGAAGTTCTGGGTGTAGCGGACGTAGATGAAGCGGTCCAGCAGCTGGTCGACGTCGACCGAAGCACCGCTAGCCTGGGTGCTGTAGGCGATGCGCGGCTTCTTGTCGAAGATGTTGTTCGCGCCCAGCAGGATGCGGCCATTCCACGCGGTCTTGTAGCCGACGCTCAGGTCATGGATGGTGACCGAGCCCAGCTTGTTGGCGCCGGTGCCGAACGAAGCGGTTTCGACGTTAGGCATGTTGCACTCGACGGTCGAGGTCCAGCACTGGTCCTTGACCGGGCTGAAGTAACGGAAGCCCCAGGTGGCGCTCCAGTTGCCCATGCTCCAGTCGATCGAGTTGTTCGACTTCACGCGGTTGTAGAAGTAGTCGCCGGCGTACTCGTTCCACTCGTTGGCCGAGCTGCTGCGGGTGCGGAACTTGTCGGTGTACGAGGTTTCGCTGCGCAGGCCGAACTGGCCGTAGGCGCTACGCGGGAAGCGGTAGTTGATCGCCAGGTCCAGGCCTTCGGTTTCCATCTGGCCCAGGTTGGCGTTGCCGCGCGACAGCTGGTTGATCTGGCCGGTGACCGGGTCACGCTGGATCACGCTGCAGAAGTTGGCGTCGCCCTGGATGTAGCACTGGTTGGCCACATAGGATGCGCCGATCGCGGTGATGCGGTTGGCGATCTTGATGTTGTACCAGTCCAGGCCCACGCTGAAGCCGCTCAGGAACGACGGGCTGTACACGAAGCCGGCGGTCTTGGTGACCGCGGTTTCCGGGGTCAGGAACTGGTTGCCTGCGCCCGAAGAGAACGCGACCAGCGACTGGTCGCCAGAGGTGCTGGTGATCGGGGTGCCTGCCTGGCGCAGCTGGCGGAAGTTCGCTGGGGTGCCACGCACGCCGGCGAAGCCGCTGGCGCAACGCGCTGCCACTGCCGAGTTACGCGAAGCTTCGCCGAAGCTGGTGTCGCACGGATCCAGGAAGGTGTCGAAGGACTGCGAACCGCCGCCCGAGATGTCGTCCAGGGTCGGTGCACGGAAGCCTTCGGCCCAGGTACCGCGGACCAGCAGGTCCTTGACCGGCTTGTACATGAAGCTGGCCTTGCTGTTGTTGGTCACGCCGAAGTTGCTGTAGTCCGAGTGGCGGGTGGCCAGGTTGAAGCTCAGCAGCTCAGCGAAAGGCTGGGCCTTGAACACCGGGATGTTCACTTCAGCATATGCTTCGCGCACGGTGTAACGGCCGTAGGTAGGCAGGCCCGACAGGTTGGTCGAGTAGCCCGACTGCGAGAACTGGTCAGGCACGTCCGAGCCCTTGACTTCGCGGTGCTCGACCCCGACTGCCACGCCCAGGGCGCCGGCCGGCAGCTGCCAGACTTCGCCGCCGATGTTGGCGGTGGCGCTGTTGATGGTCGAGCCGTAGGTCTTGGCGCCCGAGGTGTTGACGTAGGCCAGTGCCTGCGGGGTCGATGCCGACGGGCCGCCCAGGATGTCCCAGGGGGTGCAGTCCGCCAGCGGGACCGGCGAGGTCGGGGTGCCGCACTGGACCACGCCCGAGCTGTTCATGAACGACGGGCCGAGGGCGCGCTTCAGGGTCAGCAGGTTGATGTTGCCGCTGTCGCGCGAGATGCCCGAGACCTTGTTGTGGTTGTAGCCGATGTCCCAGTTCCAGGCGGTATCACGGAAGTTGAATTCGCCTTCCAGGGTCGCGTCGATGTGCAGGGTGCGGTTTTCGTTCTCGGTCAGGCGCGGCAGCTCGATGGTGCGGCGGGCGAAGAACAGGTCCTGGCCACGGCCGGCGCCTTGTACCTGGTTGCCGTACGGGTTGTAGTAGCTGTCCTTGTCGATGTAGACCGGGTACTTGGCCTGGCTGGTCGACTGCAGCGGATAGCCGGCGATCTGGCGGGTCGATTCGCGCTGCGAGTACATCGCGGTGGTCTTGAAGCGCATGTCTTTCGGCAGCGCGAGCTCGCCCTTGATGAACAGGGTGTCGAGTTTGTTCGGCGACATCAGGTCCATGTCCTGCGTCGAGTTGTACTTGTCCTCGTTGACGCCGGTGTATGCGTGGTAGCTGTTCGGGTCGCGCGAGTTGGCGCCGACACCCTTGCCGTCCCAGTTGCCGGTATGGTTCAGGATGCGGTTGAAGCCGCCGCTGGCTGCGCTGGTGTTCGAGCCGCCCGATGCGCTGACCGGGGTGATGCGGCCCCATGGCGAAGCGCCGAAGCCGTCGCCGAAGTGGCCCGGGCCGTAGGAGCTCGAGGTGATCTCGCGGGTCATCGGGTTGACGCGGCCCTGCTCGGTGTGCGACAGGCCGAACATCAGCGACGCCTTGTCGTTGCCGGCGCCGTAGGTCAGCGAGAAGTCCTTGTTGCGGCCGTCGCCTTCATCGTAGGCGCCGGTGTACAGGTTCAGCTGGCCGCCTTCCATGTTCTTCTTCAGGATGATGTTCACCACGCCTGCGATCGCGTCCGAGCCGTAGATCGACGAAGCGCCATCCTTCAGGATTTCCATGCGCTCGATCATGGCCGACGGGATGGTCGACAGGTCGGTGTAGCCGGCAACGGTCTGGGTCCAGCGCTTGCCGTCCACCAGCACCAGCAGGCGGTTCGAGCCGAGGTTGCGCAGGCTGACGTACTGGCCGCCCTGTTCCGTGTTCGAGGTCAGCGAGGCGCTGCGGCTGAAGTCAGGCGCGCCGGCCGACGACAGGTTGTTCAGGATGTCGCCGACGGTGACGAGGCCGGTTTTCTGAATCTGTTCCTGGTTCAGGATCTGGACCGGCTGTGCCGTTTCCAGGTCAACCTGGCGGATGCGGGAACCAGTCACTTCAACGCGCTGCAGCGGCTGCGAAGCTTCCTGTGCGATTGCGGCGGTCATGCCGAGGGTCATGCCGCCCAGGCAGATCACGCGGATCGACTGGGACAAGATTTTTTCCATCATGTTGCCAAACTCCTTGGGTGAAAACGCAGCCATGCCGTTTTGCAGCAAAGCCACCGGGAAGGTCTATCGACCACCTGAAAGTAGTCAATGTTTTAACTGGAATTACTTTCAAGTCAGCAATCAAAGCATTCGATATGCATCACTGTCAACGGAATCTGGGTTGTTAATCACTCAATTGTTGCTAAATTGTGTACTTACGCGCACGATTGAATTAACTATTGACACTTGCATATCGCTTGTTCAAATACAAAAAAGCCCGCCCGGCTTGCGCCGGACGGGCTCGCTACGCAATTAAATTGCGCGGATACCGCTAACTATGTGATCAGAATGCCTGGTTGTAGCGCACGTAGATGAAGCGGTCGATCGGCAGGTCGGCGTCCACGTAGGTCGAGGACGCTGCGCCGAGGACGGTGAAGCGCGGCTTCTTGTCGAAGGCGTTGTTCACGCCGACGCGCACGTTGCCGTTCCAGGCGAACTTGTAGCCCGCGCTGATGTCGTGGTACACCAGCGAACCCAGGCGGTTTGCGCCGGGCGAGGTGGCGCCCGGACGGACGGTGGTCAGCTCGTTGCACTGCCAGCGGTTCGGGATGCTCAGGCAGCTGTCGGTGACATCGCTCAGGTAACGGACACCCCAGGTGGCGCTCCAGTTGCCCAGCGACCAGTCGGTGGTGAAGTTCGACTTCCAGCGATGCAGGTCATAGTCACCCGAGAAGTCGATCCACTGCGCGGTCGCGTTGCTCTTGGTCGAGTACTCGTCCAGGTAGGTGGTTTCGCTGCGCAGGTTGACCTGGCCCCACGAGAAGCGCGGCAGGCGGTAGCGCAGTTCGACGTCCACGCCTTCGGTCTTGACCTGACCCAGGTTGGCGTTGCCGCGGCGTACGTCGGTGACCATGCCGGTTGCGTCACGGGTGACCAGCGAGCAGAAGTCGGCCAGGCCCTGGTTGTAGCACTCGCCCAGGACGTAGTTCGACGACACCGAAACGATGCGGTTGCTGATCGTGATGCTGTACCAGTCGATCGCCGCCGAGAAGCCCGGGATGAAGGACGGGTTGAACACCGTGCCCAGGGTACGGGTAATCGCGGTTTCCGGCTGCAGGAAAGCATTGCCGGCGTTGACGTTGAACGGCACCGAGGTCTGCACGCTCGAGCTGGAGCTGATGTTAGCGCCGGTCTGGGTCTTCTGGCGGAAGGCCGCCGGGGTGCCGCGCACACCGCCGATGCCGCTATTGCAACGGCCCAGCACGGTGGGGTTGCGGGCCGCGTCGCCGTAGACGGTGTCGCACGGATCCAGGTAGGAGTCGAAGGATTGCTGGCCGCCGCCGAAGGAGTCACCCACGGTCGGGGCGCGGAAGCCTTCCGCCCAGGTGCCGCGGAACATCAGGTCCTTGATCGGGCGGTAGGTGAAGCTGGCCTTGCTGTTGTTGGCCGAACCGAAGTTGCTGTAGTCCGAATAACGGGTCGCCAGGTTGGCGGACAGCGATTCGACCAGGGGCAGGCCCTTCAGGATCGGGATGTTCAGCTCGGCGTAGGCTTCACGCACGGTGTAGCGGCCGGTGGTCGGGTTGCCGGCCAGGTCGGTCGAGAAGCCCGAACGGTTGAACTGGCCCGGCAGGTCCCAGCCTTCCACGGTACGGTGTTCGATACCGGCTGCGGCGCCGAGGGCGCCGGCCGGCAGCTGGAACAGTTCGCCGCTGATGTCGGCGGTGGCGCTGTCGACCTTGCTGCCGTAGGTGTAGCCGCCCACGGACATGACGTAGTTCAGCGCTTCCGGCGTCGAGGCCGTCGGGCCGCCCAGGATGTTCCAAGGGGTGCAGTCCGCCAGCGGGATCGGGGCGCCGGGGGTGCCGCACTGGACCACGCCGGACGCATTGCGGAAGGACGGGCCCAGGGCCTTCTTCAGGTTCAGCAGGTTGAGGTTGCCGGTAGCCTGGGTGTCGCCGTCTACCTTGCTGTGGTTGTAGCCCACGCTCCAGTTGAACGGCATCGAACGCAGTTCGAAGCTGCCTTCGAGGGTGGCGTCGATGTGCAGGGTACGGTTGGTGTTCTCGGTCACGCGCGGCACTTCGATGGTGCGGCGGTAGAAGAACAGGTCCTGGCCCAGGCCGGCGCCGGCAACCTGGTTGCCGTACGGGTTGTAGTAGCTGTCCTTGTCGATGTAGACCGGGTACTTGCTTTGCGAGGTCGAGCTCAGCGGATAGCCGGCGGTGGTCGAGACGCCCTTGCGCGACGCGTACATCGCGGTGGTCACGAAGCGCATGTCGTACGGCAGCTGCAGTTCGCCCTTGGTGAAGATGGTGTCCAGCTTGGTCGGCATCGCGAACACCATCTGGCGCGTGGTGTTGAAGTTGTCGGCCGCGATCGGGGCGCCGCCCACGACGTTGTGGTAGTTGGCCGGGTTGCGCGAATCCTGGCCGATGCCTTCGCCGAGCTGGTCGCCGGTATGGTTCAGGATGCGGTCGAAGCCGGTCGCGCCGCCGCTGGCGCTGACCTGGCGGATACGGCCCCACGGTCCGCCGCCCAGGCCTTCGAGCGGGAATTCGTTGGTGCGCGAGTAAGCGGTGAACTCGCGGTCGCGCGACCAGACGGCGCCCGCCTCGGTGTGCGACAGGCCGAACATCAGCGACGCCTTGTCGTTGCTGGTGCCGTAGCTCAGCGAGAAGTCCTTGTTGCGGCCGTCGGCCACGCTTTCGTTGCGGCCGGTGTACAGGCTGACCTGGCCGCCTTCCATCGACTTCTTCAGGATGATGTTGACAACGCCTGCAATCGCGTCCGAACCATAGATCGAGGAAGCGCCATCCTTCAGGATTTCCATGCGCTCGATCATCGACGACGGGATGGTCGACATGTCGGTCAGGCCGGCCACGGTCTGGGTCCAGCGCTTGCCGTTGACCAGCACCAGCAGGCGCTGAGAACCGAGGTTGCGCAGGTTGGCGTACTGGCCGCCGTTCTCGCGGTTCGAGGTCAGCGAGCCGCCCTTGCTGAAGGCTGGGGAGCCGGCCGACGACATGTTGGCGATGATGTCGCCGACGGTGACCAGGCCGGTCTTCTGGATCTGCTCCTGGGTCATCACCTGGATCGGCTGCGAGGTTTCCAGGTCAACCTGACGGATGCGCGAGCCAGTGACTTCCACGCGCTGCAGGACCTCTTGAGCCTGAGCGACGGAAACCATGGACTGGAGGGCGACGGCGACTGCCAACGCGATCTTGGTTCGTTGTTGCATGTGTTCTCCATCTTTGCGTTTTGGACGAAACGCGATTTATGTTTTCAAAAGTTGCAACTTGTGCGGCCCGGCATGCCACGGGTAAGCAGCAATGCCGATGTGCATACACAGCTGTATAAGAGCATTGCATGTTGATCAATGTCAATATGCGAGGCGGTCGAAACTGAACAAAAAACAACAATTACTCCATGTAAATTTCTGACCCAAAAGTCAATAGAAAAACGGCGCACGATGAACGTGCGCCGCAGGGGCGATTTGCATGGAAACGAGGCGCCCGCACCAGTCCGGAGCAGGCATGCCGGATGGGTAATCAGTCGCCGAAACAGGCCTGCCACAGGCGCCGCACCGCATCCGGGTGGCCGCCCAGCAGTTGGGGATCAACGCGCGCCTTTTCCTGGCCCTGCAGGCGCACCTGGTGCTGCAGGCGCCGCATTGCGCGGTAGGCGCTTGCCGCCTCCGCGGCCAGGCCGGGGTCGATCAGGCCGAGCTCGCCGGAAAGCTTCAGGAGGGCGATGTTGCCGGCGTTCGCCGTCAACTGCGGATACTGGGAGGCATGGCGCAGCACCAGGTACTGGACGATGAACTCGATGTCGATCATCCCCCCTTCGTCCTGCTTGAGGTCGAACAGGGCGCCGGGGTTGACGTTGGCGTCGCGCATGCGCCTGCGCATCGCGCGCACCTCGTCCTTGAGCTGCTGTTCCTGGCCGCTGCGGTCCTTGCGCAGCACCGCGTCGCGGATGCGTTCGAAGCGGGCGCCGATGGCGGCGTCGCCGGCGCAGAAGCGGGCCCGGGTCAGGGCCTGGTGTTCCCAGATCCAGGCCGATTCTTGCTGGTAGCGCTCGAAGGCGGCCACGGTGGACACCAGCATGCCGCTGGCGCCGTCCGGGCGCAGCGCGGTGTCGATGTCGAACAGGATGCCGGCCGCAGTATGGGCCGTGTTCCAGGTGATGAAGCGCTGCGCCAGCTTGGCGTAGTTGGACGGCGCCATGTCGTCCTCGTCGTCGAACAGGAAGATGACGTCGAGGTCGGACACGTAGCCGAGCTCCTTGCCGCCCAGCTTGCCGTAGGCGATGACGGCGAAGCGCGGTACCTCGCAGTGGCGGCTGGCGATCGCGCGCCAGGCGTGGCGGATGGTGGCGCCGACGATGGTGTCGGCCAGCAGGGACAGGTGGTCGGCCAGGCGCTCGACCGAGAGCTCGCCGGCCAGGTCCAGGGCCAGCAGCCGGAACAGCTGGGCATGGTGGGCTTCGCGCAGGATGTCGAGCTGGCGCTCGGTGTCGCCGGCGGCGGCGTTCAGCTGCTCGTCGAGGCTTGCCGCCAGCTGGCCCATATCGCCGGCGCCCTCGTTGCGGTCGTCCAGCAGTTCGTCGAGCAGGATCGGGTGCTGGGTCAGGAAGGTGGCGGCCCAGCCGCTGGCATTCATCATCCGGATCACGCGCTCGAGCGTGTGCGGGTATTCGGTCAGCAGCGCCAGGTAAGCGGAACGGCGTGCGATCGCTTCGAAAAAGTCGAGCAGGCGCCCGAGCGTGGCGGCGTGGCTGCCGACCCCGGCCTCGCGCACCACGGTGGCGATCTGGCCGAGGGCGGCGTCGCCCAGCGCCAGCAGCCTGGCGCGGCTCGCTTCCGGCAGGCTGCTCAGGCGTGGCCCCTGCAGCGTGGCGACCAGGCGCGCCGCCGCACCGGGCGGGTCGTCGTATCCGAGCTCGAGCAGGCGGGACGCGATCGCTTCGCGGTTTTCCGGGTCGTCGGCGAGAAGCGTGGTCTCGGCATCGGCGGGCTCGGCCTTGTCTGCGAAGATCGCGTCGAACTGGGCGGCCACAAAAGTGCGCTGTTCTTCCATCCGCGCCAGCAGGGTCGCCACGTCGGGCAGGCCCATCATCTGCGCCACCGTCAGGCGGTCTTCCTCGTTGGCCGGCAGGGTGTGGGTCTGGGCGTCGTCCAGGTACTGCAGGCGGTGTTCCAGGTTGCGCAGAAAAGTATAGGCCTCGAGCAGGCGCGCCACCGTGTCCTGGGACAGCAGCTCGCGCTCGGCCAGCAGGCGCAAGGTAGCCCGCGTCGAGCGCTCGCGCAGCGCCGGGTCGCGCCCGCCGCGGATCAGCTGGAAGACCTGGGCCAGGAACTCGATCTCGCGGATCCCGCCGCGGCCCAGCTTGACGTTGTGGCTGCGCTCGGGGTGCAGGCGCTCCTGGCGCTTGACCTCGGCGCGGATCTGGGCGTGCATGTTGCGGATCGCATCGATCACGCCGAAGTCGAGGTAGCGCCGGAACACGAAGGGACGCACGATCGCGTCCAGCGCCGCGATGTCTTCCGCGTCGCCGGTGACCGCGCGCGCCTTGACCCAGGCATAACGCTCCCATTCCCGGCCCTGCACAATGAGGTATTCCTCGACCATCGCCAGGCTGGCCGCCAGCGGGCCCGAATTGCCGTTGGGCCGCAGCGCCATGTCGACGCGGAAGGTGAAACCGTCCTCGATGATTTCCGACAGGGCGGCAATCAGGCGGCGTCCGAGGCGCACGAAGAATTCGTGGTTGGACAGCTGGCGCTGGCCGGGGCCGGCAGCGGTCTCGCCGTCCTCGGGGTACACGAAGATCAGGTCGATGTCGGAAGAAACGTTCAGCTCGCCGCCGCCGCCCTTGCCCATGGACAGCACCATGAGCTGCTGGGGCCGGCCGGATTCCTCCCCTAGCGGCATGCCGTGGGCCGCGACCAGTTCCGCGCCCAAGGCCTCGGTGTGGGTGCGGATGGCGAAGTCGGCGAAGCGGGTCATGGCGGTGACCACCTCGTCCAGGTCGGCCAGGCCATCCAGGTCGCGCCGGATGAGGCCGCATACGAGCAGGTTGCGCAGGCGCCGCATGGCCCGCGGCAGGGGCAGGCCAGCGTCGAGCTCGCGCGCCAACAAGGCGCCCAAGTCGACGCTGGACAGGGATAATCGGCAGGCCTGGTCGAGCAGGGCGGGGCGGGCGGGGTCGGCGCCGAGCCAGCGCTGGAGGAAGCGGGAAGGTACGGACGGCGAAGCTGGGTGCATGGTGTCGATCCGGTGTGGGTTTTTGCCGTCCGGCAGGCATTCGTGCGGTAGAATTGCCCGCCGTGCTGCTGGGAGCCTAGAGGTCAGCACGATGGTAAGGTAGACGCCGCGGCTGTTGCAACTATCTGTTATTAGAGAATTACATTTACGGCGAGCCTTTTTGAGTACCTTGATGGACAACCAGGACCCGCAGGCGACGGCCGTTCACCGGCCAGCGATCGAGGGAGCACGCGTGCGCTGGCATCGGCTGCGCGCGTGCTACCGCTATGCGAACCTGGCCTCGCACCATTTCCTCGGGTTTGCCATCAAGCTGGTGCTGCTGCTGTATTTCGGCCTGGCGCTGCTGTTCCTGGCGCTGCGCTACGCCATCCTGCCCAACATCGACCTGTATAAAGGCGACATCGAAACGGCCGCCGGGCGCGCGCTCGGCAACCGCGTCAGCATCGCGCACCTGGAAGCCGGGTGGCAGGGCATCCATCCCGTATTGACGCTCGGCGACGTGCGCCTGAGCGACCGCGGCGGACGCCAGCTGCTGGCCCTGCCGAAGGTCACGGCGGCCCTGTCCTGGTGGAGCCTGGCCGCGCTGGAGCCGCGCCTGCATGCGCTCGAAGTGAACGGTCCCCAGCTGGACGTGCGGCGCGGCCGCGACGGCATCATCAGCGTGGCCGGCGTGCGGCTCGACCCCAGCAAGAAGGACGACGGGCGCGGCGCCGACTGGCTGCTGCGCCAGCGCGAGATCGTGATCCGCGGCGGCCGGGTCGACTGGACCGACGAGCTGCGCGGCAGGCCGACCCTGGCCCTCTCCGACGTGACCCTGGCGCTGCTGAACCGCTTCGGCGGCGGCCACCGCTTCGCGCTGCGCGCCACCCCACCGCGCGCGCTCGGCCAGCCGCTCGACGTGCGGGCGCGCTTCCGCCACCGTTTCGGCGCCCGTCCCTCGGACATCGCGCGCTGGAAGGGCGAGCTGTATGCCGACCTGCGCGGCGCCGACCTGGTGGCCTGGAAGCAGCACATCGACCTGCCGTTCCAGATGGCCAGCGGACGCGGTTCGGTGCGCGCCTGGCTGAACGTCGACCAGGCCAGGGTGGCCGGCTTCACCGCCGACCTGGCCCTGGCCGACGTCAACGCACGCCTGGGCCCGACGCTGGCGCCGCTCGAGCTGGCGCGCATCTCCGGACGCCTGGCCGCGCGCGAGGAGATGTTGCCGGGAAAGGACGAAGGCAAGCCGACCTTCGGCGCCCACGGCCACACCATCAGACTGACCGATTTCTCCGTCACCACCCGCGACGGCCACGCGCTGCCGCCCGCCACGCTCGAACAGACCTGGCGCCCGGCTAGGGAGGGCAAGCCGGAATACGGCGAGCTGAGCGCGCGCCAGCTCGACATCGGCGCGCTGGCCGCCCTGGCCGGCTACCTGCCGCTGCCGCCCCAGCAGCGCCAGATGCTGCTCGACTACGCCCCGCGCGGCCGCCTGCTCGACGTGGCGGCCGAATGGGAAGGGCGCTATCCGGCGCTGCGCAGCTATCGCCTGCGCGGCGACGTTGCCGGCCTCGCCATCAATGCGCAGGCGGCGCGCCCGGCCCAGCCGGCACGGGACGGCCAGCCGGCCATGCCGCCGAGTCCGGCCACCCCCGGCTTCCAGAACCTGAGCGGCAGCATCGACGCCAGCCAGAACGGCGGCAGCGTGACGGTCGACTCCACCGCGCTGGTCCTGCACATGCCGGCCTGGTTCGCCGACAGCGCGATGCCGCTCGACCGGCTCGACCTGAAGGCGCGCTGGAATTTCGACCCGGGCAAGCAGCTGCTGGTCGAGGTCGAGCACCTGTCCTTCGCGCAGGGGGCGCTGTCCGGCACGCTGTCCGGGCGCCACAGCCTGCCGCTGCTGCCGGACGGCGGCCGGGCGGGGCCGGGCACGGCCGACATCAGCGCCACGCTGGACGGCTTCGCGATCGGCTCGGTCGGGCGCTTCCTGCCGCTGTCCACCCCCGAGCACCTGGGCCACTGGCTGAGCGACGCGCTGCAGGGCGGCACACTGCGCGATGCGCGCCTGCGCCTGCGCGGCGACCTGGCCGCTTTCCCTTTCCGCGCCAATAATGTGCTGGAGCGCGCCCGCAGCGAATTCCACGTCGCCGGCCGCCTCGAGAATGCGCGCCTCGAGTACGCCCCTGGTCACCGCCACCCCGACGGCACCCCGCAGTGGCCGCTGGCCGAGAACATCAACGGCCGCATCGAATTCGACCGCGCGCGCATGGAAATCCGCGGCGACACCCTGCGCACCATGGGCGTGGCGCTGTCCAACGTGAAAGCGGTGATCCCCGACCTGGGCGCGCACGAGAAGATGATGCTCGAGATCGACGGCGTTGCTGCCGCGCCGCTGCAGGAATTCCTGCGCTACGTGGCGGCCAGCCCGGTGCCGGAATGGATCGGCCACTTCACCGACGAAACCCGCGCCGGCGGCAACGCGCGCCTGGGCCTGCGGCTGCGCATGCCGCTGGCACACCTGCCCGAGACGAAGGTGCAGGGCAGCCTGCAACTGCTGGGCAACGACATCAGCCTGTTCCCGGAACTGCCGGCATTGCAGGCTGCGGAAGGAAAGATCGAATTCTGGGAGCGCGGCGTCGCCCTGAACGGCGTGGGCGCCAGCTTCCTGGGCGGGCCGCTGGGCCTGTCCGGAGGCACCCAGAAGGACGGCAGCATCGCGATCCGCCTGCACGGCACGCTGAACGCCGAAGGCATGCGCCGCACCGCGCCGGCGCCGGCGCTGGGACGCCTGGCGCAGCGCCTCTCGGGCAGCACGCCATATACCGGCAGCGTGGTGGTGCGCGAAGGACGGCGCACCGTCACCCTCGAATCGAACCTGGCCGGCATGGGCCTGGAACTGCCGGCGCCGCTCAACAAGCCGGAGGTCGACAGCCTGCCGCTGCGCTTCGTGCTCGCCGGCGAACCGACCGTGGGCGGCGTGGCGCGCGACGAGATCCGCGTCGCGCTGGGCGAGGGCGTGGCGGCGCGCTACCAGCGCGAAAAGACGGGACGCGCGCCCTGGACCGTGCTGCGCGGCGGCATCGGCGTCAACGTGCCGGCGCCGGTGCCGGACAGCGGCATGATGATCCACGTGAACATGCGCGCGCTGAACGCGGACGGCTGGATCGCCGCCGGCAAGGCGATCGCGGGCGAGGGCGGAGAGACCGCCGGAGAAGGAAGCAGCGGCGCCGGGTTTGTCCAGTACGTGATGCCGACCCTGATCGGCGGCCGGGTGGGCGAACTGACCATCGGCGAGCGCCGCATGGCCGACGTGGTGCTGGGCGCCACACACCTGGCCAACACCTGGCAGGCCAACCTGCATTCGCGCCATGCAAGCGGCTACGTGACCTGGGCCGAGACCGGCGGAGGGCAGGGTGTCGGCAAGGTGACCGCGCGCCTGGCCTCGCTGGTGATTCCGGAGTCGAGCGAAGCCGAGGTCAAGCACCTGCTGGAATCGAACCGCGGCGCCAGCGCCACCATTCCCTCGCTCGACATCGTGGCCGAACAGTTCCAGCTCGCAAACAAGCGCCTCGGCCGCCTTGAACTGCAGGCCAGTAATGTGCAGGCGCTGGCCGGGCGCGAATGGCGCATCAACCGCCTCAGTCTCGACAACCCGGACGGCCAGCTGAAGGCCAACGGACGCTGGTTGTACAAGGATGGGCGCAGCAACACCAGCCTGAATTTCATGCTCGACATCATTGATGCCGGCAAGCTGCTCGACCGGCTCGGCTTCCCCGAGACCCTGCGCCGTGGCAAGGGCAAGATGTCGGGCGATATTTCCTGGAGCGGACTGCCGTACGACCTGGACATCCCGAGCCTGTCGGGCCAGATCGAGATGAACGTGGAATCGGGCCAGTTCCTGAAGCAGGATCCGGGCGCGGCCAAGCTGCTCGGGGTGCTCAGCCTGCAGGCCCTGCCGCGCCTGCTCAAGCTCGACTTCCACGACGTGTTCTCGGAAGGCCTGGCCTTCGACGGCATCAGCGCCAATGCCCTGATCCAGCGTGGCGTGCTGCGTACCGACAACCTCAAGATGCACGGGGTGGCGGCGACCATCCTGATGGACGGCACTGCCGACATCGCCCACGAGACGACCAATCTGCGGGTGGTGGTGATCCCCGAATTCAACCTCGGCACCGGGCCACTGGTGTACGGCCTGGCGGTGAACCCGATCGTCGGGATCGGCAGTTACCTGGCGCAGCTGTTCCTGCGCGCGCCGGTGATGAAGGCGCTGACTTACCAGATGCAGATTTCCGGACCGTGGCGGTCCCCGACCATCACGAAAATCGACAATCCCGCGCCGGCGCCAAGCCAGGCCAAGGCCCAGGCCCAGGCCCAGGCCCAGGCTGGCGGGCGCCCCAACGCCAAGAAGGAGTGACAAGGACATGAGCAAGGTAGCCGCAGTGCAGATGGTGTCCACCCCGCGGGTGGAAGACAACCTGGCAACCGCGCGCCGGCTGGTGGCGCAGGCCGCGAACGACGGCGCCCAGCTGGTGGCGCTGCCGGAATACTGGCCGATCATGGGCATGAGCGACGGCGACAAGGTGGCGCAGGCCGAACCGGAGGGCACCGGCCCGATCCAGGACTGCATGGCGCAGTTGGCGCGCGAGCACGGCATCTGGCTAGTGGGCGGCACGCTGCCGCTGGTATCGAAAGTGGACGGCAAGGTGCTCAACACCACCCTGGTCTACGACCCGCAGGGCAAGCCGGTCAGCCGCTACGACAAGATCCACCTGTTCGGCTTCAACAAGGGCAGCGAGTCCTACGACGAGGCGCGCACCATCGTGCCGGGGGAAAGCGTGGGCAGCTTCCAGGCGCCGTTCGGCCGGGTCGGCCTGTCGGTCTGCTACGACCTGCGCTTCCCGGAGCTGTTCCGGGCGATGGGCGAGTGCGCCCTGATCATCGTGCCGGCCGCCTTCACCCACACCACGGGCCTGGCGCACTGGGAGGTGCTGCTGCGCGCACGGGCGATCGAGAACCAGTGCTACGTGCTGGCCTCGGCGCAAGGAGGCCTGCACGCGAACGGCCGCCGCACCTTCGGGCACAGCATGCTGGTCGACCCCTGGGGCGAAGTGAAGGCGGTGCTGCGCGAGGGCGAGGGCGTCATCAGCGGTACGCTCGACGAGGATTTCTTGACCAGCGTGCGCGAGAGCCTGCCGGCGCTGAAGCACCGCAAGCTGTAGCTTGCCGGTTCGCGTCTGGCGGCCGGCTCTGCCGAACCGTGTCTCGTGTCCGGTACGAAGTGTCCGGATATGGCAAAATGGACTTTCCAAACGAACGACCGACCGCAAAATGAAACCATTCGAACCGAACCTTTCCTCCCTGGCTGTCGCGCGCGACGTGCTGCTGACGCCATTCGGCCTCGACGAGGGCAAGCTGCTCAATGCGCTGGGCTCGATGTTCACGCACAAGGTCGACTACGCCGACCTGTATTTCCAGTTCACCAAGAGCGAAGGCTGGAGCCTGGAAGAGGGCATCGTCAAGACCGGCAGCTTCTCGATCGACCAGGGCGTCGGCGTGCGCGCCGTGTCGGGTGACCGGACGGCCTTTTCGTATTCCGACGACATTTCCGAAGCGGCGCTGCTGGACGCGGCGGCCGCCACCCGCACCATTGCCCGCGCGGGCGCCGGCAAGGTGAAGATCGCCAGCGCGGCGCGCCCGACCGGCGGCCGCTCGCTCTACCTGCCGCACGATCCGCTCGCCTCGCTCGACGCGACGGCCAAAGTCAAACTGCTGGAGCGCGTGGAAAAGATGGCGCGCGCCAAGGATCCGCGCGTGGTGCAGGTGATGGCCGGCCTGGCCGGCGAATACGACGTGGTGCTGGTGGTGCGCAGCGACGGCGTGCTGGCGGCCGACATCCGTCCGCTGGTGCGCGTGTCCGTCACCGTCATCGCCGAGCAGAACGGCCGCCGCGAAGTCGGCTCTTCGGGCGGCGGCGGGCGCTACGACTACGGCTACTTCAGTGACGAGTTGCTCGACAAGTACGCGACTGAAGCGGTGAAGTCGGCCTGCGTCAACCTGGAAGCGCGTCCGGCGCCGGCCGGTCCGATGACCATCGTGCTCGGCCCGGGCTGGCCCGGCGTGCTGCTGCACGAGGCGGTCGGCCATGGCCTGGAAGGCGACTTCAACCGCAAGGGTTCCTCGGCCTACGCCGGCCGCATCGGCGAACGCGTCGCGGCCAAGGGCGTGACCGTGGTCGACGACGGCACCCTGCAGGACCGCCGCGGTTCGCTCAACATGGACGACGAAGGCAATCCGACCCAGTGCACGACCCTGATCGAGGATGGCATCCTGAAGGGCTATATCCAGGATACGATGAACGCGCGCCTGATGAAGATGCCGGTCACCGGCAATGCGCGCCGCGAGTCCTTCGCCCACCTGCCGATGCCACGCATGACGAATACCTACATGCTGGCCGGCGACAAGGATCCGGAAGAAATCCTGGCCTCGGTGAAGAACGGCCTGTATGCGGTCAATTTCGGCGGCGGCCAGGTCGACATCACCAACGGCAAGTTCGTGTTCTCGGCCAGCGAAGCCTACATGATCGAGAACGGCAAGATCAGCTATCCGGTGAAGGGCGCGACCCTGATCGGCAACGGCCCGGAAGTGATGAACAATATCTCGATGATCGGCAATGACATGCGCCTGGATTCGGGCGTGGGCGTGTGCGGCAAGGAAGGCCAGAGCGTGCCGGTCGGCGTCGGCCAGCCGACCCTGCGCATCGACGGCGTGACCGTGGGCGGCACCGCCTGACGCGCGCCACCGGCAAGAGAAAGCCGACCCGCGGGTAACGCGGGCCGGCTTTTTTTTCGTCCGTACATGCCGTCAGAAGCGGTAGGTCACGCGCGCATAGATCGTGAAGCCGAGCGGGTCGGTGTAGCGCGGATCGTAGCCCAGCTGGAAGTTGGTGACCTGGTTGGTGAAAGGTGGTTCTTCGTCGAACAGGTTCCTGATGCCCGCCGTCAGCTCGGCCTTCTTGTTGCCGGTGTAGGTGGCCGAGAGCGACCAGATCGAGTAATGCCCGACCTTGTTGAAGAATTCCGGCGCCACCGCCGTGTTCTGGTCGGTGTAGTGCGACATGAAGCGGTTGACCAGGTTGAAGCTCCAGTCGCCGCGGGCCAGGGTGAACAGCAGGTTGTGGCGCCAGCGGAAGACCGGGGTGGCGTCGGCATAGCGCCCCGCGTTCTCGGTAAACGGTCCGCCCGGCTCGTTCTGGTAGTCGTACTTGTTGACGTAGGTGCTGTCCAGGTTGACGCTGAGATTGCCGAAGCGCGTGCGCGGCATGCGGTAGGCCACCGACAGGTCGAGGCCGCGGGTCTTCACCTCGCCGAGGTTGTCGGTGATGGCCAGCACGTACAGCAGGCTGGTGCCTGCCGCGTCGTAGACGAACAGGTTGCGGTACTTGTCGAAGTTGCTGAACAGGGTCTGCTCGGCAAGCTCGCTGATCTGGTCCTTCAGGCGGATGTTCCAGTAGTCGAGCGAGAACGTGAGGGTTTTTACCGGCTCGACCACGATGCCGGCGCTGTAGGTGCGCGAACGTTCCGGCGACAGGTCGGGATTGCCGCCGCCGCGCACGAACTGCTGCTGGCCGCAGGCGATGTTCGGATTGGCGCCGGGCGCGGGCACGCCGTTCGGGCAGAGCACAGGATCGTCATAGGTGTCCGAGCTGTTGGTGGTGGTCTGGGGGCCGTACAGGTCGAACAGCGTCGGCGCGCGGAAGCCCTTGTTGAAGGAGCCGCGCAGCAGCAGTTGCGGGGTCGGCTGCCAGCGCAGCGCCACCTTGGGGTTGAAGCTGCCGCCGACGTCGCTATAGTGGTCGTAGCGCGCGGCGACGTTGAGTTCGAGGTCCTTCATGATCGGTACGTTCACCTCGCTGAACAGGGCCCAGATGCTGCGCGCCCCGGACTGGTCCTGCGCGTCGGCCGAGCCCGAGCTGGAAGCCTGCGAGGCCAGTTCGCGGTTGACGAAATACTTGGCGCGGTCGCGCCGGAATTCGGCGCCGATGGCGAAGCCGAGCGGGCCGCCGGGGAGCGTCATCAGCTCGCGACTGGCGCGCGCGTCCACCGCCGCGCTGTGGATGCGCGCATGCAGGTATTCGCCGGACAGGATCGAGTTGCGCAGGTAGTCGGCCCCTTGCGCATTCTGCGGGCCGAAGGGATTCAGGATGCCGGCCGCGACACCGTCGATGATGCGCTGGTCGATGACGTAGCCGCCATTGAAGATGCTCTTCGCCTTGCCCAGCGAGTAGGAGATCGCCGTGTTGTAGTCCCAGCCGGCCAGCGTGCCCTCGAGGCTGGCCAGCAGGCGGTCGGTGATGCTGGAATCGAAGTTGTTGCGCCGGCCGGTCTCGAGCGGCCGCCAGGAGATGTCGAGCGCTTCGCCGCCCAGGCCGGGGAAGGCCGGCACGATGCCGTTGCCCGGATAGAAGGGGCTGTCGCCCGTCATGGTCACGCCGATGCCCGACAGTGGCGGCGGCGCGACCTGGGCTTCGTTGGTGCTGCGGCCGTGCACGAATTCCAGTCCGGCCGTGTGCGCGCCGAATTTCTTGTTGAGCCGGGCCATGGCGCTGAACTGGCGCGTCTTGGGGATGTTGTCGACGAAGCGGGTGTAGTCGAAGGCGCACAGGGGCTCGCCCGGCAGCGCCACCGAGTCGGGCGGCTGGCAGGCCGGGGCATACGGGTTGCCGGTCACGCCGTTGTCGGAAAAGAAGTTGGCGGGGAAGGTAGTGCCGCTGACCTCGAACATGCCGCGCTCGGGCCGGATGCCGGTGCTGGAGAAGCTGCGATCGGTTGCGCGCAGCGCACTTTGCTGGTGCCAGTCGATCACGCCCCACATGCTGAGTCCGTCGCGTTCGAGGTCGCCCCAGCCGCCGGACAGGTTCAGGCGCTGTTCGTGGCCGCCGCCCTGGGCATAGGGTTCATAGGCCTCGACCACCAGCGCCGCCCCTTCCACCGAGCGCTTGGTGATGAAGTTGATCACGCCGCCGATGGCGTCGGTGCCGTAGATCGCCGAGGCGCCGTCGCGCAGCACCTCGACCCGCTCCAGCGCGGCCACCGGGATGATGTTGAGGTCGACCGAATCGGCGAAATACGGGTGGTTCGCCAGCCGCCGCCCGTTAAGGAGCACCAGGGTCTTGTCGCCGCCCAGGCCGCGCAGGTCGGCGGTGGCGCGGCCGCCGGTGCCGGAACCGACCGCCGCCGTCGAGCCTTCCGACGACTGGTTCATGGGGATCGCGTTCAGCACTTCCTGCGCCGTGGCCAGGCCCTGCTTGGCGAAGTCGGACGCGCGGATCGTCGTGATCGGCAGCGAGGTCTCGGTGGCCAGGCGCCGGATCGAGGAGCCGGTGATCTCGACGCGCTGCATCGGCGCCGCCGTCGGGGCCGGGGGCGGCTGTAGGGCAGAGGACGAGGTCTGGGCCAGCAGGGGCGGCGCACATAGCACGAAGCCGGCCGCCGAGCCGCAGGTGGACAGCCGGCGCAGGCTGCGGGACAGGATGGTTTCGGTCATCTTGGGCTCCGGATGGGGGGAAGATGGCGCGCAGCAACGCCCGGGCAGGGCGCGATTGCGCGCCCTGCCCCGGGCACTGCTTGCCGGGGGTTTAGAAGGTGTAGCGCGCTCCCAGGGTGAACAGACGGCCCACCGCGCCGGCATAGTCGAGCGGG
The DNA here is from genome assembly GCF_000427785.1 of Massilia alkalitolerans DSM 17462. GTDB lineage: Bacteria > Pseudomonadota > Gammaproteobacteria > Burkholderiales > Burkholderiaceae_D > Telluria > Telluria alkalitolerans. The sequence goes on from NZ_ATYR01000023.1 coordinate 40,178, forward strand.
TTATAGGAGACGGCGCCGTAGGTCAGCGGATCCAGTGGCGCGACCTTGTCGAACACGTTCTGGATCGAGCCGAACACCTCCCATTTCTGCTGCGGCTTCCAGCGGAACACCAGGTCCACGGTGGTGAACGAGGCCAGTTCGCAGTCGGTCGGTGCGTCGTTGCCGTTGGCGAAGTGGCTGGCGCAACCTTCCGGATCGTCCTTGAACAGGGTGTTGTCGATCTTGCCGCGGTAGTTCACGTTAGCGGACAGGCGGAAGTTGCTGCGCTCCCAGGTGGCGCGCAGGTTGGCCCGGTTGTCCGGCGTGCCGACGCAGTTGGTCACGTCGCAGTTGCCGTGGGTGCCCGCGAAGTCCTGCGATGTGCCGTCGCGCTCGGTACGTAGCCACTTGAACAGGTGGGTCCACTTGGCGTCGAATACCAGGTTGCCGAGGTCGTTCGGCAGGGGCATGCTGTGGCGGGCATCGAGGTCGAGGCCGCGCACCTTGGTCTGGGCCGAGTTGACGTAACTGGCCAGCACCGCCGTGATGGCGCCGGGATCGCCTGGAATGCCGGCCTGGGCCGTCGTGGGATCGCGCGCGACGCGCCCGGCGAGGATGGCGGCAGGAATCTGCTCCTGGTTGATCTCGTTCTTGCGCTTGATCTGCCAGTAGTCGAGCGAGATGCTGGTGCGCGGCAGCGGGTCCCAGATGATGCCGACGTTATAGCTCTTCGAGCGCTCGGGATCGAGGTCCGGGTTGGGCGAGGTGATCAGCGCGATGTTGGCCGGGTTGCAGGCCACCTGCACGCCGAGCGCGCAGCGCACCGGGTCGGAGGCGTTGGTGAAGGCGGCCAGGCCGCCGACCCCGTTCTCCGCCGGGCTCGGCGCACGGAAGCCGCGGGCCCAGGTGGCGCGCAGGGCGAACTGGCGCGCCGGCGTCCACTTCACGCCGACTTTCGGCGTGTAGGCATTGCCCACGTCGGTGAAATGGTCCCAGCGCATGGCGCCAGTCAGCTCGACGCCGGGCCAGACGGGCGCCAGCACCTCGCCGTACATGGCGAATACGTTGCGCTGGCCGTCATAGGCCGAATAGCCGAGGCCGATGATGTTGCCGCGTTCGGTGCCGGTGGTGGGCTCGAGCTCGGCCGATTCGTGGCGGAATTCGGCGCCGACCGCCACGCCGAGCGGGCCGCCGGCCAGCTTGCCGAATTCGCGGGTGGCCTTGAAATCGAGCTGGGCGATCTCGGTCTTGGCGTCGTTCGAGATTTCCGGCGACAGCGCGGCGTACACGGCCGGGGAATTCAGGAAGGCATTCTCGCCGATGCGCCAGACGGTGCCGACCGGCAGCGCGCGGTAGCCGGGATTGTTGGCGATAGCGGTGGCGATGTTGGTCGCCGTGGGGTTGAGCAGGGCAAAGGTGGCGTCGCGCTGGAGGAAGCCGTTGCGGTCGTTGCTGACCCTGCTGCTGGAGTACAGCAGCGAGCTGTCCCAGTCCCAGCCGATATGGGTGCCGCGCACGCCGACCAGCGCCCGCGTGAAGGTCGATTCGATGTCCGAGCGGCGCGGGCCGACGTCGCCCGCGAGGTAGCGCAAGCGCGCCTCGCGCCCGAAATACGGGTTGTCCGGGTGGGTCGGCCCGAAGGCGGCGCCGGCGCCGCTGACCGGGCCGCCCGGATAGCCCTGGTTGGCGCTGATGGTCGAGGGCGTCGTGGAAGTCCGGCTCAGGCTGTTGTAGAGGTTGAGTTCGGTATATGCCTCGACCTCATTGTTCAGCTTGAAGGTGCCGCGTCCGAACAGCGACCCGTATTCCTGGTCGGGCTGGATCTGGCTGTACAGGTGGGCGGCATCGATCAGGCAGCCGCCGCCCGGGTCGCCCTGCGGGTGGTTGGTGAAGTTGTTGCAGGCCGCCCCCGGGAAGAAGCGGGTGAAGCCGGCCCCGGCCGGGTTGCCCCGGTTGTAGTAGTCGAGCGTGTCGGGGTTGCGCACGTTGCCGTTGATGGCGCTGCCGGAGGCGTTGTTGCCGGTGATGGCGCCGGTGCCGCCCAGCCCCTCCTGGGCCGAGTAGCCCCAGGGCCGCAGGTCGGCCTTGCCGACCCAGTCGCGGTTGCCGCGCTCGCGGTTCCAGATTTCGTCGGTCTTCTTGTATTCGAAGTTGAGCAGCACGTTGTAGCGGTCGGTGTCGAGGTCGCCCTTGCCCCAGGTGACGGCGACGTTGTATTGCTGGCCGTCGCCGGCGGTGGAGGTGCCGGCCAGGGCGCGCACCGTGCTGCCAGTGAAATCGCGCCGCAGGATGACGTTGACCACGCCGGCGATGGCGTCGGAACCGTAGATGGCCGAGGCGCCGTCCTTCAGGATCTCGACCCGTTCGACGGCATCGGTGGGAATGACGTTGAGGTCGGCGAACACCTTCTGGCCGTCGTCGGCGAGCCCGTAGGGCGCCATGCGCCGGCCGTTGAGCAGCACCAGGGTCGAGGCGGTGCCGAGGCCGCGCAGCGAAATGCCGGACGCACCGGCGGCGAAGCCGCCGCCGAAGCTGGACGGGACCGAGCCCGAGTTGTCGACCGCCAGCGTCTGCAGCAGCTCGGCAACCGTGGTCTTGCCCGAGCGTTCGATGTCGGCCCGGTTCACGGTCTGCACCGACGAGGCGGTTTCGGCCTGGGCGCGGCGGATGTTCGAACCGGTGATCTCGACGCGGGCAACGGGTGTGGGCGCCGCCTCCTGTGCCGCCACGTGAGGGGCCGCCGCCAGCAGGGGAAAGCCGACTGACAACAGGCCGACGGCGCCGCCGCCGGCAAAGATGCGCCGCAGGGCGCGCGAAAGCAGGGTTTCAGTCATGTCCGGACTCCAGTGGTTGGGATTGTTCCCGCTGTCTTCGCGCCGGCCTTTGTTGAGTACAATCAAGTTCCTAAACGACTTTTCTTGCGAGAACACAAGAACGGCGCGAAGCAGTCGGGGGCTTGCATCGACTTTTGCACCGCTGGATGAACGGCGACTGATCCCGATCAAGGTGCGCGGAAAGGTAGGGAACAGCTGTAGGATTCCCGCAACCGGTCGACAAATCCGCCGATGCCAGTCCGCATGCCGGGCTGCGCGCAAGCGATCGAGGCTGGGGGCAGGCTGCGACAGAGCCTCCCGGAAAAGGCTTGCCAAGCGTTACACAATGGCGTTATAGTCAGTCGACCAGGTCTTCGGACCAACACGGATTTTCCATGCGCCAGCACGTTTTCTTTACCTGCTACTTTTACTTTAGCCATTCCAGCCCCTTGGCGGTGGAGTAGCGGCAGGTTCACGCGATTCAAGAACAGTCCGACGCAAATCCAGACAAACCGCCAGCGATGGCGGTTTTTTTATTTCCAGCCCAGCCCAGACCAGATACGGAGTACAGCATGCCTCGCACCGACGATTTACGCATCCGCGAAATGAAGGAACTGACGCCGCCCGCGCACCTGATCCGCGAGTTCCCGGTCACCCCGGCGGCCGAGCAGACCGCCGCCAGCGCGCGCGTCGCCCTGCACCGCATCCTGCACGGCCAGGACGACCGCGTGATGGTGGTGGTCGGCCCGTGCTCGATCCACGACCCGAAGGCGGCGCTCGAGTATGCGCGCGGCCTGGCCGAGCAGCGCCGCCGGTTCAAGGGCGAGCTCGAGATCATCATGCGCGTGTATTTCGAGAAGCCGCGCACCACGGTCGGCTGGAAGGGCATGATCAACGACCCCTACATGGACAACAGCTTCCGCATCAACGACGGCCTGCGCATGGCGCGCGAGCTGCTGCGCGACGTCAACGAGATGGGGCTGCCGGCCGGCACCGAGTTCCTGGACGTGATCAGCCCGCAGTACATCGCCGACCTGATCAGTTGGGGCGCCATCGGGGCCCGGACCACCGAATCGCAGGTGCACCGCGAGCTGGCCTCGGGCCTGTCCTGTCCGGTTGGCTTCAAGAACGGCACCGACGGCAACATCAAGATCGCGGCCGACGCGATCAAGGCGGCCTCGCAGCCGCACCACTTCCTGTCCGTGACCAAGGGCGGGCATTCGGCGATCGTGTCGACCTCCGGCAACGAGGACTGCCACATCATCCTGCGCGGCGGCAAGACGCCGAACTACGACGCGGCCAGCGTGGAAGAGGCCTGCAGGCAGCTGGCGGCCAACGGTCTGGCCAGCCGCCTGATGATCGATGCCTCGCATGCCAACAGCAGCAAGAACCCGCAGAACCAGGTGCCGGTGTGCGCCGACATCGCCTCGCAGATCGCGGCGGGCGACGACCGCATCGTCGGCGTGATGATCGAGTCGCACCTGGTGGGCGGCCGCCAGGACCTGGTGCCGGGCAAGGAGCTGACCTACGGCCAGTCGGTCACCGATGGCTGCATCGACTGGGAAACCAGCATCGGGGTGCTGGAAGGACTGGCCGAGGCCGTGAAGCAGCGCCGCCTGCGGCAGGACTGAGTATTTCCCAGGTTATGGCGAGGCGATGAAAAGGAATGGCTCGTCCCTGTCATGGCAAGCCAACATGACGGCAAAATAGGCGGGTTCAACCATCCAGGAGTCACATGCTGAGTTTTATCGTCCGCCGGCTGTGGCAGATGCTGCCGACCATGCTCGGGGTGGTGCTGCTGGTGTTCTTGCTGTTCAACTGGGTCGGCGGCGACCCGGCCTACCTGCTGGCCGGGAAGATGGCCGATACCGCCGCCATCGAGAACATCCGGCGCCAGCTCGGCACCGACCAGCCCTGGCCGGTGCAGCTGTGGATCTTCATCAAGCAGATCCTGACTTTCGATTTCGGCAATGCCTGGAGCACGGGCGAACCGGTGTCGCACATCATTTCCAGCCGGCTGGGACCGTCCCTGACCGTGCTGGTGCCGCTCACCATCCTGGAGACCGTGCTGGGCATCGCCCTGGCCCTGGCCATCGCCTTTGTCCGCGGCTCGCTGACCGACCGCGCGGTGATGGTGGCCTGCACGGTCGGCATGTCGATCTCGATCCTGGTCTACATCATCGTGTTCCAGTACCTGTTCGCCTACAAGCTGGGGCTGTTCCCGGTGCAGGGCTGGGGCAACAGCCTGGGGGAGAACCTGCTGCGCTATGCGCTGCTGCCCATCATTATCGGCCTCGCTGTTTCGATCGCGCCGACCCTGCGCCTGTACCGCAGCTTCGTGCTCGACGAAGTGGGGCAGGACTACGTGCGCACCGCGCGCGCCAAGGGCTTGCCCGAGCGGCGCGTGGTCTGGGTGCACGTGCTGCGCAATGCGGCGATCCCGATCATCACCCATGTCATGGCCAACCTGCCGGCCTTGCTGATCGGCGCTTTCTTGCTCGAGCGCTTTTTCGGCATCCCGGGCATCGGGCGTGAAGTCATCCTGGCGGTCGAGCGCAGCGACTTCCCGGTGATCAAGGCGATCACGGTCTACGTGGCCGCCGCAACCATGGTGTTCAACCTGCTGGCCGACCTGCTGTACCAGGCCGTTGATCCGCGGGTGCAGCTGAAATGAACGGAACCATGCAATCCCCTGGCCTGTGGGCCCTGGCCTGGCGCCGCCTGCGCGCCGACCGCGTCGCCATGGGCGCGCTGGCGGTGGTGCTGGGTTTTCTCCTGATGCTGGTGCTGTCCAGCGCCGGCCTGGTTGCCGCCGACTGGGAAGAAGAAGTGGCGGTCAATTACGCGCCGCCCAGCTTCGTGGGCGCCGACGCGGGCGCGAGGGCGCTGGCCGAGGCCCAGCTGCCGCGCGAGACGCCACCGAACGCCTTCGACCCGCTGGCGCAGGAGCTGGCGGAGCTCAAGGCCCGGGTCCGCGCCATCCATCCGCCAGTGGAAAAGGCGACCACGCTGCCCTTCGGGGCCGACAAGTGGGGCCACGACATCCTCAAGAAGACCATCAAGGGCGGCGAGACCTCGATCGTGGTTGGCCTGGTGGCGGCTTTCGTGGCGGTGGCGCTGGGCACCTTGTTCGGGGCGCTGTCGGGCTTCTACGGCGGTGTTGTCGACGACCTGTTCAACTGGTTCTACAGCATCTTCACCTCGATCCCCGCGATCCTGATGATCCTAACCGTGGCCGCGGTGCTGCAGCAGAAGGGCGTGATGACCATCGTCCTGATCCTCGGCCTGACCGGCTGGACCGGGCCCTACCGCCTGATGCGCGCCGAATACATCAAGCACAAGGCGCGCGAATACGTGATGGCGGCCGACGCCATCGGCGCGTCAAGCGCGCGCCGGATGTTCGGCCACATCCTGCCCAACGTCTCGCACGTGGCCCTGGTGCAGATGTCGATCCTGGTGGTCGGCTTCATCAAGGCCGAGGTGATCCTGTCCTTCCTCGGCTTCGGCGTGCCGGTCGGCGTGGTGTCCTGGGGCAGCATGCTGAACGAGGCGCAGAACGAGCTCATCCTCGGCAAGTGGTGGCAGCTGGCGGCCGCCGCGAGCGCGATGGCGCTGCTGGTGACGGCCTTCTCCCTGTTCGCGGACGCCCTGCGCGACGCCCTCGACCCCAAGCTCAAATGACGGAGCACCAACATCCCCTGCTGCAGGTGCGCGACCTGCGTATCGCCTTCCGGGTCGACAGGAAGAACACGGTCGAAGCGGTCAAGGGCATCTCCTTCGACGTGCCGCGCAACAGCACGGTCGCTCTGGTGGGCGAATCCGGCAGCGGCAAGTCGGTCAGTTCGCTGGCGGTGATGGGTCTGCTGCCGCTCCATACGACCATCATCGATCCCGGTTCGCGCGCGCACTTCGACGGCCGCGAGCTGCTCGCGCTCGCGCCCGCCGAACGCCGGCAACTATGCGGCAAGGACATCGCGATGATCTTCCAGGAGCCGATGTCTTCGCTCAACCCGGTGTTCACGGTGGGCTACCAGATCGCTGAAGTGCTGCGCCGGCACCTGGGCATGAACGCCAGGCAGGCGCGCGCCCGCACGCTCGAACTGCTGGAAGAGGTCGGGATTCCTGACCATTCGGTCAAAATCGATGCCTACCCGAGCCAGATGTCGGGCGGCCAGCAGCAGCGCGTGATGATCGCGATGGCGATCGCCTGCGAGCCCAAGCTCCTGATCGCGGACGAGCCGACCACGGCGCTCGACGTGACCATCCAGAAGCAGATCATCGAGCTGATCAAGCGGCTGCAGAAGAAACACCGGATGTCGGTGCTGTTCATCACCCACGACCTCGGGCTGGTGGGCGAGATCGCCGACCGCGTGATCGTGATGCGCCACGGCGAGGTGCGCGAAGAAGGGGAGGCGGCCCAGGTGTTCGGCGCCCCGGTCGACGCCTATACCCGGGCCCTGCTGCACTGCCGTCCGAAGCTGGACGAGCGTCCGCTGCGCCTGCCGGTGATCGACGACTACCTGAGCGGCAGGTTCACGCCGGAACAGGAACTGCCGCAGCGTACGCGCGGCACGGCGCCCGGCGACGAGCCGGTGCTGGTGGTGAACAAGCTGGCCAAGAGCTTCTGGCTGCGCGACGGCCTGTTCGGGAAGCGCGAGTTCAAGGCGGTCAAGGATGTCTCCTTCACCCTGGCGCGCGGCAAGACCCTGGGCGTGGTGGGCGAATCCGGCTCGGGCAAGACCACGGTCGGCCTGACCCTGCTGCGCCTGCACCGCGCCACCGGCGGCAGCGCCATGTTCGACGGCAAGGATCTGTTCGCCATGCCGGAGCGCGATTACCAGGCCTACAAGCGGCGCATCCAGATCATTTTCCAGAACCCCTACGCCTCGCTGAATCCGCGCTTCACGGTGGGACAGATCCTGCTCGAACCGATGCGCATCCACCGGATTGGCCTCGACGACACCGAGCGGATCGGGATGGCGCACGAGCTCTTGAAACGGGTCGGCTTGCCGGAACAGGCCTTCCACCGCTACCCGCACGAGTTCTCCGGCGGCCAGCGCCAGCGCATCGCCATCGCGCGCTGCCTGACCATGAAGCCGGAGATCCTGGTGTGCGACGAATCGGTGTCGGCGCTCGACGTCTCGGTGCAGGCCCAGGTGCTGAACCTGCTGCAGGACCTGCAGGACGAATACGGCATGAGCTACATCTTCATCTCGCACGATCTGTCGGTGGTGAAGTACATCGCCGACCAGGTGATGGTGATGCACCACGGCAGCGTGGTCGAGATGGCGGACTCGGACGAGTTGTACCGTAATCCGCAGCACGACTACACGCGCAGCCTGCTGGCGGCGATTCCACGGGGTGCGTAGGGTGGACGGCAGAGCCGTCCACCCTACTGAAATACAACAGTAGCTGCCAGCGTCGCCGTTGAAAGTCAGCTACACTAACGCGATGTCCCAACTCGTCGAACTGCTCCAGGTCTACGGTGTGCTGATCGTGTTCGGCATCGTCCTTGTCGAGCAGTTCGGCCTGCCCATTCCCGCCTTCCCGATCCTGGTCGTGGCCGGCGCGCTCTCGGTCGACGGCGAGCTCAGCTGGCAGCTGTGCCTGCTGTCCGCGGTCGTGGCCTGCCTCATCTGCGACATGTTCTGGTTCCGCGCCGGGCGCTTCTATGGCAAGCGCGTCCTGCGCCTGCTCTGCAAGATCTCGCTGTCGCCCGATTCCTGCGTCAACCAGACCGAGGACCGGTTCCGCCGCTTCGGCGCCAAATCCTTGCTGGTGTCGAAGTTCGTCCCCGGCTTCAATACCATCGCCGCGCCGCTGTCCGGCGCCATCGGCACCCGCACCCGCCAGTTCCTCGCCTATTCCGCGACCGGGGCGGCCTTGTGGGGCGGCACCGGCATCCTGCTGGGCATCCTGTTCCACGACGGCGTCGAAGAGCTGCTCGGCTGGCTCGAGACCATGGGCGGCACCGCCCTCATGGTGCTGGCCACGCTGCTGGTCCTGTTCATCGCCGTCAAGTACGTCGAGCGGCGCCGCCACCGCGCCCGCAGCGCCGTGCCGCGCATCGAGATCGCCGAACTCATGGCGCTGATCGACGGCGGCCACGACCCGGTCATCGTCGATGCCCGCAGCCTCACGGCGCAGGGACTGGAAACGGCGATTCCCGGCGCCGTGGTATTCCAGTCCTGCGCGCCGGACCAACTGATGGCCAGCATCGACAAGGACCGCCACGTCGTCATCTACTGCAGTTGCCCGAACGACGTCACGGCCGCCGAGGTCGCCAAGCAATTCCTGGCCAACGGCTTCCACCGCGCCCGCCCGCTGCGCGGTGGCCTGGATGCCTGGAACGCCCGTCAGGACGCCGATCCGGAACTGCATCCAGTAGCGTGCTGAGGTAGTTCGACTACTTCGCCTTTCTGTCCTTGTCGTGTGTATGTAGCAGGGAGGCTGCGACGATGTACCTAAACTACAAAATCTACTTGTAAGAACACTACAAAGTTGTGTAAGCTTGGTCATCGCTCTTCTATTAGCTGCAATGACCGCCTTTCCCTCCAGCCTTGACTCCGCCTCCCTGACCCATGCCGGCGGCGCCCGCCTGCTCGCCGACATCGGCGGCACCAATGCCCGATTTGCGCTGGAGACCGGGCCGGGCCGCTTCGAAGCGATCGAGGTGCTGTCCTGCCAGCAGCACGCGACCCTGGGCGAGGCCATCCGCGCCTACCTGGCGCTGCCGCAGCTCGCCGGCCTCGGCGTCGGCATCCGCCATGCGGCCATTGCGATCGCCAACCCGGTCACCGGCGACCAGGTGCGCATGACCAACCACCACTGGGCCTTTTCGATCGAGGCGCTGCGCCAGGAGTGCGGCTTCGATACCCTGATGGTCGTCAACGATTTTTCGGCGCTGGCGCGTTCTTTGTCGCACCTGGGCGGACAGAAGCGCCAGGTGGGCGGCGGTGCGCCCGTGCCTGATGCGCCGCTGGGCCTGCTGGGCGCCGGCACCGGCCTCGGCGTGTCCGGGCTGATCCCCTGCGGGAACAGCTGGACTGCGCTGCGCAGCGAAGGCGGCCACGTCGGCTTCGCGCCGGTCAACGAGCTTGAAGTCGCCATCCTCCAGTACGCCTGGCGCGAATTCGAGCACGTCTCCAGCGAGCGCCTGCTGTCCGGCGCCGGGGTGGAGCTGATCTATCGCGCCCTGAGCGAGCGCGCTGGCCGCCCCGGCAGCCTGGCCGCGCCCGAGATCTCGCGCCGCGCCCTCTCCGGCGAATGCGCGCTGTGCGACGAGGTGCTGGAAGCCTTCTGCGGCATGCTCGGCACCGCCGCCGGCAACCTCGCCATCACCCTGGGCGCCCAGGGCGGCGTCTACATCGGCGGCGGCATCGTGCCGCGCCTGGGTGAGCGCTTCGACCGGTCCTCGTTCCGCCGCCGCTTCGAGCAGAAGGGGCGTTTCAGCGACTACCTGGCCCAGGTACCGACTTACGTGATCACGGCGGAATACCCGGCCTTCCTGGGCGTGTCGGCAATTTTGTCGGAAAAACTGTCTGTCGCTTGATCAAATACGCCCTTCCTTCGCCTGCGGCCCTGTCGTCTTGTCCGTTCCCGGGTTTTATCGGTTACAATGGCCGTCAGTTGTCGGAAACGATGTCGTCAGTTCGCGCCTTGCGCAGCCCCCACGTTTCCCCTGAAAGACCAACGTTGATCGCCCGCCTGGCACGCGGGCAGCAGTGACCGGCGCCAAGCCAGTCGCTTAGTCAGCCCGGCGCATTTTCGGCCCGGGCCCCACGGATTCCAGAGTATTGCGCGCATCACCTTCGCACCGCGGCCGGTCTCGGCCCCGCGGCTGGCATCCGTTAAACCAGTTTTGTTTGATGTGTGCATTCGAAGCGTGACGACACCGCGATATGAATACTGACGAGGCCAAGCGCGTTCTCGAGACCGCCTTGCTGTGTGCGCGCGAGCCGATGACGATCCACGGCATGAAGAAGCTCTTCGCCGAGGTCGACGCGGCCGGCCGCCAGTTGGGTGCCGGTGTCGGTAGCGACACGATCAAGATTCTGCTGGAAGAATTGCGCCAGGACTGGCAGGGGCGCGGCATCGAGATCGTCAGCCTGGCTTCCGGCTGGCGCTTCCAGAGCCGGCCCGAGATGAAGCCTTACCTCGACCGCCTGACGCCCGAGAAGCCTCCGAAATACTCGCGCGCGACGCTGGAGACGCTGGCGATCATCGCCTACCGCCAGCCGGTCACGCGCGGCGACATCGAGGAAATCCGCGGCGTCGCCGTGAACTCGCAGACCATCAAGCTGCTGGAAGACCGCGGCTGGATCGACGTGCTCGGCCACCGCGAGGTGGTGGGGCGCCCGGCGCTGCTGGGCACCACCAAGCAGTTTCTCGACGACCTTGGCCTCGCCTCGCTGTCGCAACTGCCGCCGCTGCAGGCGGTCAGCGAAGGACCGGACAGCCGCAGCCTCGAAGCGCTGGAAGCGGCACTGAACGACAATTTTGACAGGGCGGACGCTGCGGCGGACGCCACCGAGACAGACACCGAAGCGGACGCCACGTCCGTCGAAGTCCCCATTCTTGACCAGGAGACGGCGGCAGCCGCTGGGCCGGGTCAGCACAATAAAGATACGAACGATGAACCCAACTGAACCGAACGAACAGCCCGTCGAGGCCGAAGGCGCGCCCGCCGCCAAACCCAAGCGCACGCGCAAGACCGCGGCTGCTGTCGCACCCGAAGCCGCGCCCGTGACCGACACCGAGCAGCCGGCTGCCGCCGCGAAGCCGAAGCGTACCCGCAAGCCCGCCGCGGCGCCTGCCGATACGCCGGCGGAAGCGTCGGGCGCAGGCTCGGCCGCTGCCGAAGCGGCCGAGAAGCCGGCCGCCAAGCCGCGCAAGCCGCGTGCCGCCAAGGCGGTCGCTGAAGCGGCGCCGGTCGCCGCTGCGGAAACGCCGGCCGCCGCCCCGGCGCCGGAAGCAGCGCCGGCAGTACTCGATGGCGAGCAGCGCAAGCCGCGCGGCCCGCGCCAGATGCGCGAAAAGCGCCAGGAACGCGAAGCGCGCCAGCACGAACAGGCTGCCGCCGCTGCTGCCTCGGCTCCCGAGGCTGCGCCGGTTGAAGTCGCGCCTGCCGAAGCTGCAGCGCAGACGCCGGTCGACGGCAAGCGCGAAGGGCGCGGCCGCAACCCGAAGGCGCGCGGCCAGCAAAACCCGCGTGGCCAGCAAGGCCAGGCAGGCCAGCAAGGCGCCCAGCCGGCCGCCAAGCAGCAGGGCAAGCAGGGCAAGCAGCAGGGCAAGCCGCAACAGAAACCGCAGCAGGGCAAGGGCGGCAAGGCCAATGATGCCGACGCCGTGTTCTCCTTCGTCACCTCGGACGACTTCGACGCCAACGAAGGCGGCCGCGGCAAGGCGCAGGCCAAGCCGGTGCGCCGCGACCTGACCGCCGACGACGACGCGCCCAAGCTGCACAAGGTGCTGGCCGAGGCCGGCCTGGGTTCGCGCCGCGACATGGAAGAGCTGATCGTCGCCGGCCGCGTGTCGGTGAATGGCGAGCCAGCCCACATCGGCCAGCGCATCCTGCCGACCGACGCGGTGCGCATCAACGGCAAGCTGATCCAGCGTAAGGTCAATAACAACAAGCCGCCGCGCGTGCTCGTGTACCACAAGCCAGCCGGCGAGATCGTCAGCCACGACGATCCGGAAGGCCGTCCGTCGGTGTTCGACCGTCTGCCGAACATGAAGACCGGCAAGTGGCTGGCCGTGGGCCGCCTCGACTTCAACACCGAGGGCCTGCTGCTGTTCACGACTTCGGGTGACCTGGCCAACCGCCTGATGCACCCGCGTTACAACATCGACCGGGAATACGCGGTGCGCACCCTGGGCGAGCTGGAAGAAGGCATGCGCCAGAAGCTGCTCGCCGGCGTCGAGCTGGACGACGGCCTGGCCTCGTTCTCGAAGGTCCAGGACGGCGGCGGCGAAGGCATCAACAAGTGGTACCGCGTGGTCATCGGCGAAGGCCGCAACCGCGAGGTGCGCCGCATGTTCGAGGCGGTCGGCCTGACCGTCTCGCGCCTGATCCGTACCCGCTACGGCGCCATGACCCTGCCGACCGGCCTGAAGCGCGGCCGCTGGGAAGAACTGCAGGAAAACGACGTGCGCGCCCTGATGGCGGCATTCGGCGTCGAGAAGAAGGGCGGCGAAGCGCCGAAGGGCAAGGCCGGCGCCAAGGGCCAGGGGCGCGACGACGTGCGCCGTTCCGACGGCAACCGCATCGACCGTGCCGACGCCAACCGCAACGTGGATCCGTTCGGCCCGCCGGTGGTGCGTGCCGGCGTCCCGCGCCAGCAGGGTCCGGGCGGTTTCGCCGGCGGCCGGCCGCAAGGGCAGGGGCCGAAGGGCGGCGGCCAGGGCGGCAAGGGGCGTAGCGGCAACAACGCCGGCTCCTTCGGCGGCGGCAAGACCAGCAACCGTCCGAAGCAGCCGGATCCGCTGCAGACCACCTTCGGCTTTGCCGGCACCGGTGGCGGACGCCGCGGCGGCCAGGGCCCGCGCGGTTCGGAGCACGGTCTGCCACGCCGCGGCCGCCGCGGTTGAGGGTTTCACGCCCGGCGAGGCGACCATCCGCTTGAAAATCCCGGTTCAGGGCCCAATATCGGATAAATTCTCGCTCCGCCGGGCACGCGATGCTGCAATGCCGTAGAATGCAGCCCATGCCCCGATATGGCCATCCTGCCAACTGTTGCTTTTCTCGCTAGCCAGCGGCCATTTTTGCCCCGGCGATTGCGAGAGAGGCGGGAACGCTGTATAATTTGCAGCCTAATCAAAGTTCTTCCCAGTATTTTCTTGGTGCAAGTGCTTTCATCTGGTTGGGTAGTGAATACAAAAAGATGGGCAGATGCCCATTTTTTTTTTGGTAAATCGTTTAGTAAAGCCTCGGAGAAGCGCCGTGCAGCAGTTTGAACTCATCTCGAAAACAGTCGGTGGCCTCGGCTACGAACTCGTGGACGTCGAACGGGGCGAGCGCGGGATCCTGCGCGTATATATCGATTTCCCCGCTGATGTCGTGGAAGAGAAGGGCCCGATCACGGTCGAGGACTGCGCCACGGTCAGCCACCAGTTGACGCACGTGTTTACCGTCGAGAATGTGGATTACGAACGGCTGGAAGTATCGTCGCCGGGCCTCGATCGCCCGGTGCGGACCCTGGCCGACTTTGCGCGCTTCGCCGGGCACGAATGCACGGTGAAGCTGCGCGTCGCCATGCCGGGCACCGCGAACCGGAAAACCTTCACCGGTATCCTGCGCGGCGTCGAAGGCGACAAGGTTGGTCTGGAATTTGATAATAAAGATGGCGCAGCGTTGTTGGAATTTACGCTGGCCGAATTGGACAAGGCACGCTTGGTGCCACAGGTGGATTTTAGGAGTCGCAAAGCATGAGTCGCGAAATTTTATTGCTGGTGGATGCGCTTGCGCGCGAAAAGAACGTCGATAAGGAAGTGGTTTTCGGGGCGCTCGAATTCGCGCTCGCGCAAGCCACGAAAAAACGCTATGAAGGCGAGGTCGACATTCGCGTGAGCATCGATCGCGACTCCGGCGAATTCGAGACCTTCCGCCGCTGGCACGTCGTTCCCGACGAAGCCGGCCTGCAGCTGCCCGACCAGGAAATCCTGCACTTCGAAGCCAAGGAACAAATCCCCGACATCGAAGTGGACGAATACATCGAAGACCCGATCGAGTCGGTCGAGTTCGGCCGCCGCTTCGCCCAGGACACCAAGCAGGTCGTGCTGCAGCGCGTGCGCGATGCCGAGCGCGAGCAGATCCTGCAGGACTTCCTCGAGCGCGGCGACTCGCTCGTGACAGGCACCATCAAGCGCATGGAGCGCGGCGATGCCATCGTGGAATCGGGCAAGATCGAAGCGCGCCTGCCGCGCGACCAGATGATCCCGAAGGAAAACCTGCGCATCGGCGACCGCGTCCGCGCCTACATCCTGCGCGTGGACCGCAACATGCGCGGCCCGCAGGTGATCCTGTCGCGCACTGCGCCGGAATTCATCATGAAGCTGTTCGAGCTGGAAGTGCCGGAAATCGAACAGGGCCTGCTGCAGATTAAATCGGCTGCCCGTGACGCCGGCGTGCGCGCCAAGATCGCGGTGTTTACCGCCGACAAGCGCATCGACCCGATCGGCACCTGCGTCGGCATGCGCGGTTCGCGCGTGCAGGCCGTGACCGGCGAGCTGGGCGGCGAGCGCGTGGACATCGTGCTGTGGTCGGACGATCCGGCCCAGTTCGTGATTGGCGCCCTGGCCCCGGCCAATGTTTCCTCGATCATGGTCGATGAAGACAAGCACGCCATGGACGTGGTGGTCGACGAAGAGAACCTGGCGATCGCGATCGGCCGTTCGGGCCAGAACGTGCGCCTGGCGTCCGAGCTGACCGGCTGGAAGATCAACATCATGACGGCCGAGGAATCGGCCAACAAGGTGGCCCAGGAAACCGCCGCGATCCGCGCGCTGTTCATGGAAAAGCTGGACGTCGACCAGGAAGTGGCCGACATCCTGGTGGATGAAGGCTTCTCGAGCCTTGAAGAAATCGCGTACGTCCCTATTTCCGAAATGCTGGAAATCGAGTCGTTCGACGAAGATACCGTCAACGAACTGCGCACCCGCGCCCGTGACGCGCTGGTGACTGAAGCGATCGCTTCCGAAGAAGGCCTCGAAGGGATGGAAGAAGCCCTCGTGACCCTGGAAGGCATGGACCGCACCACCGCCGGCAAGCTCGGCCTGGCTGGGATCAAGACGGTCGAAGCATTCGCGGCACTGGCCTATGACGAATTCGGCGCCATCCTGGCGCTGCCGTCGGACCGTGCCCGCGACCTGATCAAGAATGAATTTAGTGATGTGACCGACGAAGAGATGAAGCTGGTCGACAGCAAATACGATGACCGCGCCAAGGCGCTGCAGGCGAAGGCCTGGAGCCTGGCAGAAACGGCCAAGGCGTAATTTGCAAATCTTTATCATCTCAGCGACACATAGAAAAGAGGACTGAATGGCGAGTAACAACGTAGCCCAATTTGCCACCGAACTGAAGATGCCTGCAGACCTGCTGCTGACACAGCTGCGCTCGGCCGGCGTCGAAAAAAGTTCGACGTCAGATCCCTTGTCGAAAGATGATAAGGACAAGCTGCTGAACCATCTCCGCCGTACCCACGGTGCGACCGAAACCGGCGAGAAGAAGAAGATCACGGTGACCCGCAAGGAGACCACCGAGATCAAGCAGGCTGACGCCAGTGGCAAATCGCGCACCATCCAGGTCGAAGTGCGCAAGAAACGTACCTTCGTGCAGCGCGACGACCTGGTTACCCCGAAAGCCGCCGAAGCCGCCGCCCCGGTGGTCGATGCAGCCGAGCAGGCGCGCCGCGACGAAGACGCGCGCCGCCAGACCGAGCTGATCGCCCGCCAGGAAGCGGACCTGCGCGAAAAGCAGGAACGCCTGGCCAAGCTCGAAGCAGAAGAGGCCGCCCAGGCCAAGGCTGCCGAAGAGCAGGCCAAGCGTGACGCGGCCGAGAAGGCCAAGCGCGAAGCCGCCGAGGCTGCCGCTGCCGCGAAAGCCGCCGCGAGCGCTGCTGCGCCTGCGACCCCGGTCTCCGCTGCCGCCGAAGAAGCTGCCCAGGCCGCTGCTCTTGAGGCCAAGAAGCGTGCCGAGGAAGCCGCCAAGGAAGCCGCCGAACGTGCCGCCGCCACCGAGCGCGCACGCAAGGCCGTGGCCGACGAAGTGGCCCAGATCAAGCTCATGATGAGCCAGCCGCGCCGCGTCATCAAGGCGCCGGAACCGGCACCGAAGCCGGCTGCTCCCGCAGCACCGGCCGGCACCCTGCACAAGCCTGCCGCATCGGCCGACAAGAAGCCGGCGGACGCCAAGCCGGGCGACAAGAAGCCGGGCGACAAGAAGTCGATCAAGTCGGCCAATGTCTCCTCGACCTGGTCGGACGACGCCAAGAAGCGCGGCGCACCGAGCGGACCGAAAGGCCGTGGCGGTCCGGGCGGCGGCACTGGCCGTGACGGCTGGCGTGCGGGCGGCCGCAGCGGTGGCCGTCGTTCGCACAGCGACGACCGTGAAAGCAACTTCCAGGCCCCGACCGAAGCCATCGTGCGCGAAGTCCACGTGCCGGAAACCATCACCGTGGCCGAACTGGCGCACAAGATGTCGGTCAAGGCATCCGAGGTCATCAAGCAGCTGATGAAGCTGGGCCAGATGTGCACCATCAACCAGGTGCTGGACCAGGAAACCGCGATGATCCTGGTGGAAGAGATGGGCCACAAGGCCTTCCCGGCTGCCGTGGACGATCCGGAAGCGCTGCTGGCCGACCAGGGCGAGCACGCCGAGTTCGAATCGACCTCGCGCGCCCCGGTGGTGACCGTCATGGGTCACGTCGACCACGGCAAGACCTCGCTGCTGGACTACATCCGCCGCGCCAAGGTGGCGTCGGGCGAAGCCGGCGGCATTACCCAGCACATCGGCGCATACCACGTGGATACCCCGCGCGGCATGATCACCTTCCTGGACACCCCGGGCCACGAGGCGTTCACCGCCATGCGTGCCCGCGGCGCGAAAGCCACCGACATCGTCATCCTGGTGGTGGCGGCGGACGACGGCGTGATGCCGCAGACCAAGGAAGCGATTGCCCACGCGAAAGCTGCCGGCGTCCCGCTGGTGGTGGCGATCAACAAGATCGACAAGCCGGGCGCGAATACCGACCGCGTCACCCAGGAACTGGTGGCCGAAGGCGTGGTGCCGGAAGAATACGGCGGCGATTCGCCGTTCGTCCCGGTGTCCGCAAAGGTCGGTACCGGTATCGACGACCTGCTGGAGCAAGTCCTGCTGCAGGCCGAAGTGCTGGAACTGAAGGCGCCGACCGAAGCACCGGCGCGTGGCCTGGTGGTGGAAGCCCGTCTCGACAAGGGCCGCGGCCCGGTGGCGACCATCCTGGTGCAGTCGGGTACCCTGAAGCGCGGCGACGTCGTGCTGGCGGGTTCCTCGTTCGGCCGCGTCCGTGCGATGCTCGACGAGAATGGCAAGCCGGTGGCAACCGCCGGCCCGTCGATCCCGGTCGAGATCCAGGGCCTGACCGAAGTGCCGAGCGCCGGTGAAGAAGTGATGGTGATGGCCGACGAGCGCAAGGCGCGTGAAATCGCCCTGTTCCGTCAAGGCAAGTTCCGCGACGTCAAACTGGCGAAGCAGCAGGCCGCCAAGCTGGAGAACATGTTCGACCAGATGGCCGAAGGCGAAGTCAAGAACCTGCCGCTCATCGTCAAGACCGACGTGCAGGGTTCGCAGGAAGCGCTGGTCGGTTCGCTGCAGAAGCTGTCGACCTCGGAAGTGCGCGTGCAGATCGTCCATGCGGCGGTCGGCGGCATCACCGAATCCGACGTCAACCTGGCGGTGGCCTCGAAGGCAGTCATCATCGGCTTCAACGCCCGTGCCGACGCCTCCGCACGCAAGCTGGCCGAAGCCAACGGCGTCGACATCCGTTACTACAGCATCATTTACGATGCGATCGACGAGATCAAGACGGCACTGTCGGGCATGCTGGCGCCGGAGAAGCGCGAGACCATCACCGGCCAGGTGGAAATCCGCCAGGTCATCCTGGTGTCGAAGGTCGGCGCGATCGCGGGTTGCCTGGTCACCGATGGCGTGGTCAAGCGTACCTCCTCGGTCCGCCTGCTGCGCAACAACATCGTCGTGTGGACCGGCGAGATCGACTCGCTCAAGCGCTTCAAGGACGACGCGAAGGAAGTCCGTGCCGGTCTCGAGTGCGGCCTGTCGCTGAAGAACATGAACGAAATCCAGGTCGGCGACGTGCTGGAGGTGTTCGAAGTCACGGAAGTGGCGCGTACGCTGTAATTTCGACATTGGGCGTACCATGAGGGCCAGGACGCTTCGCGGCGAATGCCGCGAGGGCCTGGCCCTTGTTTTTTGGCCCGACATTCACAAGAACAAGATAGCAACATCATGGCAAAACACAGCAAAAGCATCCCCCAGCGCGGCCTGCGGGTCGCCGACCAGATCCAGAAAGACCTGTCGGAACTGATCGCCTTCGAACTCAAGGACCCGCGCGTCGGCATGGTCACCATCAGCGAAGTCAAGCTGACTCCCGACTACGCCCACGCCAAGGTCTACTTCACCCTGCTGAAGGACAGCCCGGAAGAGGTGAAGCAGACCCTGGAAGGCTTGTCGAAGGCCGCCGGCTACCTGCGCAACATGCTCGGAAAGCGCCTGCACATCCACACGCTGCCGCAGCTGCACTTCGTGCACGACACCTCGACCACGCGCGGCCTGGCCATGTCGGCCCTGATCGACCAGGCCAACGCGACCCGCGCCGCCGATTTCGGCCAGGACGAAGATTCGGACAGCGAGTGAGCCGCCCGCCGAAAAAGCCGCGCGACCTTGTCGACGGCGTCCTCCTGCTCGACAAGCCGGTCGGCCTGTCCTCGAACGACGCCCTGATGAAGGCCAAGCGCGTCTTCAATGCCAAGAAGGCCGGCCATACCGGCACCCTGGACCCGTTCGCCACCGGACTGCTGCCGCTGTGCTTCGGCGAAGCGACCAAGTTCTCGCAAGACCTGCTGGAAGCGGACAAGACCTATGAGGCGACGGTCCACCTCGGCATCATGACCACCACCGGCGACACCGAAGGGGAGCTCATCGAGCAGCGCGAGGTGGATGTCACGCGCGAGCAGGTCGAAGCCGCGCTGGCGCGCTTTCGCGGTCCCATCTTCCAGGTCCCGCCCATGTATTCCGCGCTCAAGCGCGACGGAAAGGCGCTGTACGAGTACGCGCGCGAGGGCATCACGCTCGAGCGCGAAGCGCGCCCTGTGACCATCCACGCCTTGTCCCTGGTCGAGTATACGGCGCCGCTGCTGAAGATCCTGGTCACTTGCAGCAAGGGCACTTATGTGCGCGTGCTGGGCGAGGACATCGGCGCCGCGCTCGGCTGCGGCGCGCACCTGAACGCGCTGCGCCGGGTGCAGGTGGGCGCGCTCTCGACCGAGCGCATGATCTCGCTGGAAGACCTGCAGGCCCACACCGATCCGCTTTCGCTGCTGGCCCCGGTCGATGCGCTGCTGTCGAGCTTCCCGTCAGTCGAGCTCACGGCGGAGCTGGCGAAGCGCTTCCTGAACGGCCAGCGCCTGGCGCTGGGCAAGGAATCCGTGGTTGTCCCGAGCGAGCTGGGACGGGTGCGGGTGTACCATGAGGGCAAGCTGCTCGGTACCGCGCACCTGCAGGAATATGCGATCCTGGCGCCCGAGCGCCTGATCGCGGCGCAGCAGTAAGCGCCCGCTTACCGTTGCTGGCGCGCTACGGCGCGCCGGCGGCGCCCAAGCGTCATTCTCCTGCAATGGATTGGCGCTAGTATCGACGGTAGTTTTCGTCGAAATTCCCGGTCGCTGCAGCGCAGCAAGCCGTATAGCGTGCTATAGTAGCGGGCTACGGTAAACGGTAATGATCATCGCCGCCTCCGACCATCACGCAACATTCACTGTTGAAAACACACATGTCAGACACCAAACGCGCGATTCGTAATATCGCAATCATCGCCCACGTTGACCACGGCAAGACCACCCTGGTGGACCAGCTGCTGCGCCAATCCGGCACTTTCCGTGAAAACCAGGCGGTGGACACCCGCGTGATGGACTCCGGCGACATCGAAAAAGAACGCGGTATCACGATTCTCTCGAAGAACTGCGCGGTCGAGTACGAAGGCACCCACATCAACATTGTCGACACCCCGGGCCACGCCGACTTCGGCGGCGAGGTCGAGCGCGTGCTGTCGATGGTCGACTCGGTGCTGCTGCTGGTCGATGCCCAGGAAGGCCCGATGCCGCAGACCCGCTTCGTGACCCGCAAGGCGCTGGCCCTGGGCCTCAAGCCGATCGTCGTGGTCAACAAGGTCGACCGTCCGGGCGCACGTCCGGACTGGGCGATCAACCAGACCTTCGAACTGTTCGACAAGCTGGGCGCCACCGACGAGCAGCTGGACTTCCCGATCGTCTACGCCTCGGGCCTGAACGGCTACGCCGGCCTGGACGAGAGCGTGCGCGACGGTGACATGAAGCCGCTGTTCGATGCCATCCTGAAATACGTGCCGGTGCGTGACGACAATCCGGACGGCCCGCTGCAGATGCAGATCACCTCGCTCGACTACTCCTCGTACGTCGGCAAGATCGGCATCGGCCGCATCAACCGCGGCCGCGTCAAGCCGGGCATGGACGTGCTGGTGCTGAACGGCCAGGACGACAAGAACCCGGTCAAGGGCCGCATCAACCAGGTGCTGAACTTCAAGGGCCTGGAGCGCGTGCAGGTGGAAGAAGCTGTCGCCGGCGACATCGTGCTGATCAACGGTATCGAAGACATCGGCATCGGTGTGACCGTGACCGCCGTCGATACCCCGGAAGCGCTGCCGATGCTGACCGTCGACGAGCCGACCCTGACCATGAACTTCATGGTCAACACCTCGCCGCTGGCCGGCCGCGAAGGCAAGTTCGTCACCAGCCGCCAGCTCCGCGACCGTCTCGAGCGCGAGCTGAAGGCGAACGTGGCCCTGCGCGTGCTGCCGACCGACGACGACACCATCTTCGAAGTCTCGGGCCGTGGCGAACTGCACCTGACCATTCTGCTGGAAAATATGCGTCGTGAAGGCTTCGAGCTGGCCGTGTCGCGTCCGCGCGTGGTCTTCAAGGAGATCGACGGCGTCAAGTGCGAGCCGTTCGAGAACCTGACCGTCGACGTGGAAGAAGTGAACCAGGGCGGCGTGATGGAAGAGCTGGGCCGCCGCCGTGGCGACCTGCAGAACATGGAATCGGACGGCAAGGGCCGTGTCCGTCTGGAATACCTGATCCCGGCCCGTGGCCTGATCGGCTTCCAGGGCGAATTCATGACCCTGACCCGCGGTACCGGCCTGATGAGCCACGTGTTCCACGAATACGCACCGGTCGACACCAGCAAGGGCGACCTCGCGGGCCGCCGTAACGGCGTGCTGATCTCGCAGGACGACGGCGCTGCCGTCGCCTACGCGATCTGGAAACTGCAGGACCGCGGCCGCATGTTCGTCGAGCACAACACCCCGGTGTACGAAGGCATGATCATCGGCATCCACTCGCGCGACAACGACCTGGTCGTCAACCCGATCAAGGGCAAGCAGCTGACCAACGTGCGTTCGTCGGGTACCGATGAAGCCGTGCGCCTGGTGCCGCCGATCCAGATGTCGCTGGAATACGCCGTCGAGTTCATCGAAGACGACGAACTGGTCGAGATCACCCCGAAGTCGATCCGCCTGCGCAAGCGCTTCCTGAAGGAACACGAGCGCAAGAAGGCGAGCCGCGAAGGCGCGTAATCGGCCTCCAGGCTGCTCCAAAAAACCCGCTGCTTGCAGCGGGTTTTTTTATTCCTCAGCGGCGGTTCGGTCCGTATTTGCCGTATACGGCCGCGCCTGGCTGACTTGGCAGCATCGTCCGTCATCTGGCGCACATAAGTGCGGATCTGGTCTCAATTTTGCATCTTGTTACAGTTCTTACCAGGTTTGCACTGGGCTCAGCCGGCAGGGTTTGCTATTGTGTCTACAACGCGATTCATTGTGAATTGCGAGCCAGATGAAGATTATTGAAGGGAGTTCGCATGAAGAAGCTGATGATTGCACTGATCGCCACCGCCGCTGTTGCCGGTACCGCCCAGGCCCAAACCAATGCCGGGCGCGGCTATGTCGGTGCCAGCGCCGTGACCGCCAAGAACAGCACCGTCGACGCGAATAAAGCCGACGCCAAGCTGTTCGCCGGTTACCAGTTCGACGAGCGCATGGGTGTCGAGGCCGGCTGGACCAACCACCACAAGACCGACTTCGCCAACGGCGGCGTGCGCGGCAACACCGAAGGCTACGGCACCTATGTCGCCGCCAAATACACCATGCCGGTGAACGAACAGGTGTCCGCCTACGGCAAGCTGGGGATCTCGCACAACGAGCGCAAGCTGAACACCAATGTGGGCAACTTCAAGCAGGACGACACCAGCGGCTACGCCGGCGTTGGCGTGGAGTACAAGCTGAACCAGACCACGGCACTGGTGGCGGAATATGAGCGCTACGGCAAGAGCAAGGACTTTGGCGCCCGTGCCAACGTGTGGAGCGCGGGCCTGAAGTACGGCTTCTAAACGCCTCAACAGCACGCAAGTCGTAAAAAAGCCCTCCGGCGCCTGGCGCCGGAGGGCTTTTTCATGAGCGGGACCGATCAGCGCAGTCCGAGCAGCGCCTGCACCCGTTCGCGGCTCACGCCGACCAGGGCCGAGGTAATCGCCAGCAGCGACTGGTAATCATGGCTGGCCGCGGTGGCCGCGAAATCGCCGCTGATGGCCGCCAGCTCCGCTTCCGGGGTGGCCGGCTGTTCGACACGCGCCATGGCCGCGCTCAATGCGGCGCTGGCCGCTTCCTGCGAACGGCGCACCCGGGCCAGGGCCTGCACCACTTCGCGCAGGCTCTGGCGCAGCGCGTCCGGGTTGCCGACATTCCACTGTTCCGGCGCGAGGCCGGCCGGGTCTTCGGCCACGTCGACACGGCCGCGGCCCGAGATCGCGATCGCATCCTTGATGCCGGCCCACTCGGATTCCGGCGCGCTGAACACCAGCTGCTGCTGCTTGTCCAGCGACACGCGGACTTTTACCGGCGACAGGGTGCGGTCGAGGCGGGCGGCGATCTCTTCCGGCGTCATGCCGGGTTCGATGGTGGCACTCAGCTGCGGGCCGCCGGCGCTGCCCACCGAGAAGGCATAGGTCTGCTGGCCGGCCGACTGCAGCGAGGCGAGGTCGAAGCCGCGGATCCGGAAGCGCGTCATGGCGGGCTGGCCGTCGCTGAAGTCCAGCTGGGCGTCGACGCCGCCGCCGGCCTGCTTGCGGCGTGATTCCAGCGCGGTGGCGAGCTGCTGGGACCTGGCTTCGATCTGGCGCGCCGGGTCGCCGCGGCCGGAGATCTTGGCGCTCAGGTCAGCCTTCAGGGCTTCGAGCTGGGAGGCGACGCGCGCCAGGTAGTCGAGTGCCTGCTGGGCCCGGGCAACGTCGCCCTGCGTGCGCGTATCCCACCTGAGGCCGCGCTGGAGCGGCGCAGCGGCAGGCGGCGGGGTAACGACACGGCTGTCCGGGTCGGCAGGCTTGATCGCGTTGGCGCGTGCCGCCGCGGCGGTCGAGGCCGCGGCGACGGAATTGTTGATCGGCGAGTTGGCCGGGTTGGCCGGACGGAGGGCAGCTTCCATGCTGGGTTATCGTATTACAACATCGAGAACAGGGACAGGGTGCCGATGCGGCTGTAGGCCTTGTA
Organism: Massilia alkalitolerans DSM 17462; assembly: GCF_000427785.1. GTDB lineage: Bacteria > Pseudomonadota > Gammaproteobacteria > Burkholderiales > Burkholderiaceae_D > Telluria > Telluria alkalitolerans. Next base: position 64,320 of record NZ_ATYR01000023.1, read on the forward strand.
GGTGGCCTGCAGGGCAGTCGAATAGGCGTTGAGCGAGGTAGCCGCTTCGCCGACGTCGAGCGTGCCGATGTCGGTGATCGCCATCTTGTTCGACAGGCTGATGTTGGCGTGGTTGGCGTCCAGCGTCTTCATGATGTTTTGCGCACCGCCCAGGGTAGCCACCTTGCTGCTCAGCAGGTTGAGGGCGCCGTCGAAGCCGTCCAGGGTGCTGCTCAGCGTCGCACGCAGCGCCGGGTCGTTGGCCGACGCGGTCGGCGCCTTCAGGCCGACGATCGCCTGGTCGAGGCGGTTCAGCAGCTGTTCGATGCCTTCCAGGTTCTGGTTGGCCGGCTGGGTGATGCCGTTGCCGACCACGACCTGCTGCGAATTCGTGTTGCCGACGTAGGTGTAGCGCGAACCGAGCGGCGCCGCCGGATCGTAGGCGATCGGCGCGGTCCTGGTCAGGGTGCCCGAAAAATTGTAGTTGCCTTCCTGGTCGATCGAGTTGGCGCCATAGAACAGGCTTTCGCGCAGCGATTCGAGCGGGGACACCATGGCGTTCAGGTCTTGCGGCGCATTGCTGCCGTCGGAAGCCCAGACAAGCAGATCGCGTCCCGGAATGAGCTCGTCCGCCATGTTCTGCAGGATGCCCTCGGTCTTGGTCATGCGAATCTTGATCGAGGCAATATTGTCGCGGTACTGCTGCACCGTCGCTTCTTCGCGCGCCAGGCGTGCCAGGCGTACGCTGTCGACCGGGTCGTCCGACGGCACCATGATGCGCTTGTTGGATGCCAGCTGCTGCGTCAGGTGGGTGATGCGCTCCTGGTTGTTCTGGAGCGACTGGTTCATCGTCGATTGGTACTGGGAAGTAGCGATACGCATGGTGGTTCCTTTAGCCCATCATCGCCAGCGTGGCGTCGAAGAGCTGGTTGGCGATGGCAATGACTTTCATGTTCGCCTGATACATGTTCTGGTATTCGACGAGGTTGACCGCTTCCTCATCCTGGTTCACGCCGCTGGTCGACTGCCAGTCGTCCACCGACTGGGTGCGCACGGTCTGGGTGGTCTTCAGCGCAGCCTTGTTGAGCTGGCTGTCGACGCCGAGCTTGCCGACCAGCTGGGCGTCGGCATCGCTCAGCAGCACGGTGCCGATGCTCGTCACCGAGATCGACTGGCCCTTGATGGCGACCAGTTTCTGCAGGTTGCCGGTATCGCCCGGATTGCCGTCCGCGGAGAAAGCGAGGTCGGCCGCCTCGACGGTGCCGACCACCTTCAGCATGTCGGCGCCGCCGCCCGGAGTGAACACGAACAGGGCTTCGCCCGGTGTGGCCGTCAGCGGCGGGCCGGCGACGCCGTCGGCCTTGTAGCCGAGCACGAGCTGGGCATTGAGCTTGCTGGCGATCTGGTTCGCCATGTCGCCGATGCCGGTTTGCAGCGGCACCAGCTTTTCGGTTTCGTATTTCGCCAGGCCGCCCAGCTGGCCGCCGAGCTTGCCGGCGTCGAGCACATAGGTGGTGCCGGCGAAGCTCAGCGAGAATTCCTGTGGCGAGGTGGCGGTCGGCGCCGCCTTCAGGCTGCCGTGCATGCTGCCCAGCACCAGGGCCTGGCCGGTTTTCAGCGAGATGTCGCGGGTGCCGTCGCCGTTGTCCGAGATTTCCAGCGCCATCTTGCTGGCCAGCTCGTCGATGGCCTGGTCGCGCGCGTCGATCAGGCTGGAAGAGCTCAGGCCGCCGGCCTGCGCTTCGCTGATCTGCTGGTTCAGGCGCGCGATGGTGGCGATCTGGGCGTTGGCCGAATCGACGATCGCGCTGCGCTGGTTGCGCACCGACTGCAGCTGGGCGTTGAAGACGTTGTTCAGGCCATTGAAACGTTCCGCCATCAGGGCGGCCGAGGTCAGCACCTGCTGGCGCAGCGGGGTCGAACCGGGGTCGCCGGCCACCGCGTTGAGCGCGCCGAAGAACTGGTCGATGCCGGCCGACAGGCTGGCGGTCTCGTCGCCCATCACGTTTTCGAGCTGGCTCAGGTAGGGCTGGGTTTGCGAATAGGCGCCGAGGTCGGCGGCGGCGCGCCACATGGCCTGGCTTTTGTAGTTGTCCGAGAAGCGCAGCAGGGAAGACACCTGCACGCCATTGCCCGGCGAGCGCGGGTTGGCGTCCGGGCCGACCGCGCCGAGCAGGGCGGCCTGGCGGGTATAGCCCTTGGTCTGCAGGTTGGCGATATTGTGGCTGCTGGTGGTCAGCGCGACCTGGGCGGCAAGCGCGCCGGACAGGGCATTGTTGATGATGGCCATGGTACGGATTCTTCCTCGAGCGGGGTACACCTGATCAAGGCGACCGTTTATTGCATCTTATTAAGTCCTGCGCGTAAAGCTTTGCGCGTCAGGCCTTGTTGCCGGGTTTGGCGCCGGGGACGAGCTGGCGCAGGATGGCGTCGGCGATGCCGAAGGCGCGGTTGCCGGCCATGTTCCCGGCCAGCAGGTCGTCGGCCATGTCCTGCATGTCCTGGTTGACGCGGTTGTTGAACACGCTGTCCTCGGCGGCCATGGCGCGGGTCGAGGAACGCATTTCCTTCAGCATGTGCGAGATGAAGAAGCGCTCGAACTCGACGGCGGCCTTGGTGGCCTTGGCGACGTACACGGGGTCGGGCTGATCGGATGCTGGAACGACCGGGGCCTCGGCGCCGGTCGACAGCGGAATCGGCTGGTTCTGTTCGATCTTCATCAGATCACCACCAGTTCGCCTTCGATCGCGCCAGCCTGGTCAAGGGCCTGCAGGATCGCCATGATGTCGTCGGGCGAGGCGCCCAGGCTGTTGACCACGTCGATGATGCTCTGCAGCCTGGCGCCGGCCGGCCAGCGGAACATCTGGCCCGAGCCCTGGTCCACCGACAGCTTCGATTCCGGCGTCACCGCGGTCTGGCCGCGCGAGAACGGACCCGGCTGCGAGACGCGCGAGCTTTCCGAAATGATCACCTTGAGCGAACCGTGGGTGACGGCGGCCGCCTTCACGCGCAGGCCGTCGGCGATGACCACGGTGCCGGTGCGCGAGTTGAACACCACCTTCGGGATCTCGACGCCGGCTTCCACCGGCAGGTTGTTCAGCCTGGCCATGAAGGCCACGCGCTCGGTCGGATTGGTGGGCGCGACCACTTCGACGCTGGTACCGTCGGCGGTGGTGGCGATCGGGCCGTATTTGGCGTTGATCGCGTTGACCACGTTGGTGGCGGTCTCGAAGTGCGGCTGGCGCAGGCGCAGCATCACTTGCGGGCGGGTGGCGAAATCGGTGGCGATCTCGCGCTCGATCATGGCGCCGTTCGGGATGCGGCCGGTGGTCGGGGTATTCACCGTTACCGAGGAACCGCTTTTTCCGGTCGCGTTCAAGCCGCCGACCACCAGGTTGCCCTGGGCCAGCGCATAGACTTCGTTGTCGGCCGCGCGCAGCTGGGTGAGCAGCAGGGTGCCGCCGCGCAGGCTCTTGGCGTCGCCCAGCGAGGACACCGTGATGTCGATCGCCTGGCCGCGGCGGTAGCCGGGCGGGAACACGGCCGACACCATGACGGCGGCGACGTTCTTGTTCCTGGCGTCTTCGCCTTCCGGCAGGCGCACGCCGAACTGCTTGAGCATGTTGACCACCGACTGGCTGGCGTACTTGACCTGGGTCGAGTCGCCGCTGCCGTTCAGGCCGACCACCAGGCCGTAGCCGACCAGCGGGTTTTCACGCACGCCTTCGACGCTGACCAGGTTGCGCAGCGCCTGCGCGGCATTGGCGGCGCCGGGCAGGGCGGCGGCGCCGAGTACGGCGGCGCACAACATGATTCGAAAACCACGGGAAGCACTAAAATTTTGAATCATGTCGTCCTCAGAACGGCATCAGGGGGCTGTTGAAGAAACGGGTCAGCCAGCCCGGCTGGTTGGCATCGGCCAGCGCGCCCTTGCCCGAATAGGCGATGCGGGCGTTGGCCACGCGCAGCGAGGACACCTGGTTGTCGTTGTCGATGTCCTGGGCGCGGATGAAGCCTTTCAGGCGCACGAATTCCTCGCCCTGGTTCAGGGTCAGGTTCTTTTCGCCGGCCACGCGCAAGAGGCCGTTCGGCAGCACTTCCTGCACGATCACGGTCAGCGCGCCGGACAGGGCGTTCTGCTGGGTGCTGGTGGCGTTGCCCTGGAATTCACGCTCGGCCGACAGGTCGATCGCGGTCTTGCCGAAGGTCTTGCCCAGCGCCGCGATCGGCGACACGCCGGCCGAGGATTCCTTCGAGAAGCTGGTGCCGGCGCGCTTGCTGGCCTGGGTGGTTTCTTGCAGGATCACCGTGACCGCGTCGCCCACGCGGTAGGCGCGGCTGTCCGAGGTCAGCGACACGGCTTCCCCCGTGAACACGCCGCCCGAGACGCCGCGCGACGCCGTGCGTGCCATCGGCACGAAATCGTCGTCGTCGTTCATGGCCTGGCGCGGCGGCGCGGAGGCGCAGCCGGTCAGCAGACTTGTCAACAGCGTGGCGCACAGCGCCGCGGTAAGGAATTTCATTATTTAGCGTGCAGCCTGTGCCAGGTACTGGAGCATGTTGTCGGCGGCCGACAGCACCTTGGTGTTCATCTCGTAGGTGCGCTGGGCGGCGATCATGTCGACCATCTCTTCGACCACCTGCACGTTCGAGCCTTCCAGCGCGCCCTGTTTCAGCTTGCCGAAAGCGCCGTCGCCCGGACGGCCTTCGTTGGCGGTGCCCGAGGCGCCGGTTTCCTGGAACAGGTTCTCGCCCAGGGCCAGCAGGCCGGCCGGGTTGACGAAGCTGGTCAGGGTCAGCTGGCCCAGTTCCTGCGGGGTAGTGGAGCCGGCCACGGTGGCCGAGACCATGCCGTTCTCGCCGATGGTGATGGCGGTGGCGTTCTGCGGCACGGTGATCTGCGGCACCAGCGGCAGGCCCTGGGCATTGGTCAGCGTGCCGTTGGCATCGACCTGCAGCTGGCCGGCGCGGGTGAAGGCCGGTTCGCCGTTCGGGCGGCGCACCTGCAGGAAGCCGGCGCCGTTGATGGCGACGTCGAGCGGCTGGCTGGTGGTCTGCATGCTGCCGTTGGTGAAGACCTTCTGGGTGCCGACGATGCGGGTGCCGTTACCGAGCTGGACGCCGTTGGAGACGGTGTTGTCCGCGCTCTGGGCGCCCGGCTGGGCGTCGACCTGGTAGAACAGGTCTTCGAACACGACGCGGTCGCGCTTGAAGCCGACAGTGTTGACGTTGGCCAGGTTGTTGGCGATCGCCTGCAGCTTGGCATCCTGTGCCTGCACGCCGGTCTTGCTGATCCACATTGCTGGATTCATGTTTGCTCCTTAAATATGGTGATGGCGTGCTTAAGCGCCAATGAGGCGGTTGCCCACTTCGTTCATGCTGTCGCTGGCCTTGAACAGCTTCATCTGCATCTCGAAGCTGCGGTTCAGGCTCATCACGGCGACCATCTCTTCCACGGCCGACACGTTGCTGCCTTCGAGGGCGCGGCCGCGCACGGTGACGTTCGGGTCCGCTTCGAGCGGTTCGCCCTGGCGCGAGACGATCAGGCCCGCTTCGTTCTTGGTCAGTTCCGCGCCTTCGGCATTCACCAGGCGCAGCTTGTCGACCGCCTGCATCAGGGTGGCGCCCTCGGTCAGCACCGAGATGGTGCCGTCGGTGCCGATCTCGACCGCCTGGTGCGGCGGCAGCACGATCGGGCCGCCTTCGCCCATCAGCGGGTGGCCGTTGACCGACAGGTTGCCCTCGGCGTCGATGTCGATCGCGCCTGCACGGGTGTAGGCTTCGCCCTCGCCGTACTGGACCGCCAGGTAACCGTTGCCGTTGATGGCGACGTCGAGCGGGCGGCCGGTTTCGCGCACCGCGCCGGCGCGGGTCGAGATGGTGTCGGCATCGACCTTCGACAGGTGCATGCTGTCGTAGCCGTAGCCCTGCTGCATCGCCTGGGTCGCGGCCACTTCGAGATTGGCGCGGAAGCCCGCGGTCTCGATGTTGGCCAGGTTGTTGGCGCGCACCTGCTGCGCACGCAGGGTGCGCTCGGCGCCGCTGACGGCAGTGAAGATCAGCTTGTCCATGGATTAGAGTGCCTGCATCAGGGCCTGCATCATCTGGTTCTCGGCGGTGATCACCTTCGAGTTGGCCTGGTAGTTGCGCTGCGAGGTCATCAGGCCGACCAGTTCCGAGGTGATGTCCACGTTCGAGCCTTCCAGGGTGCCCTTGGACAGCTTGCCGGCCAGGCCGATGCCCGGGGTGCTGTACAGCGGCGCGCCGGAGCCGTTGTTGGCGGCCCAGCTGGTGTCGCTGGTCTGGACCAGGCTGCCTTCGTCCGGGAAGGTGGCGATCGCCAGGGTGCCGACGACCTGCTGCTGTTCGTTGCTGTACTTGGCCACGATCGAACCGTCTTCGGCCAGTTCCACGCCCACGAAGGCGCCCGAGGCATAGCCGTCGCTGCGGTTGGTGGTGGTGGTGGCTTCGCCGGCGAACTGGGTGGTGCCGGTGTAGTCGACGGTGAAGCTCAGGGTGCTGGCGCCCGGCGCCGGCACGGTCAGGGGCACGCTCCTGGTGGCCGGCGGCAGGTTGCCCTTGGTATCGAAGGTAAGGGTGGTGAACTCCGTGACCGGCGCGGCGCCGTCGAAGGCGTAGCGGACGGTGACGGTGTTCTCCGGGGCTGCGGCCTTGACGAAATACTGCGATACGGTGTGCTGGTTGCCGAGCGAATCGAACAGCACAGATTGCTTGACCATGTTGTAGCTGGTCGCGTCGGCCGGGTCGAAGGTGGTGGTGGTCGGCACTTTCCAGTCCGACGACAGGTTGCCCACGTAGGCGACGCCGGTGCTGGCCTTGGCCGCGATCTGGCCGGTCGGGATCTTGATGTCGCCCATCATGCCGAGCACGCCGCCCACGCTCGGGCCATAGCCCTGCACGTTGCGGCCGGCGGCGTCGACCAGGTAGCCGTCCTTGTTGGCGTTGAAGATGCCGACGCGGGTGTACTGCATCACGCCCTGGGCGTCGCGGCTGGTGAAGAAGCCGCGGCCCTGGATCGCGGCGTCGAGGCCGCGGCCGGTGGTCTGCAGGCTGCCGTTCTGGCTGATGTTCTGGGTCAGCGAACCGATCTCGACGCCATTCGCCTGCTCGCCGGCGTACACCGACGCGAAGTTGGCGCGGCTGCTCTTGAAGCCGTAGGTGCCGGCGTTGGCGATGTTGTTCGAAACGGCTTCCAGCTGCTCGTTGATGGCCTGGATGCCGGACAGTGCGATGTTGAAGCTCATGGAGTTTCCTTTCAGTGTTCGGTAGAGGCGAGGGCAGCAGTAGCCTTGCCGTTGAAGCCAGTGACGGCCGATGGGTCGATTTCGCCGATGCCGGCGACCTGCAGCAGGATGCCGCCGGTGGCCGACATGCGCACGCTGTCGAGGCGGCCGGTGACTTCGACCGCGGGTTTGGTGCCGTCCGATGCTTCGGCGCTGATGCTGTAGTTACCCGGCGCCAGGCCGAGCTTGGCCGGGTCGATCGAGAAGGGCAGGCTGCCGGCGCCATGCGCGGGCAGGCTGACGCGGGTCTGCTTGCCGTCGACGGCGGTCAGGACCAGGTTGGTCACGCTGCTGGCCCCGCCCAGCTGGACGCTGCCCGAGACCTTGTCGCCGTCCAGGCGCACGCGGCTGGTCTCGACCGAGACTTCGCTGCCGACCTGGGCGCCCATGGCCAGCACCTGCAGGCTTTGCAGCACGCTGGCGCTGGCGCTGGTGGTCTGGGCCAGCTGCTGCAGTGCTTCGGTCTGCGACAGCTGCGAGAGCTGGTTCACGAACTGGCTCGGGTCCGAAGGCGCGAGCGGGTCCTGGTTGCGGATCTGGGCGACCAGCAGCTTGGTGAACATGTCCTTGTTCTCGCTGGTGGTCACGCCGGTTGCGATCTTGTCGCTGGCCGGCGTGGTCGATGCCGGGAAGCCGAAGGAATTGTTGGTGCCGGTGGTGGTGGTCATCCCGCTCAGCCTTCGCCCATCTTCAGCAGGGAAGCCTGCATGCTCTTGATGCGGCCCATCACCTCGACATTGGTCTCGAAGGCGCGCGATGCGGCCATCATGTCGGCCATCTCGGCGACTTCGTTGACGTTGGCGTAGTAGACCATGCCGTCGGCGTCGGCCACCGGATTGTCCGGTTCGTACATCTTGCGCAGCGGCTCGGCCGACTGGACCACGTCCAGCACCTGCACCTGGGCGGCGCCGTCCTCGCCCATGATGGAGGCGAACACCGGCTTGCGCGCGCGATAGCCTTCGGTTTCCGAGCCCGACACGGCATTGGCGTTGGCCAGGTTGCTGGCAATCGTGTTCATGCGCACGGTCTGGGCCGCCATGGCCGAACCGGCGATATTGGAGATGTCCTTGAAACCCATGTTCGGTGTCCTCTTACTGGCCGTTGATGGCTTTGGCCAGGCCCTTCAGCTTCATGTTGATGAAGGTGAGGCTGGTCTGGAAATCGGAAGCGTTCTGCGAGAACGCGGCCTGCTCGACGCCGATCTCGACGGTGTTGCCGTCGGCGCTCGGGTGGTAGGGCACGCGGTACAGCGGACCGTCGGAGGACAGGGTCGGCTCGCCCGCCTCGGCATCGATCTGCTCCTGCAGGGCGGACGCAAAGTCGATGTCGCGCGCGGTGTAACCCGGCGTGCTCTCGTTGGCGATATTGGCCGCGAGCACGCGGGTGCGCTCGGCGCGCACCTGCAGCGCGTCGGCGTGCACGCCGAGGGCTTCCTTGAAATTAATCGTCATGGCGATCCTCTGTCGGTTTTATTTCCGCTTGTTTCGGTAAAATGAAATTTTTACGGCCTCTATTTAACAATGATTGCTTTCCGTACGGCAACCATCGGCATTGTAACCTGTCTTTTGTGCGCCACAATCGACGCCGCGCAACCTATTTCTTTAGCAGTAGAGCAAGAGGCGCGTGGACAAATTGACAAACAACTGCTAAGCAGCGGCTTGTCAGAACCACAAGTCGAGCTCAATGTCGTCAGTGCCCGTCCAGCCCCGCCCTGCAGTGCCCCGGTCGAAATCGAGGCCACCGATACCCGCCAGTACAGCCGCATGCGCTTCGTGGTGCGCTGCCCGGATCCGAAAGGCTGGCGCCACGATTTCATCGTGCGCGCCCGCGTCAGCGCCCAGGTTGCCGTCACCGCCATGCCGCTCAGGGCCGGTGAAGTGCTGGGCATTGACCACGTCACGCTCGAGCGCCGCGACGTCACCCTGATCGGCGACGCCATCGGCGCCCCGGAAGCTGCCATCGGCCAGACCAGCCGCCGCAGCCTGCGCGCCGGCGAAGTGCTGCGCGCCAACCAGCTGGTGGCGCCCCAGGTGGTCAAGCGCGGCGACCAGGTCTTGATGGTGGCGCGCCACGAAGGCATCGAGGTGAGCATGGCGGGCGAGGCGCTGGACGCCGGCGCGCAGGGCGCCGTGGTCCGGGTGCGCAACACGGCCAGCGGCCAGGTGGTGCGCATGCGCGTGGCCGGCGCCGGCACCGTCGAACCGGTCGACATGCCTGCCGGCGTCAGCCGTCGGCCTTAGAGCGCCTAAGGCTCTTAACCGCCGCTCCCTTGCAGTTTGGTGGCCAGGCGTTCCAGCTTGGCCGCATAGGCCGGATCGGTCGCATAGCCGCCGCGCGCCAGGCCCTGGGCAAAGGCGCGCGCGTCGCCGCCGACGCCCAGCGCCCCCTTGTAGCGCGGATTATCGACCAGCATCTGGGCATAGTCGCGGAAGGCCGCGCCCGCATCCGGGTAGGAGCGGAAGCGCTCGCGCGTCCTGATCGCTGCGCCGCCCACGTATTCGGTGGTGGCCGATTCGTTCACGGCGCCCTGCCAGCCGCCGCCGGCCTTGATGCCGAACAGGTTGTGGGTCGACTCGCCCTTGCTGTTCCTTAGCGGACGCTGGCCCCAGCCCGATTCCAGCGCGGCATGGGCCGACACCAGTTCCGGCGCCACGCCCAACTGCTGCGCGGCCTGCTGGGCCCAGGGCGCGATACTTTCCAGGAAGGCCCGCTGTTCCGGCGTGCCGGCGGCATTCGCACCAATCACGCCGTCGGGGCCGTCGACCGCGTCCTCGCCACCCATCAGGCCGGCCGCACGGGCGCGCCAGATGGCGCCTTCGGCATTCAGGCTGGCCGCGCCGACCGCTTCGCCGGCGTCGCCATGCTGGATATAGGCGGCGACTTCTCCCTGTACTTCACTGAACATGCGGCCGAAGCCGGCGCCGCTGCCGCCATCCATGCCCGCGGTCGGTCGGGTGGCGGCGGTCGCCGCGGTCGGCTGCATCGACGGCATCGAGAAATCAGCGTGGCGCATAGGTGTCATCCTCGCCGTGCAGCACGCGCTGCATCACGCTGTACTGTTCCGCCAGCAGGCCGCCGTTGCGGGCGGTGGCCGCCTTGCAGGCCTGTACGGTGCTTTCCAGGTTGGCCCAGGCCGCGGCCAGGGCGCCTTGCGCGGGTTGCGCCAGGCCGGCGATGAAGTCCGCCATGCTCGCGCCTTCGCCCAGCAGGGCGCGCACCAGCGACACGCGCTGCTGGCGCCGCGCTTCCATGGCGTCGAGCAGGGGCGTGAGCTGTTCGGCGAGGAGATTGAGCTCGCTGCTGCGGTGGCGCAGCGCGGCCTCGAACTGGCGTTCCAGCAGGGCCAGCACTTCGGCGCTGTCGCGCACGTCGGCCTGCACGCCGTCGGCAAGCAGCAGGTTGGCCTGCTGGCGAGTCATTCTGCTCATCCGCGGCCTCCGCCGTGGAAGCGCTGGATCAGGCCGGCCAGGCGGCCCGGATCGAAGGGCAGCTCGCCCTTGGCCAGGGCGTCGCGCAGCTCGGCCACGCGGGCGGCGTCGAAATCGGGCATCGCGCGCAGTGCCTCTGCGGCCGGCTGCAGCACCTCGGATTGGAGGGCAGGGGCGGCGGCGCGTGCGCTCGCCGCCGTGGCCGGCGCCTCGGCAGGCGCCGCGACCGTGATGGGCTGGGCGCCGATGTTCACGGTGGAGGTGATCGTGCCGGAGATTTTCATGCGGGGTCCTCGGGTTTTCGATTGTATGCTCATGTGCTGGCCCTCATTTCGGCAACTGGCCGCGCAGCTTTTCCAGGGCTGCCGCGTCGGGCATCTCGATCGACGCTTCCTTCCCCAGCGGGATGGTGGCGCCGGGCTTGCCGAACATGCTGGACACCAGGCGCGATTGCGTGCTGGTCAGGATCAGCAGTTCGATGCGGCGGTTCACGCTCGCCAGCGGCTTCTCGGCGTCGATCGGGCCGCGGTCGGCCATGCCGACCACCTGCAGCACGCTCGCGCTGCGCATGCCGCCGCCAAGCAGCTCGGCCCTGGCCGACAGCGCGCGGTCGGTCGACAGCGCCCAGTTCGAGTAGCCGCCCTTGTCGGGGCCGGCGAAACGCGAGGAGTCGGTGTGGCCGACGATCAGCATCTGGTTTTCCATCTGCGCGAACAGCGGGCCCATCTTGCGCAGGAGCTTGACGAAGCGGCCGGTGGGCAGGGCGCTGCCGCGCATGAACATGCCCTGGTTGTCGGTATCGTGCAGCATCACGCGCAGGCCGTAGGGCGTCACCACGGCGTCGAGGTTGGCGGCGAGGCCGGCTTCCCGGCTCATCTCGCCCAGCGCCTTCGACAGGGCCGCCAGTTCGGACGGCGACTCGTAGGCCACGCGCGGCTGGCTCGGCGCGCCCGGGTCATTGCTGCCCTTGCCGCCGGCGGTCGGCAGCTGGAAGCGCTCGATCATGCTGCCGCTCGGCTCGGCCGCGATGGCCGGCTTGTGGCCCATGCCCTCGAGCATACCGCTGTCGGTGGCGTCGCGCACGATTTTCTTGAGGTTCTGTTGTTCCCGCGAGGCAATCAGCCACAAGACGAGAAAGAGTGCCATCAAGGCCAGGCAGAAGTCGGCAAAGGCGACCTTCCAGGCGCCGCCGTGCTCGTCGTGGGCATGCTTGCCGCCACCGCGCTTGACGATGGTGGCTTCGTGCTTGTCGTTTTTGGAAGAAGGACCGGCCACGATCAACCCGCCATGCGATCGGTGCCGCGGCGCCGCTTGTTCTGCGACTCATCCTCGCCGCCCATGGCATTGATCCACTGTTCGAGCTGGGCAAAGCTGGGCTTGGTGTTCAACTGGATCAGGCGGCGCCCGGCGTCGATTGCCAGCAGGGCCGGCTTGCCGGCCACGTGGGTGCACAGCACCACCTTCACGGTCTCCATGGTCGAGGCTTCCGAATTAACCGACTGCTTCATCAGGTTGGCCATCGGCTCGAGCAGGCCGTAGCAGGCGAAGATGCCGATGAAGGTGCCGACCATGGCCGCGCCGATCTTCTCGGCGATCTCGCCCGAATCGGCGCCGCCCGACACCGAGAACATCGCCATCACGATGCCCAGCACCGCGGCCAGGATGCCGAAGCCCGGCATCGCTTCCGCAATCTTCTGGAGCGACTTGGCCGGTTGGGTCAGTTCTTCATGGATGGCTTCCAGTTCCTGTTCCAGCACGCCTTCCAGTTCGTGGGCGTTGATCTTGCCCATGGCCATCAGGCGGAAGTTGTCGACGATGAAAGCCAGCAGCTTCGGCTCTTCCAGGATGCGCGGATAGCGCTGGAACAGCGGGCTCTCGCTGGGGGCCTCGACGTGGGCGTCGAGCGCCTTCAGGCCGCCGGCGGCGGTCTGTAGCAGTTCGTACATCAGCAGCAGCAGCTGGCGCTGGAATTCCGAATCGTGCTTCTTGCGCGCCGCAACCTTCTTGAGCTGGTGCGCCATCTCGCCCAGCACGTGCTTCGGATTGCCGAGCACCAGCGCGCCGAACGCGGCGCCGCCGATGATCAGGAGTTCGATCGGATGGAAGATCGAAGCGAAGGTGCCGCCCATCAGGGTGAATCCCCCGAACACCGCGCCGAGCACGATTGCTAAACCGAGTAGTTGCTGCATGGCTTGCTGCCTTTCTTGTTACTTAGTGTTTGGTTGGTCAGGCGCGCTGCAGCGCGGCCTTCATCTTGGCCAGGGCGCTCTTGTTGAGCTGGCAGACGCGCGCGTCCGACAGGTCGAGCACGGCGGCGATTTCCTTGTAGCTCAGTTCGAACTCGTAGATCATCTGGATCACGCGCTGTTCTTTTTCGTTCAGGCTGCCCAGCACCTGTTCCAGGCTGCGGCGCACCAGGTAGGCTTCTTCCGGGCTGGGCGCGCTGTGCGCATGGTCGGTCGCTTCCTGCAGCACTTCGTCGAAGCTGAGCATCTCTTCGGCGCAGTCGTCCAGCACGTGCTGGCGGAATTCTTCCAGCGTCACGCCCAGGGAGGCCGCGGCTTCCTTCCCGGTCGGCTCGCGGCCGAGCTTGCGGGTGAGGGCGCGCAGTTCGTCGCGCACGCGGTGGCTGTCCTGGCGCACCGCGCGCGGACGCCAGTCCTGGCGGCGCAGCTCGTCGAGGATGGCGCCGCGCACGCGCAGGCTGGCGTAGCTGCCGAAGCCCCCATCCGGGGTGCCGTAGCGGCGCAGCGCTTCCAGCAGGCCCATCAGGCCGATCTGCTCCATGTCCTCGCGCGAGACCGTGCCCGACACCTGCGAATTGAGCTGGCGTACGATGCGCTTGACCAGCGGCGCGTAGGCCAGCAGGTGGCGCTGCTCCTCGCCAGGCGTCATCCCGGCGTTGGCGGGCGCCTCGCCATACAGCGAAGCGCCATTGGTATCGGCATAGTCGGCTAGATAGGCCACGATGTCCCCGCTGGTCGTGTTTTATTCAATGATCAGCTTGCCGATCATGACTTCGGAAAACGGCTTTTCATGGTTTTCCTTTTCATAATTGGCGTTGAAGGTCTGGTTCAGCAGGGCGGCGTACTGGTCCACTGTCATGGCGTTGGCCTCGGCCAGCGTGTGGGTGGACAGCGAGGACACCACGATGCTGCGCAGCAGCGGCAGGTGTTCCTTGGCCTCCTTCTCCTGCTCGGTGGTGGTGGCCAGCACCAGGTCGACCGACAGGTAGTGGGCCGCCGCCTCGTTCGGGGCGCGGCGCAGCATCACGATCACCTTGTCGAGGGTGACGTATTTGGTCGGCTTCTTTTCCAGTGCTTTCTTCGGGGCTTCGGCCGCGGCGCCCGCTTTGCCGGACTGGGCAGGGGCCAGGTACCACATCGCACCGCCGGCGGCGCCGGCGGCGAGGATGGCGACACCGAAGAAGGCGGCGATCAGTTTGGCTTTGCTGTTCATGGCTCAGTGGGTAATAGGAGATACTTAAGCGCGTCCGGCGAGGGAGAACGCGGTGGTGGATTGGTTGGCTTCGGCCAGGGCCGCGCCGGGGGCGCGCTCGTCCTGGTCCTGGCCCTGCTGGCGGCCGCGGCCCTGCGCATCCGCGCCGAAGCCCGCACCCGGTTGCGCCGCGGCCTGTGCGCGCGGCGCCTGGCTCACGTTGACCGAGACGTCCGTGTACTGGCGCCCGGCCAGGTCGTTGCGCAGGTTGTCGCTCACGGTGTTCAGCTGGCGCAGCACCTCGCTGTGGGTGGCGGTGATGTTCACTTCCAGGCTGCCGCCGGCGTGGCGGATCGAGATCTCGACCCGGCCCAGCATGGGCGGATCGAGGCGGATCACGGCCTGCTCGGCGTTCTTGCCGAGCTGGAGGTTCAGGCGATCGCCCAGCGCTTCCTGCAGGCTCTGGCGCCATGCGGTCGGCGGACCGGACAGGGTCAAGCTGCCGCCCTCGCGCGGCGCGGCGGCCGGGGCGCCCGATGCGGCGACGCCGAAGCCGGTGATGCCGCCGGCGCTGCCGCCGCTTACGGCCTGGCCGTCGGCGCCGGCGGCGTCAATTGCCGGTGCGGCGGCCGCTGGGGCGGCCGCTGGGGCGGTCGGCGCCGCCACAGCCGGCTGGGCCGGCTGCGGCGCGGCGCCGGCGCGCGCCATGACGGCTTCGTGCGCCTGGACCGGCTGCGGGCTGGCGGGCGCCGCGACTGCGAGCGGCAGCGCGGCCACGCCGGCGTTCGCGGCTGCGGCAGCAGGGGCCGGGGCGGCGTCCAGCGGGCGCTCCTGACGCTCCGGCGCGCCGGCCATCAGGCGCATGGCGGCCGGCAGGGCCGCCGGCATCGCCATCATCGACGGCATCAGCGGCGTGCTCATGGCAGCCAGCAGCGGCTGGCCGTCGGCCTCGGTGGCTTCTTCCTGCGCTTCAGGGGCGGGAACGGCCTCGCCCGGCACGGCGGCGGCCAGTTCCGGCTGCGCCATGGCCTCGGGTGCAGCCGGCGCCTCCACCTGCATGAACTGCAGGAAAGCGAGCGGCGCCTGTGCGCCGGACTGCGCGGCGGCCAGCGCCGGGTCGAGCGGCAGGGCGTCGGCCGGGGCCGCGCCGTTGACGGCGGCGCTGTTGGCGGTGTCGGCGGAGACCGGCAGGGAAGCGCTATTCATGGTGATTTTCATCGTTGGGTGCTACCGGTGTCGTTGTCGTCTGCGAGGGCATAGGCCATCCAGCCTTCCTTGTTGGCGAGCATCTCGTCCATGCGTGCCTGCAGCTGGGCGCTGGCGGCGGCGACCGCCAGGGCCGCCGTCGCGTGGGCGCTGCGCAGCTGCTCGAGGGCTGCGCGCTCGGCATCGGTCCAGGGACGGCCGGCAGCCAGCGCCCGCAGCCGCGGGGCGAGCTCGCCGACGGCGCGGCCCAGCAGCGCCCAGTCGGCGCGTGCGCCGGCGTCGAGCAGCACCCGGGCCAGGCCGTCGATGGCGCGCGTCCTATCCATTGCGTTCCTGGACGCCTTTCCAGCCCTGGCGGATCGTGGTCAGGACGCGCACCACTTCATCGACCATGGCCGGGTCCATCTTGATCCCGGCGCCGTGCAGGCGGGTGGCGCAGAATTCGTAGATGTTGGCCAGGTTGGCGACAGTCTCGCCGCCCTGTTCGAAGTCGAGGGAGCTGGACAAGCCGTTGATGATCTCGACGCACTTGTCGATGCTGGCGGCCTTCTGCTCATAGCGCTTGGCCGCGATGTGGGCGCGGGCGCGCGCAAGTTCGTCGAGCAGGCCGTCGGTGAGCAGCAGGACCAGTTCGATCGGCGAGGCGCGCGAGGTCTGGGCATCAAGGTTGACGGCGTGGTAATCGCCGTAGGCTTCTTGGTAGGACATGGAAATGGTCTCGTCTAGTCTTTGTCGCTGCTGAACATGGCGTCGAACATCGAGCTGTTGCTCGACATCTGGCCCTGCAGAGCCTGTAGTTGGGTGAATTGGATCAGGTAGCGCTTGTATGCATCGTCGTACTGCTTGTCGAGCATCGCTTGGCGCAAGACCGTATCTGCCTGTACTTTCGAGACGGCTTCCTGGCGCGTCTTGATCTGGCCCTTGACGGAGCTGGTCCAGCTCGTGAGGTAGGCATCGAGCTTCCCGGCCAGTCCGGTCGGCGTGGTCCCGGTTGCGCTGCCGATCAGGGTATCCAGGCCGGTCGGGTTCGCCGCCAGGGCCTTGCCCAGCCGGGTGGTGTCGACCGACAACGTGCCCTGGCGATTCGCGGTGATGCCGTACGAGGCGAGACTGGCGCTGCCGGTCGGACGCACCAGGCTCACCAGGCGGTCGCGCAGGGCGGCGACGCCGCTGTCGCCGGAAAAGGCGCCGCCGGCCACGCCCTTCGACGGGTCGCCAGGCGCCACCAGCGTGTCGATGGTGCTCTTGAGCTTGTTGTAGGCATCGACGAAAGCCTGCACGTTGGCATTGGTCGCGCTGGTATCGGCGCCGACGGTCAGGGTGACCGGAGCGGTCGTGGTCTTCGCGAACGTCACGCTCACGCCGTCGATGCCGTTGAAGGTATTGGTCGGCTGCGTCACCAGCGTGCCGGTCGCCGAGCCGATACGGATCATGGCATCCTGCGCGGGCACCAGCGACTTGGCCTTGCTGCTGTGGAAGGGCGAGTTCGTGTCGGTGCCGGCGCCGTGCGTGACCGAGATGGCACTGTCGCTGCCCGTGTTCTTTGCCGTCAGCACGAGTTCATATTTGCCGGCGGCGGTGCTGATCACGGAGGCCGTCACCAGCGACTTGTTGTCGGCCGAGGCATTGATGGCCGCGGCGATCTCGCGCGGGCTCAGGGCGCCGCCATCGGTGTTCGCGGCCGTCGTATCGATGTTGATCGAAGTGGCGCCCACCTTCACGACCAGGGAGCCGGACACGCCGCTGGCCTCGTCCAGCGAATACGAGACCTGGTGCGCGGTCGCGAGCTTCTCGACGTAGAACGAATAGGTGCCGGCCGCTGCCGTCGACTTGGCCGTGGCGCTGCCCACGCCCGTGTCGCTGAAGGCCGCGGATTGAGCGAACATGGTCTTGTTCGTGCCGGTCAGGCTGGCCAGCGCGGTCTGGAAGCTGCCGAGCGCCGACCTCAGGCTGCTCAAGCCCTTTTCGGTGGCGCTGGCGCGTCCGGACTTGGCCGTCAGGGCCTGCTGCTGGCTGAAGACGTATTTCTCCGCCAGCGCGGCGGCCGTGCTGGCCGGATCATAGGTTGGGCTGGTGATTGCCATGTTGTTCTCCTTTGTTTAAACGGCCGAGGCCGTCCGGCCCGCCATCCACGACTGGGTGGCGATATCGTCTTCACGCTTGCGCACGACACGTTCCTGCTCGCGCGCATGCAGCACTTGTTCCTGTTCCAGCACCTTGCCCAGCAGTTCGCGCCTGGTCCAGGCATCGGCCAGCTTGCGCTGGGATACCGCCATGTTCGCTTCGTGCAGGGCCAGGTCGGTGCGGTGCAGGTCGGCCATCGCCATCACGTTCTGCTTGTAGGCGCCGCAGTTCAATGCCAGCGCCAGGGGAAGTGCGCCCGTCGCGCCGCTGCCTTCGGTGAGCGCAGCCAGGCGCGCCAGGTTGTTCTGGTAGCGCGTGCGGGTGGCTTCCTGGCTGGCCAGGTCGGCCTGCAGGCGGTCCACGTCGAGCGAGCGCAGTTCCACCAGGGTGCCGAGGCTGGCGATCGTATGGGTGCGCTTCATGCCATCATCGCTTTCAGTTGTTCGACGCATCCACCCATCGGCGCCTCTTCACGCGTGCCCTGGCACAGGAAGGCTTCGATGTGCGGGTGCAGCCGCACCGCCTTGTCGGTCTCCGGATCGGCGCCCGGCACGTAGGCGCCGAGCGGGATCAGGTCGCGCACCCGGGCGTGTTTCGCCAGCGAGGCCTTGAGCTTGCGGGCGGCCAGCTGGTGCTCCTGGCCGACGACCTGCGCCATGCAGCGCGAGATCGACTGGGCGACGTCGATCGCCGGGTAGTGGCCGCGTTCGGCCAGTTCGCGCGTCAGCACGATGTGGCCGTCCAGGATCGCGCGCGCCGAATCGACCACCGGGTCCTGCTGGTCGTCGCCTTCGGCCAGCACGGTGTAGATCGCGCTCATGCTGCCTTTCGGGTTCTCGCCGTTGCCGGCCGATTCGACCAGCTGCGGCAGGTTCGAGAACACCGAGGGCGGATAGCCGCGCGTGGCCGGCGGCTCGCCCAGCGACAGCGCGACTTCGCGCAGCGCCATCGCGTAGCGGGTCAGCGAATCGCACAGCAGCAGCACGTTCTGGCCGCGGTCGCGGAAGTGGGCCGCGATCGAGTGGCACAGTTCGGTGGCCATCACGCGCATCAGCGGCGACTCGTCGGCCGGAGCGACGACCAGGACCGCGCGCTTCAGGCCGTCCGGACCCAGCGACTTCTCGACGAATTCGCGCACCTCGCGGTTACGCTCGCCGATCAGGCCGACCACGATCACGTCGGCCACGGTCTGGCGCGTGATCAGGCCGAGCAGCACCGATTTGCCGACGCCGGAACCGGCCATCAGGCCGACGCGCTGGCCCTTGCCGATGGTGAGCATCGCATTGATCGCACGCACGCCGACGTCCAGCGGTTCGTCCACCGGGGTCTTGCGCAAGGGGTTGACCTTGGGCGGGGTCGTGGACAAGGGCTGGTCGCCGCCGAGTTTACCCAGGCCGTCGATCGGCTCGCCCATGCCATTGACCATGCGGCCCATCCAGGATGGGCCGATCATCAGTTCGCTTTTCTCCTGCACCGGCAGCACGCGCGCGCCGGTCGCCAGGCCGGATGCCTTCTTGAAGGGCATCAGGTAGCTGATCTTTTCCTTGAAGCCGACCACCTGCGCGTCCATCCAGCCGCCGTCGACGGTCTCGATGCGGCAGCGCTGGCCGGTGTGCAGCGGGCAGCCCACCGATTCCAGCAGCAGGCCCTGGGCGCCCACCAGGCGGCCGGTCGGGGTGGCGACCGGCACCGCCCCGAGTTCGACCGCGCGCAGGCGCGCCGCGAGCGCCGTCATCCGGCGTCCTCCTCGTCCAGCAGCTGCTCGCGCACCTGGTCCATCACGGCCGTCAGGCGGCCCTGGCAGCCGGCGTCGACTTCATTGTCGCCGGAGCGCACCCGGCATTCGCCCGGCTCGAGGGCCGGGTCGGGCAGCAGGGTCCACTTCTTGGCGCGCTTCGGGTCGAGCTCGAGCACGCGGCGCAGTTCTTCCGGATTCAGGAACACCTCGACCGCATCGCGCGAAGGCGGCATCACGCTCAGGGCTTCTTCCACCAGGGCGAGCAGCTGCACCGGCTGCAGCGCCAGCTCGGCGCGGATCACCTGGCGCGCGATCTTGCCGACCAGGTCCACGACTTCCTTGCGCTGGGCGGCGCGCATGTCGGTCTTGAGCTTTTTCAGGCCCTTGAGCATGGCGTCGATCGGCTTGGACAGCTCATCGAACTGGGCCAGCGCCATGGCGCGGCCTTCCTCGACGCCGCGCTGCAGGCCTTCGCTTTGTCCGACCGGGAAGCCGTCGGCGCGGCCCTGGTCCAGGCCGGCCTCGTAGCCTTCGCGCTGGCCCTGGCGGTAGCCGTCGGAGAGCGCGGCCTGCCATTCCTCGGCCGAGCCGATGCCGTCGCCCGCAGCCGTGCCCTTGGGCAGGGCGCTGGTCAGCTGGTACAGGGGCGGGAAGTGATAGGGCCGGAATTGCTTCATTCGGCTGTCGCCTCGGCAAACAGTGCGATGTCGATCTCGCCGGCGTCGGCCAGGTCCTTGACGGTGGCCATGATCTCGCGGCGGGTCTGTTCGATGCGCGACATCGGCACCGGGCCGGAACGGCGCATCAGGTCTTCGAAGCTCTGGGCCTGGCGCTTCGGCATCGCGCCCAGGATCGCATCGCGCAGTTGCGGCTCGGCGCCCTTGAGCGCGATCGCCCACTGCTCGAGCGGCACTTCGTCGAGCAGGCGGGTGATGACCTGTTCGGTCTGGCGCGACAGGATGAAGAAGTCGTACATCGACATCTCGATCTGCGACACGACCTCCGGATCGTGGGCGCGCAGCAGCTCCACCATGCCGGCGCGGTTGTCCTGCAGGCGATTGAGGATCTCGGCGACCTGGCGCACGCCTTCCACGCTGGCGCTTTGCGTATCCAGCGCGGCGAGGCAGCGGTTCACCAGTTCTTCCAGTTCGTGCAGCACGTCGCGCTCGATCTCATCCAGGCGGGCCATGTTCAGCAGCACCATCTCGCGCCCGTCGGCCGGCAGCGCTTCCAGGATCTGGGAAGCCAGCGCGGGGGGCAGGAAGGCCAGGAACACGGCCTGCATCTGCACGTGCTCGGTCGAGATGAACTCGGCCAGCCACTTCGGCGAGGCGTACTGCAGGCGCGCCATCATCGGGCGGATCTCGTCGCCGTAGATGGTGTTCAGGACGCTGTTGGCGATGTCGCTGCCGAGCGCCAGGTCGAGCGAGCGCTTCAGGTAGCTGCGCGAGGCGGCGTGCAGGCCGCTCTGCTCGCGGTAGTCGTCGAAGAAGTTCTGGACCGCGGTCTTGACCGAGTCGACCTTGATGCCGCTCATGCGCGACATCACCTGGGTCAGCTCCAGCAGTTCTTCGCGCTCGAGGCAGCGCAGCACCGCGGCGGCGCCTTCTTCGCCGATCGAGAGCAGCACGATGGCGGCCTGCTCGACCGGGGTCAGGACGGCTTCGCCGGCATCAAGGTTATTCAGTTCGGCCATGTTTTTTCTGTACCCATTGTTTGACGACTTCGGCAACGCGCTCAGGCTCCTTGCCGGCGAGGACCTTCAGATGGTCGACCATCACGTCGACGGCCGAGCCGGCCGGCGGGAGGTCGTAGTTTTCGAGCAGCGGGACCACCGGCATCTTGCCCGGGGTGGTGGCGTCGGCGAGGGCGGCCGCACCGGCCAGGGCCGGGGTGCCCAGGGCGGCAGGCGAGCCTGCCGGCAGGGCGGCGATGGCGCCGTCGGCGGTCGCCGCAGCGCCACCCGGCGCACCCGGCAGGGCCGGCGCGGCAGGCATCAGCGGCGGCTGCGGCGCCAGGCGCGCGGTCGCGGCGCGCAGCAGCGGGCGGGCCAGCAGGAGGTAGGCGAGCAGTGCGCCCAGCGCATACAGGCCGTAATTGGTCATGTCGACCACGTTGTCGCGTTCCTGCCA
Organism: Massilia alkalitolerans DSM 17462; assembly: GCF_000427785.1. Lineage (GTDB taxonomy): Bacteria > Pseudomonadota > Gammaproteobacteria > Burkholderiales > Burkholderiaceae_D > Telluria > Telluria alkalitolerans. Next base: position 85,669 of record NZ_ATYR01000023.1, read on the forward strand.
CCATTCCTGGGCGACTGGCGCGGCCGGGAAAGTCAGGCTGGAGACGGTCAGCACGTCGCCGCGCGCCGCGTCGATGCCGAGGCCGCCCTTCAGGATCTTCTCGATGTTCGCCAGCTCGGCCGGGGTATAGCCGACTTTCGGGTTGGCGGCGCTGGCATTGTTCAGCACCACCGCGACCGACAGTTTCTTCAGGCGGCCGCGCGAGCGCTTGATCTGGGTGATCGCGCGGTCATAGGCGTACTGGCGGGTGGTGGCGTTCTTGCGCGCGCTGCCGTCGTCCGGCTTGGCCACAGTGGCGTCCGGTGCCTGGCCATCGGCCGCAGCGGCCGGGTCGGCCACCGGCGGACGGTTCGACAGGGTGCCCGGCACGCCCAGCGCCATGCGGTTGCGCTCCATCTCTTCGCGCATCGCTTCGCTGGTGACCTTCGGGGCTTCGCCGTACTTTTCCTGGGTCTCTTCGATCTTGTCGTTGTCGACGTCGGCGGTGACGCTCATCTTGAAGTTGTTCGCGCCCAGCACCGGCGCCAGCAGTTCGTTGACGTTGCTGCGCACCTCGTCGGTGTAGCGCTTGGCCGCGCTGTTCTCGCCCTGGCCCTGGGCCTGGCCGTCGTAGCCGTCGGTCAGGTCGACGCGCGAGGACAGGTAGTTGCCGGCCTGGTCGACCAGCGACACGCGCGCCGGGTTCAGGTTGGCGACGCTGCTCGACACCATGTTGACGATGGCGGCGATCTGCTCGTTCGACAGCGAGCGGCCCGGCTTGACCGCGACCACGACCGAGGCCGAGGATTGGTCGCCGGCGCCGGCCACGAAGGAGCTCGACTTGGCGATCGCCAGGTGCACGCGCGCCGAGGCGATCGCGTCCATGGTCAGGATGCTCTGCGCCAGTTCGCCCTCGAGGCCGCGGCGGAAGCGCACGTCCTGCACGAACTGCGACACGCCGAGCGGGTCGTTGCGGTCCATCAGCTCGAGGCCGGCCGGCAGCTGGGCGGTCACGCCCTTGGCGGCCAGCAGCATGCGCACCTTGCCCAGTTCGCCGGACGGCACCATCACCTGGCCGCTCTCCGGGTGGATGCGGTAGGGGATGGCTTCGGCTTCGAGCACGCTCATCATGTCGCTCGCGGCGACCTTTTCGCGTGCGCCGAACACCGGCTTGTAGTTGGACTGGTCCTGCCACAGGAACAGCATGACCGCGGCCGTGATGGCCACGGCCAGGCCGAGCAGCAGGCTGAGGTTGTTGCGCAGCGCCGGCGGCATGTCGGGCAGCGTCGGCTTCTTGCCGCCAAAGGCGGCCTTGAGGGTCGAAATCACGAGAGTCTCTGGAATAGGGGAGAGGTCAGACCGGCAGCTTGATCAGTTCGTCCACGGCGCCCATGACTTTGTTGCGAACTTGCATGAGCATCGAGAAAGACAGGCTGGCCTGCTGGCTGGCCAGCATGGCGCCGACCAGGTCGTCGCTCTTGCCGGCGTCGACGGCGGCCATGCGTTCGCCGGCGGCGCGGTCTTCCGCGTCCACGCTGGCGATTGCATCCTTCATGGATTGCGTAAAGGAAAATGCGCCTTGCGAATTGTTAAATGTGGTGCCGGTTGACATGTCGGCGGCCGGAACGACGGCCAGACGCTTGGCTTCGTTTGTCAGGGCGGCAAGGTCAGCTTTGATCAGACCGACAAGTTCAGTTCCCATTCTCAATCCAGTACGAAAAAAGAGGTGTTGCGCGTGTTGTGCGAAGGCGACAAAGTGTGTCTTGTTTTGTCGTCAGAAAACCCGTCGAAGGGCATGTTTTGTTAAATCAGTGTCTACGAACGGCCGTTTTATTCTTGACCCTTTTGTTGGGGCTTTCCTCTGTCAATGCAGGGAAAGAGGCCGTTTGTTGCAATGCGATGGGAGAGATATTACCGTAGGGCAAGTGGGAAATCAAAGGCGAATGTCAAAGTCTTTGGCGTACATCTCCATGTATAATAGTTTCCCTGCGGAATGAAAAAAAGATATTCGCCGTTTCCTAGTGACCAATAAACAATGCCGATGAATCCACTCGACCGATCGCGCAAGGACGGGGCCGACCGTTCCGGAAAGTACCAGGGTAGTTACCAGGTACTCGATCCCAGCCTGCTGGGACGCCCGGTGCACCTGCTGCCGAAGTTCGCGCGCCGTTTCGCCGACGCCCTGGCCACGACGATGGCCGGACCCGGCGGGCGCCGCTACTGGGGCAGCTGGCGGCTGGCGAACCTGGCCTTCGAGCGTGCTCCCGACCAGGACGGCCTGCGCTGGCTGGCGGTGGCCGGTCCCCTGGGAACCGCCGCGGTCGCCTTCGAGCGCAGCTTGCTGCTGGATTTGCTGGAAGGCCGCTACGGCCGCAAGAACGCGGCGCCGAGCGCGCCGCGCGACCCCAGCCTGGAGCGCGTGACCGCGACCGAGGAGCGCCTGGCAGCGACCCTCACCGCGCAGCTGGCCGAACAGCTGCATGCGCGCGTGGCCGAAGGCCTGGCGGCGGTCGGCGTGGACGTGCCGGGCGCCGATGCCGCGGTGGTGGAAGTGCCGAGCCCCGCGAGCGCGCCGGGCAAGGCCGGCTGGGTCATCCGCGTCACCCTGGCGCAGGGCGAGCAGCAGAGCCACTGCTGGATCGGCCTGGACCAGGAACTGATGGCCCATGTGCTGCAGGGCCTGAAGGAAGAGCGCAGCAGCGTGCGCACCGCGCGCGCCGGCAACGACGGCCTGTCCTCCGGCCTGTTCGTGAAGCTCGAAGGGCGCCTGGTCAGCAAGGAAACCACATTGGGCGCGCTGTTCGAACTGAAGGTGGGCGACGTCATTCCGGTGTCGGTCGGACGCGCCGACGTGCTGCTGGACGAATCGCGCCTGTTCACGGCCGCCGTGGCCGAGCACAAAGGAAAACTCTGTTTAACCTCTTTTGAAGATGCCGAGTAAATGGACATGAACCTGAACGATCAACTCACTGGTGACGTGATCATCGACGACCTGGAGGGCGTCGAAGCCGCCACCGCCGTCGCGGGCAAGAACGCGGCGCGCCAGCTGCCGCAGATGATGCGCCGGATCCCGGTGACCCTGACGCTGGAAGTGGGCTCGGCCCGCATCTCGCTGCAGGAGCTGATGGCGATCGGCCCGTCCTCGGTGGTGCCGCTCGACGCCCTGGCCGGCGAGCCGCTGGTCATCAAGGTCAACGGCGCGCCGATCGGCCGCGCCGAAGTCGTCGTCGCCGGCGAGCAGTACGGCCTGAAGGTCATCGACCTCGACGGCCTGAACCTGGACGCCCTGACGTCATGACGTTGGCAGTCCGCGGCGCATCCAGGCGCCGCGCCGCGCTGGCGCTGGCCGGCGCGCTGGCCTTGCCGCTGCTGCTGGTCGCGCTGCCTGCCGACGCCCAGCAGCAGGGGCCGAGCATCCTGCCCGGGGTGATCCCCGGCTCGACCCAGGGGATGACGGTCAAGTCGCAGATCCTGGTCCTGATGACCCTGCTCGGGCTGCTGCCCGTGATGGTCATGATGATGACCAGCTTCACCCGTTTCGTGATCGTGCTGTCGCTGCTGCGCCAGGCCCTCGGCCTGCAGCAGGGCCTGCCGAACCGGATCATCACCGGCATCGCGCTGATCCTGACCTTGCTGGTGATGCGTCCGGTCGGCGAAGCCGTGTGGAAGGACGCCTTCCTGCCCTATGACCGCGACCAGATCGGCCTGGAGCAGGCCTTGAGAATCGCCGAGGTGCCGGTGACGCGCTTCATGCTGGCCCAGACCAGCAAGACCGCGCTGACCCAGGTCGCGCACCTGGCGGGCGAACCGGCCAACCTGGCGCCCGAGCAGCGCAGCTTCACCGTCAAGCTGGCGGCCTTCGTGCTGTCCGAGCTCAAGACCGCCTTCCAGATCGGGGCGATGCTGTTCATCCCCTTCCTGATCATCGACCTGGTGGTGTCCTCGGTGCTGATGGCGATGGGCATGATGATGCTGTCTCCCCTGGTGATCTCGCTGCCCTTCAAGCTGCTGCTGTTCGTGCTGGTGGATGGCTGGACCCTGACCGTGAACACGCTGGTCGGCAGTATCCATGGTTATTAGCTATAAGCGACCGAACGAGAGACATAATTAAATGAGTCCTGATATCGCAGTCGACCTGGTGGCCGAGGCCCTGCAGGTCGTGATGCTGCTGGTGCTGGTGCTGGTGGTGCCGGGCCTGGTGATGGGCCTGATCGTGGCGCTGTTCCAGGCCGCGACCCAGATCAACGAGCAGACCCTGAGCTTCCTGCCACGCCTGCTGGTGACGCTGGCGGCGGTGATCCTGGCCGGCCACTGGATGACCTCGACGCTGATGGATTACTGCGTCTCGGTGTTCCAGCGCGCGGCCACGCTCGCGTCCTGACGGGAACTAGAACAAACGATGGAGCTGGTCGGCTTCCTGCTGCCGCTGATGAATGCCCTGTGGTGGCCGTTCGCCCGCATCATGGCCATGATGGCGACCGCCCCGGTGCTGGGCGAGGGCGCGGTGTCGGTGCCGGTGCGCGCGCTGCTGGCCGTGGCCCTGTCCTTCATGATGCTGCCGGTGACGACCCAGAGCGCGGGCGCGCTGCCGGATCCGTTCTCGCTGGCCGGGGTGGTGACGATGTTCGAGCAGGCCGTGATCGGCGGCGTGATCGGGCTGGCGATGCAGTTCGCGATGGCCGTCATCGGGATGCTGGGCTTCCTGGCCTCGAGCCAGATCGGCTTCTCGATGGCCCAGATGAATGACCCGATGAACGGCCAGGCCTCGGACGTGGTGTCGGGCCTGTTGTCGCTGCTGGCGATCCTGGTGTTCTTCGGGATCGACGGCCACCTGGTGCTGATGGGCGTGGTGGGCCAGAGCTTCAAGGCCTGGCCCGTCGGCGCCGGCTACGGGCCGCTGTTGCTGGAGGCGGTGGCGCTCAATCTGGCCTGGGTGTTTTCGGCGGCGATGCTGCTGGCGCTGCCGATCGTGTTTTCGACCATGGTGGTGCAGATCGGTTTCGGTTTCCTGAACCGGGTTTCGCCGAGCCTGAACCTGTTCTCGCTGGGCTTTTCGCTGGTGACGATCTTTGGCCTCCTGATGCTGGTGCAGGTGGTGCGTTTCATCCCCGAGCACTACGTCGCGATGACCAACCAGATCCTGGAGATGCTGCAGGAGCAGATGAAGGTGGCGCATGGCCGATAACGGTACCGGTGGCGACAAGACCGAAAAGCCCTCAGCGCAGAAACTGAAGAAGGCGCGCGAGGAGGGCCAGGTCGTCCGCTCGAAGGACCTGGCGACCGCGGTCGGCATCCTGGTGAGCCTGAAGCTGTTCGCCATGCTGCTGCCGGGCTACATGGAGTCCTTTCGCGCGCTGTTCCGGCTGGTCTTCGTGCCGCTGGGCGAAGCCGGGGCGATCGAAAACGCGATGTCGGTGGTGTTCACCAGCGCCCTGATGCTGCTGCTGAAGATGGTGCTGCCGCTGCTGGCTATTCCCGCCGCGATCATCGTCGCCGGCGTGATCCCGGGCGGCCTGGTCGCCTCGAGCAAGAACATGGCGCCCAAGTTCAGCCGCCTGAGCCCCATCACGAACATCGGCAACCTGTTCTCGCAAAAGCACTGGATCGGTTTTGCGACCTCGACCGCCAAGGCGATCGTGCTGGGTTTCGTGCTGTGGCACGTGAGCACCTCCGGCACCAAGGCCTACGTCGAGCTGCAGCGCATGCCGCTGTCGGACGCGCTGCTCGGCGGCGCCGACCTGATGCTGGGCGGCCTGATGGCGCTGGTGGCGGTGTTCGTGGTGTTCGCGCTGATCGACGTGCCGGTGCAGGCCTTCCTGTTCACCAAAAACCAGCGCATGAGCAAGCAGGAACTGAAGGAAGAACACAAGAGCAACGAGGGCAAGCCCGAGGTGAAGCAGCGCATCCGCCAGCTGCAGCACCAGCTGGCCCAGCGCAGCGTGCGCAAGAGCGTGCCGACGGCCGACGTGGTGATCGTCAACCCGGAGCACTACGCGGTGGCCCTGAAGTACGACACCAACCGCGCCGAGGCGCCTTTCGTGGTGGCCAAGGGCGTGGACGAAATGGCGCTGTACATCAAGCGCATCGCACGCGAGCACGACATCGAAACCCTGTCGCTGCCGCCGCTGGCGCGCGCGATCTACAACACCAGCCAGGTGCAGCAGCAGATCCCTGCGCAGCTGTACGGGGCGGTGTCGCAGGTATTGAACTACGTCCTACAACTGAATGCGTTCCGTGCAGGCCGGCGCCAGGCGCCCCCACGGTTCCCCAACGAGGTGGTGGTCCCATCTCATTTGAGTGAGGTTTCTGCATGAATTCCATTAACGCCTTCGTCTCGGAGCTGAAGCGCCAGAAGTTCGCCGGCCCGATCTTCCTGATCGCGCTGCTGGCGATGATCATGCTGCCGCTGCCGCCGGTGCTGCTGGACGTGCTGTTCACGTTCAACATCGTGCTGGCGCTGATCGTGATCCTGGTGTCGGTGACGGCCAAGCGTCCGCTCGACTTCTCGGTGTTCCCGACCGTGATCCTGGGCACCACCCTGTTGCGCCTGGCGCTGAACGTGGCTTCCACCCGCGTGGTGCTGCTCAACGGCCACACCGGCCCGCATGCGGCCGGTAACGTGATCGAGGCCTTCGCCAACGTCGTCATCGGCGGTAACTTCGTGGTCGGCCTGGTGGTGTTCGTGATCCTGATGATCATCAACTTCATCGTCGTCACCAAGGGCGCCGAACGCATCTCGGAAGTGTCGGCGCGCTTCACGCTGGACGCGCTGCCCGGCAAGCAGATGGCGATCGACGCCGACCTGAACGCGGGCCTGATCAACCAGGAGAAGGCTACCCAGCGGCGCAAGGACGTGGCGGCCGAAGCCGACTTCTACGGCGCCATGGACGGCGCCTCGAAATTCGTGCGCGGCGACGCCATCGCCTCGATCCTGATCCTGATCATCAACCTGGTGGGCGGTATCGCCATCGGCGCCCTGATGCACGACCTGCCGCTGGGCGAGGCCGCCAAGGTGTACGCGCTGCTCACCATCGGTGACGGCCTGGTGGCCCAGATCCCGGCGCTGCTGCTGTCGGCGGCGGCGGCGATCCTGGTGACCCGCATCGGCGAATCCGGCGACCTCGAGAAGCAGGTGAGCGGCCAGATGCTGGCCCAGCCGGCGGTGTTGTTCTCGGTGGCGGGCGTGATGATCGTGCTTGGCCTGGTGCCGGGCATGCCGATGTTCACCTTCTTCACCTTCGCGGCGGTGGTCGGCTACGTCGGCTGGAAGCTGACCAGGCGCGTGCAGGCGCCGGACAATGCCGGCGTGGCCGCGATCGAAGCCGCGCTGCGCGACGAGCGCGCGCCGGAACTCGACTGGCAGGCGCTGCCGGTGGTGCAGCCGGTGACGGTGGCGGTGGGCTACAAGCTGGTCGGCATGATCGACAAGGCCCAGGGCGAGCCGCTCACCAAGCGCATCAAGGGTCTGCGCCAGAGCCTCTCGGAGCAGATGGGCATGGTGTTACCAAGCATCGGCGTGCGCGACGACCTGGCGTTGCGCCCGTCGCAGTATGCGATCAGCCTGTCGGGCATCGTGGTGGCCGAAGCGGAGGTGATGCCCGAGCACCTGATGGCGATCCCGTCGCCCAACGTGTACGGCGAGATCGACGGCATCCCCGGCATCGAGCCGGCCTACGGCATGGCGATCACCTGGATCACGCCCGAGCAGAAGGCCGATGCGCTGGGTCTGGGCTACCAGGTGGTCGAGGTGGCGAGCGCGATCGCCACCCATACCTCGAAAGTGGTGCGCGAATACCTGCACGAGCTGTTCCGCCACGAGGACGTGCCGGCGATCCTGGAGCGCCTGCAGGCGCTGTCGCCGAAGCTGGCGGGATCGCTGGAAAAGGCGCTCACCCACACCCAGCTGCTGCGCGTGTTCCGCGTGCTGCTCGCCGAAGGCGTGTCATTGAAGGACATCGTGGTGATCGCCACCACGCTGCTGGACAGTTCGGAGAGCACCAAGGACCCGATCCTGCTGGCGGCCGAGGTGCGCTGCGCGCTGCGGCGCCAGATCGTGTCCGGCCTGTTCGGCAAGAAGAAGGACATGCCGGCGTTTAACCTGTCGGCCGAACTGGAAAACATGCTGCTCGGCTCCCTGAACCAGGCGCGCCAGAACAATGGCGGCAAGGTCGCGCTGGACAACTACCCGATCGACCCGCAGTTGCTGTCCCAGCTGCAGATCAACATGCCGGTGGCGCGCGAGCAGATGAAGCAGCAGCACACGCCGCCGCTGCTGCTGGTGCTGCCGCAGGTGCGCCCGCTGCTGGCGCGCTACGCCAAGCTGTTCGCGCCGGGGCTGCACGTGCTGTCGTATAACGAGATTCCCGAGAACCGGGACGTGTCGATCGTCGGTACCGTCGGATGATCCGCCGCGGCATCGGTGAAATATTATTTCACCAATGGCGTGCAACTGAAATAATATTTCAGCCCTCGCGCGCCTGCGTCTCCGCCGCGTCAAGGCGCGGCAACACCAGGGCCAGTTCGGCCACCGCGCGGAACACGGGCAACGTCAGCACCTGCACCACATCGCTCGAGGCCATCCGTGCGTGCACTAGCGCCAGCGGCAGGCTGTCGCGGTAGCGCCAGCGCTGCACCTGCAGACCGGCGCGCGCGATCGCGTCTTCCAGTTCCGGCTGCAGCTTGCGCAGCCGCGCCAACGCCGCCGCATCGGGGGCGCACAGTTCCAGCGCCAGCCCGCCGGGGATCGCCTCCACCTGCAGCACGACCGCGGTGCCGTCGGCCAGTTCCAGTTCGAGCCGCAGCGCGGCCCGGCTGCGCTTGCGCCGGCCGGACGCGCCGTCGGGCTGTTCCTGCAGCACCCCCAGGTGCTGGTCCTTGGCGCCGCCCGCATGCACCGTGAAGCGCCAGGCGTCCTGCAGCAGCAGCGGATGGTCCGCCTGGCGCAGCACGCGTCCCTCCTGGCTGGCCGCCAGCAGCGCCGGCGGCAGCTGGCCCGCCTGGTTGCGCAATTCGCGATCGGTCATCTGCTTGCCGTACTGGCGCACCATGGCCTGCCAGGACGTGGCCAGGGTACGACCGTCGGCGGCCTGGAAATGCATCTGGCGCGCCAGGAAGACCTGGTCGGGGCGCATGGCAAGGCCCTCGGGCCCCGGCTCGCCCTGCGCGGCAGGGGCGGGCGCGAGCAGCTGGGACATCGGCAGGGGCGGCTCGCCGCCGTCGAAAGGCGCCAGCGCGACGGGCGCCGCCGCCGCCACCGCGCCGACACTGAGCGGCGTTGCCTGGGGAGGGAGCAGGGGAACGATGGAAGGGATGGTGCTCATGGCGGTTCACCTATGAAAAAAGGCCAGCCGTTCGCGGGCTGGCCTTCGATACTACCGGATCGGGTGCCCGGGAAGCGAGTATTACTGCAGCAGCGACATGACCATCGAGGACATGCTGTTCGACTGCTTCAGCATGGCGGTGCCGGCTTGCATCAGCATCTGGTTCGAGGTCATCGTTGCGCTTTCGGTCGCAAAGTCGACGTCCATGATGCGGCCGGTGGCATTCTTGGTGTTGGTGCTGATGTTGGCCAGGTTGTTGTGCACATGTTCGAGGCGGTTGGCGGCGGCGCCCAGCGAGGAGCGGACGGTGCTGACGCTTTCGATCGCGGTCTTGAGTTTGTCGATCGTCGCGTTCGCGTTCACGGCGCCGGTCTTGGCGCCACCCAAGTCACCAGCGAGGGTGTCGGTGAGTTCCTTACCGGCAACGCCAGTGGTGCCAGCGACCGCCCAGGTCGAGGCTGCGCCGGCGGCGTCGACGTTCAGTACGCCGCCGTTGAAGCCGGCAGCTGCGGTATAGATGTTCTTGTGCATGGCGTTCAGCTGGGTGCTCACATCCAGCGACATCTTTTCCCCGCCGCTGGCGCCGATTTGAAAATCGACCGCCGACTTCAGTTTGCCGGTGCTGTTGTTCAGCACTGCGGTACCGCCGAAGGTGGTGTTCTTGACGATATTGGTCAGCTCGTCGGTCAGCGAGGTGTACTCGGCCTGCATCGCGGTGCGGTCGCTGTCCGAGGACGAGCCATCGGCGGCCTGGGTTGCCAGGTCCTTCATGCGGGTCAGAATGTTGGTGACCTCGTCAAGCGCGCCTTCGGCGGTCTGCAGCATCGAGATCGAATTCTGGGTGTTGCGCATGGCCACGCTCATGCCGCTGGTCTGGGCTTTCAGGCGGGTGGCGATCTGCAGGCCGGCGGCGTCGTCCATGGCCGAGTTGATGCGGAAGCCGGTCGACAGGCGGGTCATCGAGGTCGACAGCGTGCTCTGGGTACGCGACAGCGAATTCTGGGCCGAGAGGGCGGCGTTGTTGGTGTGAAGGCTCAGCATGTGAACTCCTGGTTGTTCGAGGTAAATAAGGGCGCAGCCCTGTTGGCATCACGTTTTCCGCGCGATCTTCAATACAAGGCGACCCTGATCGGCGCGGTATTAAGTGTTGAGCAGAAATTTTCCCTAGTGCACGTAAAAGACAGGAGCCAGCCCGCAGGCTGGCTCCTCTACAGTGCCGCGAGGCGCTGTGTCTGCGATGAGGATTACTGCAGCAGCGACATAACCATCGAGGACATGCTGTTCGACTGCTTCAGCATGGCGGTGCCTGCCTGCATCAGCATCTGGTTCGAGGTCATCGTCGCACTTTCGGTGGCGAAGTCGACATCCATGATGCGGCCGGTGGCGTTCTTGGTATTGGTGCTGATGTTGGCCAGGTTGTTGTGCACGTGGTCAAGGCGGTTGGCGGCGGCGCCCAGCGACGAGCGCAGGGAGCTGACCGACTCGATCGCGGTCTTGAGCGTGTCGATGGTGGCGTTGGCGTTGGCAGTCAGTTCGGTGCCGGCTGCGGCGGCCGGGGTGACGCCTTCGCCGTCGTATTGCAGCGCGGCCAGTCCGATGTCGGTGTGCACCTTGGTAAGCGCAGTGCCGAACTTGCCGACCATCGTTTCTGCCTGGGAGGCGCCGATCTGGAAGGTGACGTCGGTAGCCAGCTTGCCGCCGGTTTTCTTCAGCAGGCCGGTGCCGCCGAAGCTGGTGTTACCCATGATGTTGCCGAGCTCATCGCTCAGCGAGGTGAACTCCGACTGCATCGCGGTGCGGTCGGCAGTCGACGAGGAACCGTCGGCGGCCTGGGTCGCCAGGTCTTTCATGCGGGTCAGGATGTTGGTAACTTCGTCGAGCGCGCCTTCGGCGGTTTGCAGCATCGAGATCGAATTCTGGGTATTGCGCATGGCAACCGACATGCCGCTGGTCTGGGCTTTGAGACGGGTGGCGATCTGCAGGCCGGCGGCGTCGTCCATGGCCGAGTTGATGCGGAAGCCGGTCGACAGGCGGGTCATCGAGGTCGACAGCGTGCTTTGGGTGCGCGACAGCGAATTCTGGGCCGAGAGGGCGGCGTTGTTGGTGTGAAGGCTCAGCATGTGAACTCCTTGTTATACGTAAAGGTTGGTCGCGCAGCCTGGTTGGATACATGTTTTCCACGCGCTCACCAGTACAAGGCGACCCGGACAGTTTGATAATTAAGTGCCGTGTGGAAATTTTTAGGCTTGAGCGTAAACGACAAAGCCAGCCCGAAGGCTGGCTCATTCCAATGCGCCGCATGGCGCGTCGAACGATGATTACTGCAGCAGCGACATGACCATCGAAGACATGCTGTTCGACTGTTTGAGCATGGCGGTGCCTGCCTGCATCAGCATCTGATTCGAGGTCATCGTCGCGCTTTCGGTGGCGAAATCGACGTCCATGATGCGACCGGTGGCGTTCTTGGTATTGGTGCTGATGTTGGCCAGGTTGTTGTGCACGTGCTCGAGGCGATTGGCCGCCGCGCCCATGCCGGAGCGGACCGTGCTGACTGCTTCCACGGCGGCCTGCAGCTTGTCGATCATTGCCGATGCGGAGTCGGTCAATTCGGTGCCGGTGCCGGAAATGGCGGCGCCGAAAGCGTTGTAGTTCACGCTGACGTCGCGCAGCTTGGTGTGCAGGGCGGTGACGTCGGTCGTCAGGGCGAGCGACATTTTTTCGCCAGCCGAGGCCCCGATCTGGAAATCGATGCTGCCCGACAGGGCGCCATCGGTCTTGCCGATCGAATTGGTGACCGCCGTCGCGTAGGCGGCAGTCACGTCCTTCTTGTTGTCCGCCAGCGTCTTGGCCTTCAGCGCCGCGTCGTAGGTTGCCTTGGCGGCATCGAGCGCGAGCTTGTTCGCATCATTCGGCGTGGTGTTGTAGGTACCTTGTGCCGTGCCGAGGGCGGTCTGTGCGTTTCCAAAGTTGGTATTCGGCGTTGCAGTGGCGGCCAATGCGGTGGCGGCCACGCCATCGGCGGCCGTTTTGTCCGCGGCGATCGCATTCTTGGTCAGCAGCTTGGCGCCGCCAAAGGTGGTATTGCCGATGATATTGCTCAGTTCGCTCGCCAGCGAATCGTATTCCGACTGCATCGCATCCTTGTCGGCAGCGCTGGAGGAGCCGTCGGCGGACTGGGTTGCCAGGTCCTTCATGCGCACCAGGATGTTGGTGACTTCGTCCAGCGCGCCTTCGGCGGTCTGCAGCATCGAGATCGAATTCTGGGTGTTGCGCATGGCCACGGCCATGCCGCTGGTCTGGGCCTTCAGGCGAGTGGCGATCTGCAGGCCGGCGGCGTCGTCCATGGCCGAGTTGATGCGAAAGCCCGTCGACAGGCGGGTCATCGAGGTCGACAGCGTGGACTGGGTGCGCGACAGCGAATTTTGTGCCGACAGGGCGGCGTTATTGGTGTGGAGGCTCAGCATGGTATTTTCCGGATATTTACGTGTCTCGTGTCGCGCCCTTGCGCTTACAAGTACAAGACGACCCTCAGGCGCGTTCCATTAAGAAAGACACGAAATTTATTTCAATATAGAAATGGCCAGTACGAAACTGGCCATTGTCATTGTGCGCCCAGCATGGGCGCACTCTTGCGGGTGCAAGTCCCGCCGTAAGCTGACCACAGCGAGCGAAGTGAAGCGCAACTGCGTAAGGGCGACCGAGCGTGGGGAGGAAGCGTGGAGCGAAACTGCGAGCCGATGGACAAGAACCGGATACAAGGCGCTACCGAGCAGGGCGAGCGGGCAATGATCCGCGAAGCTCTCGTGGTCAAGGNGAAGTGGCGTAAATCCGGCGGTTGTGCAGGGAAGGAGTGCGTTCTTACCTTGGGGAGATCTCGCCTCATGCCTGAAAGGGCGACGTGGCGACACGGAGCGAGAAGTCAGCAGAGGCCATAGTAGCTGAGTTTTTTTTTCAGCGAAGGGCCGAACGAGTAGGAGTGTCGAACAACTTGTCGATGAATCGTGTACGGCATCA
>NZ_ATYR01000024.1 GCF_000427785.1 Massilia alkalitolerans DSM 17462
ATTGCGCACCAGGCGGTGAACCTGCGTGCCGGCGTGCGGGTACGCAGCGGCGTTGCCGGCGCCATCCATGTGCAGAATGTGAACGCCTATCACCAGCGCTTCCGGCAATGGTTGAGCCGCTTCCGCGGAGTAGCTTCGCGCTACCTGCCGAACTACCTGGGCTGGCGTCGGGCGCTCGATGGTGGACGGATAACGACGGTAGAGCAATTGCTACGGATCGCGATCGGGGTCATCCATAGCTAACGGTGACAGCGCCTGAAAAAAGGGCCTGCACGCGGCAGGCCCTTTTAGCATTCGGTCAGCGCAGGCCGGTCAGAACTCTTCCCAGTCGCCCGCCGTGGCGGCCACGCTCGGTTCCTTGCGTGCCGGCTTCGCCGGCGCCGCGACCTGTTTCACGACTGCCTTCGCCGGTGCCCTGGGCGAAGCCGGACGCGGCAGGGGAGGCGCCGCGGCGGCAGGCACGGCGGCCTGCAGGTCGAGGTCGCGGGTTTCGATGCGGAACACGCTCACCGCCGAGGCCAGCATGCCGGCCTGCTCCTGCATCGAGGCCGATGCCGCCGCCGCCTCTTCAACCAGCGCGGCATTCTGCTGGGTCACCTGGTCCATCTGGGTGACCGCCTCGTTGATCTGCTCGATGCCGGCCGTCTGCTCGGCGCTGGCCGCCGTGATCTCGCCCATGATGTCGGTGACCCGGCGCACGCTCTCGACGATCTCCTGCATCGTCGAACCGGCTTCGCCCACCAGCTTGCTGCCGGCTTCCACGGCGTGGGTCGAGTCGCCGATCAGCGACTTGATTTCCTTGGCGGCGGCCGCCGAGCGCTGGGCCAGGTTGCGCACTTCCGACGCCACTACCGCGAAGCCGCGGCCCTGTTCGCCGGCCCGTGCCGCCTCAACGGCTGCGTTCAGCGCCAGGATATTGGTCTGGAAGGCGATACCGTCGATCACGCCGATGATGTCGACGATCTTGCCGGCGGACGCATTGATCTGCTCCATGGTGCCGACCACGTCGCCGATCACCTGGCCGCCGCGTTCGGCCACGCGCGATGCCGCCTCGGCCAGGGTATTGGCCTGGCGGGCATTGTCGGCATTTTGCTTGACGGTCGAGGTCAGCTCTTCCATCGACGACGCGGTTTCTTCAAGAGAACTGGCCTGCTGTTCGGTGCGCGCCGACAGGTCGAGGTTGCCGGCGGCGACTTCGGCGGCCGCGGTGCCGATGGTGTCGGTGCCGCTGCGCACCGCGCTCACGGTGCGCGCCAGGTTCTCGTTCATGGTCTTCAGGGCTTGCAGCAGCTGGCCGGCCTCGTCGCGGCGGTCGACTTCGATGCGGCTGGTCAGGTCGCCGGACGCCACCGTATTGGCCAGGTCGAGCGCACGGCCCAGCGGTACCGTGATCGAGCGGGTCAGGAACCAGGCGATGGCTACCGTCAGCGCCAGCACGACGCCGGTCAGGACGAACACCATCGTGCGCGTCGAGGCTTCGATGGCGCGCACTTCCGCGGAGGCCTGCTCCGCCAGCTCGTGCTGGATCGTCATCTGTTCGCCAATGGCGCCTTTCAGCGCGGCCAGGTAGGGCCGCAGCGTCGTATTCAGGTAGTCGCGCGCGCCGGCGTCGTCGCCGCCATTGGCACGCTGCAGGAATTCCGTCAGCCCCTTGTCATAATTGGCGTGGGCCGATTTCATGCGTTCGAGCACGGCCTGGGCGCGCGGCACGGTCGGCTGGCGTCCGAGCATGTCGAGTTCCTGTTGCAGGGATTTGCGTGAAGCGGCGATCAGTTCGTTCTGCCTGGCGCGGCCGGCCGGATCGGCGTCCAGCAGGATGTTGCGCAGTGAGACCGCGATGTCGTTGACACCGTCCAGCACGCCATTGGTGCTCTTGATGTTCGGGATGCGGGCGTCGGCGAGTTCGGTGGCGCCGGCGCCGATCCGGGACAGCATCTGCATGCCCATGACCTGGCTGAGGACGAGGAAGGCGAGAATGACGCCGAAGCCGAGCGCGAGGCGCTTGGCGATCTTGATGTCGGAGATGTTCATGTGTGTTCTTGTTTAATGATGCTTGGTGGTTCAGGCAGCCGCCGGCAGCGCGTCGGCCAGGCCCATGTCGGGTGCGGCCATCACGCGCTCGATGTCGAGCAGGATCAGGGTGCGCTCGCCCACCGTGCCCAGGCCCAGTAATTGATCGGTGTCGATGGCGCTGCCCATGTCCGGAGCAGGGCGCACTTGCTCCGGGGTGAGGGCGCTGACGTCCGAGACGCCGTCGACCACCATGCCGATCACGTGGCGCCCGATGTTCAGGACGATGACGACGGTGAAGGCGTCGTACTGCGCTGGCAGGCCGAAACGGATGCGCATGTCCACGATGGGCACGATCCTGCCGCGCAGGTTGATCACGCCTTTCAGGAAGGCCGGCGCGTTGGCGATCCGGGTAACCGCCTCATAGCCGCGGATCTCCTGTACCGCCAGGATGCTGATGCCATACTCTTCCTTGCCAAGCCGGAACGACAGTATTTCCAGGTCACCTGCGGCCGATGCTGATTTGTCCATTCGATCCCAATCTTTCTTTAATATGAACTTGGTTTCCGTATGGAAATATTTTACTATGATGTTAGTGAGTTTGCGTGATTTTTGGTGAGAATTCGACGATGCTCTCTAAAATATGCGGCACATACGCATCAAAAAATGATGAATTTGGTACTGTCGCTGAGGAGCCCCGCAGAGCCGGCTGCGCGCTCGGACAATCGCCTGCGGCGCTATACTGGCGCTTTCGTTCATTCATCAAGCACTATGCGATTTCGCCGATCCCTTCCTGCCGCCGGCCCGGTATCCCTGGCAGTCTCGATGCCGGAGACGCCATGAGCTTCGTGTTCCAACTGGTGCGCGAAGACGAAGGCCTGCCACCCATGGTCGTGTTCGAGGATTCCATCACGCCCGGCCTCGTGCCCGTATGGGAAGAGGCCGGCGTCTATGACGCGTTGTACAACAGCGACGGCAGACTCGCACGCGACGTATCGCGCGCCATTTCCTATGGCCTCGACCGCGTCACCGAAGACGCCTCGCTCGCCCAGTTGATGCCGCCCGGCGTCTCGCAGGGCGAGGCCATCCGCTTCCTCGAGAACGTCAACCGCGCCTGCATCACACACGGCGCCGCCTGGATCCAGACCCGTTGATTTGGTAGTCGAGTTACATCTTTTTGTCGTACTATGTGATGCTCAGCCGTAGTAAAGGTAGTTTTCCTACGGCGCATTACACGACAAGGAGACCCGATGCACTTCCACCGCTCATTTGCCACGGCCGCTGCCGTGGCAGCATCCTGCCTGCTGGCCCTGCCGGCCTGGGCCCAGAAACTGATCGCCAGCGCCGCCTCCCCGGGCAATGTCATCAGCGTGGAAGTGCAGGTCGACGGCATGGGCAAGCTGGCCTACGGCGTCAAGCGCAAGGGCAAGGAGCTCATCGCCCCTTCGCGCCTGGGCTTCAACCTGGCCAATGCACACAAGCTCGACGGCGGCTTCAGCCTGCGCAAGCAAGACGTGAGCGACCATGACAGCACCTGGGAGCAGCCCTGGGGCGAGCGCCGCTTCGTGCGCAACCATTACCGCGAGCTGCGCGTCGACCTGGAACAGAAGAACCGCGCCGGCCGCCAGCTGGCGGTGGTATTCCGCATCTACGACGACGGCGTCGGCTTCCGCTACGAATTCCCGGCCCAGCCGCAGCTGAAGGAAGCCGAAATCATCGACGAGCTGACCGAATTCACGGTGGCCCAGCCGGCCACCGCCTGGTGGATTCCGGCGGCCGAACTGCCGGGACTCGAAGAAGAGATCCGCAAGGCGCCGCTCAAGGAAATCGGCATCGCCAATACGCCGCTCACCGTGCGCCTGGATGACGGCACCCACATCGCCTTCCACGAAGCGGCGTTGGTCGACTACGCCACCATGTGGCTGCGCAAGGTCGACGGCCAGAAGCTGCGCGCCATGCTGGCGCCGTCGCCGAGCGGCCCGGCGGTGGTGCGCAAGGGCGCCTTCACCACGCCATGGCGCACCATGCAGATCGCGGACAACGCGGCCGGCCTGTACATGTCCGACCTGGTCCTGAACCTGAACGAACCGAACAAGCTCGGCGACGTGAGCTGGGTGAAGCCCTCGAAGTTCGTCGGCGTCTGGTGGCAGATGCACCTGCAGAGCGGCACCTGGAACGCGGGCCCGAAGCACGCGGCCACCACTGCCAACACGAAGAAGTACATCGACTTTGCGGCGCAGAACGGCTTCCGCGGCGTGCTGGTCGAGGGCTGGAACAAGGGCTGGGAAAGCGACTGGGGCCATGGCGGCGCCGACTTCAGCTTCACCCAGCCTTACCCGGATTTTGATCTGCCAGGCCTGGCCGCGTATGCCAAGTCGAAAGGCGTGCGCCTGATTGGCCACCACGAAACCGGCGCCAACATCGTCGCGTATGAGAAGCAGATGGATGCGGCGTACAAGCTGTATGCGAAGCTGGGCGTGGACAGCATCAAGTCGGGCTATGTGCACGAAGCCGGCAGCGCCCTGTTCACGGGCCGCGACGGCAAGCCGCGCTACGGCCACTACGATTCGCAGGAAGGCGTGAATCACTTCCTGAAGGCGGTGACCGAGGCGGCGAAGTACAAGCTGTCGATCGACACCCATGAACCGGTCAAGGACACCGGCCTGCGCCGCACCTACCCGAACTGGCTCACCCGCGAAGGCGCGCGCGGCGTCGAGTACAACGCCTGGGGCAATCCGCCGAACAGCGTGGACCACGAGGCCAAGCTGGTGTTCACCCGCATGCTGAGCGGCCCGATGGACTACACCCCGGGCGTGCTGAGCCTGGTGGGCGCGGACAACAAGGTCTTCAACTCGACCCAGGCCAAGCAGCTGGCGAACTTCGTCGTGATCTATTCGCCGATCCAGATGGCGGCCGACCTGCCGGAGAACTACGCCAAGTATCCGGCGGCCTTCAAGTTCATCAAGGACGTGCCGACCGACTGGGCCGACACCCGCGTGATCAACGGCGAAGTGGGCTCCTTCGCCACCATCGCTCGCAAGGACCGTGCGGGCGACAACTGGTACGTCGGCGCGGTGACCGATGGCGAAGCGCGTAGCTTGCCGCTGCCGCTCGATTTCCTGGACAAGGGCAAGCGTTATACCGCCGAGATCTACCGCGACGGCGACGCTGCCGACTACCGCAGCGAGCGCCGCTTCGACCTGGTGACGGAGACGAAGACCGTCACCGCGGCGGATACGCTGCAGCTGCGCCTTGCGCCGGGTGGCGGCCAGGCGATCCGCCTGACCCCACAGCCTTGATTTTCGTAGGGTGGGCGGGTTTTCCCGCCCACGCGTTCAAGCGGCTGCAAGATCATCCGGCCGGACCCTTCACCCGATAGCTATCGCCGCGTGGGCAGGAGACCTGCCCACCCTACAACTGCGATCGTCCGCTATTACGCCAGCAGCTTCTCGATGTCGCCGGCGATTTCGCTTGGGGCCGTCTGCGGCGCATAGCGTTTCACGACCTCGCCGTCGCGGCCGACCAGGAACTTGGTGAAGTTCCACTTGATGGCTTCGGTGCCCAGCACGCCCGGCTTCTCGCCCTTCAGGTGCTTGAACAGCGGGTGGGCGCCGTCGCCGTTGACGTCGACCTTGGCGAACATCGGGAAGCTCACGCCGTAGTTCTTCTCGCAGAAGGCGCCGATCTCGTCCTCCGTGCCCGGCTCCTGCTTGCCGAACTGGTTGCAGGGGAAGCCCATCACCACCAGCCCCCGCTCGCCGTACTGGCGGTGCAGCTCTTCCAGCCCCTTGTACTGCGGCGTGAAGCCGCAGGCGCTGGCGGTGTTGACGACCAGGAGCACCTTGCCGTGGTAATCGCTCAAGTCCATCGGCTTGCCGTCGAGCGTGGCGGCGCTGAAATCGAATACGTTCATGTCTGAGCCCTCGTCTGGAAAACCAGAAGTGTATGTCATGGCGGCGCAACACGTATGCATGCCCCAATCGCTCAAGTCGGTGCTTGTTATCTTTTGTTACAAACGATAAGAAGGTGGCATGCGACAATCGCGCTCGCCTATATTGCAGAGCCGCTTCCATGCCTACCAATTCACACTTCGCCAGCCACTCCCGTCATCCGCGCCGTTCGCTGATCGCGCATCTCGTCGCAGGCACGCTGCTCGCCCCGTTCGCGGTGAGCGCACAGCAGGCCCCGGCCGTGCAGGAGCAGGCGAAGCAGCAGGCGCCGGTACAGGCCCAGCCGGCCCAGGCAACTGCTGCGCCGCCGGCGCAGACGCCGGTCGAGTCCACCGTGACCGTCAGCGCGACCCGCAGCCAGAACCGCATCGACCGCCAGAGCTATGACGTCAAGGCCGATCCGGCCACCTCGGTCGACACTGTGGCCGACACCCTGAACAAGGTGCCTTCGGTCGCCGTCGACGGTGACGGCAACGTGACGCTGCGCGGCCGCAGCGTGCAGATCCTAGTGGACGGCAAGCCCTCGGCGATGATGCAGGGCGAGAACCGCGCGGCCGCGATCAATGCGTTGCCGGCGGGCGATCTGGACTCGGTGGAGGTCATCAACAACCCGGGCGCGCAGTTCGGCAACGAAGGCGGGGGCGGACCGATCATCAACCTGGTGATGCGGCGCGAGCGCAGTCCCGGCGGTTTCGCAACCGTGAGTGCGAACATCGGCACCGAAGGCCGCTACCGGACTAACGTCTTCGGCAACTACACGCAAGGCCGCTATAGCGTGCAGGGCAACCTGGCCCGCAGCAAGGGTAAGAACGAGAACAGCGGCGAGCTCCAGCGCGAGCGCATCGACCCCGTCACCGGCGCCATCGCGCGCAGCACTTCGTTCTCGAATGGCGTGAACGAAGACGAGAACACCAGCGCTAACGGTGGCCTGACCTACAACTGGGGCGACAAGGACGTCGTCGGCCTCACCGCGAACTATTCGCAAGTCGACAGGACAGGCGAATCGAACAATCGCTACAGCAACAGCAACGCCGCCGGCGTCGTCGACTCCGAATATGTGCAGAGCAGCCTGCGCACCAGCAAGCAGCGTAATTACGGCCTGGGCGCTCGCCTCGACCACAAGGGCGACGCCCCGGGTGAAAAATTCCAGATGGACCTGCGCCTGTCGGGCACCGACGCCGACCGCGGGGCGCGCAACAACTACATCTACACCGTGCGTCCGGCGCGGGTCGGCACTCCCGTCATCCATGAGACCGGCGTGACCGAAACCCGCATCGCCGACTTCACCGGCGACTACGAGCTGCCCGGCGAGAACGGCGTGCTGAAGGTCGGCTACAAGGTGGCGCGCAACGAGAACGTGTTCGACAACGTGTTCTTCGATCTCGATCCGGTCACCGGCGCCGAGCGTGTGAGCACGTCCCGCACCAACCGCTTCGAGCTGAACGACACGACCTACGCGCTGTACGGCACTTACCAGTGGCGCGTCAACGAGGACTGGGGTGTGCTGGGCGGCCTGCGCACCGAGTACGCGGAGCTCGACATGAACCAGGTCACCACCGGCATGCGCGCGACCAATCATTATTTCGATGCGATCCCGAGCGCCTTCGTGACCTATGGCCTGTCGGACGACACCACGCTGCGCCTGAGTTATGCGCGCCGCATCCGTCGTCCCGGCGCTGGCGACCTGAACCCGTTCGTGGTGTACCGCGACGAGCAGAATGTCTCGTCTGGTAATCCGGACCTCCAGCCGACCAATAGCGATTCGCTGGAGCTGGGCGTCGAAACCAAGCTGGGCAAGGTGGATACCACCGTGCGCCTGTACGCGCGCCGCGACGCCGACCTGATTTCCGAACGCCGCTTCGTGCTGGCCAACGATGTGCTCCTGACTACCCGGGAAAACGCTGGCAGCGCCCGTTCCGGCGGGCTGGAATTCAGCTTCAGCGGGCGCGCCACTCCCCAGCTGACACTCAGGCTCAACGGCAACGTCGGCTATTCGGAACAGACCGTGCTGGGCAGCGTTAGGGATGACAAGCGCAGCGCTACCTCGCTCACCTTGCGCGGGCACATGACCTACCAGCTGGACCCGAGCAACAACTTCATGCTGATGCTGACCGGGCAGGGCAAGACCCTGTTCGGCGAAGGCTACCGCGAGCCGAGCTACTGGGCCATGTTCAACTACAGCCGCAAGCTGACGCCTGCGCTGACCCTGAACCTCAACATCAACGACTTGTTCGATTCGCAGAAGTCGGAGATGATCACCGAAACTGACCGCCTGCGCGAATACAGGGTCAACCGCAACAACGGACGCACCGCTTTCATCGGCCTGAGCTACCGCTTCGGCGGCTTCAGCGGCCCTGGCGGGCAGCGCCGCCAGATGATGTTCGGCGGTCCGGGCGGCGGCCGCGGTCCTGGCGGCCCCGGCCCCGGCTGATCAAGGCCTTTAGAGAAGCGCTTCAAACAGGGATGCGGCGGGGCGGCCGGACGTGTATGCTGTCCGGCCGAACCACCGCATCCTTGCCATGTCCCGCACCACCATTACCCTCGGCGGCGAAGCCCTCGACCGCGCCCGCATCGAATCCTCCCTCGCTTCCGGCAGCCTCCTCGTGTTCGAGGACTGCGACTTATCAAGCCTCGACCTGTCGCGCCTCGACCTGCAAGACTGCGTGTTCCGCTCCTGCCAACTGGCGGAAACCTCGTTCTACGCGGCCAAGCTGGCGCGCACGCGCTGGCAACGCTGCCGTGGCGGGCACGCCGATTTCGAGTCCGCCGAGCTGGTCGACGCGCTCTTCGCATCCTCCGACCTGAACAACAGTAGCTGGCGCCGCGCGCGCCTGGCGTCCGCCTCCTTCCGCAGCTGCAAGCTGACCGGCGCGCAGTTCGAGGAAACCAGCCACCTGGCGCTCAGCTTCGAAGACACGCTGCTGGTCGGCGCCGACCTGCGCCGCATGTCCTTCCGCAAGGCGAAACTGGTGGGGCTGGATCTCGCGGATGCAGACCTAGCGGGCTGCGACTTCCGCGAAGCGGTGTTCGAAGGCGGCAGCCTGCGCGACGCCCACATCAGGGACACGCGCTTCGAGGGCGCGGACCTGCGCGAAGCCGATATCGGCGGCTTGAAGCTGGCGAATGCGAAGCAGTTCGCGGGTGCGACTATCTCGGCGCGCCAGGCGGCCGAGATGGTGCGGGAGATGGGGCTGAACGTGGCCTGAACGGGGCCGGCGCTACGTGAAGTCCGGCCTGAAGGTCTTGGCCGGCGCGGTGCAGGGCGTCGAAGATCGGATTCGGCGTCAGAAGGTTTCCCATTCCTCCTCGCGCACGGCGGCCTTGCGTGGCGCCGGGTGGGCCGCCCTCAGGGCAGGCGCCGCCAGGCGCGTTGCCGGCCTGGCCTGCGCGGCAGGCGCAGCCACCGATGGCGCCCGCGCATCGAGCTTGAACACCGACACCAGCCCGGCCAGCTTGCCGGCCTGGTCCTGCAGCGATTCGGCCGCCGCCGCCGCTTCTTCCACCAGCGATGCGTTCTGCTGGGTCACCTGGTCCATCTGGCTGACCGCCATGTTGATCTGCTCGATGCCCGAGGTCTGCTCCACGCTGGCCGACGAGATCTCGCCCATGATGTCGGTGACGCGGCGCACGCTGTCGACGATCTCGCCCATCGTGGCGCCGGCCTGGTCGACCAGGCGCGCGCCGGCGTCGACCTTGCCCACTGAATCGTCGATCAGGAGCTTGATCTCCTTGGCCGCCGCGGCCGAGCGCTGGGCCAGGGTACGCACTTCCGAGGCCACCACCGCGAAGCCGCGGCCCTGTTCGCCAGCGCGCGCCGCTTCCACGGCGGCGTTCAGCGCCAGGATGTTGGTCTGGAAAGCGATGCCGTCGATCACGCCGATGATGTCGACGATCTTCTTCGACGACTCGTTGATCGAGGCCATGGTGTCGACCACCTGCGACACCACCATGCCGCCGCGTTCGGCCACTTCCGAGGCCGAGCTCGCCAGGCCGTTGGCCTGGCGCGCATTGTCGGCATTCTGCTTGACGGTCGAGGTCAGTTCTTCCATCGAGGAGGCGGTTTCTTCCAGCGAGCTGGCCTGTTCCTCGGTGCGGGCGGACAGGTCGAGGTTACCGCTGGCGATCTGGCGCGATGCCGAGGCGATCGCGTCGGTGCCGGTGCGCACCTCGCCGACGATCTGCGACAGGCTCTCGCGCATGCGCTTCATGGCGAACAGCAGGCTGGTCTTGTCGCCCGGGCGCAGCGCCACGTCGACGCTGAGATCGCCCTCGGCGATGCGGCCGGCGATGTCGCTGGCATAGTCGGGCTCGCCGCCCAGCTGGCGCATCAGGCTGCGGGTGATCAGGATGCCGATGCCGATGCCGGCAATGGCGCTGGCCAGCACCAGCACCAGCATCATGCTGCGGCTCGTGGTGTAGGTGGTGATGGCCTCGTCTGCGACGAGGCGGGCATTTTCTTCCTTGATCTCGATCAGCGCCGCCAGGCGCTTGTCGACTTCGTCGGAGCGCGGAACCACCACATCGCGCAGGTAGTCCAGCACCGCCTGCCTGTCGCCTGACTCTGCGTCCAGCACCATCTTCATCGCCTGCCGGGAAGCGGCTTCGTAATCGCGCAGGCCTTGGTCCACCGCGGCGAAGCTGCGCTTGCCGCGCTCCGAGAAGTACAGGGGACGCGCCCGGTCGAGGCTCGCGTTGAGCTCCTTCGCCAGGAACTCGATGCTGTCCAGGGCCGCCTTCTGCTCTTGCGCGCCGGACGCCAGGATCAGGTTGCGCAGCGAGCGCCCGATATCGATCAGGTGGATGTTGGCTTCCTTGGTATGGACGATGCCGAGCAGTTCGCGGGTGTAGAGGCGATCGGTATCCGCGTTCATGCGGGACATGCTGAAAATGCCGATGGCCGCGACGGCGGCGCCAAGGAGCGTAATGGTCAGGAAACCGGCCAGCAGCCGGGTGCCGACCTTCAAGTGCTTAAACATGGTAAATCCTCTGAAGAGTAAGGGTCAGGCCGCGCGCGGCGCGATCAGGCCGAGCTCGGGAGAAGCCAGCAGGCGCTCGATGTCGAGCAGGATCAGCATGCGTCCGTCCACCGTGCCGAGTCCGAGCAGGCAGCCGGCTTCGAAGTTGCCGCCCGTTTCCGGGGCGGGGCGGATGTCGCCGGGGCCGATGCGGACCACGTCGGACACGCTGTCGACCACCATGCCGAAGGTGCTGCCGGCCAGGCCGAGAATGATGACGGCCGTGGCGTGGCCCAGGCTGCCTTCGTCGATCCCGAAATGCGGACGCAGGTCGACGATCGGGACGATCGTGCCGCGCAGGTTGATGACGCCCTGGATGAAGCCGGGAGCGCCGGCGATGCGGGTCAGGGCGTCATGGCCGCGGATTTCCTGCACCGTCAGGATGTCGACGCCATATTCTTCCTGCCCGAGGCGAAAGGCCAGGACCTCGAGCGTGCTCGTATCGTTGCTCATGCTTGCTGTGATAAATGGTTGATGGCGGAACGAATGCCGCCTTGGACAACACCTTATCAGGGCAGATGAATAGTTCCAAGGGGAAACATTATTGCTGTAAGTTATTGATTTTATGAGGATTCGTGCTTGTGCAGCACAAATGTCCGGCGCGCCCTGCTCAGGTGGCGGGGACGTCGGTTTGTACAGTACAAAGCTGGCCGTTGGCGGCAGAGGGCGCGGGGCAGCCTGTTTCTTCCTTACAACAACATGCCCGTGCGAGCGTAGCTGTCAGCCGGGAAGTGCGACCGGACGCGAGACGTTCGCACGCCATCCCGACAAAGCCGTTTCGATATCGCGAAAAGATGGGATGTAGTCGATCCCGGCCAGGACCGGCAACTGGCCAGCGCCGCCGCCTCCGATCCACAGGACCGTCCTGGCCGGCAGGCTGGCGCGCAGGGCGGCCAGCCTGCGTTTCAGGTCGCGGCGCGGCGCGGCCATGTCGATCGACACCGCGACCAGCTCCGCTCCCGACTCCGCAACCGCCGCGGCGATTTCGTGCAGGGGAGTGTCTGCGCCGAGCTGCAGGCACTCCAGGCCGAGCGTGGTGAGGACCGTCTCCACCATCGTGATTTCCAGGACATGCGGATCGCCCGGCAGGGCCGCAAGCACGGCGCGGGGACGTGCCTCGGCGGCAGTGCGCACGGTGGACAGGCCACGGTGCAGGACCGAAGCCGCCACTTGCTCGTACAGGTGAGCGAAACGCAGCGCCAGCTCGCCATGGCGGACAGCCTCGGCCACCGTGTGCGACAGCGGCGCCAGCAGGTCGATGACGAAGTCGCGCATGCCGCTGCTCATCAGGTGGAACAGCAGGTGCGCGTGCAGCTCGGACAGGCGATAGGCGCGCAGCAGGTCGATGGCTTCCTGGTGCGCGGGGCTGGCCGGAGGACGCACGGGAATGGAAGGCGTGGCGCCAGCAGGAGCGAAGATGTGGCTTGGGCGGACGCCCTGCAGCATCAGGCAGCGCGCCTCCTTCAGGCGTTCCACCTGGGCCGGCGGGTAACTGCGCTTTCCATGCGCGTCACGCAGGGGGTGGGGAAAGCCGTAGCGGCGCTCCCACATGCGCAGGGTGCCCTGCCGGATGCCGGTGAGGCGTTCCACTTCGGCAATGGTCAAGAGCTCGCTGGCGAAAGGAGTAGGATCCTGGATCGTCACGCTCGCGAGTATATCCGATCGTGCTCAGACGATCCCGAGGTGGTCCATCCCGGTCGAGAAATCGCGGTTCTTCGCGTGCTTGCTGTTGAGCTTGATGTTCAGGCGCAGGTCGTTCACCGAATCGGCATTGCGCAGCGCATCTTCGTAGCTGATCTTGTCCGCCTCGTACAGGTCGAACAGGGCCTGGTCGAAGGTCTGCATGCCCAGCTCTCGCGACTTCTTCATGATTTCCTTGATCTCGTGGACATCGCCCTTGAAGATCAGGTCGGAGATGAGCGGGGAGTTCAGCAGGATCTCCATCGCCACCACGCGGCCCTTGGCTTCCTTCTTCGGGATCAGGCGCTGCGACACCAGGCCCTTCAGGTTGAGCGACAGGTCCATCAAGAGCTGCTGGCGGCGCTCTTCCGGGAAGAAGTTGATGATGCGGTCGAGCGCCTGGTTGGCGCTGTTGGCGTGCAGGGTGGCCAGGCACAGGTGGCCGGTCTCGGCAAACGCGATCGCGTGCTCCATGGTTTCGCGGTCGCGGATCTCGCCAATCTGGATCACGTCCGGCGCCTGGCGCAGCGAATTCTTCAGCGCCGCCTCGAAGCTGTCGGTGTCGACGCCCACTTCGCGCTGGGTGATCACGCAGTTGCGGTGCGGGTGGACGAATTCGACCGGGTCTTCGATGGTGATGATGTGGCCGTAGCTGTTCTCGTTGCGGTAGCCGACCATGGCCGCCAGCGTGGTCGATTTGCCCGAGCCGGTGGCGCCGACCATGATGACCAGGCCGCGCTTGGTCATGATCACGTCCTTCAGGGTTTCCGGCAGCTCGAGATCCTCGAATTTCGGGATGGTGGTGGTGATCACGCGCAGCACCATGCCGACGCAGCCCATCTGCATGAAGGCCGAGACGCGGAAGCGTCCCAGGTCGCCCGGGCTGATCGCGAAGTTGGCTTCCTTGGTCAGCTCGAAGCCGGCGGCCTGCTTGTCGTTCATGATGGCGCGCGCCAGGTCGGCGGTATGGGTGCCGTTCAGTGCCTGGTTCGAGACCGGCGTCATCTTGCCGTCGATCTTGATCGCCGGCGGGAAGCCGGCCGTGATGAACAGGTCCGAACCGCCCTTGCTGGTCATCAGGCGCAGCAGGTCGAACATGAACTTGGATGCCTGGTCGCGTTCCATTGCCGCTCCTTAGCCCGGGAAGTTTTCGGGAATTTTCGCAGCGGCGCGGGCAGCGGCGCTGGAGATCACGTTGCGGCGCACCAGGTCGGTCAGGTTCTGGTCGAGCGTCTGCATGCCGACGCTGCTGCCGGTCTGGATGCTGGAATACATCTGCGCGATCTTGGCTTCGCGGATCAGGTTGCGGATCGCCGGGGTGCCGATCATGATCTCGTGCGCGGCCACGCGGCCCGAGCCGTCCTTGGTCTTGAGCAGGGTCTGCGAGATCACGGCCTGGAGCGACTCCGACAGCATCGCACGCACCATCTCCTTTTCTTCGGCCGGGAACACGTCGACGATACGGTCGATGGTCTTGGCCGCCGAGGAGGTGTGCAGGGTGCCGAACACCAGGTGGCCGGTCTCCGCCGCCGACAGGGCCAGGCGGATGGTTTCCAGGTCGCGCAGTTCGCCTACCAGGATGCAGTCCGGGTCTTCGCGCAGCGCCGAGCGCAGCGCGTTGTTGAAGGACAGGGTGTGCGGACCGACTTCGCGCTGGTTGATCAGGCACTTCTTGGAGTCGTGCACGAATTCGATCGGGTCCTCGATGGTGAGGATGTGGCCGTATTCGTTCTCGTTGAGGTGGTTGACCATCGCCGCCAGCGTGGTCGACTTGCCGGAACCGGTGGGGCCGGTCACCAGCACCAGGCCGCGCGGCTTCAATGCCAGCTCGCTGAAGATCTTCGGCGCGTTCAGCTCTTCCAGCGACAGGATCTTGGACGGAATGGTACGCAGCACCGCGGACGCGCCGCGTTCCTGGTTGAAGGCGTTGACGCGGAAGCGGGCCAGGCCGGGAATCGCGAACGAGAAGTCGCACTCCAGCACCTCCTCGTACTGCTTGCGCTGGCCGTCGTTCATGATGTCATAGATCATGCCGTGCACGTCCTTGTGCTCCAGCGGCGGCAGGTTGATGCGGCGCACGTCGCCGTGCACCCGGATCATCGGCGGCAGGCCGGCCGAGAGGTGCAGGTCGGAGGCCTTGTTCTTGACCGAGAATGCGAGGAGTTCCGAAATGTCCATTGTCTTATAATCCAGAGCGTGTATGGAGCCAGGCGAAGTCCTCGTCTCGACTCGAAAATATTTCCTATAGAAAATCATTATGTCCATAATCGCCGGGAACTTGCAAGCTGTCGAAGCGACAATCCAGGCCGCCTGTAGCTCTGCCGGAAGGAGCAGGAACGAAGTCCAGTTACTGGCCGTTTCCAAGACCTTCCCTGCGGAAGCCGTGGTCGAAGCGATGGCCGTGGGCCAGCGCGCCTTCGGCGAAAACTACTTGCAGGAAGCGCTCGACAAGATGCAGGAAGTGGCGCGCCTGCAACCGGATGCCCCGGTCAGCTGGCATTTCATCGGTCCGATCCAGAGCAACAAGACGCGGCCGATCGCCGCCCATTTCAACTGGGTGCACACGGTCGATCGCCTGAAGATCGCCCAGCGCCTGTCCGAACAGCGTCCGCCGGAGCAGGGCCCGCTCGACATCTGCCTGCAGGTGAACATCAGCGGGGAAGCCAGCAAGAGCGGCGCCGGCGAAGCGGAACTGCCGGAGCTGGCGCGCCAGGTGGCCGCCTTGCCGAACCTGCGCCTGCGCGGGCTGATGGCGATTCCCGAAGCGAGCAATGACCCGTCGCAGCAGCGCGCCGCGTTTGCCCGCCTGCGCGGCCTGTTCGAGCATCTGCGCACCGACGGCCTGGCGCTCGACACCTTGTCGATGGGCATGTCGGGCGACCTGCAAGCGGCCATCGCGGAAGGCGCGACCATCGTCCGCATCGGCAGCGCCATTTTCGGCGCCCGCCATTACGAGCAATAAAAAAGGAACAGCATGAAGATTGCATTCATCGGCGGCGGCAACATGGCCACGGCCCTGATCGCCGGCCTGGCCGGACAACTCACCGGCGCCGGCAGCCTGCACGTGGTGGACCCGAATACCGAGGCGCGCGAGCGCCTGGCCAGCCAGTACGGCGTGAGCACGGCGGCAAGCATCGACGTGCAGGTAGGGGGCGCCGACGTGGTCGTGCTGGCCGTGAAGCCGCAGCAGATGCGCGACGTCGCGGCCAGCCTCAAGCCGCTGCTCGGCGCCCAACCCCTGCTGCTGTCGATCGCGGCGGGCATCCGCATTGCCGACCTGTCGCGCTGGCTGGGCGGCTACACCCGCATCGTGCGCTCGATGCCGAACACCCCGGCGCTGATCGCCATGGGCATCACCGGCATGGTGGCCGCCAGCGAAGTCGACGAGGCCCAGCGCTCGGCGGCCGACAAGGTGATGCGCGCGGTCGGCCAGACCGTGTGGCTGAAGGACGAGAGCCTGATCGATCCGGTGACGGCGGTGTCGGGCAGCGGCCCGGCCTATGTCTTCTACTTCCTCGAAGCGATGCAGCAGGCAGCGCTGGAGATGGGACTGGACGCGGAGCAGGGCAGGCAACTGGCGCTGGCCACCTTTACCGGAGCGGCGCAGCTGGCGGCGCAGTCGGGTGATCCGGTCGAGGTGCTGCGCCAGCGCGTGACCTCGAAGGGCGGCACGACGCATGCGGCGATTAGCAGCATGGAAGCGGCGGGGGNGAAGGACGCGATCGTCGCCGCGATGAAGGCGGCGGCGGATCGCGGACGCGAGCTCGGGGACGAGCTGGGCAAGGATTCGTAGGGTGGGCGGGTCTTCCCGCCCACGCGGTGATCGCTACCGGCTCCGCTTTCGTACCGAATGATCTTGCTGCTAACTATCACCGCGTGGGGTGTTCTGGTCCAGTGGACCAGAACACGAGCCGCCCACCCTACGGGTCAGTGGACTTCGAAGCCTCGCCAGCGCAGCACAGGCAGCAGCTTCTGCGCGAACTTGTAGGCCGAAACGACCGCCGTCACCGTGCCCACCGCCCATTTCGGCTTGGTGAGGAACAGTCCCGCAGCCACGCCGGCCACGATCAGCGCCGTCTTCTGGTGCCTGGCCGCGTAGGCCGGGATCAAGCCCAGCGTCTGCGGCGAGGACAGCATGGCCACTTCCTGCGCCACCTGGACGCGCTGGTCGGCGCACCTGGCCACCAGCGCCTCGCGGCGCTCCGCCAGCTGCTGGGATTTAGACGCCATGGAAGTCATCTCCCTTCAGGGCCGCCGCATCCTTGCGCAGTTCCGCCAGGGTGGCCGGCAGCATCGGCGGACGCGCGGCCAGGCCGGCGCGCAGCCTCATGACAGCGAACAGGGTGCCCAGGATGAACAGCACGGCCATGCCACCAACCGCGGCCAGGCGGTGGGTGTCCCAGAACAGCACCAGCACGAACAGGATGACCAGGCCCAGCGCGAACAGCCCCAGCACCGCGGCCGCAACGGCCCAGGCGAGGTAGCCGAACAGGCGCTGGGCGCCTTCCTGCAGCTCGATGGCGGCCAGCTCGAGGCGCGTGCGCGCCAGGTCGAGCACATCGGCCCCGATCCTTCTCACCGCCGCCGTGATACTCATCTTAGCGGCGGGCGATCAGCATGCCGATCACGACGCCGACGGCGGCGCCCAGGCCCACGGACTTCCATGGGTTCTCGTGCACGTATTCGTCGGTGACGCGCGCCGCTTCCTTGGTCTTCTCGACCACGGTGTGCTGGTATTCGCCTAGGCTTTCCTTGGCGGTCGACAGGGTCTGCTCGAACTTGGCCTTGGCGGCCTTCAGCTCGTCGCCGGTCAGTTGCCCGCCGTTGCGCAGCCAGGCCTCGGCGTCCTGAATCACGGTCTTCAGGTCCGACATCAGTTGGTCGCGGGTGCCGGTTTGGGTAGGGATTTTTTCCATCATGGTAGGCCTCGTCAGTGAAGGGTTGAATGCTTTTTGTGCAATATTACCTGAATGCATAGTCTAGCGCGACACCAATGAACAGTGCGGCGCCAAGCCAGTTGTTGTGACGAAAAGCCTTGAAGCAGGCCATGCGTTCGCGATCGCGGATCAGGGTGTAGTGGTAGAGCGCCATGCCGGCCGCGACCACGATGCCGCCCACGAACCACCAGCGCAGGCCCAGGTACCAGCCGCACACCAGGTTGATGGCCAGCGCCGCCCCGTAGCACAGCATGATGGCGGCCACGTCGAAGCGCCCGAAGGTGATGGCCGAGGTGCGCATGCCGATCTTGAGGTCGTCGTCGCGGTCGACCATGGCGTATTCGGTATCGTAGGCGACGGCCCAGAACACGTTCGCCACCAGCAGCCACCACGCCACCGCCGGCACCGTGTCCTGCACGGCGGCCCAGGCCATCGGGATGCCGAAGCCGAAGGCGATGCCCAGGTAGGCCTGCGGGATCGCGAAGAAGCGCTTGAAGTAGGGGTAGGTGCCGGCCACGATCAGGGCCAGCACCGACAGCTGCTTGGTCAGCGTGTTAAGCGGCAGGATCAGCAGGAAGGAGATCAGCGACAGCACCGCCGCCACCATCACCGCTTCCCATGCGCGGATCTTGCCGCTGGTGAGCGGGCGGTCGACGGTGCGCTTGACGTGCCTGTCGAAGTCGCGGTCGGCATAGTCGTTGATGGCGCAGCCGGCCGAACGCATCAGGGCGGTGCCGAGCACGAAGATCGCCAGCACCGTCATGTCCGGCACTCCGTCGGACGCCATCCACAAGGCCCACAGGGTCGGCCACAGCAGCAGGAGGATGCCGATCGGCTTGTCGGCACGGATCAGGCGGAAGTAGAGCGCCAGCTTGTTCATGATGTTGCGTCTTGTCGAGCAAGAACTGTTGAGCAGAAGACAGGGATTCTAAAGCCTTTTGGCGAAAGCAGCGGTTGAGCGCGTCCGATTCGGGAAGTTGCCATTTTGTTGTCATTGAACCGACATTTTTGTTTGTTTTAATGCATCAGCTGCACCTTTCGACCCATCACACATCGGAGAAGCACAGCATGACTGACAAGGACTTTTCGCCAGCAGTAAGCTCGCTGGCACGGCGCAATCTGCTCAAGGGCCTGGCCGGCACCACCGCGTTGCCCTTCATCGGCGCCTTTGCCGCACTGCAGGCGCAGCAGGCCATGGCCGCCAATGGCGTCACCACCCTGGTCGACAGCCCCTACGGCCCGATCGCCCCGGTCAATGACCTGGCGACCGGCCTGCCGCTGCTGCAGCTGCCGGCCGGCTTCACCTACAAGAGCTTTGGCTGGCGCGGCGACCGGATGAGCGACGGGAAGACCTGCCCGGGCGGCCATGACGGCATGGGCGTGGTCCTGTCGCGCAAGCTGGGCCGCAGCACGGAGCTGGTACTGGTGCGTAACCACGAAATCGGCGGCGCCGCCCCAGGCAACTTCCTGGATGCGGTCGGCGTCTACGATAGCGGCACCGTGAGCAGCGGCACGAGCAACCGCTTCGGGGGCGGCACCACCAACCTGCTGTTCCGCGACGGGAACTGGGTCAGCATGACGCCCAGCCTGGGCGGCACCCAGACCAACTGCGCGGGCGGCATCACTCCCTGGGGCACCTGGCTCAGCTGCGAGGAAGTCGGTTCGGACAATGTCAGCGCCTCCGGCAAGAAACACGGCTACGTGTTCGAAGTGCATGCGGACCCGGCGCTCACCACCGGCCAGCCGATCAAGGGCATGGGCCGCTTCGCGCACGAAGCCGCCGCCGTCGACCCGGTCACCGGCATGGTCTATCAGACCGAAGATTCCTCGGGCAAGTCGGGCTTCTACCGCTACGTCCCGGACATCCGGAGCGGCGCCTACGGCTCGCTGGCCCTGGGCGGCGTACTGCAGATGGCCAAGGTCAAGGGCGTCAATAACGTCAACCTGGCCACCATGCCGGTCGACGCCACCGTGGAACTGGAGTGGGTGAACATCGCCGACCCGGACGCCAACCGCGGCGACGCCACCGGGCCGAGCGGCGTGCGCATCACGAATGCCGCCGGTCCTTTCGTGCAGGGCTGGGTGCAGGGCGCCGCGCGCATGAATCGCGGCGAGGGCATCTGGTACGCGCAGGGCAAGGTCTACGTGATGGGCACCGCGGGCGGCGCCGTGTCGCGCGGCACCATCTGGGAACTCGACCTGGCCTCGCAGGTGCTCAAGTGCATCTACTCGAGCCCGAGCGCCCTGGTGGGCAACATGGGCGACAACCTGACCGTCAGCCCGCGCAACGCCATCCTGATCTGCGAGGATGCCTCGACCGCCGCCACCGATACCTTCGGTTTCGGCCAGCGCCTGATGGGCCTGACCGGCGCGGGCGACGCCTATATCTTCGCCAAGAACAACATCAACCTGAGCGAAGCCCAGCTGACGGGCGCGGGCAAGCTGGCCTCGCTCGCGGGCGACCGGCGCGGCAACGAATTCGCCGGCGCCTGCTTCGACCCGACCGGCCGCTACCTGTTCGTCAACATCCAGACCCCGGGCGTCACGTTCGCGATTACCGGTCCGTGGGCCCTGGGCCCTTTGTGAGCGCATTCCAGACCAATCGGAGAACCCAGATGAAACTGACCAAACTGTATGCATTCGCCGGCGCCCTGCTGCTGTCCGGCGCCGCCAACGCCGCCCTCCTGACCGGCAGCGCCGGCGCCAATCCTGTCGAGGATTTCAGCGGGGCGGGCAGCGTGGCCTTCAACCTCGACCTGCGGGACTTCAGCAGCAGCACGCTGAACTTCGTGCTGGAAGCGGATGACCTGCAGGGCCCGCTCAGCTTCGATGCCCTTGTACGCAACCTGGCCGGGGCCGACCTTGGCCGCTTCACTTTCAGCCTGCAGGGCATTCGCTTCGCCGGCGCCGGCAGCGTCACGCCGGCCTTCGGCAGCATCAAGGCGATCGAAGCGGGCGCCACCACGGCCGTGATCGACTTCGCCACGCCGGAGTACGCCGAGTTCCAGTTCGGCGACGTGTTCGGCGCTGCCGGCCAGGACTGGCTGCTCGACACCGCCGGCCTGCAGGCCGGCGACCGCTTCAGCATCACTGCCACCGTGCCGGAACCATCGACTGCCGCGCTGGTGCTGCCGATGCTATGCATGGGTCTGATGGCTGCCGCGCGCCGCCGCAAGAAGGGCTGAGCACGCGCCAGGAGTGCAGGGAAGGGCTTGCCGGTACAATCACCCCGGTTACCGACAAGCCTTCCATTCATCATGCACATCTGGGTCGATGCCGACGCCTGCCCGGGCGTCATCAAGGACATCCTCTTTCGCGTGGCCGAGCGCCTGCAGCTGGACGTCACGCTGGTGGCCAACCAACTGATTCGGGTGCCCGGCTCGCGCTTCATCCGCGCCCTGCAGGTGCCAAGCGGCCCGGACGTGGCCGACGCCGAGATCGTCGCGCGCGTG
Organism: Massilia alkalitolerans DSM 17462; assembly: GCF_000427785.1. Lineage (GTDB taxonomy): Bacteria > Pseudomonadota > Gammaproteobacteria > Burkholderiales > Burkholderiaceae_D > Telluria > Telluria alkalitolerans. The sequence continues at coordinate 21,045 of NZ_ATYR01000024.1, forward strand.
AACGCGGGCGACATCGTCGTCACCGGCGACATCCCGCTGGCGGCGCAGGTGCTGGAGAAGGGTGGGTTGCCGCTCAATCCACGCGGCGAGTGGTACACCAAGGACACGATCGCCCAGCAACTGACGATGCGCGCCTTCATGGAAGAGCTGCGCGGCAGCGGCGTCGATACCGGCGGGCCGGCGGCGTTCAGCCAGGCCGACAGCCGCAATTTCGCGAACGCGCTGGACCGGCAGCTGGCCCGCTCACACACCCGTAGGGTGGGCGGCTCGACTCCTACGACATGATCATCCGCGCTATTGTTGCCGCCCACGCGTTCAGCTCCCTCTTGAGCAGGCGCGCCGGCTATTCGTATTGTGCTTGAACGCGTGGGCGGCTTCACCATGCTGGCTGATCCAGCCGTCAGGTGTAGCCGCCCACCCTACAAAAGCGATAGCGCTCCGGTCAGGCGGCCGCTTCCAGCGCCACCATGTCCACGCCGGGCAGTTTGCACTCTCCCACCGCCGCGGCCACCGCGTCGATCGCCGCGCGGCGGGTAAAACTCTTGCGCCACAGGATGACGACCCGGCGCGAGGGCGCCGGATGAGAGAAGGGCACGTAGGTCAGCAGGCCGTTGGGGTCGTGCATGTCGGCCACCGAGGCGCGCGGCAGCACGGTTAGCCCGATGCCGCTCGCCACCATGTGGCGGATGGTCTCCAGCGAGGAGCCTTCGAAGGTGCGCTGCATGCCGTTGCCCGGCGACGAATAGCGCGCCATCTCCGGACACACTTCCAGCACCTGGTCGCGGAAGCAGTGGCCCGCGCCCAGCAGCAGCATGGTTTCCAGCTTCAGGTCGTCGGCCGGGATTTCCTTGCGCTTGGCCCAGGGATGCGAGCGCGGCATCGCCACCACGAAGGGCTCGTCGTACAGGGTCTGCATCGACATGCCATGCTCGGGCAGGGGCAGGGCCACGATGGCGGCATCGAGCTCGCCCTGGCGCAGCAGTTCGAGCAGCTTGTGGGTGTAGTTCTCCTGCAGCACCAGCGGCATTTGCGGCACGGTGTCGATCAGGCGTTTCACCAGCGGCGGCAGCAGATAGGGGCCGATGGTGTAGATCACGCCCAGGCGCAGCGGCCCGGCCAGCGGGTCCTTGTTTTGTTTCGCCAGTTCCTTGATGGCGGCGGTCTGCTCCAGCACGCGTTCGGCCTGGGCCACGATCTGGGCGCCCAGCGGCGTGACGGAGACTTCGGAACCGCCGCGCTCGAACAGCGTCACTCCGAGCTCGTCCTCGAGCTTCTTGATGGCGACGGAGAGGGTGGGCTGGGCGACGAAGCAGGCTTCGGCGGCATGGCCGAAGTGCCTGGCGCGCGCGACGGCGACGATGTATTTCAGCTCGGTCAGTGTCATAGGTTTTTTCCACGATGTCACGGCTGGTATGCCGTTTATCCTGACACAATGTTGGCATTTAGTCAGCCAGGATTTCATCACCCCCTCATCATAGTCGATATAATTGCCGGGCAGGATTTCCGCCTGCGTTTACGCGAGGTACCCATGTCGTCCACCTTCGGTCCGGCGGAAGCCCAGGCCTACATCCACAAGCTGCTGACGGTAATGCATCACCAGGGCGGCTCCGACCTGTTCATCTCCAGCGATTTCCCGCCCAGCATGAAGCACCAGGGCGCGATGAAGCCCCTGAGCCAGCAGCGCCTGTCCGGCGAGGTCACGCGCGCGCTGGCCCTGTCCCTGATGAACGAGCGCCAGCGTCTAGAATTCGAAGCCGAGATGGAGTGCAACTTCGCGATCTCGCTCCCCGGCGTGTGCCGCTTCCGCGTCAACGTCTTCGTGCAGCAGCAGAGCGTGGGCATGGTGGTGCGCACGATCGCCTCCGAGATCCCGAACTTCGAGAAGCTCGACCTGCCGGAAGTGCTGAAGGACGTCGTGATGACCAAGCGCGGCCTGGTGCTGGTGGTCGGCGGCACCGGTTCCGGCAAGTCCACCACGCTGGCGGCGATGATCGACTACCGCAACAGCAACTCGGCCGGCCACATCATCACCGTGGAAGACCCGGTGGAGTACGTCCACAAGAACAAGAACTGCCTGGTCACGCACCGCGAGGTGGGCGTGGATACCCACTCCTGGCACAACGCCCTGAAGAACACGCTGCGCCAGGCGCCGGACGTGATCCTGATCGGCGAGATCCGCGACACCGAGACCATGGAGCACGCGATCGCCTTCGCCGAGACCGGCCACCTGTGCCTGGGCACCCTGCACGCGAACAACGCCAACCAGACCCTGGACCGCATCATCAACTTCTTCCCGGAAGAGCGCCGCAACCAGCTCCTGATGGACCTGTCGTCCAATTTGCGCGCGGTGGTGTCGCAACGCCTGATCCGCACGGAGGACGGCAAGGGCCGCAAGGCGGCCATCGAGATCCTGCTGAACACTCCGACCATCGGCGAGATGATCCTGAAAGGGAACTTCCAGAACATCAAGGAGATCATGCACAAGTCGCGCGAACTCGGCATGTGCACCTTCGACCAGGCCTTGTACGAGCTCTATAACAAGGGCTACATCGGCTACGATGAAGCGATCCGCAACGCCGACTCGGCCAACGGCCTGCGCCTGCAGATCAAGCTCTCGGGCGAGCGCAAGGGGCCGGATGGTGCCGGCGCCAGGCCCACCGAGCTGTCGATGGCGATCGAGGAAGAACCGCAAGACGACGCACCCACTACCACCTGATTTTTACAAGCCTTATGCCTGCATTCGAGAACAAGATCTGCACGCGCGCCGAGCTGGCGCAGCGTATCGCCCAACTGCCGAAGCCGGTGGTGCTGACCAACGGCGTATTCGACATCCTGCACCGCGGCCACGTGACCTACCTGGCGCAGGCGCGCGAACTGGGGGGCTCGCTGGTGGTGGCCGCCAACACCGATGCCTCGGTCAAGCGCCTCGGCAAGGGCGACGACCGCCCGCACAACACCCTGGCGGACCGCATGGCGGTGCTGGCGGCACTCGAATCGGTGAGCCTGGTGGTGGACTTCGACGAGGACACCGCACTCGAAGTGGTATTGGAGGCGCGCCCGGACATCTATGCCAAGGGCGGCGACTACGACATGACGAAGATTCCGGAAGGGCAGGCGGTGCTGGCTTATGGCGGGCGGGCGGTGGCGGTCGATTTCGAGCATGACCGCTCGACGACCAAGCTGGTGGCGAAGATCCGAGGCTGAGTAATCCGGGCAGGGCTGCCTGCCCGGATACAAGCAGCTCAGGCCTTGCGTTGACGGCGACGCAGTGCCGTCATGCCTGCCATGCCCAGGCCCAGCAGTACGATACTACCGGGTTCCGGCACATCGTTGCCGCCGCCTTCGCCATCATCGGGGAGAACTTGCACGAAGAAGGTGTCATGGCCGCCGTTCGCGCTGGACAAGGATGCGGCGAGGCCAATCCGGTTGGACGAATCCCAGAAATCCTGTGAAGCCAGGGCCTGGGCAGCATCGAGCTTGAAGGCATAGCCCGACTTGCCCGTGCCAGTGTCAGTACCCTCACCCTCTACGGATTCCTCGAAGGTGATCGGTGCGAAGGCGCCTGAATTCCATAGAGACTCTCCACCGTCGGAATAGATGGTCAGGACCAGTGACTCAAGTCTAATACTGTCTCCACCAGGTTCGACAGGGTTAAAGATGAAATACAGTTGACTGGTCTGAGTGACGTTCAATTGGCTAAAAGACCATGTCGAGGCAAGCACCTTGGAGTTCCCATCGGCCTGGACGTCGCCGGTCGTGTCGTCCGTTCCATCGGTATCGCGAAACACCGAACCCGACGATTTTCCGTAGTCAGGGTTGTCGACCCCACGAGGCAGGTTTTTCCGATTGTCGTTCTTTAGGGTCAACACAGTGTTCACATTACCGATCCCGGACCCGGAATCGGTGACTTTGCCGGCTGAAATAAGTGAGGCTTGACTAGGTGTTGACAAAACCCCAAGCAGCGCTGTAGCAAGCGCCCATTTATAAGTCCTGAGTTTCATAAAATTCCTTTCAGGGAAGCTTTTCCCGAAGATTAAACCCCTAAAGAACTAATTTCGTTTAGTTTTGGCGGCCTCTAAAGTTTCAGTTGGTAATCAATAATCATCATTCTTAAGAGGTAGCCGTATTCATGCATGATTCATACCAGGAGTTACAAAACGCATTATAATCAAATGCTTGCATGTATTTACGATATTGGTGAAGTGGTCACTGTCAAATTCATCGACAAGATTGGTGCAAATGTACATGTAAGGAAGAAAAATATCTTAATGGAAATAATTTATACAAATGAAATCAACATGTTAAGTGTTTAATGTTTCTGAAAATTCTGATCAGGGTTGACCTTGCTCTAAAGAAAATTTTACGAAAAGTAGTAAATTTAGTTGCGTTCAGGAATCAAGGGTAATAACATCTGGTTTCTGAAAAAGGCAAACCGTGCGAAAGCGCGGGACGCAAAGTCACGGTCTACCGGGCGGATGCCCCAGGACGGCAGGACTGCCATACGCAACTACGCTTCCCGGACTCCACCGTGCAGTCCGGTATGGAGGCGCGTGCTCCTGCGGCAGTCCTGTTGAGAACACTTAACAGGAAATGCCATGCACACCAATTACATCCCATTCGCGCTGCGTGCCCTGACGTTTGCCGTGCTCGGCGCCGGCGCTCTCTGCGCCGCAGCTGCACCGGCCAACGATGAGCTGCTGGTCAAGGGCCGCATGCTGGTCGAAGTCCGCGACGGCGTGACCACCGATGCGCTCGGCAAGATGGTCGAGACGCCCGGCCACAAGCGCTACAAGCTCGGCCAGAGCGGCATCTATATCGTCGACCTGCCGGCCAATGCGTCCGAGAAGGCCGTGCTGGCGCGCCTGAAGAACAACCCGCATGTGAAATCGGCCGAGCAGGATCGCCTGGTGCCGAGCACGCTCGCGGTGAACGACCCTTACATCGGCAGCGCCTGGCACGTCGGCAAGATCGGCGCCAACGCCGCCTGGGACCTGGCCCAGGGCAGCGGCGTAACGATCGCGATCCTCGATTCGGGCATCGACGCCGCCCATCCGGACCTGGCGCCGAACCTCGTCGGCGGCTACAACGTCTACGATGCGAACACCAACCTGGCCGACGTCTGCGGCCACGGCACCTCGGTCGCGGGCGCCGCCGCGGCGGTCAACGACAATGCCATCGGCGTGGCCGGGATCGCAGGTCGCGCGCGCATCATGCCGGTGCGTGTCGCCTACAAGAAAGCCACCGACGGCGGCTGCTATGCCGCCTACAGCACCGTCGCCAGCGGCCTTATCTACGCCGCCGACAACGGCGCCCGCGTCGCCAACGTCAGCTACGGCGGCGTCACCACCAGCTCCTCGGTGACCAGCGCGGCGAACTACATGAAGTCGAAGGGCGGCCTGGTCTTCGTTTCGTCCGGTAACACCGGCACCGACCAGGGCTATGCTCCCAACAGCGCCATGATCGTGGTCGGCGCCACCGACAGCAACGACAACCGCGCCAGCTGGTCGAGCTACGGCAGCTTCGTGACGCTGACCGCACCCGGCAGCGGCATCTGGACCACGCGCATGGGGAACAGCTACGCCGCCGTCAACGGCACCTCGTATGCGAGTCCGGTGGCCGCCGGCGTGGCCGCGCTGATGATGGCCGCCGCGCCGACCGTCTCCAACAGCCGCATCGAAAGCCTGCTCTACTCGACGGCGGTGGACCTCGGCGCCGTCGGCCGCGACAACTACTTCGGCCATGGCCGGGTCAATGCCGCCGCCGCGGTGCAGGCCGCACTGGCCGCCGCCCCTGTCGTGGACAGCAGCGCGCCCAGTGTCGCCATCCAGGCTCCGCTCGGCAGCAGCACGGTGTCCGGCCTGGTGGCCGTCGATGCCGGCGCCAGCGACAATGTCGGCGTGACGCGCGTCGACCTGCAGGTCAACGGCACCACGGTGGCCAGCGACACCAGCGCACCCTACGGCTTCAGCTGGAATTCGGCGGGCGTGCCGAACGGGATGGCCAACCTGGTCGCCGTCGCTTACGACGCCGCCGGCAATGCCGGCCGCTCGGCCAGCGTGGCCGTCAACGTCGCCAACGCCACCACCGTTCCGACCGCGAGCAAGGACACCAGCGCGCCGGCGGTCAGCATCGTCAATCCGGTAGCCGGCGCGGTCTCGGGCAACGTCAAGGTCAGCGTGAGCGCGAGCGACAACCTGGGCGCCGCAGCGCTGTCCCAGCAACTGCTGGTGAATAATGCCGTGGTGGCGCAGGGCAGCGGCGGCAGCCTGTCGTACACCTGGAATACGCGCAAGCTGAAACCGGGCACCCATACGCTCCAGGCGATCGTGCGTGACGCCGCCGGCAACGTCGGCAGCGCGAGCGTGAGCGTGACGATCCGCTGAGCTTCAAACGCCTCTTGTCCTTCCAGCGCCCGGTGCACCGTACCGGGCGTTGTGCATTTCGTGGCAAGATTGCCGGAACTTAGACAGACAGGAGTCCGCATGCTGATCGCCCAAGTCACCGACCTGCACCTGCACGCGGACCCCGGCCATCCAAACCTGGCGCGTTTCAACAGGGTGCTGGATCACCTCCTGTCCCTGCAGCCGCAGCCCGGACTACTTGTCCTGAGCGGCGACCTGGCCGACGACGGCGCGCCCGAGAGCTACCGTCACCTGCAGGGGGCGCTGGCGCGCTGGCCGCATCCGCTGCGTTTCGCGCTGGGCAACCACGACCATCGTGCGCATTTCCGCGCCGTGTTCGGCGAGCGCCACGACGCGGACGGTTTCGTGCAGGGCCGCGCCGAGTTCGACGGACTGGAGGTCCTGGTCCTCGACAGCCTCGACGAGGGCCGCCACGGCGGCGCCTTCTGCGAGGCGCGCGCCGCGTGGCTGCGCCGGGCCGTGCAGGACTGCAGCGGTGCGCCGCTGCTGGTCTTCCTGCACCATCCGCCCGTCGACGTCGGCATTCCCTGGATCGACCCGGGTCCGGGCCAGGACTGGATCGCCCGCCTCAATGCCGCGCTGCAGGGCGCGCAGGTCGCGGGCATCTGCACCGGCCACGTGCACCTGGCCGGCGTGTTTCCCTGGCGCGGCCGCCAGGTCGTGACCTGCCCGTCCTCGTCCTCGGACCTGAGCCTGTCTTTCTCGCCCATGGGGGCCGGGCAGCCGGACGGACGGGCGCTGGTGGAGCAGGGCGAGCCGGCCTTCGCCCTGCACCGCTGGGAGGACGGCGCCCTGGCGACGCTCTTCGGCCGCTGCCCGCAGCGCGTGCTGGCGCGCTGGGATGCGGGCACGCAGCCCATGGTGGCGGCGATGCTGGCCGAAAAGAACCTGCCTTAGGCCCGCCTGTCGCTCTCGATGCGGCCGTCCGCCAGGGTGATGGTGCGGTCGCATTGCTCCGACAGGCGCGGGTCGTGCGTCACCAAGAGCACCGCGCAACCGAACTCGCGGTTGAAACGGCGGAACAGCTGGAACACTTCGGCGGCGGATTTGCTGTCGAGGTTGCCGGTCGGTTCGTCCGCCAGCAGCAGGGCCGGACGGGTCACCAGGGCACGCGCCACCGCCACGCGCTGTTGCTGGCCGCCCGACAACTGGTCGGGCTTGCGTGCTTCCATGCCCGCCAGTCCCACCTGCTCCAGCAGGGCGCGGGCGTGATCGGCCTGCGCGGGGGTAGGCTTGCCGCCCACGGCCATCAGCGGCATCAGCACGTTCTCCAGCGCGGTGAAGGCCTGGATCAGGTGGTGGAACTGAAACACGAAGCCGATGGTGCCGCCGCGCAGGGCGGTACGGCGGGCGTCGTCCATGGCGCTGGTCGGCTCGCCGAGCAGGAACAGCTCGCCCGCCGTGGGCCGGTCGAGCAGGCCGATCAGGTTGAGCAGCGTGCTCTTGCCGGACCCCGAGGCGCCCACCAGGGCGGCGAAGTCGCGCCGCTCCAGGCGCAGGTCGATACCGTGCAGCACCTCTACTTCGGTCGGCTTGCCGACGTTGTAGCTCTTGCGCAGGCCGTCCAGGCGCAGCACTTCCTGGCCGGCGTCGTGCCCGGGATCCCGTTCAGACATGGCGAATCGCCTCCACCGGATCGAGGGCCGCCGCGCGCCGCGCCGGCACCGCCGCCGACACGATCCCGGTCACGGTCGCCAGCGCCGCCGCGCCCGCCAACAGCGCGGGATCGAGCGGGATGGTGAACAGCTTCGGCCCGAAGGTATTGAACGCGCCCACCAGGGCGTAGCCGGCGGCCCCGCCCAGCAGCGAACCGGCCAGCCCGAGCAGCGCGCCCTGCACCAGGAACACGCGCAGCATCTGCCCGCGCGTGATGCCCATCGCGCGCAGGATCCCGATCTCGCGGGTGCGCTGGACCACGCTGACCGACAGCACGCTGGCGATGCCGAGGGCCACGCTCAGGGCCACGAAGGTGCTGATCATCCGCGTCGACAGGCTTTGCGAGCGCAGCGCGTTCATCAGCTGCGCATTGGTTTCCATCCAGCTCTCCACTTTCAGGCCGGTCAGGCGGGCGGTGCGCGCGGCGATCTCGCGCGCCGCGAAGATGTCGTCCACGGTCAGGTCGATCACGGTGGCGGCGCCCGGCAGGTCGAGCAGCGACTGGGCCTGCTTCATGTCCAGGTAGACGTAGCGCGCATCCAGCTCGCGCACGCCCAGCTCGAAGATGCCGGCCACGTTCACCACGCTCTCGCGCCCCTGGCCGCCATCGAGCCGCAGCTTGTCGCCGACCCGCATGCCGAGGTCCCTGGCCAGCTGCCTGCCGATCACCGCGTCGCCCGCGCCGATGCGAAAGGCCCCTTCCACGATGTCCTGCTGGATCGGGATGATGCGCTGGTAGCGCGGCGGATCGATGCCCACCAGCGCCACCGACTCCAGCGCATCGCCGCGCCGCGCGAAGGCCGGTCCCGAGATCAGGGGGGAGACCGCCGTGATGCGCGGCAGGGTATCGAGCACGTCGCGCACTTCCTGCCAGTTGTTGATCGAGCGCAGGCGCTGGGCGCGCTTGCTCTCCAGTACCAGCTGGGTGGTGCCCGCAGGCGGCGCCAGCACCCGGTTGTGCTCTTCGGTGGGCTGGACCTTGATGTGGGCCTGGGTTCCCAGGGTACGGTCAATGATGTTGGCCTGTAGCCCGTTGATCAGGGCGGTCAGGAACACGATGACGGCGACGCCGACGCCGATCCCCACCAGGATCAGGATGCTCTGCGCCCGGCCTTCGCGCAGGAAGCGGGTGGCGATGGTCCACTCGAGCCACATGGGTCAGTCCAGCCTGGCCGGCAGTTCCCTGCGGGTGGCCGAGTCGGCCGGCATCGCGGCCGGCGCCGGCCGTACCCGGTCTCCAGCGCGCAGGGTGGCGGGCGGATCCGCCAGCACCCAGTCGCCGGCGCGCAGGCCGGCCGTGACCTCGGTCTGGACCAGGCCGCGCAGGCCGAGCTGGATGCGGCGCCGCTCGGCCCGGCCGTCCGCCACCACCCAGGTCTCGGCCTGCCGGCCCTGCACCGCAAGCAGGGCGTCGTTCGGGACCACGATGGCGCGCTCGCGCCGGCCGGTTTCCACGTTCACCGAGACGGTCATGTCCTGGCGCAGGAAGGCGGGCGCCGGATCGACGGCGAGGCGCAGGTCCACGGTGCCGCGCTGGGGATCGACGGCGGGGGCGATGAAATCGACCCGGGCCCCGAAGGGCTGCAGCGGATAGGCGTCGGCGACGCAGACCGCGCCCTGGCCGACGGCCAGCACTTCGAGGTTCTTCTCGTCCACCGGCACCAGGATCTCGGTGTCTCCCGCGCGCGCGATCTCGAACAGGATGCGGCCCGGCTGCACCAGGTCGCCCGGCTCGGCGTTGCGGGTCAGGACCGTGCCGGCGACTTCGGCGCGGATGGTGGTTTTGGCCAGCTGCGCCCTGGCATTGGCGAGCCGCGCGCGCGCCGCCTGTTCGCCGGGATTGCCCGGCACCAGCGCACGCGCGGCGAGGCGCGCCTGCTCGGCCGCGATGCGGGCCACGGTTTCGGCCTGCGCCGCCTGTTCCATGGCCTCGCGCGTGATCATCTGGCGCTGGAACAGGTCGCGCCGGCGCGCCGCTTCACGGCTGGCCTGGGCCAGTCGCGCCTCGGCTTCGCGCAGGCTGGCCTGGGCCTGCGGCCGGGTCGACTGCTGCAGCTGGGCCAGCTCGGCCTCGGCTTCGCGCACCGCCGCCTCGAGGTCGTCGGCGCGCAGGATCGCCAGCACGTCGCCCGGCCGCACCGCGTCGCCTTCGCGCACGCGCCGTTCCAGCACCACCGCCGTCAGCGGACTGCCGACCTGGGCGCGCGAGACCGCCGCCACCCGGCCGGTGGCCACCACGGTCTGCACCATGGGCCGCTCGCGCAACTGGTAGGCGGCCAGCTCCGGCCCGCGCATGCCGTGGAGCAGCCACCAGGCCAGCGCAGCCAGGATCAGGACGGAGGCAATGACGAGCAGTCGACGTCGTTTCACGGCATTCTTTTTGTTGGAATTGATGAGCTTCATTCTAAACGAAGGACCGCGGGGCGGGGCGGCAGCCCATCCAGATAAGCCGGTATAGACAAGCCATGTCCCTTCGCTGACCCGGTTTTAAGCAAATTTTCAAGCGTGCGTCGCGATTGTGAACCTATATTTAAGGAAGAAACATCATAGTGAACCGCTTGCGCATACAACTTATTCAGGATGTATCACTTAACCGGAGAACTGACATGACACTGCAAGGTTTCCTCAAATATGGCTTGGTGGTCTTTGCTTTCGCGGGCAGCCTGGCCGGATGCGGCAGCAGCGACGACGATGACGATATGGCGCTAGTTCCGATGCAGAAGAACATTGCCGACGTCGCGCGCGAGCAGGGCTTCACCGCGCTGCTGGCGGCATCGAGCAAGGCCGGCGTCGCCACCACGCTGGCCGACCCCAATGCCCAGCTGACCGTGTTTGCGCCGACCGACCGCGCCTTCGGCGACCTGGCCACCCGGCTCGGCTTCGCCAGCGCGACGGCAATGGTCGATGCCCTGCCGGCCAGCGCGCTGCAGAACATCCTGAATTATCACGTGCTGACCAGCCGCAAGGCCTCGTCCGACCTGGCCGCGGGCGGCGCCACCCAGCAGACCGCGTATTCCTATGCCGGCGCGCCGAGCCGCCTGAACCTCGACTTCAGCAGCGGCGTGAAGATCACCGACGCCGCCCTGACCAGCGCCACCGTCACCACTCCCGACGTCGGCGCCAGCAACGGCGTGATCCACGTGGTCGACAAGGTGCTGGTGCCGCCCGGCGTGCTGAACATCGTGCAGATGGCCCAGGCCAATCCGGTCTTCAGCTCGCTCGTCAGTGCCGTGGTCGCGAGCAACCTGCAGGGTACGCTTGCCGGCGCCGGCCCGTTCACGGTGTTCGCACCGACCAATACCGCGTTCGCGGCCGCGCCGCAAGGCTTGACTGCGGCCCAGCTGCGTACCGTCCTGACCTATCACGTGGTGTCGGGCCAGGTGCTGTCGACGCAGATCCCGTTCGGCACGCCGGTCGCCACGGTCGCCGGCCAGAACATCGTGATCTCGGCGGGCACGCCGCCGACCATCCGCGACACCACCGCGGCCCCGGCGCGCATCACCGCGGTCGACGTCAGGGCCAGCAACGGCGTGATCCACGTGGTCGACAAGGTCTTGATCCCGACCCTGTAAGCGCGGCATTCGGCGGGGCGCCGTGCGCATGGCGCCCCGCCATCCGTGGCAAGATGTCGGGTATCGACACGGATAGAGAGCACTCATGCGCATCCTGCTGGCCGAAGACGACAGTTCGCTCGGCGACACCATCCAGGCCTGGCTGCGGCTCGACGGACACGCGGTCGACTGGGTCCGCCGCGGCGACTCGGCCCGCACCGCGCTCGCGACCCACCGCTACGACTGCGTGCTGCTCGACCGCGGGCTGCCCGGCTTGTCGGGTGACGACTTGCTCGCAAGCCTGCGCGCCGCCGGCGACACCGTGCCGGTGATCCTGATCACCGCCTTCAATGCGCTGTCCGACCGGGTCGAGGGCCTGGACCTGGGCGCCGACGACTACCTGGTCAAGCCCTTCGAGCTGGAAGAAATGTCGGCGCGCATCCGGGCGGCGGTGCGGCGCGGCGCCAGCCAGGCCAGCAACCTGCTGGCGCACGCTGGTATCGCGCTCGACCTGGAGACCCGCCAGGCCAGCCTGCATGGCCAGCCGGTGGCGCTGACGGCGCGCGAATACCATGTGCTGCTCGCGCTCCTGCAGCGCAGGAACGGCATCGTCACCCGCGCCCAGATCGAGGAAAGCCTGTACGGCTGGGGCGAGGAAGTCGAGAGCAATGCCATCGAGGTCTACATCCACAACCTGCGCAAGAAATTCGGCAGCGACAGCATCGTCACGGTGCGCGGCCTTGGCTACCGGCTGAAAGAACATGCGTAAGCCTGCCGGGCCCTGGTCGCTGCGCCGGCGCCTGCTGGCGGCCATCCTCGCCGCCAGCAGCGTGCTGTGGCTGGCCGGCCTCGGGACCCTGACCGCGATCGCCTGGCAGGAAACCGGCGAGGTGTTCGACGATGCGCTCGAAGAATCGGCCTATATGCTGATGGCGGCCACCACCGACCTCGATGCGCGCGGCCTGCTGGCTCCCTTGCCGCCGATGGAGGGGGACGGGGTGCGCCGGGTCGACATGCAATACCAGGTGGTGGCCGGCGGCCGGGTCGTGCAGCGCAGCGCCGGCGCCCCGGCGCATCCCTTCGTGGGCGGCTTCGGCGACGAGCATGGTTTTACCGACCTGCGGGTGGATGGCGACGACTGGCGCGTGTTCGTGGTGCGCGACGGGGTGCGGCGCTTCGAGGTGCAGGTCGGCCAGCGCGCCGACAAGCGCTTCGAGATCCTGGAAGACCTGGCCGAGGCCCTGTGGCTGCCGGCGCTCGGCATCCTCCTGCTCCTGGGACTGGTGTGCTGGTGGCTGACCGGGCGCGTGCTGGCGCCGCTGCGCCGCACCGCGGCCAGCATCGCCGCCAAGACCCCGAGCGACCTGGCGCGGGTGGCGCTCGATGGCCAGCCGCGCGAACTGCTGCCGATCGTGGGCGCCCTGAACGAGGTGCTGGGGCGCCTCGACCAGGCCTTGCAGGCCGAGCGCCGCTTCACGGCCGATGCGGCCCACGAACTGCGCACGCCGCTGGCGGGCCTGCACATGCACGTGCAGCTGCTGCAACGCCAGCATCCCGGCCTGGCGGAGTCTTTCCACAAGCTGCGCCAGGACATCGGGCGCCTGACCGCGCTGGTCGACAGCCTGCTGGCGCTGGCGCGCCTGGACCCGCTGGCGCGCACCCAGCTGGCGAGCCAGGCGGTGGCGCTGCCGCCCCTGTTCGCGGCGCTGCACGCCGAATATGCCCCCGAGGCGGCGCGGCGCGGTATCGACCTCGCCTTGCACAGCGCGATCGATCAGGTAGAGGGCGACCCGCAGATGCTGGAGATCGTGCTGCGCAACCTGGTCGGCAACGCGCTGCGCTATTGCCCGGCCGGCAGCCGGGTCGAGGTCGAGGCCCTGCGCCATGCGGGCCGCGACCGGATCGCCGTGCGCGACGACGGCCCCGGGGTCGACGCCGCCAGCAGGGCGCGGTTGACCGAACGCTTCTTCCGCGTGCTGGGGCAGGAGGAGGGCGGCAGCGGGCTTGGCCTGTCGATCGTCCAGCGCATCGCCGACCTGCATGGCGTCAAGCTCGCCTTCGGGCCGGGGCTGGGCGGGCGCGGGCTGGGTGTGACGCTCGACTGGCCGGCGCCCGGTTCTTAAGATCGGTTTAATGTCCGCCCGGTGTAATGCACCTGTGTCCCATCATTTACACCAGGAGCCAACATGAAACGCATTGTCCAGATTTCCGCTATTACAACCCTGCTGGCCGCATCGGCCTTCGCCATCGGCCAGCCGGCCGGCTATACCGGGCCGTCCGCCAAGCCGGCCGCGGCTGCGACTTCCGGCTACACCGGGCCGTCGAGCGTCCCCTTGACGACCGCCAAGGAACTGCTCGACAAGGGCAAGGACGACCAGCACGCGCGCCTGCAGGGCAAGCTGCTCAGCCACAAGGGCGGGGACGACTACGAATTCGCTGACCAGAGCGGCAAGATCACCGTCGAGATCGAGCCCGAACATTTCCCGGCGGGCGTCAGCATCGACCAGAACACCGTGGTCGAGCTGAGCGGCGAATTCGACAAGGAGACCTTTGGCGAATCGACTTTCGAGGTTAAGCAGATCAAGGTCGTAGGCAAATAAGAGCGCCTAACGCTCCAACAGCCTACTTGCGCTTGCGCCCACTGCTGGCGAACACCTCGATCTTCTTGGTCGGGCCGGACACGATCAGGAGGTCGTTCGGCAGGATGCGGGTTTCCGGCTGCGCATGCTGGAAGTCCTCGTTGGCGCGCTTGACGCCAACCACCGTGACGCCGTGGCGCGAGCGCACATGCGACTCGGCCAGAGTCTGGTGGTGGGTGTCGAGCGGCGCATGGATCTTGGCGATGGCGAAGCCGTCCTCGAACTCGATGAAGTCCATCATGCGTCCGGTGATCAGGTGGGCCACGCGCGCGCCCATGTCCGCTTCCGGGAAGATCACGTGGTGGGCGCCGATGCGCTGCGCGATCTGGCCGTGCTCCGGCGTCTGGGCCTTGACCCAGATGTCCTTGATGCCGAGCTCGGTCAGCACCATCAGCGTCATCAGGCTGGCGGACAGGTTCGAGCCGATCGCCACGATGGCGTGGGAAAAGTCGGCCACGCCCAGCTGGAGCATGATGCTCTCGTTGGTGGAATCGGCCTGCACCGCGTGGGTGAGGCGGTCGCCCCAGAACTGGACCAGGTCTTCGCGGTTGTCGATGCCCATCACGTCGTGACCCAGGCGCATCAGGGACTGGGCGACGGCGCCGCCGAAGCGCCCCAGGCCGATGACGACGACACTGTCGCTCGCCGAAAAGGCAAACTGCTCTGTAAAAATCCTACCCAACAATTGGATGTTCCTCCGGATAACGATAAGGCATGCGCCGTTCGCCCAATACGAGCGAAGTGGCGAGCGTGATGGTGCCGACCCGGCCGATGAACATCAGCACGGCGAGCAGCAGCTGGCCGCTCGGCGGCAGCTGGTGGGTGATGCCGGTCGACAGTCCCGCGCTGCCGAAGGCGGCGATGACCTCGAAGATGATCTGGTCGGTCGGGAAGTGGGTGATGCGCAGCAGGATCACCGTGCCCACCGCGACGATGATGGAGCCCAGGACCAGCACCGTGATCGCCTGGCGCTGGGCCGAGGCGCCGACGCGGCGCCCGAAGGCTTCGGTATCGGTATGTCCCTTCGCTTCGGCGATCACCAACAGGGCCAGGATGGCGATGGTGCCGACCTTGACGCCGCCCGCGGTGCCGCCGCTGCCGCCGCCGATGAACATCAGGAAGTAGTGCACGGCCCAGGTTTCCGGGGTGAGGGCGCCGATGTCGACCGCATTGAAGCCAGCGGTGCGCGCCGCGACCGACATGAACATGCTGTTCAATAGCTTGTCGAACAGGGAAAATGGCCCGATGGTTCGCACATTGTTCCATTCCAATACAACAATCGCCAGGAAGCCGCCCAACACCAGGATGAGCGAGCCGGTCAGCGTCAGCTTGGTGTGCAGCGACCAGTGGCGCGGGTCGCGCCAGCGGTGGCGCAGGTCGTGCAGCACCGGGAAGCCGATGCCGCCGATAACGATGGCGATCATGATCGGCCCCAGTACCAGGGCGTCGCCGGCGTAGCGCACCAGGCTGTCCGCATGGGTCGAGAAACCGGCATTGTTGAAGGCCGAGGCGGCATGGAACAGCCCGCTCCAGGCAGCATCGCCCCAATCCAGGCCATGGCCGAGGTGCAGCCTGAGCATCAGGACCACGAACAGCAGCAGCTGGCAGATCAGGGCGACCTTGAACACGATCTTCGCCACGCTCGTGATGTCGCCGAGTCCAAGCAGGCGGGTCTCGGTCTGCGTCATCATGCGGGTGCGCAGCCTGGGCGAACGGTTGACCATCAGGCCCAGCAGGGTGGCGGCGGTCATCAGGCCGAAGCCGCCGAGCTGGAACAGGAACATGATCACGGCCTGTCCGAAGCCGGACCAGTAGCTGCCCGTGTCGACGATGGCCATGCCGGTTACGCATACCGCCGAGACCGACGTGAACAGCGCGACCAGCGGCGGCGCCGGCAAGCCGTTGGCGCGCGCCGCCGGCAGCATGAGCAGCAGCGTGCCGGCCACGATGGCCAGCAGGAAGCCCAGGGCGACGGCCCGTGCGGGATGGATGAGTGTCTTCATGCGCGCATCCGGCTCGATGCGCGCAGCAGGGCGTAAAGGGTTCGAAAGTCCATGGTGTCGTGAGGCCTGGCCGCTTGTCGGCGGCACTCATTGCCTTGAATCACCCGAACCCTAACACATGGAGCGGGGGTGACGCCGCAAAACTGCGGCCATGCCGCTATCGGCGGCGCCGTGCGCGCCAGGTCAGCCCGGCCAGGCCGGCCGCCAGCATCGCCCAGGTCGATGGTTCCGGCGCCTGCGACATCATGGTCAGCTGGGTGTCGCTGGTCCAGTACAGGTGGCGCTCCTGGGTCATGCTGGGATTGAATTCGTAGGCGTAGTGCTGGTCGCCGGTGGTGATCAGGCGCCCGCCGCCGACCCAGCCTTCGGGATCCTGGCCGTAGCTGCCGACGCTGAAGTGCAGGCCGGCATCCTGGGAAAAGGAAAAACTGGTGGCGCCGCACTGGTAGAACGGGTTGCTGGTGGCGGCGCAGGCGACGTAGTCGAGTTCGCCGACGACCAGGGCCAGCAGCTCGTCTTTTTCCAGCAGGCCATTGCTGTTCAGGTCATGGCCCTTGAACGAGCCGGAGATGACTTCCTCGGGCAGGAAGCTGTTCGACACGCTGTCGTAGAAACCGCTGAAGGAAAAGCCCCAGGAAATGGTGTCGCCGGGGGCCGCGTGGGCAACGTCCGCGTAGGCGGCAGTGCCGCACAGGAGCAGGGCACCGGTGGAAAGTAACTTCTTCATTTGAAACCTCAAGCAAAAACAGGGGGCGCCGTTCGACAACGCCACGTGGCCAGCGTACTCCTGTTCGCCAAATACTGTCGCGTTAGATTGTAGATATTTCTACATTGTGTCGTAACTTCGCGACAATAAGTAACATTGCCATTGAGAATGCTCGAGGTCGATTCTCAGGCGCCGCCGGCGTAGCCGTTCTGGCGCCAGGCCTCGTAGACGACTACCGCGACCGTGTTGGACAGGTTGAGGCTGCGGTTGTCCGGCATCATCGGCAGGCGGATGCGCTGGCTTGGGGCGAAGGTCTCGCGCAGGGCCGGGTCGAGGCCGCGCGACTCGGCGCCGAACACGAACACGTCACCCGGCTGGAAGCCGGCATCGGCGAAGGGCGAGGAGCCGTGGGTGGTCAGCGCGAACATGCGCGAAGGATCCGGTTTCACGTCAAGCAGGAAGGCGTCCCAGTTCTTGTGCACCTTCATGGTGGCGTAGTCGTGGTAGTCCAGGCCTGCGCGGCGCATCTTGGCATCGTCGAGCGGGAAGCCGAGCGGCTCGATCAGGTGCAGCTGGACGCCGGTGTTGGCGCACAGGCGAATGACGTTGCCGGTATTCGGCGGGATTTCCGGTTCGACCAGGACGACGTGAAACAACATGTTCTCCTTCAGTTTCTATCAGTGGGGCGGCGTGCGCGCGAACACCAGGTTGGTAACGCGTGCCGCACCGGCGCGCTTGAGCACGCCGGCCAGTTCATCGAGTGTGTGGCCGCTGGTCATGACGTCGTCGACCACGCCGACGTGCACGCCTTCCAGGACCGGATGGCCTTCGGCCAGGACGAAGGCGCCGCGCACGTTGCGGCGGCGCTCGCCCGGCGCCACGCCCGACTGCGCGGCCGTCTCCACCTGCCGTTCCAGCAGCCGCGGCGCCAAGGGAATGGCCAGGGCGCCAGACAGCGGCCGGGCCAGCTCGAGCGCCTGGTTGTAGCCGCGCTCGACCAGGCGGCGCGGTCCGAGCGGCACCGGGCACAGCAGCGCCGGCAGGTCGCGCAGGTCCGGACTGCGTGCCAGCACGGCCTCGCGCAGGCGGCCCGCCATCCACGGCGCCAGCGCCAGCCGGCTGGCGAATTTCAGCTGCAGCACCAGCCCGTCGACCGGCGTGCCATAGTCGCAGGCCGTCACGGTGGCGTCGAAGGCCGGCGCATCGGCCAGGCAGGCGCCGCAGCGGCGGATGCCGTCGGCGTTGCCGACCGGGTTCGCGCAGCAGGGGCAGCGCGTGTGGAGGTCCCTCGCATGTGCCTGCGTGCAGGCTGGGCAGACCGCTTGCTCTCCCAGGCCGCCGCACAGCACGCAGCTGGACGGCAACAGCGCATGAAGGACACGCGGCAGCAGGGAGTGGAAAAGCAGGGGCATCTACTCGAATCCACAGGAGCATGTACACTCCGCCATTATCTCACCAAGTTATCGCACTGAGCGCTTCACCACCATGGCTTTACCGCAACCTTCCCGCATGAGCGCGCCAATCGACCTCGAGCGCGTCCGTACCCTGTTCGCCCAGCCCGGCCGCATCCAGGCTTCCGATTTCCTGCGCCGCGAGATCGCCCAGCGCATGCACGAGCGCCTGCAACTCGTGAAGATCGCGCCGAAGCAGGTGCTCGATGCCGGCTGTGGCACAGGCGCCGACCTGGCGCTGCTGCAGAAGACCTATCCGGCCGCCCAGATCCTCGGCATCGACGCCACCCCGGCCATGGCCACGGCCGCGAAAGCGCCCGCGCCGGCCACCCGCTCGCTGAACCAGATGCTCAGCCGTTTGCTGCCGGCCAAGGCCGGCGTGGACATCGTTTGCGGTGACTTCGGCAACCTCCCTTTCGGGACGAACTCGCTCGACCTGCTGTGGTCGAACCTGGCGCTGCACTGGCATCCGCAGCCTGACCGCGCGTTCGCGGAATGGCGGCGGGTGTTGCGGGTGGACGGCCTCCTGATGTTCTCGAATTTCGGCCCGGACACCTTCGCCGAGCTGCGCAGCGCCTTTGCCGCCATGGACGAAACGCCGCACACGCTGCCTTTCGTCGACATGCACGACTTCGGCGACCAATTGGTGGAGGCGGGGTTTTCCACCCCGGTCATGGACATGGAGCGCATCACCGTCACCTACGACACTGCAGAGAGCCTGCTGCGCGACGTGCGCGCCTTCGGCGGCAACCCGCTCGATACACGTCGGCGCGGCCTGGTCGGGCGGGCGGCGTGGCGGCGCATGCTCGACGCCTTCGAGGCCCAGCGCCGCCCCGACGGCAAGCTCGGCCTGACTTTCGAAGTCATCTATGGCCACGCTTTCCTCCCGGCCCCGCGCACCACCGCGGCAGGGGAGGCGATCGTGCGTTTCCAGCCACGCAAGCCTTAATAACCTGCGGCAAGAACAGCGCCCGATTTTCCTTGAATAAAAATTACTGATTTGATTATAATCAGTAGCTATTTTTGTCGTCTGGACGAGGAAAACGCTGAAAAAAGCAGCAATCCAGGCGCAAAAATAGAAATACAACGAGAAATGAATTGCAGCATCAGCAGAGCCGCTGATGGCAGGTAGCACAAAGCGACCGGCCCCCAGCGTGTAGGTTCCCACCGATTCCGCAGCGCAATTTCGCGGTACTGGTATAACCGTTCTGCGAATTACGTTTCGGAGCGGCGCCAGTTCGTTCATGGAGCTGTCGACCGTTAAAAAATATTTTTATTTTGGGTGGTTGGGGACAACATGACATACGCATCGCGACTTGGGGCCTGGATGTTCGGCCTCGCAGCAACGGCCGGCATCCCAGCATGGGCGGCTCCGGAAATCACGGGCCGGCCGGTGGAACACCAGTTGAACATGCAGCTCCCCGTGACCGGCGTCGGCGCCGATATCTACGACCTGCACAACTGGATGATGATCGTCTGCCTGGTGATCTTCGTCGGCGTGTTCGGTGTCATGTTCTATTCGGTGTTCAAGCACCGCAAGTCGCTCGGCCACAAGCCCGCCACCTTCCACGAATCGACCGCGGTCGAGATCGCCTGGACCATCGTTCCCTTCCTGATCGTCATCGGCATGGCCCTGCCGGCCACCAAGACCGTGGTCGCCCTGAAGGACACCTCGAATGCCGACATCACCATCAAGGCCACCGGCATGCAGTGGAAATGGGGCTATGACTACCTGAACGGCGAAGGCGAGGGCATTTCCTTCCTGTCCAACCTGGCCACCCCGCGCGCCCAGATCGGCCTGCCGGGCCAGGCTGCCACCGAGAAAAAGGGCGAGAACTACCTGCTCGAAGTGGACAACGAGATGGTCGTCCCGGTCGGCAAGAAGATCCGCATGGTGTTCACCGCCAACGACGTGATCCACGCCTGGACCATCCCGGCCTTCGCCATCAAGCAGGATGCCATCCCGGGCTTCGTGCGCGACGGCTGGTTCAAGGCCGACAAGATCGGCGTCTACCGCGGCAACTGCGTTGAGCTGTGCGGCAAGGACCACGCCTTCATGCCGATCGTCGTGCGCGTCGTCTCGGCCGAGGATTACACTGCCTGGGTCGCCGGCGAGAAGAAGCGCATGGCCGCCCTGGCCGACGATCCGAACAAGGTCTGGACCATCGACGAACTGAAGACCCGCGGCGAGCAGGTCTACGCCGCCAACTGCGTGGCCTGCCACCAGGCCAACGGCAAGGGTGTGCCGAACGCTTTCGCCCCGCTGGACGGCTCGCCGAACGTGCTGGGCGCCAAGGCGCACCAGATCGACATCCTGCTCAACGGCCAGGACACCCCGGCCTACCCGTCGGCGATGCCGGCCTGGAAGCAGCTGTCGGACACCGAGATCGCCGCCGTGATCACCTATACCCGCAACACCTGGTCGAACAAGGCTGCGGAAAACATCGTGCAACCGGCGGAAGTGCTGGCTGCCCGCAGCAAATAACGCAGCACTGTGTTAGCTATCTAAGCTTCAGGGAATCGACATGACTACCAGCACCATCGATCACGCACACGACCACGGCCACGACCACGCGCACGACCACCCACACGGCTGGCGCCGCTGGCTGTTCGCCACCAACCACAAGGACATCGGTACCCTGTACCTGTGGTTCTCCTTCATCATGCTGCTCTCGGGCGGCGTGCTGGCGCTGATGATCCGCACCGAACTGTTCGAGCCGGGCCTGCAGTTCTTCCGTCCCGAGTTCTTCAACCAGCTGACCACCATGCACGGCCTGGTGATGGTGTTCGGCGCGATCATGCCGGCCTTCGTGGGCTTCGCCAACTGGATGCTGCCGCTGCAGGTGGGCGCCTCGGACATGGCCTTCGCCCGCATGAACAACTTCTCGTTCTGGCTGCTGCCGCCGGCGGCAATCCTGCTGGCCGCCTCCTTCCTGTCGCCGGGCGGCGCCACCGCGGCCGGCTGGACCCTGTACGCACCGCTGTCGACCCAGATGGGCCCGGGCATGGACATGGCGATCTTCGCCATGCACATCATGGGCGCCTCGTCGATCATGGGCTCGATCAACATCATCGTCACCATCCTGAACATGCGCGCTCCGGGCATGACCCTGATGAAGATGCCGATGTTCTGCTGGACCTGGCTGATCACCGCCTACCTGCTGATCGCCGTGATGCCGGTGCTGGCGGGCGCCATCACCATGACCCTGACCGACCGCCACTTCGGCACCTCGTTCTTCAACGCGGCCGGTGGCGGCGACCCGGTGATGTACCAGCACATCTTCTGGTTCTTCGGCCACCCGGAGGTCTACATCATGATCCTGCCGGCCTTCGGCATCGTCTCGCAGATCATCCCGGCCTTCGCACGTAAACCCCTGTTCGGCTACGCCTCGATGGTCTACGCGACCGCCTCGATCGCGATCCTGTCCTTCATCGTGTGGGCGCACCACATGTTCACCACCGGCATGCCGGTGACCTCGCAGCTGTTCTTCATGTACGCCACCATGCTGATCGCGGTGCCGACCGGCGTGAAGGTGTTCAACTGGGTCGCCACCATGTGGAAGGGCTCGATGACCTTCGAGACCCCGATGCTGTTCGCGGTGGGCTTCATCTTCGTGTTCACCATGGGCGGCTTCACCGGCCTGATCCTGGCGGTGACCCCGATCGACATCCAGGTGCACGACACCTATTACGTGGTGGCGCACTTCCACTACGTGCTGGTGGCGGGCTCGCTGTTCGCCCTGTTCGCCGGTTTCTACTACTGGGCGCCGAAGTGGACCGGCCACATGTATCCGGAATTCCGCGGCAAGGTGCACTTCTGGGCTTCGCTCATCACGTTCAACGTCACTTTCTTCCCGATGCACTTCCTGGGCCTGGCCGGCATGCCGCGCCGCTATGCGGACTACGCCACCCAGTTCACCGACTTCAACATGATCGTGTCGATCGGCGCCTTCGGCTTCGGCCTGTCGCAGGTCTACTTCCTGTTCGCGGTCGTGCTGCCGACCATCCGCGGCGGCGCCAAGGCCCCGGCCAAGCCGTGGGAAGGCGCGGAAGGCCTGGAGTGGACCGTGCCGAGCCCGGCGCCATTCCACACCTTCGAAACCCCGCCGCTGGTGAAGTGATCATGGTCCAGGAACCACGCAAGCCCAGCAACCTGCGTACCGCCCTGATCCTGGGCGGGATCGCGCTGTTCTTCTTCGCCAGCGTGTTCGTCAAGTTCACCTGGCTGAGCTGAAGGTAGCGTCGAGATGAGCGCGAGCAAACGGCTGCTGCAACTGAACCGCACCACCCTGATGAAGCTGGTGGTGGTGGCGGTGCTGATGTTCGGCTTCGGTTACGCGCTGGTGCCGGTGTACCGCCAGATCTGCGAGGTACTCGGCATCAACGTGCTGACCCAGGGCGAGTTCGTGGAAGCGCCCAAGAATACCCAGATCGACAAGAGCCGCAAGATCGTCGTCGAGCTGGATGGCAATGCGCAGGGACCGTGGCGCTTCCGCCCGGTCCAGCGCAGCATCGAAGTGCATCCCGGCGAACTGGCCACCGTCACCTACGAGGTGGTCAACACGCAGGCGAGGGCGGTCAAGGCGCAGGCGATCCCGAGCTATGCGCCACATAGCGTCACGCCGCACTTCAAGAAAGTGGAATGCTTCTGCTTCCAGGAACAGACGCTTGCCGCCAACGAAGCGCGCCAGATGCCGGTGGTCTTCTTCATCGACCCGGCGCTGCCGCGCGAGGTGAAGAACATCACGCTGTCGTACACCTTCTTCGAGATCGGCGGCGCGGTGCAGACGGCGTCGGCGAAAGCGGCGACAGTCAAGTAAGGGCAGTAGACAAGAGTAGAGCGCCTAACAAAACCCCGAGGGCAAGGCGCATCGTCGAAAACAGTACGCTAGTACGGCGAGACGATGCAACGCAGCCATCGGGGGAATTGTTGGGCGCTCTTAGCGACACAAAAGAATCACCCGATAACACAAAGAGTAGATGAGGAGATGAAAATGAGTTCGCCACAAACCGCGCCCTACTATTTCGTGCCAGGCCCGTCGCGCTGGCCGATGTGCGCCGGCATGTCGATGCTGGTCACCATGGCCGGCGCGTCCGGCTGGGTCAACAGCGCCCCCTGGGGGCCGGCAGTGTGCCTGGCCGGCATCGCCGCCACCCTGGTGGTGCTGTACTTCTGGTTCGGCGACGCCATCAAGGAATCCGAATCGGGCATGTACGGCATGCGCATCGACCTGTCCTACCGCTGGTCGATGAGCTGGTTCATCTTCTCGGAAGTGATGTTCTTCGCCGCCTTCTTCGGCGCGCTGTTCTACGCCCGGGCGATCAGCATGCCCTGGCTCTCCGACCTCGACCACAAGATCATCTGGCCGGACTTCGCACCGACCTGGGGCAACACCGGTCCGGCCGGCGTGGTGGACCAGTTCCAGACCATGGGCCCGTTCCCGATCCCGACCATCAACACCGCGCTGCTGCTGCTGTCGGGCGTGACCCTGACCATTTCGCACCACGCGCTGCGCGCCGGCCACCGCTCCAAGACGGCGTTCTGGCTGTTCGCCACCATCCTGCTGGGCGCGATCTTCATGGGCTTCCAGGTCTATGAGTACATGCACGCCTACGCGGACCTGAACCTGAAGCTGACCTCGGGTATCTACGGCTCGACCTTCTTCATGCTGACCGGCTTCCACGGCTTCCACGTGACCATGGGCGCGATCATGCTGTCGGTGATCCTGTACCGTGTGCTCAAGGGCCACTTCACGGCGGACAACCACTTCGGCTTCGAAGGCGCGGCCTGGTACTGGCACTTCGTCGACGTGGTGTGGCTGGGCCTGTACGTCGTCGTGTACTGGCTGTAAAGAAAAGCAGGCGGCATTGCCGCCTTTGTAGGGTGGGCGGCTTTGCTGCCCACCTTACATTTGTACGGTAAGCAAGCTCGTCAGCGAATCCCGGTCGGGGCAATCCACCCCATCTTGTAGGCGCCGAGCAGGCACAGGAACAGGGTAATGGACAGCCCGACCCGCAGCGCCAACGCATGCACCGTCCGGTTGCTCTGGCCTTTGTCGCGCATCAGGAAGAAAAGGGCCGACGCAAGGCTGGCTAGGATTAGGATGAAGGCAATCGCAACAAGCAGTTTCATGGTCGGCCCAGTCAAGGTTGAGGCATCATTGTAATGCGCTTCCGCTTCCATTTTCGCCCCATTCCCTTCATCGCCGCACTGCTTGTTGCCCTGGTAGGAATTGCGCTGGGTAACTGGCAACAGGGCAGGGCCGCATACAAGCTGGCCGTGCAGGAAAAGCTGGCCACCCTCGCCACCGAAGCACCCATGGCGCTCGGCAGCGCCCTCACGCCCGCCGCCCAACTCGAATACCGGCATGTCAGCGTCAGCGGCGAGTTCGTCGCCGGCTGGCCGCTGTTCCTGGCCAACCGTCCGATGGCAGGCCGTCCTGGCTACTACCTCGTCATGCCGTTTAAAATCGCGGGTTCAAACACACATGTGCTCGTGATGCGCGGCTGGTTGCCGCGCGAAGCGGAATACGGCAAGCTGCCGGCCTTCACCACGCCTTCGGGCACAGTCACGGTCGAAGGCATCGTCGTGGCCTCGGCCGGACACGTGATGGACCTGGGCGAAGCCGCGCCGCTGGCGCCGAAGGCGATCGTCCAGAACATCGATCCGGCGCTGGTGGCCAAGGCCACCGGACTGGTGCTGCAGCCCTTCTTCGTGCAGCAGACCGGGCCGGACCAGCCGGGCGAGCTGGACGACATGCTGCTGCGGGTCTGGCCCTCGCCCTCGAGCGGCATCGACAAGCACCGCGGCTACGCCTTCCAGTGGTATGCGCTGGCGGCCATGGCCATCCTATTTTTTGTGATAACAGGGTTCCGAAGTGGAGCAAAGAGTGGAGCAAAACAAGCCGATGCAGGAAAACCTGAAGCAGAAACCAGTGATGCAGGCAACTGATCCCGCCAAGGATCCAGTGAAGGCCCGGCGCACGGGCCGCTGGAAACTTTTCGCCGTGCTGCTGGTCTGCGCGGCGCCGATGATCCTGTCCTATCTCACCTATTACGTCATCAAGCCGACCGGGCGCACCAACTATGGCACCCTGATCGACCCGCGCAGCAGGCCGATCCCGGCCATGGACAGCACCACGCTCGACGGCCGCCCCGAAAAGCTGGAGCAATACGCGGGCAAGTGGATCATGCTGAAGGTCGGCGGCGGCGAATGCCTGGAGGCCTGCCAGAAGCAGCTGTTCGCGATGCGCCAGTGGCGCACCATGCAGGGCAAGAACATGGACCGCGTCGAACGCGTCTGGCTCGTCACCGACGCGCAGCCGCTCGACACGATGACGATCCGCCAGTACGACGGCATGCACCTGCTGCGCGCGCCGAAGGACGTCGTCGACAAGTGGCTGCCGGCCGACAAGGGCACGCAGCCGTCCGAACATATCTACCTGATCGACCCGCTCGGCAACCTGATGATGCGCTTCCCCGTCAATCCCGATCCGGGCAAGGTACACAAGGACATCGCCAAGCTGCTCAAGGCTTCCGCGGTCGGCTGATACGGCACGATCCCATACAGCACCCTGATAGATGATGCAAGCTTCTTCCCTGATCCAACTGGCCCTGATGGGCGTGCTCGTGGCCATCCTGCCGCTGTCGATGGTCTGGATGTCCTCGGACCCCAACAAGTTCCGCAAGCTGGTCTGGGTCGCCGTCTTCCTGACCTTCGACCTGATCGTCTTCGGCGGTTTTACCCGCCTGACCGACTCGGGCCTGGGCTGTCCGGACTGGCCGGGCTGCTACGGCATGGCCAACCCCTTCCTGGCGCACGAGCAGATCTCGGCGGCCGAAGCGGCCATGCCGACCGGTCCGGTCACCGTGGTCAAGGCCTGGATCGAGATGATCCACCGCTACCTGGCGATGGGCATCGGCGTGATCATCATGGCCCTGCTCATCACGGCTACCGTGCAGTGGCGCAAAACGAAGATGCAGGCCTTCAAGCCGGGCATCCCGCTGGCGCTGTTCATCTTCGTGTGCATCCAGGGCGCTTTCGGCGCCTGGACCGTCACCCTGAAGCTGCAGCCGGTGATCGTGACCATTCACCTGCTGCTGGGCATGGGCCTGCTGGCCCTGCTGACCTGGCTTGGCGGGCGCGAAGACTACCTGATGCACAAGCCGCCACGCGCCGGCGACGACGCCGCGCTGCGCGGCATCCGCACGCTGGCGCTGCTGGCGGCGGTCGTCATCACCGTGCAGATCGCGCTGGGCGGGTGGGTGAGCACTAACTACGCGACCCTGGCCTGCGATGAATTCCCGCTGTGTGACGGCCGGGTGGTGCCGGAGATGGACTTCGAGCATGGTTTCCACCTGTGGCGCGAGCTGGGCAAGACGGCGGCCGGCCACTACCTGCCGTTCTCGGCCCTGGTGGCGATCCACTGGGTGCACCGCAACTTCGCCATCCTGGTGGTCGCCGTCGTCGGCCTGCTGGTGTGGCGCGCCTGGCGCCATGCCTATCTGGCAAAACACGCCAAATGGCTGGCCGGGGTGCTGGTCGTCCAGCTGCTGACCGGGGTGGCCACGGTCTACTTCGACTTCCCGCTCGCCATTGCCGTAATGCATAACGCGGGGGCGGCCCTGCTGGTCCTGCTCGTGACCATGCTAAACTATCGGGTGAATCAGCAACTTGAAGTGAACCGCGCCGGATGAACAGGGACATGCGCCTCGACGAGGGCTGTGACCTGGCCGGTGTGACCGCGACCCCGGCCCTGCCGCGGTTCGAGTCCCCACGCAGCCCATCGATGACGACCCAGACAGCCCTCCATAAACCCCAGAGCCGCATCGCCCAGTACTGGGCCCTGACCAAACCGCGGGTCACGCAGCTGGCCGTGTTCTGCGCGGTGATCGGGATGTTCCTTGCCACCGATGGTTTCCCGGGCTGGCAGGTGCTGCTTGCCGGCACCGCCGGCATCTGGCTGCTGGCGGGCGCCGCCTTTGCCGTGAACTGCCTGGTGGAGGCCGAGATCGACGCGCGCATGGCGCGCACGGCCCGCCGCGCCACTGCCATGGGCGAGCTCACCAGCACCCAAACGATCATCTTCTCGACGATCATCGGCGGCCTGGGCATGGGCGTACTGTATTTCCTCGTCAATCCGCTCACCATGTGGCTGACCTTCGTGACCTTCGTCGGTTATGCCTTCATCTACACCATGCTGCTCAAGCCGGCCACGCCGCAGAACATCGTCATCGGCGGCCTGTCGGGCGCCATGCCGCCGGCCCTGGGCTGGGCCGCCGTCGCCAACGACGTGCCGATGGAAGCCTGGCTGCTGGTGCTCATCATCTTCGTCTGGACCCCGCCGCACTTCTGGGTGCTGGCCATGTACCGCCGCGAGGACTACGCCCGCTCCGGCCTGCCGATGCTGCCGATTACCCACGGCATGCAGTACACCGGCCTGCAGGTGTGGCTGTACACCATCGCGCTGGCGGCGACTACCTTGCTGCCTTTCGCCGTCGGCATGAGCGGCCTGATCTACCTGGCCGCTGCCGTCGTGCTGAACGCGGTCTTCCTGCGCCATTCGTGGCGCGTGCACAAGCATTACAGCGACATGGCTGCGCGTAATGCCTTTACCTGGTCCATCGTCTACCTGTCGCTGCTGTTCGCGGCGCTGCTGGTCGACCATTACTTCAAGTTCTGACATGAAAAAACTGCTGACCGCCCTGATGCTGTCCGCGGCGGTGCTGGCCGCCGGCTGCGACAAGCTGTCGAACAAGACCCCGGCCTTCGTCAATACCGACATCACCGGCCTCGATTACGCCAAGGGCTTCTCGCTGACCGACCATACCGGCAGGCCGCGCACGCTGCAGGACTTCCGCGGCAAGCTGGTCGTGGTGTTCTTCGGCTATACCCAGTGCCCGGACGTGTGCCCGACCACGATGGCCAAGATGGCCACCGTGATGAAGGAACTCGGCCCGGCAAGCAAGGACGTGCAGGTGCTGTTCATCACGCTCGACCCGGAGCGCGACACCCAGGAACTGCTGAATGCCTACGTGCCGGCCTTCCACCCGAGCTTTATCGGCCTGCGCGGCGACGCCGAAGCCACTGCACGCACGGCCAAGGAATTCAAGGTGTTCTACTCCAAGACCCCGTCCGGCGACGACCCGAAGAACTACACGGTGGACCACATGACCGGCAGCTATGTGTTCGACCGCGAGGGCAGGGTGCGCCTGCTGGTGCGCCACGAAGCCGAACCTGGTGCAATCGCATCGGACCTGCGCCAGCTCCTGTAACGCTACAGTAGGGTGGGCAAGTTCCTTGCCCACGCGGTGGTTGCACGGGGCTCCGCTTTCGTGCCGGATGATCTTGCTATAAACAATCACCGCGTGGGCGGGAGACCCGCCCACCCTACGTCATCCTTAACAAGTCTGCTGTTATGATGGTGTAAACACCATCTGACAGGGACGGCATGGAACAACGCCAGGGCAGGAACTACACCCGCATCGCCATTGTCGTCCTGCTGACGCTCGGCTGCCTTTACGTCCTCAAGCCTTTCCTGGCCGCGATCCTGTTCGCGGCCTGCGTCGTGATCTCCTCCTGGCCGCTCTACCTGCGCCTGCAGGTCGCGATGCGCGGGCGCCGTACCCTGGCGGCGTTGACCATGACGCTGTCCCTCACTCTGCTCGTTATCATCCCGCTGTCGATGGTCGCCTACAACCTGGTCGACGACGTCGCCAGGGGCTTCAGCGAACTGCGTACGGCGGTCGAGCACCGTGAACTGATTCCGCCGTCCTGGATACGCGAACTGCCGCTGGTGGGCGCAACGATCGATAACTACCTGCGCGAGCTGGTCGCCAGCCGCGAGCAGATGATCGCACTGGCGCAGCGCATGCTGGAGCCGGCGCGGCGCTACCTGATCGCCGGCGGCCTGATGCTCGGCACCGGCGTAGTCCAGCTCAGCCTGGCCGCCTTCGTCAGCTTCTTCTTCTACCGCGACGGCAAGGCCCTGCTCGAGGTGATCGCCGTGACCATGCGGCGCGTGATGGGCGAGGGCGCCGAATCGGTCGCCAACACGGTGAGCCAGACGGTGCGCGGCGTCATGTACGGCCTGCTCGGCACCGCGCTGGCGCAGGCGGTGGTGGCGGCGATCGGCTTCACCATCGCGGGCGTGCCGGCGGTGCCGCTGCTGTCGGTGATGGTCTTCATCTCGTCCCTGATCCCGGTCGGCCCGCCGATCATCTGGGGTGGCGCGGCTTTCTGGCTGTTCCTGCATCACGAGACCGGCTGGGCAATCTTCATGGTGATCTGGGGCACTTTCCTGATCAGCGGCGTCGACAACGTCGTGCGTCCCATGCTGATCAGCCGCGGCAGCAGCCTGCCTTTCCTGCTCACCCTGCTGGGCGTGCTGGGCGGGGTGATCGCCTTCGGTTTCGTCGGCATGTTCATCGGGCCGACCCTGCTGGCGGTCGGCTACTCCCTGATGACCGACTGGACCGGCACGCCGGACCGGGTGATCCGCCAGGATGCCGGCGCCTAGACTCCGCCCGCAAGCCGTGGCATTGCGTGAGATTTCCTGTCATTCGCAGCTGCTAGACTCCTCGCCCGTACTTCAGCTGGAGAAGCTTCGAATGAGACTGCGCGCGCATTGCCTGCACCTGGCCATCCTTGCCTGCATCGCCCAAACGTCCCAGGCGGACGATGGACTGACTCAGACCACGATCTCCGTCCATGCCGGCGGCAAACCGGTCGGCGGGCTGATTTTCCCGATCGGCGCCAAGGTCAAGACCTCGGCCGTGGCCAACCGTGTCGACACGGGCGACAAGCAGCTCCGCTATGCCGGCAACGTGCAGGGCCGGATCACGATCCCGGCCGGAGAAGTCATCCTGTTCGGCGACGAGCTGGTGGTCAGTACCGAAGCGATCAGCGCCGAACGGCAGCGGGCCGTGCGCGACCTCGAAGCGATGGCCGGACCTGACCAGCTGTACCGCGGCCGTTCGCTGACCGGTGAACTCAGCGCGGAGGAATGGAAGCTGCAGACGAGTATCGACGTCGCCAACATGAAGCGGCTGGCCGAGATCATCGATAGCTTCGGCTGGCCCGGCCTGCGCTTCGCCGGCGCGGCCTCGCAGACCGCGTTCGCCGTCCTGCAGCACGCCGATCCGGCCAGCCAGCGCAAATACCTGCCGCTGCTACGCGACGCGGTGGGGCGCAGCGATGCCCTCGGCAGCCACCTTGCAATGCTCGAGGACCGCGTCCGCCTTGGCGAGGGCAAGCCCCAGCTGTACGGCAGCCAGCTGAGCGGCGATCCGCCGCGCTTCGATCCGATCGAGGACGAAGCCCGGGTCGACGAACGCCGGCGCAGCATCGGCCTGGAGCCCCTGGCCGACTACGCCAGGCGCTTTGGGCTGACTTACACGCCCAAGGGCGAGCAACAGCTGGATTGACCAGCATCACTTGTGCTTGTCCTTAATGCGTATATAATCCATATATGGAACGTATATGGAGATTATGGTGGGAATCGTAAATATCGACGACGAAGTACATGATCAGATCCGCAAGGCGAGCAGCGTGTCCTGCCGTTCGATCAACGCGCAGGCGGCCTTCTGGATCAAGATCGGGATGCTGTGCGAGATGAACCCGACGATGAGCTTTAACGAGATCGTTGGGCGCGAGCTGAAGGCTGCCGGGGTGGCGCCGGAAAACGTGCGGGTAGCGGGAGGACCGCCGGACGCCGTCAAGGCGGCGGCGGCATGACCAAGCGGCCTGAAGAAATTGCGCTGATGGCCGAATCGGGCCGGCTGCTGGCGGGCGTGTTCGCCCATCTCGACAGCCTGAACCTGATCGGCATGTCGACCATGCAGGTGAACGACCTGGTCGAGCGTTTCATCGTCGATGCGCTGGGCGCGCGTCCGGCCAGCAAGGGCCAGTACGGCTATGCCTATGCGCTGAATTCCTCCCGCAACGACGTGGTCTGCCACGGCGTGCCCTCGCACACCGAGATCCTGCAGAGCGGCGACATCGTCAACCTCGACATCACGCTCGAGAAGAACGGCTACATCGCCGACTCCAGCAAGACCTACCTGGTGGGCGAGGTGTCGCCGGCGGCGAAGCGGCTGGTGAAGGTGACCTATGAGGCGATGTGGAAGGGCATCCGGGCCGTGCGTCCCGGCGCGCGCCTGGGCGACGTCGGCCACGCCATCGAGCGCCACGCGCGCAGGCATGGCTATACGGTGGTGCGCGACTACTGCGGCCACGGCATCGGGCGCGAGATGCACGAGCCGCCCCAGGTGCTGCACTGGGGACGGCCGCGGACCGGGCTGGTACTGCGCGAAGGCATGACCTTCACCATCGAACCGATGCTCAACCAGGGGCGCCATGCCGTGCGTACCGAAGACGACGGCTGGACCGTCGTCACTTGCGACGGCCAGCTGTCGGCGCAGTTCGAACATACCGTCGCGGTCACGCGCCAGGGCGTGCGGGTCCTGACCCTGCGCCCCGGCGAGACGATACAAGCTTAGATTCTTGGCGGCAGGGCCTTGCGCCTGGCGCGGGCCCGGATGTTCAGCGCTTCCACCACCAGCGAGAAGGCCATCGCGGCGTAGATATAGCCTTTCGGGATGTCTGCTTCGAATGCTTCCGCCGTGAGCGCCATGCCGACCATCACCAGGAAGGCCAGCGCCAGCACCTTGACGGAAGGGTGGCGGTCGACGAAGTCGCCGATCGGCTTGGCCGCCACCAGCATCACCAGCACCGAGAAGATCACGGCCGCCACCATCACGCTGATCTGGTCCACCATGCCGACTGCGGTGATGACCGAGTCGAGCGAGAACACGATGTCGATCACGGCGATCTGGCCGATGATGCTCCAGAACAGCTTGTTGGTCGCCGCCGCCGCGGCGGCGGTGCCGGCGACGTCCTGCGGCCCGGCCTGGTCCTTGGCTTCCACCTCGACGAAGATCTCGTGCGAGGCCTTGTAGAGCAGGAACAGGCCGCCGAACAGCAGTACCAGGTCACGCCCGCTGATGCCCTGATTGAATACATTGAACAGGTCCGCAGTGAGCCCCATCACCCAGCTCAGCGAGAACAGCAGCAGCAGGCGCGAGACCATGGCGAAGCCCAGGCCCAGGCGCCTTGCCTTGTCGCGCATCTCGGGCGGCAGGCGGCCGACCAGGATCGAAATGAAGATGATGTTGTCGACCCCGAGCACGATCTCGAGGGCGCTCAGCATGAGGAAGGCGATCCAGACGTTCGGGTCCGCTAGCAGTTCCATGGCCGCTCCGTTATGAAAAATGCCATGGTAGCAGCCTGCCGCATTATGCAGAGCACAGCCGCGGCGCCACCCGGTCAGGCCTGCAGGGCGGTGACGATGCGGGCGGCGATTTGTTGCAGCTGCCCGGTATCCGCCGGCACCGCGGCGTGCGGCCGGAGCGCCGCCGCCTCCTCGCGCGGCACGATGTGGAAGTGCACGTGCGGGACGGTCTGGCCCGCCGCGCTGCCGTTGAACTGGGCCACCATGATGCCCGGCACGCCCATCGCGGCCTTGACCGCGGCCGCCACCTTCTTGGTGCTGCGGATGCAGGCTGCGGCCGCGTCGTCGGACAGGCCGAACAGCTCGACGGCCGCCTCTTTCGGCAGCACCAGCACATGGCCTGGGGCCTGCGGCATGATGTCCATGATGGCGAGCGTGTACTCGTCCTCGTAGACCTTGATGCAGGGGAGTTCGCCGCGCAGGATGCGGGCAAACGGGTTGTTGGGATCGTATTCCATTTGCTTGCTCCGTCGAAGTCGATCGGCGCCTGACGGACAAAGTCCGGGCCGGGCGCTTGTTATGTTAGCTCACGGTCCCAGGCCAGCACGTTCCATGAATACGAAAAAAGTCCAGAAGACGAGGACGCTGACGACGGCGCCAAGGAAGTAGAAGCCGCCCGGAACGGAAATGCCGCTCACCAGGGAAAAACCCCAGATTCCCGCTGGGAGCCTCGGGAAACCCATGTCAACGCAGAAGCGCTGAGCATAGCACCGTGGAGGCAGGTCAAAATTTGCACATTGTCACTGCTACGGTTCGCGTGCCTCGCAGACGATCCGAGCGCCGGCCGGGATCAGCCGGACAGGCTCTGGCCATGATGGTGGCCGGACCCCAGCACGCTGCGCAGCCGCTCGAAGTCGATCGGCTTGGTGAGATGGTGGTCGAAGCCGGCGTCGAAGGCGCGCTGGCGGTCCTTTTCCTGGCCCCAGCCGGTGGCGGCGATCAGGCGCATGTGCCGGCCTGCCGTCGTTGCGCGCAGGCGCCGCGCCAGCTCGTAGCCGTTCAGGTCCGGCAGGCCGATGTCGAGCAAGGCGACTTCCGGCGCGAACTCCTGGGCCATGGCCAGCGCGGCGCTGGCGCTGTGGGCCGCGCGCACCTCGCAGCCGAACAGTTCCAGCGCCATCAGGAGCATCTCGGCGGCGTCGGCATTGTCGTCCACCACCAGGATGCGCGCCGGCGCAGGCAGGGGCGCCGCCGCCGGTTCCGGCAGCGCGGCAAGCTGGGCGAGCGGCAGGCGTACCGTGAAGCAGCTGCCCCGGCCTTCGCCCTCGCTCTCGGCGGCGATGCTGCCGCCATGCAGGTCCACGATGCCGCGCACCAGCGACAGCCCGATCCCCAGGCCGCCGCGAGAACGCTGCAGCGCCGGCTCAAGCTGCGAGAACATGTCGAACACGCTCGCCAGCGCGTGGCGCGGCAGGCCGATGCCGTTGTCGCGCACCGCCAGCAGCGCCATGCCGTCGTCGATCGCGAGCGAGAGCGCGATGCGCCCGCCGTCGGGGGTGTACTTGGCGGCGTTGGTGAGCAGGTTGACCACCACCTGGTTGATGCGCGTGGGATCGGCGTCGACCGTGACCGGATGCGGCGGCAACTCGACCGACAAGCTGTGCCCGGCCTGCTCCATCAGGCCGGCGGTGTCGCACACGGCGGCGCGCGCCAGCAGGGCCAGGTCCACGGTCTCGCGCCGCAGTTCCATCTTGTCCTGGGTGATGCGCGAGACTTCCATCAGGTCGTCGACCAGGTGGGTCAGGTGGTGCAGCTGGCGGTCGAACACCGACAGCAGGCGCGCGCTGGTGTCCTCCGCCATCGTGGAATGGCGCATCACCTCGAGGGCGCTGCGCAGCGGCGCCAGCGGGTTGCGCAGCTCGTGCGAGAGCGTGGCCAGGAATTCGTCCTTGCGCCGGTCGGCCTCGGACAGCGCGGCGTTCAGGGCCTGCAGCTGCAGCTCGGCGCCGCGGCGCGCTTCCAGCGCTTCCTCGGCGGCGCGGCGCGCGTTGCGCAGCTCGCGTTCGTAGGACTGGCGCTCGGTGGCCATGAACAGGGCCCACTGGTCGCGGATGGCATCGCCCATCGGGCCGGCTTCGCGCCGCCGGACGATGTTGACCAGCATCGGCAGGCGGGTGCCGTCGCGGTGGCGCAGGTCGATCTGCAGTTCGGCCACCGAATCGCGCGCCTGCAGCACCGGCTCGCAGTGCGTGTGGTGGAACAGGCGCGCGCCGACGGTCATCAGGTCCTGGATGCGCACGATCCCGGCCAGTTCCGGCAGCGTGAAGCCCAGCCAGGCGCAGGCGGTCGCGTTGGCGTGCAGCAGCAGGCCGTCGGCGTCGGCCAGCAGTAGGCCGCAGGGAGCGTCGTCGTACAGCGCGTCAAGGGAAGTGGCGGCGCTGTCCATGGCTTCAGTCCAGGGTGGCGGCCAGGAAGGCGTCGATCGCGCGCGAGCTGGCGGTCGGCGCGCTCATGTGCGGGCAATGGCCGATGTTGTCGATCACGTGGAGCTGGGAGCGGGGCAGGTGCCGGGCCAGGTGCTCGCCGGCGCTGCGTGGGGCGATCAGGTCGTCGCTGCACTGCAGGATCAAAGCCGGCGTCGTGGAGCGGGGCAGGTCGGCGCGGTGGTCGGACAGGAAGGTGACGCGCGCGAAGTGCTTGGCGATGTCGGGATCGTTGCGGCAGAAGCTGTCGGTGAGTTCCTGGCGCAGGGCAGGGCGGTTGGGCGCGCCCATGATGGCGGGCGCCAGGCTGCTCGACCAGCCCATGTAGTTCGCTCCCATGGTTTCGAGCAGTTCGGCGATGTCCTCGCGCTCGAAGCCGCCGACATAGCCGGGATGCTTGCTCAGGTCATTGATATAGCAGGCCGAGGGCGCCACCATCACCTGGGCCACGAAGCGGCCCGGATCCTCGATGGCGGCGAGCATGCCGATCATGGCGCTCACCGAGTGGCCGACCAGGATCACCGGCCCGGTCGCGAATTCGTCGAGGATCTCCAGCAGGTCGCCGGCATAGCCGTGCAGGCCGGCGTAGCGCGTCCGGTCGTAGGCGGAGAGGTCTGAGCGGCCGCTGCCGACCAGGTCGTAGGTGATGACGCGAAAGCGGTTTTCGTAGACGGGCGCCAGGTAGCGCCACATGACCTGGTCGCAGCCGAAGCCGTGCGAGAACAGCATGGTGGCCCCGCCCTGGCCGGAAACATGCACGTTGTTGCGTACTTGCAGGGACATCATGGCTCCTCGTGGTCGCTACCGCCGGGAATCCCGTCGTCCACGAGTATGCGTCAGGAGTATTGCAAGCGCAACAACTTTGTATACTTCAATGCTGGAAAGGTTTCAAGCCTTCAGTCGCGTTCGTCGTGCCCGTCCTCGCGCTCGCCCTTTGGAAAGACCTTCACCAGGAGGATGCGCGGACCGTTCATCTTCTTGACCACCACGTCGAACTGCGGGAAGCCGATGCGCTGCCCCTGCTTGGGGATGTCGCCCAGCTTGGCCATCAGGAGGCCGCCCACCGATTCGACGTCGTCCAGGCCCATCTCCTCGTTGTCGATGTCGATCCCGAGCAGGCGCTCGAGCGAGAAGATCGGCAGGCTGGCCTTGCCGATCCAGGTGCCGTCGGGCTGGGACATCCAGTCGTTCTCGTTCATGCGGAACTCGTCGCGGATCTCGCCCACCATGGCGCCCAGCAGGTTGTCGAGCGTGATGAAGCCGACCGGTCGCTTGCCCTTTTCGCCGATCAGGGCGAAGTGCGGGGCGCCGCTCTTGAAGCGCCGGAAGATGTCCTGCGCCTTGGTGCGCGCCGAGATGGTCTCGACCGGGCGCAGGTGCTGGGTCAGGTCGGTGATGGCGCGCCCGGCCTGCTGGGTGAAGAACAGGTCCTTCAGGTGGATCACGCCCAGCACTTCCTCGCCTTCCTCGTCGAAGTAGGGGTAGCGCGAGAAGCGGTTGCGGCGCACCGTCTCCATGTTTTCCTCGAGCGAGCGGCTGGCATACAGGGCGCTGACCTCGTTGATCGGCCGCATCAGGTCGGACACGGCCAGCTGGGTGAAGTCGAGCGACTGCGCCAGGATGTTGCGTTCGTCGTTCGTGAATTTCTCGCCCGGCGCGCTGGTGTTGGAGCGCAGGATCATCTTCAGCTCGTCGGTCGAGTAATGGGTGTCGTGGCTGCCGCTGCCGGCAAGGCCGGCCACGCGCAGCACCATGTTGGCGCTGGCGTTGAGCAGGGCAATCGCCGGATACATTGCCCAGTAGAAGGCGTACAGCGGGATGGCGCACCACAGCGCCACCTCTTCGGGCAGGCGGATGGCGAGCGACTTGGGCGCCAGTTCGCCCACCACGATGTGCAGGAAGGAGATGACAGAGAAGGCCACCACGAAGGAGACGCCGTGGATCAGCTCGGGCGAGGTCACGCCCAGCAAGGCGAATACGGGTTCAAGCAGGCTGGCAAAGGCCGGTTCGCCGACCCAGCCCAGGCCCAGCGAGGCCAGGGTGATGCCGAGCTGACAGGCGGAGAGGTAGGCGTCGAGCTGGCCGTGGACCTTGCCGAGGATGCGTCCGCGCAGGCCGGTGGTCCTGGCGATGGCGTGTACGCGGGTCTTGCGCAACGTGACGATGCTGAATTCAGCCGCCACGTAGAAGCCGTTCAGCGCCACCAGGAACAGGGCTAGAACGACGAACAGAAAGTTTTCCATTGAAGAGATTTAGTTAAAAAATGGCAATAGCCGACATCATTGTACCGCTCATGCCTTCCTCATGTGCCGGCCAATACCCCCTTGTGCACTGCGGACAGGATGGCTTCGACGGCCGGATGCTTGATCTTGCGCTCGTTCGAGATCGCATAGAAGTGCTCGCGCACCTGCGGCACCCGCCCCACCAGCAGCGCGTTGAACTGCTCCTCGAGGTCGTGGACCAGGGCGGCCGGAGCGAAGAACAGCCCCAGTCCGCGCCGGCCGAAGGTGTTGAGCAGGGCATTGTCCATGAACTCGCCGACGATGTCGGGACGCACGCCCTGCAGCTCGAACCATTCGTCGATCTTGCCGCGCAAGGCATTATTGCGGGTCGGTAGCAGGAAGGGCGCGCCGTTCAGCGAGCGCGGGAAGTCCGCGCCCCAGTCCTTCACCAGGCCGGGCGCGCCGACCACGATGGTCTCGCTGTCGCTCAGCAGGTGGCTGAACACGCGCAGCGTCGTGCCCGAGCGCACCGCGCGGTCGGTCAGCACCACGTCGAGCTTGTGCAGGGCCAGGTCGGCCAGCAGTTCGTCGAATTCGCCTTCGTAGCAGACCATGCGCACCGGGCGCGGCAGCTGGGTGGCGATTTCCAGCAGCCGGTAGGCGGTCAGCTTGGGCAGCGAATCGGAAATGCCGACCGTCAGGCGGGTGCGCGCGCTATCGGACTCGGCCAGCGCTTCCTGCATCTGCTCTCCCAGAAGGAAGATCTGGTCGGCGTAGGACAAGGCCAGGCGCCCGGCCTCGGTTAAAGTCAGTCTCCGGCCCTGCTGGGTGAACAGGGACTTGCCGAGGGACAGTTCGAGCTGTGCCAGCTGGGTACTGACGGTCTGGATCGCCAGGCCCAGGCGTTCGGCGGCGCGCGTGATGCTGCCTTCCTTGGCGACGACCCAGAAGTAGTACAGGTGGCGGAAATTCGGAGGCGTATGGTTCATATCTTCTGTTTTTGCGAAGTAATTCTTCGATTATCTTCGCTTTTTCAATATTCGCCCAGCCCTCATACTGCGTAGGTCTTCTGGACGAAAAAAGATACTGACACAACAACTCATCGCATATTCAAAAAACTTAACTGAAAAATAAGGGGAAACGACAACATGAAGCACTTTACGTGGTCATTCATCGTGACCGCAGTCTGTATGGCATTGGCAGGCTGGTGGGGTTACGACCATGGTGGCGTCGCCGGCATGATAACGGCGCTGGGCGTGACGGCAATCCTGTCGGTCATGGAAGTCTCACTGTCTTTCGACAACGCGGTGGTGAACGCCTCGGTGCTGAAAGGCTGGGACGAGTTCTGGCTCAAGCTGTTCCTGGGCCTGGGCATGATCATCGCCGTGTTCGGCATGCGCCTGGTATTCCCGCTGGTGATCGTCGCCGTGGCGGCCGACCTGGGCATGATGGAGGTCTGGAACCTGGCCTTGACGAATCCGAAGGAGTTCTCGGGTCACCTGACCGAGCACCATGCGGAAGTGGCGGCCTTCGGCGGCATGTTCCTGCTGCTGGTGTTCCTGAACTTCATGCTGGATGACGAGAAGGAAGTGCACTGGCTCGGCAACATCGAGCGCAAGATCGGCTCGCTCGGCAAGGTGTCCTCGATCTCGGTGCTGGTGGCGCTGGCTGCGCTGATGTACTCGACCAGCTGGATCGCCGAAGGCCAGAAGATGATCGTCCTGATCGCCGGCCTGTGGGGCATCGTGGTGTACATCGGTGTCGACATGATTTCCGGCCTGCTCGAAAAGAGCGAGTCGGATGCGGGCAGCGACGTGGGCGAGATGGTCAAGCGCGGCGGTATCGGCGGCTTCCTGTACCTCGAAGTTCTGGATGCATCGTTCAGCTTCGACGGCGTGATCGGCGCTTTCGCGATCACCAGCGACGTCGTGATCATCATGCTGGGCCTGGCGATCGGCGCGATGTTCGTGCGTTCGATGACGGTCTACCTGGTGCGCCAGGGCACGCTCGACGAGTTCGTCTACCTGGAGCACGGCGCGCACTATGCGATCGGTATCCTGGCCGTGATCATGCTGGTCAGCATGCACATGCACGTGCCTGAGCTGATCACCGGCGGCGTTGGCCTGGCCTTCATCCTGGCCTCGCTGTGGAGCTCGATCCAGCACAAGAAGAAGCACGCGGCACTCGAAGCCTAAAACAAGGGGCAGGCCTGGCCTGCCCTGCAAGAACCGCACGGCGAGTGGCAGAACACCAGCTCGCTGTGCTACTACCCCCGGTGTTCAGAAGTATTTTTTAGGAGAGTCACAATCATGGCAATCAGTCTGCAAAAAGGCGGCAACGTCAACCTGTCGAAAGA
The DNA here is from genome assembly GCF_000427785.1 of Massilia alkalitolerans DSM 17462. GTDB lineage: Bacteria > Pseudomonadota > Gammaproteobacteria > Burkholderiales > Burkholderiaceae_D > Telluria > Telluria alkalitolerans. The sequence continues at coordinate 60,765 of NZ_ATYR01000024.1, forward strand.
AGCTCCTGGCCTGACCCAGCTGAAGGTCGGCCTCGGTTGGGACACCCGCGCCACCGATGGCGCAGCGTTCGACCTCGACGGCGCGGTGTTCCTGCTGAACTCGTCGGGCAAGGTGCGTTCGGATGGCGACTTCATCTTCTACAACAACCTGAAGTCGGCCGACGGCTCGGTGGTCCACTCGGGCGACAACACCACCGGCGCAGGCGAGGGCGACGACGAAACCGTGTCGATCGACCTGAGCAAGGTGCCGGCGGACGTCGACAAGGTCGTGCTGGCCGTGACCATCCACGACGCCGAAGCGCGCCGCCAGAACTTCGGCATGGTCGGCAAGGCCTTCATCCGCTGCATCAACGCCGCCAACAATAGCGAGATCGCGCGCTACGACCTGTCGGAAGACAGCTCCACAGAAGCGGCGATGATCTTCGGCGAGGTGTATCGTAACGGCGCCGACTGGAAGTTCCGCGCGATCGGCCAGGGCTTCGCGGGCGGCCTCGGGCCTCTCGCCAAGAACTACGGCGTCAACGTTTAAATAACAATGCTCGCGGCCCGCGCCAGGTGCGGGCCGCTTACGAAAGGAAGTCCACATGCCAGTATTTACCGTGACCGGGGACGTCGATCCCTTCCTGCATGTCTCGATGCGGCGCGGCGAAACCATCTATTGCGAATCGGATGCGATGGTGATGATGGAGTCGACGCTCGACCTGAAGGGCAAGATGAAGGGCGGCCTGGGCAGCGCGCTGATGCGCACCTTCGCCAACGGCGAGTCCTTCTTCCAGCAGCACATCGAGGCGACCCGCGGCGACGGCGACTGCCTGCTGTCGCCGACCCTGCCGGGCGCGATGCAGACCATCGACTGCGGTCCGAACCAGTACATCATCAGCGACGGCGCGTTTGTCGCCGCCACCTCGGGCGTGGACCTGAAGGTGCGCACCCAGAGTCTCGGCAACGCCCTGTTCGCGCAGAGCGGCGGCTTCTTCGTCACCGAGACGACCGGCAGCGGCCAGGTGGTGGTGTCGGGCTTCGGTTCGATGTCGATGCTGGAGGTGGAACCGGGCAAGGACGCGATCATCGACAACTCGCACGTGGTCTGCTGGGACAGCGGGCTGCGCTACGAGATCTCGATCACGACCGGCCAGAGTGGCGGCTTCCTGGGCAACCTGATCAACAGCCAGACCAGCGGCGAGGGCATGGTATTGCGCTTCTCGGGCAAAGGTCGGGTGTATGTATGTTCGCGCAACCGGATGGCATTCAAGGCCTGGATGCAGACGCCGGCGCGCTGAAGTTAACAACAAGGGAGAACGATATGTCAGTAAACCTGAGCAAGGGCCAGAAGATTTCGCTGGACAAGGAAGCCGGCGGCGCACTGAGCCGCGTGACGATGGGCCTGGGCTGGGACGTGGCCAAGTCGAAGGGTTTCTTCGGCTTCGGCGGCGGCGCCGGCCAGCCGGTCGACCTGGACGCATCGGTCGTGATGTTCGACGAATCGAACCGTCCGATCGACGTAGTCTGGTTCCGCCAGCTCAAGAGCAAGGACGGCAGCATCACCCACACCGGTGACAACCGCACCGGCGCCGGCGACGGCGACGACGAGCAGATCCAGGTCGACCTGTCGCGCGTGCCCGCCAGCGTGAAGGCGCTGGTGTTCACCGTGAACAGCTTCACCGGCCAGAACTTCTCGACCGTGGAAAACGCCTACTGCCGCCTGCTCAATGCCGGCAACAACCAGGAAGTGGCGCGTTTCAACCTGTCGGTGCAGGGCTCGCACACGGCCCAGATCATGGCCAAGCTGTACCGCCACAACGGCGAGTGGAAGATGCATGCGATCGGCGAAAACGGCTCGGGCCGTACCTTCGACGACCTGATGCCGCTGATCACGCCGCACCTGTGATCGTCGCGTTGACGTATTGAAGAGCCGGGGCTTGCCCCGGCTTTTTTGTATTCACGCCAGCGGCAGCCAGACGGTAAAGGTGCTCCCCTTGCCCGGTCCGTCGCTGTGCGCCTGCACCTCGCCGCCGTGCAGCGCCACCATGGTCCGCACCAGCGCCAGGCCGATGCCCAGGCCGCCCTGCGAACGGTCCGGCGTCCTTTCGGCCTGGGTGAACAGGTCGAACACCTGCGGCAGCAGCCCGCTATCGATGCCGATGCCGTTGTCCTCCACGCACAGCCGCACGCGCTCACCGATGCGCTCCGCGCTGAGAAAGATCGTGCCGCCGCTCGGGGTGTACTTGGCGGCGTTGTTGAGCAGGTTGGCGATCACCTGCACCAGGCGCGTGGCGTCGCCATGCACCCGTGCCGTGGCCAGCTCCGGCGCCACCTCGACCGTCAGGGCATGGCCGCGCGCGGCGACCAGCGGCCGTGACTGTTCCACCGCATTGGCAAGCACCGGCCTGATGCCGACCAGGGCCTGGTCGAGCTTGATCAGTCCGCGGGTGACACGGGACACGTCCAGCAGGTCGTCCACCAGTGAGGTCATGTGCCGCACCTGGCGCGCGATCACGTCGCTCGATGCACGGATGCGCTCCGGACTCGTGGAAATCTTCAGCAGTTCTGCCGCAGAGGAGATCGGTGCGAGCGGATTACGCAACTCATGGGCAAGCATGGCCAGGAATTCGTCCTTGCGCCGCTCCTGCTCGCGCAGCGAACCGTACAGGCGGGCGTTCTCGAAGCCGTTGGCCGCGATCGAGGCCAGTTGCACCAGAATGGCTTCGTCCTGTTCGGTGAAGTCTCCATGAACCTTGTCCGACGCCTGGATCAGGCCGATGTTGTGCCCCTGTCGGTTGATGAGCGGCACCGCCAGCCAGCCGCGCATGGCCGGATGGCCGGCGGCATGCCGGCCAAAACCCTTCCAGGCGGGGTGCGCCTCCAGTTCCGCCTGGGTGAGGCGCATCGGCGTATTGGTGCGGCACACCTCGGCGTAGATGCCGCTGCCCTCGGTACGGGCGTCGAAGGCGCGATACGCCGCATATTTTTCCGACAGGGACACCGCATTGATGGCCTGTGTCCAGTTGTCGCCTTCCGTCAGGGAGACGACCGCCTGGTGGACGTCGAGAAGCGCACGGACCTCCTGCACCAGCACCTCGGCGATGTCGGGTACCGACAGGACCGTGTGCAGCGTGCGCGACGCGCTTGCCACCTTGGCCAGCAGGGCCGACTGGCGCTGCTCGCGGTCGAGCCGCCCGGCCAGGGCCTCCTGTGCCATGACGGTGTCGTGGATGTCGCGGTTGGCGCCGACCCATTCACGCACGCCACCCTGTCCATCGAGGATGGGGATGCCCTTGACCGCGGTCCAGCGGTACACGCCGTCGGCGCGGCGCAGGCGGTATTCGGTCTCGTAGACCGAGCGGCTGGCGACGCAGTCGATCCATATCCGGTAGGCGCGCTCGCGGTCATCCGGATGGACTGCGTCGAGCCAGCCGAATTCCTTCCATTCCTCGTAGGTCTGTCCGGTATACGCGCGCCACGAGGGCGAATCGTTCAGCACGCGCCCGTCGGAGGTATTGGTCCAGACGATCTGCGAGCTTGCCATCGCGAGCGTGCGAAAACGCTCCTCGCGCTCGCGCAATGCCGTCTCGGCCTCGACGTGTTCGGTGATGTCCTCATGCATCAGCATGACTTCGACGACGCGTCCCTCGCCATCCTTGATGGGGTGAGCGCGTGCGGTGACCCAGCGCGAGCGTCCGGGCACACCGATCGCAGTCGTATCGTAGTGGATCGCCGGGATGGTGACGGATTCGCCGTCCAGGGCGCGCCGGAGATAGGGCGTGATGCCCGCCTCGACGACCTGAGGATCGCGCAGCACGTTGTACTCCCTGCTCAGCACGTGGCGTTTCACCTCGCTGCCTTCGTAGATGTGCCACAGCGTTTCCCAGGCCTTGTTCACCCGGATGGTGTAACCCTCCGGGTCGAGCAGCTGGATGCTGCCCGGCCCCTGCTCGAACAGTTCGCGGAAGCGGACCTCGGGATAGGTGGGGGAGGCGGCACTCAGGCCCGTTTCTGGGGTGGAGTACATGGTTCGTTGTTCGTGTCAGGTAGGTGCGCAAGCCGCGGTGCTTGCGGATCCGGCTGCGCATGATGTCACAGTTTTGTTTGTGATGGGACATATACGTATTGCATATCTTTACGCCGGAGCGTTGACAGCGAGAATTCCCGAGGGTAGTGTATTACTCAATTAATACACGTATACGGCCTACACACCATGGCAGTCCACACATCCCAGCTGTTTTCGATCACGCCCGGCTCGACCGAGCCGATCTACCGCCAGCTCGTCGAGCAGGTGCGGCGCCTGGTGGCCGGCGGCCAGATGGCGCCCGGCGACGAGCTGCCGTCGGTGCGCGACGTGGCATCCAGCCTCGCCGTCAATCCCATGACCGTCTCGAAGGCCTATGGCCTGCTCGAGACCGAAGGCCTGCTGGCGCGCCGGCGCGGCCTCGGGATGCTGGTGGCCGAGCGCCCGCGCAGCAGCCGCAGCCAGGCCGAGCGCATGGCGCTGCTGCGCCCGACCCTGGAGCGCGCCGCGCGCGAGGCGCGCGAGCTCGAACTCGACCCGGACACCGTCCTGAATCTTTTCACCCACCTCTTGAAGGAAGCATCGTGACCGCACCCATCATCCAATTGCGCGACGTAGCCAAGCACTACGGCAGCAGCATCGTGTTAAGTGGCCTTCACTGGGACATCGGGCAGGGGCAGGTCATCGGCCTGCTGGGCCGCAACGGCGCCGGCAAGTCGACCCTGATGGAGTGCCTGCTCGGCCTGCGCGAGCTTGACGCCGGCAGCGTGCGCCTGTTCGGCGAGGACGTGGCTGCGCTGTCCGAGGCGACCCGCGCCCGCATCGGCTACGTGCCGCAGAAGCACGGCCTGTTCGAGTGGATGACGCCGCTGCAGATGCTGGACTACTTCAAGGCCATGTACCCGCGCTGGAACGCGGTGAAGGTCGAGGCCTTGCTGGAGCGCTGGGGCTTCGGCCCGCTGGAACTGGGCAAGCCGATCGGCCGCCTGTCGGGCGGCCAGCAGCAGCGCCTGTCGATCATCCGCGCGCTGGCGCACGACCCGGAACTGCTGGTGCTGGACGAGCCGGTGTCGGCGCTGGACCCGGCCGGCCGCCGCGCCTTTCTTTCCGAGCTGGTGGACGGCGTGATCGAGCGCGGCACCACGGTGCTGTTCTCGACCCACATCCTGACCGACCTGGAAAGGGTGGCGCTGGACGTCGCCTTCCTCAAGGACGGCCGCATTGCGCTGCAGGGGCCGCTCGACGATCTGCTGGAAGGAGCGCGCAGCACGACCGACGGGCGCCGCGCCGAGCCGCTCAGCCTGGAAGACCTGTTCATCGAGGTGACCCAATGAACGCGGCGATGACTGCGCGCCTGCGCGACTACCGGATGCTGTGGCGCGCCGCGGTGACGCATGCGAACCCGCGCATGTCGGGCGTGATCCGCTGGGGCGCGATCGTCATCGCGATCGTCTTCGCCGCCGCGCAGGCGGTGAACGAGGGGCCGCGCGCAGGCCTGGCCACGCTGTGGAGCGCGGCTTCCGTGCTTCTCCTGCTGAACTGGGCATGGCGCTTCATGCCGGGCGCCATGAAGCTCAATACGCCGGTGAATGCCTGGCTGGTTCCGCAGATGCGCCGGCGCCTGGTCGAGCTGTCCTGCCTGGTGTGCCTGGCCGGTATCGCCGGCTTCGCCAGCGCGCCCCATGCCGATACGGGCGAGCTCGGGTTCTGGTTGTTGTGGCTGGTGATCTTCGTCGCGGGCATCGGACTGGGCGCGGCAGGACACCGGGCGGCCGAACCGATCATCACGGCGCTGTGCTTCACCTGGTTCCTGGTGGAGTGGCTGCCGGAAGACCTGGTCGCGCTCCTGTCCCATCCTGTGGCCATCGTCCTGGCGCTGCCCATCTATGCAGGCGTCATCGTGGCGGCGGTAAGCGCCATGTTCCCGCAAGGAGGCGAGCGCCACTGGGAGATGGTGGCCAAGCGCCTGCGCTGGGTCGCCTCGTCCGGCCAGCCGGATCCGCTGATCGAGCAGGTGGCCAGCAAGCAGACCAGGGGCTGGTATGGCAGGACGCTGCGCCGCGACAGTGCAAGGCGCGACGGCCGGCGCCTGGCGCTGCATGCGCTCGGCCCCACCCGCCACCTGGCCGAAACCGTGGCGGTGCTGGCCGTCCTGGCCGTGGTCGTGATCTGTACCGGCATCCTCGCCACCTGGCGCGCCGATCGCGAGGTCACGGCGGGCATCGGCTGGCTGTTCGCCTGCACGCTGCTGGTCGTTCCTCTCCTGCACAGCGTGCGCCTGGCCCAGCTGCCGGCGGAACTCGCTGCCGAACAGGGGCTGGTGCGGCTGGCGCCCGCCATGCCGGGCGGAGCGGCAGCGTTCAACGTCCAGCTCGGCCGCAGCCTGCTGCTGCAGGCGCTCGCAGGCTGGGCGCTGGCCACCGGCGCCGCACTGCTGCTGGCGGCCCTCGGGCAGGCGGGACCGGAGGCGCTGCTGCGCGTGCTCTGCGTGGCCTGCATCATCCTGCCGGCGGTGGCGGCCCCGCTGCGCAATCACGCCAGCCGGACCGGCAGCGCCGCCAGCGCGGCGGCAACGCTGCTGCTGGTGTCGATGCTCAACGCATTGAGCGGCATCCCGGCGCTGCCGGTAGCCGCCCTGGCCAGCATCGGCCTCACGGTGGTGGTCGTGGTGCGCGGACTGCGCACGATGCGGCGCGCGCCCTGCGCCTTCCCGGCAGGGCGTATCGACTGAAGAAGCCTCAGGTGGAAGCCGGCGCCGCCGCGCCGGCGGCCTGCTTGCGGCCGAGGATCAGGAAGCCGAAGGCGGTGGCGAACACGTACATGCTGACCGAGTAGATCGCCGCCGGCAGCATCAGCTGGAAGTCGCCCAGCACCGACACCGCCACGAAAATCGCCAGCGTGGAGTTGTGGATGCCGATCTCGTAGCCGATCGCGATGGCGTTCGGCTTGTCCAGGCCCAGCATGCGCGGCACGTAGTAGCCCAGGCCCAGGCTCAGGATGTTGAAGAGGATGACGGCCAGGCCGATCGAGGCGAAGGAGCTCGTGATGGCCGTCCATTCCTTGGCGATGGCGATGATGGCGAGCAGGGCCAGCACGGCCATCGAGAAGCGCTTCATCGGCTTGTCCATGCGCGCGGCGAAGCTAGGGGCGCGGCTTTTCACGAACATGCCGATCGCCACCGGGATCAGCACGATGACGATCACCTCGATTACCTTGGCGGTCTGCATCGGCACCACTTGCCCGCTTTTCGCGAAGGTAGCGATGGCGAAGTTGGCGATCAGGGGCAGGCTGACGATCGACAGCACGGTGTTGATCGCGGTGAGCGAGATGTTCATCGCCACGTTGCCGCCGAACAGGTGGCTGAACAGGTTGGCCGAGACGCCGCCCGGGGATGCCGCCAGCAGCATCAGGCCGACCGCGTACACCGGCGCCACGCCCAGCCCGACGATCAGGCCGTAGCAGATTGCCGGCAGCACCATGGCCTGCAGGACCAGGGCCAGCACCACGGCCTTCGGGTGCTTGATGAGGCGGCGGAAGTCGGCGAGGGTGAGGGACAGGCCCAGCCCGAACATGATCAGCGCCAGCGCGCCGATCAGGAGGGTGGGCAACAGGGTGATGAAGTTGCTCATGCGTTGTCTCCGTTATTGTCGTTGTCGTTGTGGCGCTCGCGCAGGCACGGCAGCCGTCTTGACAGTGTAGTACCTTGCTGAGCTGTACAGACAAAAAAATGCGGCGGCACCGGATGGAGACGGCGCGCCGCACGAAGGCGTGACGGGAATCGCACGCATGGAGACGGGGTGGCTACTGGAGCGCGCTTGCCTCCTCCAGCACGGCATGCCAGTCGATGTTGTACAGCACGCCGATCAGCCGCCCGGCATTGCCGACCGGGTCGATGCGCTTCTGTACGAGGTGCAGCTCGCTGGGGATGAAGGCCCCGACGTAGACGGTCATGAACTGGATGTCCGAGCGCGGCCGCGCATCGTCGAGCAGGTCGGGGTTCACCTGCGTGTCGTCGGCCGGACCGACGAGCAGCGGGCGGTCGGTATTCGGGATCACGAACATGTAGCCGTGGCGCAGCACGGTCATGCCCTTGTAGCTGCCGGACGAGCGGCGAGAGCCGATTTCTTCCGGATTGTTCACGGTGATTTCGAGGACCGGGCCCTCTCCAGGGGTGTGGAAGCTGCCGTCCGGGTAGCGCTTCGTCTTCGGGTCGTCCAGGCTGATCGGACGGGCAAGCATCGAGATGTTGGCCACCAGGGGCCGCTTGCCGCCGTCGTAGCCGAAATCGGCGCTCCAGGTCAGGCTCGCGCCGCGGATGCCGACCAGGGCCGGATGCGCCATCACCCGCGCGATGATCCGTTCGAGCCTGCGCTGCAGCAGGGCGTAGTCCGCCCCCTTCTTGCTGGCGCCGAACTTCGAAGGCACGGGCATGATCCAGCCCGGCGCGTCGAGTTCGGGCGTGCTGCCGCGGGTCACGGCGTCCGGTCGGCTCCAGTAGTCGATGATGTAGTCGGCGTGGAAGGGTTCGCCGTTCTCCAGGCGCATGCGCTGCTCCCTGGCGCCGGCGCGTACATGGGCGGGCCTGGCGGCCGGGGCGGCCGGGGTCGCCGCCGCCGCGGCCTTCGCCGTCGCGTGCCTGGCCGCCGCCTGCACGGTGTCGCCCACCACTTGCTTGGCCAGCTTGTCGAGGAAATCGCTGGCCGCTGCCGGCTGCGCCGCGGCGAGGGTGGCGCAGAGCATTGCCAGCAGGGCAGGGGAAAAGCGTCGCTGAGTCATACCGGTCCGTAGTGTGGATTGTCCGGTACGCACTCTAGCGCTGCGCTGCGCTAGAAAACAGCCCCCGTCGTGGGGGCGGTGTCCGGCGCCGCGCCGGCGACGCTGCCGGCAGCGCCGTGCATATTCGGCGCAGGGCCCGGTTCGGCGCGCGCGAACGACAGCATGCCGCGGCCGCCATGCTTGGAGGCGTAGAGGGCGTCGTCGGCGGCCTGCATCACGCCCTCCAGGGCGGCGCCGTTCAGCGGGAAGCCCGCGGCGCCGATGCTGGCGCCGACCGCGTTGTCGGCCATCCCGGGACGCATGGAGGGGTAGAGGCAGTCGATCAGGCGCCGGCCGACGCTGGTGATTTCGTTGCGCGAGAACTCGCCGTCCATCAACACCACGAATTCGTCGCCGCCCACGCGCGCCAGGAATTCGCCGCTGCGCAAGACCGACTGGAAGCGCCGCGCCACTTCCTTCAGCACCTCGTCGCCGGCGGCGTGGCCGTGGGTGTCGTTGACCTCCTTGAAGCGGTCCAGGTCGATGGCCAGCAGGGTGAAGGGCTTGCCGCTGCGCTGGCTCCTGGCCACCAGGCGGCGCGCCCAGCGGTCGAAGTAGCGCCGGTTCGGCAGGCCGGTGAGGACGTCGTGCGAGGCTTCCATGGCCAGGCGCTTGGCCAGCTCGTTGTTGCGGCGCGCAGCCGCCGACAGCGAGCGCCAGGCATGCACCGTCATGGCAACCACGGTCGACAGCATCAGCACCAGGATCATGGCGGCGCGCAGCAGGCGGCGGTTGAAGTCGTCGATGAGCGCGTCGCGGACCATCCGCAGCCGCGCCACCTCGTCCTGGATCAACCGGCGCGCTTCGCGCATCTTGCTGCGGCCGAAGCCCTCGCGCACGATGGCCAGGGCGGCGGCATCGTCGCCGCGCTTCTTGAGCTGCACGGTGCGCTCGATCTCGTCGAGCTTGCTCTCCGTGACCAGGGCCAGCTTGCTCACGTTGGCGAGGAACTGCGCATCGTGGTAGCCGGACTGTTCCGCCTGCGCCAGGTTGTCACGGACGCTGCCGCGTCCGAGCTGGTAGGGTTCGAGGTAGGCCGGGTCGCCGGTGAGCAGGAATCCGCGCTGCCCGGTCTCGGCATTGAGCAGGTTCATCAGGACGTTGCGGACCTGGATGCGCGCCACGTCGTTCTGCCTGAGCTGGCCCATCGCGTCGCGCAGGTCGACGACCTCGCGGACGAAGAGGATGCTCATCGCCGTGATGAGCACGAACGCGAGGACCAGGGTGAGGGTACTCCGGCGGATCGGCAGGGTGGGCACGACGTAGGAGGTGGACATGACAATATGAACAGTGCTAATACTCGTATGTTATCTCAATGTAAGATCATTCCTACATGAAACTGTATTTTTCCCAAGAAAGATTTTGAACATGTAACAAACGCCCAACGCCAGGGGAGCTTGCTAATGTCCGCGGCGCTGCACCAGGGCCGTGCCGACCCCGTGGCGCTTGCTTTCGCTGACCGCGGTGACGGTGCCGTCCGGGTTGAACACCAGGGCATTCGCGGCGCCGATTTCTTCCGGCTCGGCTTCCCAGCGGTGGCCGAGGCGCTCGAGCGCGCGCGCTTGCCCGCTGCCGGCGAAGCCCGGCTCGATCGAGGTGGCCTCGCCGTTGCGCTCCGAGATGCGCGGCGCGTTCACGGCCTGGTCCATCGGCATGCCGAGGTCGATGTAGTTGAAGATGGTCTGCAGCACCGTCGTGATGATGGTCGAGCCGCCCGGGCTGCCGATGGTGAAGGCCGGCTTGCCGTCCTTGAGCGCGATGGTCGGCGCCATGCTGGAACGCGGGCGCTTGCCGGCTTCGGGCACGTTCGGGTGCGGGCCGCTGAAGTCGAAGTCGGTCAGCTCGTTATTCAGCAGGAAGCCGTAGCCCGGCACGACGATGCCGCTGCCGCCCCAGGATTCGATGGTGAAGGTATACGACACCACGTTGCCGTCCTTGTCCGAGACCGTCAGGTGGGTGGTGTGGGCGTTTTCCAGCTGGAGTTTGGCCGATTGCGGGGATACGGCCTCCCGGCGCAATGGCACGCTCAGGTCGCGCTGGTAGCCGTAAGGATCGCCCGCCGCCACGGTGCGTGCCGCCTGCGCCCCGATCAGCTTGCGCCGCTGGGCCGCGTATTCCTTGGACAGGATGCCGGCCACCGGCGCGTCGATGTATTCGGGGTCGGCCAGGTAGGCGTTGCGGTCGGCGAAGGCCAGGCGGCTGGCCTCGATGTACAGGTGCTCGGCCTGGGCGCGCGGCAGCTTCTTGAGGTCGTAGCCTTCCAGGATGTTCAGCGCTTCGGCCACCGTGGCGCCGCCGCTGCTGGGCAGCGGCATGCCGACGATCTCGTAGCCGCGGTAGGTGCTGCGCAGCGGCTGGCGGATACGCGCCTCGTAGTTGGCCAGGTCGGCCATCGTCATGCGGCCGGGCCGTGCGCTCTTGCCGGGAGCCAGGGGCGGCTTGTTGACGGCATCGACGATGGCGCGCGCGAGCGGCCCTTCGTAGAAGGCCTTGACGCCGCCCTCGGCGATCTCGCGGTAGGCCCTGGCCATGCCCGGATTGCGGATCAGGGTGCCCGGCTGCACGGCCTTGCCATTGCGCAGGTAGAGCGCACTGGTCGGCGCGTATAGCTGAAATTTTCTTTCATTTTGCGCCGTCAAATGACTGAATATTTCAGTCACCGTGTAACCCTTGTCGGCGACCTCGATGGCCGGCGCCAGCACCTGGCTGAAGCGCATCGTGCCGTAGCGCTCGAGCGCCTCGTGCCAGCCGCGCACGGTGCCGGGCACGCCGACCGAGGCGCCGCTCGCCACCGCCGTGTCGAAGTCGATTGGCTTGCCGTTCTCGAGGAAAGCCTGGGGCGTGAAGCTGGCCGGGGCCGTCTCGCGGTGGTCGATGCTGATGACGCGCTTGTCCTTGGCCAGATAGATCAGCATGAAGCCGCCGCCGCCGATGCCGCAGCTGAACGGATCGGTGACGCCCAGCGTGGCCGCGGCCGCGACCGCCGCGTCGACGGCATTGCCGCCCTTGTTCAGGATCGCCATGGCCGACTGCGAGGCCTGCTCGCTGATGGTGGCGACCGCGCCGCCGGTGCCGGTGGCCACCGGCGTCTTCGCCGTGGCCGCGGCTGGGTGCAGGACGATGGACAAAGTCAGCCCGCAAGCGAGCAGGGTCGCCTTCATGGGATCTTCCTTCGAGCGCCTAGTAGGCGTACATGTTGAAGGTCACCGGATACGAGCTTGGTGCGGCGCCCGCGATGCCGCGCGGCGGCTGCGGGGTCAGGTGGTCGAGCTGGATGAGCGAGCCGCGCAGCGCCGGCGACATGTAGCCCGGCCGCCCCGGCACCAGGTAGAAGCCCTGCGCCACGTTACCGATGCGCATCGTGAAGCGGTAGGCCAGCTGGCCTGGCCAGATGCAGCGCGCATTGTCCGGGCAGCGGCTGTCTTCCGCGCCTTCGTAGGTGATGGTCAGGCCTTCGCCCAGCGGCAGCACCTGGCGCTCGGTCAGGGTGTAGCGCGCTTCGGGCAGGCGTTCGGGGGCGGCACAGCCGGCCAGCACAGCGGCGGCGCAGCCGAAGGAGAGAACACGGAGCAGGGGATGCATGCGATGTCCACCGGGTTGTTTTTTTGGAATCCTCATCATAGCAAACCTGCCCGCCGCGGTCGCGCACGTGCAGTCATGGAAGGGTCACATTGCGGTCACATTGTTGTCACATCGGCGCACTAGACTTTGCCACGTGGTCCAAAACACACCTCCATCAACCAGGAATAGGAATAAGAAGCCAATGTTCAAGAAGATCCTCGCCGCAGCCGCCACGACTGCCGCCGTGTTCGCGATGTCGACCTCCCACGCCGCAGACATGACCGGCGCCGGCGCGACCTTCCCGTACCCGATCTACGCCAAGTGGGCCGAGTCGTACAAGGCTGCCACCGGCAATGGCTTGAACTACCAGTCGGTCGGTTCGGGCGCGGGCATCAAGCAGATCAAGGCCAAGACCGTGGACTTCGGCGCGTCGGACATGCCGCTGAAAGCCGAAGACCTGGACGAAGCCGGCCTGATGCAGTTCCCGGCCATCATGGGCGGCGTGGTCGCCGTGGTCAACGTCGAAGGCGTACAGCCGGGCCAGCTCAAGCTGACCGGCCCGGTGCTGGCCGACATCTACATGGGCAAGATCACCAAGTGGAACGCGCAGCCGATCGCCGCGCTGAACCCGGGCGTGAAGCTGCCGGAGGCCGACATCACCGTCGTGCACCGCGCCGACTCCTCGGGCACCTCCTTCCTGTTCACCGACTACCTGGCCAAGACCAGCCCGGACTGGAAGAACAGCATCGGCGCCGGCACCACCGTGAAGTGGGCCGTGGGCGTGGGCGGCAAGGGCAACGAAGGCGTGGCCGCCAACGTGCAGCGCATCAAGGGCGCGATCGGCTACGTCGAGTGGGCCTACGCCAAGAAGAACAAGCTGGCGCACACCCAGCTGAAGAACAAGGACGGCGCCTTCCTGCAGCCGGACGACGAGGCCTTCAAGGCCGCCGCTGCCGGCGCCGAATGGACCAAGGCCCCGGGCTTCGGCGTGGTGCTGACCGACGCGGCCGGCAAGCAGAGCTGGCCGATCACGGGCGTCTCCTACATCCTGATGCACAAGACCCAGGCCAATGCCGCCAAGGGCCTGGAAGTCGTGAAGTTCTTCGACTGGGCCTTCAAGAACGGCGCCCCGGCTGCCGCCGAGCTGGACTACGTGCCGATGCCGGCATCGGTCGTCAAGCTGGTGCAGGCCAACTGGAAGGCCAGCCTGAAGGATGCATCGGGCAAGGCGATCTACTGATCTCCTGACTCCGTCACGATTCCGGCAGCTGGGCTGCCGGATTTTCTTTGGACCCCATGATGACAACGGCTAACACGATCGTCCTGGTCGTCGACGACAAGCCGGCCATCGCCGAGCTGCTCAAGTATTCGCTGCACGAAGACGAGTGGGTCTGGCACAGCGTGCCGAGCCTGGCGCAGGCCTGGGATTTCATCGGGCGCGAACGCCCCGAACTGCTGCTGCAGGAATCGATGCTGCGCCAGGAAGGCGGCCTGCGCCTGCTGGCGCGCCTGCGCGGCGATCGCCGCCTGCGCGAGAAGCCGGTGATCCTGCTCGCTGCCGAATGCACGGACGGCGAACGCACGGCGCCGCCCCCGCTCGCCGAATTCATCCCCCAGCCGCCGCCGGACGAAGCGCCGGACGAGCGCCTGCTGTGCCTGGGGCGCCTGGTGCTCGATCCGCTCAGCTGCAGCGTGCGCGTCGGCAACCACAAGGTCGAGGTGCGGCACGCCGAATACCGGCTGCTGCGCTTCCTGCTGTGCCACCCGGGCCAGGTGTTCTCGCGCGCCCAGCTGCTCGAGCAGCTGTGGGCCTCGCACGACAGGCTCGACCAGCGCACCGTGGACGTCCACGTGCTGCGCCTGCGCAAGGCGCTGGGACGCGCCAAGTCCCTGCTCAAGACCGTGCGTGGGGCCGGTTACATGCTGTCCGCGGCCTAGCTCAGTTTCCGGCGCGCAGCGCCTTGATGCGCGCCACCGCGTTCAGCTGGTTCTTGTCCACCGCGACCGCCTTCTCGTAGGCCGCGATCGCCTGTTCCTTCTCTCCCAGCGCCTCCCAGGCCTCGCCTTCGCTGTCCCACGCGTTACCGTATTTCGGCTCGATATGGGTGGCCAGCTTGAACAGTTCGACCGCGCCGCGCGCATTCTTCCCGCCCAGCAGCTGGTAACCCAGGGTATTGAGGTTGAGGGGACTCAGCGCGAAGTCGGCGGATGCCTCGCGCATGCGCGCATGGATGGCCTGGGCATCGCGGTAACCGGCTGCGGCGAAGGCACGCAGGAAGCCCGCTTCGCTCGGCACCGTGGCGGCTGCCGGCTGGAAGCGCATCGCCATCACCTGCGGCGCGATGCCGTTCCTGGCGGGCGACTGGCGCAGGAAGGCCATCGCCTTGTCGTCCTGCTTCAGGTAGGCATCGAGGAAACGGTGCACGTACAGGGCGACGGCGCGGTAGGCCTGCTCGACGTCGGCGCGCCGGTAGTCGCCGAATTCGTCGTCGCGGGCCAGGCGGAATCCGTACAGGGAACTGAAGTGCCCGTGCTGCATCGGGTGCATGGTGCCGAAATAGACGTCCGAATACTTCATGCTGTTGAGATAGCTCGCGACCGGCCTGTTCTTCTTCTGTTCGAGTTCTTCGAAGGGCAGGGAAGCGGCGCCCAGGGACAGCATCGGCACCGCAGTGCGCGCCGGCCGCACGTCGCCGGCGGCGCTCCAGATCTTCTCGTAGAAGCGGATCGAACCGTCCAGGCTCACCAAGGCCTTGATGCGGCTCGAGCGCGCGGGGGCGAACACGTTGGACAGGCCGCCCCAGCTGAAGCCCACCACCGCGACCTTGTCCATGTCGGCCTGCGGCAGGCTGCGCGCACCGTTGACCAGGAAGGCGATGTCCGCCGCCTGCGCTTCCACGCCTTCGACATCGTCGGTCATGACGATCGCGCGTGCGCCCAGGCTGCGGCTGGCGATGACCACGTAGCCCTGGCTGGCCAGGTACTCGCACAAGTCCAGGTTCTCGTCCGCCGGGGCGGCGAAACTCGGCGCGTAGACCAGCACCGGGTACTTGCCGGCGGCGGGGACGGCGTCGCGCACGGCCAGGGTCGCGGCTTCGTACCAGGACTTCTGCGGACCCGCCAGCCAGGCGGCCCGCTGCTTCGCGCTGTCCGCCGCCGGCAATCCGAAGTTCACGTCGGACAGGGCGGCCTGGCGATAGTCCACGACCCGCATCGGCGCGGCGCCGGTGCGCTTGGCCGGATACCAGACCAGGGCCTGGATCGGCCGCGCCGGCGGCGCGGCCACCGGCTTGCCGAACGCGTCGACCTGCTCGTCCATGGCACGGCTGTAGTCGTAGTGCTGCACCACGCGCAGGCCGACCGCGTGGGGGCCGGGCTCGGGCGTGAGGCTGGCTGTGCCGGCGTAAACGGGGACATGGGCGCTGGCGGCCAGGATCAGGATGGCGAACTTTTTCATCGGGTTCAGGAGGCGTTGGAAACGACGCTCATGCTACGGTCAGTTTGCCGCTGAAAATGCGCGGTTTGTCACTTTGCCTATGTCATCGGGATGACATGTTTGCTAAGTAGACTTGCGGCAACTTTGCATCTCGACCCAGCCTGCATGAGCATCCACGCCGCCGTCCGCACCGCTTCCCGCACCAACCGCTATCTCGTTTTCATCTGGCCGCTCCTGGCGCTGCTCCTGTGCGCGGCGCTGTGGATCGCCACCGTCCTGCGCGCCGAGGCCGAGCGCGCGCGCGCCGACACCCAGGCGCGCAAGGACGCCGGCGCCTATGCCGAGGCCTACGAGCAGTACATCACGCGCTCGGTCGGCCAGATGGACCAGGTCACGATGCAGCTGAAGTTCAGCTGGGAGAAAGGACGCGACCCTGGCCTGCTCGACGAACTGCGGCGCGACGGCATGTTCACCGACGCCGCCTTCGGCGTGGTCGCGATCGTCGACCGCGACGGCATGGTGCAGGCCTCGACCCGCCCCGCGCTGCTCGGCAGCGACCTGTCCGCCGCGCCGTATTTCGTCCAGCACCGCAACCACATCTCGACCGCCTTGCGCGTCGGCGCCGCGCCGCCGCGCTTCGTCAAGGAAGGCGAGGGCGGCGAAATGGTACTGTTCACCCGCCGCCTCGACACCCGCGACGACGAATTCGACGGCATCGTCCTGATGGCGGTCGATGCGCGCTACTTCACCTCCTTCGTCAGCCCGGCCACGCTGGGTGCGGGCGGCGTGGCGGCGCTGGCCGGCAGCGAAGGGCGCCTGCGCGCCGAGCAGCACAGCGACGGCAGCGCCTTCCGCGACGGCGGCGCCAGGCTGCTGCCGGCGCGCGCGGACCTGTGGGCGGGCGACCACGGCGTGCGCCTGGTGCAGGGGCAGGATGGTTTCGCTGACGGCCAGGCGCGCGTGCTCGGCTGGCGCCACTCGAGCGCCTATCCGCTGGTGGCCCTGGTCGGCCTGTCGCATGCCGTCGCCCTGGACGCCGCGCAGGCGGCCTGGGTCGACAGCCGCAACCGCGCCATCGCCATCGGCGCCTGCCTGCTGCTGTTGGGAGGCATCGGTTCGGTGCTGGCGCGCCGCGCGGTGCTGCGCGAGCGCGAGCAGGAAGAAGTGCAGCGCGCCTACCGCACCGCCACCGAAAGCGGCAATGACGGCTTCTACATGGCCGCCGCCGTGCGCGACCGCGAGGGCGACATCCTCGACTTCCGCATCGTCGACTGCAACGAGCGCGGCGCCTTCTTCTACGGGCTGACGCGTGCCACGCTGGTGGGCAGCAGCCTGTCGCAGGTCGACAGCGCCCTGTTCGGGGAAGCGCTGCTCGACACCTACCGCAAGGCGATGGACAGTGGCTTTTACGAGGACGACCGCCGGATGCCGCTCGACAACCGCCTGAACATCAGCTGGGGACGCCGGCGCCTGGTGCGGGTCGGGAACGGGCTGGCGGTGACGCTCCAGGACATCAGCGAGCGCAAGGCCCACGAGACCCAGCTGGAGCGCCTGGCCAACGAGGACGTGCTGACCGGCCTGGCCACGCGCCACGCTTTCCTGGCCGCGATGCCGGCGATCCTGGCGCAGGCGCGCGGCAGCGAGGCCGGCCTGGCCTTGCTGTTCATCGACCTCGACGAATTCAAGCAGGTCAACGATACCCACGGCCACGCCACCGGCGACCTGCTGCTCAAGAGCGCGGCGGGACGCCTGCTGTCGCTGCTGCGCCCGACGGACCGGGTGGCGCGCTTCGGCGGCGACGAGTTCCTGGTGCTGCTGCATCCCTGCGAGGGCGAGCGCCAGGCCGCCTCGGTGGCGGCGCGCATCGTCGAGGCCTTCGGCGTGCCTTTCCTGATCGGCGACGAGCTGCACGCGGTGGGCGCCTCGATCGGCATCAGCATGTTCCCGCGCGACGGCCAGGACGCCGAGACCCTGGTGCGCCACAGCGACATCGCGATGTACGCCGGGAAGAACGAGGGCAAGGGCCAGTACCGCTTCTTCGACCCGGCGCTGTCGAACGGCTTGACCGCGCGCGCCCGGCTGAAGCAGCGCATGCTCGAAGCGATCGAGCACGACCAGTTCCTGCTGCACTACCAGCCGCGCGTGGACGCCCGCAGCGGCGAGCTGCTGAGCATGGAGGCGCTGGTGCGCTGGCGCCATCCGGAACTGGGCCTGGTGGCGCCGGGCGAGTTCATCCCGCTGGCGGAAAGCACCGGCCTGATTCGCAACATCGGCGAGATCGTGATCGACAAGGCCTGCGCCCAGCTGGCCGCCTGGCGCGAGGCGGGAGCCCGGCTCGTGCCGGTCTCGATCAACGTCTCGCCCAAGCAGTTCCTGCGCGGCGGCGTGCAGCGCCACTTGAGCTGCGCGATGGCGCGCCACTGCGTGCCGGCCAGCCTGATCGAAATCGAGATCACCGAGTCGGCCATGATGGGCGACCACGACGACATCCTGGCCGAACTGGCCGCCCTGCGCGCCCTCGGCGTCAAGCTGCACGTGGACGATTTCGGCACCGGCTACTCTTCGCTGTCGCAGCTGCAGCGCCTGAAGATGGACGTGCTGAAGGTGGACCGCGCCTTCACCACGGAACTGGGCAACTCGAAGGAGGGCAGGGTGTTCTTCCAGGCGATCGTGTCGATGGCCCACGCGCTCGGCATGGCGGTGGTGGCCGAAGGCGTCGAGACCGAGGAGCAGCTCGACATCCTGCGCGGCCTGGACTGCAACGAAGTGCAGGGCTATTACATCGCGCGTCCGGTGCCGGCCGGCGAGATGTTGCAGATGATGGGGCGGCGCTTCCTGCTGGCGCAGGACGCAGCAGCGCCCGGTTCGCTTGCGCCGGAGGTTGTTTCCTTCTAGAATGCCCACACCCTGTGGGGAGTAGCCTCCTCCTGCGCAATGCGGGAGGGCCCGTGTCAACATACTCGCTTCGCTCAGTTTCTGATGCCGGAGCGTGGCGCGGGCGACCTAGCGGTTGGCGAGACCATCGGCCCATCCGCGCCATTGTCGGGCGTGCGGGTGCGCCTTTGTGTTTTTGTCCGACCGGAACCCCAGCATGACCTTCACCGCCCTCGTATTCCTCGCCCTCGCCATGTCGACCGACGCCTTTGCCGCGGCAATCGCGAAAGGCGCCGCCCTGCGCAATCCCGGCCTGCCGCAGGCGCTGCGGATCGGCCTGCTGTTCGGCTGCATCGAGACCATCACCCCGCTGATCGGCTGGGCCCTCGGCTCGCTGGCCGCCGACGCCATCCGCCAGTGGGACCACTGGATCGCCTTCTTCCTGCTGCTGGGCCTGGGCGGGCGCATGCTGTGGCTCTCCTTTGGCGACGAGGAAGAGGAAGAAGAGCGCGCCGGCTCGCAGAACTTCCTGGTGCTGGTGCTGACCGCGGTGGCCACCAGCATCGATGCGATGGCGGTCGGGGTCGGGCTGGCTTTCGTGGACGTCTCGATCGTGCATGCGGCGGTGGCGATCGGCATCGCCACCACCGTGATGGTCACCATCGGCGTGCTGCTCGGGCGGCGCCTGGGCGCGGCCGTGGGACGCAACGCGGAGCGCATCGGCGGGGTGGTGCTGGTGCTGGTCGGCACGACCATCCTGATCGAACACCTGTCGCAGTGAGTCAGGTCGCCCAGCGCCTGTCGCCCTTCGCATACCGGATCCGGCGATACGTGCCCGGCACCGGATCGTAGCGCAGGGCCTGGGTAGCCCCGATTTCCGAGGTCAGGTAGCCGTGCACGGTCAGGCGCTTGAGCATGGCGACCATGCCGGCGCCGGCCGGCTCGAGGCTCCAGCGGGTCAGGAAAGCCAGCTTCTGCGCCTCGCTCAGCGCGCCGAAGCCCTTGCCATGTTCCTGGGTGCAGGCTGCCTCCAGCGCATCGAGCCCGCGCACGAAGGCGTGCGCCTCCTCCAGCGGCCAGCAGGTATTCACCGTGGCGAGCATGTACAGGCCGATCGCCGCCGCACGCGCTCCGCCAAGGCCGGGTGTCGCCGGCACGATGGTCTCGCCCAGGTCGTCGAGCAGCAGCACGTCGCGCGCAGCGAGCGCGCTGCGCTGGGCGTCGCGCCGCAGGACAGGCAGGCTGCAGCCGCCGGCAAGGCCGGCGCCGCCCAGCGCCATGGACAGCAGCACGCGGCGGCGCCGGCTGTCCGGCGGCGCGCTCACAGGTTTCCTTTCTTGAGCTGGTCCACGGCGAAATGCGCGGCCCGGGCGGTCAGCGCCATATAAGTGAGCGAAGGATTCGCGGTTCCGCTCGAGGTCATGCAGGCACCATCGGTGACGAAGACATTCGGCGCACCCCATACCTGGTTGTGGTCATTGAGCACCGAGGTGCACGCATCGCGGCCCATGCGGGCCGTGCCCATTTCGTGGTTGCGCAGGCCCATGTTGTCGTGCGCCTCGTGCGTGGTGATGTTGGTGAAGCCCGCACGTTCGAACATCTCGCTGCCCGCGGCCAGCATGTCGCGCGTCATCGCATGCTCGTTGTCGCCAAAAGCGGCGTCGACGTCGAGCAAGGGCATGCCCCAGGCATCGCGCAGGCTCGGGCTCAGGCTGACCTTGTTGCTGTGGCAGGGCAGGCATTCGCCGATGCCGCGCATGCTGATCTGCCATGGACCGGGATCGCGCAAGGCTTCCTTGAGCTCCGCTCCCAGGCCCGGGGGCGTAGCACGCGGCGTGCGCGTGCTGCTGCCCTGGTAGGCGAAGCCGCGCAGGAAAGCGCTGCTGCGGTCGGACCCGAGATTGCGAAAGCGCGGCAGGTAGACGCCGCCGGGACGGCGCCCCTGGTAGTACTGGTCCTGGAACATCGGAATCTCGGCGCCGATCGTGGCATTGCAGTTATGGTCCATCAGGTTGTGTCCCAGCTCACCGCTGTCATTGCCCATGCCCCGGGGGAAGCGGCTGGAGGTGGAGTTCAGCAGGATCAGCGTCGTGTTCAGGGTCGACGCATTGACGAAAACGAGCTTCGCAAAATACTCGGTACTCGCCCTGGTGTTCGCGTCGATGACGCGCACGCCCCTGGCCTTGCCGCTGGCGGGATCGTGGATGATGGATTCCACCACCGAGTGCGGGCGGATGGTCAGCAGGCCGGTCCGGGCCGCCGCCGGCAGGGTCGCGCTATTGCTGCTGAAGTAGCCGCCGAATGGACAACCGCGCACGCACAGGTTGCGGTTCTGGCAGCTGCCGCGGCCGAGGTGCGGCACCGACAGGTTGGCCATGCGCGCGATGATCAGGTGGCGGTCTCCATAATGCCTGGCGAGCTGGCGCTTGAAGTGCTCCTCGACGGGCGTCATCGGCAGGGGCGGCAGGAATTCGCCGTCCGGCACCTGGGACAGACCATCGCGCGTGCCGCTGACGCCCACGAATCGCTCCACATGGCTGTACCAAGGGGCGAGGTCGCGATAGCGGATTGGCCAGTCGACGGCGATGCCTTCCCTGGCGTTGGCCTCGAAATCCTGCTCGCTCCAGCGCTGGGTCCAGCGCCCCCAGGTCAGCGAGCGCCCGCCCATCTGGTAGCCGCGGATCCAGTCGTAAGGGCGGGTTTGCACATACGGGTGTTCCTTGTCCTTGACGAAGAAGTGCTCGGTCGCTTCCTGGAAAGAAGCATGGCGGCTGGCGATCGGATTGTCTTCCCGCATCTTGCGGCTCAGCTGATTCCGGTTGGGCAGCTCCCACGGTGCACTCAGCGCGGTCGGATAGTCCGCGATGTGTTCCACCGTCCGGCCGCGCTCGAGGACCAGGGTGCGCAGGCCCAGTTCGCACAGCTCCTTCGCCGCGAAGCCGCCACTGATGCCCGAGCCGATCACGATGGCATCGTAGGTATGGACATCGGCTGCCTTGATGTTGAGTGCCGGTGCGGCGGGGGAGGCTGGGGTCGTGTTCATCAAACGTTTGTCGTCGGGAAACCTGATGCAGTGTACGGCCTTGCCGCCCTCGGGAAAAGCGGATTCTGCCGCCTTTTCCCAGCCGTGCGGGCAGCGTTCGGCCGCGTGATATACTGGCATCGTCATGCTTTCCCCCATTGTATGAGACGACTCTTCGTCATATTCCTGATCCTGCTGTTCCCGCTGAACGTCCTGGCGCTGTCGATGTCCGTGTCGACCGCGCAGCCCGATGGCACGCACACGCATGCGAGCATGACCAGCAGCGATGCCTTCCAGGGCAACGCCAACGCCGACATCGATCCCGACGAGCCGCCCTCGGTGGCCGACCTGCATGACCTGGTGCACCAGGACACCCGCCTGAACCTGGCGGGCCTGCGCGCCGCCGCGGTCCCGCAGCACGCCGCGCCGCCTTACCGCCTCTCCCTGCCGCCCCCCGACAAGCCACCCCGCCGCGCCTGACGCGGGAGCGTGGCTCCCCTCCTGTCGTCCGTCCGGTTCGCCCTGGACGGCGCCCGCGCGCGCCTGCCTGCCTCCGGACTTCTTCCACCTGCCCTAGCCGGTGGACCCCGCTTCTTCACGTTTATTAAGGCAAGCAAGATGGAATGGCTAATGGACCCCTCGATCTGGGTGGGTTTGCTGACCCTGGTGTTCCTGGAAATCGTCCTGGGCATCGACAACCTGATTTTTATCGCGATCCTGGCGGACAAGCTGCCGCCGCACCAGCGCGACAAGGCCCGCCTGCTGGGCCTGTCCCTGGCCATGGCCATGCGCCTCGGCCTGCTGACGATCGTCTCCTGGCTGGTCACCCTGACCACGCCGCTGTTCTCGCTCGGTTCCTTCAGTTTCTCCGGGCGTGACCTGATTCTTCTTATCGGTGGCCTGTTCCTGCTGTTCAAGGCCACGGTCGAGCTGCACGAGCGCATCGAGGGCGTGGTCCACGTCCAGTCCGGCAACAAGGTGTATGCCGGCTTCGCCGCCGTGGTGGCGCAGATCGTGGTGCTCGACGCGGTGTTCTCGCTGGACGCGGTGATCACGGCGGTGGGCATGGTCGACGAACTGTGGGTCATGATGGCGGCCGTCATCATCTCGATCGGCGTCATGATTCTGGCCTCGAAGCCGCTGACCCGCTTCGTCAACGCACACCCGACCGTGGTGGTGCTGTGCCTGAGCTTCCTGTTGATGATCGGCCTGAGCCTGATCGCCGAGGGACTGGGCTTCCACATCCCGAAGGGCTACCTGTACGCGGCGATCGGCTTCTCGGTGCTGATCGAGACCTTCAACCAGTTCGCGCGCCGTAACTTCCTGAAGAACGAGGCGCGCCTGCCGTTCCGCGAGCGCACCGCCGACTCGGTCCTGCGCCTGCTCGGCAAGCCTCGCCATGCCCTCGAAGAGGCGCCGGAGGAAGCGCGCGAGCCGGACGACAGTTTCGCCGTCGAGGAGCGCAACATGGTCAGCGGCGTGCTGACCCTGGCCGACCGCTCGATCCGCTCGATCATGACGCCGCGCGCCGAGATGTCCTGGGTGAACCTGGAACAGGACGCAGCCACCATCCTGCAGCAGCTGCAGGAAACCCCGCACAACCAGCTGCCGGTCTGCCGCGGCGACGTCGACCGGGTGGTGGGCGTGGCCCGCACCAAGGACCTGATCGGGGCGCTGCTGCTCTACGAGCGCATCGACGAGGCCGACCCGGCGCTGCTGCGCAAGCCGATCTACCTGCCCGACACCGCCGGCGTGCTGCGCGCCATGGACACGCTCAAGCGCGCCCGTGGCCAGCTGGTGCTGGTGGCCGACGAGTACGGCGTGGTCCAGGGACTGTTGACGCCGATCGACCTGCTGGAAGCGATCGCCGGCGAGTTCCCGGACGAGGACGAGCAGCCGGCGATCCGCGCGCAGGGAGCGGGCCGCTGGGAGGCCGACGGCAGCGCCGACCTGCACCTGCTCGAGCAGGTGCTGGAGTCCGATCGCCTGGTGGACCCGGACGCCGACTACAGCTCGCTCGCCGGCTACCTGCTGGCGCGTTTCGAAACCCTGCCGGCCGCCGGCCAGGCGATCGAGGCCGACGGGCTGCGCTTCGAGATCCTGGCGGTGGAAGACCGGCGCATCCTGCGCGTCGCGATCACGCGCCTGGACCTGCAGGCGCAGGACGCCGCGGGCTGATTCTTATCTATTTTGTTTTTGAAGGAAAACCATGAAACGCATTGTCCTGTTCCTGGCCACTAACCTGGCCGTCGTGCTGGTCCTGAGCGTCAGCGCCAGCCTGCTCGGCGTCAACCGCTTCCTCACCGCCAACGGCCTGGATCTCCCCATGCTGCTGGCCTTCGCCGCGCTAATGGGCTTCGGCGGCGCCTTCATCTCGCTGTGGCTGTCCAAGCCGATCGCCAAGTGGTCGACCAAGGCGCGCGTCATCGCCCAGCCGGCCAATGCCACCGAGGCCTGGCTGCTGGACACCGTGGCGGAGCAGGCGCGCAAGGCCGGCATCAAGATGCCGGAAGTGGCCGTGTACGAGGGCGAGCCGAACGCCTTCGCGACCGGCGCCACGCGCAACGGCTCGCTGGTCGCGGTGTCCACGGGCCTGTTGGCCTCGATGTCGCAGGAGGAGGTGGAAGCCGTGCTGGCGCACGAGGTGGCGCACATCGCCAATGGCGACATGGTCACGCTGACCCTGGTCCAGGGCGTGGTCAACACCTTCGTGGTGTTCCTGGCGCGGGTGGTCGGCTATGCCGTCGACCAGATGCTGCGCCGGAACGACAGCGAACAGTCGGGCCCGGGCATCGGCTACATGGTCACGGTGGTGGTGTGCGAGATCCTGTTCGGCATCCTGGCCAGCATCATCGTGATGTACTTCTCGCGCCAGCGCGAATTCCGCGCCGACCGCGGGGCTGCCCGCATCCTGGGTCGCCCGCAGCCGATGATCGCGGCGCTGCGCCGCCTGGGCGGCCTGGCCGAAGGGGAGCTGCCGAAGAACATGGCGGCCTTCGGCATTTCCGGCAAGGGCGCGCTGTCGCTGTTCTCCAGCCATCCGCCGATCGAGGCGCGCATCGCCGCATTGCAGGCGCAATGACCGGCCCCGCCGCGGGAAGCGCGCTGTCGGCGGTGCTGCAGCGCCTGGCCGAGGAGGAGGGCGAGCGGGTCTCGATCGGCGACCTGCTCGCGGCCCTGGGCGACCGTGCGCTCGGCGCCCTGCTGTTCGTCTTCGCCTTTCCCAACGCGCTGCCGGCGCTGCCCGGCACTTCGGCCATCCTCGGCCTGCCGCTGGTGTTCCTGGCGGCGCAGCTGGCCTTCGGGCGCCGGCCCTGGCTGCCGCGCTTCATCGCGGCGCGTTCGATGCCGCGCCCGGCCTTCCGCGCGCTGGTAGGGCGCATGTACCCCTGGCTGCAGCGCGCCGAGCGCCTGCTGCGCCCGCGGGCCAGTGCGCTGGCCCTGCCGCCGATGGAATACCTGGTGGGCGCGGTGTGCCTGGTGCTGGCCGTGGTCGTGCTGCTGCCGATCCCGATGGGGAACATGCTGCCGGCTTTTTCGATCAGCCTGCTGGCGCTCGGCATTCTCGAACGCGACGGCTACTGGATCCTGGCCGGCCTGGCCGCGGCCCTGGCATCCGCGGCGCTGGTGTCGGGCGTGGTGATCGTGTTCGTCAAGATGGCGCTGTACGCGGTGGCGGCCTGGCTGCCGGCCTAGGCCAGGATCCGTTTCAGGTCGGCCGGCGTGAACGGCTTGGGCATCGTGATCGCCCCGATCTCGGCGGCTGCCGCCACCTGGCCGTAGCCGGTGGCGATCACGATTTTCAGTTGCGGCTGTCCGGCCTGCGCCTTCCTGGCCAGTTCGATGCCGTTCATGCCGGGCAAGCCGTAGTCCGTGATCAGGATGTCGTACTGGTTGCGCTCCAGCAGGGCCAGCGCATCCGCCGGGCTGGCGGCGCCGTCGACGCGCTGGTTCAGCAGCTCGAGCAGCGAGCAGGTCATGCTCAGCACGTCCGCATCGTCGTCGACGAACAGCACGCGCCTGGTGGCCGCCAGCTTCTCGACGCCGGGCGCCGCAGGCGCCGCCGGGGCCACGTGCTGCTTCGACAGCATCTGCCGCAGCTTGCGCGCCAGCTGTTCGCGTGCGTAGGGCTTGGACAGCAGCTGGACGCCGGCATCGAGCTTGCCGTCGTGGACGATGGCGTTCTGCGTGTAGCCCGAAGTGAACAGCACCTCGATGCCGGGATGGAGCGCGCGTGCCTGGCGCGCCAGTTCCGGGCTGCGCATCGTGCCGGGCATGACGACGTCGGTGAACAGCAGGTCGATCGGGATGCCGCTATTAAGGATCACCATCGCCGCCGCCGCATTGTCGGCTTTCATGACCTTGTAGCCCAGGCTCCTGAGCATCTCGACCACCGTCGCCTGCACCGCGGGGTCATCCTCGACCACCAGGATGGTCTCGTCGCCGCCCGTGACCGGACCGCTCTTGAGCACCGGCTCGCTGGTTTCCGCCTGGTAGGAGCGTGGGAAGTACATCTTGATCGTGGTGCCGTGTCCCACTTCGCTGTAGATCTTGAAGTGGCCGCCGGTCTGCTTCACGAAGCCGTAGGCCATCGACAGGCCAAGGCCGGTGCCTTGCCCTTCCGGCTTGGTGGTGAAGAAGGGCTCGCAGGCGCGCTCCAGCGTTTCCCGGCTCATGCCGCAGCCGTTGTCGGACACAGCGATCATCACGTACTGCCCGGGCGTGAGGTCGTGGTGCAGGGCCACATAGTCGTCGTCGAGCAGGGCGTTGCCCAGCTCGATGGTCAGCCGGCCACCGTCGGGCATGGCGTCGCGCGCGTTGATGGCCAGGTTGAGGATGACGTTCTCGAGCTGGTAGGGATCGACGCAGGTGTTCCACAAGCCGCCGCTGCGGATGGTCTCGACCGCGATCGTTTCACCGACTGCGCGGCGCAGCAGCTCGTCCATCTGCTGGACGATGCCGGCCGGGTCGACCACGCGCGGCTGCAGCGGCTGGCGCCGTGCAAAAGCGAGCAGCTGCGCCGCCAGCTTGGCGCCGCGTTCCACCGCGCCGCTGGCGGTGTCGAGCTGCTTCAGGGTCCGTGCATCGCCCGTTACGCCGTCGCGCAGCAGCTGCAGGTTGCCGCCGATGACCTGCAGGATGTTGTTGAAATCGTGGGCCACGCCGCCGGTCAGCTTGCCGATGGCTTCCAGCTTCTGAGCGTGCTGCAGCGCGGCCTGGGCGGTTTGCAGCTCCTCGGTACGGGCCTGCACCAACTGCTCGAGCTCGCGCTGGTATTTCTGCACCTCGTCCTGCGCCAGCTTCTGCCTGGTGACGTCGTTGCCCTGCACGAAAATGCCGACCGACTGGTCCTGCGCGTTCAGGATGGGCTGGTAGACGAAATCGATGAAACGGGTGACGATTTTCGATGGCGTTTCCTTGAGCTCGAGCTGGACGCTCTGGCCGACCACCGGCTTGCCGGTCTGGTAGACCTTGTCCAGCAGCTCGAAAAAGCCTTGGCCTTCGACGTCCGGCAGGACCTCCCTGATCGACCTGCCGGCCAGCTCACGGTTGCCGACCAGCCTGCGGTAGGCGCCGTTGGCCAGGTCGAACACGTGCTCCGGACCCTTGAGCACGCAGATGAAGCCCGGCGCCTGCTCGAACAGGCTTTGGAAAAAGGCATTGCTGATCTGGAGCTCGTTGGCCAGCGCCAGCGCCTGCCGGGCGTCTTCCAGCGCGCGGGTGCGTTCGCCGATGGTCCGTTCCAGCTCGAGCTGCTTCTCGCCCAGCGAGCGCGCGCCCAGCACCTGCTCGGTGACGTCGCTGCCCTGGGAGACGATGCCCAGCACCTGGCCGTTCTCGTCGAAGATCGGTTGGTAGACGAAGTCGATGAAGCTGTCGACCTTGCCGCCGCCGGCCGATTCCACCGTGATCGGGACGGCGCGGCCGACATAGGGCTTGCCCGAGGTGTACACGCCGTCGAGCAGCTCGAAGAAACCCTGGCCTTCCAGCTCCGGCAAGGCTTCGCGCACAGGCTTGCCGATGATGTCGCGCAGGCCGGCCAGGCGGTGGTGGGCCTCGTTCTGCAGCTCGTAGATATGGGTGGGACCGCGGAAGAAACAGACAAAGCCCGGCGCCTGCTCGAACAGGCGCAGCAGGTGCTGGCTCTGCTCGGTGCGCGCCTGCAGCAGCGCCTCGCGGGCCCGCTCCTCGCGTTCGCGCGCCTCACGCGCCCTGGTGATGTCGCGCGTGACCTTGCCGAAGCCGATCAGGGCGCCGTCATCGTCGTACAGCGGGTCGATCACCACGTGCGCCCAGAAGCGCGAGCCGTCCTTGCGCACCCGCCAGCCGGTCGCTTCGAAGATCCCGGTCGCGCGCGCGGTGGCGAGCGCCTGCGCCGGCACCTCCATCTCCTGGTCTTCAGGAGTATAGAAGCAGGCAAAGGATTTGCCGATGATCTCCTCCGCCGCATACCCCTTGGCCCGCGCCGCGCCGGCGTTCCAGGTAGCGACCCTGCCGTCCGGCGTCAACATGAAGATCGCGAAGTCGCGGATCTTGGCGACCAGCGTCGAGGTCAGGTTGGCTTCGAGCGTGGAGAGCTCCGGGGTAGCGGACATGGCGATCCTTGAAATACAAAGTCTTGTATTCTAGAGGAAACAAATGGTCCTGCCGCACGCGATTCGCATGCGCACGTTTTGCTCAATGACCTGGCCTGGGCGTCCTGCGGCGGTCACGCTGGCGGAAGTAGTGCGGCGAGCACAGTACCCTGAGCGCCACCGGCCGTGGTACGCCGACCTCTTCCATGAAGAGCAGGGCCGGATGGATACCGTACCGGGCACACAGTTTCAGCCCCTCGTCGACTTGACTGGCGGTCAGGACGTCGGTACGTGCATCGTTTCTGCTTTGCTCAACCATGTGCTCCTCCATGCGAGCGAAGGATGCTAGCAGAGCTGTAAATGCACTTAAAGTAAATTCTTAAGACTTTGCACTAAGTTGATGTTTTGGTGGCTAATCTGCAAAACTTAATGCTTTGGTATTGCGCAGCCTTGCAACAGAAGTTAGTGCCGGCTTGCAATGCAAACCGGCCAGCCTGATGCCGGCCTGTGGAGAGAGGAAGGGTGCTCAGCCGGCCATGCGCTGGAACAGCTCGCGCAGGGCGAGACCGCCGCCACCGATGAGCAGGCTGAAATACAGGATGGTGACGACGTTGCTGATGTGACCCAGCAGTACGCTGACGCCGTCGCGCTGCAGCAGGCCGATCGCCAGGAAGAGCAGGGCAACCGCAGGGAAAGTGTTGCTGAACGGGATCAGGCCGAAGGGCATCATCAGCAGCACGGCGCCCAGGATCAAGCCGGCGTTGTTGAGATGCTGGATCGAGCCATTCGCCACCAGCCACTGGATACGATTGGGCTTGCACACGCGTTCGATCCGGTACAGCCAGGGCAGCGCCTTGCGCAGCGCCGGGCGCAGCTTGCTGGTGGAGATCGTTCGGTGCTTCAGCTTTGCCGGGACCCAGAGTTCGCGGCCGAACAGGCGGCTGACGCCGATTAGCAGGATCGCGGCGCCGAACACGGTGCTCACACCGGGAATCGATACCGGAATCAGGAAGACCAGGGTGAGCAGGGCGGTCAGGATCAACAGGCCTTCGTTGCCGACGCGGCGGATCAGTTCGCTCAGGGTGATGCCGCCAGGCGGCAGGGAGCGGACCATACCGCGAAGTTTCTTGAAAACCGGTTCAGCTTGCATGGGTTCTTTCATCGTGCTTCTCATGGTTCCTGGCGGGAAGGCAAGAGTATAGTGCAGGAGCGCATGCTTCCGCCGCCTGAATGGCGGCAAGCGGGCCAAACCCGCAGGCCGCTATTCCTTCTCCGTTCAGCCGCGCCGCGCAGCCTCGATTGCCGCCACGTCGATCTTGCGCATCATCATCATCGCTTCGAACACGCGCTTCGCCACGGCCGGGTCGGGGTCGGCGATGCCTTCGCTGAGCACGCGTGGGGTGATCTGCCAGGACAGGCCCCACTTGTCCTTGCACCAGCCGCAGGCGCTTTCCTGGCCGCCGTTGCCGACGATGGCGTTCCACAGGCGGTCGGTTTCTTCCTGGTCATCGGTCGCGATCTGGAAGGAAAAGGCTTCGGTATGGGGGAAGACCGGGCCGCCGTTCAGGCCGATGCAGGGGATGCCGGCCACGGTGAAGGCGACGGTCAGCACGTCGCCCTGCTTGCCGGCCGGATAGTCACTCGGTGCGCGGAAGACCTCGCCGAGCGCGCTGTCGGGAATGGTCGCCGCGTAGAACTGCGCCGCTTCCAGCGCCGTTCCGTTGAACCAGAGGCAAATCGTGTTCTTGCTGACCATGGCATCTCTCCCATCGTAGGCACATCGTTTGGAATGTCGCGGGCCAGCATAACGCAATCGCGCGCGTCTTCCTCGCTTGCCACGGTCTTCCTTACGGAAGATCAGTCCAGGTCGGAAGCGTCGTGACGCTCGGGAACCTGTTCATCCGGATTGCCGCGCACCCGGTTGACCTTGCGGCCGCGGACGACGGCCGGGCGCGCCGCGATCTCGTCGGCCCAGCGGCGCACGTGCCGGTACTCGTGCACGGAGAGGAATTCGCCGGCATCGTACAGCTCGCCGCGCACCATGCCGCCGTACCACGGCCAGATCGCCATGTCGGCGATCGTGTACTCCTTGCCGGCCACAAACTGATTGTTGGCCAGCTGGCGCTCGAGCACGTCGAGCTGGCGCTTGGTTTCCATCGCATAGCGGTCGATCGGATACTGCAGTTTCTCCGGCGCATAGGCATAGAAGTGGCCGAAGCCGCCGCCCACGAAAGGTGCCGACCCCATCTGCCAGAACAGCCAGTTCATGGTCTCGGCGCGCGCCGGACCATCTTTTGGCAAGAAGGCGCCGAACTTCTCGGCCAGGTAGACCAGGATGGAGCCGGATTCGAATACCCGCAGCGGTTCGTCAGCGCTGCGGTCGACCAGGGCCGGGATCTTGGAATTCGGGTTGATCTCGACGAAGCCGCTCGAGAACTGGGCGCCCTCGTTGATCTTGATGAGCCAGGCGTCGTACTCGGCGCCGCTGTGGCCAAGGGCCAGCAGCTCTTCCAGCATGATGGTCACCTTCACGCCGTTGGGCGTGGCCAGCGAGTACAGCTGCAGTGGGTGCTTGCCGACCGGGAGCTCGGCCTCGTGGGTCGGGCCGGCGACCGGGCGGTTGATGTTGGCGAAGGTGCCGCCGCTGGAGGCGGGCGGGGTCCAGACTGTGGGTGGGACGTACTGGTCGGTCATCGGGAACTCCATTGGTATCTGGTGAAAACGCATTCTAGCCGGCGTCCCCCGGCGACAGGTATACTCGACGCCACCACAGGGAACAGCTTGGAAAGGAGATCGCAGCGGTGATCCGGCAGATTGGCAATGATGACATGGACCAGGTGCTGGACGTCTGGCTGCGCGCATCGATCCAGGCGCACGCTTTCATCGGCGAACAATTCTGGCGCGCCCGGCTCGACGACATGCGCAGCGTATACCTGCCTGCGGCCAGCTCCTGCGTGTTCGAACGCGAGGGTGCCCTGGCGGGCTTCTATAGCGTGTACGCCGACGCCCTGGCCGCGCTCTTCGTGGATCCAGACAGCCAGGGCGCCGGCATCGGAAGCCTGCTCCTCGCGCATGCCAAGACCGGCCGCAACCGGCTCGACCTGAGCGTGTACTCGGCCAACCACGCAGCGCGCCGCTTCTATGAAAGGCATGGCTTCGTCGCGCTCGAGGAACGTCCCGATGCGCATACGGGGCATCCGGAAACTCTGATGCGCTGGCTGGCCTAGCCGGCCCTGATGCAACACAACCGACTAAAACATCAGGAAACCATGGGGGTCAGGTCTGACATTCGGACACGAGCTCGAGCGTTACTCCAGTGTTGTATTGCTCAGTCCGTGTCTACATGTCAGACCTGACCCCGACTTGAAAAAAGAAAACCCCGCCGGGGCGGGGTTTCTGTCGGGGCAGGCAGGGCTTAGATGTAAGCCGCCAGCGCACCTTTCATCTTCTTGAGCGCAGCCGATTCGATCTGGCGGATACGCTCGGCCGACACGCCGAACTCTTCGGCCAGCGTGTGCAGCGTGGCGCCCGAACCGTCGTCGTTGGCCAGCCAGCGCGCTTCGACGATGCGGCGCGAACGCGGGTCCAGCTTCGACAGCGCGGTCTCCAGGCCTTCCGAGTGCAGGCGGTCGCGCTGCTCGGCTTCCAGCACGCGGGTCGGCTCCTGCTGCTCCGACGACAGGTAGGCGATCGGCGCGAATTTGTCGTCTTCGTCGTCGGTCGGCGATTCGAGGGCGATGTCGCGGCCCGACAGGCGGGTTTCCATCTCGATCACTTCTTCGCGCTTGACGTCGAGCATCTTTGCCAGCTCGTCGACCTGCGTCGGGGTCATGGTGTCCAGGCCCACTTTGTTGCTACGCAGGTTGAAGAAGAGCTTGCGCTGGGCCTTGGTCGTGGCGACCTTCACCAGGCGCCAGTTCTTCAGGATGTATTCGTGCATCTCGGCCTTGATCCAGTGCATCGCGTACGAGACGAGGCGCACGCCCTGGTTCGGGTCGAAGCGCTTGACCGCTTTCATGAGGCCGATATTGCCTTCCTGGATCAGGTCGGCGTGCGGCAGGCCATAGCCGAGGTAGCCGCGTGCGATCGACACGACCAGGCGCAGGTGCGACAGCACCAGCTTCTGTGCAGCGTCCAGGTCATTCTTTTCCCGGAGCGACTTCGCCAGCGATACCTCTTCCTCGTGAGTCAGCATCGGCAGGCGGTTGACGGCAGAAATGTAGGCATCGATGTTGCCCAGATTGCCAGTGAAACCCAGTCCCAGAGCACGACTGCCGGCCGGAACCAATGCGGATTGTGCGGACATTTTCAATTTCCTCGTAATAGACTTACTGCATCCCAATGTGCCACCGACCCATGCCGCGTGACACCAGCGTTACTGCTTGTTACTTGGATGCTTTCCTTGATTTCGCTGTATTCGAGACATATATTAGCACTCTCCATGTGTGAGTGCTAGGCAGGCCATCGATTTATCGAAATCGATTAAGTTTGGCTAAAGTATTGCCCGTGGGAATCAAAATCGCGCCGTTTTAACTGTAGTGCAGGCGACTCTAATTCAGTTGATTTAGCTCAAAAGTGAGCAAAAAACTGCTGGAAAACGTGTTACAGACAGGTTAAAGGCCTGGGAGGCGGCCTTCTGTTGGATGGCGCACATTCGTCAAAGCCGGCCTGTAGGAATAGCGCTCGTGTGAGCGTAGGGTGGCGCGGGTCAGCAGTTTGAAGCGGGGAGCAAGGTGGGACGCGCGGCCGGCTCAAGCGGCCCGCGCGCCCAGTCAGGCTTGCCCTATTGCACGCGCGCCAGGTGCCGCTGCACCGACAGCATCGCGCCGATCAGACCGAGGCCCGCGCTGATCGCGAGGACCCCGGCGGTTTCCAGTGCGCCGAGCGGCGCCAGCTGGAATTCCGATGCATACAATCTTGCAAAGTCCGCAATCGCGCCGTTCAGCGGCTGCAGGGCCAGCACCACGGCGCCGAGCGCCACCGCGCCCGCGCACAGGCCGAGCAGGCCGCCGGTGTAGTAGAAGGGGCGGTGGATGAAGTTGTCCGTGGCGCCCAGCAGCTTCGACACGTTGATTTCTTCCTTCTGCGTCAGCACCTGCAAGCGGATGGTGTTGAACACCACCGCGATCACCACGATGCCGAGCGTGACCGCCAGCAGCAGCAGGGCCAGGCGCAGGATGGCCAGCATGGCGGCCAGGCGCTTCACCCAGGCCGAATCGACCTGCACCACGTCCACGCCGGGCAGCGCGCGCAGCTGTTCGGTGATCGCGTCGACCTGGCTTGCCGCGCTGCTGCCGTCCAGGCGCAGCTTGAAGCTGTCCGGCAGCGGGTTTTCGCCCAGCGTGTCGATCACGTCGCCCAGGCCGCTCCCGGCCTTCATCGCGGCCAGCGCTTGCTCGCGCGAGATGAAGTCGATGTCGGCCTTGCCGCCGCCGGCCGCGATCGCGCGAATGCGCGGCTGCAGGGCGGCCGCATCCTCGCGCGTTGCCTCGAGCTTCATGAAGACGCTGATCTCCGGGTCGACCGAGAGCTGTTCGGACAGCGGACGCACGTTGTCGAGCAGGGTGATGCCGGCAATCGGCAGCATCAGGGCGAAGGCGACGACGAGCACGTTGAACAGGAAGCTGCCCGGCGATTTGCGCACCGTGGACAGGGCCGCTCCCAGGGCGAAACGGTGCTGGCGGATCCAGGGGCTCATGCGGCATCTCTCACCAGCTGGCCATGCTCGAGACGGATCACGCGCGCCGCCGCACTGTCGAGCACCTGCTCGTCGTGGGTCGAGATCACGCAGGTGACGCCGACGGCGTTGAACGCGCGCAGCGCGTCGAGCACCTTGTCGGCCGCCACGCGGTCGAGGTTGGCGGTCGGCTCGTCCGCCAGGATGATCTGCGGGCGGTTGACGATGGCGCGCGCCACCGCCACGCGCTGCTGCTCGCCGCCGGACAGTTCCAGCGGCATCGCCCTGGCGCGCTCGAGCAGGCCGACCTTGTCGAGGGCGGCCCGGGCGCGCTGCTCGGCCTGCTGCCGCGGCGCGCCGGTGACGAGCAGGGGCAGCATGACGTTGCCGAGGATGTTGCGGTCGTTGAGCAGGCGCTGGTGCTGGAAGATCAGGCCCAGGTTACGGCGCAGGAAAGGAATGCCGGCCCGCTTGAGGCGGCCGATGTCCTGGCCGTTGACGGTGACCACGCCGCTGCTGGGCCGCTCGACGGCGGCCACCATCTTCATCAGGGTCGACTTGCCCGCGCCGGACGGGCCGGCCAGGTAGACCAGCTCGCCCTTGCCGATATTGAGGGAGACGTCGCGCAGCGCGTAAGCGTCAGGGGAATATTGTTTGGAGACGGACTGGAATTCGATCATCGATGGTCCGTTCCTTCAACCCAGCAGCGCTTCGACGAATTCTTCGGCGTTGAACGGCTGCAGGTCGTCCAGCTTTTCGCCCACGCCGATGAAGTACACCGGCACCGGGCGGGTACGCGCGATCGCGGCCAGCACGCCGCCCTTGGCGGTGCCGTCCAGCTTGGTGATCACCAGGCCGGTCAGCTGCAGGGCGTCGTCGAAGGCCTTCACCTGGGCCAGCGCGTTCTGGCCGGTGTTGCCGTCGATGACCAGCAGGGTCTCGTGCGGGGCGCCGTCCATGCCCTTGCCGATGACGCGCTTGATCTTCTTGAGTTCTTCCATCAGGTGCAGCTGGGTCGGCAGGCGGCCGGCGGTGTCGACCATGACCACGTCGGTGCCGCGCGCCTTGCCCGACTGGACCGCGTCGAAAGCGACGGCGGCCGGGTCGCCAGAGGCTTGCGAGATCACGGTGACGTTGTTGCGCTGGCCCCAGACCATCAGCTGTTCGCGCGCGGCGGCGCGGAAGGTGTCGCCCGCGGCCAGCAGCACGGACTGGTCGAAGCGCTGCATGTGCTTGGCCAGCTTGCCGATGGTGGTGGTCTTGCCGGCGCCGTTCACGCCCGAGATCATCATCACCAGCGGTTCATGGCGGCCCAGTTCGAGGGGCTTCTGCAGCGGCGCCAGCAGCTCGATCATGAGTTCCTTGAGCGCGGCCTTGACCTGGGCGGCGTCGAGCAGCTTGTCTTCCTTGACCTTGCGGCGCAGGGCGCCCAGCAGGTGCTCGGTGGCGTCCATGCCGGCATCGGACATCAGGAGCGCCGCTTCGAGCTCCTCGTACAGGTCCTCGTCGATGCGCGCACCGACGAACAGCAGCGACAGGTTGCTCGAGGTCTTGGACAGGCCGGCCTTCAGGCGCGCCATCCAGGAAGTTTTCTGATCCGCGGCGCTGGTCGGGCGTTCCGCGGTTTCCGGGAACAGTTCGCCGATATCGGCTGCGACGGGTGGTGCGGTCGGCGCGGCCGGCGCGACAACGGGCGCGGCGGCTGGTGCGACCGGCGGCGGGCTGACCGGTGCGTCCAGCGCACCCGGCACGAACATCGGCGCCGCTGCGGGCGCGGCCTGGTCCGGCGCCGAGACCTCGGTTTCAGGCTTCTTTCTCTTGAAGAAACTAAACATAAATGGGGGCGATTCCTGCGCACGATGCCGGCTGGCGCCGGCGATGAAAAAAGTAGCGAATATTTTACCAGAGCAGCAAGACGCCACCCGGAATGGCTGGTATCGGCGCTAGAAGATGCGTGGAAGGAACTCTTTGTTGTGTTATTGCTGAAACCGACTGGTTACTCAACAGTGCGTATCTGGAAAACGACGGCGACTTGCGTTAAATTGAACAGAGAGAGAAAACCACAAAATACAACGGGGCACACCGTGAAAATTACCAATTTTCTGAAGCGCCTCATCTATGGCGACAACGCCACGGATGGCAGCGCCGCGAACATGCGCAACATTATCGTGTGGGCGTTCATCGCCCTCGTCGCATTGTTCCTGACCAGTCCCGAGCAGGTCAGTTTCTTCGACCAGCCGATTCCGCTGCCGGCGGAGCTGGGTTTGGGACAGTAGGGTGGGCGGGTCTTGTATGGCACAGGGACATAGGTAACAGTCGTCTAGAGACATAGGTAACACCTTTTATGATCAGCGCACGACCAATAACTGGAGCGTGCGATGCCTTGGAAGGAGTGTTCCCGGATGGCCTCTCGTCTCGAATTTGTGGTGCTGGCAAGCGCACCAGAAGCCAACGTCAGCGCCCTGTGCCAGGCATTTGGAATCAGTCGCAAGACGGGTTACAAATGGCTTTCCCTGTTCAAAGAACAGGGAAAGGACGGGTTAAATGACCGGTCCCGCCGCCCGCATAACTCGCCC
>NZ_ATYR01000025.1 GCF_000427785.1 Massilia alkalitolerans DSM 17462
GCCGCCAGCGTTCAATCTGAGCCAGGATCAAACTCTTCAGTTCAATCTCTGTTTGTCGAAAACCGCATTGCTACGGCTTTCGAAATCGATCCACTGGATCGATTTCGCTCACTCAAGATACTGACCGTTATCTCATTGCTGAGACAACGCTTAATACTTTTGTGAACATTTGATAATTTAAGTATGCAGCTGAGCGAACCCAGCTGGCACCTTCATCAAACGCCCACACTTATCGACTGTTGATTGTTAAAGAACTGTTGTTCTGTACTACCTTGCTGCACCGTACGAAGCGTTGTGTTCGTCAGCAGCAGAGAAGCGAGATTATGCGGCGTTTTGCGTTTATCGTCAAGCCCCTCTTTTTTTCTTTCGCTGTCGTTTCGTTTTGCGAATCGAAGCAGCTCCGGAAGACACGAATCATAGCAAAGCCGGCCGCCGTCGCGCAAGTAGGCAGTGTGAGTTTTTGAGACATTTCAGCCTGCCTTAAGCCGCCATTTCTTGCACGCCTTATTCACGCAGGCTCATCGTTGCGTAATTCGGATCGGCCTTGATCTTCTCCTGCGTGAATGGCAGCACCGGCCACTCCTTGCGCGAGTACACCTGGGTCTGGTCCGCATACCAGGGCGACTTGGGATCGGTCGACTGCCCATAGGTCAGCATCGCCTGCGCCACCGGCCCCTGCTCGTCGAAGCCGACGGTCTGGATATAGCTCTGTCCCCAGTGGGCGCCGACATAACCGTTGGCGGTGAGGCCGGTGCGCATCGTCAGGGAACTGTAGGTGCCCTCCTGGTTGCCGTTCCCGCCATGCAGCGCAATACGCACGCCATTGCGCGGCTCGACCTGAACATCCCCCAGGCGCGCGTCGAGCGGGATGCCGAGCGACTGCAGCTTCACGGCCGCGTCCCGCAGCGCCGCGAGCATGGCCGGCATCGCCGCCGGGGCCACGCCATTGGGCGTGTTCACCGGATCGACCGGATTGAAGGGATTCGCCCACTTGTTCGGAATGCTCGACGCCACGCTCCAGAATTCGCGGAACAGCACCGCGCCGCGGCTGTCCACATTGGCGCGGCGGTCCCACGCCTGGAGCACGTTGCAGGCCTGGCGCGACAGCTCATTGCTCAGGGCCGCGCAGGCGGTCAGCAGTTCGGGCAGCACCAGCTCGGCCGCGTACACGCGGTTCGAGAAGGCCAGCGCCTGCATGTCGGCCAGGGTCAGCTTGCTACGCTGCGCCAGCAGGTCTTCCATCTGGCGGAAACCGATGCGGGTGCGCAGGGTCTGCTCGACACCGGTGCGTCCATACAGCGGCGAGAAGCCCAGCGGCGCCGGGCCCGTCAACAGCGCTTTCGGGTTGGTCAGCCAGTAGCTGTCGTTCGAATTGCCGACGTAGTCGGTGCGCATCATCCACGGCGCCTTCGCCGGCGCGTAGATGCCCGGCGGCGCGCCGGCATCCTGCCCCCAGCCGCAGCTGCTCCTCGAACCGTCGAACAGCAGCGCCGCCTGCAGCAGCAGGCAGCCGTTCACGAACTTGTCCGCGTTCATGTGCGGCACCACGCTGGCGTCCGCATACAGCGCATTGCCTTCGCGGTCGGCCGCAACCGTGTTCACCCAGGGCAGGCCCACCACCTTGTCGAGCGAATCCTTCAGCGCGCGCACGCTGCCGGCCGTGCCGATGCCCAGCCACTGCTCGAGCATGCGGGTGTTGTAGCGGTTCGGGTCGGCCAGGACGTAGGCAGCGCCGGCGGTCCAGGTCATGCCTGCGGCCGGCCGACTGATGACGGCGCCCTGGTGGCTGAAGTAGAAGGTCTTGCTGCGCCGGCCCACCAGCCCGTCCGGCAGCAGCGCGTCGACGGTGACCGTCTTCGACGTCATCTTGCGGCGCTCGCCATCATAGAGATAGGTGGTGCCGGTCGGGTCGGTCGGATCCAGCGCCAGCCGGAAAGTGGTGAAGTGATAGGCGAAGGTGACGGTGTGGCTCCAGGCGACATCCTTGTTGAAGCCGATGACTACCGCCGGTACGCCACCGATGATTACGCCCATCGCGTCGTAGCGCCCCGGCACGGTCAGGTGGGCCTGGTAGAAGCGGTCGGCGGTGGTCCAGGGGTAGTGCGGATTCCCGAGCAGCAGGCCGCGCCCGTTCGCCGACAGATCCTTGCCGACGCCCAGCGCGTTGCTGCCGAAGCCCTGGCGATTGAGCTTGTCGAGCTGGGCCACCAGGGTGGACGCGTCGATTCGGCGCGGCGCCGCCTTGGCCAGGCTCACCGTGGCGCCCGGGACGCGGCCTGCGGCGACGAAGTCGCGGGCGAAGGCCTGGCCGGAGGCATGCAGCGCCTTTTCCGCCACCACCAGGTACATGTCGTCGAGCGTGATCGGGCGCACCCACTTGGCGTCCGAGCAGGCCGCGGGCAGCTTGCCGGCGTAGTCCTTCAGGTAGCGGTTGTAGCCTTCGACGAAACCTTCGAGCAGCTGGCGCGGTTCGGCCGTGCCGGCGGCGTAGTTGGCGCGCAGCTGTTCGATGTCGAGGTAGCCCTTGAAGAAAAAGTCGCTCTCTTCGTTGTTCAGGTCCATGAAGCCGCTGCCGCCGCCGTACTCGTCGCCGGTGCGCTGGCGCGGCCGCGCGTCGGCGCCGAAGAACAGCGAACGCTCGCCGCGCACGGTCAGCACCGAGTCGGCGAACATGCAGACGTTGTCCTGGGCGTAGGCATAGGCCAGCCCATAGGCCAGGCTGCGATAATCCTCGGCGCGCACGTGCGGTATGCCGTGCGTGGTGCGCGCGACCTCGACCTGGATGCGCGCGGCAGTCTGCGGCGGCGGTGGCGGGGCTGCGACATCGTCCTTGTCGCTGCTGCAGGCGCCCAGCGCCAGCATGGTGACCAGCGCCGCTGGCAGCAGGCGGGCGCGAGGAAAGACAAGGCTTGGCATGGAGAACTTTCTGCGGCCAGCGGCACGCGGCAGAGAATGTTAAAATCGCACAGTTGAACTCTAAACAATTTTCTACGCCATGCCTACTGGCGAAAGTGATGGGTTCACACAGAGCGGGTACTTACCGGCGCACTGTAGAAACGATGTGTTGTTATTTCGAGAATACTTCTCTTATGCGAGATAGCGAACAGTGCGCAAGATGCCAAAAGGTAATACTTCGCCCTGTAACTCCCCGAGAGCCGAGGCCTTCGAGGCCCAGGTAACAGACTAATGTTTTAATTGACGAAAAGCAGAACAATGAAAGCATCCAACAAACTCGCCGCACTGATCGCACTGGCCTGCGCAACCATGGTGAACGCCCACGCGGCACCGCAAGAGGCAGCTTCCCAGCAGTCCGCGCAAGCTGATTCGGCCTACGTGAATCCGGACTGGGCCAACAGCGCCTGGTACGCAGGCGTGGGCGCTGGACGCTCGCGCGCCGACATCGACCAGAGCGCGCTGCAGCGCACCCTGAACTCGAACGGCTCGACCCTGAGCAGCTTCAGCACCGATGACCGTGACGTCACCTGGAAGCTGTTCGTCGGCAAGCAGCTGAACCGCTACTTCGCTATCGAAGCCGGTTACTTCGAGCTGGAAAACTTCGACTTCGAAGCCTGGACCAACCGTGGCAACCTGAACGGCGAGACCAAGTTCCGCGGCGTGAACCTCGACCTGGTCGGCCGCCTGCCGATCACCGAACGCCTGACCTTCCTGGCGCGCGGCGGTGTCCAGTACACCAAGGCCAAGACCCACTTCACCGGCAGCCGCCTGGATGCCGTGACCGTCGCCAACCCGCCGAACGAAGGCCGCCGCCACGGCAAGTACGGCCTGGGCCTGGAGTACGCGCTGAGCGAAAACATGGCACTGCGCGGCGAAGTGGAGCGCTACCGCGTGACCGACGCGGTCCAGAACCGCGGCGACATCGACACCGCCACCGTGAGCCTGGTCTGGAAGTTCGGCCGTCCGGCCCCGGTCGCCTACGTCGCACCGGCACCGGTCGCCGCACCTGAGCCGGCGCCGGCACCGGCACCGGTCGTCGCACCGGCACCGGCACCGGAACCGGTCCCGACCTCGGAAAAGGTCTCGATCGCGGCTGAAGCCCTGTTCGACTTCGACAAGGCGATCGTCAAGCCGGAAGGCAAGGCGGCACTGGACGAGTTCATGGCGAAACTGGAAGGCCTGAACACCGAAGTCATGATCGCCGTCGGCCACACCGACTCGGTCGGCACCAACGCCTACAACGAGAAGCTGTCGCTGCGCCGCGCCGAAGCCGTCAAGGCCTACATGGTCTCGAAAGGCCTGGATCCGGCCCGCCTGTACACCGAAGGCAAGGGCGAGACCCAGCCGGTCGCCGACAACGCCACCGCCGAAGGCCGCGCCAAGAACCGCCGCGTGACCATCGAAGTGGTCGGTACCCGTACCGTCACTAAGTAAGCATTGGCTGAATGACAAAGCGTCCGGCGCAAGCCGGGCGCTTTTCTTTTTTGTGGCGCCGACGCCGCAGGCCCGGCGCCGGCATTCGGTACAATGCGCGGGATGACCATCCTGCTTTCCACGCTCAACGCGCGCTACACCCACGCTTCCCTCGGATTACGTTACCTGCTGGCCAACATGGGGCCGCTGCAGGCGCAGACGCGCATCCACGAATTCGTCATCGGCGCCAAGACCAGCGACCTGGTCGAACGCATCCTGGCGCACCAGCCGCGCATCCTCGGCCTGGGCGTCTACATCTGGAACGTCGAAGAAACCACCCGGCTGGTGGCGCTGCTCAAGCGCGTCGCGCCGCAGGTGACGATCGTGCTGGGTGGCCCGGAAGTCTCGCACGAGACGGGCGAGCAGGAGATCGTGCGGCTGGCCGACTACGTCGTCACCGGCTGGGGCGACGTCACCTTCCCCAAGCTGTGCGGCGAGATCCTGAACGGCCCCAAGCCGCTGATGAAAGTACACGCCGGCGTGCAGCCGCCGATGCCGGAGATCGCCCTGCCCTATTCTTTATATAGCGACGAGGACATCGCCCACCGCACCCTGTACGTGGAAGCCTCGCGCGGCTGTCCGTTCAAGTGCGAGTTCTGCCTGTCTTCGCTGGACAAGACCGCCTGGCCCTTTCCCCTGGAGGCCTTTTTGGCCGAGATGGAGTCGCTGCATGCACGCGGCGCGCGCCTGTTCAAGTTCGTCGACCGCACCTTCAACCTGAACGTCAAGACCAGCCTGCGCATCATGCAGTTCTTCCTCGACAAGCTGGAAGCGAATCCGGACGACCCGGTCTACGCCCACTTCGAGCTGGTCCCCGACCATCTGCCCGAAGCCCTGAAGGAGACGATCGCCAGGTTCCCGCCCGGCGCGCTGCAGTTCGAGATCGGCATCCAGAGCTTCAACCCCGAGGTGCAGGCCCTGGTGAGCCGGCGCCAGGACAATGCCAAGGCCGCCGACAACATCCGCTGGCTGACCGAACACTCGCAGACCCATTTGCACGTGGACCTGATCGCCGGCCTGCCCGGCGAGGACGTGGCCAGCTTCGCGCGCGGATTTGACCAACTGGTCAAACTCGGCGCCCAGGAGATCCAGTTCGGCATCCTCAAGCGCCTGCGCGGCACCCCGATCATCCGCCATACCGAGCCGTTCGGCATGGTCTACGATCCCTACCCGCCCTACACCGTGCTGGCGACGAAGCAGGTCGATTTCCCGACCATGCAGCGCCTGGTGCGCTTTGCCCGCTACTGGGACCTGGTGGCCAACTCGGGCCGCTTCGCCAACACCACCCGCGTGCTGCTGGGCGAGGCCCCGTTCGACAACTTCATGGCTTTCTCAAGCTGGATCTACACCAAGACCGATGCGACCCACCGCATCGCGCTCGAGAAGCTGGCCAAGCTGGTGCAGGAATGGCTGCAGCTGCGCGGCATGGCGCGCGAGGAAGCGGCGGCCCTGCTGGCCTCGGACTATGCGGGCAAGCTCGATACCGCCCCGGTGCACAAGCCCGTGGCCGCCGCGCCCGAGCGCCAGGTTCGCCATCTTGCGGCATAGGGCGCCATAGCGCGCTACGTTAGAAACCGTGTAGCAGCGATAACGATTCTCTTTTACACTGGCGCAATGCAGATTGAAAA
Source organism: Massilia alkalitolerans DSM 17462 (assembly GCF_000427785.1). Classification (GTDB taxonomy): domain Bacteria; phylum Pseudomonadota; class Gammaproteobacteria; order Burkholderiales; family Burkholderiaceae_D; genus Telluria; species Telluria alkalitolerans. Next base: position 6,057 of record NZ_ATYR01000025.1, read on the forward strand.
TGCGCCAATATTAACCATCCAGCATCCAGACCAGGCCTCGGGTACCGGCGCGGCCCCATCGGTCATGGCGAGCGGCGTCTGGCAGGTACATACGCTGTCGCGCAAGGGCGTGCTCAAGGCGATCACGCGCACCCTGAACACGCTCAAGAAGAACAGGCAAAGCCTCGCCTGGGACCTCTCCAGCATCGAGCGCCTCGACCACGTCGGCGCCCAGATGTTCTGGAACGCCTGGGGCAAGCAGCGTCCCCCGAGCCTGAAGCTCGATCCGCAGCACGAAGAACTGTTTGGCCGCATCGAGAAGGCCAGCGCCATCAAGCTGCCGCGTCATAAAGTCAGCCCGCTGAACTGGCTGATCGTGCTGGGCGGCGGCATCCTGTCCTTTTTCGAGCACCTGCGCGGCTTCGTCAGCCTGATCGGCCAGCTGATCCTGGACTTCGGCCGCTTCATCCGCCGCCCGCAGGCCGGGCCCTGGCGCGAGATCTCGGCCAACATCTACCATTCCGGCTTCCAGGCGCTGGGCATCACGGCGATGGTCGGCTTCCTGATCGGGATCGTGCTGTCCTTCCTGTCGTCGCAGCAGCTGCGCATGTTCGGCGGCGACATCTACATCGTCAACATCCTGGGCATGGCCGTGATCCGCGAGCTGGGCCCGCTGCTGGCGGCGATCCTGGTGGCCGGCCGCTCCGGCTCCTCGATCACCGCGCAGCTGGGCGTGATGCGCGTGACCGAGGAACTCGACGCCATGCTGGTGATGGGCATCTCGCACGGCCAGCGCCTGATCATGCCCAAGGTGATCGCGCTTGCCATCTCGATGCCGCTGCTGGTGGTCTGGACCGACGCCATGGCGCTGATCGGCGGCATGGTCTCGGCCAAGATCGAGCTGGGCCTGTCGTTCCGCTACTTCATCCAGAAGCTGCCGGACGCGGTGCCGGTGGTGAACTACACGATCGGCCTGCTCAAGGGCTGCGTGTTCGGCATGCTGATCGCGCTGGTGTCCTGCCACTTCGGCCTGCGCATCAAGCCGAACACCGAAAGCCTGGGCCGCGGCACCACCACCGCGGTGGTCACGGCGATCACCGTCGTCATCCTGGCGGACGCGGTGTTCGCCATCATCTTCAACGACGTGGGGTTCTGATGGCAGACACCAAACCACGCGAACCGCAGCGCCTGAACAAGCGCCCCGAGGAAGACGTCGGGCCGCCGGTGGTCGAAATCCGCAAGCTGTGGACGCGCTTCGGGCGCACCGTGGTGCACCAGGACCTGAACCTCGACATCTATGCGGGCGAGATCCTCACCATCGTCGGCGGCTCCGGCACCGGCAAGACCGTGCTGCTGCGCCAGATGCTGGGCCTGGAGCGCCCCTCGGAAGGCTGCGTGAAGGTGTTCGGCGAGGACATCAGCCAGGCCGAACCGGAACAGCTGCAGCACATGCGCAACCACTGGGGCATGCTGTTCCAGCAGGGCGCGCTGTACTCGGCCCTGAGCGTGTTCGACAACATCGCCTTCCCGATGCGCGAGCTGCGCTCGCTGCCCGAGGACGTGATCCGCGACGCCGTGCTGCTCAAGATGGACATGGTCGGCCTCGGCCCCGAGCACGCCAACAAGATGCCCTCCGACCTGTCGGGCGGGATGGTCAAGCGCGCGGCCCTGGCGCGCGCCCTCGCGCTGGAACCGCGGTTATTGTTCCTGGACGAACCCACGGCGGGCCTCGACCCCGACCTGTCGGATGCATTCGTGTCGCTGATCCAGACCCTGCACAGCGAACTGAAGCTCACCGTGGTCATGGTCACGCACGACCTCGACACGCTGTTCGCGCTGTCGTCGCGCATCGCCGTGCTGGCAGAGAAGCACGTGCTGGCGGTCGGACCGGCCTGTGACGTGCTGCGCGTCCAGCATCCCTTCATCAAACACTTTTTCCTGGGCCCGCGCGGCCAGCGGGCGCTGGAAGTGCTCGAAGAGCGCCAGGCCCAGAACGATTCGGAGAACTGAATATGGAAAACAGGTCGTATGCCCTGATGACAGGCGTCTTCACGATCGCCCTGGTGGTCGCAGCCGTGCTGGTGGGCTTGTGGCTGAACCGCGACCGCACCGAGCTGGTGCCCTACGAGATCGTGACCACCCAGTCGATCCCGGGCCTGAACCCGGAAGCCACGGTGCGCTACCGCGGCCTGGAAGTGGGCCGCGTCGACCAGATCGTCTTCGACCCGCGCGTCACCGGCCAGATATTGATCCGCCTGTCGGTTGACAAGAATTCGCCGATCACCACCACCACCTTCGCCTCGCTCGGCTACCAGGGTGTGACCGGCATCGCCTTCATCCAGCTCGACGACGACCGCACCGGCTCGCCGCGCCTGGCAGTGCGCGACGACCAGCCGGCCCGCATCCCGCTGCGCCCGGGGCTGCTCGACATCCTGGAAAAGCGCGGCCTGGCCATCCTCGAAAAGACCGAGCAGATCACCGACAGCCTGGCCAAGATGGTCACCGACGAGAACCAGCAGACCATCGTCGGCGCGTTCGACAGCATCGGCAAGGCGGCCGACGCCTATGCCGCCATTCCGCGCAAGCTCGAGCCGACCATCGACCGCCTGCCGGCGCTCACGGCAAAAATCGACCGCAGCCTGAGCTCCTTCGACACGACGGCCGCCAGCATCCAGGCCACCGCCGACAGCTACGGCCAGCTGGCCACGCGCCTGCAGGCGCCGGACGGTCCGCTCGAGCGCCTGAACGGCGCGGTCGGCTCGCTGCAGTCGGCCACCAGCGAACTCGAACTCGAAACCCTGCCGCACGTCGTCCAGATGACCGACGAGGCGCGCGGCGCGCTGCGCGCCGTGAAGCGCACCGCCACCTCGCTGTCCGACCGCCCGCAAAGCATCCTGTTCGGCGCCCCGAGCGCCCAGCCGGGTCCGGGCGAACCGGGCTTCGTGCCACCGACCAAATGAGGACCACCGTGACCGCCACTCCGATCCGCGCCCTGTTCGCCCTTGCCGCCTCGAGCCTCCTCCTCGCAGGCTGCGCCAGCAACAAGATCCAGGAAAGCATGACCTACGACTTCGGTCCGGCGGTCGTCACCGCGGCAGCGCCGCTGCAAGGGGCGGCGCCGGCCTCCGCACCTGCCAATATCGCCGCGCTGGTGGTGATGGACTTCACCGGCCCGTCGGCCCTGGAGAACGAGCGCATGTTCTACCGCCTGGCCTACGCCGACGCGCTGCAGGCCCGCACCTATGCCCATGCGCGCTGGGCCAACGAGCCGCTGCAGATGCTCACCCAGCGCGTCAAGGCGCGCCTGGCGCAGTCGGGCATGAAGGTGCTGTCGGCCACCGACGCCTCCACCGGGGTGCCGCTGCTGCGCGTGGAAGTGGACGACTTCGTCCATGCGTTTTCCGGCGTGAGCCAGAGCGAAGGCCAGATCACCCTGCGCGCCTCGCTGTTCAACGACCACCGCCTGCTCGACCAGCGCACATTCACGCGCACGACGCCGGCCCCGAGCGCCGATGCGCCGGGCGGCGCGCGCGCCCTCGCGGCCAGCACCGACGCCGTAGCAAGCGACATCCTGGCCTGGCTGGCGACGGTCGATACCCGAAAACGATGACCAAACCCACCGTCGCCGTCGACCAGCGCGAACGTCCGCGCGAAGGACGCGGCTCGCCGATCGCACGCGCGGCGCTGCTGGCCTACCTGCTCTTGATCATCTACGCCAGCTGGTACCCGTTCACTGGCTGGCGCAACAGCGGGGTGCCGGTATTCACCTTCCTCAATACAGTCATGCCGCGCTACTGGACCGGCTTCGACGTCGGCGTCAATATCGTCGGCTACATGCCGCTCGGGGTGCTGCTGGTGCTGTCGGTCTACCCGCGCGTGCGCGGCATCTGGGCGGTGCTGCTGGCGGCGCTTGCCGGCATCCTGGTGACGCTCACCATGGAAACGGTGCAGAACTTCCTGCCCAGCCGCGTGCCGTCCAACCTCGACCTGATCACCAATGCCGGCGGCTGCCTGGCCGGCGCGCTGCTCGGCGCCTGGTGGGCGCCCGGCCTGCTCGACCGCAGCCGCCTGTTCCAGCTGCGGCGCCGCTGGTTCGCGCCCTACGCCAGCCAGGGCCTGGTGCTGGTGGCCCTGTGGCCGCTGGCGCAGATCTACCCGCAAAGCTACCTGTTCGGCCATGGCCAGGTGCTGCCCATCGTTTCAAGCTGGCTGTCGCGCTGGTTCGATACCGACATCGACCTGGTCAACCTGCTGCGTCCGGGCGAAGCGATGAGCGTGGAGCAGTACTGGCTCTCGGAGACGATCATTACCGCCTGCGGCATGACCGGCGCCGTACTGACGCTCATGTGCCTGGTGCGCCGCAGCGCGCCGCGCTTCCTGCTGATGGTGGTCTTCCTGGCCACGGCCCTGCTGGTGAAGGCGCTGGCGAGCTCGCTGCTGTTCCGGCCCGATAACGCGTTTGTCTGGGTGACGCCCGGCGCGGAAGGCGGTTTCATCATCGGCATCATCATGCTCGCCGGCCTGGTGTTCGCGCCGCAGGTGGCGCAGCGCCGGCTGGCGGTGGTCACGCTGGTGCTGAGCCTTATCGTTGTCAATACGGTGCCGGTGAACCCGTATTTCGTTTCCACCCTGCAGGGCTGGGTGCAGGGGAAGTTCCTGAACTTTAACGGCGCAGCCCAGTTCCTTTCCTTGACATGGCCCTTCCTGGCGCTGTGGTTCCTGCTGCTGCCCTCGCACCAGCTCAACCGCCCGGAGCCGCGGCCCGGGGCGGCGGACGGGGACTAATGAGCATTTGCCGTATCATGGCGGCTGGCGACCATCTATGACGAGAGCGACATGAGCGACACCAACGACGCACCCTTCTACAAGCACCACGTCTTCTTCTGCATGAACGAGCGCGATGGCAAGGATGCCCGCCAGAGCTGCGGCAAGTGCGGCGCCGAGAAGGCGCAGAAGCACGCCAAGAAGCGCATCAAGGAACTCGGCCTGAACGGCCAGGGCAAGGTGCGCGTCAACCAGTCCGGCTGCCTCGACCGCTGCGAGGAAGGCCCGGTGCTGGTGGTCTACCCGGAAGGCACCTGGTACACCTACGTGGACAACGCCGACATCGACGACATCATCGACACCCACCTGGTGGGCGGCAAGGTCGTCGAACGCCTGAAAATCTGATCACTCCTGCAAGCGCTTTAGATTAATGAACAAGTATTCGCACAAGTTTACCCTCGACGGCCACGCCGGCAAGATGCAATGCATCCTCGACCTGCCGGAAGGCCCGCCGCGCGGCATCGCCCTGGTGGCGCACCCGCACCCGCTGTACGGCGGCACCATGGAGAACAAGGTGGCCCAGACGCTGGCGCGCACCTTCGTCACCCTCGGCTACGCCACCGCGCGCTTCAACTTCCGCGGCGTGGGCGAGTCGGAAGGCGTGCACGACGACGGCCGCGGCGAGGTGGACGACATGGACGTCATGTACAAGCACATGACCGAGCAGTACCCGAGCCTGCCGGTGACCCTGTCCGGTTTCTCCTTCGGCACCTTCGTGCAGGCCCAGTTCCAGCAGCGCCTGATCGCGGAGGGCCGCGCGGCCGAACGCCTGGTGCTGGTCGGCACCGCGGCCGGCAAGTGGCCGATGCCGCCGGTCCCGGCGGACACCATCCTGATCCACGGCGAACTTGACGATACGATCACGCTGCAGGAGGTGTTCGACTGGGCGCGCCCGCTCGACATCCCGGTAACCGTGATCCCGGGCGCCGACCACTTTTTCCACCGCAAGCTTGGTCACATTAAGAATCTTGTCGTCGAAATGTGGCGATGACGTGACATTTGACGCTGTCGCTGTGCAATAATTAGTCCCTTCTTTCGAGGCAATACTCTCGGGTGTTGCCTTGCGCACTTCTGCATTAGCATTTTTTTACAGCGAACACTCCCATGAAAAAACTGTTAGCGGCCGTGGCCGCCAGCCTGCTGATGGCCTCGGCCAGCGCACAGACCGTGCCTGCGCCGACCGTCGCAGCCAAGTCGTGGCTGCTGCTCGACGCGACGAGTGGCCAGGTCATCGCAGCGCAAGACCCCGACGCCCGCATCGAGCCGGCTTCCCTCACCAAGGTGATGACCGCCTACGTGACCTTCGCCGCGCTGCGCGACAAGCGCCTGACCCTGGACACGATGGTGAACGTCTCGGTCCGCGCCTGGAAAGTAGACCCCAGCAGCTCGAAGATGTTCATCGACCCGAAGGTCCCGGTGTCGGTCAACGACCTGCTGCACGGCCTGATGATCCAGTCGGGTAACGACGCCGCGGTGGCCCTGGCCGAAGCCGTGGCCGGCGATGAAGGCACCTTCGTCTCCCTCATGAACCGCGAAGCCGAGCGCCTGGGCATGAAGAACACCCGCTGGGGCAACCCGCACGGCCTGCCGGACGCGAACAACTACTCGACCGCGCGCGACCTGTCGATCATGGCGGCCAGCGTGATCCGCGACTTCCCCGAGTTCTACAAGATCGACTCGATCAAGCAGTTCACCTACAACAAGATCACCCAGCAGAACCGCAACCGGCTGCTGTGGCTGGACCCGACCGTGGACGGCATGAAGACCGGCCACACCGACTCCTCGGGCTACAGCATGATCGCCTCGGCGCGCCGCCCGAACGGCAACGCCGGCCAGCGCCGCCTGATCTCGGTGGTGCTGGGCACCGCTTCGGATTCGGTGCGCACCCAGGAAAGCCAGAAGCTGCTGAACTGGGGCTTCCAGAATTTCGACACCGTCAAGCTGTACTCGAAGGGCCAGGCCGTATCGACCGTGCCGGTATGGAAGGGTTCGGAATCGAACGTGAAGCTCGGCTTCACCCGCGACGTGCTGGTGACCGTGCCGAAAGGCGTGGCGGGCAAGATGAAACCGGTCCTGGAGCGCAAGGACCCGCTGGTCGCCCCGCTGGCGCGCAACTCACAGGTCGGCACCCTCAAGATGATGGTCGACGGCAAGCCGCTGATCGCGCTGCCGGTGGTGGCGCTGGACGAGGTGCAGGAAGCCAGCATCTTCGGCCGCGCCTGGGACTCGCTGCGCCTGTGGATGCAGTGATCCTCGCCTGAGCCCATCCGAAAAGCCCGTCCGTGCGCAAGCCGGGCGGGCTTTTTGTTTCGCCGCACCGCTATAATCGTGCAACCCTGTTCACACGAAAGCGCACGATGACCGACCCGCTCCCCGCCGACCTGCACTGCCCGCGCATCGCCACCCGTGAGGGCGGGCTCGCGCTGTCCCGCATCGTGGCCGGCATGTGGCGCATGAACGACTGGGGCATGTCGGTCCAGCAGCGCGTGGCCTTCATCGAGCAGTGCATCGAACTGGGCGTCACTTCCTTCGACCACGCCGACATCTACGGCAACTACGGCGTCGAAGGCGTGTTCGGCGAAGCCCTGCGCGCCCAGCCTTCGCTGCGCGAGCGCATCGAGCTGGTGAGCAAGTGCGGCATCAAGCTGGTTTCCGAAAAACGCCCGCAGCACGGCATCCAGCACTACGACACCACGGCAAGCCACATCATCGCCTCCGCCGAGGAATCCCTGCGCCTGCTGGGCACCGATCGCCTCGACCTGCTGCTGATCCACCGCCCCGATCCGCTGATGGACTTCGACGAGGTTGCCGACGCCTTCACCCGCCTGCAGCAGGCCGGCAAGGTGCGCCACGTGGGCGTGTCGAATTTCACGCGCCACCAGTTCGAATGCCTGAACCGCCGCGTGCCGCTCGCCACCAACCAGGTCGAGTTCTCGCCGATGTTCGTCGCACCGATGTTCGACGAGACCTTCGACGGCCTGCAGGACCTGGGCATCGCGCCGATGGTCTGGTCGCCGCTGGGCGGCGGGCGCCTGTTCACCTCAGGCGACGCACGCGCGGTGGAGGTCCGCTCGGTCATCCAGCAGGTCGCCGAGCGCATGGAACAGCCCTTCGCCAGCGTGTTGTTCGCCTGGATCATGCAGCTGCCGAGCCGCCCGATCCCGCTCACCGGCACCGGACGCTTCGAGGCGATCCGCGAAGCGGTGGCTGCTACCTCCTTCCAGCTCGAACGCGGCGACTGGTTCCGCATCCTGCGCGCGGCGCGCGGGCACGAAGTGGCATAAGGCCAAAGGCAGGCGACGATGGCCGAGAGCCCGCTGAAGATCGTCGAGGGCAGCGCCCTCACCGCGCAGCAGAAGAAGGACCTGCTGAACCGGCTGGCGCGCATCGAAGGCCAGCTGCGCGGGGTGCAGAAGCTGATCGCGCTGGCCGCGGAGCCGTCGGACGTCGACGCCGTGGCCCAGCAGATGGCGGCGGCGCGCAAGGCGCTCGACCGCTCCTTCGTGCAGCTGCTGGCGGGGTCGATCCAGACCCAGGCCGGCAATGCGGCCGACCTCGACGAAGCGCAGGCACGCGCCGCCCACCTGGCGGCGATGCTGGACAAGTTTGCCTAAACCTGGCTTTACGTAGCGTGGGCGGCTTTGCCGCCCACGCGTTCAACCGGCTGCAAGATCATCCGGAAGCGGCCTTCACTAGCCAACTATCACCGCGTGGGCGGGAGACCCGCCCACCCTACGTCAATCTTCGTAGACGACTGGCGGGGCGATACGGGTCCACCCCATGCGCCAGGCGATGTTCAGCAGCAGGGTCGCGGACACATACAGCAGGAAGAACAGCACGAAGAAGCGCGTCTGCAGGACCGCCAGCAGCACGGCGCATACCGCCAGCAGCGCCAGCATCACCTTGCCGCGCGGGTGCTTCGAGCTCGGGAAGCGGATGGTCGACACCATCAGCGTGCCGACCGCGATCATCAGCGCAATGATGGCGAAGCACTGCGCCATGGTGGTAGCAGGATCGGGCCAGGCCACCACCACCGAGGCCACGCAGGCCGCGCCGGCGGTGATCGGCATGCCGACGAAATAGCGCGGGTCGGTGCGGCCGACCATGACGTTGAAGCGCGCCAGGCGCAGCGCCCCGCAGGTGACGAACACGAAGCAGGCCAGGCCGCCCATGCGCACCAGGGTCGGGTGCGCGGCGCCCATCTGTGCAAAACCGTAGCAATACAGCAGGAGCCCCGGGGCGCAACCGAAGTTCATCACGTCGGCGATCGAATCGAGCTGCACGCCGAAGCTGGACTGGGTCTTGGTGAGACGGGCGACGAAACCGTCGAGGGCGTCGAACACGCCGGCGAGCACCAGCAGGATCGCCGCCAGGCGATAGTCGGCGGGGGATCCGATGTGCGCATTGTCCACCGAGATCACGATGCTGCCGAAGCCGCAGGCGATCGACAGCAGGGTCACGAAACTGGGCAGGGCAAACTTGGCGCGCGCGAGGCGCTGCCGGCTGGTGGGCTTGGTCGACAATTGATGACTCGGCAATGAGATCGATAGCATATTCTACAGGGGAGTGAAATATGCTGGCCGTCGCGCAACGCCACGGGCGTCGTGTGCCTCTTTTTTGCTCTAGAATGTGATGTCGTTCCCCAGTATTGACAGGAGTTGCAACATGAGCTATGTGCCTCGCTGGCGTTCCCTCATCGCCGGACTGGTGGCCGCTTCGACCCTGGTCGCGTGCGGCGGCGGAGGCGGCGGCACGGACGCCGTGGCGACCCCGGTCGGCGTGACACCTCCGCCCACCATCGTGCCGGATACCGCGGCGCCCACGGCGACCGGCAGCATCGCCGTCGATGGCCGCAACTGGATCAACTACCGCCGCACCCAGCTGGGCGTGCCGGTCGTGACCGAAAACGTGTTGATCAACAATGCGGCGCTGGGCCACTCCGAATACCTGCGCACCAACAACGTGATGAGCCACGACCAGGCCGCGGGCAAGCCGGGTTTCACCGGCGCCACCCTGAAGGACCGCCTCAACGCGGCCGGCTACACCATTCCGGCCAGCGGCTACGCCTATGGCGAAGTGATCTCCGGCGTCACCAGGGGCACCGGTTTCGTCATGGCCGAAGAGCTGGTCACCGCGATCTACCACCGTTTCGTGATGTTCGAGCCGAAGTTCCGCGAGATCGGCACCGGCGCCGCCACCTCCTCCAGTGGCTACAGCTACTTCACCGCCGACTTCGCGAGCCGCGGCGGCTTCGGTCCCGGCATCGCCGCCAACGCCGTCGTCACCTGGCCGTTCAACGGCCAGACCGCCGTGGTGCCGAACTTCATGAGCGACACCGAAGAACCGGATCCGGTCCCGGACCGCAACGAGGTAGGCTACCCGATCAGCGTGCACGCGAACATCGACGCCCCGCTGACGATGCAGACCTTCACGGTGCGCCCGCGCGGCGGCGCCAACCTGGAGGTACTGGTCGTGAACTCATCAAGCACCGCCTCGCAGCGCACCGCCATCGCGATCATTCCGCTGGCGCGGCTGGCGGCGGCCACCACCTACGACGTCAGCTTCTCCGGCACGGTGAACGGCAGCCCGGTGAGCCGCGACTGGTCGTTTACTACCCGGTGAGCCTGTCCTCCTCCCCGGCCGGACCGGGCTCGCCACCGGCGCCCGCACAGGTGTCCATGCCGGCCCTCGACTGCGCCGCCGGCCGCGATCGGATGATGGGCGACGAGGCGATGTACCTGCGTGTCCTCACCCGCTTCCGTTCCGACTACGCCGACACCGCCCTGCGCCTGCGCGCCGCGCTGGCCGGCGGCGACGCCACGCTGGCGCACCGCATTGCCCACACGCTGAAAGGCGCGGCCGCGATGGTCGAGGCGCGCGGCCTGCGTGCGCTGGCGCTGGAGGTCGAACAGGTGCTGCGTGCCGGCGCGCCGGCCGATGCGCTGCTGCTCGACCGGCTCGACGCGGAGCTGGCGCGGGTAATCGCGGAAGTGGCGCTGCTGCTTGCGCCGGCCGCAGGCATCCCGGCATCAGGCGAGGCGGCGCTGGCGGAAGCCGATCTGGCATACCTGCGCAGCCTGCTCGATCACGGCGACAGCGGCGCCCAGGATCTCATGGCGGAGAAGCGCGCCGGACTGCGCGCACGCCTGGGCGCGGCGCGCATGGCGCAACTGGAGTCGGCGGTGGCGGCCTTCGATTACGAACGGGCGCTCTCGGTGCTCGACGCCCTGTGAGGGCGCCGGCCGCAAGCGCCTAGCGTGTGAATTCCGCTTCCTCGTCGAAGGAAGCGGCGCAGCTCTTGCCGCAGAAACGGCGCACGCTGTCGAGCGGTTTCTCGCAATACCAGCATGAGCCTTTCGCAGGCAGGCTCGCCCGCGCGGGCATCCCCGGGCTACCTACGGCGACGGCGACCGCGGCCAGGACTGGCTCGGTGGCCAGCCCACTGTCCGGAAAGCTTTCCTGTGTCGTTTCCAAGATCTACCCCCTACACGACAGACTGAAGTCCAACCAAGATTACTTCAGCAGAACATCGTGCCCATGAGAAACCTCAAGCGCGGACCGCGGCGGAGTCGCGCCACGGCAGTTCAGTGCCATTCCATCCGTACCAGTGTGCGCCGAATGGACTGGCTCTGCAATCGTCACATGCCGATTAGGCTTGCGAACAACACACCTCCAAGGACTTGCGCTCGTGCGCGCAAAAATAATAGCGTATTGCTAATTTTTTGTACGCACGCAACGCATGCGTGGCGGAAATGCGACTGGACGCGCGCTTAGCGCCGATTCGCGGGTTCCAGCGTGACCAGCAGACCAGAACGTGTGGTTTCAATCCGGGTCGGAATGAACTGGACGCCGGCATAGCGCAGGTCTTGCGGGTCGAAGGTGTAGACCGGCGTGTCGCGCACGACGGTATCGATGAGGGAGCTGGCGATGCGCGCGATCTGGCGCTCGGCTTCCGGGTTGGCGCCGATCGTCACGCGGTCGACGCGCGGTTCGGCCATCATCACGGCGGGGCGGCCGGGATCGACGTAGAGCCGGCCCGAGAACGCCAGGCTGCCGCTCCAGGTGTCGCGCGCGAACGGCGGCGATACCGAGGCTTCCAGCGCCAGCGCGACCCGATCAAGCTCAGGCTGGATCGCCAGCTGCGGGCGCTGCAGGCGGATGTCGAACAGGCCCATCAGGGGATGGCTGAGCGGGAAGCGGCGCTCGAGGCCGGCCTGCAGCTTGTGCAGGGGGATTTCGACCGTTCGCGGGCCGGTGAGGCTGGCGCAGGAAGACAGAAAACCGCACATGGTCAATGCCAAGCCTGTAGACACCAGGCGCCTTTGCCGCCCGAACCGTTCGATTACCATGCTTCTCCCTATCCTGAGTAATTGCTAGCCTAGCATGTGGTTGCAGGCTGAGGCGTCACGGTACGATCTTGCAAATTCAGCCGATGGTCCGGGTGGCCCACTGGTCGGCTTCTCTCGTGCGCGTCCAGATATGCAGTCCAGCCCGGTCCGGATCGTCGGGCGCTGCGTCGACGGCAAACAGACTTTGGTCCGTGCAGACCGCCTTTCCCATGGCAATGCCGCGTTTCACCAGGTTGACATCTCCTGCACCAAACAGCTCGTAACATCCATCCAATGTCGCTACATAGAGTTGCTCGTGGAATGTCACGATGCCCAGCGGTTTGGCGGCAAGCTTATGGGTCGCGGTAGCGCTACCGCCAGTCGCTGCCAAGACCCAGCCATCGTCAACAACAGCGCGCAGTCTGCCATCTGCACCTTCCGTGCCTGCAACGATGTTGATATAGGGGGCATCGTCCGGCGACCATGGCGCAGTAAGCTGGGACCAGGTGCGGTCGCCACCGCGTTGAACCAGCGTGCCCCCATACCCAAGGGCGAATACGCCATCGCACGTTTGTACGAGGTCGTTGATTCCTCCGCTCAGCTCGGGTGCCCTGCCATCGTACTCGAGACGTGCAGTTTCGCCATCCCAGCAATAGATACGGCGACTAAAGGTTCCAACCAGCAGTTCATCGGAAACCCAGAGCATGCAAACGCCAAGCTCCGCACTCTCCTGTCCGTTCGATACGAATACCAGCCGGTGCAAATACCAGACAGGCCGGTCCGGTAACCCAGGATGAGGTGCCAGTGCGAACCATGCGGGGCGCCCCTCCATCGGAGCATTGGTAACGAGCTCGCCGTCAGCTGTCATGCCCCACAGGTAGCCAGCTCCATCGCTGGCGATTGCCTGGAGCGCGCCAGGAATCCAGGCATCAAGCCCGATGGAGAAACCATTTCCGTCGAACAGACCATGCACAAGCCACGAGGTTTTGTCCCCATTGTCATCGAGTGCATGAATCGCCCAGTAGGGCGTGCCGTGCACAACGGCTATATCGGCCGACGCATAGCAGTTCGTCATAATTCTCCTGGATCCATGTAGGGCTGTTACGTATTGTTCAACTGCGGTGGCGGCTGCACGATAACGGGCGCGACTAGGGCAGCGCTTTTTATCAAAGGCAATTCCTTGTTCATTGTCCACCCGATCGCGTTGTAATGGTCTCGCGCCTCCATCAGCAATGCGGTTGCGATTGCGCGCCCTACCGACTGCCGCTCAGGCCATGTCATGAAACCGGCTTGAGCGATTGCAAAGCCCTTGACGTGCCTGGATTCAAAAGCGCTCCTTGAGCGCATCGAGTCGTTATTGACCACGCTGTCCACCGCGAGATCGGCACGGGTATAGATGTTCGTCATCCAGACACGTACATGCTCGAGATATTCGCCAACGGTCGGATTACGCTTTAGTGCCTCGAAGTGCTGGCGTACTGCATTCTGCGCATCCGTTGCGAACTTGTGCTGAGAACCTTTGTTCTGCCCGTCCTGCAAGAACGTTGCGAATCCTTCGGCTTTCGTTGTAGAGGCGCTGCGAACCGTGGAGATGCCACGCATTGCTTTATCCGGAATCAGGTGGTCGGCATCGTAGCCGCGATATGGGTTTATACCGCCTGTCGTACCCTGCTGGACTGCCTTTCTCAGTTCCGCATAGGTAGCGGCTGTCGTCGGCATTCGCAGCAGGTCACGCAGCGCCGCGGCCTCCGCTGGGGCAATGCTATCTGCCTTCCAATCTAGTCCTTCGACCTTCTGCGCGATTTGTACGACGGCTTGAATCTCGTTCCGCAGAACTTCGTCCGGCAGGGGATAGGCGATTGCCACGACGCCAGGCTTGAGTTGCGACGGCATTCCGCCTCCGGCGAGAAAGGCGCTGATCGTCTGTCGCGCCTGCGTCTCGCTAAGCCGATGGCCATCGGTGCGGGGATACGTGATGCCACCGACATCGAATGCTTCGACGAAGCTGCCCATATTTTTCTGATGCATCGCGGCGAAATCCTTGCGTGCAGCAGCGTCGGCAGGGTTATGAAGACAGGCATCAAAGGCGTCCCGCACCGCCTTCATGGTCTGGAAAACAACGCTCATTCGGCCTCCAAACCCGTTGCACCAGCCGCCTGCGCATTGCCGGCGTCGTCATTCAACAAGTTGGTGACGTGGGTGCTGAAGGTTGAAGGGCGACCGAGACCGCGTTGTTCCATCCACCCGAGCAGACGGTCGACGGTTGGCGCCGGCAAGGAACGTGTGTATATGTGGGGGTCAACATGCAACTCCGGGTTTGCCGTACCGGCTGCGAGCAACGACGCCACCTCGGCCGTCCCCCATTGCCGGGATTCGCAGTCCCATCCAACAGGATCGACATCGGACCATCCACGATGCGTGACGCTGTCCAGCGTCACCACCTCGACACCCAGCTCGACAGCGTCGTTCATGCCATCCGGCAGCTGGAGTGGGAACACCTGGCGGGCCAAGCGCACCTCGACATCCGAGACGATCGAGGCCACGGTCAGCGCGCGCATCATGGCATAGACCTGGCGCTGGCGCTCCGAAAACTGTGCGAACAGCTCGCTGTCTGCGCCGATTCTCACGTCAAGCGGCGCCAAAGCGCCGTGCGCACCATTGCGCGCCGCGCTATCGCTGCCGGCATCATCGGACTGTGGCGCCTTCTCGCTTTCGGCACTTTGAACGACGTCACTGTCAACCTCACGATGCGTGGCGGGGAGAGCGCTTGTGGGAGCCCATGTGGGACGCGATACCTCGGGCATCTCCTGAAACAGCAGATACGCTTCGCCCGCCTCGTCAAGGATCGGACCGGACGGATCCTCCACCACGATGCCGCGGCGATCGGCGAAACGGCCGGCCCATTCGGACACGAACGATTGATAATCGCCGACAGTTGCTGCAGGTTTGTGGGCGAGCAGCGACAGTGCGTGATCGAATTCGCTCAGGAATGCGCTCGAGCTGATTTTCTCCAGCCACGGATCGTTCAGCAAGGTGCTGGCTAATTGCTGGCCTGTAGCCGTCAAGCGAAGCACTCCTGTGTCGTCGATGAACGCCCACGCTGTTTGCGACATACACGGCTGCGTCAGCGCAGCTTCGCGATCGGCGTCTTCTTCGGGCCTGTGTTCGTAGAGGGTTTGCAACACCTCCGTTGTTGTTGTCGGCAGCATTCCAAAACGCCGGTATGCCTCACGCAATATCATGTTCGTGCCCAGCTGCTCGTCACTCGGCATGCTTCGGGTCTCCTCGGACACGAGGCATGAAACGGGTGACAGGCGGGCCTGGCCAAGCTGCTGTAGACAACGCCCGGCGTCCTCGCGATCCGAGCTGGCCCAAGCCTTCCACGGCCCCTTCTCACAGCTCGTCATCAGCCGTGCGGGAACCAGCTTGTCACCGATCTTCAGGCCAATGTGAAGCCCATAATTACCGCCCGGTGCATCGGCTGCATCCCCTTCGCCCGCCAAGACCCGCAACAGCGGCCCCTTGATGCGTCCCCCACCGGGAACACGGCGCCACGCGTAGACCGAACCGATCAGGTTGTCGAGTACGCGCGTCGCGAGCGCGCCATAAGCCACGCCCATGTTCAATGCCTGACAGGCCTGAAGCATACGTTCCCCGGGCGTACCTTCCGACAGGCTCACCACCGCGGCATCGTTGAACGCCTGCTGCAGGGCTTCCGATGTGAGCGCCTGAAAGCGGACACGGCGGACCTGTTTCACGTGCGCGAACCAGGGCGCCGTCCTGATTACATCGAGAATGTGCCAGGCGATCGCCTCTCCCTGGGCGTCATTATCCGTGCCAAGTATCAGCTCTTCACATTGCAGCAGCCGCGACGCAGTACGCCGCAACAGCTGCGCCACCTCACTTTGCCCATCCCGCTCGCACAACTGCCAGCCAGGCCGCAACCCATCGTCGAAGCGGATGGCGCCCGGGCCCGACAAATCGCGAATATGCCCTCCGGACCCGAACACCTGTACCGAGTGCGGTAGCAGGGACTGGATGATCTTCGCCTTGTGCGGCGACTCCACTACCATCAACCGGGTCGGCCCGAGTTTGACTGCCGGCTTGCGCGGCGCACCGGTGCGCACCTCGCGCTCGCGCTCGTTCACGCCGGCCAGGCAGCGCCCCACGATTGCCGACGGCAGATCATTGTCGGCAGACAGCGCCTGAGGAGAGAAAAACAGATCCGAATGGCCGAACAGAATAAAACTTTTCTGTGCCCGGCTGATTGCCACATTGAGCAACCGTCCGTCGTCGCGATCGATGAATACACGCTCCCGATGGTTGTCCGGCGTGCGCTTCCTCGCGGGACTCTCCTTGTTGACCGCGCTGAACAGGACAACCGGTTTCTCCGCCCCTTGCAAGGTGTGTACGGTACCGATAGTCATGCGCTCGCTTAACGCTTCCCCTTCCACTATCCCCCAGTCGCCATCCAGGTGCTCTTTCACCGCCTGCCGGATCGCGTTCGCCTGTCCGCGGAACGGCGTGACGATGGCGACCACACTGGAAAGATCCTCGGGTTTATCTACCCGCCCATCGGCACGCGCAAGCCACTTGCAAAGTTGCAGCCCTGTCGTCTTCAGCCAATGCACGACCGCCTGGACTTCACCTGGATTCAGCCATGAGTCTTGCTTGACCGGTTCGTCGTTTGGCCCGCCAGTCTGATAGAAGGCGAGCGGAGGAAGCGGATAGCTTGCCTTCATTCGCTTGCGCAGCGCCTGCTCGGCCGCCTCGTCCTGCAGAATGGGCAGGTCCGCGTCGTCCAATGAGCCGATGGCCGGGTCCGTCTTCATCGGTATCAGCTCACGTGCCTTCAAGCCTCCGTCGGCATCCCGGTCATGGTCGTGGTAAAGCAGATCGATGCACACGTTGATGATCGATTCAGCGCAGCGATAGTGTTCCCTCAACAGCAGCCCGTCACGCATCGTGCCGTCAAGGGCGCGCTCCGCACGCGATGCACCGGTCGCTGCCAGCTTCATGATCGAGCCGGTTGCAGCGTCCGCCCCGCGCTTGCGCCACTGTTCAAGCACGGCATCACCGCCCCAGCGGTCGGCAATATACCGTGCGTCCAGTTCTTCGGTCACGGACGGCACAGGAGCAAGCTGCTTCATGTCGCCAACCACAACCGCCTTGCAGGCCAGGCTCATGACTGCCGCGCCAAGTTCCGGGGCGGCCTGGCCCGCTTCATCGATGATCAGGAGATCGGCGAACCCGAACATGGGTGTACGGGATTCGCTCAACAGTTTCGGCGCACTGTGCAGCGTCGATACCATACAAGGGAAGAGCATGGCGAGGCGCCTTAGTTCGGCCTCCCTGCTCGTTTCCGGGGACGCCAGACCGATCAACCACTGCGCCTCCCAATACCGGGCAGCGAGGTGAAACGCCAGCGGCCGGCATTCGACGTCGAGGATCTTTTCGACGACAGTACGACGTTGTTCGGCACTGCCGGCGCTTGCGAATTCCTGACGCAGCGATTTCAGCCAGTGCGAACTCTCGCCGGCCTCGGGAAACAGTCTCTCCATTGCAGTCTCTGGTTCGGCGAGCAGCGCGCTTCGCACCTTGTCCTGCTCGTCGACTGCCCGGCGCAAGCCTTCTTGCAGGATGGATGCAAGAATGGCCAGGGCCGCGGCGGCCTGGGCGATGACCGCTTGGGTTACTCCGTTGAGAGCCATCTCCTTGTACGGTTGCTGCCGATCCGACTGGCCGACGGCTTGCGCAACAAAATAAAGATGTTTGATCTGCGATTTCGCCTTGACGCACTGTTCATCGGTAAAGATCTCAGATTGCTTGCCAAGCGATGTCAATGCGTATTCAAACTCGCGCCCCCAATGCAACGCGGCCGCTGGCAAATGTGAAGCATTTAGGTATGTGCATGACGTGCCTACCCCTCCCAACTTCAACATGCCGTTCCGGCGGACTGCCATGATCGCGAACCTCTTTTTGTGATCAGGCTGCTTCTTCTTCGACGGCATGCTTGCTGTCAATCCTAGACGCACCTTCCCCGTTCCCTTCAACCACCGTTTCGACAGCTTGTGGCGATTACCGACGGCGCCATCGAAGGTTCCCATGACGTTTTCCACGCTCTGGTTGGTCGCGCCGCACACCAGCGTCACCGGGCACTGCTGGCGCCCATCGTATGCAGCGCTCACCCATTGGTTGGCAATCATGGCACGCAGCATCGCCGTCTTCCCTGTCCCTGGTGGGCCACTGACCGCGATGACGCCAGGGTGATCCAGCTCGATCAATGCATGCACTGCACGGCGCTGGGAATCATTCAAGGGATCCGCGCTTCGATCCTTGTCCGGGTCATCAGGTTTCGCCCCCTTGTCGACCATTGCCATATGCCGCACGCTCGTAGCGCTACTGATAGGCTGATCGGGATCGAGTGGGTGAGAAGGCCCCAATGCGCCAAGCACTTGTTCGAGAGCGCTTGGCTTGCGTTGCTCTGGCATCGCTCTGTAAACTTCCGACAGCGCCCTCACTGCATATCCGAGCGTACGCGGGACTGCGACCCAGTGGCCTTTTACTGGAATATATTTATCCAACACGGCCGCTTCCCGCAGGCTATCGAATACCTTTAAGCAGGCTGTTACATAGTCGGGAAACGGCGTGCCCCGCGTTGTTGCAGCAAAAAAGCTGCTCAACGCGCCCTGATAAGCAGAAAAATAACTGATGGGCGTGGGCAGATCCTTACGTTCCATCGCAGGCTGAGGGTCAAGCCATTTTCGGACCACGCGGGGCCAGCGATCCATGTGGTCCCGGGGAAGTGAGACTTTCCCATCCTTGTCCACCTCGAACGGGAACCAAAAAACGATGTCAAGCGGTGCGGAGTATGAACGTTTCGTTTGATCGGTGCCGTTATCTTCCGGCCACACGGTAGCAGAGGTCGATCTGGTCGTATGGTGATACACAAGCGCCATCGGTAAGCGATCATCGATGAAAGCCGGCTCATCTTCCCACTCGGACTCTTCGTCGTCGCTATCTTCGTTATCGCCAGCGCCGCTCGCAGGCGAGTTCACAGGAGTGTCTATTTTCCGGTTATCGCCTGCTCCGGCTTGCCCTGCCCGCTCCAGCAATCTGCGCAAGGCTTCCTTTTGACGCCCGCCAAAACCCAGGTTAAACGTGCCCCAGCATAACGATGTCGGGTCATGAAGCGCGATCTGGATATCGGCCCGCCCCATTCCCGACACATCGTCCGCGATCAAGGTCTCATGCCAGTACTTGAGCACCTGCTCGTTCAAGACGGGAACAGGACGACTCAGGGGCTGGGACTGGGGCTGCGCAGCCGGGATTACCTGTGCCGGCTGGTCAATCACGGGTGCCACGACGGGAACCGCCGCGGGAGCGACGACTACGGGAGGAACGGGCTTTCGCGGAGCTTCGGCATTCGCTTGTCCGGCAGTGACGGTGCCTCCCGTGCCAGGAGGTGCACCGCTAGCGAGTGCGTCACTCACCACACCCGTGATTTTCTTCCAGACTTTGCCGAACATTTAGCGAATCAATCCGAACATGGGCTTATCAGCTCCCAAACAAAGCAGCGTAACCGGTTCAAGCCAGCTCAGCTTGATAAATATTACTTCCCGATACAGAAGCGGCTGAAGATCACCCCCAGCAAATCATCCGGCGTGAACTGCCCGGTGATGCTGGAGAGCTGATCCTGCGCCAGGCGCAGCTCCTCGGCGAACAGGTCGAGCGACTGGTCATCCTGCATCGCGTGCTGGCGCGCCAGCTCGAGGTGCTCGCGGGCGGCGCGCAGCGCGATCAGGTGGCGTTCGCGCGCCAGGTACAGCGACTCGCCGGTCTGCTGCCAGCCGGCGATGCGCAGCAGTTCGGCGCGCAGCAGGTCGATCCCCAGCTTCTCGTGGGCCGACAGGTACAGGTGGGTGGCGTCGGGCGACACGTCCATCGAGGGCTTGTGGCCGGACAGGTCGATCTTGTTCCAGATGCGCACCACCGGCACCCCGGCCGGGAAGGCGGCCACGATTTTCTCGTCTTCCGCGCTCGGCCCCAGGTTGGCGTCCAGCAGGTGCAGGATCACGTCGGCCTTGCCGACCTCTCCCCAGGTGCGCTCGATGCCGATGCGTTCCACCACGTCGATGTCGTCGAGGGTGCGGATGCCGGCGGTGTCGATGATGTTGAGCGGGATGCCTTCGATCTGGATGGTCTCGGTGACCTTGTCGCGCGTGGTGCCGGCGATTGGGGTGACGATCGCGACGTCGGCGCCGGCCAGGGCGTTCAGCAGCGAGGACTTGCCCACGTTCGGCTGGCCCACCAGCACCACGTTCAGGCCTTCGCGCAGCAATGCGCCTTGCGCCGCCTGGCGGAACACGTTTTCCAGCGCCTCGATGATGCCGGCCAGCTGGCCGCGCGCGTTCGATTTTTCCAGGAAGTCGATCTCTTCCTCCGGGAAGTCCAGGGTCGCCTCGACCAGCATGCGCAGATTGATGGTCTGGTCGACCAGCCCGTGCACCACCTGGGAAAAAGCGCCCGACAGCGACTGCGAGGCGGACTTCGCCGCGGCTTCGGTGGAGGCGTCGATCAGGTCGGCCACGGCCTCGGCCTGGGCGAGGTCGAGCTTGTCGTTCAGGAAGGCGCGGCGGGTGAACTCGCCCGGCTCGGCCAGGCGCAGGCCGTGTCTGGCGCCGGCTTCGAGCACGCGGGCAAGCAGCATCTGCAGCACCACCGGGCCGCCGTGGCCCTGCAGTTCGAGCACGTCTTCGCCGGTATAGGAATGCGGGCCCTTGAAGTACAGGGCCAGGCCTTCGTCGATCACGTCGCCGTTGGCGGCCTTGAACGGAATGTAGGTGGCGTGGCGCGGATTGAGCTTCACGCCGGGGAACAGGGCGTCGATCAGCGCCTGCAGCGACTTGCCGGAGGCGCGCACGACGCCGATGCCGCCGCGGCCGGGGGCGGTGGCGATGGCGGCGATGGGGGAGGTGTCGAGTTTCATGGAGGGGATTGTAAGGGATACGGAAAAGAAAAAGCCCGCGCAAGCGCGGGCTTTCCACTAAAACCAGGCCGCTTACTTCGCCGCGCCGGTCTCGAACTTCTTGGTGATCACCCACTGCTGCGCGATCGACAGGATGTTGTTGACCACCCAGTACAGCACCAGTCCCGACGGGAAGAAGAAGAACACCACCGAGAATGCCAGCGGCATGAACAGCATCATCTTGGCCTGCACCGGGTCGGTCGGCTGCGGGTTCAGCTTGGTGGTGATGTACATCGACACCGCGTAGATGACCGGCAGGATGAAGTACGGGTCCGGGCGGGTCAGGTCGTCGATCCACAGGATCCACGGCGCGCCGCGCATCTCGACCGATGCCTGCAGCACCCAGTACAGGGCGAAGAAGACCGGCATCTGCACCAGGATCGGCAGGCAGCCGCCCAGCGGGTTGATCTTCTCGGTCTTGTACAGCTCCATGGTGGCCTGCTGCATCTTCTGCGGGTCGTTCTTGTAGCGCTCGCGGATCGCCTGCATCTTCGGCGTCACCACGCGCATCTTGGCCATGCTGCGGTAGCCGGCCGCCGACAGCGGGAAGAAGGCCAGCTTGATCAGCACGGTCAGCGCGACGATGGTCCAGCCCCAGTTACCCAGCAGCGAGTGCAGGTGGGTCATCACCCAGAAGATCGGCTTGGCGATAATGGTCAGCATGCCGTAGTCCTTGACCAGTTCCAGGCCAGGGGCGATGGTTTCCAGGGTCTGCTCGTCCTGCGGGCCCGAGTACAGGCGGGTGTCGTTCGACACGGTCGCGCCCGGCGCCACGGTGCCCAGCGGCTGGATGGTGCCGATGGCGTACAGGTTGGTCGCGATCTTCTTGGTGAAGATCTCGCGCTGCGCCTTGTCGGCCGGGATGAAGGCCGAGACGAAGAAGTGCTGCGAGATCGCGACCCAGCCGTTGTTGGCCTTGCTTGCGTGATCGGCCTTGCCCTTCTCGATGTCTTCGAAGGTCAGCTTCTGGTACTTGTCTTCCTGGGTGTACAGGGTCGGGCCGGTGTAGCTCGGCATGAACCAGGAATCGGTCGCCGGTTTGTTGCCGTCGTGCTGCAGCTGCAGGTACAGCGACGGCTGCACCGGCGCGGCGGTCAGGTTGGTGACGTCATGGCGGATGCCGATGACGTAGTCGCCCTTGCGGAAGGTGAAGGTCTTGGTCAGGCGCACGCCGCCCTGCTCCGCATCCATCACCAGCTGCACGGTGCCGTCGGCGCCGCGCGTGAGCGGACGGGCCACGAACGGGGTCGCGTGGTTCGGCATCACGCCGGCCGGGGTCGAGCCGACCAGGCCGGTCTGGCCCAGGTAGACGCTGTTGCCGCCCACGTTGAACAGCACCTTGTTCTTGGTCTTGTCGATTTCGTCGGCGAACTTCAGCAGCTCGAGGCGCTTGATGACGCCGCCGAGGGTGTCGATGTCGGCCTTCACCACGTCGGTGGTGATGGTGATGCGCTGGGTCGACGGCGCAGCCGGAGCGGCGCCCGGGACACCGGCCGGGCTGGCACCCGGCCCGCCCGGCACGGCGGTGGCGCCCGGCTGCGGGGCGGCCGGCACGTCGCTCGGCTTGGTTTGCTGCTGCGCAACCTGGGCGGTCGGCGGCGCCGGCGAGAACAGCGACTGTTTACCGTTGGCCACCATCCAGTTGTTCCAGAGAACAATCAGGGAAATGGCGAACACGATCCACAGGACGGTACGTTTATTGAGTTCCATTGGAGTCTAGTCAGGAGTGGTTACAACCGCGAGCGGCTGGTGGAGGTTGCTGGTCCTTGGCCTCGCGCGCCGGCGGGACGAAGTCGACGCCGCCCGGATTCCACGGATGGCAGCGGCACACGCGGCGCGCGGCCAGCAGCGAGCCGCGGGCGGCGCCGTGCACGCGCAGCGCTTCGATCGCGTAATTGGAGCAGGTCGGGTAAAAACGGCACTTCTGCCCGAGCAACGGGGACAGCAGCAGCTGGTAGCCGCGAAGGAACCAGACCAGCAGCGTCTTCATGATGTCGGCGAGGGCGCCGGACGGCGCGGGCGCTGGGAGGCGAACAGGCGGGTGAGCTCGGCGCGCAGCTCGGCCTTCAGGGCGCGCGTGGTGGCCGGCCCGTCCTTGCCGTTCACCGGCCGGGATAAACGCACGATGCAGTCGAAGGGCTGCAGCTGGCTGGTGCGGAACAGCTCGCGCGTGACGCGCTTGATCGTATTGCGGGTGACGGCGCGCGGCGCGAAACGCTTGGCCGCAACGACGCCCAGCCGCGCATGCGGCAGGCCGTTGGGTCGGGTGTAGAGCACGAAATGCGCGGATTTTTGCGCCGGGCGCAAACGAAAAACGGATGAAAACTCATCCGTTTTAACGATACGCCGAACGCGCGCGAAGTCGTGCGAACCTTCGCCTGTCATCACCGACCGCGTCGATCTGGTCTAAAAAACTTAGACAGCCAGGCGCTTGCGGCCCTTGGCGCGGCGTGCGTTCAGGACTTGACGGCCACCACGGGTAGCCATACGTGCGCGGAAGCCGTGCGTGCGCTTGCGACGGACGACGGAAGGTTGGTAAGTACGTTTCATGGTGGTCTCGCTTAAAGCAAAAGAAAGTGCAAAATCGGGTCTGACGTCGTGTCAGGATTCGTCGCCGATGACAGTTCGCAGATGGTTAAGCCAGCGTCACGCCTCAGCAGATACTCGTTTCGCCTACGCAGCCTCATGCTGATTTATCAGCCTGACAGGGTGCACGGACGGGGAACCCTGAATTAGACTCGATTTCCAGTCCAGCTGTCAAGAACGCTGTTGTTTCCTGATGAGCAGCTGCCCGTACATACTGTCGCGCCGGCACTGCTGCGTAAACCTTGGTTTCGGTTGAAAATAGTGGGCCCAACCTGTGGATAACTTCGGCCGAGACAGGTAAAATAGCGTGTTACGTATCAATTAGCGAAGTATGGAAAATTTTTGGCAGACCTGTTCCGCGCAGCTGGAACTCGAGCTGACGCCGCAGCAATACAGTGCGTGGATCAAATCGCTGGTCGTCCTCGATTACGAGGACGGCAAGCTGCGCATCGCCGCGCCGAACCGGTTCAAGCTCGACTGGGTCAAGACCCAGTTCGCCACGCGCATCACCGAACTCGCCTGCCAGTACTGGGAAGCGCCGGTGGAAGTGCAGTTCGTGCTCGACCCGAAGAACAACCCGGCCAGGAAGCCGGCGGGTCCTGCCGCGACGACAGGCGGCGCGGCCAACTTCGACGCGCCGCGCCAGCCGGAACAGCAGCAAGCGCAGCCGTCCCAGGGCAACGTGAACATCGCCAACTCGCCCAAGCGCGAGCAGAGCCGCATCAACACCGACCTGACTTTTGAGAGCTTCGTCACCGGTAAGGCCAACCAGCTGGCGCGCGCCGCCGCGATCCAGGTCGCCAACAACCCGGGCGTCTCGTACAACCCGCTGTTCTTCTACGGCGGCGTGGGCCTCGGTAAGACCCACCTGATCCACGCGATCGGCAACCAGGTCATGGCCGACAACCCGAACGCGCGCATCCGCTACATCCACGCCGAGCAGTACGTGCGCGACGTCGTCACCGCCTATCAACGCAAAGGCTTCGACGACTTCAAGCACTACTACCATTCGCTCGACATGTTGCTGATCGACGATATCCAGTTCTTCGGCGGCAAGAGCCGCACGCAGGAAGAGTTCTTCTATGCGTTCGAAGCGCTGATCGCCGCCAAGAAGCAGATCATCATCACCTCGGATACCTATCCGAAGGAGATCACCGGCATGGACGACCGCCTGATCTCGCGCTTCGACTCCGGCCTGACGGTGGCGATCGAGCCGCCCGAGCTGGAAATGCGCGTGGCGATCCTGCTGAAGAAGGCGCAGTCCGAGAACGTCACCCTGTCGGACGACGTCGCGTTCTTCGTGGCCAAGCACCTGCGCTCCAACGTGCGCGAGCTGGAAGGCGCGCTGCGCAAGATCCTGGCCTACTCGCGCTTCCACGGCAAGGACATCACCATCGACGTGGTGAAGGAAGCCCTGAAAGACCTGCTGTCGGTGCAGAACCGCCAGATCTCGGTGGAGAACATCCAGAAGACGGTGGCGGACTTCTTCAACATCAAGGTGGCGGACATGTACTCCAAGCGCCGCCCGGCGAACATCGCCCGCCCGCGCCAGATCGCCATGTACCTGGCCAAGGAACTGACCCAGAAGAGCCTGCCGGAGATCGGCGAGCTGTTCGGCGGCCGCGACCATACCACCGTGCTGCACGCGGTCCGCAAGATCGCCCAGGACCGCCAGAAGAACGCCGAGTGCAACCACGAGCTGCACGTGCTGGAGCAGACGCTGAAGGGATAAATGTAGGGTGGGCGGGTCTCCCGCCCACGCGTTCAACCAGCAGGTGATTAAACACGGTGCGACTGTTCAAGAAATAGTTGGACGCGTGGGCGGGGAACCCGCCCACCCTACAAAAAACAGTCGCCGCCCCAATATTCGGAGAGGTTTGTGTTATCTCCCGGCAATTGGCAAAATAGTGTTAGAGCAATAAATAATTAATACTTAACTGAGGATATCTATGCAACTGGTCAAAACCACCCGAGACACGCTTCTCCGGCCACTGCAGATCGTGAGCGGTATTGTCGAGCGTCGGCACACTATGCCGATTCTGGCCAATATCCTCATTCGCAAGGACGGCGAAAGCGTCTCGTTCCTCTCGACCGACACCGAAGTCCAGATCACCACGCTTGCCAACATCGGTTCGGGCGACGACGTGACCGGCACCACGGTGGCGGCGCGCAAGCTGCTGGACATCCTGCGCGCGCTGCCGGAGTCGGGCGACGTCACCATGACCCTGCAAAACAAGCGCCTGGCCGTCCAGAGCGGCAAGTCGCGCTTCGCCCTGCAGACCCTGGCCGCGGAAGAATTCCCGACCGTGTCGGTGGCCGACAGCTACAACGCCAGCGTCACCCTGCCGCAGAAGACGCTGAAGCACCTGTTCAACATGGTGCACTTCGCGATGGCCCAGCAGGACATCCGCTACTACCTGAACGGCCTGCTGCTGGTGCTGGACGGGAACAACATCATCGCCGTGGCGACCGACGGCCACCGCCTGGCCTTCTGCCAGGTGGCCACCGAGCAGGCTTTCGAGCGCCAGGAAGTGATCATCCCGCGCAAGACCATCATCGAACTGCAGCGCCTGCTGGAAGAAAGCGATGAAGAGGTGCGCCTGGATATCGCCGCCTCGCAGGTGAAGCTGACCTTCGCCGACATCGAGCTGGTCTCGAAGCTGGTTGAGGGCAAGTTCCCTGACTACACCCGCGTGATCCCGAAGGGCTACAAGAACGAGTTCACGATCGGCCGCGATGAGCTGCTGCGTTCGCTGCAGCGCGCCGCGATCATGACCAGCGACAAGTTCAAAGGCGTGCGCTGCATCATCGAGCCGGGCGTCATGAAGATCAGCTCGACCAACGCCGACCAGGAAGAGGCGGTGGAAGAACTCGAGATCGACTACGGCGGCGACACCATCGACATCGGTTTCAACGTGACCTACCTGCTCGACGTGCTGAACAACCTGAAGTGCGACCAGGTGAACATCGCGCTGGGCGATTCGAACTCGTCGGCGCTGATCTCGATTCCCGAGAATGGCGACTTCAAGTATGTCGTCATGCCGATGCGGATTTGATCAGTCAGCAAATCGTTGGCCCGCGATTAAGGAAGTAGCCTTAACCCGTCGTTCCGGCGCAGGCCGGAACCCAAGTTTGCGTGAACACTGGCGAACTTGGATCCCGGCCTGCGCCGGGATGACGATTCAAGCTGCAGCTCTTAAAAGAATGCAGCCTTGAATCACCCGTTTTATAGAAAGCAGTCCATGTCCGAGAATACCCAACCAGAAATGACTCCCGCCGCCAAGGCGGACGAATACGGCGCGTCCTCGATCCAGATCCTGGAAGGCCTGGAAGCGGTGCGCAAGCGCCCGGGCATGTACATTGGCGACACCTCGGACGGCACCGGCCTGCACCACCTGGTGTTCGAGGTGCTCGACAACTCGATCGACGAAGCCCTGGCCGGCTACTGCACCGAGATCCACGTCACAATCCACTCCGACAACTCGATCTCGATCACCGACAACGGCCGCGGCATCCCGACCGGCGTCAAGATGGACGACAAGCACGAGCCGAAGCGCTCGGCGACCGAGATCGCCCTGACCGAACTGCACGCCGGCGGCAAGTTCAACCAGAACTCGTACAAGGTCTCCGGCGGCCTGCACGGCGTCGGCGTCTCGTGCGTGAACGCGCTGTCGAAGCTGCTGCGCGTGACCGTGCGCCAGAAAGGCAAGATCCACCAGCTGGAATTCTCGCGCGGCGTCCCGATCGACCGCCTCATCGAAGTCGTCGACGGCGTCGAAGTCTCGCCGATGAAGGTCCTGGGCGACACCGACAAGCGCGGCACCGAAGTGCACTTCTGGGCCGACGAGGAAATCTTCACCACCGTCGAGTTCCATTACGAGATCCTGAGCAAGCGCATCCGCGAGCTCTCGTTCCTGAACAACGGCGTCAACATCAAGCTCTCCGACCAGCGCAGCGGCAAGGAAGAAGTGT
This sequence comes from Massilia alkalitolerans DSM 17462, assembly GCF_000427785.1. Taxonomy (GTDB): domain Bacteria; phylum Pseudomonadota; class Gammaproteobacteria; order Burkholderiales; family Burkholderiaceae_D; genus Telluria; species Telluria alkalitolerans. The sequence goes on from NZ_ATYR01000025.1 coordinate 33,774, forward strand.
TCGCTTTTGAAGGCGGCACCCGCGGCTTCGTGGAGTACATCAACAAGGCCAAGACCGTCCTGCACCCGACCGTGTTCCAGGCCACCGGCGAGCGCCTGTCCGACCAGGGCACCAACATCTCGGTGGACGTGTCGATGCAGTGGAACGACGCTTACAACGAGCAGGTGCTGTGCTTCACCAACAACATCCCGCAACGCGACGGCGGCACCCACCTGACCGGCCTGCGCGCGGCGATGACCCGCGTGATCAACAAGTACATCGACGAGAACGAATTCGCCAAGAAGGCGAAGGTGGAGATCTCGGGCGACGACATGCGCGAAGGCCTGACCTGCGTGCTGTCGGTGAAGGTGCCGGAGCCGAAGTTCTCGTCGCAGACCAAGGACAAGCTGGTGTCGTCGGAAGTGCGCGGCCCGGTGGAAGAGATCGTGGCCAAGACGCTGACCGACTTCCTGATGGAGAAGCCGAATGACGCCAAGATCATTTGCGGCAAGATCGTGGAAGCGGCGCGCGCGCGCGAAGCGGCGCGCAAGGCGCGCGACCTGACCCGCCGCAAGGGCGTGATGGACGGGCTGGGCTTATCGTCCAAACTGGCCGACTGCCAGGAACGCGACCCGGCGCTGGCCGAGCTGTACATCGTCGAGGGTGACTCGGCAGGCGGCTCCGCCAAGCAGGGCCGCGACCGCAAGTTCCAGGCCATCCTGCCGCTGCGCGGCAAGGTGCTGAACGTGGAAAAGGCGCGCTTCGAAAAGATGCTGTCGTCGGAGCAGATCACCACCCTGATCGCGACCCTGGGCACCTCGATCGGCCCGGACGAATTCAACGTCGACAAGCTGCGCTACCACCGCATCATCATCATGACCGACGCGGACGTCGACGGCGCCCACATCCGCACCCTGCTGCTGACGCTGTTCTATCGCCAGATGCCGCAGCTGGTGGAGCGCGGCCACATCTACATCGCCCAGCCGCCGCTGTACAAGGTAAAGGCCGGCCGCGACGAGCGCTACCTGAAGGACGACGTCGAGGAAGCGAGCTACATGATGACGTTCGCGCTGAATGCCGCTTCGCTGATCCCGCGCGAAGGCGCCGAGCCGATCAGCGGTGAAGCCCTGGGCGAACTGGTGCGCCAGTACAACCTGTCGAACGCCATCATGATGCGCCTGACCCGTGTGATCGACCGCGCCGCGCTGACCGCGATCACGGCCGGCGTCACGCTGGACATGAGCACGCTGGAGAAGGCGGAAGCCTCGGCCAAGGCGATGGAAGCGGCGATCAAGGATCCGGCCGTGAAGGTGATCGTGCGTTCGGACGAGCTGTCCGAGAAGCACGCGCTGCGCATCGAGCGCATGCGCCACGGTAACGTGAACGTCACCTCGATCGACGCCGACTTCGTGCAGAGCAACGACTACGCCGTGCTGGCCAACGCCGCCGCCACCTTCCAGGGCCTGATCGGCGAAGGCGCCATCATCCGCCGCGGCGAAGGCGAGAAGATGAAGGAGTTCGCGGTGCGCGGCTTCCACGAAGCGATGATCTGGCTGCGCGAGGAAGCGGAACGCGGTGTTTCGAAACAGCGTTACAAGGGTCTGGGCGAGATGAATCCGGAGCAGCTGTGGGAAACGACGATGGATCCGACCGTGCGCCGCCTGCTGAAGGTGCAGATCGAGGATGCGATTGCGGCGGACCAGATCTTTACCACGCTGATGGGGGATGAAGTCGAGCCGCGTCGTAACTTCATCGAGTCGAATGCGCTGCAGGCGGGAAATATCGACGTCTAAGCGTTCTGTGCTCCAAGCTAAAACGGCCTCGTACTTGTACGAGGCCGTTTTTATTCCGGCGTCTATTGGTGACGGTGACTACTCGATTTGTTCCTCGAACTCGTTCAGGCGCTTCAGGACCGCCTGGTTCTTGGCGTACTTGCGCTTCAACTGCTGGAGCTTCCTGTCAGTGCCCGTGCAGAGCTTGCGGATTTCGCGCTCGACTTCCTTCATGCGCTGCTCGTCTGGCGGGTCGGGGATCTCGCCGCGGAAGTGGTCGCAGCCTTCACGCTGTTCCACATACTTGGCGACATCGGCAGGAAGCCGGACTTCTGCTGCGATTGGTGAACCGAGACCCAAACAAAGTATGGCAAGTTCGAGCTTCATCGTTAGACGCATCTCTACGCTCCCGGGTTTGACTCTTGCTCTGGAATTGGTCGCACAACCAGGAACTGGTACAACATGGCGCTGACGAAGGCAATGCCGGCGCCGGCCAGCAAGGCTGGCACGAAGGACCAGGCCTGCGCCATGTAACCGGTAAAGATCGGCGCCAATGCACTCCCGATGAACCCGCCAAAATTCTGGATCGCGCCGAGCGAGGCGATACGGCTGCGCGGCGCCACGACCGTGACCAGCGACCAGGAACAGGCCGATGCAGCATTGGCCAGGAAGATGACCACCGAGATGCAGGCAATGGCCAGGGTATTGCTCTCGACCAGAGCGGCCGGGATCGTGAACGCTACCATGCCCAACATGGCGATCACCACCGCCGTACGACGCCCCGCCAGGACCGATGATGCGCGCCGTGTGATCTGGTCAGACGCCCAGCCGGCCGTCAAGGCGCCGGCGAAGCCGCAAAGGAAGGGAATCGTTGCCGCCACACCGACATAGGCGACGTCCATGTTGCGCTCTGCACGCAGGTAGCCCGGCAGCCAGGTCAGGTAGACCCAGTTGAGATAGACCGATCCGAAGAAGCCGAGCAGCATGCCCCAGGTCGCGCGGTGCCGGAACAGGGCGAGCCAGGAGGCGAAGCCTGCTTTCGGCGCCTCTTCCACCGTTTGGCCTTCATCGAGATACGCTAGCTCCTCCGCGGACATCTGCTCGCGCACCGGGTCGCGATACAGCATCACCCAGACAACTGCCGCCACGATGCCGAGCGCGCCGGTGACAAAGAATGCCCAGTGCCAGCTGGTGGCGGCAATCAGGGGCGACAGGCACAGCGGTGCGAGCGCAAAACCCAACGGGGACGCCGAGTTGTAGATGCCTGTCGGCGTCCCACGTGCCTTGATCGGAAACCAATTGCTCACAACCCGCGCAGCCGCCGGGAATTGTGGCGCCTCGCCGATACCGAGCACGACGCGGGCAAGCACGAACCAGCCGAAGGTCGAGACAAGGCCGCCTGCGGCTTGTGCCAGTGACCACAGTACCAAGCCTGCGCCGAGCAACCAACGCGGCCCGATCTTGTCGATCAGGGCGCCGACCGGCAGCTGGCACAGTGCGTAGCTCCAGGAGAAGGCCGACAGCAGTAAACCCATCTGGCCAAGCGAGAGACCGAGGTCGGCGCGGATGAACTCGTTGGCGACGGCAAGCGTTGCGCGGTCGAGGTAGTTAATGACGCCAGTAACGACCAGCAGGACCAGTGCGATGGTCTGGCGGCGACGGATGCGTGGAGGCGTAACTCCATAGGAAGGGGATGCGTTCATCCCGTGATGCTACCAACGAATATTGATCAAACGAAAGGAATTTTCATTCGGCAAAATTTTGACCCAGGTTTGCCAACGCAATGACGCCAGAACGCAACTGTAATATTGTTGATGAGATATTGAACAAGATTTAGACTATGGGGATCAATGATCCGACCAGTTTCAAGTCCACGTGCCATCCCAATCAAAAGACACGACTCCATGGAGCGATGCTGAGCTAGGAGCTGCCATCAAGGCATACCTGGGCATGCTTCACAAGGAGCTCAGTGGGATTGCCTACAACAAGGCTGCGGTGAATCGTGATCTGCGTGCCGGTGCATTAGCTGCCCGCACTGAAGGCTCCGTCGAGTTCCGAATGCAGAACATCTCTGCCGCGTTATACGAGCTGAAAATGCCCTATATCGCCGGCTATAAGCCAGCTCGTAACATCGGCTCGGATGTCAAAGAAAAGATGAGCGCCTTGCTGAGTGCCTACGGCGTCGAATCGCTGGAGCCATACGTGCCGACGGCCGATGGCAATTCGCTTGAGGCGCGTGTTTCCGAATTACGACAGCGACACTTGGGTGCCATTCCACGTGGATCGATAGCTCCTGGCGTGAGTACATCGACCGTCACGACATTCGTGCGCGATCCCGCAGTCAAGGCATGGGTTCTACAAGCCGCTAACGGCAGCTGCGAAGCTTGCGGCAGCCCAGCTCCGTTTATCGGAACCGATGGCTTGCCATATCTCGAAGTCCATCACGTCATGCCATTGTCGAGTCACGGTTCGGATAGGACGACAAACGCTGCTGCCCTTTGTCCAAACTGCCACCGCCGCTGTCATCATTCGATAGACCGGGACGAATTCAAGATCATGCTATACGAACGGATTCCACGCTTGATTCTCGAGGTTCCCGAGCCTCATGGCCATGCCGCCGCAGAGCCAATGCATTCGGAAGTCAATTCGGCTCTTTTGCAAGTAGTGCCATCGACCTCCGGCTGACCACCTTCCCCGCCACCATGAACACGCCCTCGCCGGTGTAGTGCACGGTCTCGGGATGCCTGGGCGTACGCGCCGCCCGCGCCGCGATCACTTCCCAGATGAAGAAGTTGTACTTGTCCACCAGGCTGTCGTCATGCAGCCGGCAGGCGAAGTGGGCGTAGCATTCGCGGATGGCCGGCGCTGCGACGCCCTCCACCGCCTCTGGCGTCAAGCCGAAGCGCTCCAACTTGTCGACCTCAAGGCCAGACGTGGTGCCAACGCCCACTACCGCATCCAGCAGCGCCGTGGTCGGCAGATTGATCACACACTCTCGGCTTTGCCGCACCAGCTCGAAGCTGTGGTTGCTCGATGCGATCACGCAGCCCACCAGCGAGGGCGAGAACTCCATCGCGGTGTGCCACCCCATGGTCATGATGTTGCGCCGCCCTTCCCAGCTCGAGCTGACGAGCACGATCGGCCCCGGTTCTAGGTAGCGGCGGATCTTCTCCAGCGGGACATCCTGCTTGGTGGCGGTTCGTGCCATGCCTTCCTCCCTCGCGTACGTTTGCCTGAGGCAACCCGGGATTTCAGGGCTGAGTTGCTATAGTAAGACGTATCAGATATCAGCCGGAGCACGACCAAAATGCGACTTCTTCGCCAAGCCGCCATCATCCTCGGAGGGACTTTGGTTTCCACAATCGCCATCGCCGCGCCTGAACAGCAGGCCGCGGCCTTCATGAATATCTATTCGATGCACTGCCTGAAGTACCTGCACGACTTCGACGGCCTGCGCAAGCAGCTCTCGAGCTTCCCCCAGCTCCCCGCCGAGGCCGCGGCCGTGTTCCTGCAGGGCGCCAAGGGCAATGCCTGGTCGGTGCCGAGCCAGCACGGCCAGTTCATCATGGTCGTCCATTCGGACAAGAACCTGTGCGCGCTGTACGCCAAGACAGTGCCGGCCGCGACGGTCCAGGCGATGTTCGAAAAGACGGTGGGCAAGGCCCCCGAGCCTTTCCGCAGCGAGCGCAAGCGCAATACCTCGGAAAAGGGGCCGGACGGCGTCAAGAGCACCGTCGCCTATGAATGGAGCACGGACAAGTCGCCGCGCAAGCCGCTGTTCGCGCTTACCACCACCACCAGCAAGAACAGCGTGGCGCAGGGCGTCGCTACCGCGGCGATCGGCCACTAAAGCCACCGCCGCGGCGCTGCTGCTTACGGCAGCCTGATCTTGATCACTGCGTGGCCCGAGGTCAGGTACAGGTTGCCCTTGCCGTCGTTGGTGATGCCCCGGATCGGCGCCAGGCTGCCCGGCAGGTTCCCCGGCTGCAGCGTGTCCTTGCGTGTGGTGCCGGCGAGCGTCGTCACGACGCCCTCCGGCGTGATCTTGCGCACCAGGTTGTTCACCGCGTCGGATGCGTAGACATTGCCCTGCGGGTCGACCGTCAGCGCCACCACTTCCTCGAAGGTTGCCGCCGTGCCGCTGCCGTTGACCGCGCCGCGACCGTTCGGTGCGCCCGCCAGCGGGGTCAACACGTTGGCGTTGACGGTCAAGGGATTGAAGCTGCGGCTGATCCGGCGCTGCAGGTCGAACACGTAGACATTGTTGTTGCTGTCGACCGCCACGCCGCGCGCTTCGGCGGTGCGGGTGCCGATCAGGTCCTGGGCCACCTCGACACCTTCCAGCATGCCCGTCGCCCCGGCCACGATGCGGCGCGTGCTAACGCCGTTCGTCACCAGGATGTGGTCGCGCGCGTCGGCCGCGATCCCTTTCGGGACCAGCACCGGTAAGCTGCCTGCGGTGACGTTGCTGCCGACCGGGATAGTTGCCACCGTAGCCACCTGGCCCGCGCTGCTCACACTGCGGATGCGCATCTCGTCCGTGACGAATAGGGTGCCGCTGCTGTTGATCGCCAGCGCCAGCGGCTGGACGAAGCGCGCGCGGTCGCCGGGGCCGTCGACGTACTGGCTGGTACCCGGCGCGCCGGCCAAGGTGCTGACGGCGCCCGCCGGCGTGATCTTGCGGATGGCGTCGTTGCCGGTGTCGGCCACGTACAGGTTGCCGGCGGCGTCGATGGCGATGCCGGTGGGGCCGTTGAAGCGCGCGGCCTCGCCGGTGGCGTTGGTGCTGCCGGATTCCGTGGCGCTGCCGGCAACGATGCTGATGGCGGCCTGCGCGGGCGGCTGATCGTCGTCATCGTCGTCCTTGGGCGGATGGTCGCCGCAGGCGGCCAGCAGGAGCACCAGTGCCGACGCTCCCAGTACCTTCACGCGCATGCGCGCAGTCTTTGCCACCGCCGGTCGCTTCATCGTCTTCTCCAGGATTCGATGGGCAAAATGCTAGCACGGGACGGTTGCTGCGACGGGACGAATGTTCATGTCGTCCGCATGAATCAAGCGTCCTGCGTGCCCCCGCTCATGCGATCAAGGAACTGCACCGAAGCACGCTCGCTCATCACCAGCACCAGCTTCAGGCGCGCACGCGTCATGCCGACGAACAGTTTTCTCAGCGTGAGTTCGTCCATCTCCTCGAAGTCGATCTCGGTGAAGATCAGCGCCGGCGCCGACTGGCCCTTGAAGCGGTACACCGATTCCGCCAGCAGTCCGCCCTCGCGGAACACCGGGTTGCCGAACAGGTCGTAGGCGCCGGTGAAGGAGCGCAGCGTGTGCGCATCGCTCAGTTTATCGAGCTTGAGGATGGCCGATTTTTCCCTGCCGCGGAAGGAGCAGATCGCGATGTCCTGGCGCCCGAAGCCCGCGGCCAGGCACAGGGTCACGGCGCGCCGGGTCTGCGACAGCATGGCCTCCACGTCGCCCTCCGGGTAGGTGAGCTCCTCGATGTCGGCGCCCTTGAACGGGCTGCCCGCCTCCACCGGCTGGCTGACGGCGCCGATCGAGCCGAGCATCTGCACCACTTCGCGCGGACTGCGGTAGTTGGTGTTCGAGTGCAGCACCACCCAGCCGGGCAGCGGCACCATCTCCTTGCCGTACAGGTTCTGGTCCGGGTCTTCCAGCCAGATGGCGCGGCCGCCCTCCCTGAGCATGCGCAGCACGATGTCGCGCCAGGTACTGGAAAAATCCTGGCCCTCGTCGACGATGACGACGTCGTACTGCCAGGTCTCGGGCAGGTCCGCTTCCACCAGTGCGCCCTCGATCTCGGCCCAGACGGTGGGCGCGCCGTAGTCCGGCGTCTTGCCCTGGGCGCGCAGCCAGGCGTCGCACAGCTCATGGAAGTTGGCGACCCGCCCGCCCGCGGGCACCAGGCGCTCGATGTGGTCGGCCAGCGGGCGGTTGAAGCAGACGTAGAGCGGGCGCAGGCCGGCGTCGATGGCGGCGGTGTATTCGGCCAGCGCCAGCTGGGTCTTGCCGCTGCCGGCGGTGCCCACCACGCGCAGGCGGAACGGAGAGAATTCGAGCCGGCGCGCCCAGGTGGCCAGGCCGCCCGACAGGCGCGTGACCATGCTGGTGGCGCAGCCGATCATCGAGCTCGGGTCCGGGCGCAGGCTCAGGGTGTCGCCGAGGTAGCGGGTAACCCGGTCGAAGTCTTCGGTGCGCGCGGTGATCGGCAGGATTTCCTTGATCTTCGCGCCCAGGCGGCCCTTGGTGGTGGCGTCGATGATGTGGCTGGGGTCGATGCCGGCCTGCTGCGGGTCCTTCACGATGTAGTCGGGGCAGTACAGCAGGTAGTCGATCGACAGCTCGCCCTGGTAGCGCTTGGCGAAGCCTTCGATGGTGTGCAGGATCTGGTGGCGGATCTTGCGCGGCTTGCCCTGGTAGTTCTTGACCAGGCCATCCTTGCTCTCGTTCAGGAAGCCGGCGATCTGCTCGATCAGCAGCAGCCTGCCGTTCGGCGCGACGATGATGAAGTCGATGTCACCGTAGGCCGAGAAGCCGTGCTCGACGTTGGTCCAGTGGACGCCGTGGTAGATCTCGTAGGGCGTATCCGAGAGGCGCTTCTCGAGGAGCGTCAGGGTTTCGATTTCACGCGCGGCGGAACCGGTGACGGACATCTCGCGCCAGCCGGCAGGATGGATATGGGCCATGGGTCGTCGGGTGCCTGTTTTTTAGATAGAAACATTGTAAGGCCGATCATGTTTGTTGCCAGCACCGTTGAACCGGATGGCCGCAGAACCGTAGGGTGGTCGGCTTCGCCGACCACCCTACGAGTAGCCACGTAATTCAACCGCAAACGAGCACATCTGCGCGCAGCTGTCCGCCTCCGCGTTCGCGCGTGACCATGCCGGTGGTGAGCCACAGCCAGAAGCGAAAGAAATGGGCAATCAGGGGATGCAGGGACAGGGCGCGGTGCGCCTGGTGGCGGTGCAGGTAGACGGTGACGGCCACGATGGTGACGTGCGTGGCCAGCAGGGTATAGGCGACGATGGCAAGGGGCGATGCCCCGCTCAGTCCATCGGCCAGGAAAAGCAGGAATCCATCCATTGCGTGCTCCCGTGGTCAGCTACGGAAGCGAAGTATGCGCGCTTCCCGTCCCCGGGAAGCGCACGCCTGCGTTGCACAGGCTTGAGCGGGATCAGCGGCGGCGCGGCGCCGGACGCGGACCCGAAGGACCACGGTTTTCGATGTGGCGGAAAGTGATCCGTGCCTTGTTCAGGTCATACGGCGACATTTCCAGCGTGACACGGTCGCCCGCCAGGATGCGGATGTGGTTCTTCTTCATGCGGCCCGAGGTGTACGCGATCAGCTTGTGGCCGTTGTCGAGCTCAACGCGGAAACGCATTTCGGGCAGGATTTCGGACACCAGTCCGTTCATTTCGATCAGTTCTTCTTTTGCCATGCTAGCTCCTTATGCTGTTGACGACCCGCGCGGCGCACGGGTCGATGAAACGTCGGTCGCGCCGACCAGCAAAGTGCGGCGGCGTTGGTGCTGATGCTGGCCAGACCGGGGGCCAGGGTGGAGAGAGGGAAGCGCGCAGCCTGCAAATGGAAACGCAGGAGCGGAGGCTTGGGCGGCGGCGTAGCGCGATGTTGCAGATACGGAGCCGGGGGAAGTCGGAAGCGCTGCTTCGACGACAGACGACCAGTATACCAGCGATGGCGCTGCGCTGCAGAAAAGTGCCCTGTTCAAATATTGCCCGGTTGCTATACTGCCCACTTTGATGGAGGCGTAACAAACATGAAATACCTGATGGGGCTGGCCCTGCTGGCCGGTTTTGCGCTGCCGGGCGCTGGCCAGGCGGCAATCAGCTGCACGCTTCTGGTCGATGCCGAAACCGGCAAGGCCCTGGTGCGCGAAGGCCAGTGCGAGCAGCGCGTCACGCCTGCCTCGACCTTCAAGGTGGCGATCAGCCTGATGGGCTACGACAGCGGCATCCTGGTCGATACGGCCACGCCGCAGCTGCCCTTCCGCGAAGGCTACGTCGACTGGCTGCCGGAATGGCGCACCGCGACCAACCCGGCCGGGTGGATGAAGCACTCGGTGGTCTGGTATTCGCAGCAGGTGACGACCCGGCTCGGCGCGGAGCGCTTCCAGTCCTACCTCGACCGCTTCGACTACGGCAACCGCGACGCCTCTGGCAACCCGGGCAAGAACGACGGGCTGACCCAGGCCTGGCTGGGCAGCTCGCTGAAGATCTCGGCCGACGAGCAGGCGGTGTTCCTGCGCAAGCTGGTCAACCGCACGCTGCCGGTCTCGGGCAAGGCGATCGACATGACAGCCTCGCTCATGCGCCACCGCATATTGCGCAATGGCTGGGACCTGTACGCGAAGACCGGCACCGGGTCGGAGCCGGGATCGCTGCCGCACGGATGGCTGGTGGGCTGGACCAGCGACGGCAAGCGCACGATCGTGTTCGCGCGCCTGGTGCAGGATGCACAGCGTGGGCCCGATGGACGAGCAGGACTGCGGGTGCGCGACGCCTTCATCAAGGAGCTGCCGCGGCTGCTCGAGAAGTTGTAGTGTGCACCGCACAAATTTCTGCTTGACAGGTGATCCATTCCTCTTTTAGAGTGGATCGCATGTCCTTCCACCTGCATCTGTCGACTTCCCTACCTGCCGCCGGCGCGCTATCGCTGGCAGCCCTGCTACTACGCGCTTGAATCAAGCCGTAGGTCCCGGCGCCTCCGCCGGCCGAACAAGCAGTCAAGGAAAGTCGTACCGATGTCCAAGATTCCGTTTTACACCCCGTCGTTCTCCGCCACCGGCACCATGCTGGCAGTCGGCTCGCGCGCGCAGTTTCGTCTCCTGCTAAAGCTACTGACCGGTTGCCGGGCCTAGCGTTCGTGGCCCGTCCGGCAGCCTGCCGCCACACCACCGCCCCCACGGGCTCGTCGTGTCACCGCATCAGGAGCAAACGAAATGCTGAAGAACCCCGCCGCCAAATACCGTCCTTTCCCCGCCGTCCAGCTGGCCGACCGCCAGTGGCCCAGCCGCTCCATCACCCGCCCGCCGGTCTGGATGAGCACCGACCTGCGCGACGGTAACCAGGCCCTGATCGAGCCGATGAGCCCGGAGAAGAAGCTGCGCTTCTTCGAGATGCTCGTCAAAATCGGCATCAAGGAAATCGAAGTCGGCTTCCCTTCCGCATCGCAGACCGACTTCGACTTCGTGCGCATGCTGGTCGAGGAAAATCGCATCCCGGACGACGTCACCATCATCGTGCTGACCCAGGCGCGCGAGGAGCTGATCCGCCGCACGGTGGAATCCGCCGTCGGCGCAAAGCGCGCCATCGTCCACGTCTACAACTCGGTGGCGCCGGTGTTCCGCCGCGTGGTGTTCGGCATGGAACGCGACGAGATCGTGCAGATCGCGGTCAAGGGCACGCAGCTGATCAAGGAACTGGTGGCCCAGCATCCGCAGACCCAGTGGGGCCTCGAGTATTCGCCGGAATCCTTTTCCACCACCGAGCTCGATTTCTCGAAACAGATCGTGGACGCCGTCAGCAACGTGTGGCAGCCGACGATCGAGAACAGGATGATCGTCAACCTGCCCTCCACCGTGGAAGCGAGCACGCCCAACGTCTACGCCGACCAGATCGAGTGGATGTGCCGCCACCTGGAGCGCCGCGAAGCCCTGGTCATCAGCGTGCACCCGCATAACGACCGCGGCACCGCCGTGGCGGCGGCCGAGCTGGCCGTGATGGCCGGCGCCGACCGCGTCGAGGGCTGCCTGTTCGGCAACGGCGAGCGCACCGGCAACGTCGACCTGGTGACGCTGGCGATGAACCTCTACACCCAGGGCATCGACCCCGGCCTGGATTTCTCCGACATCGACGCGGTGCGCCAGCTGGTGGAGGAATGCAACCAGCTGCCGGTGCACCCGCGCCACCCGTATGCGGGCGACCTGGTCTTCACCGCCTTCTCCGGCTCGCACCAGGACGCCATCAAGAAGGGCTTCGCCGTGCAGAAGGCCGATGCGATCTGGGAAGTGCCCTACCTGCCGATCGACCCGGCCGACCTGGGACGCAGCTACGACGCCGTCATCCGCGTCAACAGCCAGTCCGGCAAGGGCGGCATGGCCTACCTGCTGCAGCAGGAATACGGCCTGGAGCTGCCGCGCCGCCTGCAGATCGAGTTCTCGCGCGCGGTGCAGCGCGTGGCCGATTCGACCGGCCGCGAAATCGCCGCCGCCGACATCCACGCGCTGTTCGCAAGCGAATACCTGGAACACGACAGCCCCTGGCAGTACGTGGCGCACCGCATGACGGAGGACAGCGCGCACGGCGTCGAGATCGCGCTGGACCTGACGCGCCACCATGCGCCGCAAGCCATGCAGGGCAAGGGCAACGGCCCGATCGACGCTTTCGTGAATGCGCTGGGCCTGGACATCCGCGTGATGGACTACCACGAGCATGCGATCGGCCACGGCGCCGATGCGCGCGCCGCCTGCTACGTCGAACTGCGCGTGGGCAGCGGCCAGACCCTGTTCGGCGTGGGCATCGACAGCAATATCGTGACGGCCTCGTTCCGCGCGGTGCTGTCGGCGGTGAACCGCCACCTGGCGATCGCGGGCACGGACGAGACGGCGATCGCCGCCTGACGGCCTGCCGCGGAAGGGGGCTGCGCCCGCTGTTGCGTCCATGCATACACGAATGTTTCCTTAAGGGAAAAATACGTTGTTGCAAGCAGCCATTCTGGTGCACACTTGGGATTCCATGCTTCAGTGCAGGTCCAACCGTGTACATCCCATCCCTTTTCGCGATGCTGTTCCCCAGCCAAGCACCGCGGGGCTACCGAGCCTTGCGGCGCTGGCTGCCGGTGCTCGCGCTCGCGCTGGCGGGGCTGCTCGGCAGCGGCGCCACCCAGGCCGCCGTCTTCAACTTCGACGGCAATCCCGCCGGCGACTGCACCCTGACCGACAAGGAATACAACTGTCCCGCGAGTTTCGCCATCAAAGGCAATGACGAAATCAATATCGCCAGTGGCTATACGCTCAAGCTCAACAACAGTTTCACCTTCGGCTGGAACCAGCGCCTGGTCATGCGCGCCGGTTCGCGGCTGGTCTGCACCGGCAGTTTCAGCCTTGCGGACCTGAATCCCGCCAGGCTCGATGTGACCGGCGGCAGCTTCGTCGTCGGCGGCACCTTCTACATGGGCAGCTCGGCGCAGTCGATGACGGCCGATGTCAGCGCCAACGCCATCCAGCTCGGCGGCGCGCAGGTGACGATCAAGGGCAAGCTGGCGGCGCAAGGGACGATCTCCATCAGTTCCGGATCGAAAATCACGGGCAACGTCAGCGGCGCATCGATTACCACCTCGTCGTCGACGACCATTACCGGCAACGTGAGCGCCGGCAGCAGGTTCACGCTCGCGTCGGGCAGTACGGTTTCCGGCAGCGTGACAGCTCCGGTATTCGACATGCTCTCAACAAACAGTACCGTGAACGGCAACATCACCGCCACCACCTCGTTCACGATGGGCTCCGGGAATACCGTGACCGGCAACGTCGCGACCGGCGTCTTCGACATGCAAGCCTCGGGCAGCAGGATCGAGGGGAACGTCGACGCCACCACCAGCATCAGCATGGGGTCCGGGAACACCGTCCAGGGCAGCGTCGATACCGGCAACCTGTTGCTGCAATCCTCGAATGCCCTCATCACAGGCAACGCCAGCGTCAACTGGGCCACGCTGGAGTGGGCCGGACGGGTCGCCGGCACCATCTTCTGCAAGAAGGGAACCGCCACCGGCAAGTGCGACTGCGTGACCAACAACAGCGGCTTCCCCGTCAATACCGCCAATGGCCCGCGTTGCGAAGGTCCTGCGGCGTCCAAAGGCCCGCAGCGCTTCCTGATCACCCACGACGGCGAAGGCGACACCTGCCTGCCCGAGAAAATCACCGTCACCGCCTGCGCCAACGCCACCTGTACCGCGCCGCACTTCGCCGGTACGGTCTCGGGCAGGCTGCTGGGAAAGGACTTCACGATCGTCGAGAACGCCGGCTCGGCCGTGGTCGAGCTCACCCGCATCGCCGCCGGCAGCGTCGAGCTGGCCGTGACCGGCGCGACGGGCACCCCCGAGAGCCAATGCTACCGCACCAGCGACAACACCGGCAGCTGCTTCATGCGCTTCACCGGCGGGACCAAGCTCAAGCTGAGCGTTCCTCCCCACGCGGCCGGCACGGGCGGCATCCTGGCCACGCTGCAGGCGGTCAGGGCGAACGACGAGAACAGCGCATGCATCGCGGCGTTCAAGAACGAGCAGCACAAGGTGACCTTGTCCTGCAGCTACGCAAAGCCGAAGACCGGCACGCTGGCGCCCGTGCTGGACGGCAGCCCGCTGGCCTGCACTCCGGGGACGAAGAGCACGCTCGACACCACCTTCAAGGACGATGGCAGCGCGCAGTTCTCGTACAGCTATGCCGACGCCGGCGAAATCAGGCTGAACGCCGTCGTCGACGGTGCGAAAGGCAAGGCCAGCGGCGAAGGCAGCGCCGTCACGGCGCCGGCGTCGTTCCTGATCCAGCCTGCCGCCGGGCCGATCCGGGCCGGGGCCGAGTTCGCGCTCACGCTCACCGCGCGCAACGTCGCCGGCGCGGCCACGCCGAACTTCGACACCCAGGCCCTGAACGACGCGCTGGCAACCAGCCATGCCGTCACCCTGGAGGTGGCGTGCCACGCGCAGGGCGGCAACAAGCGCAGCATCGCGGCGGCCGCGCCGATGTTCCGCTCGGGGGTCGCCAAGGTAGCCGCCAGCTGGCCCGACGTCGGCAACATCGACCTGCAGGCGCGCCTGTCCGACTTCCTCGGCACGGGCCTGGGCGCCTCGGGCAACACCAACACCGCCGGCGCCGGCGGCTGCAGCGGCACGGCCGGCCCCTTCATCCCGGCCTATTTCGAGGTGGCCCTGGCGACGCCGCGCTCCATCTATTACGCGGGCGAGCCCTTCCCGCTTCGGGTCAGCGCCATGAACAAGGCGGGGGCGGTCACGCTCAACTACAGCGCGCTTCGCAAGCTGAGCGAACCCGTGACGCTGGCAGCGAACGACAAGAACGGCGCCGCCTTCGCTTCGCCTCCCGGCGCCTTGTCCGCCGCGACGATCGGCGACGCCATGTTCGTCGACGGCGTTGCCCTGGTCGAGACGAGCTACGTGTTCAGCCAGTCTCCGCGCGCGCCCGCGCAGATCCGCCTACGCGCCCGCAACGGCAATGCCTCGCCGGGCGACGTCTCCTCGGCCGCGCCGGCCACGGCCGAGGACGCCGCAATGCCCATCATCCGCAGCGGCCGACTACGGATCGGCAACCGCTTCGGCAGTCACAAGGCGACGCTGTCGGTGCCGGTCACGGCCGAATACTGGACCGGCAAGAGCTGGCTGCTGCACAGCGACGACAGCGCCACCGTCATCCCGGCAGACGCGTTCGCCTTCAGGCCGGCCAGCGCCGGCGTCAGCCTGGAAAAAACGATCCCGTCCGATGGACTGAAGCTGGTCAAGGGCGCCGCCGCCTTCAACCTGCGCGTCAGTGCCGGCGGGCCGGGCCCGGTCGACATCGCCGCCAATCTGGGCAGCGACAAGCGCGACAATGCCTGCATCGGCAAGCTTGCCGGGACCCAGGTCGACTCGGCCGGCGCCAGGATGCCCTGGTTGCGCCCGGTCGTGAACGGCTGCGGCACAACCGAGACCAGGGATCCTTCCGGGCGCGCCACCTTCGGCGTGTACACGCCGGAAAACCGCCGCATCATCCACGTGCGCGAGGTGTTCAATTGACTCGATCGCGTGCCGAACGGGGTTTCACGATGGTCGAGCTGATCATGGTGATGGTGCTGATCGGCGTGCTGGCCGCGATCGGGGTGCCCAGGCTCGTGGGCGACAACAGCTTCGCCGCCGCCGCCTTCGGCGACGAGGTCGCGAGCGCGCTGCGCAGCGCGCAGAAGACGGCGGTGGCGCGGCGCCGGCTGGTGTGCGCGACCGTCGGCGGTGCGTCGGTCACCCTGCGGCTGGCCGACGCGCCTGCGGCGGCCGGGTGCAGCATCGCGCTCGACGCGGACGGCGCCACCACCACAGCCACGGGCGTGACGGCATCGGACCACACCCTGTTCTTCCAGCCGAACGGCCTGATAACAGGAAGCGCGGCCGGCCGCGACAGCGTGCGCGGCGCCGTCCTCATCCACCTCGATGGCAAGGAGCGCCGCCGCATCGTGTTCGAAGGGAGCACCGGCTATGTTCAATAGGCGCATGGCAGGGGTCACCCTGGTGGAACTGATCGTCGCCATCGTCATCATCGGCGCCGCGCTGGGCGGCCTGGTGGCGGCTTTCACGCGCGCCAACCTGGCCAGCGCCGATCCGGTGATCACCCAGCAGATGCTGGCCATCGGTGAAAGCATGTTGGAAGAGGTGCTGCTCAAGCCCTTCGACGTCACCGCTGACGAGGTCGCGGAACCGGCCCGCGCCCAGTTCAACGACGTGCGCGATTACGATCGCCTGGACGACGCCAACCCCGGCTATGCGAGCAGCGGCATCCGCGACATCGACGGCGAGCCGATCGACGGACTGGAAGCCTATGGCGTCAGCGTGCGGGTCGAATCGAATGGCGTGGTCCTGGAGGGCATTCCGGCCGGGGACGCACTGCGCGTCACGGTCACCGTCACCCATGGCGACCGGCAGCTGTCGCTGAGCGGCTGGCGCACCCGCCCGTGGAAGACGCCATGAAACGCCAGCATGGCTTTACCCTGGTCGAGCTGGTCATCGTGATGGTGCTGGTCGGCGTGCTGGGCGGCATCCTGGCGCTGCAGATCGCTCCCACCATGCAGGCTTATCTCGCGGTGGGCCGGCGCGCCGCGCTGACCGACCAGGCCGATACCGCCCTGCGCCGCATCGTGCAGGAAGTGCGGGCGGCGGTGCCGAATTCGCTCAGGCTCGGCAATGCGCGATGCCTCGAGCTGGTCCCGACCATCGACGGCGGGCGCTTCCGCGCCGGGCCCGACGTCGTGCCGGGGCGCAGCGGCGATGCCTACTTGGACCACGACATCGCCGCCACACAGTTCGACGTGATGACGCCCTTCACCACGCGCCCGGCCGTGGGCGACCTGGTCGTGATCGGCAACCAGAACCCGGAGGACGTTTACGGCGGTAGCAACGTCTCGTCCATCACCTCGGTCACCACCCATGACGCTCAGGGACCGGATGCCTGGAAGGGCACGTACCGCCTGGGCGTGACGCCGACGCGCATTCCCTTCGGCTACGAAGATGGACGCTTCGTCGTGGTGCCTGGCGGCGAGCAGGTGGTCAGCTACGTGTGCAAGGACGCCGGGCTGAAGGACGGGCGCGGCCAGGGCGTGCTGTATCGCGTCGCCCGCACGCTTGCGCAGGCGGAGAGCTGCACAGTACCGGAAGACGCGCCGGTGCTGGCCTCGAAGGTCGCCAGTTGTGCCTTCGTCTACTCGCCCAACCAGGGCGCGACCCAGCAGAGCGGCTTCGTCCAGCTGCAGCTGACCCTGGCCGACGGCGGCGAATCGGTCGCGCTGACGCTGGGCGCCCATGTGAGCAACGTGCCATGAAACGAACAGGCCAATCGGGCTTCGCCTACATCGCGGCGGTGGTGCTGCTGGTGGTCGTGGCCGGCATATGCGTGGCGCTGCTGCGGATGACCGGCACGCAGCAGGCCACGGTCGACAGCGCCCTGCTCGGCGCGCGCGCCAGCCTGGCCGCGCGCGGCGGCCTCGAGTGGGGCTTCTACCAGCTGAGCAAGGGAAACTGCGCAACAACGACACTGGCCGACTTCGCAGCCGATAGCGGCTTTCGGGTAACGGTACGCTGCACGAAACGCAGCTTCAACGAGGGCGAGGACGGCGCCGGCGCCGCGATCGCGAAGGAGGTGGTGCAGCTCGAGGCGATCTCCTGCAATAGCGGCGGCGACTGTCCCAGCGAGGATCCGGCCATCCTGACCCAGCCTGACTACGTGGAGCGCCGCCGCGTGGCTACAACCTGCATCATGGACAAGTCCGGGCTCTGTTGATCGATCCTGGTGCATCATGCAGGTATCCACTCACCACAGGAGACAGCATGAACAAGGACGCTCAACAAGTCGCGATCGTCACCGGCGCCTCGCGTGGCATCGGCGCCGCCCTGGCCCAGCGGCTGGCCGAGGACGGCTACCAGGTGGTCGTCAACTACGCCAGCAACGAGGCCGAGGCCAAGCGCGTGGTCGCCACCCTGCATGCCTGCGGCCACAAGGCGGTCGCGGTGAAGGCCGACGTGGCGAACCCGGAGGAAGTGCGTGCGCTGTTCGACGCTGCCGAACGCGAGCTGGGCAAGGTGGACGTGCTGGTCAACAATGCCGGCGTACTCAAGACCATACCGCTGGCCGATACCTCCGACGAGCTGTTCGCCCAGACCTTCGGCGTCAACGTGCAGGGCACCTTCAACACCCTGCGCGAAGCGGCGCGGCGCCTGAACGACGGCGGGCGCATCGTGAATTTCTCCACCACGGTGCTGGCGATGAAGCTGCCCGGCTACGCCATCTACAGCGCCAGCAAGGCCGCGGTGGAGGCGATGGGCGCGGTGTTCGCCAAGGAGCTGCGCGGACGCCGCATTCGCGTCAACACCGTGGCACCGGGGCCGGTTGCCACCGAGCTGTTCTTCTCAGGGAAGACCCAGGAGCAGATCGATCACTTTGCCAAGCTGCCGCCGCTCGAGCGGCTGGGCGAGCCGGGCGATATCGCGCGCATCGTGTCCTTCCTGGTGAGCGAGGAATCGGGCTGGGTCAACGGCCAGGTGCTGCGCGCCAACGGCGGAACCGCCTGAAGATTGCCCCCCATGTCCTACCGTCTCGCCATCTTCGACTTCGACGGCACGCTGGCCGATTCCTTCCCCTTCTTCATCAGCGTGTTCAACCAGATCGCCGACGAGCTCGGCTTTCGCCGCATCGCCGCGGAAGAAGCCCAGCAGCTGCGCCACCACGATACCCGCACGATCATGCGTCACGTCGGCATGCCGGCATGGAAGCTGCCGCTGGCCTCGCGCAGCTTCATCGGGCTGATGCGCGAGAACGCGGCGCGCATCCCGCTGTTCGACGGCATCGGCGAGGTGCTGCACACGCTGGACCGCGAAGGCGTGCGGCTGGCGATCGTGTCCTCGAACTCGGAGCAGAACGTGCGCCTGGTGCTTGGCCCGCGGCTGAGCGCCCTGTTCGGCCACTACGAATGCGGGATGTCGATGTTCGGCAAGGCCGGGCGCATCCGCAAGGTGGTGAAACGCGCGGCGGTGCCGGCGGCGCATGCGCTCTATGTGGGCGACCAGGCGCTGGACGCCGATGCCGCGCGCCGGGCCGGGGTGGCCTTCGGCGCGGTGAGCTGGGGCTATGCGCCGATCGAGGCGCTGCGGCGGGTGGCGCCCGACCGTGAGTTCGGCACGCCGGCCGAGCTGCTGCACATCGCCAAAAGCGTCAGCCTTTGACGCACACCACTTGCTTGAGGGTGTGTACAACCTCGACCAGGTCGCGCTGCGCATGCATGACGGCGTCGATGTCCTTGTAGGCCATCGGGATCTCGTCGATCACGCCTTCGTCCTTGCGCGATTCCACTCCTTGCGTGGCGCGCTCCATGTCGGCGCGCGTGAAGCGGCGCTTGGCCTCGGTGCGGCTCATGACACGCCCGGCGCCGTGGCTGCAGCTGTTGAAACTTTCCGGGTTGCCCTTGCCGCGCACAATGAAACTCTTGGCGCCCATCGAACCCGGGATGATGCCGAGCTCGCCTTCGCGCGCCGACACCGCGCCCTTGCGGGTGACGAACACGTCCTTGCCGAAGTGCTTCTCCTTCTGCACATAGTTGTGGTGGCAATTGACTGCCTCCACGTGCGTCTCGAAGCGTTTCGGAATCACCTCGCGCATCGCGCGGATCACGTTGTGCATCATCACTTCGCGGTTGATGCGCGCGAACTTCTGGGCCCAGCCGACCGCCTCTACGTAGTCGTCGTAGTGCTGCGTACCTTCCTTGAGGTAGGCCAGGTCCTGGTCGGGCAGGTTGACCATGTGGCGCCGCATGTCCTGGCGCGCCAGCTCGATGAAGTGGGTGCCGATGGCATTGCCGACCCCGCGCGAACCGGAGTGCAGCATTACCCACACCGAGCCTTCCTCGTCCAGGCAGACCTCGACGAAGTGATTCCCGCTGCCCAGTGTCCCCAGGTGCTTGTAGTTGTTGGTGCCGCGCAGCTTCGGGTACTTGCGGCAGATGGCGTCGAACTCGTCCTTGAGCTTGGCCCAGCCGGCATCGACCGGTGGCGGCGGGGTGTTCCAGGAACCGACATCGCGGCTGCCCTTGTTGTTGCGGACCTTGGGCAACATGCCGTGCGGCACCGCCTGCTCGATGGCGCTGCGCAGGCCGGACAGGTTATCGGGCAGGTCACCGGCGCGCAGGGTGGTCTTGGCCGCCATCATGCCGCAGCCGATGTCCACGCCGACCGCGGCGGGAATCACCGCGCCCAGGGTCGGGATCACGCTGCCGATGGTCGAGCCCTTGCCAACATGGACGTCCGGCATCACGGCGACGTGGTGGAAGACGAAAGGCAGTTGCGCCAGCTTTTCCAGCTGCTCCTTGGCTTCACGCTCGACGGGCACGCCCTGCGTCCACATCTTGACCGGCTTGCCGCCTTCGGGCGAGAGCAGCTCGATGCCGGATGGCGTGCTGGTCTCTTGCTTGGTGTCGTTCTGTTTCATGCGCCCTATCTTCGCGCAAATCCGAAAACGGCGTTGCGCGCCTCGAATCTGCAGGCTTCCTGCCGTGGATCAAGAAGCGCTTTAACGCAAGCACAAGACTGGAGGATGTTTCGAATAAGAAAGGACGACCCATGCGCGCCATCGGCAGCCTTCTCGCATTTTCCGCCTTCCTTGTCATGCTTCCCTGCAGCGGCCAGGAAACGCCAGCCACGGCAGGCTTTCTGGTCTGGGAAAACGACAGCCGCTTCAATACCGACCGCTACTACACCAACGGCATCCAGTTCGTCTCGCGTAGTACGGAAGACGACCGCGGTGCGCTCACCCGGCGCTTGCTTGGTACCGCCTGCCGCCTGTTCGGCTGCGGCGACGCGCGCTTCCTGTTTTCCCAGCACAGCCTGGGCCAGCTGATGTACACCCCGGGCGACATCACCGTGGCCGCGCCCCAGCCCCTCGACCGCCCCTGGGCCGGCCTGCTCTACGTGGAGCGCCAGTGGCTGCTCCTGGCGCCGGAGGGCGCATCGATCACGACCCTGACGGCCCAGGCCGGTGTGACCGGCAGGCTGTCGCTGGCCGAACCGGCGCAGAAACTGTTCCACCGCATCCTCGACCGTCCGCGGCCGCAGGGTTGGGACCACCAGGTCGGCAACACCCTGGCCGTGCTGGTATCGGTGGAGCGGCGCTCGGCCTGTCCAGGCCTGTCGGGCGACCTGGTGGGCGACGTGCAGCTGCGCACGGCCGGCCACTGGCGGCTCGCGCTCGGCAGCATCATGAGCTATGCGGCCGGCGCCGTGAGCGTCACGATCGGCAAGAACCTGCCGCCTGTCGCGCCAGCGCCGCCGGGCATCGTCAACCGGCTCGGGCCCCTGGACACGATCTGCCTGCGGCGCTGGGTCCAGTGCACGCTGGTGCTGGGCGCGGAGGCGCGCGGCATGGCGTACAACCTGTTCCTCGAAGGCCGGCCGTGGAAGGACGACCCTGGCGTGAAGCCGCGGCGCTGGGTCGGCGAGCTGAGTGCCGGGCTGCGGCTGGATTTTCCCGGCACCCGCGGCCGGGAGCACGGTCCCTGGTTCGCGCAACTGCGGGCCATCCGCCGCAGCGCCGAGTTCCGCGCGTCGCTGCCAGTGCCGCGCCATACCGTCGCGTCGCTCACCCTGGGTACCGATTTCTGAACGGGCGGGAGGGGACGCGCAGTTGCGCCCGCCCCATGCCGCTTCTATACTCCGTCAGGCAATGCCTTTACGCATCATCTGACCACGGAACCGCCATGCGCAAGCCCTTCTACCTGCTCCCTGCACTTCTTGCACCACTGCTGCTGGCCGGCTGCGTCAATGATTCGGCCAGCTACCCGATCGCGGGCAAGGAACATGCGCTCAGCGTGCGCGTGCTGCAGGATTATTTCTGGCGCAAGGAGGCGACGCTGCGCCTCATCGTCGCCCGCATGCCGGACTGCCAGCGCCAGCTGGAGCTGGGCAAGGTGTCATTGTCGGGGCTGGAGATCGAGCTGTTCGCAAGCGGGCCCGACGTATATACGCTGCGCTCGGGCGAGGATGTCTGGCAGGTGGAAACCCAGGGCTGTACCGAACTGGAAGCGCCGGAAGCGAATGCGGTCACCGGCCAGGCGCTGGGCAGCTTCCACCTCGACGAACACGACAAGCTGGTCTTCGAGGCCGCCGCCGCTGCCGGTACTCCTGCGGAACAATAAGCGTAGGAAAGCGCGGCCGGCGCAGGAAACCGTCCACGCGTCCTGCGTGCGTTGGATTCCTCGCCCGACGCAGGTGGCGACCAGGTCGTTGCCGGCCGCGCCGCCCTACCCGGCCATCATCGACATCATCAAGGGCGCAGCCAGCCGCGCCCGATCGGTACCGCCAGTACGCGGCGGTACAGGTTTTCCACCACAGGCAGCACCTGTGCGCATGCCGCGCGCACGGCCGGCGTCTGCACCAGCAAGGCCATCGACGCCGACATCAGGAGCGCTCCCGCCATGTCCTTCGGCCAGTGCACGCCCAGGTAGACGCGCGACCAGGCCACTACCAGCGCCAGCGGCAGCAGCAGCAGCATCCATCCGACGCGGCGCGCTTCCTGCACCCGGCTGAACGCCAGCACCAGGGCCACCGAGAAGATGCTGGTGGCATGGTCGCTCGGGAAGGAGCTGTCCGGGGCATGCAGCAGGAAGGTCTGGCCGACTTCGGCGACGAAGGGCCGCGGGCTGTACCAGAAATGGCCGATCAGCGCGTTCAGCGTGAGCGCACAGCCGGCCGCGATGAAGGCGCGCAGCGCGACCTCGCGCCCGGGCCCGCCGCCGAGCCACAGCATGACGAGCGACAGCGGCATCACGAAGATCAGCCACTGCGCGGCGAAGATGGCAGCCATCAACTGCCAGCCGGTCAGGCCGGCCTGGGCGTTGAGGGTGGAGAACAGGATCAGGTTGAGGTGCTCGAACATGGCGCCAGCTCGAAGATAAAATATTGATAAGCTTTCCTGTAGCTTAGCCGAGCCCGGCTGACGCACTTTTCAAGAAGTGCAACAGATTGTGACAATTCCCCGACAATGTCGCGTGCGACTGCTTCAGCTCAATGGCGGTGGAGCAGGCGCCTCAGCTGTGCCAGTTCCATTTCGCGTCCCGATTTCTCGAGCACGCTTTCCAGCAGGCTGCGGTCGCCATCGCGCAGCATGGTCCACTGCGTGAAGTATTCGTGCACGGTACGCCAGGGCGGAAAGCCCGCCGGCATGCTGCGCCAGGTAGCGCCGGTGTGGAGGAAATAGAGGACGGCACAGAACACGTCGTACAGGTCGTGCTTGCGCGGGCGGGTCTTGCGGCGCGCCGCTTCCAGCATGCCGCGCACGGGCTCGAACTGTTCGCGAGAAATATCGCTGGGAAATGCCGGACGATCCATGGCGCGTCCTCCGAAAATCACTTGGAGGCCGGCGATCCGGAACAGGTTCCAAGGCGGGCGCGGCAGCCCGCCTTTACAGCTTAGTCCTAGTCGCGTGCCAGCGCCAGGAACTCGGTACGCAAAGCCAGGTTCGGTTGCAGTTCACCGAGCAGGGCCGAAGTGATGGTCTCTTCGCCGATGGCGCGGATGCCGCGGCTTTCCATGCACATGTGGCGGCACTTGACGACCACGCCCACCGCCTTCGGCTCCAGCACTTCCATCAGCGCGTTGGCGATCTGGATCGTCATGCGCTCCTGCACCTGCAGGCGCTTGGAGAAGATGTCGACCAGGCGGGTGAGCTTGGAGAGGCCGACGATCTTCCCGTTCGGCAGATAGCCGACCGTGGCCTTGCCGAAGAAGGGCGCCAGGTGGTGCTCGCAATGGCTGTAGACCGGGATGCCGCGCACCACGATCAGTTCGTTGTATTCCTCGGCGCCGTCCTCGAAGGCCTTGAGCACTTCGACGGGATCCTGGTCATAGCCCGAGGTCCAGTGTTTCCAGGCCTTCGCCACGCGGTGCGGCGTTTCCTGCAGGCCCGGACGGTCCGGATCCTCGCCCAGGCTGGTCAGCAGGCGGCGCCAGTCGTGTTCGGTGAAAGCTTCTTTGTCAGACATGGTGAACCTTAAAAAATCGATTGCCGCAAGTATATAGAAAATGCGGGAAGGGTTCCGGCGGCTGCCGGTTTATTGAGCAAAGTTAATGTCGCCGCGCACAACAGCGGTAGCGTGGAAGGCGGTTCCAGTCCTGGGAGATCGCCATGTTCGGCAGCACGGTCCTCGAAGTCGCCATCGGCCTGACGTTTTGCTACGGCACCCTGGCGCTGGTCGTCAGTACCTTTCAGGAAGCGCTGGCGGCGGCCTTCAGCCTGCGCGCCAACATGCTGCTCGACGCGGTCAAGCGCATGCTGGACGACCCGCGCTGCGAGGCGCTGGCGCAAAGCCTGTACGACCATCCGCTGGTCAATCCGCACGGCAGCACCACTGCCCGGCGCAAACTATCGGTGCGGCCATCCTACATCGAACCTGCCCACTTCGCGATCGCACTGCTCGATTCGCTGCGCAGCAATCCGGCCATCCCGCTGCAGGCGGCGATCGAAGCCCTGCCCGACGAACAGGTCAGGCGCGTGCTGCTGGCCCTGTACCGCCAGTCCAGCGGGGACCTGCAGCGCTTCCAGGAAGGCATCGCCGGCTGGTTCAACAGCGCCATGGAGCGCCTGTCCGGCGTCTACAAACGGCGCCAGCTCCTGATTTCCTTCCTGCTGGCCCTGCTGCTCACCATCCTGCTGAACATCGACAGCATCCACCTGTTCCAGACCCTGTGGCAGAACCCGGCGCTGGCCGCCCAGATCAAGGCCGCCCCGAGCGCGCTCGACGCCGAGGCACTGCGCCAACTGTGGGCGATGCCGATCGGCTGGAGCAGCTTCCCGCCGCGGCTCGACACCGCTTTTGCCCTGCAGGTGGCCGGCTGGCTGATCACTGCCGGCACCACGCTGTTCGGCGCCCCGTTCTGGTTCGACCTGCTGCAGCGCGCGGTGCAGCTGCGCGGCACCGGGGCCAAGCCCCAGCCGCAGCCTCAAGTTGTCGTACGCACGGAGAATGCGCCGGCGCAGTCCTGAGCGCTAGCGCCCTGGTGGGCGGTGGGCGTCCACCAGCACGCTCGACACTGAAATGTGCGGCACCCGTTCGGGCCATTCGTCGTCCGGCCCGAACCAGCGCGCCTCCGAGATCTCCGACGTGTCGACGCGGATCTCGCCATCCAGGTAGTCGGCCGTAAAGGCCAGCATCAGCGAATGCGGGAAGGGCCAGGACTGGCTCGCGAAATAGCGCAGGTTCTGCACTCGCAGCCCCACCTCCTCGTAGACCTCGCGGTGGATCGCCTCTTCCACCGACTCGCCCGCCTCCAGGAACCCGGCCAGCGGCACGAAGCGCTTGGTCGGCGAGGCGATGTGCATCGCCAGCAGCACGCTGTCGCCCTTCCTGATCAGGACCATCATGGCCGGCGAGATGCGCGGGTAGGCCATGTGCCCGCACTGCACGCACTTGTAGCAGCGTTCGCCGGCCGCCAGCACGGTGCCGCTGCCGCAGGCGCCGCAGAAGCGGTGGGTGCGCGCCCATTCCGCCACCTGGGCGGCGCGCGCCGCCAGCCCCAGCAAGGCCTCGTCCATGTCCGCGAACAGCGAGCGCAGGCTGCGCAGGGCATAGCCCGGCGGCAGCGCCGGTTCGCTGTCGAACCAGCCCGTCTCGCAATAGCGCTCGCCGTACAGGCCGAGCGGCTGCAGGCGGGCGCGGTCCACCTCCAGCCGGTCGAGCGTGGCGGCGTCGGGCAGCGCCAGGTCATGCTCGCGCACCAGCAGGCGGCCGCCGTGGAACAAGAAGCTCAGGGGCGCGGGGTCGGATTGCTGCGCGAACAGCGGCGTGAAGCTGGAAGGGGTCTGGAGCATGGTCGGTTCGGCTAGGGCGGACAGGGCAATAACCCGATCATACCGCCTTTCGCGGCGCCCTTCTTCCACCTCTCTTAAGAACCGATTCCGCCACAAACGAAGTGAACTAATCCTGCTCAGCAGGCTCAAAGTTGGGCTGTCCGCTGCATCGCCCCCGACACCAGGAGATCACCGATGGACGACACCCCAGTTGTGCTTGGCATTAACCGGACCCAGGACGCCAGCATCTGCCTCATGCAGGGCTCACACCTTGCCTGGGCCATCCAGAAAGAACGTCTCACGCGCCACAAGCACCACTGGGGCAAGCCCGGCGACCTGCGCGACCACTATGCGCCGCGCCTGCCCGGGCTCGAGCGCCCGGTCGACATCGTCGTCGAATGCTTCTCGTCCGATGAAGAAATCGGCAGCCTACCCGTCTATGACGACGAGCTGGCCGCCACGCTGGCACTGGCGCGCGACAGCCGGCGTGCGCGCATCTCGCACCACCTGGCTCACCTGTACAGCGTGTTCCACCCCTCCCCCTTCGACGAGGCCGCAGTGATGGTCATCGACGGCCAGGGCAGCCCGGTCTCCGACTTCACCGAGCATTGGAGCGGCGCCGCCAGCACGCCCGGCGACTGGCGCGAGGTCTCTTCCTTCTACAGCGCCAGCCGCAAGGAGATCCGCTGCATCGGCAAGCAGGTCTGGGACCGCGACGACGGCCGCCTCGTCGGCCTCGGCATGTTCTACTTCCTGCTGACCCAGGCGATCTTCCCGGGCGAGGGCAACGAAGGCAAGGTGATGGGCCTGGCCCCCTACGGCGACCCGGCGGCACTTGGCCTGCCGCCGCTCGACGTCGAAGGCATGGCGGTCGGCATCCCGTCCGCCTGGCGCTCGCTGCTGCGCGAGCGCAGCCGCTTCCGCTTCGGCAGCGCGGAAGCGCGCTTCACCGACTGCGCCAACCTGGCCGCCGCCGGACAGCGCGCCTTCGAGGACGCCTTGCTGGCGCTGGCGCACTGGCTGTACCGCCAGACCGGGGCCGAGCACCTGTGCTTCGCCGGCGGCACGGCCCTGAACTGCTCCGCCAACGAGCGCCTGCTGCGCGAGACCCCGTTCCGCCGCGTGTTCCTGCCGCCGGCGCCGAGCGACGCCGGCACCGCCCTCGGCTGCGCCATCTACGGTCTCACCGAGCTGGCCGGCCGGCCCTGCGACTTCCGCTGGAGCGCCGATTACCTCGGCCCGCCACCCCAGCTGTCCGACATCGAAGCGGCGCTCGACGGCGCCACCGACCTCGTGGTCGAACGGCCGCGCGGCCGCGACGCCCTGTGCGCGCGCATGCTCGACCTGCTGTGCACCGGGCGCGTGATCGGCCTGTACCAGGGCCGCAGCGAGTTCGGTCCGCGCGCGCTCGGACACCGCAGCATCCTGGCCGACCCGCGCCGCGACCGCATCCGCGACTGGATCAATGCGCGGGTCAAGCAGCGCGAATGGTTCCGCCCACTCGCCCCGGTGGTGCCGGAAGAGCGCGCCGCCGTCTACTTCGACGTGGCCGGCCCGTCTCCCTTCATGCAGTTCGCCGCGCCGGTGCGGCCCGAAGTCGCGCCGATGCTGCCGGCCATTACCCACGTGGACGGCACCGCGCGCCTGCAGACCGTCGGCCCCGCGGACGACCCGCTGCTGCGCGCCCTGCTGGCCGGCTTCGAGGTGCGTACCGGGGTGCCGGTGCTGCTCAACACCTCCTTCAATGGCAAGGACGAGCCCATCGTCGAGACGCCCTTCGAGGCCGTCGCCGCGTTCCGGCAGATGCCCCTGCACGCACTGGCGATCCCGCCCTTCCTGGTGACCAAGCGCAGCGAGCCGGAGCTGCCGGTATGATCCGTGCCTACCCCGGGCGCCCGAGCGTGCGGGCGGGCGAGACGCTCACCCTGCACGTCTCGGGCGACGCGCCGCGCTTTCGCATCGCCATCTACCGCTGGGAAGACGGACTGGTGCCCGTGCGGCTGGGCAGTTGGCTGCGCGCCGAGCACCTGCCCGACGGCCGCGCCGACGAAGACTGGCAGTGGCCGCCCTACCAGGTCGAGACCGGAGACGACTGGCCCTCGGGCGTCTACCTCGCCCATCTCGAGCTGCCGCAGGGCCGGCCCCTGCGGCTGTCCGCCGATTCCGCCGCCGCCCTGTTCGTCGTACGCGCCAGGGCGAGCAAGACCATCCTGTACAAGCTGCCCGTCGCCACCTGGCACGCCTACAACTGCTCCGGCGGCGGCTGCTTCTACACCAATCCGCCGCGCTCGGCGCACCCGCCCGGCGCCCGCGTCTCGCTGCGCCGGCCCGGCGGCGGCATCGGCGGCCTGACCTGGGGCGCGCAAGACTACTACGACCCGCGCTCCCCGCGCCAGACCTTCGCGCACTGGGATGCGCGCTTCATCCGCTGGATGGCGCGCTGCGGCTATGCGGCCGACTTCTGCACCGACCTCGACATCCATGCGCAGCCCAGGCTGCTGCAGGACTACCGCCTCTTGGTCAGCGTGGGCCACGACGAATACTGGAGCGAAGACACGCGCGACGCGGTCGAAGACTTCGTCGCCGGCGGCGGCAATCTGGCCCTGTTCGGCGCCAACCTGTGCTGGTGGCGTCCTACGCGGCCCGATCCACCTGGTCGACGAGGGCACGGCCATGGTGTGCCACCAGGGCGGCAAGCACGGCGCCTGGGACCACTGGTGGCCCGCCACCGGCGCCCAGCGCCCGGAAGACTCCCTGAGCGGCGCCAGCTACCGCCATGGCGGCGGCTGGTGGGACGGCCCGCGCGACACGCCCGGTTTCATCGTCCAGCAGCCCGGACACTGGATCTTCGCGGGCACCGGCCTGGCGCGCGGCGAGTCGCTCGGCGCCGATACCTGGCCGCCGCTGCCGGGATACGAGTGCGACGGCATACCGGTCGACCACATCGGGCCGGACGGCCAGGCCATCCTGTCGGCCTGGCGCGACGAAGCGGGGACGCCGGACGGCTGCCAGTTGCTGGCCGCCTGCCCGCTCGACCGGCGCTGGTAGGCCATGGCGCCGGCGAGGGCATCCACGTCGCGGCGATGGGCATGTTCCGGCATGGCGGCACCGTGTTTTCCGCCGGGACCACCGACTGGGCGCAGGTGCTGGGCGAGGCACGCGACCGCAGGGTCGAACGGATTACCCGCAACGTCCTCGACCGGCTATGCCACGCCTGACGCGCTGCTGACCTTACAAGACCTGCTTGTGACTGCTGGAGACCGGTCCGCCGCTGTAGTGCCTGGCTGTGGAATTTACGCAAGGCTGGATTATTTGGAGAACACATGAATCGGCGTTCGTTCCTGCACCGTCACGCTATCCGCAGCGTCATCGTGTTTCGCGCCCTGCAGCTGGGGGACATGCTCTGTTCGGTACCGGCCCTGCGTGCACTGCGCACCGCCTTGCCGGACGCGCGGATCGTGCTCACGGGCCTGCCCTGGGCGGCGCAGTTCGCCCGGCGCTTCGACGCCTACATCGACGATTTCATCCCCTTCCCGGGCCATCCGCTGCTGCCCGAGCAGGCGGTGCGCCACGAGGAACTCACGGCCTACTATGCGTCCATCTGCGAGCAGGGTTTCGACCTCGCCCTGCAGCTGCACGGCAGCGGCGACGTGACCAACCATATCGTCGCCGGTTTCGGCGCCCGCGCCATGGCCGGTTTCAGCCGCGGTGAAGCAAGCCAGACCGAGCGCACCCTGCTCGTGCCCTGGCCCGACGCGGGCGCCGAACAGGAACGTCTGCTGATCCTGCCCGGGCGGCTGGGCGCGCCGGACGCCGGCGCCCAGCTCGAATTTCCTCTGCGGCGCGAAGACATCGACGAACTCGACACCAGCAAGGTCGCCCCTGACCTCGAGCCCGGCAACTACATCTGCATCCATCCCGGCGCACGCAAGCGCGACAAATGCTGGCCTCCGGAACGCTTTGCGGAAGTGGCGGACCAGATCAGGCTGGAATTCGGCCTGGACACCGTCCTCACCGGTTCAGCCGACGAAGCCCCGCTCGCCCGCGCGGTCGCGGAGCACATGTGTTCGCCCGCGATCGAGGCCGCGGCGCCAATCTCGATCGGCGCCATGGCGGCCCTGATGAGCCGCTCGCGGCTGCTGATCTGCAACGACACCGGGGTATCGCACATCGCGGCCGGCCTCGGGCTGAACAGCGTGGTGGTGTTCAGCAAGGCGGACATTGCCCGCTGGGCCCCGCTCGACCGCCTGCGCCACCGCTGCATCTGGGATCCGGCCGCCGAGCGCGCCGCGGTGGTGCTCGAGCATGCTCGTGCCCTGCTTTCCGGGACGGAGCCGAGCGGACAACGCGCGACGGGCATGTGGCCGTATTGGTGAAGGCACCGGCCCTGTTCACCGGATCAGGATGCCGCATGGCTTCACGCACTCGATGCGACGGCAGGCTGGCTTTGCAACTGCGCGAACGCCAGCCCCAGCACGTCGTCGACCGAAATATCGTGCAAAAAGCTCTCCTGGTGCGGACAGCGCGGTGCGCGGTTGTCCGCGCCGCACACGCTGCAGCGCACCTGGGCCGAGACGGCAGCGCGCAGCAGGCCCGGCCGCAAGGGTGCGCCGTCGACCAGGTTCGTATGCCAGAACAGGCCGACGGCCGGGGTGCCGATGGCCAGCGCCAGGTGCAGCGGCCCCGTGTCGTTCGATACCACCAGCGCGGCACGCTCGAGCACGCCGCACAGGCCGCCCAACCCGAGCTTTCCGGCAAGGTCGAGGGCCGGCTGGCGCATGCCGCCGACGATCCGCCGTACCAGGCCAGCCTCCTGCGCGGTGCCGTTGACGGCGACCAGCACACCGGCCTTGGCCAGCGCGTCGCCGACGGCGATAAAGCGCTCCGCGGGCCAGCAGCGGCGCGGATCGGAGGATCCCGGCTGCAGCAGCACCAGTGGACGGTCACAACCCGGCGGCGGCACCGGTATCGTGGTCCCGTACTCGGCCAGCCGGCCATGCGCCGCGTCCCGGCCGTCGGGGGGAAAGAGCTCCGCCGCAGCTTCGCGGTCCGCCGGCGTGACCGCCAGTTCGCGCTGCATCCACGGCAGCGTCGCGCCGGCCAGCGCGGCGATCTCCAGCAAGGCCAGCCGCCGGTTGGCCGGCTCGACGTGGACAGCCCAGCGGTCGAGCGGTGGGGCGCCGTCCGCGCGCGCCCCGACAGCCAGCCTGGCCTCCATGCGCATGACGAAGGGATTCGAGTAGCGCCCGCCGCCGTACATCTGCACCACGATATCGAAGCCTTCCCCTCGCATGCGTTCGACGAAGCACGCGACAGCTTGCTCGTCGACCGGCTCGTCCACGGGCGCCCCGACGCCGGGAATGGGCGGCAAGACCACGACCCGGTCGACCGGCCCCGGCCGCCCTTCCAGGAAATCCGCGTGCCAGGCCT
Source organism: Massilia alkalitolerans DSM 17462 (assembly GCF_000427785.1). Classification (GTDB taxonomy): domain Bacteria; phylum Pseudomonadota; class Gammaproteobacteria; order Burkholderiales; family Burkholderiaceae_D; genus Telluria; species Telluria alkalitolerans. The sequence continues at coordinate 65,067 of NZ_ATYR01000025.1, forward strand.
TGCCGAGGAATACCAGTTCGGCGTCCGGATAGGCATGCTTCAGCGCGTGCAGGGCCCGCAGGGCGAAGACGAAGTCGCCCACCGCGTTCGGCCGCAGGACGGCGATCTTCGCCACCCCGTCGAGCCGGGCCGGTTCGTCGCTCATGGCCGCTCCTGGGCCGGCGCCAGGGAAGCCGACGATGCCGCGCGATCGCCGTGCGGCAGCAGCGCCCAGGGCGCATCGACCCTGCGCTCTTTCAGCGTGGTAGGCAGCTCCATGTGATAGGCGCCGGAGGGCAGCATGCCGCAGCCGCCGAAGCGCTCCATGACGCGCAGCTGGGCGAGCACGTCCTCACCACAATGGCCGGGAGGCAGTGCCGGCCAGAAATCGAAGCCGCCGGCGGCGCGCAGCTTGGCGCTATCGAACATCACGCAGCCACCCACCCAGGCCACGCGGTAGGCACGCTCCTGGTCTGGCGGGATACCGAGACGGCGCTGCAGGTGGAACAGGTTGGCTGCGCTGTGCAGGTGATGGCGTGCCCATGCACTACTGCCCGGCATTACGGTTTCCGGCTCGACGCGGTCTTCCCAGAACGTAAGCTGCTCCTGCGCGGGGCGTTCCTGGCCCAGGTAGCTCAGGCCATGCACCGCGCTGCCGGCAAACCCGCATCCCTGCCGCACCAGCAAGCCGTGCAGGCGCCTGACCAGGCCCGGCTCGAGGATGACGTCGTCGTCGACGAACAGGCAATACGGCGCCTGGACCTGCGCCAGCAGGAAGGCGCGCTGCTCCGCCATGCCGCGCCGCGGCAGGTGGTGCCAGGTCTCGAGCTGGTGTCCGCGCGCGCGCAGGTAGCGCAGCACGGCGACCACCTCGGCCTGTCCGAGGGCCGTGCTGCCCTCGGTCTGGTCGGACACGACGATGCGCAGCGCGGGATAATCCTGTGCACCGATCGCTGTCAGCGTGACCGCCAGCGCCGCCGGCCGGCCGCAGGTGGGCACCAGGACGTCGATGCGCGGCAGCGCCATTCAGCCGCCTGCCTGCGCCGCGCCGCCGGCCGCCTGCCCGTACAGGTAGGGGTTGAGCGCGGGATCGTTGTACATCTTGAACTGGCGGTAGACCTTGAAATAGGCCTGGCCGCTGCGCGCCTCGCGCAGCAGCTGGTCGAGGCAGGCGGCAAGGTCGTGGCGTTGGGTAGTCAGGCGCTGCAGCCGGGCGCTGCACGCCTGCACGTGCGCCTGCCCCGCATCGCTGCGTTCGGTCTGCAGCCGCATGTGGTGGATCTTGAGCGACAGGATCGACAGCCGGTCGATCATCGCGCCGGGCGTCTCGCTCGACAGGCGCGCCCCCGGGACAGGCTCGACGCAATGGGCAGCTGCGAGGCCGGCCAGCAGCGCTTCGTCGATGGCTTCGACCGCATCGTTGCGCTGCTGGTTGTAGCGGTCGATCAGGCGTTTGCTGGTGGCGATCTCGGCGGCGGGAACGTCGACCCGGCGTGCGCGGTCTTCTTCCTGCCACAGCAGGCAGTTGTGGCGGTGGTTGGCGTCGATGGCCTGCCAGGCCCCCGGGAGTGCGGCCGCGCGGTGCAGGCTCGGCCAGTCGGACTGGGCAAGCTCGCCGTCGTGGAACTGCGTTACCGCGGCTGCATCGACTGTGCTCGTCATGGCATCTCCGTGATCAAGGGGCTTGTCCATTGGAGACGACGCGGCGGGCGAAGTTCGGCCAGTGCCGGGACAGGCTTGGGATAGCGCAAACAAAAAAAAACGCAGACGGCGCATGGCGCGGTCTGCGTTGGAAGCCGGCTTGCGCCGTGCGAGGATCGGGTGCCGGAAGGGAGCCGGCGGGAGACTTACTTCAGCAGCTTGGTACGGCTTGCAACGAAGGCGATGACCAGGGAGAGCCCGCCGAGGTAGGCGATGGCTGCCTGCATGCCGACGAAGTGGGCGACCGCGCCGATCACCGGCGGGCCCATCAGGCTGCCGCCGTAGGCCATGCTGGCGACGGCGGCCAGGGCCATCGGGCCTTGCGCGCCGGCTGCGCTGAACACGAAGGGGAACAGCAGCGACAGGCCGAGGCCGGCAACCGCGAAACCGGCCAGGGCGACGTAGGCGTTCGGGGCCATCACGGCGAAGAACAGGCCGCACGCCGCCACCAGCGAACCGATGGTGACCAGGCGCTGGGCGCCAAAGCGCACTTTCATCTTGTCGCCGACCATGCGCGACAGCAGCATCATGACCGAGAACGCGGACAGGGCCAGCGGCGCCAGGCCGTCCGAGGCACCGAAGTGCTCTTTCAGGAACACGCCGCTCCAGTCGGCGATGCTGCCTTCCGACATCGAGCCCAGGAAGCCCAGCAGACCCAGCAGTGCCAGCGGACCGCGCGGCAGCGAGAACGACTTCTTTTCCACCTGCTCGGCGGAATCGTCGGCGTCCATCATGCTGAACGCGCCCCACAGGACCAGGGCCAGCGGACCGGCCAGCATCAGGAAGTGGGTGCCCGGGGCGATCTTCATGCTGGCCATCAGGCTGCCCAGGGTGGCGCCCACCAGGCCGCCGGCGCAGGCAAGGCCATGCAACATCGACATCTCGGCCTTGCCGGTCGTCTTCTCACGCTTGCTCGCGGCCGCGTTGATGGCGACGTTGAAGGTGCTGGCGGTGATGCCCAGCATCAGGACCGCCAGCATCAGGCGCGATACGGTCGGCGCCATGCCGATCGACACCAGCACGCAGAGGAGCGCCATGCCCGAGACCAGCGCCGACTTGCGGGCGCCGAAGCGGCCCATCAGGAAGGACGAGATCGGGTAGGACACGACGGCGCCCAGGCCGCCGCAGAGCAGGACCATCGACAGCTCCGAGTGGGATACCTGGACGCGCTCGGCCAGGGCCGGGATGCGGCCGGCCCACGAGCCCATGATCAGGCCGAACAGGGCAAACAGGACAGGGAGTGCGTATTGCTGGGTTTGCGCGAGACTGAAAGAAGAACGCGAAGTAGAAACAGTGGTGTGCATCGGCTTACGTGAATTGTTAAATTTTTTCGGGAGTTTTCAGATTTGCCAGCCCATCCTGATCGATTGAAATATTTAAGTCAGGAAGCTGATGGGAGGCAATTCTATACGCTCGGAAATTTTTTTGTTTGCCGTGCGGAAAAAATTTTTATGCCGTTGTTTTGTGCCGACGCAAAGATGACAACACCATTAGCGAACCTATACAAAATCCTGCAAAAGTAAGCATGAAATAGCGAAACAAGGCCTAAATGTAAGCAAATGCTTCAGTCTGCTTGCTCTCGTACTGGCCGCGCCACTCGCTCTACATTGATTAAACAAGCCGGCAAGGATTACATTTGGCGCAAATGGAATAAGCGATTAAGCAATTCCTCCTCTATCAAACCTGCGCCGCCTTTACCGATTATTTCGCTTGCCTATTTCCGATATTCAGAAAATGAATTGTGAAATTGAAGAGCTCGCTTATTAAATGTGAGTTATATCCAGCAATAAGTAAAAGCGCTGTCAAAAAAATAAAAAGCCAGCCTGGCCCGGCCTGATCGGCCCGGCAAGGCTGGCTTCCCCGTCCGGAAAACGGAACGCGTCAGACCAGCTGCAGGTTCACGTCGATATTGCCGCGCGTCGCGTTCGAGTACGGGCAGACGATGTGAGCGCGCTCGACCAGGGTGCGCGCCTCTTCCTCGGGCACGCCCGGCAGGCTGATCTGCAGCGTGACCTCGATGCCGAAGCCGGTCGGGATCGGACCGATGCCGACGCTGCCCTGCACCGACACGTCCGGCGAGATCTTCAGCTTGTCGCGGGCCGCCACGAATTTCATCGCACCCAGGAAGCAGGCCGAGTAGCCGGCAGCGAACAGCTGTTCCGGATTGGTCCCGCCGCCGCCCGCGCCGCCCAGCTCCTTCGGGGTCGACAGCTTGAGGTCGAGTGCCTTGTCGGACGAGACGGCGCGGCCGTCACGGCCGCCGGTGGCAGTGGCGCTCGCACGGTAGAGGACTTTTTCGATTGCCATGATGATGCTCCTTTGCTGTTGTGGGCAGGGCCCGGTTGTTTTATAGCGATTAAATAGCACATTACTTAAAAGGCACCGCTGTCGGGTGGATGACCTCAGCTTCGCTGCCATGGAAAAGATAATACATAGCGCACTATTTAATTGCAAGCGATTTTTCTGGAGACCGATTGCGAGAGTATGCTTCGTAGCGCACGATCCTGATGAACCATCCAAAGACAAGGGGACATCCGATGGACGATACGGTACGCTGGGGCATCCTAGGCACGGGCGGTATCGCGCGCGCATTCGCGCTGGGGCTGAAGCATGCGCCGGGCGCGGTGCTGGCGGCAGTCGGTTCGCGCACGCTCGAGAGCGCGCAGACCTTCGCGCGCGAACTGGGCATCGAACAGGCCTACGGCTCGTACGAGGCGCTGGCCAGGGCGGACGACGTCGACATCATCTACATCGGCACGCCGCACCCGATGCATGCGCCGAACTCCCTGCTGGCCCTGGGCGGCGGCAAGGCCGTGCTGTGCGAGAAGCCCTTTGCCATCAACCGGCGCGAAGCCGGCGAAGTGGTGGCGCTCGCGCGTGCCAAGAACCTGTTCCTGATGGAGGCGATGTGGACGCGCTTCCTGCCGGCGCTCGCCGAAGTCAAACGCATCATGGCATCCGGCGAGATCGGCACCGTCACCCAGGTGCATGCCGATTTCGGCTTCTCGGCCACGCTGGACCCCGAGCACCGGGTCAACAAGCGAGAACTGGGCGGCGGCGCCCTGCTCGACCTCGGCATCTACCCGCTCTCGATCGCCTGCGCCCTGCTGGGCAAGGTGGAGAACGTGCAGGCCCAGGCCATCATGAGCGAGACGGGCGTGGATGCCACCACCGCCTTCATCATGAAGCACCAGGGCGGCACCCTGTCGGTGTGCAGCTGTTCGATCCGCGCGCGCTCGGCCTCGGAACTGATCGTCTCCGGCACCAAGGGCAGCATCCGCATGCACCGCATGTTCCACCTGGCCGAGCGCATCACCGTGGACCTGCAGGACGGTTCCTCGCGCACCATCCCGACGCCCTACCTGGGCAACGGCTACACGCATGAAGCGATCGAGGCCGGACGCTGCCTGCGCGAGGGCCTGATCGAGCATCCCCTGATGACGCACGAGGACACCTTGTCCAACATGGCCCTGCTGGACCGGATCCGCGGGCAGATCGGCCTGCGCTATCCCGCGGACGCCTGAACCGAGCCGGCCGGCACGGGCCGCTCGCCGATCTGCTGGCGCCACATCGCGTAGTACAGGCCCTTCTGCGCCACCAGCGCCTCGTGCGAGCCGGTTTCGACGACGCGGCCCTTTTCCAGTACATAGATGGTGTCCGCGTGCATGACGGTCGAGAGCCGGTGCGCGATCAGGATCGTGATCTGGCTGACACGCGCCGAGATGTCGCGCACCGTGTTGGTGATCTGCTCTTCGGTCAGCGAATCCAGCGCCGACGTCGCCTCATCGAAGATCAGGAGGCGCGGTTCGCGCACCAGCGCCCGGGCGATCGACAGGCGCTGCTTTTCGCCGCCCGACAGCTTCATGCCGCGCTCGCCGATGACGGTGTCCAGCCCATCGGGCGACTTCTCGACCAGGTTGGCGCACGAGGCCTGCGCCATCGCCGCCATGATCTGTTCGTCGGTCGCATCCGGCTTCACGAACAGCAGGTTGTCGCGGATGGTCCCGGCGAACAAATGGGTCTCCTGCGTGACGAAGCCGATCTGGCGGCGCGCCTCGTTGTAGCGCAGGTCCGCGGTCGAGATCTCGTTGTAGTACACCTTGCCGCGCGCCGGCGTGTACAGGCCAACCAGCAGCTTCACCAGGGTCGATTTGCCCGAGCCCGACGGCCCCACGAAGGCCACCGTCTGGCCCAGCGCGGCGCTGAAGGAGATGTCCACCAGCGAATCCTCCTGCGCACCCTTGTGGCGGAAGCCCACGTCGGCGAAACGGATCTGCTCGAGCGCGCCGATCTCGACGAAGTCCTGCGGGCGCCGCTCGATCGGCTTGTCCATCAGGGTGCGGAAGTTGAGCAGCGAGGCCTCGACCTCGCGGTGCGCCAGGATGATGTTGCCCAGCTCCTGCAGCGGCGCGAAGATGGCCACCGAGATGAACTGCATCGCGATCAGCTCGCCCGTCGACAGCATCTTGCGGAAGATCAGCCACAGCAACGCGAACAGGATCGCCAGCTTCAACAGGCTCAGCGTGCTGCCCTGCAGGAAGGAGAGCAGCCGGATGCGCTTCACCTTTGCCATCTCGAGCGCGAAGATGCTGTCGGTCTGGGCGCGCAGGCGCCGGATCTCGGTGAAGGTCAGGCCCAGGCTCTTGATCAGTTCGATGTTGCGCAGCGATTCGGTGATGAAGCCGGAGTTGCGGTTGGTCTCGCGCACGATCGAGCGCTGCTGGGTCTTGATCTCGCGGCTCAGCAAGCCGGTGAGCCCGCCCAGCACCAGCACCCCGACCAGGAACACCGGCACCAGCAGCCAGTGCTTGGTCACCGCGTACCAGACCAGGAAGGACACGCCGACCAGCGAGGCAAATACCGTGTTGATGAAGGTGTTGATGAAGCGCTCGCTGTCGGCGCGCACCTTCTGCAGCAGCGACAGGGTCTCGCCGCTGCGCAGGTCTTCGAATTCCTGGTACTTCAGGCGCAGCACCTGGCGCAGGCCGTCGTTGAAGATCGCCACGCCCAGCTTCTGCACCACCAGCCGCGTCACGTATTCCTGCAGCGCCTTGGCCAGGCGCGCCAGCAGGGCCACCAGCACGGCCAGTCCCAGCAGGCGCAGCACGCCCACCACCAGTTCGTCGTCGCTCCTGCCGCCCGGGTGCAGCGCGTAGTCGTCGATGATCATCCCGAAGATGATCGGGTCGACCAGGTTCAGCACCTGTGCCAGGCCCGCCAGCAGCAGCGCCAGCGCGGCAAGGCGCCAGTGCGGGCGCAGGTAATTCCAGAGGATGTGCATGTTTCGCATGCTAGCAAGCCCGCCGCCTGCGGCGCGCACGAGCGCTGTGTTTGGCAGAAAATTTGCCGTATTGACCTGAAGTAATGCGTTGCCGTATCCCATGCAAAACAGTAAAGTGGAGCCATTTGCCGCTTTTTTCCCGGCATGGAGGTTTACGTGAACGACAGTATCCCGCCATCGCGGCTGCTGCTCGCCACGGACTTGTGCGCGCATTGCGACCGCCCACTGGACCGTGCCAAGCAGCTGGCGCTCGAATGGCAATCCGAACTGGTCATCCTGACCGTGCGCGAAGGTCCGCGCACGCCCGACGAGGTGAGCGCCTGGCTCGACCGCGACGCTACCGTGTCCGCGCTCGAACTGGCCGCACGCCGCGAGCTGCAGGAAGAATTCGCCGGCAGCGGCGTGGCGCCGACCCTGCAGGTGAGGGACGGCGAGGTCGTCGATGCCATCCTGGATACTGCCGGCACCCTGGGCGACGGCGTGGTCGTCACCGGCGCCTCGCGCGACGAAGGCTTCCAGCAGCTGATCTTCGGCTCCACCACCGAGCGCCTGGCACAGGGCCTGGCCCAGCCGCTGCTGGTGGTGCGCCAGCGCACCCGCGGCGCCTATGCGCGCATCCTGGTCGCGAACGATTTCTCGGACGCCTCGCGGCGTGCGCTGGAGACCACCGTGCGGCTGTTCCCCGGACGCCGCATCGTCCTGTTCCACGTGCTCGAAGCGCTGGCCGAGCCGGTTGCCGACGCGGTGCCGGAGATGCTGGCGGCCAGCGAGCGCTTCCTCGACGGCTGCGCCCTCCCGCCCGGCGCCCGCCAGCATATCGCGCCCTTCATCGGCCACGGCGGCGTCACCGACACCATTACCCGCTATGCCCACGAACATGCGCTCCAGCTGGTCGTGCTGGGCGTGCGCGAACGCTCGAGCGTGGCGCGTGTATTCATGGGTAGCCGCAGCGACGACCTGCTGCAGCACCTGGCCTGCGACACCCTGCTGGTGCGTGCACCAGAAGGCGGTGTCGATGGCTGAACGACCCGCACCGGCCCCTTGGCTTTCGGAGGACTGACCGCATGCTCCTGCTCCTCCTTTCCCTTCCCTTTGCCGCTGCCCTGGTGGCGGCCTGCATGCCCACCGGATCGCGCCACCGCCCGGCCGCGGTGGCGGCGATCGCCACCGCCGGCGCGCTGCTGCTGGCGATCCTCCAGTTCGGCCGCATCGCCGAGGGCGAAGTCCTGCGCAAGCAGATCGACTGGCTGCCCGACTTCGGGCTCGCCCTGGTGCTGCGCATGGACGGCCTGGCCTGGGTCTTCTCCATCATGGTGCTCGGCATCGGCCTGCTGGTATTGCTCTATGCGCGCTACTACATGTCGCGGCGCGACCCGGTGCCGCGCTTCTATGCCTACATCATGGCCTTCATGGGGGCCATGCTCGGCGTGGTCCTGTCGGGCAACCTGATCCAGCTGGTGGTGTTCTGGGAGCTCACCAGCGTCACCTCCTTCCTCCTGATCGGCTACTGGCAGGAGCGTAACGACGCCCGCCGCGGCGCGCGCATGGCCTTTACCGTCACCACCATCGGCGGCCTGTGCCTGCTGGCGGGGGTGCTGCTGCTCGGGCACATGGCCGGCAGCTACGAGCTGCAGACCGTGCTGGGGGCGGGCAACGCGATCCGCGCCCACGACTGGTACGTGCCGGCCCTGGTGCTGGTGGCGCTCGGTGCGCTGACCAAGAGCGCCCAGTTCCCCTTCCACTTCTGGCTGCCGCATGCGATGGCGGCGCCCACGCCGGTGTCGGCCTACCTGCACTCGGCCACGATGGTCAAGGCCGGTGTATTCCTCCTGATGCGCCTGTGGCCGGCCCTGGCCGGCACCGAGGAATGGACCTGGATCCTCGGCAGCGCCGGGGTCTTCACCCTCCTGATCGGCTCCTTCTTCGCGATCTTCCAGCACGACATGAAGGGCCTGCTGGCCTACTCGACCATCAGCCACCTGGGCCTGATCACGGTCCTGATGAGCATCGGCACGCCGCTGTCGGTCGTGGCCGCGATCTTCCACACCATGAACCATGCGGTCTTCAAGGCCTCGCTGTTCATGGCGGTCGGCATCGTCGACCACGAGAGCGGCACCCGCGACATGCGCGTGCTGCGCGGCCTGAGGCGCGCCATGCCGCACACCGCGGCGCTGGCGATCGTGGCCAGCGCCGCGATGGCCGGGGTCCCGCTGATGAACGGTTTCCTGTCGAAGGAAATGTTCTTCGCCGAGACCATGGTCGTGGGCGGCACCGAGAACTGGTGGATGTCGGTCGCGGCGGTGCTGATGGGGCTGTTCAGCGTGATCTACTCGCTGCGCTTCATCAGCGTGTTCTTCGGACCGCTGGCACGCGACCTGCCGGAAGAACCGCACGAGCCGCCGCGCTGGATGCGTCTGCCGATCGAGCTGCTGGTGCTGCTGTGCATCGCGGTCGGCGTGATGCCGGAACGCGTGGTGGGCGACGTGCTCGCGGTGGCGGCCGGCTCGGTGCTGGGGCCGACCCTGCCCGAGTACAGCCTGGCGATCTGGCACGGCGTCAACCTGCCGCTCGTGATGAGCGTGATGGCCCTGGTGGGCGGCGCGCTGTGCTACATGCTGCTGCGTAACCACTTCGGCCTGCACGGGCGCGACCGGGTGCCGGTGCTGCACCGCGTGAAGGGCGCCCAGCTGTACGAAAACGTCATGCTCGGCCTGTCCCAGGGCGCCTCCTGGGTGCTGAAGGTGGCCGGCACCCGGCGCCTGCAGCCGCAGCTGCTGGTGCTGGTGGCGGCAATGGTCGCCGTGCCGCTGCTGCTGGCGCGCCCGGTGCACGACCTGGCCGCGCCCGCGCTCGACAAGCTCGATCCGCTGTTCGCCCTGCTCTGGCTGATCGGCGCCGGCTGCGCCGTGGCCGCGGCCTGGAAAGCCAAGTACCACCGCCTGGCGGCGCTGGCCCTGGCCGGCGGCACCGGCATGGTGACGGCCGTGACCTTCCTGTGGCTGTCGGCGCCCGACCTGGCGCTGACCCAGCTGATGGTCGAGACCGTGACCACGGTGCTGATCCTGCTCGGCCTGCGCTGGCTGCCGCCGCGCTTCCGGCCGGCCCACCTGGCCGAGCGCATCCCGCCCAGCGCCTGGCTGCGGCGCTCGCGCGATTCGCTGGTGGCCGTCGCCGGCGGCCTCGGCCTGGCCGCGGCCAGCTATGCGGTGCTGACCCGCCCCGGCGACTCCACCCTGCGCGACTTCTTCGTGCTGCGCGCCCTGCCCGAGGGCGGCGGTTCCAACGTGGTCAACGTGCTGCTGGTGGACTTCCGCGGCTTCGACACGATGGGCGAGATCACCGTGCTGTCGGCGGTGGCACTGACCGTGTACGCGCTGCTGCGCCGCTTCCGCCCGGCGCCGGAAAGCATCGCCATCCCGGTGCAGCAGGCCAGCGACGTCGACCCGGCCGTGCGCCAGAAACCGGCCGAGCAGGCCGCCCCCGGCGGTTACTTGATGATTCCGGCCGTGTACCTGCGCTTCCTGCTGCCGGTGATGGGCGTGATCGCGGTGTACTTCTTCATGCGCGGGCACAACCTGCCGGGCGGCGGCTTCGTCGCCGGCCTGATCTTCGCCACCGCCCTGATCGTGCAGTACATGGTGGCCGGCACCGACTGGGTCGAGTCGCACCTGCGCCTGCGCCCGCACCGCTGGATCGGCTGGGGCCTGGTGACGGCCTGCGCCACCGGCATCGGGGCCTGGCTGTTCGGCTATCCCTTCCTGACCAGCCACACCGCCCACCTCACCCTGCCGCTGCTGGGCGAACTGCACGTGCCCTCGGCCTTCGTGTTCGACCTCGGCGTGTTCCTGGTGGTGGTCGGCACCACCATGCTGATTCTGGTGGCGCTTGCCCACCAGTCGCTGCGCAGCCGCCGCGCCCCACCCGGCGCCGCGCGCAGCGGCGCCATCCCACCTGCCAAGGAGATCCAGTAATGGAAGCCGTGCTCTCGCTCGCCATTGGCATCGTATTCGGCGCCGGCATCTGGCTGGTGCTGCGCCCGCGCAGCTTCCAGGTGCTGGTCGGCCTGATGCTGATGTCCTATGCCGTCAACCTGTTCATCTTCGCCATGGGCCGCCTGGCCGTGGACCGCCCACCCTTCACGCCGGCCGGCACGGTGCCCGATCCCGCGGCCCTGGCCGACCCGGTGCCGCAGGCGCTGGTGCTGACCGCCATCGTGATCGGCTTCGCCACCACCGCGCTCTACCTGGTGGTGATGATCGGTGCGCGCGGCCTGACCGGCACCGACCACGTCGACGGCGAGGAGCCGGAAGCATGATGGAGTTCCTCACCCTCGACTGGTCCCGCCACCTGGTGATCCTTCCGGTGCTGCTGCCGCTGCTGTGCGGGGCGCTGCTGGCCACCCTCACCCAGGGGCGGCACCGCCTGAAATTCGCGGTCGCCTACATCAGCGTGCTGGCGCTGCTGGCCAATGCGCTGGCGCTGGCCTGGCTGGCCGACGGCAGCTGGCCGGGCGGCGTCCAGGTCTACCTGGCCGCCAACTGGTCCGCGCCCTTCGGCATCGCGCTGGTGGCCGACCGGCTGTCGGCGCTGATGCTGGTGCTGACCGCGCTGCTGGGGCTGGCAGCCCTGCACTATGCCCAGCCGCGCTGGAGCCGGATCGGCGTGCACTTCCACTCCCTGTTCCAGTTCCTGCTGATGGGGATCAACGGCGCCTTCCTGACCAACGACCTGTTCAACCTGTTCGTGTTCTTCGAAGTCATGCTGGCCTCGTCCTACGGCCTGGTGCTGCATGGCTACAACGTGGCGCGGCTGCGCGCCAGCATGCAGTACATCGCCGTCAACCTGGTGGCCTCGCTGCTGTTCCTGGTCGGCGTGGCGATGATCTACGCGGTCACCGGCACCCTCAACATGGCCGACCTGGCCGGCCGCGTGCCCGGCCTGGCCAGCACGGACGCCGGCCTGCTCAAGGCCGGGGTGGCGGTGCTGGCGCTGGCCTTCCTGGCCAAGAGCGCCATGTGGCCGCTCGGCTTCTGGCTGCCCACCACCTATGCGGCGGCCTCGCCGCCGGTGGCGGTGATGCTGGCGCTGATGACCAAGGTCGGCGCCTATGTGTTGCTGCGCATCTGGCTGATGGTGTTTTCGGACAGCGCCGGCGAACTGTCGCGCTACGGCTACGACGCCCTGCTGTGGGGCGGCATGGCGACCATCGTGTTCGGCGCCGCCGGCATGCTGGCCACCGATACCGCCGGGCGCATGGCGGGCTATGCGGCGATCATCTCCTCGGGCACGCTGCTGTCGGTGATCGGCTATGGCCAGCCGCTGCTGGTGACGGCCGGCCTGTACTACTATCTCGCCTCGACCCTGGCGATCGCCGCCTTCGTGCTGCTGATCGAACTGTTCGACCGCATCCGCACGCCCGGCGCCGCGATGTTGGCGCTGACGATGGAAGCCTTCGCGGTGGAGGATGCCCCGGCCGAGCCGAAGGGCCGCGGCGTGCCGGCGGCGATGGCCTTCCTGTCGCTGGCCTTCCTGGCCTGCGCCTTGATCATCGCGGGCCTGCCGCCGCTGTCCGGCTTCGTCGCCAAGTTCGGCATGTTCCACGCCCTGATCAACCCGGGCCCGGGCGTGGCCCCGATCGGCGCCGCCGGCTGGACCCTGATGGCCCTGGTGTTCGGCTCCGGGCTGATCGCGATCGTGTCGCTGATGCGCTTCGGGGTGCGCACCTTCTGGGCGTCGGAAGTCCTCGCGCCGCCCGCCCTGCATCCCTCGGAGGCGCTGCCGGTGGCCGGCCTGCTGCTGGCATCGGTACTGATGACGGTCCAGGCGCAGCCGCTGTTCGCCTACCTGGCGCGCGCCAGCGCGGACATCCACCGGCCGGCCCTGTACATCGATGCGGTGCGCAGCGCGCCTTCGGTGCCCGGCCCGACCTCGGTCAAGGAGGCGCCATGATGCGCTGGCTTCCCTACCCGGTGGTATCGCTCGGACTGTGCGTCCTGTGGCTGCTGCTGAACCAGACGGTCGACCCGGCCAACCTGCTGTTCGGCGCGCTGCTGGGCATCGCGGTGCCGCTGCTGACCCGCCGCCTGCAGCCTTTCGGCTACCCGCGCATGCGCGCGCCGCTCACCTTCGTGCGCCTGATGGGAATGGCGGGCGTGGAAGTGGTGCGCTCCTGCTTCAACGTCTGCCGCATCATCCTGTTCCGCGACTACCAGACCGTGAAGGCGCAATTCATGCGGATACCGCTGGACCTGCGCGACCCCTACGGCCTGGCGATGCTGTCCTGCCTCATCAACATGACGCCGGGAACAGTGTGGGTGGAAATTTTGCCCGAGGGTTATGAACTGTCGCTGCACGTGTTCGACCTGCACGACGAGCAATGGTGGATCGATACCATCAAGACCCGCTACGAACAGCCGCTGATCGAGATCTTCGAAGGCGGCGCAACCCAACCGGAGGACAAGGATGGAAACCCTGCTTGAACTGGCGGTCGGCTATGCCCTGGTGTGCACGCTGGTCGCCATGGGCCTGTGCGCGCTGCGCCTGCTGATCGGCCCCTCGGCGCACGACCGCGTGCTGGCCCTCGACACCCTGTGGATGGCCGGCATGCTGCTGGCCCTGGTGCTGGGCATCCGCTTCGGCACCCAGGTCTACTTCGAGGTGGCGATCCTGATCGCGCTGCTGGGCTTCGTATCGACGGTGGCGATGGCGAAATTCCTGATGCGCGGGGAGATCATCGAATGAGCGGGCTCGAATACCTGCCGGGCTGGGCGACCGTGCCGGTGGCCGTGCTGCTGGTGCTGGGCGCGAGCATCGTCCTGATCGGCGCCCTCGGCCTGCTGCGCCTGCCCACCTTCTACCAGCGCATCCACGGCCCGGCCATCACCATCACCCTGGGCGCCGGCTGCCTGCTGCTGGCCTCGATGCTGTACTTCACGGTGGCGCAGTCGCGCCTCGTGATCCACGAGATCATCATCGCCGTCTTCCTCCTGATGACGGCGCCGGTGGTGTCGATGATGATCATGCGCGCCGCCGTGTACCGCGACCTGCGGGCGCGCAAGCACGATGCCGGGGCGACCGAGGGCGACGTGTACGTCATTCCCGAGGAAGCGGACAAGGGCATCCCCGGCCAGCCGGACTGAATCACGCCTTCAGGAACTCCAGCATCAGGGTATTCAGGCGTGCGGCATGGGTCGCGGCGAAACCGTGCGGCGCGCCTTTCAAGACCTCGAGGCGGCTGCCGGCGACCATGGCGTGCGAGCGCTGGCCCGACACTTCGAGCGGCACGATGTGGTCGGCGTCGCCATGGACGACCAGGGTCGGGATGTCGAATTTGGCCAGGTCGGCGCGGAAATCGGTGCCGCCGAACGCATTGATGCATTGCTCGGTCGCCAGCGGCGATGCTTCCCACGCGATCCACTTGCTGAAGGCGACCAGTTCCTGGCCGTCCTTGCCGTCCTTGTCCAGGTTATAGAAGTTGTAGAAGAAATCGCCCAGGAATGCGATGCGGTCGTTCCTGACCGCTTCCAGCATGCCGTCGAAGACCGACTTGTCCACGCCTTCGGGATTGTCGCCGGTCTTGAGCAGGAAGGGCGGCACGGCGCCCAGCAGCATGGCTTTCGAGACCCGTTCGCTGCCGTAGCGGCCGATGTAGCGCGCCACCTCGCCACCGCCCATCGAGAAACCGGCCAGGACCGCGTCGCGCAGGTCGAGCTGGGTCATCAGCGCATCGAGGTCGGCCGCGAAGGTATCGTAGTCATAGCCGCCTGTCGGCCTGCCCGACTGCCCGAAGCCGCGGCGGTCGTAGGCGATCACGCGGTAGCCGGCTTCCGCCAGGGCCGTGATCTGCGATTCCCACATGCGGTGGCTGAGCGGCCAGCCATGGATCAGGACGACAGGCTGCCCCTGTCCCTGTTCATAGTAGTAGAGCTCAGTCGGATTGGCGCCGGAAGTCTGGATGCGTGGCATGGCTTTCCTTTCGAAGGGAGTACGTCGGTGGGAACTGCTCGACCGACAAGTGTATGCGCTCGCCTCCGATCAGCACGCACGCTTCGGCCAAGAAAAAACCCCGCAGCGCAGGGCGTGCGGGGTTTCTGGACAGGCGCCGGCTTGCTGGTGCCGGACGCGCGGGTGAAGCGCTTAGAACGGAATGTCGTCGTCCATGTCCGAGAAGTTCGGCGCCGGACGCTGCGGCTGCGGGCGGGCTGCCGGTGCCGGCGGGGCCTGGCGCGGGGCCGGGCGCTGCTGCGGCTCGTAGCCGCCGCCGTCATCCATGCCGCCGCCCATGCTGTCGCCACCGCCCATGCCCTGGCGGCCGCCCAGCATCTGCATGTTCTCGGCGATGATGTCGGTCGCGTAGCGCTCGATACCGTCCTTGTCGGTGTACTTGCGGGTCTGCAGGCGGCCTTCGACGTAGACCGAGGAGCCCTTCTTGAGGTACTGGCCCACGATCTCGGCCAGGCGGCCGAAGAACGAGATGCGGTGCCATTCGGTCAGTTCCTTCTGTTCGCCGGTCTGGCGGTCCTTCGACTTGTACGAGGTGGCGACCGCGATGTTCGCGATTGCGTCGCCGCTCGGCATGTAGCGGATTTCCGGGTCGCGGCCCAGGTTGCCGACGATAATGACCTTGTTGACTGATGCCATGTTGTTACTCCAATGAGTTTTGTAGAGCCCTGACTCTGCGTGATTTCCAAGCGTCAGGGAACGTAGTGCTGCAGCCAACTATTATGGGGCCGAAAGGCAGAGAAAAAAAGGAGATTTTGCGTCCTAGCCCACGCGCCCGATTGCGCCAGGTCGAGTGCGGAAATCCCGGGTTTGACCCGCGTCCGAACAAAAATTTTCGGTATCTGAACGCTTTGTCATTGAACAGCCGGGGAAACGGCCCACATACGACGAACCCGGCTTTTCGAGGCTTCTGCGTCGGTTCCAGATTGACATGGAAACGTATCCCAGCGGCACAAAACCGCTGGATGCATGTACAGCACTTCGAAAAAACAGCTACACTACTAGGTTCTCCCTGATTGGCCCGCTCACCGCGACAGACTTCGTGCGCCGGCCCCGCAAACTTACAGAAAGCCTTAAAAAAACTTAATGGAAGAAATTCGGATCCGCGGCGCACGCACGCACAACCTGAAAAACATCAACCTCGACCTTCCGCGCAACAAGCTGATCGTCATCACGGGCCTCTCGGGTTCGGGCAAGTCCTCGCTCGCCTTCGACACCCTGTATGCGGAAGGCCAGCGCCGCTACGTCGAGTCGCTGTCGGCCTACGCGCGCCAGTTCCTGCAGCTGATGGAAAAGCCTGACGTCGACCTGATCGAGGGCCTGTCGCCGGCGATCTCGATCGAACAGAAGGCCACCTCGCACAACCCGCGCTCGACCGTCGGCACCGTCACCGAGATCCATGACTACCTGCGCCTGCTGTACGCGCGCGTCGGCACCCCCTACTGCCCGCAGCACCCGCACGAGCCACTGGCGGCCCAGACCGTGTCGCAGATGGTCGATACGGTGCTGGCCATGCCGGAAGGCACCAAGCTGATGATCCTGGCCCCCGTCGTGGCGGGCCGCAAGGGCGAGCACGGCGACCTGTTCCAGGCCATGCAGGCCCAGGGCTTCGTGCGCTTCCGCGTCGCCAGCGGCGTCAACGCAGCGAAGATCTATGAGATCGACGAGCTGCCCAAGCTCAAGAAGACCGAGAAGCACAGCATCGACGTCGTGATCGACCGCGTCAAGGTGAACCCGGAGATCAAGCAGCGCCTCGCCGAAAGCTTCGAGACCGCCCTGCGCCTGGCCGACGGCCGTGCCGTGGCGTATGAAATGGACACCGAGAAGGAAACCGTCTTCTCGAACAAGTTTGCGTGTAATGTCTGCGGCTATTCGCTGCAGGAGCTCGAGCCGCGCCTGTTCTCCTTCAACAACCCGATGGGCGCCTGCCAGGAGTGCGACGGCCTCGGCCACATCGAGTTCTTCGATCCGAAGCGCATCGTCGCCTTCCCGCACCTGTCGCTGGCGTCCGGCGCCGTGAAGGGCTGGGACCGCCGCAACCAGTTCTACTACCAGATGCTGCAGAGCCTGGCGGCGCACTACGACTTCGACCTCGACAAGCCTTTCGAGACCCTGCCGAAAGCGGCGCAGGAAGCCGTGCTGCACGGTTCGGGCAAGACCGCGATCCCGTTCAGCTACGTCAACGAGCGTGGCCGCACCGTGATCCGCGAGCACACCTTCGAAGGCGTGGTCAACAACCTGCAGCGGCGCTACCGCGAAACCGATTCGATGGCGGTCAAGGAAGAGCTGGCCAAGTTCATCAACGAGAAGAAGTGCCCGGCCTGCGAGGGTGCGCGCCTGCGCACCGAAGCGCGCTTCGTGAAGATCGGCCAGGGTGCGCAGCAGCGCGCCATCTATGAAGTCTCCGACAAGCCGCTGCGCGACACGCTCGCCTTCTTCGAGACCCTGGAGCTGACCGGCGCCAAGCGCGACATCGCCGAGCGCGTCATCAAGGAAATCACGGCCCGCCTGAAGTTCTTGAACAACGTCGGCCTCGATTACCTGTCGCTCGACCGCAGCGCCGATACGCTCTCGGGCGGCGAAGCGCAGCGCATCCGCCTGGCCTCGCAGATCGGTTCCGGCCTGACCGGCGTGATGTACGTGCTGGACGAGCCCTCGATCGGCCTGCACCAGCGCGACAACGACCGCCTGATCGCCACGCTGAAGCACCTGCGCGACATCGGAAACAGCGTGCTGGTGGTGGAGCACGACGAGGACGCGATCCGCACCGCCGACTACATCGTCGACATGGGCCCGGGCGCGGGCGTGCACGGCGGCCAGATCATCGCCGAGGGCACGCTCGAGCAGATCATGAAGAACGAGCACTCGGTGACGGCCCAGTACCTGGATGGCCGCCGCAAGATCGAGGTGCCGAAGAAGCGCACCAAGGCCGACCCGGCGCGCCAGCTGGTGATCACTGGCGCCAGGGGCAACAACCTGAAGAACGTGTCGCTCACGCTGCCGGTCGGCCTGATGACCTGCATCGCCGGCGTCTCGGGCTCCGGTAAATCGACCCTGATCAACGACACGCTGTATCCGGCCCTGTCGCGCCACCTCTACGGTTCGCAGACCGAGCCGGCGGAGCACGATGCGATCCACGGCCTGGAACACTTCGACAAGGTGATCTCGGTCGACCAGGCGCCGATCGGCCGCACCCCGCGTTCGAACCCGGCGACCTACACCGGCGTGTTCACGCCGATCCGCGACCTGTTCGCCACCGTCCCGACCGCGAAGGAACGCGGCTACTCGGCGGGCCGCTTCTCGTTCAACGTGAAGGGTGGTCGCTGCGAGGCCTGCCAGGGCGACGGCGTGATCAAGGTCGAGATGCACTTCCTGCCGGACGTGTACGTGCCGTGCGACGTCTGCCACGGCAAGCGCTACAACCGCGAGACGCTCGAGGTGCATTACAAGGGCAAGAGCATCACCGAAGTGCTGGAGATGACGGTCGAGGATGCGCACGAGTTCTTCAAGCCGGTGCCGGTGATCGCGCGCAAGCTGCAGACCCTGCTGGACGTGGGCCTCGGCTACATCAAGCTGGGCCAGAGCGCGACCACGCTGTCGGGCGGCGAGGCGCAGCGCGTGAAGCTGTCGCTGGAGCTGTCCAAGCGCGATACCGGACGTACCCTGTACATCCTCGACGAGCCGACCACCGGCCTGCACTTCGCCGACATCGACCTGCTGCTGAAGGTGATCCACCGCCTGCGCGACCAGGGCAATACCCTGGCGATCATCGAGCACAACCTCGATGTGATCAAGACCGCGGACTGGATCGTCGACCTGGGACCGGAAGGCGGCGCCGGCGGCGGCCAGATCGTGGCTGCGGGCACGCCGGAAGAGGTGGCGAAGAACAAGGCGAGCGTGACCGGGAAATATTTGAAGCCGTTGTTGAAGGCTTGAGTCGACGTTGATATCGTTCGCAGCCGACAGCCGTAAAACCGTCGTACGCGCCACTGGCGCCTACGACTTCCGGCGAAGGCCGGAACCTAGGTCTGCATGCTAACCAGTAGCTTTCACCGCAGCTGGTACGCAAAGGAATTGGATTCCGGCCTTCGCCGGAATGACGGTTTATAAGCTGGTAGACTAATAAAACAGGGGCAGCGCCGCCAGGCACTGCCCCTGTTCTTTTATCGGCGCCGCGATCTATCGGCTGCGCTCCCGTTCGGATTCGGTCTTGGTGTCCTTGCCTGAGGTCGTCCCGCGCGTTCCGCTGCTGCCCACGGCTGCGGCACCGCTGCCGCTGGACGCATTCGCCAGCGCCTGACGCAGCATGTCGGCCTGCGGATTCTTCACCTTGCCGCTCAGGACGTCGCGCGCCGCCACCTGGCGCCGGTAATAGGCCGAGGTCTCGTCTTCGTCGTAGTCGATATCCGTGATGTTGAGGGCCGCGCCGCCGAACAGGCCTTCGGTGTCGGCCCAGGCCGTAATGTTGCCCCAGCCGGCCGAGCCTTCGCCCTTCTTCGACCAGTCGACCAGCGTCAGGCCGGCGTCGGCCCCCAGCGAGAACTTGTTGTTCTGCATGAAGCTGTTGAGGGCTTTCTGGTCGTTGAGCACGAAGGCGATGGCGCCGGCTTCGGCCCCCGCCTGCAGGCCGGCGGTGATACCGCCCATGTTGTAGAAGGCCGGGTTGCTCCAGGTATTCCCGTTGCGTACCAGGAGCACGCCGGCGCCGCCGCGCGCGCCGACACCCAGGGCCGCTTCGCCATACTTGGGCACGACGAACACGCCCTTCGCGCGCTGCAGCAGTGACTTCATTTCCGGCGTGGCCTGCATCTGGTGCACGACCCGGATGGCACTGTTGACGTGCTCGTTCGCGTCCTTCATTTCTTCCTTGTGGCGGGCCGTGCCCGGGGTGGCGGCCTCCTTGGCCGGCCCGACCTGGGCGAGGGCGGCCCCGGCCGTTCCAGCCAGCAGCACGGCAAGAGATGTCGCAACGAGTCGCTTCATGGTCCTGTTCATGATCTCTTCTCCCTACGATGGCGTTGAATGAGCGGATAGCCTAAACCCCGCACCGATCGGGTAGCGCCACTTTGAGTGCGCGAAAAGGGCTGCAGGAATGATCAGGAAAGCGCAATAAAAAAGGACAGGCCTCGGCCTGTCCTTCGGTGTTACCGCATTGCTGCGTTGCTTATGCAGCCAGCTGCTTCTCCAGCTTGGCCTTGGTGTCCACCAGCTCTTGCGGCAGGTGGTAGGCCAGCTTTTCGAACAGCTCGCTGTGCAGCTTCAGCTCCTCGTTCCAGGCGTCCTTGTCGATCGAGGTGATCTGGGTGAACTGCTGCTCGGTGAAGTCCACGCCTTCCCAGTTCAGGTCGCCGTAGTTCGGCGAAGTGCCGAACAGGTGCTGCTGGCCGCCCTGGGCGCCGCCTTCCGCGCGGTCCAGGATCCACTTCAGCACGCGCATGTTATCGCCGTAGCCCGGCCACACGAAGCCGCCGTTCTCGTCGGTGCGGAACCAGTTGACGCAGAAGATCTTCGGCGCGCTGCCCTGCGCTTCAATTTTCTTGCCGAGGTTCAGCCAGTGCTGGAAGTAGTCGCTCATGTTGTAGCCCATGAACGGCAGCATCGCGAACGGATCGCGGCGCACCACGCCCATCTGGCCGGCGGCGGCGGCGGTGGTTTCCGAGCCCATGGTGGCGGCCATGTAGACGCCTTCCACCCAGTTGTTGGCTTCGGTCACCAGCGGCACGGTGGTCGAGCGGCGGCCGCCGAAGATGAAGGCCGAGATCGGCACGCCGGCCGGGTCGTCCCAGGCGGCGTCGATCACCGGGTTCTGGGTGGCGGCGACGGTGAAGCGTGCGTTCGGGTGGGCGGCCTTGGTGCCGGACGCCGGGGTCCAGTCCTTGCCCTGCCAGTCGATCAGGTGATCCGGCGCCTGCTTGCTCATGCCTTCCCACCACACGTCGCCGTCATCGGTCAGCGCCACGTTGGTGAAGATGACGTTCTCGCGCAGCGAGGCCATGCAGTTCGGGTTGGTCTTGTCGTTGGTGCCCGGGGCCACGCCGAAGTAGCCGGCTTCCGGGTTGATGGCGTACAGCTTGCCGTCCGCGCCCGGCTTGATCCAGGCGATGTCGTCGCCGATGGTGGTGACCTTCCAGCCGTCGAAGGCCTTCGGCGGGATCAGCATGGCGAAGTTGGTCTTGCCGCAGGCCGACGGGAAGGCGGCCGCGACGTATTTCTTGTCGCCTTGCGGCGACTCGACGCCCAGGATCAGCATGTGCTCGGCCAGCCAGCCGGTGCCACCCGCTTGCGCTTCCTGGTAGCCCATGTTGGAGGCGATGCGCAGTGCGAAGCACTTCTTGCCCAGCAGCGCGTTGCCGCCGTAGCCTGAACCGAAGGACCAGATCTCGCGGGTTTCCGGGTAGTGGACGATGTACTTGGTGGCGTTGCACGGCCACGGCACGTCTTTCTGGCCGGCGGCCAGCGGCATGCCGACGGTATGCACGCAGGGCACGAACTCGCCGTCTGCGCCCAGCACGTCGAACACGGCCTTGCCCATGCGCGTCATGATGCGCATGTTGACGGCGACGTAAGGCGAGTCGGACAGTTCGACGCCGATGTGGGCGATCGGCGAGCCCAGCGGGCCCATCGAGAACGGCACCACGTACAGCGTGCGGCCGGCCATGCAGCCGTCGAACAGGCCGTTCAGGGTGCGGCGCATCTCGGCCGGGTCCATCCAGTTGTTGGTCGGGCCCGCCTGTTCGCGGGTGCTTGAACAGATGTAGGTGCGGTCTTCGACGCGGGCGACGTCCGACGGGTCGGACCAGGCCAGATAGGAATTCGGACGCTTCGCCGGGTTCAGCTTCTTCATCGTACCGGCTTCGACCATCTGCGCGCACAGGCGGTCGTACTCTTCTTCAGAGCCGTCGCACCAGTAGATGCTGTCAGGCTTCGTCAGGGCGGCGATGTCCGCGACCCAGTTGATGAGCTTTTGGTGTTTGACGTGAGCAGGAACGTTCAGTGCGGCGACGCCGCCCATCACGGGCTGGTTCATAGATACCTCCAATGCCAATTAAGAATACTGTCGTGGCAGGATCATCCGTCTGGCCGTGCCTTAAAATGGCGATCCGCTCCAGCGGAGCGCGGCGTTTACGGCGGTCGTGTCGACGGCCTCATAAGGGGGAAGCCGAAGCGGTGCTGCCGGGTCCGGCACAAGCGTGTCAAACCCTCAAGAATTGGCCGATTGTACACCCGCAAAACCCGATTCACGCTCATCTACTACAAAAAAGTAGCCAAAAATGACCGAGTAATGTAGTAGGCTATTCGGAGGCTTTTTGGAAGCTGTTATTTCGCTACGTGATCGAACTTATTTGAAAGCAACTTTTATGCGAATAGCTGTTTTGGACGATTATCAGGACGCCGTGCGCGGCCTGCAATGCTTCCGCCTGCTCGACGGACATGAGGTAAAGGTGTTTACGCATGGGGCGCGCGGACTCGGCCAACTGGCCGCGCGGCTGGCGCCTTTCGATGCGCTGGTGCTCATCCGCGAGCGCACCGCCTTCCCTGCCGCGCTGCTGGCCCGGCTGCCGAACCTGAAGCTGATTTCGCAGACCGGCAAGGTCAGCGGCCATATCGACGTGGCGGCGGCGACCGGACACGGCATTGCGATCGCCGAGGGCATCGGCTCGCCGGTGGCCCCGTCCGAACTGACCTGGGCCCTGATCATGGCGGCCAGCCGCAAGATCGTGCCGTATGCGAGCAACCTGAAGGACGGCCTGTGGCAGACAGCCTCGATCAATCCGGTGCTCAACGGGCTGGGGCGTTCGCTGCGCGGGCGCACGCTGGCGATCTGGGGCTACGGCAAGATCGGCCAGCTGGTGGCCGGCTATGCGCGCGCCTTCGGCATGCGCGTACTGGTGTGGGGCAGCGAAGGCAGCCGGCAGAAGGCGCTGGCCGACGGTTTCGAGGCGGCGGCCTCGCGCGAGGCCCTGTTCGCGCAGGCGGACGTGCTCACGCTGCACCTGCGCCTGGGCGAGGCCACGCGCGGCATCGTCAAGGCCGAGGATTTTGCACGCATGAAGCCGGATGCGCTGTTCGTCAACACCAGCCGCGCGGAACTGGTCGAGGACGGGGCGCTGGAGCAGGCGCTGCGGGCCGGGCGGCCAGGGCACGCGGCGCTGGACGTGTTCAGCAACGAACCGCTGCGGCCGGATTCGCCGCTGTTGCGCATCCCGACGGTGCTGGCCACGCCGCACCTGGGATATGTGGAGCAGGACAGTTACGAGATCTATTTCCAGACCGCGCTCGAGAACATCGTGCGGTTTGCGGCGGGACAGCCGGATAATATTTTGAACCCGGAGGCGCTGGGGAAGCGGTGAGGTTAGCGGTTTCGGATAGGAAATTAGGCTCCGGCCTACGCCGGAGCGACGGCTTCCAGGCTAACGGAGAATACCAGCAGCGCCATTCGTCACCGTCAGCAATAGCACGTCGCTCCGGCGAAGGCCGGAGCCCAATTCTGCAGCGCAGTGAGAACAAAACCGAGCGCAGCGAGCAGCACCAATCAGCGCAGCTCCGGCTCTCCGGTAATCAGATTCACCTTCCGCACCGGCATCACATGCGTGCCGGTCCACAAGCCCGCCCAACCCGGCGGCCAGCCGATCTGCGGTCCCGCATACGGCTGCAGCCCCGCCCGCACCGGCACCACCGGCACCGGCGGCGCGTCGATCAGCTTGCCGCCGCTTGGGCGCTCCATGTTCAGGCTGTACATGTACCCGGGCAAGAGCAGCTCGCAGACCTGCGCGAACCAGGCCGTGTGGTCCTCGTCGCGCCCCAGCGCCTGCGCCAGCCCTTGCGGATCGAACTTCGCCAGCGCATGGATCAGCTCATCAGTGCTCGCGCCCGGCGAATCGCCCCAGCCCATCACGGGATTGTTGTTGTAGTCCGCGCCCGAGCCGTACCAGCCTTCGCGCCAGGTGCGCTGCATCCAGTTGCGCGGGCCGGTGAACAAATGCCAGCGCCAGTGCAGGCCGGAAGGTTTGGGCCAGGAGTACAGGTACAGCTTCTGGTAGCCCGCCTCGTGCAGCGCGCGCACCACTTCCATCAGGCGCGCATGCGGCATGCGGTCCGGCGGGGCACGGCGGAACAGGATCGGCTCGCCATCCGCGTGCTGCACCTCGTCGCTCGACAGATTCAGGTCGAGCGTGCGCTGCTCGCTGCCGAAGCGCGCCGAGATCCAGCCGGTCAGCAGGTTGAC
Source organism: Massilia alkalitolerans DSM 17462 (assembly GCF_000427785.1). Lineage (GTDB taxonomy): Bacteria > Pseudomonadota > Gammaproteobacteria > Burkholderiales > Burkholderiaceae_D > Telluria > Telluria alkalitolerans. Next base: position 89,255 of record NZ_ATYR01000025.1, read on the forward strand.
GTGGGTGATCACGCCATAGCCTCGATGGCGGTGAAAAATGACGGTGCCCGGTGCGACGGCTTTCATGGGAGTAACTGGGAGAGAAATAGGAAGAAGATGGGTGAGTCTACTCATCCGATCCTGAAGATTCTAGCGCAGTCACAGTCAGATACACTACCGTTTGCGGCTATCATTACCCACCTTTTTCTGCACGTGGACAAACCAACATGACTTTGCGAATCATCGCTACCGGCGGCACTTTCGATAAACACTACAACGAACTGAACGGCGTGCTCGGCTTTGCCGAAAGCCACCTGCCGGCCGTGATCGCGCGCTCGCGCATGACCGTGCCATGCGAGCTGGAAGTGCTGCCGCTGCTCGATTCGCTCGACATGCAGGACCCGGATCGCCAGCGCGTGCTGGCCTCCTGCCAGGCGGCAAAAGAAAAAGCCATCGTCATCATCCACGGCACCGATACCATGCGCGAAACCGCGGCCGTGCTCGGTGCAGCCAGCCTCGGCCAGACCATCGTGCTGACCGGCGCCATGATCCCCTATGAGATCGCCAACTCGGACGCCCTGTTCAACCTCGGCTTCGCCTGCGGCGTCGCGCAAACGCTGCCGGCCGGCGTCTACGTGGCCATGAACGGCCAGGTGTTCCCATGGGATAACGTCACCAAGAACCGCGCCGCCGGCGTGTTCCAGCAGCTGTAACTCACAAAACCTTCAGGGCAAGGCGCACCGCCGCAGTGGCGGACCACGAAGACAGTACGCGTGTACGGCGAGACGGTGCAACGCAGCCATGGAGGTTTTGTTTGCAGGCGCGCGCTGCAACGGCGCGCGTCTTCCTATACTGCTCTCTCCAAACGAATTTGTCCGAGGAGAGAGCAATGAACGAGCAGCGTCCTATCCTGACCACGCGCCAGGGCCATCCGGTCCGCGACAACCAGTCGCTGCGCTCGGTGGGCGAACGTGGTCCGGCCACGCTCGAGAATTACCAGTTCATCGAAAAGATCACCCACTTCGACCGCGAGCGCATTCCGGAGCGCGTGGTGCATGCACGCGGCACCGGCGCCCACGGCTACTTCGAGCCCTACGGCACCATCGGCGGCGAGCCGGCCAGCAAGTACACGCGTGCCCGCGTGCTCAACGAACTCGGCGTTCAGACCCCGATCTTCGTGCGCTTCTCGACCGTGATCGGCGCCAAGGAGTCGCCCGAGACCGCGCGCGACCCGCGCGGCTTCGCCATCAAGTTCAAGACCGTGGACGGCAACTGGGACCTGGTGGGCAACAACCTGAAGGTCTTCTTCATCCGCGACGCGATCAAGTTCCCGGACATGATCCACGCCTTCAAGCCCGACCCGGTCACCAACCAGCAGGAGCCGTGGCGCTTCTACGACTTCATCTGCAGCCATCCGGAAGCGCTGCACATGATTACCTGGGTCAAGAGCCCGTGGGGCATCCCGGCCAGCTACCGCGAGATGGAAGGCTCGGGCGTGAACACCTACAAGTTCGTCAACGACCAGGGCGTGGCCCACCTGGTGAAGTTCCACTTCCAGCCCAAGCAGGGCGTGCGCAACCTCACGGCGCAACAGGCCGCCGAAATCCAGGCCCACGACACCAGCCATGCCACGCGCGACCTGTACGAGGCGATCGAGCGCGGCGAGTTCCCGGAATGGGAATTCTGCGTGCAGATCATGAGCGACAGCGAGCATCCGGAACTCGACTTCGACCCGCTCGACGACACCAAGCGCTGGCCGGAAGACCAGTTCCCGCTGCTGCCGCTGGGCCGCATCGTGCTGAACAAGAACCCCGATAACGTATTCGCCGAGACCGAGCAGGCGGCCTTCGGCACCGGGGTGCTGGTGGACGGCATCGACTTCTCGGACGACAAGATGCTGCAGGGCCGCACCCTGTCCTATTCCGACACCCAGCGCTACCGGGTGGGCCCGAACTACCTGCAGCTGCCGATCAACCAGCCCCAGGAAGGCGCGGCGGCGCGCACCAACCAGCGCGACGGCCAGATGACCTATTACGTGGATGGCCGCGGCCAGGACAAGCACATCAACTACGAGCCGAGCCTGATGGGCGGCTACAGCGAAGCGCCGAAGCCGGAGAAGGAATACAACCAGTACGTGGAGGGCCACCTGGGCCGCTACCAGACCACCCGCACGATGGACGACTACGCGCAGGCCGGCGCGCGCTACCGCACGTTCGAGGACTGGGAGCGTGACGACCTGGTCAACAACGTGGGTGGCGACCTCAAGAAATGCCCGGCGCCGATCCAGCTGCGCATGGTATGGCACCTGTGGCACTGCGACGAGGATTACGGCCGCCGCGTGGCCGAGGTGGCGGGCGTCGACCTGGAACAGGCCAAGGCCTTGCCGCCGCTGCCGGGCAAGCCGGCGCCGCACCAGAACCGGTCGGGGCCGACCTACTCGAGCGGCAAGCCGGAACAGGGGGATGAGCCGTCGACCAGCGAGGAGATGGCGGGGGCGAAGTGAGGGAAAGTGGCAGTTCAGGAACGCTTGAACTGCCACGACAATGTTGTTCCCCGCTACTTCAGCACGTCATCCCGGCGAAGGCCGGGATCCAATTTTGCATGCGTTCCGATAACGCAAACAGAACTTGGGTTCCGGCCTTCGCCGGAACGACGTGCATGGGCTAGCGCAAATAGCGAGCGTTAGTGGCCTGCTCAGGCCTTGGCTTCCCCGCCCAGCGCCTCGACCACATCCGCCATCAGCTTCGCCATCTCACCCGTCATCAACACGATATCGTTGTCGAAGCGCTCGTCGTCGCTATAGGTGACCGTTTCGCCTTCCTTGATCACGTCCAGCGGCTTGACGCCCTTGATCGCCAGCGACTCGGTCAGCACGAAGCTGATGCGGTCGTTCCAGGTCATGGCCAGGCGGGTGCACTGCTTGCCGGCGGCGATGTGGCGGCGGATGTCGTCCGGTTCCAGCGTGTGCTTCACGTAGCGCACGGCGGCGCGGCTCTCGCCGGTGGCGCGCAGTTCGGTATCCTGGTCGATGGTGAAGCCGTAGGGCGCTTCGTCCGCTTCCAGCCAGCCGGTCATCACGGCCACCGGCGAACGCTGCACGCGCAGCGATTCGAGCGGCATGCGGTCCACTGCCTTGAGCAGCAGCTTGATGACGTCGTCCGCCTTCGACGGGCTGGCGGCATCGACCACGAGCCAGCCGTTGACCGGGTCGATCCAGACCCAGACGTTGCTGCGGATCGAGAAGGCGCGCGGCAGCAGTTCATCGGCCACGCGTTCCTTCAGTTCCTTCATTGCTTTCTTACCGGGCGGGAAGCCCTGCTGCTCTTCCAGCTCGGCGGCCTTGGCCTTGGCGACCTGGTTGATGACCGAGCTCGGCAGCAGCTTCTTCTCGGTGCCCAGCATCATCAGCATCTGCTTGTTGACGACGTGGACCAGCTTGCCATTGCCGCGTGGCGAATCCCAGCCCTGGCGCAGCAGCTCATTGCTGCTTGCGGGCGTGAAAGCCTGCGACTGCAGTGCTTCTTCCATTTGTTCGGGGTTGAATGCCCACGGGGCGGGCAGGCGATAAATCTGGAGATTCTTGAACCACATACGCTGTTATCCGATTGTTTCAGTATTTCAAGGGAACGACATTCTACGCTGCTGAGCGGAACTCAGCCGTGTAGACGTCGCAAAAAAATTAGTCTATTGACGAGTCGCCAACAGCCTCGACGATCGCCGCAGGCAGCGCATCGTCGAACAGGCGCAGTTGCTCGACCGTCTCGGTATCGCTGAGCCGCACGCCGACCCCCAGCAGGCGCACCGGGCGGCTGTGGCGGGCCCAACCGGTTTCCATCAGGCGCGCATAGGTCGGGATATGTGGCGCATAGCCAACACACTCGACCGTGGTCTGCTGGAAGTCCGAGAACTTGATCTTCACAAACAGCTTGTTGATGAATTTTTCGGCACCGTTGCGCTTGATGCGGGCCAGCAGGTGCTCGTACAGATCCGGCAGCAGCCGCAGGCAGGCGTCCAGGTTCGGCACGTCCGGCGTGTAGGTCTCTTCGGTGCTGATCGACTTGCGCTCGCGCGAGGTGTTCACCGCGCGCTCGTCGATGCCGCGGCAGAGCTTGTGGAGCCGGTAGCCGAAGCTGCCGAAGTGCTCGGTCAGCCGCTCGATGCTCCAGTGGCGCATGTCGGCGCAGGTCTGCAGGCCGAGCCGGTGCATCTTCTCGGCCGTCACCTTGCCCACGCCGTACAGCTTCTTGACCGGCAGCGCGGCAACAAAAGCATCCACCTCCTCCGGCCGCACGAGAAAAAGGCCGTCCGGCTTGTTCCAGTCGCTCGCGATCTTGGCCACGAACTTGTTCGGCGCCACCCCGGCCGAGGCGGTGATGCCGACGGTCTCGAAGATGCGGCGCCGGATCTCCTGCGCGATCAGGGTAGCGCTGCCCTTGCAGTGCGGCGAGTCGCTGACGTCGAGGTAGGCTTCGTCGAGCGAGAGCGGCTCCACCAGTTCGGTGTAGTCGCGGTAGATGTCCATGATCTGGCGCGAGGCGATGCGGTATTTTTCCATCGCCGGCGGAATCACCAGGAGCTGCGGGCACAGCTTCATGGCCTGGGCGGTGGCCATGGCCGAATGGATGCCGTAGCGGCGCGCCTCGTAGTTGCAGGTGGCGATCACGCCGCGCTGGTCGGGACGGCCGCCGACCGCGAGCGGACGCCCGCGCAGCGACGGGTCGTCGCGCATCTCGACCGATGCATAGAAACAGTCGCAGTCGCAATGGATGATTTTACGGAGCGGAGAATTCACATGGACGACGTCACGTGACGGCAGGGTCGACTACTGTTATTCCATACAGTATCCGTTTTTTCTTGCAAAACGTCAAAAAAAAGAACGCGCGGCAAGCCGCGCGTTCCCAGATGAAGGCGGCGCAGGGGAGCGCGCCGCTTCCTCCTGACCTTACCAGCTCAGTTTCACGTTATACGTACCGGCGCTGCCGACACTGCCGCTGTAGTACACCACGCGCACGTAACGGCTGGCGGTGGTGCTGCCGGTGTTGGCCGAGCTCGCGCTGTCGACCGCGCCGGCGCCGTTCTCGCTGCGGCTGAGCAGGGTGCCCGCGCTGTTGTAGATGTACAGGTCGTAGTCGGAGCTGCTGTTCGGCGTCATCGTCGCGCTCAGGGTCTTGCCTGCCGGCAGATCGACACGGAAGTAATCCGTATCGGCCGAGCTCGAGAACGTGGCGTTCACGGTGGTGCCGCTGGTCGAGACCAGGTTGGCGGTGCCCAGCGTGTTGTTCGACTCGGTCTCGTTGATGACCGTTCCGCTCGGCGGAGTAGTGCCGCCGATCGCCGCATTCACCGCCGCGGTCGCGTCGACGATGCCGGTGCCGCAGCCCGAGCAGGTCGCCGGGAAGGCGCGCGCGGTCGACTTCAGCATGCTTTCCACCTGGTCCGGGGTCAGGGTCGACTTGGCCGCGAACATCAGCGCCGCGACACCGGCCACGTGCGGAGTCGCCATCGAGGTGCCCTGGTAGCCTGCGTAGTTGTCCGAGCCCGGGCCCGACGAGCCCGAGTTCAGGGTCGAGATCACGCTGAAGCTGCCGTCGCCGCCAGGCGCCGCCACGTCGACCAGGGTGCCGTAGTTCGAGTAGGAAGCACGGCCGCCGGTCTTGCCAGTGGCTGCCACGGCGATGACGCCCGAGCAGTTCGCCGGACTGGCATTGCTGACGTTCATGTTGTCATTGCCGGCCGCCACGACCACGACCGAGCCGCGCGAACGGGCGCCGTTGATCGCGGTCTGGGTGGTGGCGTCGCAGGCGCCGCTGCCGCCCAGCGACAGGTTCAGCACTTTCGCCTTGTTGGCGTTGGCCGGCACGCCGGTCACGGTGCCGCCCGAGGACCAGGTGATCGCGTCGGCGATGTCCGAGGTGTAGCCGCCGCACTTGCCGAGCACGCGCACCGGAATCATCTTGGCGTTGTAGGCCACACCGGCCACGCCCAGGCTGTTGTTGGTCTTGGCGGCAACCGTGCCGGCCACGTGGGTGCCGTGCCAGCTCGAGCCCGATGCCGGCGAGCCGGCGTAGCATTCGCCTGCCGCAACCCAGTCGCCCGGGTCGCTCGCATCGCTGTCGCGGCCGTTGCCGTCGTTGCCGATGGTGGCGCTGCTGATGAAGTCATAGCCCTGCAGGAACTGGCCGCTCAGGTCGGCGTGCGGGCGGTAGCCGGTGTCGATCACGGCCACGACCACGCCGGTGCCGGTCGACTTGTCCCAGGCGGTCGGCAGGCGCAGGCCGCCGGTGGCGTCGGTGTAGTGCCACTGCTGGGCGTAGTACGGGTCGTTCGCGGTTGCCATGTGGGTCATGATGCGGTCCGGCTCGGCGTATTCGATGTCCGGGTCGCGCGCCATCATCTCGGCAGCCAGTTTTTCGACTTCTTGCAGGTGCTTGCGGCCATTGAGCTTGAACACATGGGCGCCGGTCGAGATGGCATGGCTTTCGCTGACCAGCATGCCAAACTCCTGGCCCGCACGCGCCAGCTTGGCCTTGCGGTCGGCCTTGACTTCGGCGGCGCGGGCCAGGCCCTTGGCAGCCGGCGCCGAGTCCTTGTACTTCACGATGATACGGTCTGTCTCCAGGATGAACTTCTGCTCGGCTGCGCCAGCCGTGGCTGCCACGAACGCGAGCGAGATTGCAGCGCACATCTTCAACATTGCAGGATGAATCGAATGCGATTGCTTCATGTTTCTTCCTTATTGTGTGTTTTCCGTCAAGCGAAATGACCCTCGCCTGTGTCATTGATTTCCGGTCATTGCCGGTGCCGTCTGAATGCGGCGAAAAGCAGCGTAATACGAAAGGAAAAGCCTGTGCGTGACAATTGGAGACAATTTCAGCGTATTAACAACACTCCGGTGAACCCATGCTTTAGAAACATGTTTTCTTCGGCGAAACGTTAAAAGAGGCAAATATCGTATGCCACAATTGTGTTGACATATCTCAAAAATCTTTCCTTTTGGATAAGATAAGGGAGCCCGTATTGTTCGGGCTTAAAGACAAATAAAAGGCAATGGGATGGACGCCCCCTCCCGAAACGGCATCGATGTGCCAAAGTGGAAGTGTCAACTGACCACGACATCGAGGGGGGCGTCATCATGAA
>NZ_ATYR01000026.1 GCF_000427785.1 Massilia alkalitolerans DSM 17462
GCTGCACTTGCGTGCAGCCCTTCGTATTCTGGCTCCCCGACCTGGACTCGAACCAGGGACCTGCGGATTAACAGTCCGTCGCTCTACCGACTGAGCTATCAGGGAAAGGAGGCCGCATTATAGCGGTCCGTTTCCGGTTTGCCTAGTGCTGCGCATAAACAGTTTGGCCGCCAGCAGCCGCGGGGCTGCTTTGTTATAGTCGTCGCACTTTTCACAACCGCGATTTCCAATGACTTCCCCACGCCTCTTCGGTACTCCGCTCTCCCCTTCCGCCACCAAGGTCATGCTGCTCGGCTCCGGTGAACTCGGCAAGGAAACCATCATCGCCCTGCAGCGCCTGGGCGTGGAGACCATCGCCGTCGACCGCTACCCGAACGCCCCGGGCCACCAGGTCGCCCACCGCGCCCACGTGATCGACATGACGGACGGCGCCGCCCTGTCCGCCCTGATCGCGCTGGAAAAGCCCGACCTGGTGGTGCCGGAGATCGAAGCCATCGCCACCGAGACCTTGCTGGCCCTCGAAGAAGCCGGCAAGATCACCTGCATCCCGACCGCACGCGCTGCGATGCTGACCATGAACCGCGAAGGCATCCGTCGCCTGGCCGCCGAGGAACTCGGCCTGCCGACCTCGCCCTACCGCTTCGCCAGCAGCCTGGAAGAACTGGAACAGGCCTGCGCCGCGGTCGGCTTCCCCTGCGTGGTCAAGCCGGTGATGTCCTCGTCCGGCAAGGGCCAGTCGAAGCTCGACAGCGCTGCGGACGTCGTAAAAGCCTGGGAAGTCGCCGCCAGCGGCGGGCGCGTCGATGCCGGCCGCGTGATCGCGGAAGGCTTCATCGACTTCGACTACGAGATCACCCTGCTCACCGTGCGCTCGATCGGCAGCGACGGGCAGGTCGAGACCAGCTTCTGCGAGCCGATCGGCCACAAGCAGGTGCAGGGCGACTATGTCGAATCCTGGCAGCCGCAGCCGATGAACCCTGCCGCACTCGAACGCGCGCGCGACATCGCGGCCAAGGTGACGGCCGACCTGGGCGGCTGCGGCGTGTTCGGCGTCGAGCTGTTCGTCAAGGGCGACATGGTGTGGTTCTCGGAAGTGAGCCCGCGCCCGCACGACACCGGCATGGTGACCATGGCCAGCCAGGTGCAGAGCGAGTTCGAATTGCACGCCAAGGCGGTGCTGGGCCTGCCGACCGATGCGTCGCTGCGCGCGCCGGGGGCCTCCGCCGTGATCTACGGCCAGCATGAGGCGGCGGGGATTGCCTTCGAAGGCGTGGCCGATGCCCTGCGCGTGCCGGGCGTGGACCTGCGCCTGTTCGGCAAGCCGGAGTCGTTCGAACGGCGCCGCATGGGCGTCGCGCTGGCGACGGCCGAGGATGTCGAGACGGCGCGCCGGCGGGCGCTCGAGGCTGCCTCGCGGGTCAAGCCTGTGATCCGCTGAGCACCACGCGGCGTCATGTGCGTCGACCCTGGTTCGACGCAGATTTTGACAGAAGCTCGATAGTGAATGATAATCGTTCTCATTATCATTCTCATCAGAAGCGTCTGCCATGCCCACGTCCATCGGAACATCCCGCACCCTGCTCGGCCTTCTCGTCCTGTCCACCCTAGCACCGGCCGCCGCGGCGCAGGGGCAGGCGGCCGGCGACACCGCGCAGGTGCACGTCAGCGCCACCGGTTACCGCACCACAGGCACCAAGTCCGACCTGAAGCCGCTCGAGTCGCCGATGAGCTACGAGGTGTACGGCAACGAGCTACTGGAGGCACGCCAGGTCGACAGCGTCAACGAAGCGCTACGCTACGTGCCGGGCGTGACGCCGGAGAGCCGGCCGACCGTGACGATCTTCGACCAGTACACCATTCGCGGCTTCGAAAGCTACCGTAACTACTACGACGGCCTGCCGCTGCAGTACAACGGCCTGTGGAACCTGGTGCCGCAGGTCGATGCCTTCGCCACCGAGAGCGTCGAAGTGCTGAAGGGCCCTACCTCGGTCCTGTACGGCTCGGCGCCGCCGGGCGGCATGGTCAACCAGACCGCCAAGCAGCCGCGCTCGCAACAGGAAACCGTGCTGCGCGCCCGCATTGGCACGAATGCCCTGCGCGAGCTGGCAATCGACAGCACCGGCCCGCTGGCGCAGGACGTCGACTACCGCTTGATTGCCCTGGCGCGCGAACGCGACGGCCAGCAGGCCACGACCAGGGAAGAACGCCGCCTGCTCGCGCCCTCGCTCACCTGGCGCATCGGCCCGTCCACGCGCCTGAACCTCAATCTCTACTACCAGGACGACCCGGCGCTGGTGCCGTCGACGCCACTGCCGGCGCTCGGCACGCTGCGCCGGGCGCCTTACGGCTTCCTCGATGCGGATGCCTTCGCGGGGGACGCCAACTGGTCGGGCATGGAGCGCGAGACGACCATGGCGGGCTGGAAGTTCGAACACGCCTTCAACGACCGCATCAGCTTCCTGCAGAACTTCCGCTACACGAACGCCAGCGGCTTCCAGCGCAACACCTACAACAATGGCTTGCTCGAGGATGGACGCACCCTCACCCGCGCGGCCTACTTCACCGACGAAACGCAGAACGGCTGGGTGGTGGACAACCAACTGGCTTTGCGCCTGAATACCGGCGCGTTCTCGCACCGCATCCTGCTTGGCGCCGACTACCAGCGCCTGCGCTCGCGCGTCGGCTACGGCGACACGCTCGGCACCGATACGCCATCGATCGACCTGGGCGCGCCCGATCACCGCCTGTTCGACGTGGCGCAGCTGCCCTTCGGCTTCTACACCGAGCAGCACGCGATCCGCCAGTCGCAGCTAGGCTTGTACCTGCAGGACGAAGTCAAGCTCGGCGCCCTCACCGTGATCGGCGGCCTGCGCCACGACCGCTACCGCAGCGACGACGCGAATGCCTCGACCTACGCCGGATCTCCGTCGGACAGCAGGACCGTGGTTGCCCAGCGCAAGACAAGCGGGCGCCTCGCCGCGATCTACCAGTTCGGCAACGGCCTGGCGCCCTACCTGAACTACTCGACCTCGTTCGAGCCGACCTCCGGCGTGGACTCGCTGACCGGGGCCGCCTTCAAGCCGACCACGGCAAAGCAGCTCGAAGGCGGCGTCAAATTCAAGTCGTCCGATGGCCGCACCGCGCTGACGGCCGCGGTGTTCGAGATCCGCAAGCAGAACGTGGTTGTGAACACGCCGACTTTCAACCAGTACACGCAGAACGGCGAAGTACGCTCGCGCGGCGCGGAGCTGTCCTGGACCCAGGCGCTGAACGACCGGTTCGACTTCACGCTCGGCCTCAGCAGGCTCGACATGGAAGTGACGAAGAACCCGCTGGACCCCGCGCTGGTCGGCAAGAAGCCGGTGTGGGTGGCCGACCGGCAGGCTTCGTTGTGGCTGAACTACCAGCCGCTGGACGTACTCGACCTGAGCGCCGGCGTGCGCTACGTCGGCGAAAGCCAGATGGATGCGCTGAACAGCGGCTTCGTGCCTTCGTATACCGTGTTCGATGCCGCCGCGATGCTCAGGCTGAACAGGACCTGGCGCCTCGGCCTCACTGCCGGCAACCTGGGCGACAAGCGCTATGTCGGCGCCTGCCACAGCGCGCAGAACTGCTGGATGGGCGCCGAGCGCAACATCGAGCTGAGCCTGCACGCGGCCTTCTGAGGAGCGGGCGATGAGCTTTCGCGCTTGGTATGCGGTCCACAAATGGACCAGCCTCCTCAGCACGCTATTCCTCCTGATGCTGTGCGTGACCGGCCTCCCGCTGATCTTCTCGCACGAGATCGCCCACTGGACAGGCGCCAGCGTCGAGCCGCCCGTGCTGGCCGCCGGCCACGCCGGGCAAGCGAACATCGACGCCATTGTCGCCGACGCCCAGGCACGCCGCCCGAACGACGTGCCGCAGTTCCTCGTTGCCGAAGCCGACGAGCCGGAACTCGTCTACGTGCGCATGGCCGACAAGGTCGATTCGGAAGGCCTGACGGCCTTCTATACCTATGACGCGCGCACCGGCCATTTTCTCAGCGAATACCCGCTCGGCCAGGGCTTCATGGACTTGATGCTGCGCCTGCATACCGACATGTACCTGGGACTGGGCGGCACGCTGTTCCTCGGTTTTACGGGACTGCTGCTGGCCGCCTCGATCCTGTCGGGCATCTACGTGTACGGGCCGTACATGAAAAAGCTGCGCTTCGGGACCGTACGCCGCGACCGTACCGCGCGGCTCAAGTGGCTTGACCGGCACAACCTGCTGGGCATGGTGACGCTGGTGTGGCTGCTGGTGGTCGGACTGACCGGCACCATCAATGCGCTGAACCGCCCGATCTTCGCCGCATGGCAGGCAACCGAGCTGGCCTCGCTGGCGGCTCCCTACCGTGACCGGACGCCGGTGACGGGCACCGTGTCGGCCGATGCGGCGCTGCGGGCAGCGCGCCGATGGCATCCTGACAAATCGCTGAGCTTCATGGCCTACCCGGGCAACGGTTTCGCCACGCCGCAGCACTTCGTCGCCTTCATGAACGGGAACACGCCCTTGACCTCGAAGCTGCTGTCGATCGTGATGGTCGATGCGCGCACCTCGGCGGTGGTCGCCAGCGCCGAGATGCCATGGTACGTATCGACCCTGATGTTGTCGCAGCCGCTGCATTTCGGAGACTATGGCGGAATGGCGCTCAAGCTGCTGTGGGCGCTGCTGGATGTGCTCAGCATCGTGGTGCTATGGAGCGGGCTGGTGCTGTGGTGGAAGCGCAGGAAGGTGACGGCGGAGCAGAAGCTCGCGTCCTTGCAGAGAGCGCCGGCCACAGTGTCGGGGTAGCGCAGACAAGAAAAAAGAGCTGCACTTGCGTGCAGCCCTTCGTATTCTGGCTCCCCGACCTGGACTCGAACCAGGGACCTGCGGATTAACAGTCCGTCGCTCTACCGACTGAGCTATCAGGGATTAGAGGCCGTATTATAGCAGCGCTTTTCGATTTCGCGAAGTGTCGCGCTATCGAAAGGCAATATTTCCTAGCACTGCGTCCGGCGGATCAGCTTCGACAAGGCCTCCAGCACCAGCTGCGGCTCCGACATCTGCGGGAAATGCGCACTGCCCTTCGCGATCACGCGCTCGCCCAACGGCGACAGGCGCACCAGCGCTTCCTGGTTGCGCTCGCGCTCGCGTTGCGCCGCGCCGGACACCATCAGGCGCGGCAGCCGCTTGCCGCCCGACAGCACGGTGATGGGAATCGGCGGAAACTCCGGCGCCTCCGCAATCTCGGCCACCGTCTCGGCTTCGTTGCTCACCTCGTCATTCGGATCCTGCGGCGAAAAACGGTCCAGCAACCCCGTGACCGCACGCTGCAGCGCCGACCGGTAGCGCTTCATGTTGAGGACGTCGTCGGGCGCGGTCGCCTCAAGGAACAGCACGCCGCAGGTTTCTTCGGGATAGACGCGCGCAAACAGGTTCGCGTGCAGGCCGCCGAAGGAATGCGCCACCAGCAGGAACGGCGGCCTGGCCTCGATCTCGCGCAAGAGCGCGCGCAGCTGCAGGATGACCGTGGTGCCCATTTGCGCCTCGCGCGGGCGCGCGCTGCCGCCGACGCCGGGGCGGTCGTAGGTGATGACTGTGCCCAGTTGTTCGATCTCGGGAAACAGCTTGAACCAGGTTTCGAGCGCGCTGCCGGCGCCGCCGAGCATGACGATGGTCGGGCTGCCCTGCCCCGATTGCGAAAAACGCAGCACCTGTCCCGCGACCGCGATCCGTTTGTTCGATGGTAGATGCTTCACTTGCTTGATCCTGATGAGTTGACGTTGCCAGCTTACCCATTCCACATGTAAATACGCAACTACCAAAACGCATTCACACGTAAAAACAAAAAAGCCACATCGTGCGATGTGGCTTTTCTGGAAATTCTGGCTCCCCGACCTGGACTCGAACCAGGGACCTGCGGATTAACAGTCCGTCGCTCTACCGACTGAGCTATCAGGGAATTGATGACAGCATTATATGTTTGCGGTGACAGCGTGTCAAATTCGACGCGTGTCGCGCAGCCACTTTTGCTGCTCTTCGGAATCAACTCTCGTCAGTTCCGAAGAGCCGCGATTTTAAAGAACTTTGGCCACGGCGTCAACGACGCGGTCGAGGTTGGTCGAGTTCAGGGCGGCGACGCAGATACGGCCGGTGTCGACCGCGTAGATCGACCCTTCGCGCAGCTTGCCGACCTGTTCTTTCGTCAGGCCCGAGTACGAGAACATGCCGACCTGCTCGCGCACGAATTCGAAGTCGTGGCCCGGGGCTTTTTCCTTGAGCTTCTCAACCATGAGGTTGCGCATCTCGCGGATGCGCACGCGCATGCCGGCCAGCTCCTCTTCCCACAGCTGGCGCAGTTCCGGGGTCGACAGCACCATCGCGACCACCTTGGCGGTATGCGTCGGCGGGTTCGAGTAGTTGGTGCGGATCACGCGCTTCAGTTGCGACAGCACGCGCGCCGACTCTTCTGCGCTGGTGGCCACGATCGACAGCGCGCCGGCGCGTTCGCCGTACAGCGAGAAGGACTTCGAGAACGAGTTCGACACCAGGAGCGGAATGCCGGTCTCGGCGAAGCGGCGCACCACGGCGCCGTCTTCCGCGATGCCCGCGCCGAAGCCCTGGTAAGCCATGTCGAGGAAAGGCACCAGGCCGTTATCGACCACGGCCGCGATCACCTGGCTCCACTGATCCTGGCTCAGGTCAGCGCCGGTCGGGTTGTGGCAGCAGGCGTGCAGCACCACGATCGAGCCGCGCGGCATGGCCTTCAGGGAGGCCAGCATGCCCTCGAAATTCACGCCGTGGGTGGCCGGGTCGTAATAGGTGTAGTTGTTGACGGCGAAGCCGGCGCTCTCGAACAGCGCGCGGTGGTTTTCCCAGCTCGGGTCGCTGATGTAGACGCTTGAATCCGGCGCGAAGCGCTTGAGGAAGTCGGCGCCCAGCTTGAGCGCGCCGGTGCCGCCCAGGGCCTGCACGGTGATCGCACGCTTCTCTTGAATTACGGCGCTGTCGGCCCCAAATACCAGCTCTTGCACGGCCTTGTCGTAACTTGCCAGCCCTTCGATCGGCAGGTAGGTACGCGGTGCCGGCTGCTCCATCAGCTTCGCTTCCGCCTTTTGCACGCACTGCAGCAAAGGAACCTTGCCATTGTCGTCATAGTAGACGCCCACCCCCAGGTTGATCTTGGCCGGGTTGGTGTCGGCGTTGAATGCTTCGGTGATGCCCAGGATCGGGTCGCGTGGCGCCATTTCGATGGCGCCGAAGAGGCTGGCGGAGGCTTTGGAAGTCATCGTGATAAACTGAGTTGTCGGTGGGTTCGCAGCGGTTGTATAGACATAGACGTCAGTGCTGCACTGCGTCATGTGGACTCCCATTCTAGCAAAGGTCTGAAAGTATGGCAGATTTATCCATCGCAAATGCCCCGGAACCGACCGTCATCACCTATCCCGGATCGCCCTTCAAACTGCACCAGCCCTTCCCGCCGGCCGGCGACCAGCCGACCGCGATTGCCGGACTGATCGAAGGCATCAATGACGGCCTGATGTATCAGACCCTGCTCGGGGTGACCGGTTCCGGCAAAACCTACACGATGGCGAACGTGATCGCGCAGGCGGGGCGTCCGGCCATCGTCTTCGCGCCCAACAAGACGCTGGCGGCCCAGCTGTATGCGGAGTTCCGCGAATTCTTCCCGCAGAACGCGGTCGAGTATTTCGTCTCCTATTACGACTACTACCAGCCGGAAGCCTATGTGCCGCAGCGCGACCTGTTCATCGAAAAGGACTCGTCGATCAACGAGCACATCGAGCAGATGCGCCTGTCGTGCACCAAGTCGCTGATGGAGCGGCGCGACGTCGTCATCGTGGCCACCGTGTCGGCCATCTACGGTATCGGTAATCCGAACGAATACCACAAGATGATCCTGACGCTGCGCCACAAGGACAAAGTGGCGCAGCGCGACATCATCGCGCGCCTGATCCAGATGCAGTACACGCGCAACGAGATGGACTTCTCGCGCGGCTCCTTCCGCGTGCGCGGCGACACCATCGACATCTTCCCGGCGGAACACGCCGAGCTGGCGATCCGCGTCGAGATGTTCGACGACGAGATCGAGTCGCTGCAGCTGTTCGACCCGCTCACGGGGCGCGTGCGCCAGAAGATCCCGCGCTTCACGGTGTACCCGGGCTCGCACTACGTCACGCCGCGCTCGACCGTGCTGCGCGCGGTGGAATCGATCAAGGCCGAGCTGCGCGACCGCCTCGAGGAATTCCGTCAGCAGAACAAGCTGATCGAAGAACAACGCCTCGAGCAGCGCACCCGTTTCGACCTCGAGATGCTGGCCGAGATCGGTTTTACCAAGGGCATCGAGAACTATTCGCGCCACCTGTCCGGCTCGATGCCGGGCGAGCCGCCGCCGACCCTGATCGACTACCTGCCCAAGGACGCGCTGATGTTCATGGACGAGTCGCACGTGATGATCGGCCAGCTCAACGCGATGTACAACGGCGACCGCTCGCGCAAGGTCAACCTGGTCGACTATGGCTTCCGCCTGCCTTCGGCGCTGGACAACCGGCCGCTGAAGTTCCAGGAATTCGAGGGCAAGATGCGCCAGACGGTCTTCGTCTCGGCCACGCCGGCCGAGTACGAAAAGGGCAAGGCCGACAACGTGGTCGAACAGGTGGTGCGCCCCACCGGCCTGGTCGACCCGCTGGTGATCGTCAAGCCGGCGCGCTCGCAGGTCGAAGACCTGATGAGCGAGATCACCGACCGCATCGCCAAGGACGAGCGCGTGCTAGTGACGACGCTGACCAAGCGCATGGCCGAGCAGCTCACCGAATACCTGAGCGACCACGGCATCAAGGTGCGCTACCTGCACAGCGACATCGAGACCGTGGAGCGCGTGGAGATCCTGCGCGACCTGCGCCTGGGTACCTTCGATGTGGTGGTCGGCATCAACCTGCTGCGCGAAGGCCTGGACTTGCCGGAAGTGTCGCTGGTGGCGGTGCTGGACGCGGACAAGGAAGGCTTCCTGCGTTCCGAGCGTTCGCTGATCCAGACCATCGGCCGCGCGGCGCGTAACCTGAACGGCGTGGCGATCCTCTACGCGGATCAGATGACCGATTCGATGAAGCGGGCGATCGACGAGACCGAACGCCGCCGCGCAAAGCAGATCGCCTTCAACGAGGCGCACGGCATCGTGCCGAAGGGCGTGAACAAGAAGATCAAGGACATGATCGACGGCGTCTACAGCAACGCCGCCCAACGGGCGATGGGCGAGGGCCTGGTCGATGAGGCCACGACGGCCAAGGTCGAGGCCATGAGCGAGAAGCAGATCAGCAAGGAGATCAAGCGTCTCGAGAAGCTCATGGTGGACCATGCCAAGAACCTCGAGTTCGAAAAAGCGGCGCAGGTGCGCGACCAGCTGCATGTGCTCAAGCAGCAGGCCTTCGGGGCGCCGGGGGCGGACAACGTGGTGTCGATGCTGGGCAAGTAAGCGATCGATTCAGCTAGCACGCGAGGAAACCGTTTCCGCTTCCGCGGGAACGGTTTTTTTTCGCCTCCTCTCTTGCTGCCGCCGGTGGAATTCCGTGCATTTTCAAGGGCGCCGGCTGTGTAGACTGCTGCCCATGACGCCTCACACCAAACTCAAAGTCGCCAACGGTCTCATGCTTCTGGGAGCCGTGCTGATCCCGTTCAGCTTTTACCGCTTCCTCGCCATGGTTTCTCCTGCTCCCTACCGCATGAGTTTGCTGGGAGAAGGACTGCTGAACCTGGGAGGCCTGGTCGCCGTGGCGCTCGTCGTCGGCATGGCCGCTTTCGTCTGGTCGCTGCGCGTGGAAAAGCGCCATCCATCGGTGCAGGTCAGCGGGACGTTCGGCATCCGCATCCTCCTCTTCATCGTCGTCTTCGTTCCACTCGTTTTCGGCAGCTTCTGACATGCACCTCAAACCGCGATCGACATTGGCAGCAGCATGCCTGGCCGCGCTGGCATTGCCCGCAACGGCCGCCGCCTCGCCCACCCAGGTCTTCATCGACAACGGCGAATTGAACTACGTGGGCAGCCTGACGGCCGAGGCCAACCAACGCGCATTCGCGTTGTTTGGCCAGGCGCAGCCCAGGCCTGCCATACTGTCGATTCGCAGCAAGGGCGGGGTTACCGGCGCCGGCATCGAACTGGGCCGCTGGGTGCATGCCCAGGGCCTGACGGTCAAGGTGATGGAATACTGCTTTTCTTCGTGTGCGAACTACGTCTTCCCGGCGGCGCCACGCAAGGTCGTGAGCAATTTTGCCGTCATCGGCTATCACGGCGGCCTCAGTAGCATGTCGTTCCAGCTCGATGGCGAACAGGAAGCCATGCTCAAGACACTGCCCGCCGAACAGCGCGAGGCGCTGCGCGCCAAGCTGGAACAGGCCGTGCGGGAGGCGGCCGCACCGCAAGCCGCGGAAGAAGCGCGTTATTTTGCCCTCATCGGCGTACAGCAACGCATCACGACCCTGGGCCAGTCGCCTGCGCATGCGCAGGCCGAGACCGAACAATCGGTCGGGTGGACCTATTCGATCGCGGACTTTGCCAAACTGGGCGTGCGCGACATCCGGGTCGTCAATCCACCGTGGAAACCGGCATTCGTGAACAGCGACAAGACGGTCGTTACCATCGGTGTCGACTAGTCGGGACGCTTGAACATCCTGGGATCGAAGCTGAACGACCTGGCGATCGACAGCTTCACGTCCGCGTAGGCCGGATGCTCCGGGTTGATCACCAGGTTGACACCCTCCCCCACGATCACCGACGGCACCCGCATGTAGAGGTGGTGGCACTTCTGCAGGAAGGCGGTGCCGAATCGGGTTGCGCTGCCGCCGTCGTCGAGATCGTCCCAGCCTTCCGGCAGCTCCTCGCGCGATACATCCATGCCCAGCTCGGGATCGTCCGGCAAGTCCACCGCCACCAGCACCAGGCCGGGTTCGTCGCCATCAAGGTGGACGAATTTTTCCAGCACAGCCATCTCCGCCGTCATGGCGGTGTACAGCGCGGCGCAGCCCTCTTCATGCCAGTGCCCGCCACTCTTGCGCGCGCCTTCGCAGCTGCGGTCCAGCGCCACGTTTTCTTCCGCGATTCTCCAGGTTCTCATGCGAGCTTGTCCGCTTATTGTCCCGGAACCAGCATACACCGGCCCAGGGCGCGGAGCGCGCACGGATGGGACAGGCGCTCAGTGGACGTGGCCGCGTACTTCGGCGAGTATGCGCAGCAGTTCCGACAGGTCGGCCGGCTTGACCAGATGCCGGTCGAAGCCGGCCTGGCGCGCGCGTTCACGGTCTTCGCTCTGGCCGTAGCCGGTGAGCGCGATCAGCATGGCGTTGGCGGTATCGGGCGAGGAGCGCAGGCGGCGCGCGAGCTCGTGGCCGTCCATGTCGGGCAGGCCGATATCGAGCAGCATGACCTCGGGCCGTTCGCGCAGGGCGCGCGCCAGGCCGCCCGTCCCGTCGTACTCGACGCTCACCACGTGGCCATGCGCCTCGAGCAGCGTGGCGAGCATCTGCGCGGCGTCGGCATTGTCGTCCACCACCAGCACCCGCACCGCACCCTCATTGGCCTGGTCAGGCGGCTGCTGTGCCTCCTGCGCCTCGGCACCGGAGAGCAGCGGCAGGCGGATCACGAATTCGCTGCCCTTGTTCGGGCCATCGCTGAAGGCCGCCACCCGCCCGCCATGCAGCGCCACCAGGCTTTTCACGAGCGCCAGGCCGATGCCCAGGCCGCCCTGCGAGCGGTCCGGCGTGCGCTCGGCCTGGGTGAACAGGTCGAAGATGTAGGGCAGCACCTGCGGCTCGATGCCCTGCCCGTTGTCGCTCACCGCGATCACGGCTTCGCCGCCTTCGCTGGTCACGCGCAGGGCGATCCGGCCGCCGGACGGCGTGTACTTGGCCGCGTTATTCAGGATGTTCGAGACCACCTGCACCAGGCGCGTGCGGTCGCCCGACACGTACAGCGGCTGCTGCCACTGCTCTACCCGCAGCTCGTGGCGCCTCATGTCGAGCAGCGGGCGCACCTGTTCGACGGCGCCGTTGACGACCGCGGCGACGTCGAGGTCTTCCTTCTCGATCTCGGCCAGGCCGCGGGTGACGCGCGAGACGTCCAGCAGGTCGTTCACCAGGTCGGTCATGTGCTCGGCCTGGCGCACGATGATGTCGCTGGCGTGGCGCGCGCGCTCCGGGTCGAGCGTGCCGCGTTGCAGGAGCTGGGCCGCCGTCGTGATCGGCGCCAGCGGGTTGCGCAGCTCGTGCGCCAGCATCGCCAGGAACTGGTCCTTCTGGCGGTTGGCGGCGCGCAGCTCGTCCTCCACGCGCTTGCGCATGGTAACGTCGCTGCCCTCCACGAAGATGCCCTCGACGTCGCCCTTCGGGCCGCGGATCGGCTGGTACACGAAGTCGACGTAGCGCTCCTCCAGCGGCGCGCTGGCCTCGCGCTGGACGCGCACCGGCACCGCATGGCCCACGAAAGGCTGGCCCGACTGGTAGACCTGGTCGAGCAGCTCGAAGAAGCCCTGGTCGGCGACCTCGGGCAGCGCTTCGCGCGCCGGCTTGCCGATCAGCTCACGGCGTCCGATCAGCTGCAGGTAGGATTCGTTGGCGATCTCGAACACGTGGTCCGGGCCGCGCAGCACGGCGAAGATGCCGGGCGCCTGCTCGAACAGCCCCATCAGGCGCTGGTTCTCCTGTTCGCGATAGCGTTCCGCCAGCACTTCGCCGGTCATCTCGACGCAGGCGCAGTACATGCCGGCCACGGTGCCGTCCTCGTCGCGCACCGGCGAATACGAGAAGCGGAACCAGGTGTCCTCGTCGTAGCCGTGGCGGTTCATGCGCAGCGGCAGCCGGTCCATGTAGGTGGATTCGCCCTTGAGCGCGCGCACGATCAGCGGATGGATGTCGTCCCAGATCTCGCGCCAGATGTCGTGGAAGCGCGCGCCCAGCGCCGCGGGATGCTTTTCGCCCAGGATGATCGCGTAGGAGTCGTTGTACAGGAAGCCCAGCTCCGGCCCCCAGGCCACGAACATCGGGAACTTCGAGTTGAGCATCAGGCCGACGGTGGTGCGCAGGGCCTGGGGCCAGGTACGCGGGTGCCCGAGCGGGGAATGCGACCAATCGTGCGCCCGCATCATGGCCCCCATCTGGCCGCCCCCGCTCAGGAAGGGCAGCCATTCGGAAGGAGTTTCATGTTCGGGTTTCATGCTCGGGTCAATACGGAAGTGGTCGCAGCGGTACGCATGCCAAAAGTGTGCCAGAAAGAAGGCATTTGCCCCCGCACCGCTGCCCTCAGAGTGTCTGGACGAACTCGCGAATACCGCCCAGCAGCATTTCGATCGACATCGCAGTCAGGATCAGGCCCATCAGGCGCTCGAAGGCGGTCATGACTTGCGGGCCAAGGCGCTGCTGCAGTTTTTCCGCGCTGAGGAAGACCGCCAGCCAGACCACGCCGACCGCGGCCAGCGCCGCCACGTGAACCATGGTCTCGTTGATGCTTCCAGAGCTGAACAGCAGCACGGTCGCCAGTGCCGACGGCCCGGCCAGCGCGGGAATGGCCAGCGGCACGATGAAGGGCTCGCCTCCCTCGCTGCGGCCGAGCACGCCGTCCGGATGCGGGAAGATCATGCGGATCGCGATGATCAGCAGGATGACCGCGCCGCCGATGCGCAGCGCCACCGGCGACAGGTGCAGCGCTTCCAGGAAGTGCTGGCCGAAGAACATGAACACCAGCAGCAGCAGGAAGGCGATCGCGCATTCGCGCACCACGATGCGGGGTCGGCGCTCGAGCGGGACTTCCTTGAGGGCGGCGGCAAACAGCGGAACGTTGCCAAAGGGGTCGGTGACGAGGATCAGCAGGATGAAGGTCTGGAAAAAACTTTGGGTCATCGATTTTTACTTGTTATTGTTGAACCATGCCGGAAAATGGCCGAGCCGCATCTTAGCAGAGTAATACGTTCAAGGCTCCACCGAATGGGTGCGCTTGAGGGTGCGCAGCACGAAGGTCGAACGGCTGTGGCGGATGCCGGGAATCTTGTACAGGCGCTGGCGCAGGAAGCGCTCGTAACCCTCGGTGCCGGCCACCGCCACCTTGATCAGGTAGTCGTAGTCGCCGGTCAGCAAACTGGCCTCCATCACCTCGGGCAATTTCGCCAGTTCTTCGCCGAAGCGGATCAGCATGTCGTCGTCATGGCGTTCCAGCGTGACCTCGATGATGACGGTGTCCGGCAGGCCCAGCGCACGCTGGGACAGGATGGCGGCATAGCCCTCGATGTAGCCCTGCTCTTCCAGGGCCCGAACCCGGTTCCAGCAGGGCGTGGGCGACAGGTGGACGCTGTCGGCCAGCTTCTGGTTGGTGATGCGGCCATCGACGCGCAGGATGCGCAGGATCTTCCGGTCGATCTCGTCGAGGACGTCCTTTTTGGGCTTGCTATCGGCCTCCATGAGAAGAAACTCCTGATCTTTTATATATACACAGAAGATTCTCCCATATTCCGCTTAAAACAGGGAAACAACGAAAGCACCTTTTTGCCCCCTGCCACTACGATGGAGGGGTACTTCATCGAGACATTCCGCGCTGCCCTGAACCTCTGCCACGAACGGAGCTGCATCGCGCGCCGCGGGCGCCGCTTCAAGAGAGCGGCTGACCAAATGAAACGGGCAGGAAAGGCTTGCGCCTTCCCTGCCCGTTCGCCTTGCCCTTGCAGGCTGCGAATTACTTCTCGAACTTCTTCATCCACGCCGACAGCTGGTGCGGACGCAGGCCGTCGTAGTCTTCGAACGGCTGGTGGATCCACGGGTTGTGCGGCAGGTCTTCCAGGTGGTAGTCCGGCTTGAAGGCCGAGGTGCCTTTCACCCAGATGACGGCCGAACGCACTTCCGAGACGTCCGGGTAGTTGGTCTGCAGATGCTCGCGCACCTTCTGCAGGGTCACGCCCGAATCGGCCAGGTCGTCGACCAGCAGGATGCGGCCGGCCAGCGGGCCCTTGGTCATCGTCATGTACTTGGCGATGTCCAGGTTGCCCTGCTTGGTGCCGGCTTCTTCGCGGTAGGAGCTGGTCGACAGGATCGCCAGCGGCACGTCGAAGATGCGCGAGATCACGTCGCCCGGACGCACGCCGCCGCGCGCCAGGCACAGCACCATGTCGAACTTCCAGTTCGATTCGTACACTTGCAGCGCGAGGCGCTCGACCAGGCGGTTGTACTGGTCCCACGAAACCCAGAGGTCCTTGTCGGTCGATGCAGGGGTGTTCATTTCAGGTCGTTCCTATCTTTTTATTGGATCAGGCTGCAAATGGATGGCGCAGCACGATGGTTTCTTCGCGGTCCGGACCGGTCGACACCATGTCGATCGGCACGCCCACCAGTTCTTCGATGCGCTTGATGTAGGCGCGGGCATTGGCCGGCAGTTCTTCCATCGACTTGGCGCCGACGGTCGATTCGGTCCAGCCCGGCATTTCTTCGTAGACCGGCTCGCACAGCGCGGCTTCTTCGGCGCCGACCGGGAAGATGTCGGCATCAACGCCGTTGATCTTGTAGCCAACGCACAGCTTCAGCGACTCGATACCGTCCAGCACGTCCAGCTTGGTCAGGCACATGCCCGACACGCCGTTGATCTGCACCGAGCGGCGCAGCAGCGCGGCGTCGAACCAGCCGCAGCGACGGGCACGGCCGGTCACGGTGCCGAACTCGTGGCCGATGCGCGAGAGGTGCTCGCCGACGCCGGCGTCGGTCGGCAGTTCGGCCGGGAACGGGCCCGAACCCACGCGGGTCGTGTAGGCCTTGGTGATGCCCAGGATGTAGTGCAGCATGCCTGGACCGACGCCGGCGCCGGCGGCGGCATTGCCGGCCACGCAGTTCGACGAGGTCACGAACGGGTAGGTGCCGTGGTCGACGTCGAGCAGCGAGCCCTGCGCGCCTTCGAACAGCAGGCTGCCGCCGGCCTTGTGCGCGGCGTACAGCTGCGACGAGACGTCGCCCACCATCGGACGCAGGCGCGGCACCAGGGCCATGGCGTCGTCGTAGGTCGTCTGGAAGTCGATCGGATCGGCGCCCAGGTAGTTGACCAGCACGTGGTTGTGGTACTCGAGGTTTTCCTTGAGCTTCTCGGCGAAGCGCTCTTCGTTGAGCAGGTCGGCGATGCGGATCGCGCGGCGGGCGACCTTGTCTTCGTAGGCCGGGCCGATGCCCTTGCCGGTGGTGCCGATCTTGTTCTCGCCGCGCTTGGCTTCACGGGCCTTGTCGATGGCGACGTGGTAAGGCAGGATGACCGGGCAGGCTTCCGAGATCTTCAGGCGCGACACCACTTCGATGCCGGCGGCCTGCAGCTTGTCGATCTCGCGCATCACGTCCGGGACCGAGACCACCACGCCGTTGCCGATGTAGCAGGCCACGCCTTCGCGCATGATGCCCGAGGGGATCAGCTGCAGCGCGGTCTTCTGGCCCTTGATCACGAGGGTGTGACCCGCGTTATGGCCGCCCTGGAAACGGACGACGCCGGCCGCATGGTCGGTCAGCCAGTCGACGATCTTGCCTTTACCTTCATCGCCCCACTGGGTGCCGATGACGACGACGTTCTTTGCCACGTTAGTATTTGACATCACTTAACCTAAGTTTTTGAGAATCCAATTTCCGTTTTCGAGGACGAGCACGCGGTCGCACTCGAACTCGTCCTGAACATTGTCGTGACCCGGCATGGACTGGATCACGACTTCGCCTGCCTTGCGCAGGTCAGCGATTTTTTCCTTCAGTTCCGGCGCATTGCCCCAGGGCGCGCGGATGGAGTGCTTGCGCTCGGCGGTCGGCAGCAGCCGCGCCAGTTCGCGCAGGTCGAGCGAGAAGCCGGTCGCCGGACGCGCACGTCCGAAGGCCTCGCCCACATGGTCGTAACGGCCGCCGCGGGCCACCGCGTTCGGCAGGCCCGGCACGTAGAGCGCGAACATGGCGCCGCTTTCGTACTGGTAGCCGCGCAGGTCGGCCAGGTCGATCGCCACCTCGGCGCGGCCGATGGCGCTTGCCGCGAGCGCGGCCAGTTCGGCCAGCGCGCGGGTGATGCCCGGCAGCGCCGGCAATTCTTCCCTGGCACGCGCCAGCACCTCGACGTCGCCGTACAGGTGCGGCAGCGCCAGCAGGGCCTTGCGGGTGGCAGGCAGGTAATCCTGGGTAAGCTCGTCCAGTCCCGGCGCATCCTTGGCGCGCAGCATGGCGATGAGCTGGGCTTCGTCGCGGAGCGCGGCCGGGTCCTCGGCCAGCAGGGCGCGCAGGATGCCGACGTGGCACAGGTCGAGACGAACGCTGTCGAAGCCGGCCAGCGCCAGCGCACCGAGCGCCAGCTCCTGGATCTCGGCGTCGGCTTCCAGGCCGGCGTGGCCGTAGATCTCGGCGCCGATCTGGATCGGCTCGCGGGTGGCGTGCAGGCCCGATGGGCGGGTATGCAGCACGCTGCCGGCGTAGCACAGGCGGGTGACGGTATCGCGGTTGAGCAGGTGGGCGTCGATGCGCGCCACTTGCGTGGTCATGTCAGCGCGCAGGCCGAGCAGGCGGCCGGACAGCTGGTCGACCACCTTGAAGGTGCGCAGTTCGGTGTCCTGCCCTGCTCCGGCCAGCAGCGACTCGACGTACTCGAGCAGCGGCGGCATCACCAGTTCGTAGCCATACAGGCGGAAGGTATCGAGCATCTTGCGGCGCAGATCCTCGATCTTGCGCGCTTCGGACGGCAAGACATCGGCAATATTTTCAGGCAATAGCCAGTTCGGCATGGGCAGACAGCTTACGGGTTGTTTGTAAAGAGCAATGCAATAGGCACAGGCGTGCCGGCGCACGGTGCGAGCGCCGAATCGGCAATTTTACCCGAAAATGATAAGGCGTAGGCGGGGGATGTTGGTTTGACAGGCTGGATAGCTTGTCAGAGTGCCATGTTGCAACGCTTGTCTATACTGAAGAGTTAGTGTGACGCAAACAAAATTGGATCCCGGCCTGCGCCGGGATCCAATGCCATAGCGCAGTGTTTGCGCCAGCCCGAGGACTACTTCCCGCCCGGCTGCTTGAAGTACTTGAAGAACTCCGAATTCGGATCCACCACCATCACGTCGCCACGGTTCTTGAAGGTCGCGCGGTAGGCTTCCAGCGAACGGTAGAACTTGGCGAATTCCGGGTTCTTGCCGAACGACTCGGCGTAGATCACCGATGCCTTGGCATCGCCGTCACCCTTGATCTTCTCGGCCTCGCGGAAGGCTTCGGCGATGATCACGGTGCGCTGGCGGTCGGCGTCGGCGCGGATCTGCTCGGATTCGGCGGCGCCGGTCGAGCGCAGCTCGTTGGCCACGCGCACGCGCTCGGCCTTCATGCGTTCGTACACCGAGTTGTTGATCTGCTCGATGTAGTCGACGCGCTTGAGGCGCACGTCCACCACGCCCACGCCGATCTCCTTGGCTTCGGCCACGACCTTTTCCTTCACCGCGTTCATCACGGCGCCGCGCTCGCCGGAAATCACTTCGCGCACGGTGCGCTTGGTGATCTCGTCGTTCAGGGCAGCCTTGATGATCTGCGACAGGCGGTCGCGGGCCCGGGTCTCGTCGCCGCCGAAGCTGACGTAGTACAGGCGCGGGTCGGTAATGCGCCACTTCATGAAGGCATCCACCAGGATGTTCTTCTTCTCGGCCGTGATGAAGCGATCGGCGTCAGGCGTGTCGAGCGTCAGGATGCGCTTGTCCAGGTAGATCACGTTCTGGAACGGCGGCGGCAGCTTGAAGTGCAGGCCCGGCTCGGTGATCACGTCGCGCACCTGGCCCAGGGCGAACACGATAGCGAAGCGGCGCTGGTCGACCACGAACACGGTGGACGACAGCAGCATCAGGGCAATGAAGCCCGCCACAAATAAAGTTACGAGGCGGTTCATTAACGGCTCTCCCGATCACGTGAGGAATCGCGGCTGCGGCTGTCGCGCTGGCGCACCGAATCCATGGCTTGCATGACATCTCCCGGGGCCGACGATTGCGGCACCGGCACCTGCTGTGGTCCCGAACGGCTGCCGACACCGTCGGCGCCCGCGCCCTGCCCGATCAGCTTGTCCAGCGGCAGGTAGATCATCGGATTGCCCGCGCGCGAATCCACCATCACCTTGCTGGTGCTGGAGAAGATCTGCTGCATGGTATCGATGTACATGCGGTCGCGGGTGACGGCCGGTGCCTTGGCGTAGGCGGCCACCACCTGGTCGAAGCGCGAGGCGTTGCCGAGCGCGTTCTCGACCACCATCGAGCGGTAGGCCTCGGCGTCCTGCTGCAGGCGGAAGGCCTGGCCGCGCGCCTGCGGAATCACCTGGTTGGCGTAGGCCTCGCCCTCGTTGCGGGCGCGGGCACGGTCCTGGCCGGCCTTGACGGCGTCGTCGAAGGCTTCCTGCACCTGCTCCGGCGGCTGCACGCCCTGCATGGTCACGTTGGTGACCAGGGCGCCCAGCGCGTAACGGTCGAGGATCTGCTGCATCATCTGGTGCACGTCGGCGGCGACCTTCTCGCGGCCTTCGTACAGGACGAAGTCCATCTTGCTCTTGCCCACCACTTCGCGGATGGCGGTCTCGGCCACCTGGCGCACGGTCTCGTCGTTCTCGCGGTTGTTGAACAGCCACTGGACCGGGTCTTTCAGCGTGTACTGGACCGCAAACTGGATGTCGATGATGTTTTCATCGTCGGTCAGCATCAGCGACTCTTGCGGCTGCTTGTTGCGCACGTTGGCGCGGTAGCCGATCTCGGCGGTACGGATGGTCGAGACGTTGACGGTCTCGTGGGCCTGGATCGGATACGGCCAGCGCCAGTTGAAGCCGGCGCCGGTTGTATGGCTGAGCTTGCCGAAGGTGGTGACGACGCCGGTCTGGCCTTCCTGCACGATGAAGGCGCCGCTCGCCAGCCAAATCAGGCCGACAATCACCGCCACCACGCCGGCACCGATGCCGGCGCCGCGCATCTCGCCACGGCCGCCCGGGCCGCCGCCGCTGTCGCCGCCGTTGTTGCGGCCGCCGAAGATGCGGTTCAGGCGCGCGTTGAAATCGCGCCAGAGTTGATCGAGGTCGGGCGGGCCTTCACCCGGCCGGCGGCCCTCCTGGGCCTTGTGGTCACCGTTGGGTTTGTGGCCCCAACGCGGGTCGTTCAGCGACAGTTTGATGCCGCAACGTTTTAGTAAAGAAACGAGCATAGGCTAGTGTGGCCCGAGATGGGTGGAGGTTGTCATAGTGTTCTCTGCAGAATTGGCCAGGGAGCCGCCCACCGCCGGTTCTTCCCCATTGCGCGACGGTTCCTGTTCTGCGCGTGCCGCCAACGCCGCCTCGACGATGGCATCTCGCAGCAGGTCCAGGCCGGCCCCGCTGTGGGCGCTGATGAAAACGCGGCTGATCTTATCATATTCATCACGCTCGATCCCGGGCTCCAGCCCGGCCGCATCGATCTTGTTCCAGACCAGGATCTGGGGCACATGATCGGCGCCGATCTCGCGCAAGACTTCGTTCACCTGCTCGATCTGTTCCATGCGCACCGGCGAGTTGCCGTCGACCACGTGCAGCAGGAGGTCGGCGTGGATGGTTTCTTCCAGCGTGGCGCGGAAGGCCGCCACCAGCTGGTGCGGCAGTTCGCGCACGAAGCCGACGGTATCGGAAATCACCACGTTGCCCACCTCGTCGCCCAGGTACAGGCGGCGGCTGGTGGTGTCGAGCGTCGCGAACAGCTGGTTCGCAACATACACCCCGGCTTTGGTCAGCGTATTGAACAGGGTCGACTTGCCGGCGTTGGTATAACCGACGAGGGAGACCGAAAAGGTCTGGTTGCGCCCGCGCTGGCGGCGCTGGGTCTCGTGCTGCTTACGCAGCTTGGTGAGCCGGATGCGCAGCTGCTTGACGCGCTCGCCGATCAGGCGGCGGTCGGTCTCGAGCTGGGTTTCACCCGGGCCGCGCAGGCCGATACCGCCCTTCTGGCGCTCCAGGTGGGTCCAGCCGCGAATCAGGCGCGTGGCCAGGTGCTGCAGCTGGGCCAGCTCCACCTGCAGTTTGCCCTCGTGGCTCTGGGCGCGCTGGGCGAAGATGTCGAGGATCAGGCTGGTACGGTCGACCACGCGCACCTCGAGCCTGCGCTCGAGGTTACGCTGCTGGGCAGGCGACAGGGCATGGTTGAAGATGACGAGCTCGATGCCCTCGGCCTTGCAGGCCATCTTGATTTCGTCGGCCTTGCCGCTGCCGACGAAATGGGCGGGATCGGGACTGCTGCGCTTGGCCGTGATCGTGGTGATCGGTTCGGCGCCGGCGGAGCGCGCAAGCAGCGACAGCTCTTCCAGGCTGGCGGTGAAATCGCCAGCACCAAAATCGATGCCGACCAGCGCTGCGCGCATGGAGGTGTTGCCGGGGGCGTCAGCCATCGGCCTTACTCGGCTTCGGAGTCGAGGTTGAGGTTGACGGCGCGAGCCGGGACAACGGTGGAAATGGCATGCTTGTAGACCATCTGGGTCACGGTATTACGAAGCAGGACGACGTACTGGTCGAAGGATTCGATATGGCCTTGCAGCTTGATGCCGTTGACCAGGTAGATGGAGACGGGGACGTGCTCCTTGCGCAAAGCGTTCAGGAATGGGTCTTGTAACAGTTGCCCTTTGTTGCTCATAACAGCTCCGTAATGTTGTTGTAGTTTAAAAATAGTGGCGGTTTGCCAAATTTCAAGTGCCTGGACTACATTCCGCTGTGGCGAATGAAAGCCCTAAGCTACTGTAACCTGTTTCGCCACTTTTTGTCGTACTGCTATGCCCAGGCGCTGATTTAATTCTGCTCCCTGGCAAAAGGATTCTTACCGGATTTGAATTCGATGCGCACCGGGGTGCCGACCAGGTTGAAGGTATCGCGGAAATGTTTTTCCAGATAGCGCTTGTACGGGTCGCTGACAGCCTCGAGCGCATTGCCGTGGATGACGATGATGGGCGGATTCTGGCCGCCCTGGTGGGCGTAGCGCATCTTCGGACGGGTGCTGCCCTTGCGCTTCGGCTCCTGCTTCTCGATCGCTTCCTGCAGCGCGCGCGTCAGGCGCGGGGTCGACAGGTTAGCGGTGGCGGCGGCATAGGCCGAGTCCACCGACTTCATCAGCTGGCTGATGCCGGTGCCCTTCAGGGCCGAGATGAAGTGCGTTTTCGCGAAAGACAGGAAGTCGAGCTTGCGGTCGAGGTCATTCTTGACCTGGTCGCGGTCGTCCGACTGCAGGCCGTCCCATTTATTCACGGCCACCACCAGCGCCCGGCCCGATTCCAGGATGAAGCCGGCAATGTGGGCATCCTGCTCGGAAATGTCCTGCTGGGCGTCGAGCAGCAGCACGATGACGTTGGCGTCCGAGATCGACTGCATGGTCTTCACCACCGAGAATTTCTCGATGGCCTCGAAGATCTTGCCGCGGCGGCGGATGCCGGCGGTGTCGATCAGGGTGTACTTCTTGCCTTCGCGTTCGAACGGCACTTCGATCGAGTCGCGGGTGGTGCCCGGCATGTCGAAGGCGATCACGCGCTGCTCGCCGACCAGGGTGTTGATCAGGGTCGACTTGCCGACGTTGGGGCGGCCGACGATGGCGATCTTGATGCCGTGGTCGGGATGTTCCACTTCGTCTTCTTCGTCCGGGCGGTTGGCGAAGGCGAAGTCGAGCGCCTCGTTCACCAGGTCGTGCACGCCGTCGCCGTGGGCGGCGGAAATGACGTAGGGGTCGCCCATGCCGAGCTCGTAGAAGTCGGCGGTGACCGAGGTGTACTTCATGCCCTCGGACTTGTTGACCACGAGCATGACCTTGCGGCCCGATTTGCGCAGGTAATCGGTGATGGTCTTGTCGTGCGGGGTCAGGCCCTGGCGGCCGTCGACGATGAACACGACGACGTCGGCTTCCGCCACCGCCTGGCGCGTCTGCAGCGCCATCTCGAACATGATGCCCTCTTTGGCCACCGGTTCGAAACCGCCGGTGTCGATGACCAGGAACGGCCGTTCGCCGATCCGGCCTTCGCCATAGTGGCGGTCGCGGGTCAGGCCAGGGAGGTCGGCCACCAGCGCGTCCCGCGAGCGGGTTAGGCGGTTGAATAGGGTCGACTTCCCGACGTTCGGGCGACCAACGAGTGCAATTACCGGCTTCATGTAGTTATTCTATTCGACCGCGATGGCGGCCACAGTTCCATTTTGTGTTTGAAAAATCAGGTGCGATCCAGCCACCAGAGGAGTGCCGATGACGGCGCTGCCATCAAGGGCGGCGCGCGCGAGGAACGAGCCATCCTCGCGCGACAGGAAGTGCACGATGCCCTGGTAGTCGCCCACCGCCACCGCACGGCCGAAGGAGACCGGGGTCGACAGGCGGCGGAAGGCCAGCTTGTCGTTCTTCCAGGCGCTCGAACCGGTGTCGCGGTTGAAGGCGTACAGCGCGCCCTTGTCGTCCGCCGCGAACACGAAGCGCTGGTCGACGGCGACGCCGACTTCGGACGACAGGTCGCGGGTCCACTTGGGCGAACCGGCGCTGGCATCGAAGCAGGCGACCCGGCCCTGGTAGGACGCGGCGCAGACCTCGCCCTCGAACAGCACCGGCGCGCCGCCGATGTCGGTCACGCGTTCCAGCTCGGTGGCGCCGCGCGCCACGCCCACTTCCTGGTCCCAGCGCGGCGCGCCGGTGGCCAGGATCATGGAGGACAGGCGGCCGGCCGGCTGGGCGACGATGACGTCGCTGCCGTTGACGATCATGCCAGGCGCGGTGCGCAGGGTCAGCGACGGGGTCACGCGCTGCACGGTCCATTTCTTTTCGCCGGTCTTGGCATCCAGGCCGACGATGCGGTTGTCCAGGCTGCGGGCGACGACGACGCCCTGCCCCACCACGGGCGAGGACAGGAGCTCGCTCGACAGCTGCGAGGTCCACAGTTTCTTGCCGTCCATGTCGAAGGCGATGACGGTGCCTTTGGTGCCGCCGACCACGATCAGGTTGCCGTCGGTGCCGACGCCGGCCGACAGTTCGCTGCCGGCCTTGATGCGCCACAGCTGCTTGCCGCTTTCAGCCTCGACACGGGCGATGTCGCCGTTGCCGCCGGCCACGACCACGGTGTTGCCCGCCAGCGCAGGCGAAAAGGTGTAGGGACCGGCCTTGCCGATGTCGAGCTTCCACGCGGTGCGCACGGCCATCGTCGCCTTCAGTTCCACCAGCGGCGCCGGCTGGTCGGTCTTGGATTTCGACGCGAACGGATTGAGCGAGCTGAGTTTGTGGACCATGCTGGACGGGCTCAGGCTCGAGCAACCGGTCACCAGGGCCAGTACACCAACACCGACAAGTTTGCTGCTGATACGCATATTCTTTAACCTTGTTCCTGGACTGTAGAGCTGTAGAGGACGCAAAGCCCGCGCACGCCTTCGCGGCCTGCGCGGGCCTGTCAATCTTGGAGTTTACGCGGCCGCGGTGCTGGCTTTGGCGTCTTTCGCTTCCGGCACGGTGCCGCCGATGGCTTCGAGCTTGAGCTGGACCAGCTGACGGCCCGGATTATCCTTGTGCATCGCAGCCAGCGCGGCCACATAGGCCTGGCGTGCTTCGGTGATCTTGTTTTGCGCCACCAGCACGTCACCCTTGCGGTCCGCCACTTCGGCCGAGAACTGCTCAGGGAACTTGTCGTTCAGCAGCTTGAGGGCGGCGTCAAAGGATTTCTCGTCCAGCAGCACGCCGGCCAGGCGCAGTTTCGCGATCGCCTTGTACTCGTCGTTGCCCTTGTCCACCACCCACTGCAGCTGGGCCTTGGCGGTCTTCAGGTCGTTCGCATCGAAGGCCGTCTTGGCGGCGGCCAGGCTGGCCATCTGCGCATACACGGTGCCTTCGTACTTCTGCTTGATGTCGCCGGCGATGCGCTGGGACTTGGCATTGTCGCTGGCGACCAGGGCCGCTTGCAGCTCATCGTACAGCGCGGATGCCTCAACGGCCTGGGTGCGCTGGCGCGACTGCCAGAAGTTGTAGCCGGCGTAGGCGAGGAGCGCGACGATCAGCACGCCCATGATGAGGTTGCCGAAACGCGCCCAGAAGGCCTTGAAAGTCGCTATCTGTTCCTGTTCTTCGAGGTCGTATGCCATTGTCTGCTCAGTGTCTGTTTGTTATTTGGAATGGTGAATCGTTGCTGTCACGGACGGTGGTGATGACCGTGCTCGTTGCAATTCTCGTCGTCGCAGTCGTGGCCGCCGCCTCCGACGATCTGGTCGACCACGTAGTCGACCACCTCTTCGAAGGGCACGCTGGCCTGCTGCTGCTCGCCGGCCTCGCCGCGCATGGACTTGACCGCGGCCTTCTGGTTCGCGATCTCGTCTTCGCCGATGATCACGGCGAACGAGGCGCCGCTGCCGTCGGCCTTCTTCATCTGGCTCTTGAAGCTGCCCGCGCCTGCCGGCGTTGCGCAATGTAACACAACATCCAGGCCGGCATCCCGCAGGCGCTCGCCCAGGATGAAGGCTTGCAGCTGGGCGTCCTCGCCCTGGTGCACCAGGTAAACGTCGCACTGGCTCGGCGCCTGGGTCTCGCCCAGGCCCTTCATCAGTTCGATGATGCGCTCGATGCCCATCGCGAAGCCGACCGCCGGGGTCGGCTTGCCGCCGAACTGTTCGATCAGCGGATCGTAGCGGCCGCCCGCGCAGATGGTGCCCTGCGAGCCCAGCTCGTCGGTGACCCATTCGAACACGGTGCGGTTGTAGTAATCCAGGCCGCGCACCAGGCGCGGGTTGATGGTGTACTGCACCGCATTGCGGTCCAGGATCTTGCGCAGGCCGTTGAGGTGGGCCAGCGACTCTTCGCCCAGGTAGTCGAGCAGCTTCGGCGCGCCGTTGACCATTTCCTGCATGGCCGGGTTCTTGGTGTCCAGGATGCGCAGCGGGTTGCTGTGCAGGCGGCGCTTGGCTTCGGCGTCGAGAATGTCATCGTGCTTCTCGAAGTAGGCGATCAGGTCGGCGCGGTGGCGCAGGCGCTCGTCGGCATTGCCGATCGAATTCAGCTCCAGGCGCACGTTCTGCAGGCCGAGGTCGTCCCACAGGCGGCGGCACAGCATGATCAGTTCCGCGTCGATGTCCGGGCCCGAGAAGCCGACGGCTTCGGCGCCGAACTGGAAGAACTGGCGGTAGCGGCCGCGCTGCGGACGCTCGTGGCGGAACATCGGGCCCTTGTACCAGAGGCGCTTGGGGCCGTCGTACACGAGGTTGTGCTCGAGCACGGACCGAACCACGCCGGCGGTGCCTTCCGGACGCAGGGTCAACTGGTCGCCGTTCATCGAGTCCTCGAAGGAGTACATCTCCTTCTCGACGATGTCGGTCACGGCGCCGATGGCGCGCGCGAACAGCGAGGTATCCTCGACGATCGGGGTGACGATCTTCTGGTAGCCGTAGCTCTTCAGGATGGTTTCGGCGGTGTTCTCGAACAGCTCCCACATCGGTGCGTCTTGCGGGAGGATGTCGTTCATGCCTTTGACGGCGACGATTTTTTCTGGTTTGGACATTGTTAGTACCGTTAGCCTTAAAACCGTCGTACCGGCGCAGGCCGGTACCCAATGTTGTCTGCATCTCGACTGCTCATGCAAACTTGGATCCCGGCCTTCGCCGGGATGACGGTGGTGTATTTTATTGTGACACTGCCTCTTGGCCGTAATTCTTCTGCACGTAGTTCAGCACGATGGTCTTGAACTCATCCACGATGCGCTCGCCGCGCAGCGTGGCCACCTTCTGACCGTCGACGAACACCGGCGCCGCCGGCGATTCGCCGGTACCCGGCAGGCTGATGCCGATGTTGGCGTGCTTCGATTCGCCCGGACCGTTCACGATGCAGCCCATCACGGCCACGTTCATCGCTTCCACGCCCGGATAGGTCTTTTTCCATTCCGGCATCTGCTCGCGCAGGAAGGTCTGGATGTTGTCCGCCAGTTCCTGGAATACGGTCGAGGTCGTGCGGCCGCAGCCCGGGCAGGCGATCACCATCGGGGTGAACTTGCGCAGACCCATGGTCTGCAGGATCTCCTGGCCGACCACGACTTCCCTGGTGCGGTCGCCGCCCGGTTCCGGGGTCAGCGAAATGCGGATGGTGTCGCCAATGCCTTCCTGCAGCAGCACCGACAGCGCCGCGGTCGAGGCGACGATGCCCTTGCTGCCCATGCCGGCCTCGGTCAGGCCCAGGTGCAGCGGGTAGTCGCAGCGGCGCGCCAGTTCGCGGTAGACCGCGATCAGGTCCTGCACGCCCGAGACCTTGCACGACAGGATGATCTTGTCGCGCGCCAGGCCCACTTCCTCGGCGCGCACGGCGTTCTCGATCGCGGAAGTGATGAGCGCTTCGTACATCACGGCCTGGGCGCTCCACGGGGTGGCGCGGGCGGCATTCTCGTCCATGATGCGGGCCAGCAGGCTTTGATCCAGCGAGCCCCAGTTGACGCCGATGCGCACCGGCTTGTCGTACTTCGCCGCGATCTCGATCATCTGGGCGAACTGGGTGTCGCGCTTGGCGCCCTGCCCCACGTTGCCCGGGTTGATGCGGTATTTGGAGAGCGCATGCGCGCATTCCGGATAGTCGCGCAGCAGCAGGTGGCCGTTGTAGTGGAAGTCGCCCACCAGCGGGGTGTCGATTTCCATGCGGTCGAGCTGTTCGCGGATCGCCGGCACCGCGGCGGCGGCCGCCGGGGTGTCCACGGTGATGCGCACGATCTCCGAGCCGGCGCGCGCCAGTTCCTTCACCTGGATCGCGGTGCCGATCGCGTCGGCGGTGTCGGTGTTGGTCATCGACTGCACCACCACCGGCGCATCGCCGCCGACCCAGACGGTGCGATTGCCATGCGAGACCGCGACCTTGCGGCGCGCGCGGCGCGGCAGCGGGCCGGAAGGAATCGGTTCGCCAATGCAGGGTTCGTTCACGATCATGTTCCGTTCCATTACTTCAAAGAGACTTGAGCAAATTTCTTGCCCGAGGCCTGTTCCAGGCTGACAGGCGAACCACGCAGGGTCGCGCTGACGGCAGCCGGATTACCGACGGTCAGCATGCCCGGCGCGGTGACGTCGAAGGTTTCGGTCGAGCCGGCCTTGACCTCGCGCCACAGCAGGCGCTTGCCGCCGACGACCACGCCGATCCAGGCATCTTCGCGCACGTTCAGCACCAGCGCGTTGCCGCCGGCTGCTGCGGGCGCGGCTGCCGGCGTTGCAGGTACGGCGGTCACGGGCGCTGCCAGCGTGGCCGGCGCCGTGGCTGCGGGCGCGGTGCCCGGCGCAGCGGCGGCCGGGGGCATGGCGCCCGGAGCAGTCGCCGGCGCCGCGGCCGGCGGCGTAGTGCCTGCCGGCACGGTCGCGCCCTCGCCTGCCGGCGCCGGCACCGAGATCAGCGGCACCGACGGGGTCTGCAAGGCGTCCTGGTGCGCCGGCGCGGCCGGAGCGCCACCGTTCGGGGTCACCACCGGCGTTTCGAGCAAGGCGCCATTGTCCGCTTGCGGCTGCTGGCTGCCCGGGAGCAGGCCGAAGTGCCAGAGCGCGGCGCCGGCGGCGACCAGTACCGCCACGCCGGCGATCAGGCCGACCGGCACTTTATTGCGCTTGCCGCCGATCGGGAAGCGGCTTTGCGAGAACGAGGCCGGACGCTGCTCGCGACGCGGGATCGAGGCGGTGGCGCCGGCCTGGGCTTCGGGCGGCATGTTCATCTCGATCTTGGCGACCAGCGGGGCGGCGTCGATCTTCAGCAGCTTGGCGTAGGCGCGCACGAAGCCGCGCGTCACGGCCGGGCTCGGGAGCGAAGCGTAATCGCCGGCTTCCAGCGCCACCACCTGGCGCGGCGCCAGTTTCAGTTGGTCGGCCACCTGCTCCACGCTCCAGCCCATCGCTTCGCGCTGGGACTGCAGGGTCTTGCCGGGAATACCAGCGTCGTTGCCCGGCGTCGCCGGCTGGTCTGCATGCTCGTTCATCATCTTGTCTCACTCATCGAATGCGCCGCGCTCGAAGGCCGCGTACTCCGGCGAGCCGGGGAAGCGCCGCCGCAGCTGGGCTGCCAGGCTGGCTTCCTGCGTCCGGTCGCCCAGCTTGCGCTGCACGCGCAAAGCCAGCCAGAGCGCGTCGGCCGACAGCGTGTCGAGTTTCGAAGTCTCGATCAGGCGGTTAATGAAAAAACCGGCGCGCGTGTACTCGCGCCGCTCGTAATAGGTCCGCGCCAGGCCGGCGTTGCTCGCCTGCAGGTCGGGGTTATAACGCAGGGCCTCGAGCAGGTAACGCTCGGCGGCCTGGAAATTCTTGTTGCGGATGCTGCACAGTCCGGCATTCACCAGCGCGCTCACCGGGGTCTGGTAGGCCGGGTTGCGCAGCGCCGCGTCGAAGTACGGCATGGCCTGGGCCGGCTTGTTCAGCGAGGTGCACAGGAAGGAGCCGTAGTTGTTCGACAAATCGGGGTTGCCCGGCTTGAGTCGCAGGGCGGTCTGGTAGTTGTCGTCGGCCAGGGCCAGCTGGCCCATCGCGGTGTAGATCAGCGCGCGCAGGCCGTGGGCTTCGGCATTGCCCGGGTCGGCCGCGAGCGCCTGCTTGACCTCGTCGAGGGCGATCTCGTACTTGCCGTTCTGGTAGTAGCCGACCGCCAGCTGCAGGCGGATCGAGGCGCGTTTTTCCGCCGCCGTGACGTCGGACGCGGTCTTCAGTTCGCCGCTGCCGGCGCCATTGCTGGCGCAGCCGGCGAGCGCAGCCAGCGCAGCGATAGACGCTGACAGGAGAGCTGCACGACCGGCCTTGCTACCCATCAGGAAGGGATCTCCACGATGCGCCCGAAGTCGGCGCCGAACTTCTTCTGGTACTCGGCCATCTTTTCCATGCGCTGGGCCACGCGGGTGCGGTCCTGCACTTCTCCGGCCAGCTGGCCGCAGGCGGCGTCGATGTCGTCGCCGCGCGTCTTGCGCACGGTGGTGACGATGCCGGCGTCCATCAGCACCTGGGCGAAGGCCTTGATGCGCGGATTCTTCGAGCGCGTCAGCCCCGATTCCGGGAACGGATTGAACGGAATCAGGTTGAACTTGCAGTTGATGCCCACTACCGGGTCGTTCACCAGGGCGATCAGTTCGCGCGCGTGCTCGTCGCTGTCGTTGAAGCCGTCGAGCATGCAGTATTCGAAGGTGATGAAGTCGCGCGGGGCGAATTCGAGGTAGCGCTTGCAGGCGGCCAGCAGCTCGCGCAGCGGGTATTTTTTATTCAGCGGCACCAGGATGTCGCGCAAGGCGTCGTTCGACGCGTGCAGCGACACGGCCAGGGCCACCGGCACGTCCTGGGACAGCTTGTCGAT
Source organism: Massilia alkalitolerans DSM 17462 (assembly GCF_000427785.1). Classification (GTDB taxonomy): domain Bacteria; phylum Pseudomonadota; class Gammaproteobacteria; order Burkholderiales; family Burkholderiaceae_D; genus Telluria; species Telluria alkalitolerans. The sequence goes on from NZ_ATYR01000026.1 coordinate 30,303, forward strand.
GTTCGGGACCACGCCCGAGGTCGACAGGGTCACGCGGCGGCGCGACAGGCCGTAGGCGTTATCGTCCAGCATCATCTTGAGCGCGGTGACGGTCGGCTCGTAGTTGAGCAGCGGCTCGCCCATGCCCATCATGACCACGTTGGTGATCTGGCGCTCGCCCTTCGGGCCCGGCTCGATGCCCTTGGTGCGGCGCAGCTCGAACTCGGCCATCCACAGCTGGCCGATGATCTCGGCCACGGTGAGGTTGCGGTTGAAGCCCTGCTTGCCGGTCGAGCAGAAGCGGCAGTTGACGGCGCAGCCGGCCTGCGTGGAGATGCACAGCGTGCCGCGGTTTTCTTCCGGGATGAACACGGTTTCCACGGCATTGCCATTGCCGACGTCGACCAGCCACTTGCGGGTGCCGTCGGTCGAGGTATGGTCGCTGATGATGCCCGGCGCACGGACTTCGGCGCGGGTCTTGAGTTTTTCGCGCAGCGACTTGGCCAGGTCGGTCATGTCGTCGAAGTTCGACGCGCCGAACTGGTGGATCCAGCGCTGGAGCTGCTTGGCGCGGAACGGTTTCTCACCCAGCTCGGCGCAGTACGCAACGAGTTGCGCGGGATCGAAGTCCAGCAGGTTGGTGAGAGTCGTCATGGCAAAATCCTTTATTTCCTGAAACCACTCGCGCCGGCCCGAGGCCGCGGGCGAGTGGTTTACTCATTTAAATTAGTCCGGGGGAAAATTTACCGGGGCGCGCCCCGGATGCGCTCCCCCTACTAATTAACGCGAGTAGACGTTCAGTGCCGGGAAGAAGTAAGCGATTTCCACGGCGGCGGTTTCAGCGGCGTCCGAACCGTGGACGGCGTTGGCGTCGATCGAGTCGGCGAAGTCGGCGCGGATGGTGCCGGCTTCGGCTTTCTTCGGATCGGTTGCGCCCATCAGGTCGCGGTTCTTCAGGATCGCGCCTTCGCCTTCCAGCACCTGGATCATGACCGGGCCCGAGATCATGAAGTTGACCAGGTCCTTGAAGAACGGACGAGCAGCGTGCACGGCGTAGAAACCTTCGGCTTCGGCTTGCGACAGCTGGGTCATGCGTGCAGCGACGACTTTCAGGCCAGCGCCTTCGAAGCGGCTATAGATTTGGCCGATCACGTTTTTTGCAACTGCGTCCGGTTTGATGATCGACAGGGTGCGTTCGATTGCCATGTAAAACTCCAATGAAAAGAATGGTTTGAATCAAGAACCTTTAGTGGCTCCTGCAACTGAATTTGGAACTCAATTAACCTTTAATTTTACCACAGCTGCCTCATATAACCGATATTGCGGTACTGGCAAGCAAAGTGGTAGAGTTGCAGAGAAAAATCGTCCTGGTTTAAGGCTCTGCTAAGCATCTGCTTGTATGGTTTTCAGTGACGCTCATCCACCAACCGGAGGCACCATGATCCCTAATTCGCAACCCCGCAGTACGATCGACCTGACCAAAGCCGGCCGGGTCGACGTCACGCGCAACAAAGTCCTGCGCAACACCTACTGGCTGCTGGCGCTGTCGATGATCCCGACCGTGCTGGGCGCCTACATCGGCGTGTCGTTCAACCTGATGGCCGGCATCGGCGGCATCGGCTTCATCGGCTTCATGCTGGTCGCCTTCGGCTTCATCTTCGCGATCCAGAAGTTCAAGGACTCGGCCGTCGGCCTGGGCCTGCTGCTGGCCTTCACCTTCGTGATGGGCCTGATGCTGACCCCGCTGCTGCAGCACACCCTCGGTTACTCGAACGGCGGCACCCTGATCATGACCGCCTTCGGCGGCACCGCCTGCGTGTTCGCGGTGATGGCCAGCATCGCCACCACCACCAAGCGCGACTTCTCGGGCATGGGCAGCTGGCTGATGGCCGGCGTGATCGTGCTGATCCTGGCAGCCGTGGCCAACATCTTCCTGCAGATGTCGGCCCTGACCATCGTGATCTCGCTGCTGGCGATCGGTATCTTCTCGGCCTTCATCCTGTTCGACGTGCAGCGCATCGTCAACGGCGGCGAAACGAACTACATCACCGCCACCCTGTCGATCTACCTGGACGTGTACAACATCTTCACCAGCCTGCTGCAACTGCTGGGCATCGCCGGCGGCGACCGCGACTAAGCGGTTTCAGCCGAAATGAAAAGCCGACCTCGAGGTCGGCTTTTTCTTTGGCTTTTCGTAGGGTGGGCGGGTCACCCGCCCACGCGGTGATAGTTGAGGTACGAAAAGTCGCACAGGCAGATCTACCGTGATTTGACCGCGTGGGCAGGAAACCTGCCCACCCTACTTTTAAGCGACTTCGGCAGGCACTTCGTAGGCGGCAGCTGCCGCCGGCTTCTCGCCCAGCTCGAACACCGCGATCGACTCCACGTGCGAGGTATGCGGGAACATATTGCACACCCCCGCCTTCTTCAGCACGTAGCCCGCCTTGTGCACCAGGATGCCGGCGTCGCGCGCCAGCGTCGAGGGGCTGCAGGATACGTACACGATCCGCTGCGGCATCAGCTCCTCGTGGGTCTCGCGCAGGTCGGCCAGCGCCAGCGACAAGGCCATGGCCCCGTCGCGCGGCGGGTCGACCAGCATGCGATCGAAATGGCCGAGCGCAACCAGGTCGTCCTTCGTCACCTCGAACAGGTTGCGGGTCGAGAACGAGGTCTTGCTTGCCAGGCCGTTGGCCTGCGCGTTCTCCAGCGCGCGGGTGGTCAGCGCGGTGCTGCCTTCGATGCCCACCACCTCGCGCGCCTGGGTCGCCAGCGGCAGCGTGAAGTTGCCCAGGCCGCAGAACAGGTCGGCCACGCGCTCGCCCGGCTGCACTTCCAGCAGGCGCAGCGCCTTCGACACCAGCACCCGGTTGATCTGGTGGTTCACCTGGGTGAAATCGGTCGGCTTGAAAGGCATGCGGATACCGAATTCCGGTAGCGTGTAGTACAGCTCCTTGCCCAGCGGGTAGTACGGGTAGGCGGTGTCCGGGCCCTTCGGCTGCAGCCACCACTGGATGTTCCATTTGTCGGCGAAGGCTCTGGCCAGTTCCTCGTCCGCCGGGGTGAGCGGGGCCATGATGCGCAGCACCAGCACGGTCACTTCTTCGCCGATGGCGACTTCGATCTGCGGCATCTGGTTGTAGATCGACAGCTGGCCGACGAACTCGCGCAGCGGCACGATCAGCTGGGCGACGTGGTCCGGCAGGATCTCGCAATAGGTGATGTCGGCCACGTAGGACGAAGCGCGCTCGTGGAAACCGACCAGCACCCCGCCCTTCTTGGCCACGTGGCGCACCGACAGGCGCGCGCGGTAGCGGTAATCCCAGGTCGGGCCGTGCAGCGGGCGCATGATGTTCTCGGCCTTCACTTTGCCGAGGTGCCAGAGGTTGTCCTCGAGGACCCGCTGTTTCATCGCGACCTGGGCCGATGGCTCCAGGTGCTGCATCGAGCAGCCGCCGCAGTAGCCGAAATGCTGGCACTTCGGCTCGACGCGCATCGACGAGGCACGCTGCAGGGTGACCATGCGGCCCGACTCCCAATTCTTTTTCTTGCGCAGGGTTTCAAAGCTGACGCGTTCGCCCGGCAGTGCGCCTTCGACGAAGATCACCTTGCCCGGGGTGCCGTCTTCGTTTTCGAGGTGGCCGACGCCGCGCGCGTCCGCATCCAGGGCTTTGATGTCGATGAAGATTTCTTGCATGTTGTTCAAAAAGAAATAGGGAGTGGGCACAGGACTGGCTGTGCAGGGAGTTCGCAAATAAAAAATGGGCGGAGTACGCCCGGGCAGAATGATAGCAAGGAAATGGGGGTGGGTGCTACAGGGGAAATCCCCTGCTACAGCAGCGAATCGCGCACCACCCCGCGCGCCGCCATCGCCCTTTTCAGCTTGACCAGCGCCTCCTGCTGGATCTGCCGCACCCGCTCGCGCGTCACACCCATCTCCTCGGCGAGGGTCTCCAGCGTGGCCGGATCGTCATTGTCCAGCCCGAAGCGCCGCGTGACCACCAGGCGCTGCTTGTCGGGAAGACGCGTGAGCCAGTCGCGCACCAGGGCCGTCATTTCGTGCTGCTCGGCACGCGCGTCCGGGCTGGCCTCGCCGTCGTCGGGCAGCATGTCCATCAGGTTGGAGGTCGGGTCGTTGTCGAGCGGCGCATCGAGCGAGGCGGCGTGTTCGGACAGCGCCAGGATGTCCTGCACCTCTTCCACCGGGCGCCCGACCAGGCTGGCGATGTCTTCACAGGAAGCTTCCTTGCCGTCGTGCTTCTGCGCCTCGAGGTGGTACTTGGCGCGCAGCACCCCGTTCAGTTCGCGCACCATGTGCACGGGCAGGCGCACGGTGCGCGCCTGGTTCATGATGGCGCGCTCGATGCTCTGGCGGATCCACCAGGTGGCGTAGGTGGAGAAACGGAAGCCGCGCTCGGGCTCGAACTTGTCGATCGCGCGCATCAGGCCGATGTTGCCCTCTTCGATCAGGTCGAGCAGCACGACGCCGCGGTTGATGTAGTGCTTGGCGATCGAGACGACCAGGCGCAAGTTATGCTCGATCATCTTCTGGCGCGCCGCGAAGTCGCCCGCCTTGGCCAGCGTGGCGACCTGGACTTCCTCGCTCGCCGTCAGGAGCGGGCGGGTGCCGATCTGGTTGAGGTAGTGCTGGGTGGTGTCGGTGGCGAGCTCGGCCTGCAAGACCTTGCGCAGCTCGTCCACCGTGTCGACCTCGGGGCCGGGGAGGATGTCCTCCCCGTCGGTCGCAGCGGCGCCCCCGCGTTCCGGTTCGTCCGGAAACTCGTCTGATTCCTGCTGGTCCAGCGAGTGCGGCGGCTGCGTCATACCCTCTTTACATCCTTTAACGTCCCGGCAGGAACCTCGCCGGATCGACCGGTTTGCCCTGCTGGCGTATCTCGAAATGCAACTTCACCGAGTCGGCGTCCGAATCGCCCATTTCCGCGATCATCTGGCCCTTGGCCACGTTGTCGCCTTCCTTGACGACGATCTTGCGGTTGTGGGCGTATGCCGACAGCAAGCTGTTGTTGTGCTTGACGATGACGAGGTTACCATAACCCCGGATGCCACTGCCAGCGTACATTACCTTGCCGGCGCCTGCAGCCACCACCTGCTGGCCCGGACGGCCGGCGATGTCGATCCCCTTGTTGCGGCCTTCGTCGAAGGTGGCGACGATGCGGCCGTCCGCCGGCCACATCCAGCTCAGCTTGTCGTCGTCGTTCGCGGTCACGGTGCTGCCGGCGGCGATCGCCGGGGCCGGGGCCGCCGGCGCCGGTGCAGCCGGGCGCACCGGCTCGGTGCGCGCGCCCGCTTGTGTTCCCGTTTCGGGCCGGGCGGCGACGTTCTCCGTGTAGGGCTGCTTGTCGGCGCGCGGTTCGGTCTTGCGCGGCGGCGTGGCCGCCGGCGGTGCCGGCACCGGCTGGGTCTGGATATTGGCGGTGCGTTCGCCACGCTCCGGCGCCGCAACGCGCAGGGTCTGGCCGACCTTGATGTCGTCCGGATCGCGCAGGTTGTTCCAGGCGACGATGTCGCGGTAGTTTTCGCCGTGGTCCAGTGCGATGCGCAGCAGGGTGTCGCCGCGGCGTACCGTGTACATGCCCTTCTCGGCCTTCGGTTCTTCGACGCGGGCGGCCGGGGCCGGGCGCGGACGCTCGGACACCGAGGCGCCGGTGCGCTCGACGACCGGCGCCTGGCGCGTCATGGAGTTACAGCCGGCCAGCAGGCCGAGGGCGAGGGTGAGCAGTGCGAGGCGGGGTAAATGGGAGGCTTGGTTCATTGTCTTTCTATTTTCTATTCATGTTCTATGGCGGCGCGTCCCTGCAGCAGCGCCAGGGGCGACACGCGCCGGCGGACATCATCAGCCGTGGTCGTGCCGGTTGGACCAGGCTCTTCAACGCCGGCCGGGCCGGCGGGGTTGACCCGGCAGGCCGGGACAGGCGGCATCGTGCGCGGCGCGCCTGGGCGCGCCCGCTGGCCACGCTAGATGGTGCCGGGGCGCAGCGGCACGAAGTGGCACGCTTCCAGCGTTTCGCTGGCCCACTCGCTTTTGCCGATGCGGGTGATACGTTGCAGGTGCTGGACCTGGGCGCCAACCGGTGCGACGAGATGCGCGCCGATGGCCAGTTGTTCGAGCAGGGCTTGCGGCACTTCGAGTCCCGCGGCTGCAAGGATGATGCCGTCGAAAGGCGCTACCTGCGGCAAGCCTAGCATACCATCGCCGTATTGCAAACGCAGGTTCGAAATCCTCAGCGGCCGCAGGTTGGTCTTGGCCAGCTCGTGCAGCGGCTTGATGCGCTCGATCGAATACACCTCGCGCGCCACGAACGACAGCACGGCGGCCTGGTAGCCGCAGCCGGTGCCGATCTCGAGCACCCGGCCCAGCTGGCCGCCGGCGCCGATCGAGGCACGCATCGCTTCGATCATGCGCGCGACGATGTAGGGCTGCGAAATCGTCTGGTTGTGCCCGATCGGCAGCGAGGCGTCGATGTACGCCTGCGCCGACAGGGCCGGTTCGATGAACAGGTGGCGCGGCACCGCTTCCATCGCGCCCAGCACGACGCCGTCCTTGACGCCCTGCTTCGCCACGCGCGCCACCATGGCCCGGCGTACCGCTTCCGACGCCATCAGCTCGGAGCGCGGCGCGACCGGGGCGGCCGGCGCGTGTGCCTGGGCATAGCCGGGCGGACGCGGCGACGGCGCCGGCGCGGCCGGCGCGAAACTGGCGCGCCCGGCCGTGCTCGCATTGCGCGTCGCGGTCTGCGGCGTGGCCACCGGCGTCGGCAGCCCCGGCTTGCGCACGGCGCCGCCGGTCACCGAGGACAGCGGCAAGGGAAAGGTGCTGCGTTTATCGTTCACGTCGCCGCTCATACGAGTCCTCGCAGCAGTTCCAGCTGGGCCTTGTGGGTCAGGTCGACCTGCAGCGGCGTGATCGACACGCAGCCCTGCGCGGTCGTATGGAAATCGGTGCCCTCGCTCGCATCGCGGCAGGCGCCCGGTGCGCCGATCCAGAAGATCTCGCGGCCACGCGGATCCTGCGAGCGGATGACCGGCTCGGCCTGGTGGCGACGGCCGAGGCGCGAAGGCGTCAAGGGGCCGATCTCTTCGTACGGCAGGTTCGGGATGTTCACGTTGAACAGGAAGGGCAGCTCGAGCTTGTCGAAGCGGCGCTCGACGATCTCGCGCGCGACCCTGGCGGCGGCATCGACGTGGGCCCAGCCCGGATTCACCTGCGAGAAGGCGATCGCCGGGATGCCGAACAGGTAGGCTTCGGTGGCCGCCGCGACGGTGCCGGAATACAGCGTGTCGTCGCCCATGTTCTGGCCATTGTTGATGCCGGAAACGACCAGGTCGGGCGGCGCATCGCCCATCGCGGTCAGGGCGATGTGAACGCAATCGGTCGGCGTTCCATTAACGAAATGGAAACCATTGGCGGCCTTCGTGACCGTCAGCGGGCGGTCGAGCGTCAACGAATTCGACGCACCCGAGCGGTTGCTGTCGGGTGCGACCACCACGATGTCCGCGATCGCGGACAAGGCATCGGCCAGCGCGCTGATACCAGGCGCCAGGTAGCCGTCGTCGTTACTGATAAGAATTCGCATGTCAGCGATTTTACCTGAAGCAACGCCCGGATCGCTCGTCAGCAAGGCCTTTTTTGTTTCCTCATGGCGATTTTTCCTGTCAAGGAATGAGCAACTTGCCAAGTATTTTTGTCGCTAATGCACTGACAGCGGTGCCGACAACTCCTCGCGCCGGGCGCGGACCAGGGCCCCCTCCAGTGAGGAGACCAGGTCCTTGTTGAGCGCCAGCGCCGCGTCCTTGTCCCCGTCCCGAAGGTAGACCTGCTCGATCATGGCCGCCACCCGCTGGCGTAGCGGAAGTGCCACACTCAGCCATTGCACCGAGTGACGCATGCTGTCGGCCAGCGCGCGCGCCTCCAGCCGGCTGTCCTGGTCGATCAGGGCTTTCAGCTGCGCGCACTGCTGCTGCAGGCTGTCGATCGCACCGTGCTCGTCCGTGCGGGCGGCGCCCGGTTCGGTGTCGCGGACCGGCGCCGGTGCGCTGCGCAGGCTGCGTACGGCAGCCATGTCGCCCTGGGCCGCGAGGATCTGGGCCAGTGCGTCGCGCGCGCTCATCGTCGGCAGGGCATAGGCGCCGTCGTAGCGCTCGCGCACGCGCAGCACGGCCTCCAGAAGCCGCCGGGCATTGCCGAGGTCGCCTGTTTCGCCGAGCAGCTGGCCGAGCCGCTGGCCGCATCGCAGCGTGTCTTCGTGCTCGGCGCCCTGCAACTGGCGGCGGCCGTCGAGCACCCGCTCGAACAGCACCCGCGCCCTGTCTTTCTCGTGCTGGCTGTCCAGGGTCGCGGCGAGCTGTTCGAGGCTGTCGAGCGTGGCCGGGTGCGCATCTCCCCACAAGCGCTCGCAGGTGGCCACCACCTGCTCGTGCAGCGCCAGCGCCCGTTCGCTCTCCCCTTTCCGGCCAAGCACGGACGCCAGGCCGGAACGTGCCGCCAGCGTCTCCGGATGCTCGCTTCCCAGGGTGCTCATGCCGCGCTGGGCCAGCAGTTCGTAGCGTTGGCGCGCGTCGTCGAGCCTGCCTCCGGCGAGATCGAGCGCTGCCAGCGCGGCATGCGCGGCGCGCGTGTCCGGGTGGTCTTCGCCCAACTCGGCGCAGCGCAGCAGCAGGCTCTCGCGCAGCAGCTCGCGCGCTTCGTTGCCACGCCCTTCCTGCCGGCACAGTTCGGCGAGCCGCGCCAGGCAGCTGGCCTGCAGCACGGCCGCGCCCTTTCCATCCTGTGCGCGGGCGCGCGCGCGCGCGCTGCGCAGGCGCACCTCGGCCAGCGGCTGCCAGGGGAAGCAGCCCTGGGCGAACCATGTCATCAGGCAGGATGCCGGGTGCGCCAGCGCGGCGCGTCCCGGGCCGGCGATGGCCACCGCTTCGGACACCGGCAGCTGGACTTCGTCGAACCAGCTTTCCAGGCGCAGCCAGCCGACGCCGTAGCTGCTGCGTAGCAGCGCTTCGAGGCGCGGCTGGTAGCCGGCCAGGCCCTGGGCCGGATCGCCGCGGCGCCAGCGCTGGCCGGTGTCGCTGCGGGCGCCGTCGGCGGCGCAGGCGACCGGATAGACCAGCAGCGGGCGCTGCTCCTCCTCGTGGGTGCAGCGGTAGTCGATGGCGCGCCGCACGACACCCTCGAGGCCCTCGATGCTGCCCGGCGCCGGCGTGAACAGGCCGACCAGCCGGTCGGGGACGAGAACGGTGCAGGCGCTGACGCTCGACGAGCGGCCGGCGCCGCTGGCCACCAGCACGTGGCGGAAGTGCCCCGCCAGGCGCGCGGCGAAGCGGCGCAGCAGCGCCGGACAGGCATCGAACAAGGCCACCCAGTCGAGGCGCCCGGCGCGCTCGGCATAATCGTCGTCGAAGCGGCCGGCCCGCATCAGGTACAGCGGGCGGCGGCCGTCCACGCGCTGTACGTAGGGGCGCCAGTCGACGGCGTCGAGCAAGGCATCGGCAACGCCGTCGCCGCCATCGTCGCGGGCGATGCGGCGCCGCCGCAGCTCTCCGAGCAGCGCGCCGGCATAGTCGACCAGGCCGGGCGGACAGTGGTCGTCGGCGGCGCCGGGCGGCGGGCCGAAGTAACCGTGCAGCGAAGGAGAGGCAAGGTCCCAGTCGATCACCAGGACCGGCGCCGCGTCGGTGTCGCCGGCCAGCTGCAGCGCCATGGCCGCCAGCAGGCCATTGCGGACCGGGCCGCCTTCGTAGGCATACAGGGTGGTGACCTGGCCGGGACTGTCCAGTGCCTGGAGCGTAGAGCGATTCTGTTCCATGTGACTCCTCGTTATTTTTTTGGGAAAGTCAGGCTTGGCATCGCGCGCCATTCTGGTGGGACATCGGGGAGCACGAATTGGTTGCAGTCATGTCCGGGTGGCGTATGCTTTTTTTGTTGGTGATAGTGCGTGGAGATGCGCTGGACCATCTTGTCGATGTCGGGCAGGAAGTCCGGGTTGGATTTCAGGTCGCTCGTGGCCATCGTGAAGTGCGAGAAATCGACGTAGAAAGTGTTCTCGGTGATCTCCGGCGGCAGCGATTCGGGGTGCCGCGTCATGATCACCGGAATGATCAGGCGGCTCGGCAGCTCGTACCAGCTCGATCGCTCGTGCTCGAGCAGGCGCATGGCCGCGTACTCGCGCCGGGTGTAGGCATGGGCCTCGTACTTGGGCGTGTAGATGAGGATCATGCACACGCTCTCGCACATCGCGCGCGCGATCTTGCGGTCGAGGTCGTCGCCACCGCCCAGTTGTTCGGTGTCGATAAACAGTTCGTCCTCGTTGTCGAAGTGAGGTTCGAGATAGCAGCGTAGCGCATCGGCGAGGGCGGTCTTGAACCGTTTCATCAGGTCGTGCCTGCCGTGTGCGTAGCTGAAAAAACACCCGTAACGGATCGCCATTGCCTATCCCCCATTCCAATGCGCTAAGGCTGGATTCCTTTGACTCTAGCGACACGGACCTTGGCCACTTTGCGTGCGCACAAGCGTGCTGGCGGACTCGTCAGCATCCTTGGAAAGTAGCGCGACATGCACCTTGAGGCATAATGCCGCCGATTAATGGACAGGTATTCGAAGTAAAGGGACAGGATATGAAAGCCGTACGTTGCAATAATTGGGGTCCGATCGACCAGCTCGTGATCGAGGACCTGCCCGACCTGGTGCCGGGCGCGGGAGAGGTCGTGGTCGACGTGAAAGCGGCCGGCGTCAACTTCCCCGACGTGCTGACCGTGCAGGGCAAGTACCAGGTGCGCCCGCCCCTCCCCTTCACGCCGGGGAACGAGTTCGCCGGCACCGTGCGCGCCGTCGGCACAGGCGTCACCGGCGTCGCGCCGGGTCAGCGAGTGATCGGTTTCACCCGTACCGGCGCGTTCGCCGAGCAGGCGCTGGCGCCGGTGGATGCCCTGATGCCGATACCGCCCGGCATGGACTTCGACACCGCCGCCGCCATCACCCTCACCTATGGCACCTCGCACCACGCGGTGGTCGACCGCGCCGCCCTGCAGCCGGGCGAAACCATGCTGGTGCTGGGCGCGGCCGGCGGCGTCGGGCTGGCGGCGATCGAGATCGGCAAGGCCCTGGGCGCACGCGTGATCGCCGCCGCCTCGAACGACGAGAAACTGGCGGTCTGCCGCGCACACGGTGCGGATGCCGTGATCAATTATGAGAAGGAAGACCTGCGCGAGGCGCTGAAGGCGGCCACCAGCGGCCGTGGGCCGGACGTGATCTACGACCCGGTCGGCGGCAAGTACAGCGAGCCGGCGCTGCGCTCGATCGCCTGGCGCGGACGCCACCTGGTGGTGGGCTTCGCGGCGGGCGAGATTCCGAAGCTGCCCTGGAACCTGATGCTGCTGAAAGGCGCGTCGGTGGTGGGCGTGTTCTGGGGCGATTTCGTGCGCAAGGAGCCGGCGGCGAACCTGGCGGCGATGCAGCAGATGCTGGGCTGGATGGCGGAAGGGAAACTCAAGCCGCTGGTGTCGGCGCGCTACAAACTGGAAGAGACGGCGCAGGCGCTCAACGACATGGCGGCGCGCAAGGTGACAGGCAAAGTCGTGATTTGCCCGTAGGGTGGTCGGCTATGCCGACCGCGCGTTCAACGATCCGTTTTAAGCCACAGAGCGGGCCAGGATACGTAATTTGAACGCGCGGGCGGGGAACCCGCCCACCCTACGAAAAACTAGGCATTCAAATCCGCCGCATCCGCCATCGTCCCCGGCTGGAAAAACTCGATCACTTCCGACTGCACCCGGGTGCGCTTGAACGGGGGCAGGCTTTGCCAGATACGCCTGCCATAGGGCTTGGTGATGATGCGCGGGTCGCAGATCATCAATACCCCACGGTCGTCCACGTCGCGGATCAGGCGTCCTGCTCCCTGCTTGAGCGTGATGATCGCTTCCGGCAGCTGGTGGTGCATGAAGCCATTCAGCCCCTGCTTTTCCATCACCTCGATGCGCGCCGCCAGCACCGGATCGTCCGGCGGGGCGAAGGGCAGCTTGTCGATGATGACGAGCGAGAGCGCGTCGCCGCGCACGTCCACGCCTTCCCAGAAGCTCTGGCTACCCACCAGCACGGCGTTGCCGGCATTGCGGAAGGAATCCAGCAGCTCGGTACGGCCGCGCTCGCCCTGCACGAACAGCGGGAAATCCAGCCCGCGCGCGGCGAACTCCTCGCGCAGGCGTTCGGCCACCTTGTTCACGGCGCGGATGGTCGTGCACAGGAAGAAGGTGCGCCCGCCCGCCGCCTCGATCACCGGCAGCGCGATGTCGACGCAGGCGTCGGTGTATTGGAAGGAGTTCGGCTCCGGCAATCCGGTGGGCACGTACAGGATGCCCTGCTCGCCATAATTAAACGGACTCGGCCAGGTCATGGCCGGCTCGCCGGTCAGGCCCATCTGGTCGGAGAAATGCTTGAAGTCGTTCTTCACCGCCAGCGTCGCCGAGGTGAAGATCCAGCTGCGCGGCGTGCCTTCGCGCTGGCCCGAGAAGATCGGGGCGATCGACAGCGGCGTCTTGTGCAGCTGCAGCGAGGAGTTGAAGGCCTCGACCCACAGCACGGCGGCATCGTCGCCCACCTTGGCTTTTTTCGTATCCGGCTTCCAGGCGTCGAAGGACGCGCTGAGCTCGTGCGCGCGCAGGCGGCAGGCCTCGATCGTCTCCGCGCGGGCGGAATGTTCTTCCAGCACCGTGATCATGCCGGACAGCTCTTCCTTCAGCTTGTCGAGTGCCGGGAAGAAGGCCGAGGTCGGCAGAATCTGCGGCAGCGACAGGCGGGTGCCGCCTTCCGGGAAGGTCAGGCGCAGGTCGCGCGCGGCCTTCTCGACCACGGTCACGACCTTGGCCCAGTCCGGTCCGCGCGCATGCGCCAGGCCTTCGGCCAGCACGTCACGGCACAGTTCCAGCACCTGCGAGGTCGAGACCGACTGGCCGAAGAACAGCGTGGCGGTATCCGGCAGCTGGTGCGCTTCGTCGAAGATGATGGTGTTGGCCGACGGCAGCAGTTCGGCGACGCCGGTGTCCTTCAGGGCCACGTCGGCGAAGAACAGGTGGTGGTTGACCACGACCACGTCGGCCTGCTGGGCTTCTCTGCGCGCCTTCATCACGAAGCAGTCCTGGTAGTACTGGCACTCGGCGCCCATGCAGCTATCGCGCGTGGAGGTGACCAGGTTCCAGACCGTGGCGTTTTCCGGCACCTTGGCCAGCTCGGCCTTGTCGCCCGAGTTGGTCATCTTGATGAAGCGCGAGATCTCGCGCAGGTGGCCGACGTCGTCGCGCGAGGTCAGGCGCCCGTTGTTCAGCGTGCGCTCCAGGTGGAAATGGCAGACGTAGTTCGAGCGCCCCTTGAGCAGGGCCACCGAGACCGGCGCGCGCAGCGCGGCGCGGATGGTCGGGATGTCGCGCAGGAACAGCTGATCCTGCAGGTTCTTGGTACCGGTCGAGATGATGGTCTTGCCGCCCCACAGCAGCGCCGGGACGAGGTAGGCGAAGGTCTTGCCGGTGCCGGTGCCGGCCTCGGCCATCAAGACTTTCTGCTCGGCGATCGCCGCTGCGATGGCCTTGGCCATCTCGGTTTGCGATTGGCGCGGCTTGTAGGTGCCGACGTTGGGCGCGAGCGGGCCTCCCGCCCCGAACAGGCGGTCGAGCTCGTCGTCGTATTTACCAAGCGGACGGGCGCTGGCGGGAAGCACGTCGCCCTGCGGCGGCGTCTCCACCGGCTCGGCGGTCACGCCAGGAACAGGGAGATGGTCGGTCAAAATGCTTGTTTCTTTATAGCTTGGGTCAAGCTGGAATATCGGGCACCAGCTGCATCTTCAGCAGCGTAATATGATCCTTCAGCTGCAGCTTACGCTTTTTCAAACGGCGCAGCTGGAGCTGGTCGGCATGGCCGTCCGCAGCGAGCATCGAAATGACGGCATCGAGGTCGCGGTGTTCCACGTCGAGTTCAATGATGCGGCGCTGGATGTCCTGGACGTCGGTCATGATGGCTGTTCCAAACAGTTCTTTACAAAGCGTTTGCGGGGGCTGGGGCGGCGGCGCCGGCAGTCGGCGGCGGCACATGGTGGCGCCGCTTGTGTTCGGCTTGCAACACCACGGCTTCTCGGTGCATAGTTTAATCTACGCTGAGGTTGCCGCCAACAAAGATTGGCGCAGGCGCTACGGAAATAAAGGTTTATGACAACATACAAGATCGAAGCGGGAACCGCGCAACACATCGGGAACCGCCCGCAGCAGAACGACCGCGTTGCCCTCTTGACCGGTGCCCGCGCGCCCGGTTACGTGCTGGCCGTGCTGTCGGACGGCATCGCCGGCGCTGCAGGGGCGGACCAGGTGCTGCACACGGCGCGCCAGGTCTTCGACGAATTCAAGCCAGGCGACCGTCCCAGCCTGGAGCGGATCGAGCAGCTGCTGCAGGACATCGTCAGCGAAACCCATCTGGTCATGAAGATGAACTCGGTGATGCTCGGGGCGAGCGAGGCGCTGGAAGCGCATGCGAGCTTTGTCGGCCTGGTCTTGACGCCGCACGGCGAGGCGGTGTGGGGACATGTGGGCGACTCGCGCCTGTACCATTTTCATGACGGCAAGTGCAAGCTGCGAACGGGCGACACGGCCTATGTGCAGCACCTGGTGTCCAGCGACAGGCTGCCGGAGGACGCGGCAAGGAACCACCGCAAGTCCAAGCTGCTGCTCAACGTCATGGGCAACAGCCGCAAGGAGCCCTTCGTGAGTTTCGGCAAGCACACCGGGCTGGCACCGGGAGACGTGTTCCTGCTGGCCTCGGACGGATTATGGCATTTCTTCACCGATGCCGAACTGGCGGCGGCCACCAGCCGGGCCACGCCGCGCCAGGCATCGGAAATGCTGATCAACAAGGCGCAGGAACGCTCGCAGGGCAAGGGTGGGAATTGCTCGATGGCGATCGTGAAGCTGGTGAAGCCGGCCCAGGACGGGTTGGCGGGAAGGGTCGGACGGGTAGTTTGAGCGCCCCTGCCGCGTGCTTCAGCTGTTAGCCCAAATACCGTCGTTCCCGCGCAGGCGGGAACCCAATTTTGCGTCCGGGCCGATAAGCTAAAGCGCAGGAGGTACGCAAGGGAACCTGGATTCCCGCCTTCGCGGGAATGACAGATCAATCGGTACCAACTGGCGGAAGCCGTGCAGTACCAGAGATACGCGTTTACTTCCCCGCCACCGGCGTAGCCGCCTTCGCCTTCTCTTCCTCGGCTTTACGCGCCGCCGCCTTCGCCTCGCGCTCGGCCACGCGCTCGGCGACTTCCTTCTGCTTCTGCTCCGACTTGCGCTTGCGTTCCTCGAACGCGCGCGCGTTCGCCGCGGCCTTGGCGGCTTCCTCCGGTGCGCGGGCAGCCTCTTCCTTTGCCTTGGCATTGCGGCGCGCCATGCGCGAGGCGGCCGGCGACGGCTTGGGTGGCGGCAGGGCGGTGGTGTCGCGTGGCGGTGGCGGCGGTTCGGCCGCCAGGCGCGCTTCCTCGGCCTTGTATTCGGCGTCGGCGGCGGCGATCTCGCGGTCGCGCTCCTCGACCTTCAGGCGGCGCTTGAAGCGCTCGGCTTCGATTTCGATGTTGCGCTGCGCATTCAAGGCCACGCGGCGGCGTTCTTTCGCTTCGTCGAGGCAGTTATTGACGAAGAATTTCTCGTAGCAGACCGCTTCCCGCTCGGCATAGCGCGCCTCGATCGCGGCCCGCTCCACGGCGACCGCGGCCAGGCGCCCATCGGCCTGCTCCACCGATGTGGTGGGATCGACCGTTTCCAGCGCCGGGCCCGGTTCGACGCTGGCGCAGGCGGACAGGCTTGCGGCGAGCGCGGCCGCGGCGAGGACGCGGATGATTGAGTAACTCCTCATGGTTTCCTTTCGATCAGGCGATGGCATCGGCGGCGCCGCGGCGTTCGGCCAGCATGTATTCGCGCGACTGCATTTCAATGATACGCGAGACCGTGCGGTGGAATTCGTTCGCGAGCATACCCTGGGTGTACAGCTCCTCCGGCTCCACCGCGGCCGACATGATCAGCTTGACCTTGTGGTCGTAGAACACGTCCACCAGCCAGGTGAAGCGGCGCGCTTCCGAGGACTGTCCTGCGGACATGGCCGGAATGCCCGACAGGATCACGGTGTGGAAGCGCGAGGCCAGTTCGAGATAGTCGTTCTGCGAGCGCGGCCCGCCGCACAGGGTGGCGAAATCGAACCAGATCACGCCGCCGGCGCGGCGCAGTGCGCGGATCTCGCGGTTCTCGATGTGCACGATCGGGCTCTCGTCGGCGGTGTCGGCCACCTTGGCGTAGGCTTCGCGCAAGGCATGGTCCGAGGCCGCATTGAGCGGCGTGTAGTAGGCGTCCACCTGCTCGAGCGCGCGCTTGCGGTAGTCGTTGCCGGCATCGACGTTCAGGACGTCCAGCTTCGCCTGCAGCAGCGCGATGGTGGGCAGCATGCGGTCGCGGTGCAGCCCGTCCGGATACAGGGTCGACGGCTCGTAGTTCGAGGTCATCACGAAGGAGACGCCGTTGTCGAACAAGGCCTTGAGCAGGTTGTACAGGATCATCGCGTCGGCGATGTCCGAGACGTGGAATTCGTCGAAGCAGATCAGGCGGTATTTTTTCGCGATGCGCTTGGCGACTTCGTCGAGCGGGTCGGCCACGCCTTTCAGCTCGTCCAGTTGGCCGTGCACGGCGCGCATGAATTCGTGGAAGTGCAGGCGCGTCTTGCGCACCACCGGGACCACCGAATAGAAGGAGTCCATCAGGAAGGACTTGCCGCGCCCCACCCCGCCCCACATGTACACGCCCTTGGGCACGTCCGGACGGTTGATGAGACGCTTGAAAGCGGACGACCGCTGGGCCTTGTACTGGACCCAGTCGTCGTACGCCTGCTGCAGGCGATCCACCGCGGCGGCCTGGGCCGGGTCGGACTTGAAGCCGCGCTCGGTCAGCGCGTGCTGGTAATACTCTTGGACGTTCATCTAATTCAATCGTTAAAACGTAGCGTGGGCGGGTCTCCCGCCCACGCGTTCAAATCATGTATCCAGGCCCGCTCCGTGGCTTGCATACGCCTGTTGAACGCGTGGGCGGGGAACCCGCCCACCCTACCAAGGCGGTAACGCCTGTGTTACTTAGAAGTTCAGCGAACGCTTGTCCACCGCCAGCGCGGCTTCCTTGACGGCTTCCGACAGCGACGGGTGCGCGTGGCAGATGCGGGCGATGTCTTCCGACGAGGCCTTGAACTCCATCGCGACGACGGCTTCCGAGATCAGCTCCGAAGCCACCGGGCCGACGATGTGCACGCCCAGGATTTCATCGGTCGTGGCATCGGCCAGGAACTTCACCATGCCCGAGGTGTCGCCCAGCGCGCGCGCACGGCCGTTGGCCATGAACGGGAAGGTGCCGGCCTTGTAGGACACGCCTTCGGCCTTGAGTTGCTGCTCGGTCTTGCCGACCCAGGCGATTTCCGGCGAGGTGTAGATGACCCACGGGATGGTGTTGAAGTTGACGTGGCCGTGCTGGCCGGCGATGCGCTCGGCAACCGCGACGCCCTCTTCTTCCGCCTTGTGCGCCAGCATCGGGCCGCGCACCACGTCGCCCACCGCCCACACGCCCGGCAGGCTGGTGCGGCATTCGTCGTCCACGACCACGAAGCCGCGCTCGTCCAGCTGCAGGCCGACCGCTTCGCCGTTCAGGCCGTTGGTGTTCGGCACGCGGCCGATCGAGATGATCAGGCGGTCAAACGTGGCGGTCTGCTCGGCGCCGGTCGAATCGGCGTAGTTGACGGTGACGTTGTTCTCGCCCTTGGTGATCGCGCCGATCTTGCAGCCCAGGTTGATCTTCAGGCCCTGCTTGGTGAACAGCTTGTGCGCTTCCTTGGCGATCTGCTCGTCGACCGCGCCCAGGAAGGTCGGCAGGCCTTCCAGCACGGTGACGTCGGCACCGACGCGGCGCCACACCGAGCCCATTTCCAGGCCGATGACGCCGGCGCCGATCACGCCCAGCTTCGACGGCACGGCGTCGATCGCCAGTGCGCCTTCGTTCGACAGGATCAGCTTCTCGTCGAATTCCGCGCCCGGCAGCTGGCGGGCGTTCGAACCGGTCGCGATGACCACGTTCTTGGCGCTCAGGGTGTCGGTGGTTGGACCCGTCACGTTGACGGTGTAGCCGCCCTCGGTCTTGCCGGCGAACGAACCCAGGCCGTGGAAGAAGGTGACCTTGTTCTTCTTGAACAGGAACAGGATGCCGTCGTTGTTCTGCTTGACGATGGTGTCCTTACGCTTGAGCATGGTCGGGAGGTCGAGTTCCAGGCCGCCAACCTTGATGCCGTGGTCGGCAAAGGCGTGGCCGGCGTGCTCGAAGTGTTCCGACGACTGCAGCAGGGCTTTCGACGGGATGCAGCCGACGTTGGTGCAGGTGCCGCCCGGGGCCGGCTTGCCTGCCGCGTTGCTCCACGCGTCGATGCAGGCGGTCTTGAAGCCGAGCTGCGCTGCACGGATGGCGGCGATGTAGCCGCCAGGGCCGCCGCCGATCACGACGACGTCGAATTGTTTCTCGTTACTCATGAATAGCTTCCTTATTTATTCTTCTGGGACAAAGATCCACAGCGCCAGATAAGCCAGCGCCCCAAACCCGGAGGTCACCAGGGTGAGCAGGACGAACACGAGGCGCCAGGCATAGATGTCCATGCCGAAACCATCGCTCAGGGCGCCGCAGACGCCGGCCAGCCAGCGGTCGCGGCGCGAACGGCGCAGGGACTTCAGCTTGGCCTCGAAGCTGCCGGGCGGCGGGCCGAAGCCGGCGCCGGTGCTGCTCCTGCCCTCCTTTTCCAGGCTGATCTTTTCGCTGGCCAGCACCTTCGCCTTGGCCTGCTCGAATTCGGCGTCGGAGAGCGCGCCGGCCTGGTGCAGTTCGTGCAAACGCCGGATTTCATCGGAGATCATGGCGGTCCTCACTGGTGTTGGGGACATGCCTGCCGGGGCAGGCATGTCTGTATTGCACTACGGTGCTGCCGAATTACAGGTCGAGCAGCAGGCGTGCCGGATCTTCCAGCGCGTCCTTCATGGCCACCAGGCCCAGCACGGCTTCGCGGCCGTCGATGATGCGGTGGTCGTACGACATCGCCAGGTAGTTCATCGGGCGGATGACGATCTGGCCGTTTTCCACGACGGCGCGGTCCTTGGTGGCGTGCACGCCCAGGATCGCCGACTGCGGCGGGTTGATGATCGGGGTCGACAGCATCGAGCCGAACACGCCGCCGTTCGAGATCGAGAAGGTACCGCCGTTCAGGTCTTCCAGGGTCAGCTTGCCGTCCTTGGCTTTCTGGCCGAATTCGCCGATCTTCTTCTCGATCTCGGCGATCGACAGCTGGTCGGCGTTGCGCAGGATCGGCACCACCAGGCCGCGCGGCGAACCGACGGCGATACCGATGTCGAAGTAGCCGTGGTAGACGATGTCGTTACCGTCGACCGAGGCGTTCAGGATCGGGTACTTCTTCAGCGCGGCGACAGCGGCCTTGACGAAGAAGGACATGAAGCCCAGCTTGACGCCGTGCTCTTTCTCGAACTTGTCCTTGTACTTGTTGCGCAGTTCCATGACCGGCGCCATGTTCACCTCGTTGAAGGTGGTCAGGATGGCGTTGGTCTGCTGCGACTGCAGCAGGCGCTCGGCGATGCGGGCGCGCAGGCGGCTCATCGGCACGCGCTCTTCCGGACGGTCGCCCAGGTTGGCGACCGGTGCGGCGACCGACTGCAGCGCCGGCTTTGGCGCTGGCGCCTGTGGCGCCGGCGCGGCGCCGCCCGCCGGCTTGTTGGCGACTGCGGCCAGGGCGTCGCCCTTGGTCACGCGGCCGTCGCGGCCGGTGCCGGTGGCGTCGGCGGCGCTCATGTTGTTGTCAGCCAGGATCTTGGCGGCGGCCGGCATGGCGACGTCGCCTTTCGAGCCGGTAGCGGCAGCGGCCGGGGCGGCCTCGATCGATGCGTTCGGGGCGGCCGACGGGACGGCCTTCACGGCGATCGGGCTGGTCTGTGCCGACGCTTCGGTGTCGATGACGGCGATGACTTCGCCCGACACGACGGTCGCGCCGTCGGCTTTCAGCAGCTGGACGATCACGCCTTCGCTCGGGGCTGGCAGTTCCAGGACCACCTTGTCGGTCTCGATGTCGATCATGTTTTCGTCGCGCGACACTTGTTCGCCGACTTTCTTGTGCCAGGACAGCAGGGTTGCTTCAGCAACCGATTCCGACAGGACAGGGACCTTGACTTCGATTTGTGCCATTTTGATGTAGCTCCGTTTATGTATTCTGTATGCAAACGCCCCAGGCCGAGGCCCGGGGCAGTGTTGTTCTTATTTCGTCAGGATGAAGCCTTTGAGCTTCGAGAACGCGGTTTCCAGCAGTTCCTTCTGCTGCGCCACGTGCTTGTCGGCGTAGCCGACCGCAGGCGACGAGGAAGCCGGGCGGCCTGCGTAGGCGAGGCGCTGGCCGTCTTCCATGCTTTCGAAGATGTTGTGCTGGATCTGGAACCACGGACCCTGGTTCTGCGGCTCGTCCTGCACCCACACCACTTCGGTCGCGTTCGGGAACTTCTTCAGTTCGGCCACGAACGACTTGTGCGGGAACGGATACATCTGTTCGATACGAACGATGGCGACATCGCTGACGCCGCGGGTCTTGCGTGCGTTGACGAGGTCGTAGTAGACCTTGCCCGAGCAGACCTGCACGCGCTTGACCTTGGATGCGTCGATCTTCTCGTCGCATTCGCCGATGACGGTCTGGAAACCGCCCTTGGCCAGGTCGGTCAGCGGCGAGCCGGCGTCCTTGTTACGCAGCAGCGACTTCGGCGTGAAGATCACCAGCGGCTTGCGGAACTGGCGCACCATCTGGCGGCGCAGCAGGTGGAAGATCTGGGCGGCCGTGGTCGGCTGCACCACTTGCATGTTGTTGTCGGCGCACAGCTGCAGGAAGCGCTCGATACGCGCCGACGAGTGCTCCGGACCCTGGCCTTCATAGCCGTGCGGCAGCATCATGGTCAGGCCCGAGGCGCGGCCCCACTTCACTTCGCCCGAGGCGATGAACTGGTCGATGACGACCTGGGCGCCGTTGACGAAGTCGCCGAACTGGGCTTCCCAGATGGTGAGCGTGTTCGGTTCTGCGGTCGAGTAGCCGTACTCGAAGCCGAGCACCGCTTCTTCCGACAGCACCGAGTCGATCACGGTGAAGTTGGCCTGGTTGTCCGAGACGTTGGCCAGCGGCAGGTAGATGCCCTGGTCCCAGCGCTCGCGGTTCTGGTCGTGCAGCACGGCGTGGCGGTGCACGAAGGTGCCGCGGCCGGCGTCCTGGCCCGACAGGCGCACTGCATAGCCCGACGACACCAGCGAAGCGAAGGCCAGGTGCTCGCCCATGCCCCAGTCGAGGTTCATCTCGCCGCGGCCCATGGTGGCGCGGTCGTTCAGGACCTTCTCGACCAGCGAGTGTGGCTTGAAGCCTTCCGGCACCTTGGTGATGCGTTCGGCCAGGCGCTTCAGTTCGGCCAGCGGCACCGAGGTATCGCAGGCATCGGTCCACTTCTTGTTCAGGAACGGCGCCCAGTCGACGGCGTACTTGCCCTTGAAGTTGGTCAGCACCGGATCGTTGGTGTGCTTGCCGGCGTCCATCGCGGCACGGAATTCGGCGACCAGCTGGTCACCGGTTTCCGGCGGCACGGTGCCCTGCGCAGCCAGCTTCTCCGCGTACAGCTTGCGGGTGCCCGGGTGCTTGGCGATCTTCTTGTACATCAGCGGCTGGGTCAGGGCCGGCGTGTCCTGCTCGTTGTGGCCCAGCTTGCGGTAGCAGACGATGTCCACGACCACGTCCTTGCCGAACTCGGTGCGGTAGTCCATCGCGATCTGCGAGGCCAGCACGACCGCTTCCGGATCGTCGGCGTTCACGTGCAGCACCGGCGCCTCGATCATCTTGACGACGTCCGAGCAGTAGATGGTCGAACGGGCGTCGCGCGGGTCCGAGGTGGTGAAGCCGATCTGGTTGTTGATGACGATGTGGACGGTACCGCCGGTGCCGTAGCCCCGGGTCTGGGCCAGGTTCAGGGTTTCCATGACCACGCCCTGGCCGGCGAATGCCGCGTCGCCGTGCACCAGGATCGGCAGCACTTCCTTGCCCTTGCGGTCGCCGCGGCGTTCCATGCGTGCCTTGACCGAACCTTCGACGACCGGGTTGACGATTTCGAGGTGCGAGGGGTTGAAGGCCAGCGACAGGTGGACCGGGCCGCCCGGGGTCGAGATGTCGCTCGAGAAGCCCTGGTGGTATTTCACGTCGCCTGCCGGCAGGTCGTCGGCGTGCTTGCCTTCGAATTCTTCGAACAGGTCGGCCGGGCTCTTGCCCAGGGTGTTGACCAGCACGTTCAGGCGGCCGCGGTGGGCCATGCCGATGACGATTTCCTGCACGCCCTTTTCACCGGCGCGCTGGATGACTTCGTCGATCGAGGCGATGAAGGATTCGCCGCCTTCCAGCGAGAAGCGCTTGGCGCCGACGTACTTGGTGTGGAGGTAGCGCTCCAGGCCTTCGGCCGCGGTCAGGCGCTCGAGGATGTGCTTTTTCTTGTCGCCGGTGAAGGTCGGGGTCGAGCGGATCGACTCCAGGCGCTCCTGCAGCCAGCGCTTTTCGGTCGGATCGCTGATGTACATGAACTCGGCGCCGATCGAACGGCAGTAAGTGTCACGCAGCATGTTCAGGATGTCGCGCAGCGGCGCGGTTTCTTTCCCGAAGTAGGTATTGCTGATGTTGAAGACGGTGTCGAGGTCCGCTTCGGTGAAGCCATAGAAGGCCGGGTCGAGTTCCGGCAGCGGCGGACGTTCCTGGCGCTGCAGCGGGTCGAGGTTGGCCCAGCGCGAGCCGAGATAGCGGTAGGCGGCGATCAACTGGGTGACGGCCACGCGCTTGCGGCCCATTTCCGGGTCCGACGAGGCGCTGATGGTGCGGATCGGGCCCTGCTTCGCGCGTTCGGCGAACGAGGCGACGACCGAGGAGTGGACCACGTCCGGGCGGCTGGAGCCGTCCACTGCGGGCACGTGCTGCATCTGGTCAAAGTAAGCGCGCCAGTTTTCCGGGACCGAACCCGGATTGTTCAGGTACGCTTCGTACAACTCTTCCACGTACGGCGCATTACCGCCGAACAGGTACGAGTTCGCATTCTGTTGCTGCATCATTCTTGCTCACCTTTCTTCGCGCTTCGCGAGTATGGGGCGGGTTAATCTAACCTTCCGCGACACGGCCTGACCGGTTAGCGGATCGCACTTACTTCTCAAGTTGTGGGGGAAGGACGTATTCTGTGCACCAAGCAAGGCAACAGGTCTCCTGCTGCCTTTTAGCGCACAGTATTGTAACGCAAGCTTCCGGGCAAGGCAGAGCGTTCAACAAGAAATGTTTTATTTCTATTTGTAAAGCCACACGGAGCGGGTTGACCAGGTAAATGATAATCGTTATCATTTAATGATGAGCCCAACCGGACCGACCACTTCCGCATCCGCAGCACCCAAGGCCCTGCCCAGTGCGGGTCGCGCCGTTTATTTGAAGCAGCTGCACCAGTGGCACTGGATCAGCTCGGCCATCTGCCTGATGGCGATGCTGCTGTTCAGCTTTACCGGCCTGACCCTGAATAATGCCAGCCTGATCGAGGCCGAGCCCCGCGTCACCCGGCTGAAGGCGAGCCTGCCCGAGCCCCTGCGCGCCCAGCTCGCGACATTCGCCGCCGAGCATGCCGACGCCGAAGTGCCGCTGCCGAGCGAGATCGCGGACTGGGCCAACGCCGCCTTCCCGGTCGAGGTACGCGGCAAGCGCGCCGAGTGGAGCGAGGAAGACGCCTATCTGGCCCTGCCCCGCCCCGGCGGCGACGCCTGGCTGCGCATCGCCGCCGACGGCTCGGCCGAGTACGAGCGGACCGACCGCGGCTGGATCTCCTGGCTCAACGACATGCACAAGGGCCGCAACACGGGCCCCGTGTGGAGCTGGTTCATCGACATTTTCTCGGTCGCCTGCGTGGTGTTCTGCATCACCGGCTTCCTGATCCTGAAGTACCACGCGGCCAAGCGGCCGTCGACCTGGCCCGTGATCGGATTCGGCATCGTGCTGCCGATCGTGCTGGCCCTGCTGTTCGTTCATTGATGTATTTATAAGAGAAGACCAAGAATGAAACTGTCCCATTCGCTCCTCCTGAGCCTGCCGCTTGCATCGAGCTGGGCCGTGGGCGCCGAGCTGTCGGTCAAGTTCGAGCTGCCGCGCCTGAACGTGGCCGAATACCACAAGCCCTATGTCGCGATCTGGATCGAGCGCGCCGACCAGAGCGTGGCCTCGAACCTGGCCGTGCTGTACGACCTCAAGCTGAAGAACCGCGAAGGCGAGAAGTGGCTGAAGGACCTGCGCACCTGGTGGCGCAAGGCCGGCCGCGAAGCGACCATGCCGATCGACGGCGTGAGCGGCGCGACCCGCCCGCCGGGCGCCCACACCATGAAGTTCGACGGCGCGCGCCATGGCCTGGACAAGCTCCCGGCCGGCGACTACACGCTGGTGGTCGAGGCCTCGCGCGAATCCGGCGGGCGCGAAGTGGTCAAGCTGCCCTTCAACTGGGCCGGCAAGGGCAAGGTCGCGGCCAGCGCGGCGGGCAAGGACGAACTGGGCGCCGTGTCGCTCCAGATCCAATAACGCATCAAGAACAGGAGAACACCATGCAACAACCCCGCTTCACCAAAGCCGCCCTGCTCGGCCTGATCCTCGCCGGCATGTCCTTCACGGCCCAGGCGCACGACGCCTGGCTGCTGCCGAACAGCACCATGGTCGACGCCAAGGAAGCCTGGGTCACGCTCGACGCCGGCATCTCGAACCAGCTGTTCGAATTCAATCACGCCCCGCTGCGCCTGGACAACCTGACGATCACCGATCCGGACGGCGTCGCAACCAAGGCGCAGGGCGCGGTGCTGGGCAAGTACCGCAGCACGCTCGACCTGCGCCTGCCGAAGGACGGCACCTACCGCCTGTCCATCGTCAACAACAACGTGATGGGCAGCTACAAGCTGAACGGCGAGACCAAGCGCTTCCGCGGTCCGCAGGGCAGCCCGCAGGTGCAGGTGCCGGCCGGCGCCACCGAAGTGCAGACCACCAACGTGCACACCCGCCTGGAAACCTTCGTCTCGGCCAACAAGATGAACGAGACCGCCCTGAAGCCGAGCGGCGTCGGCCTCGAGCTGGTCCCGGTCACCCACCCGTCCGACCTGCGCGTCGGCGAGCCGATCCGCGTGCGCTTCCAGCTCGACGGCAAGCCGGTGGCCAGCATGCCGTTCAGCGTGGTGCCGGGCACCGCCAAGTACCGCGGCTCCTCGGGCGAACAGCGCCTGACTACCGACGCCAAGGGCGAAGCCAGCTTCACCGTGGCGGCGCCGAACATGTACTACCTGAGCGCCGCCGTGCCGCACGGCGAACGCGGCGCCCCGCAGCAGCCGGGCGCCAAGCGCTACACCTACGCGGCCACCTTCGAAGTGCTGCCGCAGTAAGGACGGCGGGCCGGCATGCAGAACCTGCGCAGCGTCCTCGTTCCCTTCGAGATCGACATGGCACTTCCTCCCGCGGGCAGCGTGCCGCGCAAGGCGGCGGGCCGTTCGATGGGCACCACCTGGTCGGCGCAGATGCTGGTCCCGCCCGGCGCGGGCCAGGGCCTGGAAGCCGCCCTGCAGCGCGAGCTGGACGAGATCGTCGCGCAGATGAGCCACTGGGAAGAAAGCTCCCTGCTCGCGCGCTACAACCGGGCGCCGGCCGGGAGCTGGCATGCGCTGCCGCCGCAGTTCTACGACGTCGCCGATCTTGCGCTGCAAGTCCATGAAGACACGGCAGGCGCCTACGACCCGGCCGCCGGAGCGCTGGTCAAGCTGTGGGGCTTCGGCCCGACCGGCCGCCATGACGGGGCCGGATTCCAGCTGCCCTCCCCCATCGAAGTCGCCAGCACCCTGGCGCGCCGGGCCAGGGCCGTCCCCCAGCTCGACCGCGCCGGGCGCCGCCTGCTGCAGCCGGGCGGCGCCGTCCTCGATTTCTCCTCGATCGCCAAGGGTTACGGCGTGGACCGCCTGGGCCTCTGCCTGGAGCGCCTCGGCGTGCGCCACTACCTGGTCGAAGTCGGCGGCGAGCTGCGCGGCGCCGGCATGAAGCCGGGCGGCGAGCCGTGGTGGGTCGAGATCGAAGGCGTGCCCGATGCGGCAGCAAGCCCGCACGCCATGGTGGCCCTGCACGGGCTGGCGGTCGCCACTTCGGGCGACTATCGCAGCTACTTCGAGCACGGCCGGCAGCGCGCCTCGCACACGATCGACCCGCGCAGCGGCCATCCGATCGCCAACGGCGTCGCTTCCTGCACGGTCGTGGCGGGCAGCTGCATGGTGGCCGACGCGCTCTCCACCGCGCTGACCGTGATGGGCGTCGATGCGGGACTGGCCTTTGCCGATGCGCGCGGCATCGCGGGGCGCTACCTGGTTCGCCACGAGGGCGGCCTGCGCGAACATACCAGCGCCGCCTGGCGCGAGCTGCTGCAATGATGCTCACCATCGATCCGGTACGCTGGGGCGGCGCCCTTGCCCTGTCGGGCGGCTACCTCGCGATGTGCTTCGCGATATGGCGCGCCCGCGCGAGCGCCCGCAAGACCACCGCCACGGGCGAGGCCGACTGGCTGGTGGTCCACGCCAGCCAGACCGGCAGCGCCGAATACCTGGCCGAACAGACCGCGGCCACCTTGAGGACGGGCGGCCTGTCGGCGCGCGCGGCCTGCATGTCGGCGCTCGACCCGGACACGCTGTCGAAGGCCGGCCGCATCCTGTTCGTCGCCAGCACCTATGGCGAGGGCGACGCCCCCGACAGCGCCGCGCGTTTCGCCGGCGTGACCATGGGTGCTGCGCCCGATCTGTCACACCTGCATTACGCGGTGCTGGCGCTGGGCGACAGCAGCTACACGAATTACTGCGGCTTCGGCCGTGCGTTGGACGACTGGCTGGCCGCGCACGGCGCCACGGCGCTGTTCGAACGCATCGACGTCGACCGCGGCAACCCCGCCGCGCTGGCCGCATGGCAGCACCACATCGGCCGCCTGGCCGGCACCAGCGACGCACCGGACTGGGAAGCCCCGAGCTACGGCGAGTGGCGCATCGCAGGGCGCGAGCTCGCCAATCCGGGCAGCGCCGGCGCCCCACTGTACCGCATCGCACTGATCCCGGTCGACGCCGCGCTGCCGGCGTGGGAAGCCGGCGACCTGGCCCAGGTCAGCGCTCCGGCTGACCCGGAACATCCGCGTGAATACTCGATTGCGTCCCTGCCTTCCGAAGGCCGGCTGGAACTACTGGTGCGCCTGCAGCGGCGCGAGGACGGCAGCCTGGGCGCGGCATCGGGCTGGCTGTGCGAGACGGCTTCGCCGGACGAGGTGATCCGCCTGCGCATCCGCGCGCATGCGCGCTTCCGCCTGAACGGCAATGCCGCACGCCCCCTGATTGCGATCGGCAACGGCAGCGGGCTGGCCGGGCTGCGGGCGCTGCTCAAGTCGCGCGTCGATGACGGGAAAGGCGACAACTGGCTGCTGTTCGGCGAACGCAATGCTGCCCACGACTTCCTGTGCCGCGACGAGCTGCAGGGATGGCTGGCGTCAGGCGGCCTGGCCCGGCTCGACCTCGCCTTCTCGCGCGATCAGGCGGCGCCGCGCTATGTGCAGCACCTGGTGCGCGAGCATGCGCAAACGCTGCGCAGCTGGGTCGACCAGGGAGCGGCGATCTACGTGTGCGGCAGCCTGCAGGGAATGGCGGGCGGCGTGCACGAGGCGCTGACGGAAGTCTTGGGCGTGGAGATGCTGGATGCGCTCACGGCCGAAGGACGCTACCGCAGGGATGTTTATTAAGTAGGGTGGGCAAGTTTCTTGCCCACGCGGCGATACGTAGTGCCTCCGCTTTCGTGCCGGATGATCTTGCTGCCGTCTACCACCGCGTGGGCGGGCAAACCCGCCCACGCTACGATTTACTTCTGGTTCTTGTGGCTCTGCGAGCCAGCCTTGGCGTGCTGCTCGGGCGAGCCGCCGCGGGTGTTGCCGCCGCTTGCCTGATTGCTGCCACGACCGCCACCACTTTGCTGGTTGCCGCCCTGGCCGCCACTCTGCTGGCCGCCACCGCCGCCGTGGCTCATCGAGCCGGCACGGCGTGCTTCTTCCGAGGTGAATTCGTGGGCATTACCCGATGCGTGCGCAGCACGCCCGCCTTCGCTGGCGATCTCGCGCTGGCGTTGCGGATCCATCGAGGCGAAACCGCGGTTGCTGGTGTCGCCGCTCTGCTGGTTGCCGCCCTGCTTGCCTTTGTTGCCGCCTTGGTTATTCGATGCCATAGTTACCTCCTGTTCATCGTTTAAAGCATCAGCCGGAAGTGGCTGAGACAGATCCATCCTAACCACGGCGAGCGCGGCAGACCACCCAAAACCGGCAACAGTCTTGTAGGACCAGACCTTGCCAGCTCTGGCGTCTTATCTGTCAGACTAAGAGAAATGGCTTTTGTGGTTTTGCCATCACTAGAATAGGATGATCGTTCGCCACCTTTTATTGAGAATAAAAAATCTCTTTCATGTAGTCCGACACTGACTCGCCATTGTGAAATTTTCCATCGGTCACCGCCTATTCTTCTCGGTCCTGCTTGCCATCCTCGCGGTGGCGGCCAGCGCCGTTTACCTGCTGCGCCAGAACGTGCTGGCGAGTTTCGGCGACTACGCCGTCGGCATCGAACTCGACCGCCTGGGCGAACTGTCGGACAGCCTGGCGACACGCTACCGGGCCCAGGGCGGCTGGCAATTCCTGCCCGCTGGCGATGCACGGCACGGCTGGATTGCGCAGGAACTGGTGCGCCTGCAGGACCAACGCGAGCGCCGGGCTCTGGCCGTACCGCCGGCGCCCGAGTTGCCGGCGGCTCCCTTGCCACCGGCAGCGCCGGAACGCGCCAGCGCCCCGGCCGCGCCGGTGGACGGCGCCGTTCCGCCTGCGCCACCGGCTCCGCCCGCTCCTCCCGCGCCACCGGCGCTGCCCCTGGCTCCGCCACACCTGGACGCGCCGCGTGCCGATGGCGTCACCTACGACCTGCACCAGCGCGTCACCCTGCTCGACGCGAAGGGCGCCTACCTGGCTGGGCGCGTGCCCGGCGATCTTCCGCTGGTCGACCGTGCCATCGAGGTCGGCGGCCGCACGATTGGCTACCTTGGCGTGCTGCCCAGCCAGCGGCCGAGCGATGCGATGGCCTTCGCCTTCCTGGAACAGCTGCGCAGCAGCCTGTGGCCGATCGTCGCCGCGGCCGTCGCCCTGAGCGCGCTTGCCGCCGTGCTGCTGGCGCGCCACTTCCGCCAGCCGATCGAACGCCTGGCCGAGGGCGCCGGCGCGCTGGCCGGCGGCCGCTACGGGGTACGCCTGCCAAGCACCCGCAGCGACGAACTGGGCGAGCTGGCGCGCCACTTCAACGCCCTGGCGCAGCAGCTGGAAAGCGCGGAAGGAGCGCGCCGCCAGTGGGTGGCCGATACCTCGCACGAGCTGCGCACCCCGCTGGCCGTGCTGCGCGCCCAGCTCGA
Source organism: Massilia alkalitolerans DSM 17462 (assembly GCF_000427785.1). Classification (GTDB taxonomy): domain Bacteria; phylum Pseudomonadota; class Gammaproteobacteria; order Burkholderiales; family Burkholderiaceae_D; genus Telluria; species Telluria alkalitolerans. Next base: position 59,902 of record NZ_ATYR01000026.1, read on the forward strand.
GGCCCTGCAGGACGGCGTGCGCAGCGCCACGCCCGAGACCGTCGAGTCCATGCTGCGCCAGGTGCTGGCCCTGAACAAGCTGATCGACGAGCTGTATGCGCTGGCGCGCGCCGACATTGGGGCGCTCGACTGCAAGCCGGTCCCGCTCGACCTGTGGGAGCTCGCCAGCGCCCATGCGCAAGGCTTCGCCGCGCGCCTGCAGGCGGCCGGGCTGGCCTTCGAGCCGGGCGCCGCCCCTGCGCGCAGCCGCGTGCTGGCCGACCCGGACCGCCTGCGCCAGGTGCTGGACAACCTGTTCGAGAACAGCCTGCGGTATACGGCTGCGGGCGGGCGCATCGCGCTCCATGCGCATGCCGACGCCAGCTGCCTGCACCTCGTCATCGACGACAGCGCCCCCGGCGTGCCGGACGATGCCCTGGCGCGCCTGGCCGAACGCTTCTACCGCGTCGACGCCTCGCGCAGCCGGGCCCATGGCGGCGCCGGGCTCGGCCTGGCGCTCTGCCGGCGCCTGCTCGAAGCCCAGGGCGGCAGCCTGGCCTTCGCCCACTCGCCGCTCGGCGGCCTGCGCGTGACGCTGTCCCTGCCGCTGGCGCGAGGCGCCGCATGAGCCAGTCCATCATGATCGTGGAAGACGAACCCGAACTGGCCGCGCTGGTCGCCGACTACGCGCGCGCTTCCGGCTATGCGCCGCAGGTCTTCGGGGACGGCCGCGAGGCACTGGCCGCGATCCGCGCGCACCCGCCCGCCCTGGTCGTGCTCGACCTGATGCTGCCGGGCCTCGACGGCCTGTCGCTGTGCCGCACGCTGCGCGCGTCGGGCGACCTGCCGGTGATCATGGTAACCGCGCGGGTCGAGGAGATCGACCGCCTGCTCGGCCTGGAAGCCGGCGCCGACGACTACCTGTGCAAGCCCTTCAGCCCGCGCGAACTGATGGCCCGCATCAAGGCCATCCTGCGCCGCGCGGGCCCGGCAGAACCCCGGCGCGTGCTGGCCATCGACGAGGGCGCGCGCCGCATCGCGATCCACGGCCGGCAGCTCGACCTGACCCCGACCGAATTCGCGATCCTGGCGGCGCTGGCGCGGCGCCCGGGGCAGGTGTTCTCGCGCGCCCAGCTGCTCGATGCCGCCCGTGCCGACAGCCTGGACGCCACCGACCGCGCCATCGACAGCCACATCAAGAACCTGCGGCGCAAGATCGAGGCCGCCGCGCCGGGGCTGGAAGCGATCCGCTCGATCTACGGGCTCGGCTACCGCTGCGACCTCTAGCTCGGCGCTCCATCATTTCTCCACATTTGGCATGCAGGATGCAACCATGGCCCGCCGCATGGCGCGGGCCGCTGCCAAGGGAGACCATCATGCATACGAAAAACAAGGCGATTGCCGCCATCGCCCTGCTGGGCTTGCTCACCGGCGGCGCCCAGGCGGGCGTCCACGTTCATTACAAGTGCGAGTCGACCGCGAAGGGAAAATGCCCGCCGCCGCCGGCCCCGCCCACCCCGCCTGCGCCCCCGGCTCCTCCTGCCCCGCCGGCGCCGCCCGAGCTCCCGGACGAGCGGGTCACCGGCATCGCCCCGCCGGCCCTGCCGTCCATGCCCGCGATGCCCGCGATCCCGGCCCCGCCGGCGCCGCCGCCGCCGCCGCCGCCCCTGCCCGAGGTGCCGGAAGCCGCCCACGCCGCCTGCGCCGGCAAGGCCGTGGGCACCCGCATCAAGCACGTGCTGCGGCCAGGCGAGACCATGACCGGCGTGTGCATCAGGGAAAATGGCAAGAACATATTCGACCTGCGGGAATATCGGCTCCACGATCGATAGCAATCGAATGGCGGACAGCGGGTCTAGATCATTTACCGTTCTTCCAGATTGATGCAGAACTAACCGTGGCTAATTCTGCTACTGAATTCCTGCTTCGCTGGGGCCGGTTTCGCCTCGCGCTTACGTGCGAGGCCAGCGCCTTCCCCTCGGCAGGCAGAAGCGGTGAAACTCACCGCCATGTTCTTCAGATTAATAGCCGCGTTCACGTCTCGATCATGTGATGTCCCACAAATCGAACAGCTCCACTTCCGAGTGAACAAGTCAAGCGTTTCCAGCCTATGTCCGCAACAGGAGCACAATTTGCTGCTCGGAAACCAACGATCCGCCAGCACCAAATGACCACCACGCCAAGCCGCCTTGTACTCAAGCTGACGGCGCAACTCACGAAAACCCATATCGGCGATGGCGCGCGCCAAACGCCCATTGGCTAACATGCCCTTGACGCACAGGTCTTCGATGCCGATCGTGTAGAAACGGCGTGTGATACTTGTGCTGAGTTGATGCAAGCTGTTACGACGAACATTCGCGATCTTGGCGTACAGTCTGGCCAGTTTCAGCCTTGCCTTGGTCCTGTTGCGCGAACCTATTACCTTGCGAGCCAAAGCGCGTGACAGGCGGCGCAAGCGCTTAAGCAATGTATTCATCGCTTTAGGGCCAAGGAACTTCTCGCCTGTCGATAATGTCGCCAGTGTCTTGATGCCCAGGTCCACTCCCACCGCATCTTGGCTTTCGGAAGGTGGCAACGGTGGACTCTCGGCCTCGACGGTAATGCTGACGTACCACTGGTCTGCAACGCGTGAGATCGAGGCCGATATTATCCGGCCTGTAAAACGCAAGGCTTCGCGCATCCGCACCCATCCCAGCTTCGGGATGCGAATACGTCGCTGCTCAACACTGAACTGGTCATTACTTAGACTAAACCGATCGTCTTGACCTTTCTTCCGAAATACCGGGTACTCGGCACGCTTAGCGAAGAAATTTTCGAATGCACGTCCTAGCTGCATAATGGCTATCTGAGGTGCATTTTTCGTCACCTCGAGCATCCAAGGAAAGGTGTTGCGCTTGATTGCATTGAGCTTGCGCCGCAAGGCCGCCTCGGAAGGCTTAGGTAGTGACGGGTCAAGCTTGCATGCTTCGTACTGTTTTGTCCATTCGGCCAGCGCCCAGTTGTACGCAAATCGCGCAGTCCCGGCCGCACGTGCCAAGTACGAAGCCTGCACATTATTTGGTACGAGCCGGATGAGGTGCGCTGCAAACACGATGCGTCTCCCTAGCGTTTCTGCCACCGCTCGGCCTTGATTAGCGCGAGTCTGCGTTTGGAATAACGCTACGGTAGTAAACTAGTCGAGTAACCAGAAACCTTGATAGTACCAACGAGGGGAAAGTTCCTTCATGTTGAGTCAGACCGTGTAGAGTTGAGCAAGTTTTATTTTTGTTTAAGCTATGAGCACTCCCGACGATCCCGCCAAGCCGACCCCGTCCGAACTGGAAATGCTGCGCCTGCTGTGGCAGCTCGGCCCCGCCACTGCCCGCCAGGTGCACGAAGCCGCGCTCGCAACGCGGCCCGACATGGCCTATGCCAATGTGCTGCGGCTGCTGCAGATGATGCACGCCAAGGGTCTTCTGACCCGCGACGAGAGCGCGCGCGCCCACGTGTACGCGCCGGCCCAGCCGCAGGACCGGCACCAGGCCGGCCTGATCAAGGACCTGATCCACAAGGCCTTCTCCGGCTCGGGCAAGGAGCTGGTGCTGGCCGCGCTGCGTGGCCACGTCAGCAAGAAGGAACGCGAGGAAATCCAGCAGATCCTGAACGGCGAGACCGGGCGCAAGGAATGAGCACGCCGTCGCCGCGTCCGGTTCCACCGGTGCAGCCCGAACTCGAGGACTGCTGCCGCAGCGGCTGCGTGCCCTGTGTCTTCGACCTCTACGAGGAAGCATTGGCACGCTACGAGCGGGAACTTGCCGCATGGGAAGCTGCCACGCAATCGCCGTCGCCGCCGGCCTCCTGAGCGGCCTGCGGTAGCGCACGCTTGAAAATCAAGACCTTAACGTTTTGATTACAATGAACCCATCGGTGTTGTGCATGGAGACGATATGTTCGACATGGATCTTCCTTGGTGGGAATTCATCGTACGCGGGCTTGCCGTGTACATCTTTCTGCTAATTATGGTGCGCCTGTCCGGCCGCCGCACGGTCGGACAGTTCACGCCCTTCGACCTGCTGGTCATCATGCTGCTGTCCGAAGCCGTGTCCAACTCGCTGAATGCGGGCGACCAATCGCTGGTCGGCGGCCTGATCGCGGCAGCCACGCTGGTCGCCATCAATTCCTCGGTCGCCCTGTTCAGCTCGCGCAGCCCGCGCTTCGAAAAACTGGTCGACGGCAGCGCCGTCCTGATCGGACGCGACGGGGTGTTCTTCGACAAGGTGGTGCGCAATTGCCGCCTGTCCGAATCCGACATCGAGGAAGCCCTGCGCGAGCACGACTGCCCGCGCCCGGAAATGAAATGCGCCTTCCTGGAAGCCGACGGCGAAATCACCATCCTGCGCAAGCCTCACTGAGGGGCCGGCCCGCTTGCGAACGCGAGGGGAAGCGCCATGTGCATCGGGTCGGCTCTGCCAGGATCACAGCCCAGGATCAATCGGGTGCACGATCCGCATTCGCGATGGCGGCAGTACCGAGCACTTGCACCTGCGCGGTATCCGACGCCGCCGTTGTCAGGGTGAACACCATCTTTCTCCCGGCCTTCGGCACGCCCCACTCGTAGGCAAGCGTATGCGTCGGTCCGCTCGCCGTCCTGGCGTGATCGTCTGCCGTTCGCTTGCCGATCAATGGTGCTGGAGCCGTGCCAACGCGTTCCACGAACAGCTTTTCAGCGGCCTTCGTATCCGCCCGGCGTGCGTACACGGCACACAGGTTCTTCTGATGGGGCAAGGCGAGCACAAAAGTGCCGTGCTTGTCGGGTACGGACCACGCATCGCCGCTCCTCCCCGACAGGAAATGCCGCGCCTGCTCCGGCGCAAGCTTGGGTACCTGCTTCAGCTTCTCGCGCAAGGCGTCCAGATTCGTCAGGTGTTTCATGCAGAGCGACGTGTAGATCTCTGCAAATGATCTGGCCTGGTCCGCGGGCCCGCCTGCATTGCTGGTGAATGGCAGTGCTGCGAGTATGAAAACGGCAGCAAAGCGCTTGCCCATGCCTTGTTCCATGTCGACTTGTCAGTTGTAAGAACGAAGCCGTCAAGTATAGCCAGCCGGGCTCGCTACAAATCCTCGCTTTCCCACCATTGATGCAAGGCAGCACCTGAAGCATCTTTCTTTCATGCCTATGCCCAAGGTACTTTTATCCCCGGTACGGTGTGGACGGTGCGGAATTGATGCGCTACTTTTTTCAGCAGTACACCCATCCGGGTGTGCTGTCTGGATTCTTTCCTGATCAGGAGGACTGCCATGAAAAAAGTACTGAGCGCACTTGCGCTCGCGGCGTCAACGCTGGCGCTCGCACCGGCGGCCCAGGCTGCCGACATCTACCGCGCCGTGTCCAGCGGCCCGGCCGAGTCGCCGCCCAACGGGTCGCCCGGTTCGAGCATCGCCACCCTCGAGATCGACGGCTCGCTGCTGCGGGCCGAAGTACCGTTCAGCGACCTGGTGGCCGGGACGACCGTCGCCCACATCCACTGCTGCACCACCGAAGCCTTCACCGGCGTCGCGCCGCCGGCGATCTCGCTGGTGGATTTCCCGATGATGGTCACGGCCGGCGAATACACCCACACCTTCGACCTGGGCGAGGCGGCGGTCTGGGAGCCGGCCTTCCTGGCCCAGTTCGGCGGCACCCCGTCCTCGGCCGGTTCGGCGCTGCTCGCGGCGATGAACGCCAACCAGGCCTACCTCAACATCCACACGGCCGAGTATCCGAACGGCGAGATCCGTGGCTTCGTGGTGGCGGCGCCGATTCCGGAACCGGCGACCTGGGGGATGCTGGGCATCGGCCTGGCCGGACTGGCGCTGATGGCGCGCCGCCGGCCCAGCGCGATCAGGTAAGCGCCGCGCCCTCGCGCGTAGCCAGCAACTGGCTCCAGGCCGGTATCGCCGCCTGCCAGAAGGCGTGCAGCGATGCCGGCCGGTCGAGGGGCAGGCCGAGGAAACGCGCGGCTTGCAAGAGTGCGTCCACTGCGGCCGCCTCGTCGCCCGGCGCCACGGCCAGCGCGCCGGTCTGCTTCGACAGCTTTTCGCCGTTCTCGTTGCGCACCACGGGCACGTGCAGGTAGCGCGGGGTCGGCACCCCGAGCACGCGCTGCAGGAAGATCTGGCGCGGCGTGGAGTCGAGCAGGTCGGCGCCGCGCACGACGTCGGTGACGCCCTGCTCGGCATCGTCCACCACCACCGCCAGCTGGTAGGCCCAGAAACCGTCGGCGCGCTTCAGGACGAAGTCGCCCGATTCCCCGCTGAGCCGCTGCGTGACCTCGCCGGCGAAACGGTCCGTGAAGCTGACGACGTCGTAGCCCGGTTCCGGCACGCGCAGGCGCAGGCTGCGCATGCTGCGTCCCTCCGCCAGCCCATAGCGGCAGGTGCCGGGATAGATCGCGGCGCCGTCCGGCGCGAAGCCGAGGCGCGAATCGGCGATCTCGCGCCGGTTGCAGCCGCAGGGGTAGGTGTGCAGGACGATGCGCTCGGCGGCGGCCTGGTACAGGTGCTTGCGGCGGCTCTGCCAGACGACTTCGCCGTCGGCGTGCATGCCCAGCAGCTCCAGCAAGGCCAGGATGCCCTCGGCCGCGCCGGGCACGCAGCGGCCCTCGTCGATGTCCTCGATGCGCACCAGCCAGGTGCCGTGGTGGGCACGGGCGTCGAGGTAGCTGGCCAGGGCCGCGACCAGCGAACCGGCGTGCAGCGGGCCGGTGGGCGATGGGGCGAAACGGCCGATGTAGGGTGGATTCAGTAGCGACATCCGCAGATGATAACCGCACGGGGATGGCCGTGCGGCCTCCCCTTACTTGGCGGCCTGCTTTCCCTCTTTCTCGTGCTCGGCGATCAGCGCCGTCACCTGTCCCGCCACCTCGTTCGGCACCGCCATCGACAGCTGGTAATGCACGATCTCGAAGCCCTTGGCCGTCTTGCGGATCACGCCACTGGCCATGCACGGGCCCATGTTCGGGGTGTCGAGCAGCTCGTCGAACCAGATCAGCGACTTGTCGCCCGAGGCATACACATTGCGGCGCGTGGCCTTGAAACTCCAGGCCGACTTGCGCTCGAAATACTGCTTGGCCCAGGTCTTGAAGGCGTCGCGCTTCCACAGCTCGGTGCGGTCGGTGCCGATGTAGACGCCGTCCGGGGCGATCTTGTCGAAATAGGCCATGCGCGCATTAGCGGCGTCGTCATGCCATGCGTCGACGAAGGCATTGACCTGCTTGGTGAGCTGGGCGTCGGTCTCGGCACGGGCGATGCCGATCAGGCCCAGGAACAGGAAGGCGGCGGCGAGGAATCGTTTCATGGTCTCTTTCGTTGGCAGTGAACGCGCCAACGATAATCCAAAGATGCGCATTTGCCAACGTTTCCAGGCAGCGTCACTGCCGGAAGCTCCTCTTTAACGCGATCTTAACGCCCGCAACGCTACGCTGAGCCCGCTCTACTCCACTAGAATAAGCGCATGCGCATCCTCATCGTCGAAGACCACCCCGACATCCTCGCCAACCTGTACGGTTTCCTGGAGCCGAAGGGCCACCAGCTCGATTCCGCCCGCAACGGCTACGGCGGGCTGGCGCTCGCCTCCGAGAACGATTACGACGTGATCGTCCTCGACGTCATGCTGCCCGGCCTGAACGGGCTGGAGCTGTGCCAGAAGCTGCGCACGGAGCTCGGCAAGGCCACGCCGGTGCTGATGCTGACCGCGCGCGACAGCCTGCCCGACAAGGTGGCCGGCTTCGACAGCGGCGCCGACGACTACCTGGTCAAGCCTTTCTCGCTGGTGGAGCTCGAAGTGCGCCTGAAGGCCCTGGTGCGCCGCTCGTGCGCCGCCCATGCGGTGCACGCGACCATGCGCTTCGGCGAGCTGAGCTTCGATCCCGACACGCAGGAAGCCGCGCGCGCCGGCGTGCCGGTGCAGCTGACCCGGACCGGCTACACGCTGCTGCGCTGCCTGCTCGCCGGCGCGCCGCGCATCGTCACCCGCGAGACCCTGGAGCAGGCCGTGTGGGGCGAGGACCGGCCCGACAGCGACGCCCTGCGCACCCACATCCATGCGCTGCGCCAGGCGATCGACAAGCCCTTCGCCACGCCGATGCTGCAGACCGTGGCCGGCGTCGGCTACAAGCTGGTGCAGGGCGATCCCCAGGGCGGCCCGCAGCGCGATGCGCCCCGCTGATTCCCTGAAACGGCGCATCGTCGTCGCCTTCGTCCTGTTCGGCCTCGGCGCCTCATGCTTCTTCGCGGTCATCGCCGCGATCGCGGTGGAGGGCATCGAAGTGCAGCTGGTCGACAAGCGCCTGGAAGCGGCCGTGGCCTGGGCCGCCCCGCGCCAGGCGGCCGGCCTGGACGTCGACATGCCGGCCGGCCTGCGCTTTCATCGCAACGAAGCGATTCCCGCTCCCTTGCGCGGACTATCCGACGGCGTGCACAAGGTCGACGTCGGCGCCATCCGCCTGCACGTGCTGGCCGGGCAGGACGCGCGCGGCAGCTGGGTGCTGGTCGACCACGAAAGCGACTACGACAAGATCGAGCTGGTGGTGTACTCCATGTTCGCCGCCGTGTTCATCGTCTTCGTGCTGCTGGCTTTGCTGCTCGGCGGCTTTTTCGGCGCCCGCGTGGTCACCCCGATCCACGCGCTGGCGCAGTCGGCGCGCCGCGGCGAGGCGCCGCCGGAACTCACCGCACGCAAGGACGAACTGGGCGTGCTGGCGCGCGCGCTGGAGGCCCACACCGCCGAACTGCGCGCCTTCCTCGACCGCGAACGCTACTTCACCGGCGACGTCAGCCACGAACTGCGCAGTCCGCTCACCGTGATCATGGGCGCCAGCGAGATCCTGATGCAGGAAGCCGCGCCCGCCGTGCGCGCCCCGGCCGAGCGCATCTACCGCGCGGCGCGCGAGGCGGCCGAATCGGTCACCGTGCTGCTGCTGCTGGCGCGCGCACCCGAGCTCGGCACGCTGGCGCCGGTCGACGTGCACGCCGTGGCCGAGGACGAAGTCGAGAAATACCGCGTGCTGGTGGCCGGCAAGCCGGTTGCGCTGCGTTTTCTCGACGGCCCGGCACTCGCCGTGCGCGCCCCGCGCGAACTGGTCGCGGCCGCCATCGGCAACCTGGTGCGCAACGCCTGCCAGTACACCGACCGGGGCGAGGTGGTGGTGCGCCTGCTGCCGGGCCGGGTGGTGGTCGAGGACACCGGTCCCGGCCTGCCGCCCGCCGTGGTGGCCACCTTCGGCAGCGGCGGCGCGCCCTCGAGCGGATCGGGCGGCACCGGGCTGGGGCTGGCGCTGGCCCGGCGCATCTGCGATTTTCTCGGCGCCGGCTTCGCCTACGAAGAACGCCAAGAGGGCGGCAGCCGCTTCACGATCAGCTTTCCCGCCGCCTGAGCCCGGAGGTTCACGCAGCCTTAACGCCCGCTTGAGCCGCGATTCACGGCGCGCCTCGTATCCTGCAAGCATGACGTGGCCATCCCGGCCGCGCGGTTCGAATGCAATACGAAGTGCACAACACACCTCCCCGGCGCATCAGCGCCAACCTGCTCGTCTTCGGCGTCGCCGTGCTGCTGGCCAGCGCCGCCAACATCAATTTCTGGTCGAATTTCATCCACGCCGTCGGCGGCTTCTCGCTGGCGCGGCTGCCGCTGCTGGCCGGCAGCTTCGCGATCGTCGTGCTGCTGTTCTACGCCCTCCTGACCCCGTTCAGCTTCCGCTACGTCGCCAAGCCGGCCCTGGTAGCCTGCATCCTCACTGCCTCGGCCTCGGCCTGGTTCATCAACGAGTACGGGGTCGTGATCGACAAGTCCATCATCCAGAGCGTGTTCGAAACCGACCCGCGCGAAGCCGGCGAGCTGCTGTGCTGGCGCCTGGCGGCCTTCGTCATGCTGACCGGGGGCCTGCCCGCGCTGCTGGTGGCGCGGGCGCAGCTGGCCTTTCCGCGCGGCCTGCGCGGCATCGGCCGGCGCCTCGGCCTCGGCGCGGCGGCGCTCGCCGCGGCCGCGCTGCTTCTGGTCCTGCTGTTCAAGACCCTGGCGCCAGTGGTGCGCGAGCACCGCGAGCTGCGCTACCTGCTCACGCCCACCAACGTGGTGCAAGCGCTGAACGGCTACCTGCGCAACCGCTGGAGCAAGCAGGTGCCGCTGCAGGCGATCGGCCGCGACGCGGCCAAGGGCAGCCGCTGGGCCGGCCAGGCGCGCCGCACGGTCACCGTGATCGTGGTCGGCGAGACCGCCCGCGCGGCCAATTTCTCGCTCAACGGCTATGCGCGCCAGACCAATCCGCGGCTGGCGCGCGAAGAGGGCCTGATCAACTTTGCACGGGTCGAGTCCTGCGGCACCGCGACCGCGGTGTCGGTGCCCTGCGTGTTCTCGGCGCTGCCGCGCGAGCGCTATGACGACAGCGTCGCCAAACACCAGGAGGGCCTGCTCGACGTGCTGTCGCATGCCGGTTTCCGCGTGCTCTGGCGCGACAACAATTCCGGCTGCAAGGGCGTGTGCGAGCGCGTCGAATTCGTCGACGTGGCAACGCCGGCGCCCGGCAAATCCCACTGCGCCGGAGCAGAATGCTACGACGGAGGCCTGCTCGAGGGCCTGCCGGAGCTGATCCGCCAGCCAGGCAAGGACCTCGTCATCGTCCTGCACCAGAAGGGCAGCCACGGGCCGGAGTATGCCAGGCGCTATCCGGCCGGCTTCGGCCGCTTCGGGCCGGTGTGCCAGACCAGCGAGTTCGAAAGCTGCACCCGCGATTCCATCGTCGCGGCCTACGACAACACCATCCTCTACACCGACAGCTTCCTGGCCCAGACCATCGACCTGCTGCGCCAGGCCGCGCAGGATGCCGACGTCGACACCTCGATGCTGTACTTTTCCGACCACGGCGAGTCGCTCGGCGAAGGCAATATGTACCTGCACGGCGCTCCCTGGCTGTTCGCGCCGAAGGAACAGACCCATGTGCCGATGATGCTGTGGATGTCGGAGGGCTTCAGCCAGCGCTTCCGCATCGACCGCGCCTGCCTGCAGGCGCGCCGCGACCAGCCGCTCTCGCACGACAACGTGTTCCACTCCGTGCTCGGCATGCTGAATGTCGAGACCGCCGTCCTGAATCCGAAACTCGACCTGTTCCATGCCTGCATCCGCAATTGAGGGGGCGGAGCAGCAGCACGCGGGAGCCTTGCTGGAGATGCGCAGCTGTCGGCGGCTTGGCGCGGTGCTGGTCCTGGTGGCGCCGCTGATCGGCGCACTGGGGCAATGGACCGACGTCGACCTGGTCCTGGCGGACTGGCTGTACAGCCGCGCCACAGCCAGCTTCCCATGGCGCGACGCATGGCTCACCGCGACCTTTGGCCACGAGATACTCAAGGGGGGACTGGCGCTGCTGGCGGCATGCTTCGTGGCGCTGGCGATCGCCGATGCGCTCCGGCCGCAGGCGCCGCTGGAGCGGCCCCTGGCACGACTGCGCCTGCGCGTGATCGCCTGCTCCGCCGTGCTGGTGCCGCTCGCGACCAGCCTGCTCAAGCAGGCCAGCAGCGCCCACTGTCCCTGGGACCTGGCGCGCTACGGCGGCAACGAGCCCTATGTGCGCCTGTTCGATGCGCTGCCGGCGGGTGTCCTGCCCGGCCATTGCATGCCGGCCGGCCACGCGTCGAGCGCGCTGTGGCTGGTGTCGCTGGCGGTGTTGTGGTTGCCGGGGCCGGGCCGCGGGGCATGGCGCGCCGCTTGCCTGGCGCTGGCGCCGGGGCTGGTGCTGGGCTGGATGCAGCAGATGCGCGGCGCCCACTTCCTCACCCATACGCTGTGGTCGGTCTGGATCGCCTGCGCCATCGTGCTGGCCCTGGTGGTGGTGCTGCAGCCTAGCGGTGGTACTGTCCGTCGCGCTCCGGCTGGTACTCGATGCCGCGCACGCTGAGCTCGAACAGGGCGCCGTCGGGACGCTCCCAGCTGATGGAGTCGCCCACCTTCAGGCCCAGCAGGGCGGTGCCGACCGGGGTCAGGATCGACAGCTGATCGGGATTGCCGGCCATGTCTTTCGGATACGTCAGCGTCATGATCACTTCTTCCTCGGCGCCGTCGAAGGAGAAGCGCACGCGCGAGTTCATGGTGACGACGTCGGGCGGCATTTCCCAGGGCTCGGCGAGCGCGGCGCGGCCCAGTTCATCGAGCAGCGCGTCGCGCGCAGCAAGTTGGGCGGCCGGAACGGCGTCCAGCATGCGGTCGAGGCGGTCCATGTCCAGCCATGAGACGAGGATGGTCGGTTTCATTGTGTACTCCTGTGCTTGCCCGCGGCGTGGCGGGCGGATATCGATGTGATGTGAGGTGCCGGCCACGGAAATGGCGGGCTGGGCGGATCGGGGCGGCTCGGGAGGACGGAGAAGCGCGTGCAGGGGTCCTCACCGAGCCCGGACGAGCCAGGCGAGGTTGCGGGACGACTGCTGCACCGCTCGGGAAACGGCGGCACAGTCACGCTCGACGGACGCGGCAAAGCCCCTGCCCTGCTGGCAGGCGCTATTGCGCGGCGATGTAAAGCGTGGTGGGTTCATGGGCATGTGAATATCGTACAGGGGCCAGTATAGCCCTTGTGGGGGATTCGTCAACGCCATGCGTGAAACCCACCCCGCTGGATCATATCGACAAGGGCATCTTCGTTATCAGCTTGTCGAGCGTGATCGGATACTCGCGCACCCGCACCCCGGTCGCGTTGTACACCGCATTGGCCACCGCCGCCGCCACGCCGCAGATGCCCAGCTCGGCGATGCCCTTGGCCTTCATGGGCGAGGACATCGGATCGACCTCGTCCAGGAAGATCACCTCCTGGTGCGGGATGTCGGCGTGCACCGGCACCTCGTAGCCGGCCAGGTCGTGGTTGACGAAGTAGCCGAGCCGCTTGTCGACGGCCAGTTCCTCCATCAGCGCCGCCCCGGCGCCCATCGTCATCGCGCCGATCACCTGGCTGCGCGCCGTCTTCGGATTCAGAATGCGCCCGGCCGCGCACACCGCCAGCATGCGGCGGATGCGCACTTCGCAGGTCACCGCATCGACACCCACCTCGACGAAGTGCGCGCCGAAGGTGGACAGCTGGTAGCGCTTGTCGATGTCGCCGTATTCGATCAGGTCTTCGCCGACCAGCTCGCGCCCGGCCACCGCCTCGGACAGCGGCAGGCTGCGCTCGCCCATGCGCACCAGGCCGTCGGCGAAGATGGCGCGCTCCGGCTCGAAGCCAGCCTGGCGCGCCACCGCCTCGCGCAGCTTGAGACAGGCCGCGTACACGCCCGCCGTCGAGTTGTGCCCGCCCCACTGGCCGCCCGAGCCGCAGGATGCCGGCAGGCTGGAGTCGCCCAGCCGCACCCGCACCCGTTCCAGCGGCACGCCCATCATCTCGCTGGCCGTCTGCGCGATGATGGTATAGCTGCCGGTGCCGATGTCGGTCATGTCGGTTTCCACCGTCAGCATGCCGCGCCGGTCCAGGCGCACCCGCGCCGCTGACTTGGTGAGCAGGCTGTCGCGGAAGGCGCCCGCCACGCCCATGCCCACCAGCCAGCGCCCCTCGCGCAGCGTGCCGGGTTTCGTCGCCCTGTGCTCCCAGCCGAAGCGCTGGGCCCCGGTCTGCAGGCACTGGACGAACTGGCGCTTGGAGAACGGCGGATTCGCAATGTGCTTTTCCTTCTCCGGCTTCTTCGACTGCGGGTCGCTGGAGGTCGGCTTCTCGGGATTGTCCGGCACCACCTGGGTGTCGTTCAGGATGCGGAACTGCACCGGGTCCATGCCCAGCTTTTCCGCCATCTCGTCCATCGCGATCTCGAGCGCCGCCATGCCCGGCGCCTCGCCCGGCGCGCGCATCGCGTTCGCTTCCGGCAGGTCCATCGCGGCTACGCGGTTGGAGGTCATGCGGTGTTCGCCCGCGTACAGCGAGCGGGTTTGCGTGGCCGCGTTCTCCGGCGACCCGTCCTTGAGGTTGCCGGACCAGCTTTCGTGGCCGATGGCGGTGATTTTTCCTTCGCGGGTGGCGCCGATGCGGATGCGCTGCACCGTCGCCGAGCGGTGCGTGGTGTTGTTCGGGATCAGCGCGCGCTGCAGGGGAACGCGCACCGGGCGGCGCGCGGCCTTCGCACCCAGCGCCGCCAGCACCACGTCGGCGCGCAGGAACAGCTTGGAGCCGAAGCCGCCGCCGACGTAGGGCGACAGCACGCGTACCTTGTCCTTCGGGATGCCGAGGGTCTTGGCCAGGTCGCCCTTGGCCCAGGCGATCATCTGGTTCGAGGTCCACACGGTGAGCTGGTCGCCGTCCCAGGCGGCCACGCTGGCGTGCGGCTCCATCATCATGTGCGATTCGTGGGCGGTATGGTACTCGGCGTCGAGTTTCACCGGGCTCGAGGCAAAGGCGCCGGTGAAGTTGCCGATCCTGGTCTCGGCGGCTTCCGACTTCGGCGCGATGGCCTTGTTCTGCACCGCCCGCAGGTCGAAGTCGCCCTTGTCGCGCTCGTACTTGATGCGCACCAGCGAAGCGGCGTCGCGCGCCTGCTCGAAGGTCTCGGCCACCACCAGCGCCACGGCCTGGTGGTAGTGCTCGACGCGCGGTCCGCCCAGCAGCATGGCGGTGTTGAAGTTGCCCTTGGTGAGCTTGCCGGCGTTCTGGGCGGTGACGATGGCGATCACGCCCGGCGCGGCCTTGGCCGCCGACAGGTCGATCGAGACGATCCGTCCGGTCGGGATCGCGGAGCCGATCACGTAACCGTGCGCCTGGTTGGGCACCACGTCGTGGCGGTCGAGCGCGTAAGGCGCGGTGCCGGTGGTCTTGAGCGGGCCGTCGATGCGGTCGACCGGCTGGCCCACCACCTTGAGCTGGTCGATCGGGTTAGTGGTGGCTGGTTCGTTGAATTTCATGGCTGTCCCTTTTGCTTAGGCTTTGGCGTCCGCGATGGCGGCGGCCAGGGTGCGTTCGACCAGCGGCACCTTGAATGCGTTGTCCTGGGTCGTGCGCGCGCCGGCAAGCACAGCGCCCGCCACGGCCTGCGCCCCGCGCGGGAACGCGGCTTCGGCCGCTTCCACGCGCCACGGCTTGTGGGCGACGCCGCCCAGCGCCACCCGGCCGCTGCCGTCGCGCTGCAGGATGGTGGCCACCGAGACGATCGCGAAGGCATAGGAAGCGCGGTCGCGCACCTTGCGGTAGCTCTGCACGCCACCGACGGGCGGCGGCAGCGTCACCGCGGTGATCAGCTCACCGGGCTTCAGGTTGTGGTCGACGTGCGGCGTGTTGCCAGGTAGGCGGTGGAAGTCGGCGATCGGGATCACGCGCGTGGCGCCGCTCGGGTCGATGGTCTCGACCTGGGCGTCCAGTACGCGCATGGCCACCGCCATGTCGCTCGGGTGGGTCGCGATGCAGGCATCGCTCTGGCCGACGATCGCGTGCAGGCGGGTAAAGCCGCCGATGGCGCTGCAGCCGCTGCCGGGCTTGCGCTTGTTGCAGGGGACGTTGGTGTCGTAGAAATAGGGGCAGCGGGTGCGCTGCAGCAGGTTGCCGGCGGTGGTGGCCTGGTTGCGCAGCTGGCCCGAGGCGCCCGCCACCAGCGCGCGGGTCAAAACGCCGTAGTCGCGCCGCACCCGCAGGTCGGCCGCCAGGTCGGAATTGCGCACCAGCGCGCCGATGCGCAGGCCGCCGTTCGGGGCCGGCTCGATGCGGTCGAGCGCCAGGTCGTTGACGTCGATGAGGTGGGCCGGCGTCTCGATCTGGAGCTTCATCAGGTCCAGCAGGTTGGTGCCGCCGGCAACGAAGCGCGCATTCGGAATGCGTGCTGCCGCGGCCGCGGCTTCCTGTGGGGTCCTGGCCCGTTCGTAGGTAAAGGCTTTCATCGCTTGGCCCCCGCCACTTCGGCAATCGCTTCCTGGATGTTCGAATAGGCGCCGCAGCGGCAGATATTACCGCTCATGCGCTCGCGGAACTCCATCTCGCTCGGCTGAGGGCTCGCGTTCAGGTCGGCCGTGACGTGGCTCGGCGCGCCGGCCCGGATCTCTTCCAGCATGCCGACGGCGGAGCAGATCTGGCCCGGGGTGCAGAAGCCGCACTGGTAGCCATCGTGCTTGATGAAGGCGCGCTGCAGCGGGTGCAGGTTGGTCGGGGTGCCGAGGCCTTCGATGGTGGTAATCTCGTGGCCTTCCTGCATCACGGCCAGGGTCAGGCAGGAGGTGGTGCGGCGGCCGTCCACCAGCACCGTGCAGGCGCCGCACTGGCCCTGGTCGCAGCCCTTCTTGCTGCCGGTGAGGTGCAGGCGGTCACGCAGGGCGTCCAGCAGCGTGGTGCGCGGATCGACCATCAACTGGTGCTCAATGCCGTTGACCTTCAGCCGGACGCTCATGGTCGTGGGCGTGGTGGAGGCAGGCGGCTGGGCGGCGGCGGGCGCGGCCTGGGCCGGCGCCGCGAGCTGGGAGGCTACCGCGACGCCGCCGACGGCGGCGGTCGACGCCTTGAGCAGCTGGCGCCGATTGGGATCGAAGTCGGGCATCGTACTTCCTTTCTTGAGGGGGGCTGGCTGGACGGGCAATTTGATGAAAATGCGCATGCAAGAACATAGCGCTTTTTTAATTTTTGAGGCGTGCAGTTCGTTCAGGCGTGCAGCCCTGGCATTGTAGGGGCGTGGGAAGGCCGCACTGCATGTGAAAAATGCAAGGGCTTATGAATGGAATTCATGAATCCGGGGCACTTATCAGTACGCCCGGTAATGAAATGTCAGGAAGCGCGCCGCGCGGCTGCTGCTTTCTTCGGCTTGGGCAGCGGCATCAGGGCCGCGGTCTGCTCGATCAGGCGGCGCAGCGCCTCGGGATCGTCGAGCAGCTCGTCGGCGATCGGATAGTCCTTGGCGCCCGGGTACGGCGGCCCCTGCGGCAGGTCCGGCGCCAGCGCCGTTACCGCCTTCGACGGCTTGATGAACAGGCTGTTGTCGCAGGCGAAGGCAACCACCTTGCCGTCCAGGTAGAGGGCATATTCGCCGAACATCTTCTTGTGCGTTAGCCGGCTGCCCAGCCCCGCGACCTCGGTGACGTAGTCGACGAAACTCCGTTCGGTTCCCATCTGCTCTCCCCTCGTTTATCCGATCCACATAATAATGCAGCTCTTCATGCAGACTTAAGAATATGGCAATGCGTTCGGGTACAGTCGCCAGGCCATTCACTTTGCGACATGACGATGAAAGCCCCGTTCCTGACGATCCTCGTAGCTCTCGTAGCCAGCCCGGCACTCCTCGTCCATGCAGATGCGCCGGCAACACCTGGGGCGCCGCAGCCCGATCCCTCCCCGACCCGGACCGCGCCCAGCGCCCGTCCGAGCGACGAAGCCATCAAGGCAGCCGTACGCGCCGTCCTGGATGAGATGCCGGCCGACGCCATGCCCGCCGGCGGCACCGCGCTCAGCGGAGGCGCATACCGCGAATTCGCGCGCAAGTTCTCGGAAGCGGAGAAAGCACATTGCCTGGGTCCGGACGCGCTCAAGCACCAGCCGGCCGGCTTCAGCACGAAGAACTGGAACTTCGGCTTTGGCGGCCTGGCCGGCCTGCCCTTCTGGGCTGCCGCCATCGCGCGCGGCAAGTGCAACTGGACCCGCTAACTCAATAGCTTTCCCCGCCCTCCTCGGCAAGCAGGCGCTCCAGCGGACGCCGTCCGAGCTTCCAGAAGATGAGCGGCGTCAGCAGCGAATCGAGCAAGGTGGAGCTGATCAAACCACCGAAGATCACCACCGCCACCGGATGCAGGATCTCCTTGCCCGGCGCATCCGCCGCCAGCAGCAGCGGCGTGAGCGCGAAGGCGGCCACCAGCGCCGTCATCAGCACCGGCGTCAGGCGCTCGATCGAGCCGCGCACGATCATCGGCCATCCAAAGATCTCGCCCTCGAACTTGCACAGGTTGATGTAGTGGCTGATCTTGAGGATGCCGTTGCGCGTGGCGATGCCGGCCAGCGTGATGAAGCCGACCATCGAGGCCACCGACAGCGATACCCCTGCGATCCACATCGCGATGACGCTGCCCACCAGCGCGAACGGGATGTTCCCCATGATGATGAGCGCCAGCGCCCCCGAGCGGTAGCGCGAATACAGCACCAGGAAGATCATCGCCAGCGAGGCCAGCGCCAGGACCGCGATCAGGCGCTGCGACTGCTCCTGCGCCTGGAACTGCCCTTCCACGCTGACGAAGTAGCCGCCCGGCAGCCGGGTCTGCGCCACTGCCAGGCGCACGTCCTCGATGATGTGCGACATGTTGGAGCCGTCCGTGTTCGCATACACGACGATGCGGCGGCGCCCGTTCTCGCGGCTGATCTGGTTGGGGCCGTCGCCCTCTTCCACCGTGGCGATGCTCGACAGCGGAATCTGGCCCGCTGGGCTGCTCAGCATGACGCGGCCCAGGTCCTGCGGCGAGCGATCGGCATCGTCCAGGCGCAGCACCAGGTCGTAGCGGCGCGCGCCGTCAATCACCTGGGTCACGCGCGTGCCTTCCGACAGCGACTGCAGCGCCTGCAGCACCTCGCCCGCGGCCAGGCCGTGCTGGGCGGCCTTGCGGTAGTCGATGCGCAGCTTCACCTGCGGGATCAGGACCTGGCGCTCGACCGACAGGTCGACCAGGCCCGGAATGCCAGCCACGCGCCCACGCAAGTCTTCGGCGAGGCCGCGCAGGGTGTCGATGTCGTCGCCGTAGATCTTCACCGCGATCTGCGCGCGCACGCCGGACAGCAGGTGATCCAGGCGGTGCGAGATCGGCTGGCCGATCGCGCTTGATGCCGGGATGCCTGCGAGCTGGTTGCGGATGCTGGCCATGACTTCCTCGCGGCTGCGCTTCGAAGGCTTCAGGTCGATCTCGATCTCGGACGAATGCACGCCTTCGGCATGCTCGTCCAGTTCGGCACGGCCGGTGCGGCGCCCGACCTTGGCGACTTCCGGCACCTGCGCGATCAGGGTCTCGGCCAGCGTCCCCATGCGGTTCGCCTCCGCCAGCGAGGTGCCCGGCGTGAAGCTCATGCTCATCACCAGCGAGCCTTCGTCGAAGGCCGGCAGGAAGGCACGCGGAAAGAAAGGCACCGAGGCGACCGCCAGCAGCACTACCAATGCTGCAGCACCCAGCACGGGGCGGATGCGCGGCAGCGACCAGTGGAGCAGCGCCGTGTCCCAGCCCTTCAGGCGGCGCACGATCGGGCTGTCGCCGCGATGCAGGCGCTTCATCTTCGGCAGCAGGTAATAGGACAGCACCGGCGTGACCGTCATCGACACCAGCATCGAGGCCAGGATCGAGGTGATGTAGGCGATGCCCAGCGGCGCGAACAGGCGCCCCTCGATGCCCGGCAGCGCGAACAGCGGAATCGACACCAGCACCACGATCACGGTGGCGTAGACGATCCCCGAACGCACTTCCACCGAGGCATGCCAGATCGTCTCCAACACCGACAGGCCGGTCTTGTCGCGCTCCTTGAGGCGGCGCACGATGTTCTCGACGTCGACCACCGCATCGTCCACCAGCTCGCCGATCGCGATCGCCAGCCCGCCCAGGGTCATCACGTTGATCGACTGGCCCAACAGGTGAAAGGCCAGCGCCGTCACCGCCAGCGAGAGCGGGATCGCCACCAGCGAGATCAGCGTGGTGCGGGCGCTCAGCAGGAAGGCGAACAGCACGATCGCCACCAGGATGGCGCCGTCGCGCAAGGCTTCCACCACGTTGCCGACACCGGCCTCGATGAAATTCGCCTGGCGGAACAGCACCACGGGCTGCGCGATCCCGGCCGGCAGGCCCTGCTTGAGCTCCGCCAGCGCGCCCTCGATGTCGCGGGTCAGGCGCACCGTGTCGCCATCGGGCTGCTTCTGCACGCTGACGATCACCGCCGGCTTGCCGTTCATGCCGGCGTCGCCGCGCTTGAACGCCGGCGCGTAGGCAACGCTGGCGACCTGCTCGAGCAGCACCGGCATACCCTTGCGATAAGCCACCGACAGGCCCTTGACGTCTTCCAGGCGCGTGGTGCGCCCGAGGTTGCGGATCAGGTACTCGCGGTTGTTCAGGTCGATGAAGCCGCCGCTGGTATTGGCCGCGACGCCGCGCAGTGCATCTGTCACCTGTGCAAGCGAGACGCCAAACTGCGCCATGCGCGCGGTGTCGGGCTGCACGCGCAGCTGGCGCACTTCGCCGCCGATCGGGATCACCTGCGACACGCCCGGAATCGACAGCAGGCGCGGACGCAGCACGAAGTCGGCGTACTCGCGCGCCTTCATGGGATCGGTCCGGGCCACATCGATGGGCAGCGCGATCAGCATGATCTCGCCCATGATCGACGACACCGGCCCCATCATCGGCGAGATATGGCCGGGCAGCCCTTCCTTCACCAGGCCCAGGCGCTCGGACACCAGCTGGCGGTTGCGGTAGACGTCGGTGCCCCAGTCGAATTCGGCATACACGATGGACAGGCCGACGCCCGACACCGAGCGCACCCGGGTCACGCCCGGCATGCCGTTGAGCGAGGTCTCGATCGGGAAGGACACCAGCTGCTCGACTTCCTCGGGCGCCATGCCGCCGGCCTCGGTCAGCACCGTGACCACCGGCTTGTTCAGGTCGGGGAACACGTCCACCGGGGTGCGCGAGGCCGTATAGGCCCCGTAGACCATCAGCAGCAGCGCCGCCGCCAGCACGAACAGGCGGTTGCGCAGGCTGAAACGTACGATAGCGTTGAACATGGGCCGCCTACCGGATCTGGTTGATCAGGGAGGTGCCCTTGACCACGACCCGGTTGTCCGGGCTGAGCCCACGGGTCACGATCACGGTGCCGGCATCGAGCGGCGTCGCCTCCACCGGCAGGGCGATGAAGCGCTGGGCCCCGGACTTGATCCACACCACGGTCTCGTTGGCCTGGTTGCGCGCCAGCGCCGACGCCGGCAAGGCGATGCCCTTCACCGTGGTGTTCAGCCTGGCCAGTACGGTCACCGGCTGACCCACCGCCAGGTCGAGCGCCTTGCCCTGCGCCCGGAAGTTCAGCGGCACCGCGCCTTCGCGCAGGCTGCGCCCTCCTCCCAGCAGCGTGAGCTGGACATCGGCCACCTCGAGCAGGGTCGCGCTGCCGATCCTGCCCGCCAGCGCGGCGTCCGTCGCCAGGGCTTCGACCAGCATCTGCTGCGGATCGACGATCTCGAACAGCAGCTCGCGCATGTCCACCATCTGGCCGTTCAGCACCGCCGCGCTGGCGATGATGCCGCTGCTTGGCGCAACGAGGTTTTCCACGCCGCCGATCGATTTCGCCACCGCGCGCTCGCGGCCGGCGTTGGCTGCCAGTTCGGCGCGGGCCGCCTCGACTTCCTTGGCCGGCACCACGCCTTCCAGCGATTCCAGGCGCTTGAGCCGCTGTTCCAGCAGCGTGCGGTTGGCGCGCAGGCCGGCCAGTTCGGCCGCCTGGTTGCCGCGCTCGATGGCGTCGCCGATCGGGCGCAGGCGCGCCAGCACCTGCCCTTTCGCGACGCGCTGCCCAAGCACCGGCAGGCCCTTCGGCCCCGGCGCGATCTGTCCCGCGAACGGCGCCTGTACCCGGCCGCCGGCGTTCGGATCGATGGCGGCGCGGCCGTTGAGCTGGACGGTGCGCGCGTGCTCGCCTTCCTTCACCATCAGGGTGCGCACGCCCATGCGGCGCTGCGCCAGCTTGGGCACGTTGACGCTGCCGTCCGGCAGGCGCGCCAGGCCGCTTGCCGCGCCGCCTGCCTTCTCGTCGAGATGTTCACCATTGGGGCCGTGCGCGCCCGGCGAGGCCAGCAGGGAAGTCGTGAAGAGGCCGGCGAGCAGGCCGATAACAATGCGATGTTTCATGTTCAGGCTCCCTGGCGCTGGCGCATGCGGCGCACGACGAATGCGGCGGCAATCAGGACGACGGCCGCGACGGCGGCCAGCAGCCACGGGCTCCACGCCGCGTGCTCGTGATCGTGGTCGTTGTCTTCAAGCGCTTGCGCCACCTGCAGCGTGCCTTCGAGCAGCTCGCTTTCCTCCCCCGCAACGAGGGTGAACAGCAGCGGATGCGCGCCCGGTTTGGAGATCGCGGCGAGCAAGGCCGGATCGTCGACCGCGTAGTCGCCCATGTCGGCGTGGAAGCTGGCTTTCGCCTTGAGGTTCTTGTACTGGACTTCCAGCACGCCGTTCAGGACCGGCTCGTTGGTCGCGTAGCGGTCGATCATGATCGACAGTTCGCCACCCGAGAGCTGGCCTACCAGCTCGAAGGCTTCGGTAAAGGTCTCGACGCGCGGCAGCACGGCGCCCGCGCTTGCTGCCGGGGCGTCGAGGTGTTCGCCGTTCGGCCCGTGCGCGCCGGGTCCGGCCAGTGCCGGCGACATGGCCAGCATGGCGGCGAGGAACAGGGTCAGGATTTTCATGGAAGGATTCCTAATGCTTGATTGAGTTGCGCATGGGCGTGCCCGACTGCGACTTGTTGCTGGGCCACGGCGACGTCGGCCTCGTGGGTCAGCGCGCGCGAGCGCAGCAGGTCGGCCAGCCCCCGTTCGCCCTGGCGGAAGGCGTTCTCGAACAGCGCGGTGTGTTCGTGCAGGGCCTTGGCGCGCGCGATGGCATCGTTCAGGGCCGTGCCGGCATTCGCCAGGCGTGCGCGGGCGACGGCGAGCTCGGCCCCGCTGGCGGCTTGCGCCTCGGCCGCTTCGGCGGCCGCGGTGGCGATCGCGGTTTGGGCCTGGGCCTCGACGCTGCGGTTGCGCGCGGCGCTCCCGAACGGAATCTGCAGCGCCACGCCGAGACTGCGCGTCGGTTCGCGCAAGCCACGCTCGTCTTCGCGACGCACCGACAGGGCGATCGTCGGGGGCGCCGAACGGTTGGCCTCAAGCAGCCGCAAGTCCGCGCGTGCCCGCTGCTCGGAAGCCTGGGCAGCGGCCAGGCGTGTATTGGCAGGCGCCTGCGCTTCGCGCAGCGGCTCCGGTTCCAGCACCGGCAGTTCCGGCAGCCCGGTCAGGACCTGGAAGCGCGCCAGCGCCTCGGCGGCGGCGGTGCGGGCCTTGCCGACCTCGATGCGCGCGGCCAGCACTTCCTGGTTGGCCAGCAGCGCGTCGCTGCGCGCCAGGTCGCCCGCCCCGACGCGGCGGCTCACTTCATTGGCGAGTCCTTCGAGGTGGTGCAGGTGGTCCTGTTTTTCGTCCAGCGTGACCTGGGCGGACGCTGCTTCCCACATCCGGTTGCGCACCAGCCCGGCCACGGCCAGGCGGGTTGCAAGCAGGTGGGCGCTTGCCTCGATCGTCGTGCGCGCGGCCAGCGTTTCGCGGGCGGACTTCTGGCCGGGCAGCCAGAACGAGGACGAGACCGACATCTCGGATTCGCGCTGGGCGCGTTCCGATCCGCTCTCGTCGCGTCGCTGGGACAGGCCGAGCGTGGGCGGCGTGGCGAGCCAGGAAGCGGCGCCGGCGCGTGCCGCCGCGGCTTCGAGCTGGCGTGCTTCGATCGTGCGCGCGTCGGGCACGCGCTGCCAGGCGCTGTCGACGGCGTGTTTGAGTGTGACTGGCGGTGCCGCAAGCGCCCAGCATGGCAGGGCAAGCGCGGTACCGACAAGGTAAAGGGACAGGCGGCGAGTGCGCATGTGTTCTCCATCGGTGAAGTTCGAGATCGACCGAAGGGAAGCGCACGGGCGCGAGGAGCTCGCGCTTGGTTTGTCAGGCGTGCGTCATTCCCCCGGCGGCGTGGCCGGGGGCGTGGCGGGGTGGTTTTCGTGGCCCATCCAGGAACGGTTCCGGCAGCGACTGGGCAGCGGGGACGACCACGCTGGACAGCAGCTGTTCGGGCGGCACGATGAGCGCGGGAAGGAGCAGGTCGGCTGGCTGCGCGCAGGAGTGGTGGTCCTGCGCATGGGCAAGCGACTTCTCGGATGCGTCGTAGTGCACCGAGCCGTCGTCTTCGTGATGATGGTGGAGGATGTTCTCGTCGTGCGCCACCGCGTGCGCCAGGGCGCCGGCGCCGTAGGCCTGCGGCGAGCCGCCCTGCATGGCGACACCATACAGGGGAAGGCAAAGCAGCAGAAGGATGGCAATGAACCGGCGCAAGAGCTCACCTCGGGGAATGCGCCGATTATAGCAGCGCGGCGACCGGCCGGATCATGCCGCCGCTGCAAGCAATGCGCGCCCGATCAAAACGCGGCGCGCACGCCCACAGTGATGTTCCGTCCCGCCAGCGGCGCCACATCCTTCAGGACCGAGGTCGAGATGCGGATGTCCTCGTCGAGCAGGTTCTTGCCGATGATGAACCAGGTCAGGTCCGCGTTGCGGAAACGCTGGGTGTAGGACAGGTTGGCGTCCAGCTGGGTGTAGGCCGGGGTCGGCGTCGTTTCGAACGAGGCCAGGCGTTCCTGCTTCAGCGCGCGCAGCACCGAGACGTTTGCGCGCAGCGCACCCTGGCGATAGCCGGCCTCGAATCCGATGCGCTTGGCCGGCTGCAGCGGCAGGCTGCCCGCATGGTCCAGCGAACCGCGCGACAGGTCGCCGAAGGCGCGCAGCGACAGGCCTTGCGTATGCGGGTGCCGGTTGTAGCTGATCTCGGCCTCGGCGCCGCGAATCGTGGCGTCGGCCTGGCGGAAGATGCGCTCGCGCAGCTCGTCGCCCGGGTTGCCTTCGTCGTCCAGCAGGGTGTCGTTGACCTCGCCGTAGATGAAGTCGTGCACGCGGTTCTCGAACAGGTTCGCCTGCCAGCGAATCAGGCCAGTCACCTTGCGCAGCGAGATTTCCAGGTTGCGCGAGGTCTCCTTCTTGAAATTCGGGTTGCCGATGTCGTAGGTCAGGGTCGATTCGTGCGGGCCGCCCGAATACAGCTCGTCGGTGCCCGGCGCGCGCTGCGCCACCGAGGCGGTTACGCCCACCGTGTAGTCCCGGGCGAGGGGCCAGATCGCGCCCGCCGAATAGGACAGCAAATCGAAGCTGCGGCGCGGCGCGGCTCCTTCCGGCTCGCGTTTCACCGATTCCACCCGCACGCCGGCGTTGACGCGCGTCTTGCCGAACTGGCGCTGCTCGACCAGGAAGGCGGCATGGGTATCGGACACGGTCACCGGCACCGTCGCCGATTCGCCGCTGTCCGCGCTCAGGCCGGAAAAGCGGGTGTGCTCGGTCTGGATGCCGAAGCTGCCTTCCCAGCCCTTGAGCGGCTTGTGGGTCAGCTCCAGACGGGACTCAAGCGAGCGGTTCGAGAAGATGGTCTCCGGGCCGCCCTCGGCGTTGAGCTCCACGTGCCCGTAGTCGGAATAGCCGGCCTTGAAGCGCAGCCTCTCGAAGCCCGCCATGGGCGCATTCAGCTGGCCGTCGACGTCGTAGCGGGTCTGGTCGAGGTCGATCCTGGCGCCCTCGCCGCCCGGGATGCCGTACTTCTTCTTCAGCGAGCTGACCGAGGCGCCGAAGTAGCCGCGCTCGCCGATATACGACGCGCCTGCGCCCAGGGTGTGCTGGCGCAGGGACGAATCGGGCAGCGTGTCGCCCTCCGGCGCATCCGGAATGTGATAGTCGCCGGCATCGCGTCCGCTGCCGTCGACGTGCAGCGCCACCTTGCCGCTCGCCGCGTCGCCGGAGAAGGACAGGGCGCGGCCGTGGTCGACACTGCTGTAGCGGCTTTCCATCACGCCGCTCGGCTTGTCGTGCAGCTCGGTCGGGATGCGCTCGTTGACGACGTTGACCAGGCCGCCGATCGCGCCCGAGCCGTACAGCAGCGCCGCCGGGCCGCGCAGGATCTCGATCTGGCGCGCGGTGGCCGCTTCGCCGGTGACGGCGTGGTCGTTCGACAGGCCGGACAGGTCGGACACCGACATGCCGTTCTCCAGCACCTTGACGCGGTTGCCTTCCAGGCCGCGGATGATCGGGCGCGAGGCGCCGGCGCCGAAGGCCGAGGCCGACACGCCCAGTTCGCTCGACAGGGTGTCGCCCAGCGAACTACCCAGCTTGCTGCGCAGTTCGTCGCCGGCCAGCACCTTGGCCGGCGTGAGGATCTGGTCGCCTTCGGCGGCATTGAAGGGGCTGGCGGTCACGACGACGGTCGCGACGGGCTCGCCGGTGGTCTGGGCAAACGAGCATGGTGCGAGTGCGGCCAATACCGCGCTCGCCAGGATGGTACGCTGGACGTGCATGATGAATTCCTCAAAGCGAAAACGGACGGACACGCCTGCGCGAAACGGGCGGCGCAGGCGCATCGAGCGGTTCAGGACATCAGGCGACGGGAGGCGCGCGGGAAGAGAAGTACGGCGTGAACGGCGCATGCCAGGAATCGAAGGCGGTCCACAGGGCGAGTATCCGGCTGGCAGGCAGGATGTCGATCGTGCAGGCCGGGGTATCCAGCGCGGGAGCGACCGTGGCGGCGTCGAAGGCGATGCAGGAATGCGGGACGGTCTGCTGGTGCGAGGCCGCGGAACCGTTGACGGCCGTGTCGAGCGCGACGGACGAATACTGCGTGGCGTGCGCGATCCGGTGCGCCAGGCCCTGCCAGTGCGCAAACACCATCGCCAGCGTCAGCAGGAATGCGACGAGGTAGCGGGTGGAGCGGATGCGTGGAAGGCTGGCGAACATCTGTCTGGTCGAAGAGCCGGAGTGGAACGTGGCGCTGAAGGACGGCATTATAACTGGATGGCAGGCCGGCTGACAGCGTGGGCGGCGACCGGCCTGCGCATTGCGTGCTAGGTTCTCGTGCGTAAACACGTCTTGCATTCTACGAGGAGATCATATGGCACGGCATCCCGGTATCTTCCCCACTTTCTTCCTGTCCGGCTTCGAGTGCTCGAATTTCCTCTGGAAGGACGGTGTACGGCGCAACCTGGTCGCGGAGACCGGCCATGACCGGCATGCCGCCGAGGATTACCGCATCCTGGGCAGCCTCGGCATCGCCGTCGCGCGCGAAGGCATTCCATGGCCGCTGGTGGACCGGGGCGGCGCCTACGATTTTTCCATGCTCGATCCCTACATCGAGGCGATGAACGCGTCGAAGATCACGCCGATCTGGGACCTGTGCCATTATGGCTATCCGGACGACCTGGACCCGTTCTCGAACGCCTTTACGGAGCGCTTCGCGCGCTATTGCCGTGCTTGCGCGGAGTACGTGATGCCGAAGCTGCGCGGCCCGCATTTCTTCACGCCCATCAACGAGATCACCTTCTTTTCCTTCTGCGCCGGCGAATGGGGCTGGGCCGCGCCCTACCGCTGCAGCCGCGAGGACCGGGCGCGCCTGTTGAAAGCCCTTTGCCGCGCCGCCATCGCCGGCGTGAAGGCGATCCGCGACGTCGATCCGCAGGCGCGCATGGTGCACATCGATCCGCTGGTGCGGGTGGTGGCGCCGCGCGACCGGCCCGACCAGGAGGAAGCGGCGCGCTACGAAACCCACGTCGACAGCTTCCTGGCCTGGGACATCATCGAGGGGCGCGAGCATCCGGAATTCGGCGGCTCGCCCGAGATCCTGGACATCGTCGGCACCAACGTGTACTCCTTCGGCCAGATGGAATACCGCGAGAGCGGCCCGCACGCCCCACTGGAACCCGGCGACGAGCGCATCGCGCCGCTGTGCGACATGCTCGACACCGTCTGGCAGCGCTACCGCAGACCGATGATCATCGGCGAGACCAGCGGCCTGGGACACGGGCGGCCGGACTGGCTGCGCGACGTGATGGGAGAATCGCTGGCCGCGGTGCGGCGCGGCATGGACCTGCAGGGCGTCTGCCTGTTCCCCGCGGTGGACATGCCGGACTGGCATACCGGCCAGTGGGTGGGCAACGGGATCTGCGACGTGCTGGACGGGTGCGGCGACCTGAAGCGGGTGCCGAACCAGGCCTACGTCGAGGAACTGCGGCGCTGGCAGAAGGAGCTGAACCGGGTGACCAGCCTGGACGAGGACCCGTTCAGCAATCCGGTGGAGCTGCAGGACGTCGTCGATGCGGCGCAGCGGCTGAACATCCAGCCGGACAAGGACTGGGCTTGAGGCCGCGCCCGCCCTTCCCTACTTCAACTGCGCCAGCCGCTGCCTGGCGACATTCGCCGCGGGCGAGCCTGCATGGGCCGCGATCACGCGCTGCAGCGATTGCCTGGCGTTCTTCTTGTCGTTCAATTGGGAGAAGCTGGCGGCGATGTTGAGCATCGCTTCGGGCACGTTGGCACTGTCGGCGTGGCGCGCCACCATGTCTTGATGCGCCGCGATGGCCTTCCTGTAGTCGCCCAGGGAAAAATAGGCATTGCCCAGCCAGTAGCGGGCATCGGCAGCATGCTCGGAATCCGGGAAGCGGCGGAGAAATGCTTGCAGGCCGGTGGCGGCGTCCTGGTAATCCCCTGACTTGAAGGCGTTCATCACCGTCTCGTAGGACTGCTTTTCTGCCGACAGCGCGTCGGCAGCTTCCTGGCGCGATTCGAACTTCCTGATGCGCGCATCGAGGTCGGCGTACAGGTCTTTCTGATTTTTACGGGCGTTGGCGATCTCGTTCGTCAGCAGCTCGATCTGCCCGCGCAGGTTGGCCAGCTCGCGCATGGTCTGCTCGTGCTGGTTCAGCATGTCCAGGCCGAGCGTCTTGTCGCCCTTGGTATCGATGCGCGCGTGGAGATCGCGCATCTGCGTATCGATGTCGCGCAGCCTGGTGTCGACCTTGGCGCCCAGCGCGACGATGGCCTTGCGGGCTTCGTCGTCGTCGAGCAGTCCGGCCCCGGCATGCAGGGGCAGGCAAGCGATCAGGAGAACGGCTGCGGCGGCGCGCCGGCGAAGGCTAGCGCCGCCCACGGTAAGGCTCGCATCCGATGCCATCGCCGTCGCGGTCGAGGTGGGGACCATAACCGGGCTCGCCGATGCGTACCGGCGCAGCGCCTGCCGCCCGCGCTTCCGTGCAGTTTTTAAAGGCACCGCTGCTGCGCATGCTTCCCTGCGAGCCTGTGTTCAGGGGCGCCAGGCCCTGGGCAGAGGCATACGATGGGGAAACCGGCTGCCGTGCGGGACTGCGGTGGCAATGGTAGTCACCGGTCTTGCGGTTGACATGGCAACCGTCCGCATTCAGGCCGCCGCCATGGGCGCTGGCCCCAAGGGAGCATACCGAAGCGCCCAGCGCGACCAACAGCCGAAGAATTGGCTTCATCTGCACATCCCACCCTATCCGAATCGCTCGACAATCCTGACCAAGTCTCATGAATACCTGGTAACCCGTTTCGATATTAGTGAGTGATGGGGTTTCGCGCAAGAAATAGCCGAGGATGGAATGGCATTAATGCTGATCGGGTAGCCATTCGAGCAGATCGGTCACGCCAATATCGACGCGCGATTGAGACAACAGGGTGCTGGCCTGGCCACGGTGATGGGTCTGGTGATTGAAGAAGTGCAGCAGCAGGCTGCCGAAATGCTTCCGGTTGTCGCCGCGTGCGTTCCGGTACGAGAGGGGCTGGGCCAGGTCTCGGTCCGATACCTCTGCCGCGAAGGCCGTGATGATCGCATCGAGCCGCACGCGGTGCTGGTGCAGCACAGGCAGGTCGTCGCTGTAGCGGTAGGTCAGGCCAGTGGGAGCGGGAATGTCGGCCATCGCTTGCAAGGAAGCGAAGGCCGAAGGATGTCCCATGAAGCGGCGCAGCCAGATGGTGTCTCCGGCAACGATGTGATTCAGGGTGCCCATGATCGAGCCGAAGAAGGCGCCCCGGTCGGCCAGCAGCACGTCCTTCGGCAAGCTCGCGGCGGCGGCATACAGCCTGCCGTTCATGGCGGCGTTATAGGACGCCAGTAAGACGATATCGTCGCGGGTCGGCATGCCTGTCTGTCTCCTGCCTGTTCTGTTTCGGAGCGGCGATCATACGGAGAGCAGGCCATCGATACAAGTGAGCGCATGGCCGCCGACCCGGATCGCCGCGTCCGAAATCGCCAGCTTGAGCACGCCGGCGCGTCCGACCATTTCACCCTGGGTGGCCAGCAACTCGTTTCCGACGGTTCCGAGCTGCCTCGTGTGGCGCAGGTAGGCCGCCACGGCGCCGGTACCGCTGCCGCACACCGGGTCCTCGTTGACGCCATGGGCCGGGGCGAAGGCGCGGACCTCGATGCCCGCCGGGCTCCCCGGATCGTGGGCGCCGAAGATGACGACGCCCGTGTGCCGCTCCGTGATGTCCTGCGCCTTCATGCGCTGCAGGTCCGGGTCGCAGGCCAGCACCGCGCGGGCGCCCGTCAGCTGGGCGACGACCCAGCGCGGGCCGACGTCGACCAGGTAAGGCACGACGTTCACTTCCAGGTCGGCGCCGAGGATGGATTCCAGCTGGGCGGCCTGGGCGGCATCCAGCGCCGTCAGGCTCGGCGTGGGCAGCTCGAACGAGATCCAGGGCGCGCCCTGCCCTTCCTGCTCGACCGTCAAGCTCACCAGTCCGGCGGCGCATTGCTGCACCAGGATGCTGTTCTTTGCCTGGACGGTGCCCGCTTCCATCAATGCATGCGCGGTGCCGATCGTCGGATGGCCTGCGAACGGCAGCTCGCCGCCGGGCGTGAAGATGCGGACCTGGTAGTCCGCACCCTGCTGCGTCGGCGGCAGCACGAAGGTGGTCTCGGACAGGTTGGTCCAGCGGGCGATCTGCTGCATCTGCCCGGTCGAGAGGCTGGCGGCGTCGAGCACGACGGCGACCGGATTGCCCTTGAACGGGACGGTGGTGAAGACGTCGACGGTCTTGATCGGTAGGCGTGTCATGCTTGCTCCCGTGTTGGTGAAGGCTGGCGATGAGTGTACCCGCTTGGGCCGGAAATCGGGATAGGGGCGGCCAAATCTGGCCGGCCCCTCCCACACCACCCGGCATGCGGGTCCGCACCGGGCGGTTGGAACGGTTGAGGTCGCGAT
>NZ_ATYR01000027.1 GCF_000427785.1 Massilia alkalitolerans DSM 17462
CCCGTCCTTTCCCTGTTCTTTGAACAGGGAAAGCCATTTGTAACCCGTCTTGCGACTGATTCCAAATGCCTGGCACAGGGCGCTGACGTTGGCTTCTGGTGCGCTTGCCAGCACCACAAATTCGAGACGAGAGGCCATCCGGGAACACTCCTTCCAAGGCATCGCACGCTCCAGTTATTGGTCGTGCGCTGATCATAAAAGGTGTTACCTATGTCTCTAGACGACTGTTACCTATGTCCCTGTGCCATACACTCCCGCCCACCCTACGAAAGCGAAACGACGCGGTTGCGCCCGTTTGCCTTCGCCTGGTACAGCGCCGTATCCGCCTGCGCCACCAGATCCTGCGCCACGCCCTCGATCGCATGATCACGCTCGAAATCATCGAGCGAGGCCACGCCGATCGACACCGTCACCGGCACCTCCTCGCCCGTGCTCAGGTGCACCGGGTTCAGGGCCACGCTGGCGCGGATGCGCTGCGCCACCATGCTCGCGCTTTCCAGATCCGCATCGATCAGCAGCACCACGAATTCCTCGCCGCCGAAGCGCGCCAGCGCGTCCGAGATACGCAGTTCGGCCTTGATGCGGTTGGCCACCTCGCGCAGCACCTCGTCGCCGCCCTGGTGTCCCACGCTGTCGTTGACCTGCTTGAAGTAATCGATGTCGATGTACATGCAGGAGATGCGGTAGCCCTGGCGGCGCGCCCGCGCGATCTCTTCCACCAGGCGGCGGTCGATGTAGCGGCGGTTGTAGACGCCGGTGAGCGAATCGGTCAGCCCGATGAACTTCAGCATCTCGTTGCTGATGACGTTCTCGAGGCAGATCGCGACGATCGAGCCCATGTGCTCGATGAAGTCGGTGCCCAGGGACGCCGTGAAGCGGTTCGGGTCCGCGCTGCCCAGGTTCAGGCTGCCGATCAGGCGGGTATTGCGCAGCAGCGGCACCAGGGCCACGCTCTGCAGGTTGGTCGGCGGCTGCGGGAACATGGCGCCGTGGCGCGAAGGCGCATACGGTCCCAGCACGGGACGCGGGCGGCGCCCTTCCGCCACCCTGAACCCGAGTTCATCGGCATGCTCGCAGAACAGCAGGTTGGGCAGCTGTTCGTAATCCACGCCCAGCTTGTGCATGACGGTGTAGATGTCGGCTTCCGGATCGGCCAGCGACAGCGTCACGGTATCGAGTTCGGAGATGATCGGCAGCGTGCCGAAGATGGTCGACACCAGTTCCTGGAACGAGCTTGCGCCCACGATCTGCAGGTCGAAGGCCTGGTGGCGGGTCATGATCGAGTGGTTGCGCTCGGCCTGCTCGAGCAGGTACGCCATGCGGGAACGCAGGGTCTCGTTCTCCAGCATCAGTTCTCGCGTCTGCGCATCCGGCTCGTGCATTGAAAATTCCTTTCAGCAATACCCGTAACATTACGCCATCTTTCTTGCCTTGGAAACGAAAAATCGCCCGGGTGGGCGATTTAACGACACTGCAACACCTATGCGGTCCGCATGCGGGCGGCCGCGCGGGTTCAGAACGCGATGGCGGTGTCGAGCTGCTGGCCGACGCGTAAGGACGCGCCCTCGCCTCTAATGACGATGCAGTTCATGCCCATGCAGACCGCGCCTTCCATGCGCGGGTTGGCGCGGTAGCTTTGCAGGATGTCGAGCGGGTCGGGGCCGGGAATGCCGGTGGCCTGGTCGATCGCCGGGATCGGGCAGCGTGCGCAGGGTTTCACCGGGCGGATCGTCAGGGCATCAAGCGCGAAGGATTCCACGTAGTCTTCCTCGAAGGCCTCGATGCCGTCGACCACCAGGTTCGGGCGGAAGCGATTCATCGGCAGCGGCGCGCGGCCGGCGGTTTGCAACCTGGCGTTGAGGTCGTCGAGCGAAGCCTGGCCGATGACCAGGATCGGATAGCCGTCGGCGAAGCGGGTTGCGGCGGGCACGCCGCCGGTCCACTTGGTGCTGGTGGGACGCTGCACGTCCGGGCGGAAGCGCACCAGGCGACAAGGTCCCTGGATGGCATCGGCGAACCAGGCCGCGGCGGCATCGCCGCAGTCCGCGGCTTCCACGCTGTGGTCCCAGATCTGGACGCTCATGTTCGCTGCCGCGGGGTCATGCGCGAGCGGCAGGCGTAGCGGCGGCATACCGGGAGCGCACACCTCGACGGCATCGCCATCGATGCGCGGGGTGAGGAGCGCCATGCGCGGGTACCCGCGCTGGGTCAGGAACTGGCCCTCGCGGGTAACCAGCATCCACTCGCGGTCGTGCACGCCCTGCGCGACCACGCCCGAGACGAGGAACTGCGCCTCCGGCACCGCAATGCCGGCGCAGGACTTGATCGGGTAGATGAGGAGTTCGGTAACGGTGGCCATGCTGTCGGAGCGTGCGGATGAAGGCCGACAGTATGGCAGCAATCCACGTCTCTGTCCTCAGCCTCCGGCAGCCTTGGCCTTTTCGATGCGTTCGCGCTGCAGGCGCGCCTCGAAGCTCTTGGCGGCGCCGGCGGCCAGTTTGCGGCAGCCTTCCGGATCGATGAACGGGTTCGATTGCGCAGTCTTTGCCGCCGCCTTGTTGAACGCATCGCTGAAGCCAGGATGGGCGGCGATCACGATGTCGCACTTCAGCTTGGCGACCTTGTCGATCGTCTGGCGGAAGCTGGCCGAGCGGTCCGGGTAACCGGCGCCGCCGGTGTAGTAGAAACCGTCGGTGGACACCGCGGTCAGGCTGTCGGCATAGACCATGTCCAGGCACTTACCTTGTTCGCAGGATTGCCAGGTCCAGGTGGTGCCGCCGGGCGTATGGCCGGGGGTGTAGTGGACGGTGAAACGCAGCGGGCCGACCGAAAGGGTTTCGCCGTCCGCGACTTCCTTCACCTGCGCGATCTTCGGGATATACGCGCGCTCCTTCGGGTCGTACTGCGGGTCGTCGGTGCCGGGCGTGCCGTCGCGCAGTACCTGGGCGCCGTGCGGGCTGTGGGCGACCGTGGCGCCGCTGGCTTTCTGCAGGGCGGCGATACCACCGGCGTGGTCGAAGTGGGCGTGCGAGTTCAGGATCAGCTTGACGTCCTTCATCTTGAAGCCGAGGGACTCGATGTTCTTCTGGATCAGCGGGGCGGACTGGGGCAAGGCGCCGTCGAGCAGGACGTGGCCTTGCGGGCTGGTGACCAGGATGGCGGACAGGCCGGCGGTGCCGACGTAGTACGTGTTGCCGTAGATGTTAAAGGGCTTGGCGGGTTGGTTCCAGTCGGCGCAGGAACTGCAGTTGATCGCATCTTGCGCCAGCGCGCCGTTCGCGGCCAGCAGGAGGGCGGTAATGACGAGGCTGGTTTTCATGATTCGCTCACTGATCGGTTGTGTTGGAACTGCTTGCTCGGCCTTAGTTGAACACGGAAACGCCCATCGGAAAACGGATATGGGACGAATAGCCGTCCATATGGGACGAAAACAACCCGAAAAGAAAAGCCCCGCTCGAAGGCGGGGCTCACAGGTGTTCCAGCGGCGTGGAATCAGACGTTGAACAAGAAGTTCAACACATCCCCATCCTTGACGATGTATTCCTTGCCTTCCGCCCGCATCTTGCCCGCTTCCTTGGCGCCCGCCTCACCCTTGTAGGTGATGTAATCGTCGTAGGAAATGGTCTGGGCACGGATGAAGCCACGCTCGAAGTCGGTGTGGATCACGCCCGCGGCCTGCGGGGCAGTAGCGCCGACCTTCACGGTCCAGGCGCGCACTTCCTTCACGCCGGCGGTGAAATAAGTCTGCAGGCCGAGCAGCTTGTAGGCGGCGCGGATCAAGCGGTCCAGGCCCGGCTCTTCCATGCCCATGTCGGCCAGGAAGTCCTTCTTGTCCGCGTCGTCCATCTCGGCAATTTCCGATTCGATCGCGGCGGAGATGGCCACGATTGGCGCATTCTGCTTCTTCGCGAACTCGGTCAGCTTGTCCAGCAGCGGGTTGTCGGTGAAACCGGTGTCCGAGACGTTGGCGACATACATCGCGGGCTTGGCGGTGATCAGGTGCAGTTCGCGGATCAAGGCCATCTCGTCGGCATCCAGGCCCAGGGTGCGGACCGGCTGGCCTTCGTTCAGGTGCGGCAGCATGCGTTCGCAGATTGCCACCAGCTTGGCGGCATCCTTGTCGCCCGAGCGCGCTTTCTTGTTTTCGCGGTGGATGGCTTTCTCGACCGCACCCAGGTCGGCCAGCGCCAGTTCGGTCTGGATGACTTCGATGTCGTCGATCGGGCTGACCTTGCCGGCCACGTGGATCACGTTGTCGTCTTCGAAGCAGCGCACCACGTTGACGATCGCATCGGTCTCGCGGATATGCGACAGGAACTGGTTGCCCAGGCCTTCGCCCTTCGATGCACCGGCCACCAGGCCTGCGATGTCGACAAACTCGACGATAGCCGGCACGACGCGTTCCGGCTTGACGATGTCAGCCAGCGCCTGCATGCGCGGATCCGGCACCTCGACCACGCCGACGTTCGGCTCGATGGTGCAGAACGGATAGTTTTCAGCCGGGATGCCGGCCTTGGTCAGGGCGTTGAACAGGGTGGACTTGCCGACGTTCGGCAGGCCGACGATGCCGCATTGGAGGCTCATGGGAACTCTTTCTATTCGGTGAACGCGGAGCGTGATTGATACCTGCTCCAAAACCCCACATTGTAACCTCGGACGGGCCGGGTTGCCGAAAAAAACGGCGCGCGCCGCCCCTGCTGTTGTGTCCGATTGCAGAGGGGATAGGTGTAAAAGCGCGTATTTTTGCCGGGTTTATTGCTGATAAGATCAAAAATCCACCATTTCCTGGAATGCCATGTCCAACCAAGCACTGCAACTCGCCGCCGATACCCTGCCCGCAGCGGGAGCGCTGCCGTGAGCCGCGCGCGCAAGGCCTGGTGGCGCCTGCCCATGCTGCTCGCGCTACTCCTGCTGGCCTACCTGGCAGTGGCCGGCGCCTGGGCATGGAGCGCCTTCGACGACGTGCGACGCGTGGTCCCGCTGACGCAGGCGGTCGAACTGTCCAACCGCCAGGCCGCGGTCCTGCTGCGCGTCGAAGACCCGGATTTCTACGGGCATCATGGATTGAGCCTCGGCCAGGGCCAGGGCGTGGCCACCATTTCATCGGCGCTCGCGCGCGAACTGTTCCTCGGCAAGGACCAGCTCGACGGCGTGCCCGGCATGATGCAGACCTTCTACCGTGGTGTGTTCGCCTGCTGCAAGCGTATCGACCTGGGCTGCGACATGATGGCGCTGGTGCTGGACGCCAGGATGTCCAAGCGCGAACAGCTGCAGCGCTACAGCGCCACCGTCTACATGGGCACGCACGAAGGGCAGCAGCTCAAGGGGCTGGCGCAGGCCGCGCGCAGCTACCTGGGCAAGCCGCTCGAGGCAACGACGGACGAGGAATTCATCCGACTGGTAGCGATGATCAAGGCGCCCAACCACTACCATCCCTCGCGCAACGCGGCGGCGCTGGACGAGCGCGCGGAGCGTATCCAGGCGCTGCTGCTCGGCAGCTGCACGCCCGACGGCTGGTTCGATACCGATTACGAGGGCTGCGCGTCCTAGATCGGCTTGATCAATGACAGGTCGGGCTTGGCCACGAACGCGGC
Organism: Massilia alkalitolerans DSM 17462; assembly: GCF_000427785.1. GTDB lineage: Bacteria > Pseudomonadota > Gammaproteobacteria > Burkholderiales > Burkholderiaceae_D > Telluria > Telluria alkalitolerans. Next base: position 5,595 of record NZ_ATYR01000027.1, read on the forward strand.
CAGCTCGTCGCGCAGGCGCTGCCCTTCTCCCATCGCGCGCTGCCAGTTGCGAATGCGCTCGTCATGGTCGAGGCCGTAGAACTTGAAGTCCGCCCGGTCCGGCAGCTTGGCGCGCGGCAGGGTGCGCAGGAACTCATCGGATGGCGAAACGATCAGCACGTTGTCGAGCCAATGGCGGTGCGCCCGCCCCGCGCGGCGCCACGGGAAGCCCTTGTCGAGCCAGCCCGGCACGATGTGCTGGGTAAAGTGCGGGTACAGCACCAGGTCGCCCTTCCCCTCCCCCGCCGCCTTCGCATAGGGCAAGGCCAGGTGGTAGTCGATGATGCCGCCGTCCCAGTAACAGCCCGGCGGCAGGTCGGCGATGCCGGTAACCGGCTTCATGATGAGCGGTAGCGTGCCCGACGCCAGCAGGCTGGCCGCGAGGTTCTGGCGCGTCAGCGACGAGAAATGGGTGGTGAAGGCGTCGAAGCGCTCGCGCAGCCACGGCGCCTGGGCACGCGCGTCGCCGATCACGACCCGTTCCATCATGCGCCCCAGCCAGGCGCGCGAGCAGGCGTTGTGCAGCGCCGCCGTGGCGAAGCCGCGCAGTTCGGCGCGCGAGTGCGGCGGCGCCGCCAGCCCGCCCTTGCCGCGCACCGCCAGCAGGTGCAGGCGGTGGTGCGGATGGCTGACAATGTCGTCTTCGTGGCCGCGCACGAATTCGCCCAGCAGGCCCTGCACCACCTCGTCGATCTGCTGCTGGGTCGGCTTCTTGCTGGTGTAGCGCTGGCCGGCGTACAGCTCGCCCAGGCGCGCGAAGGCCTTGACGGGATCGCGCTGGCAGGCGGCGGCCATGCGCCAGGCGCCGATCGAGGAACCGATGAGCACGCGCTCGCGCGGCGCGCCGGGTAGCCATTCGCCGAACATCCACTGGTCGAGCGCCTGGAAGATCAAGCCCTTGGGGCCGCCGGCCGCGGCCGGCACGATGGCGATGTCCTGCGCGCGCAAGCCCTGCGCGCCGATCTGGGCCAGGGCCAGGGGCCCGGCGTGGAATGTGAGTGACTTCATGGGCCGAAATTATGGCAGGAAGAACGTAGTTGCGCAGGCTCAAGGGTGGCATGGAGGCGCTGCGTAACATGGGTCTTTCGCTTTCGCGGAGCCCGCCATGCCCTTTCGACTTGCCCTGTTCCTGATGCTGCTATTCTCCTGCGGCCGGCTGGCGGCAGCCGACAGCGGCACGGACCGTTCGGTTTCCATCGAGCGGCATAGCCAGCACTTCACGGTGGATGCCGACGGTGCCTACACCCTCGATGTCGAGCTGGTGAAAACCGTCACCACGCCCTCCGCCGTCGAGCAGCATGCCGAGCAGTTCATCAGCTTCAATGGCTCGCTCGACAAGGTGGAATCCATCGAAGCCTGGACCACCAAGCCCGACGGACGCCGCGTGAAGGTTGAACCGCAACAGATCCGTGACCAGCACGAAGCCGCCTCGCTTGACGCGCCCATGTTCCAGGACACGCGCCTGAAAGTCGTCATCTTCCCCGGCGTGCAGGCCGGCGACACGCTCACCCTGCGCTATTCGCTCCGGCGCCATACGCCCCTGTTCCCTGGCCACTTCGAAGATTTCACCGTGGCCGGCCCCTACCGCCACAAGGACTTCCGGCTCACCTACGATTTGCCGGCCTCGATGACGCTGCAGGCGGACGCGGTCGGCTTCGTGCCGGTGGCCACCAACAGCGCGCTGGGCCGCCGCCGCCATGCTTTCCGCTACGTGGACGGCGACAACGCACGCATCGAGCAGGGCTCGGTGAGCTACCTCGACCATGGCCGGCGGCTGGCGGTCTCCACCTTCCCCGACTACCCGGCCTTCGCACAGGCCTACCATGCGCGCGCCAGCGCGGCAGCCAGGCCGGATGCAGCCATCGCGGCGCTGGCAAGCCAGCTCACGCAAAGACTCGACGATGTGCAGGCGCGCGCAATCGCGCTGTCGGACTGGGTCCGCCGCAATATCCGCTACGTCGCGGTCTACCTGGGGCCGGGCGGCGTGGTGCCGCATCCGGCTTCGTCGGTGCTGGCGAACCGCTATGGCGACTGCAAGGACCATGCGGTGCTGCTGCAGGCACTGCTGGCGGCGGCCGGCATTCCGTCCAGCGCCGCGCTGGTCAACGGCGACGATGCCTACCGCCTGCCCGCGGTGCCGACGCTGGGCGTGCTGAACCACGTGATCGTCTACGTGCCGCAGCTGCAGCTCTTCCTGGATCCGACCGCCGGCACGGTGGCGGGCGGCTTCCTGCCTCCAAGCCTGCTCGGCAAACCAGTGCTGCTGGCGGAGTCCGGCGGGTTTGCGGTCACGCCCATCTACCAGCCGGCACGCAGCCGCACCCTGACGCGCTTCGATATCGCGCGCGACGGCAGCAGCCGCTTCCATGTGCGGCGCACCAGCGGCGGCGCCATCGCCGAACCCTACCGCCAGGCCGTGCGCGGCACGCCCCAGTCCGAGCGCGACCGTTTTGTCAGGCGCATGCTGGCAGGGCTTGGGCAGACAGGCGACGGCCTGTTCGAGCCGGGTGAGACCGACAGCGCCGGCAACGCATCGCCCCGGGACGACTACACGCTGGGCTTCTCGGGCGCGACGGACGGCTTCGTCCGGCTACCGGGCCCCGCCGCACTGGCCACCACCTACAATTTCTGGGGTGGACTGGGCGACGTGGTATTCGACCTGGGACGCGAGCCGGAACGGCGCCAGGAATTCGTCTGCCCCGCCATCGATGCCGAGGACGAGCTGCGCTATGCGCTGCCGCCGCGCACCCGCGTGCTGGCACTGCCCAAAGGGGTGACGGTGGACGACGGCAGGTTCTTCTACCGCTCGCAGTATGTGCGGCAGGGCAATGAGGTGGTGGTGAAGCGCCGCCTGCAGTTCCGCCATACGGCGGCCACCTGCACGCCGGAAGATTACCGGCTAATGCGGCCGGCGCTGGAGCGCATGATGGGCGACCTGCGCGGGCAGGTCGTGGTGCAGGGACGCTAGCGCGGTCCGGTTGCCGGCCGCGAGTTCAGGCGGTATGCAACTGCATCATCGCCACGTCCATCTTGCCTTCGCAGCACAGCGGAATGATGCGCAGGGCCTTGTCGATCGATTCCTCGATCAGGGTCTGCTCCTCGCGGCGCGGGCGGTGCAGCACGAAGTCGGCCACGCCCTGCTGCAGGTTGAGGCTGCGCGGATGGCCGATGCCCAGGCGCAGGCGCCAGTATTCCTGGGTGCCGAGCGCTGAGGTGATGTCCTTCAGACCGTTGTGCCCGCCCGAGGAGCCGCCCTTCTTGAGCTTGGCGACGCCCGGCAGCATGTCGAGTTCGTCGTGCACGACCAGCACTTCGTCCGGATTGATTTTATAAAAGCGCGCCAGCGCGCCGACCGACTGGCCGGAGCGGTTCATGTAGGTCAGCGGTTCCAGCAGCCAGACTTCGTTGCCCGCGATCCGGGTCTTCGCCACCATCGCATTGAAGCGCGATTCGCGCTGCAGGCGGCAGCCCGGCAGCGAATTGGCGAGATTGTCGACCAGCCAGAAGCCGGCATTGTGGCGGGTTTGTTCGTATTCCGGGCCCGGGTTGCCGAGGCCGACGATCAGACGGATGGACATGCGCTGTCTACTTTGATTCTGGGAAAAACAGGATTATCGCTGAAAAACGTAGGGTGGGCGGCTCCATCTGGCGATGTGATCCGCCCGTACGCCAATGCCGCCCACGCGTCCAAATCACGGTGCTGCTGCCTGCGCGTCTGCTCACCCGCTTGTTGAACGCGTGGGCGGCGACAATGTCACGGCATCGCACCGATAAAGGTGAAGCCGCCCACCCTACGAGTTGCAGGGCGCCAGCATGGAAAACAAAAAACCCGCCGGGCTAAGCCACGGCGGGTTTCGATTCCAGTCAGCCGCCGAAGCGGCCGGCAAAGAAAGATATTACTCAGCAGCGGCTTCTGCCGAAGCAGCGCCACGCGGGATCGAGGTGGTCACCAGGGTCAGGTTCTGGCCGTGGGTCAGCGCGGTCACGCCTTCCGGCAGGGTCAGGTCGTTCACGTGGATCGACTGGCCGGCTTCCAGCTTGCTCAGGTCGACTTCGATGAACTCCGGCAGTTTGCCCGGCAGGCAAGCCACTTCCAGTTCGTTGGCGACGTGCGAGATGACAGCGCTGCTCAGCTTGACGGCTGGCGAGATCTCGGCGTTGACGAAGTGCAGGGTGACCTTGGTGTGGATCGGCTTCGATGCGTCGACGCGCTGGAAGTCAGCGTGCAGGACCAGTTGCTTGTATGCGTGCATCTGGAAGTCGCGCAGCAGGACTTGCTGGGTCTTGCCTTCGATTTCGAGGTCCAGGACCGAACCGTGGAAAGCTTCTTTCTTGAGCGCGTGGAACAGCGCGTTGCCATCCAGAGCGATCAGTTGCGGGGCGTCGGCGCCACCGTAGATGATGCCCGGGGTCTGGCCAGCGTTGCGCAGGCGGCGGCTCGCTCCGGTCCCCTGCTGAGTGCGGTTGAATGCGACTACTTTCATGTGAAACTCCAAAATAAACGGGTCCGAATGCCAGAAAGACCTGGCCCGGTAACCCAGTGGTGACGCCCCCGCGACCAGGGGAGTCGTGAACAAGCGCCATGCTGCGCGCTCAAGAATTCGTATAACTGACATTTTCGGCATCGCCGGAAATGTCATCCCCGCGAAGGCGGGGACCCAAGTTCTACTTACGTCAACGGCGCGCCGGCTATGTCAGCCAGGCGCGCCGTGAAAAACGACGATTTGTTGCTTATTCCGCGAACAGCGAGATGACCGAGTCACCCTTCACGATGCGCTTGAAGGTTTCGGCCAGCAGCGGTGCGCTGGTCAGCTGGCGGATCTTGCCGCAGGCGGCGCCGGCTGCGCTCAGCGGGATGGTGTCGGTGACGACCAGCTCGTCCAGCGGCGAGTTCGAGATACGGTCGATTGCCGGACCCGACAGCACCGGATGGGTGCAGTAGGCGACAACTTTCTTGGCGCCGCGCTCTTTCAGCACTTCGGCGGCCTTGGTCAGGGTGCCGGCGGTGTCGACCATGTCGTCCATGATCACGCAGTTGCGGCCTTCGACTTCACCGATGATGTTCATGACTTCCGACACGTTCGCCTTCGGGCGGCGCTTGTCGATGATCGCCAGGTCGCAGCCGAGGCGCTTGGCCAGTGCGCGGGCACGCACCACGCCGCCGACGTCCGGCGACACGACCAGCAGGTCGTCGTAGTTGCGCTTCTGCAGGTCACCCAGCAGGATCGGCGATGCGTAGATGTTGTCGACCGGGATGTCGAAGAAGCCCTGGATCTGGTCGGCGTGCAGGTCCATGATCAGGACGCGCTCGACGCCGGCTTCTTCCAGCATGTTGGCGACGACCTTGGCCGAGATCGCGACGCGCGCCGAGCGCGGGCGGCGGTCCTGGCGGGCGTAGCCGAAGTAAGGGATGGCGGCGGTGATACGGCCTGCCGATGCACGCTTGAGCGCGTCGACCATCAGGATGATTTCCATCAGGTTGTCGTTGGTCGGTGCGCAGGTCGATTGCAGGACGAAGACATCCTTGCCACGCACGTTCTCGTTGATCTCGACCATGACTTCGCCGTCCGAGAATTTCGAGACGACTGCTTTACCGAGAGGAATGCCGAGATTCTTGGCGACCCCCTCTGCTAGTGCCGGATTAGCGTTGCCGGTAAAAACCATCAGGTTTTCGTAAGCCATGGAGGGAGTCCCAAGAAATGCGTTGTTGAATCTGGAAAAACAATCAGCCGGTCGAGCCGGCTGATTAGCTTATGGATGCAGGCCGAACGCTGCACCGCTGTTTATCCCGCTGGAGGATCATGCCTCGACAGCCGGGAAAACTTTGGCAGGGGAACAAGGATTCGAACCTTGGAATGCCGGAATCAAAATCCGGTGCCTTAACCAACTTGGCGATTCCCCTACACGACTGAACTGCTTGCCGTTACATTCTACGTATTTTAACGTCTAACGTCGCGACAGGCAAAATTTTATTCTACAACTCGTTGATTTGCAAGAGCGATTTCATCGGGTGGCTCACCAGCGAATGCGCTTTCCATGCTTTCCACTGCTCCGACACCTGTGCCAGAACCTGGTCCGCTTCGCGCTCGCCGGAGAAGGCACAGAACACACATGCCCCCGAGCCAGTCATCCTGGCATCGCCGTAGCCGCTCAACCATCTCACCGCCTCTGCTACCGGCGGGAACAGGCGCTCAGCCACGTCCTGCAAATCATTTTTTCCGAAGCCAATCTGCTTGCCTGAAACAGCGAGGCTGCTGGAAAAGTCCGCTATTGTAACGGGCTTCGTATCCCTCGTCAAATCGTGCGCGGAAAAAATTGCTGGGGTCGGCACCGCGACGCCCGGCTCCAGCACCACGTACCAGCAATCCGGGCCCGGCACGGCCTGCAGCGCTTCGCCCACGCCTTCCGCAAACGCGGTCTCGCCGAACAGGAAAAACGGAATGTCGGCGCCGAGCGGCAGCCCGAGGTCCATCAGTTCCTGTTGCGTCAATCCGGCCTGCCACAGGTGGTTGGCCGCCATCAGCGCGGTGGCCGCGTCCGACGAGCCGCCGCCCAGCCCGCCGCCCATCGGCAGGATCTTCTCGATGGCGACATCGATGCCCGGCGGCAGGCGGCCGTGGCGGCGCGCGTATTCCGCCTGCAGCAGGCGCAGTGCGCGCACGATCAGGTCCTGGTCCTGCGGCACGCCCGGCACCTCGCTGGTACGCACGATGCGCTCGTCATCGCGCAGGTCGAAATGCAGGGTGTCGCCGTGGTCGATCAGCTGGAACACGCTTTGCAGCAGGTGGTAGCCGTCGGCGCGGCGGCCGGTGACGTGCAGGAACAGGTTGAGCTTGGCAGGAGCCGGGCAATGGTGAAGCGAACGCATGAATCTTATCCCTGCCCTGCCGGATTGACGACGATACGGATTTGCAGGTCCTGGATGTCTCCCGCCGCGGCGCGCTCGGCGTGGATCACGCGCGGTGCTGGCTGGGCAGCGTTCGGGTCTTGCCACTCGACGAAGCGCAAGCGCCAGCCATCCCTGGTAAGGACCTCGTTGCGCGCTGGCGAGGCGGCGAAGCGCTGGCCCTGGCCGTCCACGGCATAGCCCTGCAGCCAGTCGCGCAGCCCGGCCACCGGCAGCGGCCAGCCCAGGGTGCGCTGGGTCAGTGTGTCGATATCGGCTTCGCTCACCGGCGCGCGGCCCGACTGGGTCAGCGTTGCGGATTGCGGCGTGACTTCAATGGTGGCAATGGTCTGGCCCAGCGGGTTGGCCAGCGTGACGTCGACGCGGCCCGGACGCTGTGTCCAGTCGTAATTGCCGGTCAGGGATTCCTGCCTGCCCTCCTTCTGGTAGTTGACCGACAAGCGGCCGCTCAGGTCGATGCTGTCGCGGTAGGCGCCCACGGTGGCGACGTTGGAGCTGGTAGTGGCGCAGCCGGCAAGGATGGCAGCGCAGGCGAGCAGGGACAGGCGTCGGGTAATCGGCATCGGTAGTGGGGCGGAATCGAAAGCGTGGATTATTTCACAAGCTCTGGCGCAGGCGCGCCAGCGTGCTGCGCAGGGTGTCGTTCTGCGGGTCCTTGGCGCGCGCCTCGCGCCACAACTCCTGCGCGGCGGCCTGCTGTCCCTTCTGGAACAGCACCTCGCCCAGGTGCACGGCGATTTCCGGGTCGCGCCGCAGCGCATAGGCATTGCGCAGGTACTTCTCGGCCTCGTCCAGCTTGCCCAGGCGGTACTGGACCCAGCCCATGCTGTCCATGATGAAGGGGTCGCCCGGCGCCATCTCGAGCGCCCTGGCGATCAGGGTGTAGGCTTCCTGCAGGCGGACATTGCGTTCGGCCAGCGAATAGCCGAGGGCGTTGTAGGCATGGTGGTTGTCCGGCGCCAGCGCCATCACTTCGCGCAGCAGCTTTTCCATCACCTCGACGCGGCCGACCTTTTCGGCCAGCAGGGCGAAGTCGTACAGCAGGTCCGGGTTCTTCGGGAAGCGCTTGGCGGCGGCTTCCATCAGCGAATAGGCTTCCAGCAGGCGGCCGGCATCGCGCAGCAGCTGCACTTCGGCCACCGCTACCTGGGCCTGCTGCGCCGGCTCGATGGGCTTGAGGCCCGCCAGCAGCTTGCGCCCGCCCGCCAGGTCGCCCTGCCTGGCCATCAATTGGGCGCGGCGCAGCTGGGCGCTGAACAGCAGCTGCGGGTCGGTGCCGGCGGGCACCTTGTCGAGCCAGGCCAGCGCGCCCGGGACATCGCCGCGCTCTTCCGCGATCTGGGCCAGGATCAGCAGCGCCCGGGTCGGGTCGCGCTCGTCTTCCGGATTGCGGCCGAGCACCTCGACGAAGCGGGTGAAATAGCCTTCGGCGGCCCTGGCGTCGTTCATCTGGGTGGCCAGCACGCCCAGCGCGTACAGGTTGCCGGCATCGTCCGGGCGTCCCTTGAGCAGGGTCTCGAACTGGGCGCGCGCCTGCGGGTACTGCTTCTGGTTGACCAGTACCCGGGCGTGCGCGGCGCGCACCTCGCGCGCCTCCGGATGGGTCTTCAGGAAGGCTTCCAGCATCGGGGCGATCTTCGCGTCGTCCCCGATGACCTGGGCCATCATGAGCACCGCGATTTCGGAATCCGGCTTGACGCTCAGTGCCGCCTGGGCTGCGCGCTGGGCCGCTTCCCGGTCGCCGCGAACCAGGGCCGCCTGGGCGCGCACGATGTGCGCTTCGAACGTGTCGTTGTAGGGAGCGATGACGCGCTCGAGCATCGCATTGGCCGCGTCCTTGTCCTTGGCGCGGCCAAGCAGTTGCTGGATCTGGAACAGCAGCACGCCGCGCTTGTCCGCAGGCGCTTCTTTCAGGCGCTCCACGAAGATCGGTTCGACGTCGGCGATATTGTCCGAGGTGACCACCATGCCGACGAAGTACTGGGTTGCCTCGTCCGACTGCGGGTCGAGCTCGCGCCACAGGCGCACGGCGGCCAGGGTGTCGTCGGACTGGCGCGCGGCCACCGCCATTTCGGCCGCGCGGCGCGCCAGGCGCGGGTCGCGCGTCTGCTGGGCCAGCGACAGCATGGTGAGATACGGCCCCTGCCAGTCGCCCTTGCGGAATGCAAACTCGGCCTTAAGTAACTGGTTCAGCATGCTGCTGGTCAGCTCGATTTTCGGCAGCCGCGCTTCCACCTCGGCCCGTGCTTTCGCCTCCGCCTCCTCCTCGTCGTCCGCCTGCGCGGTGTCGGCGTCACCGGACTGCGCCTCGGCGTCGGCCAGCGGCGTGTCCGAGGTGGCGCTTGCGGCCCCGGGCGCGGCCTGCTGTGCGGTTTGCTGTCCGGGCGCGACAGCGCACGCCGCCAGGATGCTGGAGAGGGTTACAATGACGAAAGCGTTTTTCAAGGCAATTCCATTCTGAGATGTTGTCTCTGATTCTACGCTCAAGCATGCGCCCGCGTGCACTGCAGCGCGTTTACTTAATGGCTGCCTAAGAATTTACACCACTCCCCTTACCCCATGCCTGAACTGCCAGAAGTAGAAGTCACCCGGCGCGGTGTCGCGCCCCATATCGAAGGCCGCGTCGTCGAGGGGGCGGTCTTGCGCCGCGAAGGCCTGCGCTGGCCCTTCCCGCCCGGCTTGTCCGAGCTGCTGGCCGGACGCCGCATCATTGCCACCGGCCGCCGCGGCAAGTACCTGCTGATCGAATTCGAGCACGGCACCCTGATCGTCCACCTCGGCATGTCCGGCCACCTGCGCGTGCTGCCGCCCGGGATCGAGCCGCGCAAGCACGACCACTTCGACCTGGTGGTGAACGGTCCGGAGGGACGGCAGGTGCTGCGCCTGCACGACCCGCGCCGTTTCGGCGCCGTGCTCTGGCACGGCAAGGACGAGGGCGAGCTCGAAGAACACCTGCTGCTGCGCGGGCTCGGCGTGGAGCCGCTGGGCGAGGGCTTTTCGGGCGAACTCCTGTGGCGCGAGACGCGCAAGCGCAATGCGCCGATCAAGCAGGTGCTGCTGGCAGGCGACATCGTGGTCGGCGTCGGCAACATCTACGCCTGCGAAAGCCTGTTCCGCGCCGGGATCAACCCGAAGACGCCGGCCGCGCGCATCAGCCGCGCCCGCTACGACCGCCTGGCCGAGGCCATCAAGGACATCCTGGCGGCTGCCATCGTGCAGGGCGGCAGTACGCTGCGCGACTTTATTGCGGTAAACGGGCAATCTGGGTATTTCCAGCAGACATATTTCGTCTATGATCGTGCTGGAGTGCCCTGCCGCAACTGTGGGTCGCCGGTCCGCCAGATCAAGCAGGGCCAGCGTTCAACCTTCTACTGCGTGCAGTGCCAGCGATGAACCGTAGTTCGTAGGGTGGTCGGCTTCGCCGACCGCGCGTCCAACTTCGGCATGCATTGCCTTAACGCGTCCACTGCTTGAACGCGCGGTCGGCAAGCCGACCACCCTACAAAACGAGCTTAGATACATGCAGGATTTTCAACAGTATGGCGCCTGGCGCACCGCCGTCGCGCAGCAGCTGGAAGGCTATGGCGCCGCGCTGCGCGAGGCCGCGCTGATCGACGGCGCCGGCGAGCAGCAGCTCGCGCGCGCCCTGGCGCGCCTGCGCGACGACCGCCTGTCGGTGGCTTTTGTTGCCGAGTTCTCGCGCGGGAAGACCGAGCTGATCAACGCGATCTTCTTCGCCGACTACGGCCAGCGCATCCTGCCGTCCAGCGCCGGGCGCACCACCATGTGCCCGACCGAGCTGCTGTACGACCCGGCGCTGCCGCCCTGCATCCGCCTGCTGCCGATCGAGACCCGGCGCGGGCACCTGTCCACCAGCGATTTCCGTGAGGACGCCGCTGCCTGGACCGTGCTGCCGCTCGAACTGGACGCCCCGGAGCGCATGACGGAGGCCTTCCGCCAGGTGAGCCAGACACGCCGCGTCCCCTCTCTCGAGGCGCAGGAATACGGCCTGTGGGATCCGGAAGACCCGGACCTGGCTTCCAGCCTGGGGGCCGACGACACGGTCGAGATCCCACAATGGCGCCACGCCATCATCAACCTCCCCCACCCGCTGTTGAAACAGGGCCTGGTGATCCTCGACACGCCCGGCCTGAACGCGATCGGCACCGAGCCCGAGCTGACCCTCAAGCTGATCCCGAACGCGCACGCGGTGCTGTTCGTGCTGGCCGCCGACACCGGCGTGACCAGGAGCGACATCGACGTCTGGCGCACCCACATCGGCGCCGGGCCGGGCCGCCTGGCGGTGCTGAACAAGATCGACGCCATGTGGGACGAACTGCGCTCGCCGAAGGAAAACGAGGCCGAGATCGCACGCCAGCAGCACGATGCCGCCCAGCTGCTCGGCCTGGATGCCGCACGCGTGTACCCGGTGTCGGCGCAGAAGGCCCTGGTCGGCAAGATCAACGGCGACATGGCCCTGTTCGAAAAGAGCCGCCTGGGCCTGCTGGAAGCCGCGCTGTTCCACGACCTGGTCCCGGCACGCCGCGCCATCATCGCGGGCCAGCTGCGCGCAGACCTCGAGCAGTTGGCCACCGGCCAGCGGGCGCTAGGCGCGGCGCGCATGCGCGACCTGGTCGAGCAGTTGCAGGAACTGAAAAGCCTGCGCGGCAAGAACCAGGGCGTGATCGCCCACATGATGCGCCGCGTCGAGCTGGAAAAGAAGGAATTCGACGCCAGCCTGTTCAAGCTGCAGGGCACGCGCGCGGTATTCGCGCGCCTGTCGACCGAGCTGTACTCGACGCTGGGCATGGACGCCGTGCAGGAGCACACCATTGCTGTGCGCGCAGCCATGCAGGCGGCGCGCTTCGCGACCGGCATGCGGGCGCCGGTGCGCAGCTATTTCGAGGCGATGCGCTCCAACCTGGAGGCGTCATCGGGCAAGGTCGGCGAAATCGGCGCCATGATGGACAGCATGGTCCGCAAGTTCTCGGCCGAGCATGGCCTGTCCCTGAGCAGCCCGATGTCGCTGTCGCTCGATCGCTACCGGCGCGAGATCGATGAGGTGGAAGCGCTGTTCCTGAAGCAGTTCGGCACCGCCACCCTGCTCATGACCAGCCGCGCCACCCTGCTCGAGCGCTTCTTCGACTCGATCGCCTCGCGCGTGCGCCACGTCTTCCGCGCCGCCAACACCGATGCCGAAGCCTGGCTGAAGGTGATCATGGCCCCGCTCGAGACGGCGATTCGCCAGCACCGCGACGGGCTGCGCCACCGCCAGGCCTCGATCCAGCGCATCCATGACGCCACCGACAGCCTGGAACAGAAGATCGCCGCATTCGAGAGCAGCCAGCAGGCCTGGGACGGCACCCGCGCGCAGCTGGCAGGCATGGCCGAGCAGCTCGCCGCAGTATTGGAGAAACAAGCAGCATGAAACGCCTCACCGAATTCGACCAGCTGGCCGACCCGACCTTTTCACAAGCGGTGATCAACTGGCAGCGCAGCCACGGCCGCCACACCCTGCCGTGGCAGAACACCACCGACGCTTATCGCATCTGGCTGTCCGAGATCATGCTGCAGCAGACCCAGGTGGCGGCAGTGCTCGGCTACTACGCGCGCTTCCTGGAGCGCTTCCCGACCGTGCAGGCGCTGGCCGACGCGCCGGTTGATGCCGTGATGGCGCACTGGAGCGGCCTGGGTTACTACACCCGGGCGCGCAACCTGCACGCCTGCGCCAAGCGCGTGGTGCAGGACTACGGCGGCGTGTTCCCGAGCGACCCGGCGCTGCTGGCCGAGCTGCCCGGCATCGGCCGCTCGACCGCCGCGGCGATCGCCGCGTTTTCAGCCGGCGCGCGCGCCGCGATCCTGGACGGCAACGTCAAGCGCGTGTTCGCGCGGGTGTTCGGCATTGACCAGTACCCGGGCGAGAAGCGGGTCGAGGATGCGCTGTGGCGGCGTGCAGATGCGCTGCTGCCGGCGGAAGGGATCGAGTCGTACACGCAGGGCCTGATGGACCTGGGCGCGACGCTGTGCACGCGCAGCCGCCCGGATTGCCCGCGCTGCCCGCTGCAGGCACGCTGCGTCGCCTACGCGACCGGGCGCACGGCGGAACTCCCGGTACGCAAGCCGAAGAAGGCCACGCCGGAAAAGCGCGCCGCGCTGCTGGTGGTGATCGACCGCGGACAGGTGCTGCTGGAGCAGCGCCCGGGGACCGGGATCTGGGGCGGGCTGATGTCGCTGCCGGAGGTTGACGGGCACCTTGGGGTGGATATCGACGCCGTTTCGTCACTTGAGGTGGCCGCCGCCGCGGCGCAGTTCGGGACCGTTGACGAGGTGCAAGCGCTCAGGCCGCTGGTGCATGTGTTCACCCACTACAAGCTGCATATCGCGCCGTGGCAGGTGACGCTGGATGCACGGGGCGGAGCGACCGGCAGGCACCTGTGGTGGGATCTGCACGCGATCGGCGAGGCGCCGCTGCCGGCGCCGGTCAAGAAGCTGCTGCAGGAGCTGGGACAGCCGGGGTTGTTTGGTTGATCGCCAGCTCCCCACTGCATTCATTCCACTGTTAGCAGTGAGACCGTCATCCCGGCGAAGGCCGGGATCCAATTTCTTTCGTGGACCGCTAACGCTTGCGTGCACCCGCCAACGCGGCGCAACGAACTTGGGTTCCGGCCTTCGCCGGAACGACGGTTCATAAGCTAACGACCGACGGTAAGGTCAGAAGTGATCGAGCGAAAAAATCCTGCGATGCTCACGGATCGCATACCGGTCCGTCATCCCCGCAATGTAATCCGCAATTTTTCTCGCTTGCCGCATCGGATCCCCTTCCACCTGGTAATCGTTCGGCAGCAGCACCGGGTCGGTCAGGAAGGCCTCGAACAGCTCGCGCACGATGCGGCTGGCTTTCACGCGCATGCGGTTCACCTGGAAGTGCCGGTACAGATTCGCGTACAGGAAGCGTTTCAGCGCCGTGGTCTCCGCGCGCATCTGCGGCGAGAAGCGGATCAAGGGCGGCGAGGCGCGCACGTCGTCGATGTCCTTCGGCGCCGCTTCCTCCAGCAAGGCCCTTGACGTTTCGACCAGGTCGGCCGTCATCGCCGTGATCATCAGGCGGATCGTCTCGTACAGCGCGCGCCGTCCCGGCAGGCCCGGATACTGGGTTTCCACCGTATGGCGGTGGCGCGCGAACAGCTCCACTTCTTCCATCTGCGCCATCGTGAGCAGGCCGGAACGCAGGCCGTCGTCGATGTCGTGGTTGTTGTAGGCGATCTCGTCGGCCAGGTTGGTCAGCTGCGCTTCCAGGCTGGGCTGGCTGCGCTCCATGAAACGGCGCCCGAGCTCGCCCAGCTGGCGGGCGTTCGCCAGCGAGCAGTGCTTGAGGATGCCCTCGCGGGTTTCGAAGGTGAGGTTGAGGCCGTTGAAGGCGCCGTAGTGCTCTTCCAGCTCGTCCACCACGCGCAGGCTCTGCAGGTTGTGCTCGAAGCCGCCGAAGTCCTTCATGCACTCGTTGAGCACGTCCTGGCCCACATGGCCGAAAGGCGTGTGGCCGAGGTCGTGCGCCAGCGCGGTGGCTTCGACCAGGTCTTCGTTCAGCCCCAGGCTGCGCGCCAGCGTGCGGCCGATCTGGGCCACTTCGATGCTGTGCGTGAGCCGGGTGCGGAACAGGTCGCCCTCGTGGTTCAGGAAGACCTGGGTCTTGTACTCGAGCCGGCGGAAGGCGGTCGAGTGAATGATGCGGTCGCGGTCGCGCTGGAACTCGCTGCGCGACCCTGCCGGCGGCTCGATGTGGGTCCGGCCGCGCGACTTCGACGAATGGGCTGCATAAGGGGCAAGGCGTGCGTCGAAGTCCATGGCGCTTACTCCTGGCAGGCGGCCACGCAGTTGGCCAATGTTGCCCGCAGGATCTCCGGCGGCACAGTCGTGATCGACGGGCTGCCCAGGGGCTTGAGCAGGATGAACTTGATCTCCCCGCCCTCGTTCTTCTTGTCCACCGCCATCAGCTCGATCCAGCGATCAAGGCCGAGGTCGGGCGCCACGGTCGGCAGGCCGGCCGCCTGCACCAGCTTGCGCACGCGCTCCACGGTCGCCGCGTCGATCAGGCCGAGGCGCGCCGACAGGTCGGCCGCCATCACCATGCCGCAGCCGACGGCTTCGCCATGCAGCCAGGTGCCGAAGCCGAGGCCGGCCTCGATCGCGTGGCCGAAGGTATGGCCGAAGTTCAGCACCGCGCGCAGGCCGCCTTCGCGCTCGTCCTTGCGCACGACTTCCGCCTTGATCTCGCAGGAACGCGCGATCGCATAGGCCATCGCTTCCGGCTCGCGCGCCACCAAACGGGCGATGTTGGCCTCGATCCAGTCGAAGTAGGCGGCATCGAGGATGGCGCCGTGCTTGATCACCTCGGCCAGGCCGGCCGCCAGTTCACGCGACGGCAGGGTGTCGAGGGTGGCGGTGTCGGCGATCACGGCGCGCGGCTGGTAGAACGCGCCGATCATGTTCTTGCCGAGCGGGTGGTTGATGCCGGTCTTGCCGCCCACCGAGGAATCGACCTGCGACAGCAGCGTGGTCGGCACCTGCACGAAGGGCACGCCGCGCATGTAGCTGCTTGCTGCGAAGCCGGCCAGGTCGCCGATCACGCCGCCGCCCAGCGCCACCACGGTGGTCTTGCGGTCGCACTTATGCTGGAGCAGCGCGTCGAACACCAGGTTCAACGATTGCCAGTTCTTGTGCTCCTCGCCGTCCGGCAGGATGATCTCGACCACTTCGCGGCCGGCCGCGCGCAGGGCGCCGGCGACGCGCGCCAGGTACAGCGGCGCGACGGTGGTGTTGGTGACGATGGCGGCCTTGCCGCCGTCGATGTGGCGCGCCAGCAGCGCGCCGTCGTCCAGCAGGCGGGGGCCGATCGTGATCGGGTAGCTGCGCTCGCCCAGTTCGACGTTGAGGATGGTGGGTGCCGCTTGGTTCATTGCGTTCATCGGGTCGCTTGCCAGCCGGCGCGCGCGGGCGGACGCATAAGCGGCATCCTGCGCGGCGAGCTGGTCCAAAATGATCTGTACCATCGATTGTACGTTAGGTCGGCCGGTATCGATGACGAGGTCCGCGATCTCGCGGTACAGCGGGTCGCGCTGGGCCAGCAGTTCCTCGAGTTTGGCGCGCGGGTCGGCGGTCTGCAGCAGCGGGCGGTTCTTGTCGTGCGCGGTGCGCTGCAGGATGCTGCCGATCGAGGCGCGCAGGTAGACCACGGTGCCGCGCTCGGCCAGCAGCGCGCGGCTGGCGGAGTTCAGCACGGCGCCGCCGCCGGTGGCCAGCACCAGGCCGTCCTGCGCGCTCAGCTCGCGGATCATGTCCGCTTCGCGCCGCCGGAAACTGGCCTCGCCCTCGATCTCGAAGATCCAGGGAATCGAAGCCCCGGTGCGCGCTTCGATCTCGTGGTCGGAATCGACGAAGCGCATGCCGAGCTTGCGCGCCAGCTGGCGGCCGATGGTGGTCTTTCCCGCCCCCATCAGGCCGACCAGGAAGATGTTGTTGTTCTTGGGATGAGGCACTGCCAGGTCCGCAGAAATGAAAAAAGACGGCCAGTATAGACTGGCCACCTCATTTTGCGTCAAACCGGAACCTTCAAACAATCACGGGCAGCTGAACGCGACCCTGAACGGAATCGACGTGGTCGCGCCCGTCGGCGTGGTGACGGTCACGTCGAAAGTCCCGACGCTGCTGGCGACGCAAGGTTCGGGCGCGGTGCTGCGGATAGTAAAGCGGTGGGTCGAGCCCTGGGGCCCCATGACGTTATTGCCGGTGTGATCATCCTTGCCGCTCGTATTGTGCGGCTGGATGTTCGGCACGGTTGCCGGGACCACGCCAACCACGGTGGCGTTAGCCAGACCGGTCACCTGAACCGTCGAGCCAGCCGGCAGCGGATTCAGATTCAGGTCGTTCAGCTGCAGCGTGAAGACGAGCGGATCGGCCGACGGGACCGGGCCAATTTCCACCGTCCGGTTCGGCAGCGGCGTAGTCGCGCCGTTCATGAAGATGTTGTCGGCGTAGCTGCCGCTAAAGAAGATCGCAGTCTTGGCGAACTGCGTGTTGACACCGTCAGTGGTGCTGGCGCAGATCGTCGCCAGGCCCGGGCGGGTGCTGTCGGGAGTGGCGCCGGCGCCCGTGTTGCATGGGGTGGCCGGGGTATTCGGCAATGCGACGCGTGGGTTCTGGGTGCGGAAATTCACCGAGCAGCCGCCGTTGACGGTGGTGCAGCCGCCCTTGTCCGCGGAACCGATTGCGCCGAGATTGGTCTGGAACACGATCGGCGTGCCGTCCGCGACCGGGTTGCCCGACTGGTCGGCCAGCAGGATGCTGACCACGCTGGCCGGCGTGGTCGTGCCGCTGTCGATGCGCCAGCCTTCGACGTTGGTCACGGTGGTGCTCAGCGACATCGCACGCTGCACCGGCAGGCCGGTGGTCACGACGATGGAGTCGGACAGGGTGGAGATGTCCGGACGGCCGCCGCTGGCCGTATTCGGCAGGGTAGCCTGGACGCGGAAAGTGGTCGGGGTGCTGAGCGAATTGACCGTCGTGATGATTTCGCCGTTCTGGTCCGTGGTGTCCTCTTTCTTGTTGAGCTCGACCGCATTCGCCGGAAGCACCGAGAACACGACGCGCTGGCCCACCAGCGGGCGGTCGAAGATATCGAACACGCGGTAGCGCAGGGTCGCGGTCTCGGTGCGGTTGATGCCGCCCTGGCCACGAATCACGATCGATTTTTCCAGCGGCGAGGCCGACACGAACTGCACTGATGCCGCCTGCGGCGCTGCGATCTTGAGCGTGACGCTCTTGGAGCCGGTGACGCCATCGGCCGATGCGGTGATGGTGTCGTCGTTGCCGCAGCCCATGTCCCGGTAGACGACCTTGGCCAAGCCATTGTTGGTCGGGGCGCTCACCGCCAGTGTGGCCTTGCCGGCGATGGCACAGGCCGAGCTGAAGCGCACATTGACCGATTGGGCCGTGTACAGCGCGCCGTTGGCCAGCACATTCACCGACACCTCGGTCGAGTCGTAAGCCGCGATGCTCGTCTTCGTCAGGCTCAGGTCACTGAGCGTGAGCGCGGTGGCGCCGACCGAATAATTGCTTTCGCTGGTCACCGTGGCGCCGCCAACGACAGTCGTCGCCGTTACCTTGCCCGCGCCGTTGGCCGACAGGCTGGCGGCGCGCAGCGTCACGGTGGCAACGCCGGTGGCGTCGGTCAGGCTGGTGCCGGCCGTCGGCGAGAACACCGCCAGCTGGGGATCGGTGGCAAACGAGACCAGCGCATTCGCCACCGGTTGCCCGGCCTGGTCGCGCACCAGCGCGCGTACCGTCAGCGGCGTGGCGCCGCTCAGCGAATTGCTGGCCTGGCCGCCCGCGTTGACGAAGCTGACAGCGACCGTTGGCGTGGCCGGTACCGCCGGGGTCGTCGGGCTGCCGCCCGTACCACCCGAGCCGCTGCCGCTGCCGCCCGTCGTGCCCGGGTTGCCGCCGCCGCCGCCGCAGGCCGACAGCGCTGCCGCCAGCAGCAGCGCCAGGCTGCCGCGTACGTAGTTGTTTTTCTCTTTCATGTGACGCTCGTTGTTTTGATTATTGATGGGGTTTGCGGTTCAGCGTCCCGCCGCCGCGTCGGTCACGATCTTCGGCGTGATGAACACCAGCAGTTCGGTCTTGGTGCTTTCGCGGCCGGTCGTCTTGAACAGGTAGCCGAGCACCGGCACGTCGCCCAGCAGCGGGACCTTGCTTTCGTTGTTGCGTTCGGTCTGCTGGTAGATACCGCCCAGCACCACCGTGCCGCCGTTCTCGACCATGACCTTGGTCTTCACGTGCTGCGTATTGATCGCCGGGCCGGCGCGGGTTTCCTCGCCCTTCGAATCCTTGTTGACGTCGACGTCGAGCACGACGTTGCCGTCCGGGGTGATCTGCGGCGTCACTTCGAGGCGCAGGTTGGCTTTCTTGAAGGTGATCGAGGTCGCGCCGCTGCTGGTGGCGACCTGGAACGGCAGCTCGACGCCCTGCTCGATCACGGCGACCTGCTTGTCTTCGGTGACCACGCGCGGGCTCGAGATGATCTTGCCCTTGCCGTCTGCTTCCAGCGCCGACAGCTCCAGGTTCAGGAAGCGGTTGTCGGCCGACGAGAACAGCGAAAAGGCGATGCTCGACGGATTGATGCCGTTGATTCCCGCCGCCGGCAGGTTCACCATCGTGGTGTTGGTATAAGCGTCGCCCTTGTCCGGCGTCTGCAGGGTGTCCTGGCCGACGCCGGTCAGGTTGCCGCCGATAGCGATCCGGTTATTGCCGCCAATTCCATAACCCTGGTTGCCACCGCGCAGGGCGCGCATGTCGTTGAAACCCAGCTTGGCGCCGAGGTTGCGCGAGAAGCCGTCGTTCGCTTCCACCAGGCGCGCCTCGATCAGCACCTGCTTGGAGGCGACGTCGGTCTTCTGGATCAGCTTGCGGATGTCCTCGATCTTGGAGGCGATGTCGGTCACGAACAGCTGGTTGGTGCGCGGGTCGATGATGGCGCTGCCGCGCTTGGACAGCACGCGGTTCCGGTTGCTGGTGTCGGCGGAAGCACCGCCGTCCGGATCCAGGCCGAACACGGTGCGGAAGGCCTCGACCTTCTGGTAGTTCAGCTGGAAGATCTCGGAGCGCAGCGGCTCGAGGTCGGCGATCTGGGCGCGCTGCTCGAGCTCGAGCTTTTCCTTGGTCAGCAGTTCCTCGCGCGGCGCGATCCACAGCACGTTGCCGTTCTTGCGCATGTCCAGGCCCTTGGCCTGCAGGACCACGTCGAGTGCATGGTCCCAGGGCACGTCGCGCAGGCGCAAAGTCAGGTTGCCGGTGACGGAATCGCTGGTGATGATGTTCAGGCCCGAGATGTCGGCAATCGCCTGCAGCGCGGCGCGCACTTCGACGTTCTGGAAGTTGAAGGACAGCTTCTCGCCGCGGTAGCCGCTAGCGTTGCCGCCCGGTCGGTTCGGGTCTTCCTTGACCGGACGCACGTCGACGATCAGCTGGGTGTCGCTCTGGTATACCGACTGTTCCCATGCTCCTTGGGCGTCGATGGTCATGCGCACGTTCTCGCCCTGGGCCGCGGTGGTGATGCGCGACACCGGCGTGCCGAAGTCGGTCACGTCGAGGCGGCGGCGCAGCGTCTCCGGCAGGCCGGTGCGCAGGAAGTCGACGATCACCTGGTTGCCGGCCTGGCGCACGTCGACGCCGACCTGGCCGTTCGGCAGGTCGACCACGACACGGCCTTCGCCGTTGCTGCCGCGGCGGAAGTCGAGGTCGCGCAGCAGTTGCTTTGCGCCAGCGGCGACGGGCGCGCTCGACGCGACCGGCATGCCCGAAGCATTCACGGCCTGGGCCACGCCGCCCGAGCCTTCGACGGTGACGATCACCGACTTGCCGTCGACGGCGGTGGCATAGTTCAGCGCACGCGCCATGTTCAGCACCAGGCGGGTGCGCGCGCCGGCCTGCACCACGTTCAGGCTGCGCACGTCGCCGAGGTTGATGTCCTGCGACGTCTTGCCGGTTGCGTTGCTGGTGGCGCCGAAGTCCAGCGCGATGCGCGCAGGATTGGTGATCGAGAAACCGATCGGCGCCTTGGCCGGCGCTTCGCGCATGGCGATGTTCAGGACCACGTTGCCCCCCTGCTGGTTGGCCGTGATCGATTCGATGGCATTCGCGGGCAACTGAGCCTGGGCCGCGGCGGCGCCCGCGGCAAGCGTCATCAGGACAGCAGCGCCGCAGCGCGCCAGCCAGGCCGGCACAGTGATGCGGAAGGTGCGAATGGTTTGCGTGTTCATGCCTGGGCTCATTTCCCGGTCTCCTTGCTTTCCGCCAGCTCGATCGTCGCCTTGCGCTCGACCCAGTCGCCGGTGGCGTCCTGCACTGTTTCCCTGATGTCGATCGCGCCTTCGCTGATGCGCGTGACCAACCCGTGATTCTGTCCGATGCGCTCGCCCGCCTTGACCCGATAGATCTGCGCGTCGATCTGCACCAGCGCGTAGCTGGCGCCGCCCTTCTGCAGGGTGCCGACCATGCGCATGACGTCGAGCGGGTAATGCTCGAGCACCTCGCGCGGCCGGGTTTCGTCCGGCTGCAGCGGATTGGTGCTGGTCGCCGCAATCCGCGCTATCTCACCCAGCAGCTTGGCCTCGCTGAAGGGCTCGACCGCTTCGCCCGGGTTGTAGGCGTAGGGGACGAATTCCTTCGGTTCCGGCAGCGGCTTCACCGCCGGCACGGTCTCGCGCTCGACCTGCTTCATCCAGTCGCGCACTTCCTGCACGTCGCCGTCGCCGCAGCCTGCAAGCAGGGCTGCCGTGCCGAACGCGCAGACGATCTGCATCAGCTTGCGCGTCATTTCGCCGCTCCTTGCTTGACCTTCTTGTTCTTGCGCGCCTTCTTCTGCGCGCCGATCTCGTCGGCGTCGAGGTAGCGGAAGGTCTTGGCCACCGCTTCCAGCTGCAGAGCGCCGTCGCGCGTCGTCAGGATCATGTTGTTGAGCGTGACGATGCGCGGCAGGTGGGCCATGTCGGCGGCGAAGGCGCCGACATCGTTGTACTTGCCGCTCACCTTGATGTCGATCGGCAGTTCGGCGTAGTAGTCGCGGATCACTTCCTGGCCCGGCTTGAACAGCTCGAACTGCAGGCCGCGGCCGACGCCGGCCTGGTTGATGTCGGACAGCAGGTCCGCCATTTCCGACTTGCTCGGCAGTTGCTTCTCGAGGCGGGCCACGTACTGGTCGACCTGGGCCTTCTGGGCCTGCAAGGCGTCGAGGTTGATGGCCTGGGCCATCTTGATCTTGTATTCGTCGCGCAGGCTGGCTTCCTGGGCGGCGAGCCTTTCCTGCTCCTGGAACTGGTCGCTCCAGTAGAAGAAATAGCCGAGGCCAATGACGGCCGCCATCACACCGGCCGCGCACAGCAGGCGCGGGGCCAGCGGCCATTGCCCGGGCTGGCGGCCCTGCAGGTCCTGGAACTGCGCGGCGAGCTCGGCGCCGAGATTCTTGATGTCGATGTTCATGGTGTGCCCGCCGCCTTCGCAAGCTGTTGTGTGGCGCCGGCCGCCGGCTTCGCTTCCGCATCCTGTTCGCGCAGGCGCTTGATTCCGACGTCCATCTGGAACTCGACGACCTTGCGGCCCGTCTTGCTCTTGTCCAGCGCAGCGACTTTCACTTCGGTCAGGTTCGGACGCTCCAGCCAGGGCGAGGCGCCGGACACGTTGCGCAGCAGTTCGGCGACCCGTTCCTGCGACTGGGCGTAACCGTTCAGCGTCACCTTCTGGCCAACCTGGCGGAAGGACTTCAGGTACACGCCTTCCGGCGTACGGCGAACCAGTTCGTCGAGCACGTAGACCGGCTGGTTGCGGTCGCTCTGCAGGTCCTCGACCGCCTGCTGGCGCGCCTTCAGGGCTTCGATTTCTTCCTTCAGGGTCTTGATCTGGCCGATCTTCTTGTCCAGCTCCGCGCTGGCCTGCTTGAGCACCAGGTTGCGTTCGTTCTGGACCGAGATGCGGCTGGCGTTCCAGGCGCCGACCAGCAGCACCACGGCGGCGCCGGCGACGCCGCCCGCCGCCAGCATCGCCACGAACGCCGCCTGCTTCTGCTTGCGCCTGGCCTCGCGGTGGGGTAACAGGTTAATGCGGATCATCAGCCGAACCTCCGCAGGGCCAGGCCGCAGGCGACCAGGTAGGCCGCGCCTTCCTGGCGCAGCTGCTGTTCGCGCACCAGCGGACCGTAAGACATGCCTTCGAAAGGCGCTACGATGCTGCTCGGGATGCGGGTGCGGCTGCCGATCAGTTCGAGCAGGCCGGGCAGCGCAGCGCAGCCGCCGGCCAGGTAGAGCTGGTCGATCCGGGTATAGGGCGTGGACGTGAAGAAGAACTGGATCGCGCGCGTGACTTCCAGCGCGGCGCTTTCCAGGAAAGGCGCGAGCAGGTCGGCGCGGTAGTTCTCGGGCAGGTCGTTGGCGCGCTTGCGGGTTTCCGCTTCCTCGTACGACAAACCGTAGGCGCGCACGACATCCTGGGTGAGCTGGTGGCCGCCGAAGGGCTGCTCGCGCTCGTAGATGGTGTCGCCATCCTGCAGCACCGACACATGGGTGGCCTGGGAGCCGATCTGGAACAGGGCGACGATCTGCCCCGGCTTGGCGCCGGCAACACGGTCCAGCGCGGCGCGCGCGGCGTAGGACTCGATGTCCATCACGGTGGCAAGCAGGCCTGCTGCTTCTGCGATCGCGACGCGATCTTCGACCTTCTCGCGGCGTGCGGCAGCCAGCATGACTTCCATGTCTTCGTGCGAGTTCGGCGCCTGGCCGATCACGTCGAAGTCGAGGCTCACCTCGTCCAGCGCAAAGGGGATGTACTGGCTGGCCTCCGACTCCACCTGCACTTCCAGCTGGTCTTCCGACATGCCGGCCGGCAGGATGATCTTCTTGGTGATGACCGCAGCCGGCGGCATGCCCAGCGCAACGTTCCTGGCCCGGGTGCCGCTTTTCTTCCAGACGCGGCGCACCGCCTCGGCCACCTGGTCGATATTGTCGATGTTGCCGTCCACGACCGCGCCACGCGGCAACGGTTCGGCGGCATAGCGCGCCAGGCGCAGTTCACCCTTGCCGGCGTCTTCCAGCTCGACCAGGCGGACGCCCGACGTGCTGATATCGAGCCCGGCCAGCGGCGGAATCGATTTCCCGAACAAGGAACCTAGATTGATCACGAGCGTACTCCTCGACTGCCCTTCCTGCGTGACGCAGGACTTGTATTGAACGCCCGCTGGGGGGTATGTCCTGTTGACTCAATGAGTTGGTGCATATTTATGAGGCACCGCGTTAGATCGTACTTAAAAGGATGCACCCAGACAAGATATTTCTATGAGGGAACACATCAATCCGGCGCGTGCGCGCCACACTCTGGCGCAGAGTGTTATCACCCCTGCCACGACCGTTTCCGGCTTGCCATTGTTCCGCTTGCTTAGGCTTAAGTTCTGACTCAGCAGTCCGTGTGTCAGCTCCGAAAGCCCTGACTTATAATGGGACGGTTCAAGGGAGTAAAAACCAGCATGAAAGAGAAACAATCGCCCAAATCGGGCTCCTCGAAGTACAGCCCCAAGCGCCTGATCCTGATGGCCTTCGGGGCCCTCACCGGCCTGGCCGCCATCGGCGTGCTGGTGCTCGTGTTCGCGCTTGCGATGGCCTACCCGAACCTGCCCGCGCTCGACACCATCACCGACTACCGGCCCAAGATGCCGCTGCGGATCTTCACCGCCGATAACGTCCTGATCGGCGAATTCGGCGAGGAGCGCCGCACCCTGGTGCGTTTCAAGGACATCCCGGACGTCATGAAGAAGGCGGTGCTGTCGATCGAGGACGACCGCTTCTACGAGCACAGCGGCATCGACTACTGGGGCATCCTGCGCGCGGTGTTCCGCAACGCCACCAGCAGCACCCGCCAGGGCGCCTCGACCATCACCCAGCAGGTGGCGCGCAACTTCTTCCTGTCGTCCGAGCAGACCTTCAAGCGCAAGGCCTACGAGGCGATGCTGGCCTGGAAGATCGAGAAGAACCTCTCCAAGGACCAGATCCTCGAGCTCTACATGAACCAGATCTACCTGGGCCAGCGCGCCTTCGGCTTCCAGTCGGCGGCCCAGATCTACTTCGGCAAGGACCTGCGCGACATCAGCGTGGCCGAAGCCGCGATGCTGGCCGGCCTGCCGAAGGCGCCATCTGCGTATAACCCGGTGGTCAACCCGACCCGCGCCAAGACCCGCCAGCAGTACATCCTGCAGCGCATGCGCGATCTCGGCTACATCACCGAAGCCCAGTACGCGCAGGCCAAGAACGAGCGGCTCACGATCAAGACCGACAGCACCGCCTTCGGCGTGCACGCCGAGTACGTGGCCGAAATGGCGCGCCAGCTGGTCTACGAGCAGTTCAAGGAAGACACCTACACCCGCGGCCTGAACGTGTTCACCACCATCACCAAGGCCGACCAGGACGCGGCCTACCTGGCGGTGCGCCGCGGCGTGATGGAATACGAGCGCCGCCACCCCTACCGCGGCCCGGAATCGTATATCGACATCCCCAGCAGCAAGGGCGAGGCCGAGGAAGCCATCGAGGCCGAGCTGGCCGAGCATCCGGACAGCGACAACATCGTCGCCGCCATCGTGCTGAAGGCCTCGCCGACCGAGGTGACCGCCACCATCGCCTCGGGCGAGACCATCAAGATGACCGGCCCGGGCCTGTCCTTCGCCAGGGCCTGGCTGTCGGAGAAGGCGGCGCCGAACCGCCGCCTGCGCCGCGGCGCGGTAATCCGCGTGATGCAGGACGACGAGTCGAAATGGGTCATCACCCAGATGCCGGAAGTGGAATCGGCCTTCGTTGCGACCAGCACCGAGGACGGCGCGATCCGCGCGCTGGTGGGCGGCTTCGACTTCAACCGCAACAAGTTCAACCACGTCACGCAGGCCTGGCGCCAGCCGGGCTCCTCGTTCAAGCCCTTCATCTATTCGGCCTCGCTCGAGCGCGGCCTGTCGCCGGCGACCATCGTCAACGATGCCCCGATCAGTTTTGACGCCGGCCAGACCGGCGGCCAGGCCTGGGTGCCGAAGAACTACGACAACCGCTACGAAGGCCCGATCACCATGCGGCGCGGCCTGACGCAGTCGAAGAACATGGTCTCGATCCGCATCCTGAACAAGATCGGCGCGCGCTACGGCCAGGAGTTCGCGACCCGCTTCGGCTTCGACGCCGAGCGCAACCCGGCCTACCTGACGCTGGCCCTGGGCGCCGGCTCGACCACGCCGCTGCAGATGGCCGGCGCCTACGCCGTGTTCGCCAACGGCGGCTACCGCATCAGCCCCTACATCATCTCGAAGGTGACCGACAGCGACGGCAAGGTGCTGTCCGAAGCGCGTCCGGAGCGCGCCGGCGTCGAGGCCAACCGCGTGATCGATGCGCGCAACGCCTTCCTGGTCGACAGCATGCTCAAGGACGTGGTGCGCTACGGTACCGCGACCAAGGCCATGGCGCTCAAGCGCACCGACCTCGCCGGCAAGACCGGCACCACCAACGATTCGGTCGACGCCTGGTTTGCCGGCTACAACCCGAAGCTGGTGGGCGTGGCCTGGATCGGCTACGACCAGCCGAAGAACCTCGGCAACCGCGAGACCGGCGGCGGCCTGGCCCTGCCGATCTGGATCAACTACATGGGCAAGGCCTTGAAAGGCGAGGAAAACGTCGAGCGCGACGTGCCGCCAGGGCTGATCCTGGCCAACGGCGAGTACTACTATGCCGAGATGCCGCCGGGCACCGGTGTCGCGACGCTGGACGTCGGCCCGCCGCCGGCACCGGCCGAGCAGAAGCAGCGCGACGCGGTCAGGAACGAGTTGTTCTGATTTTTGACCGAATGGTAAAAAAAATGGCGACCCGCGGGTCGCCATTTTTACGTCTGCCGCAAGGAAATCATCCCATCGAAACGGGCGCCCCACCCTGCTCCGTCACGTACTGCGACAGCGAGGCGAACAGCTCGGTATCGTCGCGGGTATTGCGCCACTGGTCGCCGACGCGCTTGTAGTGGTAGCCGCCCGAGCGCGCCGCCACCCACATTTCCTGCAGCGGCGCCTGGCTGTTGATGATGATCTTCGACGCGTTGTCCAGGAATTCGACTTCCAGCACGTTGCCGCTGCGCTTGCACTCGACGTCGACCACGTCGTCGTCGTTCAGCTTGTCGAGGCAGGCCTCGATGCGGTCAAGGGTGCTTTCGGCCAGCGCCAAAAATTCGGATTCGGTCATGCTACACTCCAAAGTTCGCTAATCAAACCCCCATTCTAATCGTGAACTCCACCATCGCACGTCTTTCCGGTGCCGGCCTGGTGGCCGTGCTCCTCGCCGGCTGCGGCCAGACGGGTCCGCTCTACATGCCGAACCCGCCGGCCAAGCCCTCCGCAGCCAGCGTTGCCGAGGCCAATGCGCAGCCAGCCCAGCCAGTTCCGTCGAATAACGCCTCCACCCCGGCCCCAACCAAGTAAGCTTATCCATGTCGCACTTCCAGTACCAGAACGGCGTCCTGCACGCCGACAGCGTCGCCCTGCCCGCCATCGCCGAACAATTCGGCACGCCGACCTATGTCTATTCGAAGTCGGCGCTGCTGGAAAACTTCCGCGCCTATTCCGATGCCTGCAAGGGCCGTGACGCACTGGTGTGCTACGCGATGAAGGCCAACTCGAACCTGGCCATCCTCGACCTCCTGAACCGCGAAGGCGCCGGCTTCGACATCGTCTCGGGCGGCGAGCTGCTGCGCGTGATCGCCGCCGGCGGCGACCCGGGCAAGACCATCTTCTCGGGCGTCGGCAAGACCGTTGAGGAAATGCAGCTGGCGCTGGAAAAAGGCATCCTGTGCTTCAACGTCGAATCCATCCCGGAACTGCACCGCCTCAACGAGGTGGCCGGCAGCATGGGCAAGCGCGCGCCGGTGTCGCTGCGCGTGAACCCGAACGTGGACGCCAAGACCCACCCCTACATTGCCACCGGCCTGAAGGCCAACAAGTTCGGCGTGGCCTTCGACGATGCCCTGGACACCTACCGTACCGCGGCCTCGCTGCCGAACCTGGACGTGGTCGGCATCGACTGCCACATCGGCTCGCAGCTGCTGGACGACGCCCCGCTGCTGGAAGCGCTGGACAAGCTGATCGAGCTGATCGACACCCTGGCCGGTGAAGGCATCGTGCTGCACCACCTCGACATCGGCGGCGGCCTGGGCGTGAACTACGGCGCCGAAGGCGACAAGCCGCCGGTGCCGGTGGGCGACTACCTGGGCCGCCTGTTCGCCCGCATCGACGCCTGGCGCGCCGAGAAATACGATGGCAAGCCGGTCAAGGTGATCTTCGAGCCGGGCCGCTCGATCGTGGCCGATACCGGCGTGCTGCTGACCAAGATCGAATACCTCAAGCCGGGCGTGGAAAAGAACTTCGCCATCGTCGACGCGGCCATGAACGACCTGATGCGTCCGACCCTGTACCAGGCCTGGATGGGCGTGCAGCCGGTCAGCCCGCGCGAAGGCGCCAAGCTGACCTATGACGTGGTGGGTCCGGTGTGCGAATCGGGCGACTGGCTGGCGCGCGAGCGCGATCTCGCCGTCGAGCCGGGCGACCTGCTGGCGATCATGACCGCCGGCGCCTACGGCATGACCATGGCCTCGAACTACAACACCCGCGGCCGCGCAGCCGAGGTGATCGTCGACGGCGACCAGGTGCACGTGATCCGCCAGCGCGAGAATCCGGCCGATCTGTTCGCCCTTGAGTCAATGTTGAAGTAATTCGTAGGGTGGACGGCTCTGCCGTCCGCGCGTTCAACTCACGGCCGCGCTGTGGTAACGCATAATCTAGCTGGACGCGCGGACGGCGAAGCCGTCCACCCTACGTTACTGCGGCTTTCTGCGTTTTCTTCGCCGCGCTCCAGTACACGCGCAATCCCAGCAGCGCCGCCACGATCACACCAAAAATGATCGGCTCCTGGAAGTCGTTCTTCCCCGCCTTCATCCACCAGAAATGCAGGATGCCCAGCGGCGCCACCACGTAGATCAGGCGGTGCAGCCACTGCCAGCGCTTGCCGCCCAGCCGCCTGATCATCGCATTGGTGCTGGTCGCCGCCAGCGGAATCAGCAGCACGAAGGCGATGAAGCCCACCGTGATGAAGGGCCGTTTCACGACGTCCTTGAGCATCCCTGCGACGTCGAAGAAGTGATCGAACCAGAAGAAGCAGGTGAAGTGCAGCAGCGCGTAGAAGAAGGCGAACAGCCCCAGCATGCGCCGCAGCCGCACTACCCAGTTCCAGCCCGTGAAGCGGCGCAGCGGGGTCACGGCCAGCGTGATGCACAGGAAGTACAGGGTCCAGTCGCCGGTGCCGCGCGTGAGGAATTCGAGCGGCTCGACCGGCACGCCCTGGAATACCAGCCAGGCCATGCGCAGAAAAGGCAGCAGCGCCAGCACGAACACCACCGCCTTGATCGTGCCGACCTGCTTGTTGGACGGAGTGAACGCCATCAGTAGAACTTCTTCAGGTCCATGCCGCTGTACAGCGAGGCGACCTGGTCATAGCCGTTGAACATCAGGGTCTTGCGCTTGCGCTGGAAGAAACCGTCCTCGCCGATGCGGCGCTCGGTGGCCTGCGACCAGCGCGGGTGGTCCACGTTCGGGTTCACGTTCGAATAAAAACCGTATTCGCTCGGCGCCGAATCGTTCCAGGCGGTGCGCGGCTGGCGGCTCACCAGGCGGATCCGGACGATCGACTTGGCCGACTTGAAGCCGTACTTCCAGGGCACGATCAGGCGCACCGGCGCGCCGTTCTGGTTCGGCAGCACCTGGCCGTACATGCCCACGGTGAGCAGCGTGAGCGGATGCATGGCCTCGTCCATGCGCAGGCCTTCCACATAGGGCCAGTCGAGCACGCCGCTGCGCAGGCCCGGCATCTGCTTGCGGTCGGCCAGGGTGGTGAACTCGACGTACTTGGCATTGGCCGTCGGCTCGACCTGCTTGAGCAGGTTCGACAGCGAATAGCCGACCCAGGGAATCACCATCGACCAGCCCTCGACGCAGCGCAGGCGGTAGACGCGCTCTTCCAGCGGCGCCAGCTTGAGGATGCGGTCGATGTCGAGCGTGACCGGCTTTTTCACCTCGCCCTCGATCGTCACCGTCCACGGCCGGGTGCGCAGGCTGTGCGCGTTCTCGACCGGGTCACCCTTGTCGGTGCCGAATTCGTAGAAGTTGTTGTACGAGCTGGCGTCCTTGAACGAGGTCTGCTGTTCCTGCGTCGACAGGGCCGCGTTGCGGGTGGCGGCGAGCTTCACGCCTTGTGCGAAGGCCTCGCGGTTGGCCATCTCCCAGATACCGCTGCCCACGGCTGCCGTGGCGGCGATACGGGCGATGAACTGGCGCCGGCCTTCGTAGACTTCGCGCGGCGTGATCTCGGACGGATACGGGAGGTCGATCCCGTTCGGACTGCGTTTGAAAAGCATGGCTGACTCCGCTACAGAGAGAGACTTCAGGTTACACCAGACGGCTTGGGCGCACGTTAGCGCCGGCTGCCGTCCGGCAAGGATGGGGCCCGGCACGCTGGACAAAAGCGCGTCAGGCCCCGCCCGGCGCCCTACCCGGTGGGAAAGGCGAGGATGAAACGGGTGTCGGGACCGTTCGACTGCACGATCGCTTTGCCGCCGTGCAGGTTCAAGATGGCGCTGACGATGGACAGGCCCAGTCCCGTCGAGCCTTCCGCATCGCTGCGGGCGCTGTCGGCGCGGTAGAAGCGGTCGAACAAATGGTCCAGGTGCTCGCGTGGAATCGCCGCGCCCACGTTGCTCACGCTCAGCTCCAGCATGCCGGGGCGCGGTTCGGCATGCAGCGTGATGGTGCTGCCCGCCTCCGCATGGCGCACCGCGTTCGAGACCAGGTTGGCCAGTGCCCGCCGCACCAGCGCCGGATCGGCGGCGAAGCGCCCTTCCCCGCTGCAGCGCAGGCGCAGGCCGCGTTCCTCGGCCATGCCTTCGAAGAAATCCGCCACCCGCTCCAGTTCGTCCAGCGCCACCAGCGGTTGGCGCGCCAGTACCACTTCGTCCTGGCCGGCGCGGGCGAGGAACAGCATGCTCTCGATCATGCGCGCCAGGCGCTCAAGCTCCTCGATGTTCGAGGCCAGCAGGGTTTCGTATTCTTCGCGGCTGCGGCCCTGCCCGAGCGCGACCTGGCTTTGCCCGATCATGTTCGTCACCGGCGTCCTGAACTCGTGCGCCAGGTCGGCCGAGAAGCCGGACAGGCGCGCATAGCCGTCCTGCAGGCGTTGCAGCATGGCGTTGAAAGCATCGATCAGCGGCCGCAGCTCGGACGGCGCGGCGCCGATGTCGAGGCGTTGCGCCAGCGTGCCCGGCTTGATGAGCGCCGCATGCTCGGCGACCGTGCGCAGGGGACGCAGGCCGCGGCGCAGCATCAGGGCCGCCAGCGCGGCAGCCAGCAGGGCGCCGACCGCGCAGGCGGCCAGGATACGGGCGCGGTAGCGCGCGAACATGGCGGTGCGTTCGGCATAGGCGCGCGCCACCACCACCGTCACCCCGTTCGCGCCCAGGCGGGCGCTGCCCGCGACCACCCGGCCGGGCGTGCCGTCCTGCGCCGTCCAGGCGGCGATGGCGTCCCGGCCCGGCGCCGGCCCGGCCTCCGGCGGCACGGGATAGCGTTCGCCACGCGGGTTGATGTCGGCCAGCACCGCGCCGCTCGGCGCGACGATGCGCACCAGCGAGTTCTCCTGGCCGCTCATGGTGTCGCGGAAAAAATCGGGCTGTGCCGCCAGCAGTTCGGCCGCACCCGGACGGCCGAGCACGACCTGCACCTGGCGCAGCTTGCCCAGCAATTGCAGGTCGTCGCGGCGCGCGATCTCGGCCACGAAGGCGCGGTACAGGTAGATGCCCAGGCCCGCCGCGGTAAGCGCGACGATCAGCACGAAGGCGAGCGTCACGCGCAGGGTCAGGGAATCGCGCCAGGAGGGTTTCATGCCGGGGCCTGCGCCTCGCAGACGTAGCCCATGCCGCGCCGGGTATGGATCAGTTTCTGCGTGAAGGGGTCGTCGATCTTGCGCCGCAGGCGGCGCACGGCGGCATCGATGACGTTGGTATCGCTGTCGAAATTCATGTCCCAGACCTGGGACGCGATCAGGGCGCGCGACAGCACCTGGCCCTGGCGCCGCGCCAGCAGGTGCAGCAGCGCGAACTCCTGGGCCGTGAGCGCGATGGTCTCGGCGCCGCGCCGCACGCGGCGGCGCAGCACGTCGATCTCGAGGTCGGCGATGCGGATCAGTTCTTCCTCGCGCACCGGTCCGCGCCGCAGCAGGGTGCGGATGCGCGCCACCAGCTCGACAAACGCGAAAGGCTTGACCAGGTAGTCGTCGGCGCCCAGTTCCAGCCCGCGCACGCGGTCTTCGACCTCGTCGCGCGCCGTCAGGAACAGCACCGGGATCTGTTCGGTAGCCGGGTCGGCGCGCAGGGCGGCGAGCACCTGCCAGCCATCCATGCGCGGCAGCATCACGTCCAGCACCACCAGCTCGATCTCTTCCTCGCGGGCGATGGCCAGGCCGTCGCGGCCATTGCGCGCGAGCCGCACCGCGAAGCCCGACTCGGCCAGGCCGCGCTGGAGGTAATCGCCGGTCTTCGGCTCGTCTTCGATCACAAGGATGCTCATGACCGCATTCTATGCCGAAGGGATGCGTCCAAACATGACGAAACTGTCATCTGGCGGTCAGCCTGGCGTCGCCGGGCGCATGACAAGATGGCGGCCATCCCATGTCGAAGGAAGACCATGTCCAGAAATCTCATCATGCTTCTCGCTGCGCTGGCCGCAGCGCCGGCCGGCGCACAGCTGCGCCAGCAGCCGGCACTCGGCCTGGAAGCGGCCAAGCGCCTGGCGGAGCGCGCCATCCAGTCCTGCCGCAGTGAAGGCCGCGCGATCGTCGTGGCCGTGGTCGACCAGGGCGGCAACCTTGTGACCCTGCAGCGCGACGACGGCGTCGGCCCGCACAACACCGAGGCCAGCCGGCGCAAGGCCTATACCGCGCTGTCGACGCGCAAGCCGACGCTGCTGCTGGCGCGCGACGCGCAGGCCACTCCTGACACGCGCAACCTGGCCACCCTGCCCGAACTCCTGCTGCTCGGCGGGGGCGTACCGCTGCTGGCGCAGAAGCAGGTCGTCGGCGCCATCGGCGTGGCCGGTGGCGGCGGGCCGCAGAACGACCATGCCTGCGCGGAGCGCGCCATCGGCGCCGTGCCCGAGCTCGACCAACCCATCCCTTGACTATTTTTGCCTTAACTTAGGAGAACGCCATGCAAACCATCCACCGACTCGCCCTTGCCAGCCTGCTGGGCTTCGCCAGCCTCGCGGCAAGCGCCGCACAGAATCCGCTCAGCGTGCACGTGCTCGACCTGCAGAGCGGCCAACCCACCGCAGGCATCGAGGTTACGCTGGAACAGCGCGCAGGCAGCGGGTGGCGCGAACTGGCGCGCGGCATCACCAACGCGCAGGGACGCATCCCTGCCCTGTATCCGGAAGACACGCCGATGAAGCCGGCCGACTACCGCATCGTGTTCAAGACCGGCGAACACTACAAGCGCAAGGGACAGGCCAGCTTCTTCCCGCAGATTCCGGTCGAGTTCACCGTGAATGCGCCGGCCCAGCACTACCATGTGCCCCTGCTGCTGAGCCCCTTCGGCTACTCGACCTACCGGGGCAACTAAGGATTACAGCTCGCCGTAGGAGTGCAGCCCCGACAGGAACATGTTCACGCCCAGGAAGGCGAAGGTCGTGACCAGCAGGCCCACCACCGACCACCAGGCCGCCACGCGGCCGCGCAGGCCCGACATGAGGCGCATGTGCAGCCAGGCCGCGTAGTTGAGCCAGACGATCAGGGCCCAGGTTTCCTTCGGGTCCCAGGACCAGTAGCCGCCCCAGGCTTCGGCCGCCCACAGGGCGCCGAGGATGGTGGCGACGGTGAAGAAGGCGAAGCCAACCGAGATCGACTTGTACATCACGTCGTCCAGCACCGCCAAGGAGGGCAGGCGGTCTTCCAGGATGCCGTGCGATTTCAGCAGGTAGGCGCAGCCGACCATCGCGGCCAGCGCGAAGGTGCCGTAGCCGATGAAGTTGGCCGGCACGTGGATCTTCATCCACCAGCTCTGCAGGGCCGGCACCAGCGGCTGGATCTGGGCAGCGTCGCGCGACACCGTGTACCACAGCAGGAAGGCCACCGCGGCCGCAATGATCAGGAGCACGAAGGGGCCGAGCTGGCGGGTGGCATAGCGTTGTTCATAGTAGAGGTAGAACAGCGCGGTGATGATGGCGAACAGGATGAACACTTCATACAGGTTCGACACCGGGATGTGGCCGACGTCGGGGCCCATCAGGTAGGACTCGTACCAGCGCACCATCATGCCGACCGATCCGAGCACCACACCGGCCCAGCACAGCTTGCTGCCGACCGAGCCGCCGAACTCCGAACGGCTGACCAGGCCGATCCAGTAGAACACGGTCGAGAACACGAACAGCG
The DNA here is from genome assembly GCF_000427785.1 of Massilia alkalitolerans DSM 17462. Lineage (GTDB taxonomy): Bacteria > Pseudomonadota > Gammaproteobacteria > Burkholderiales > Burkholderiaceae_D > Telluria > Telluria alkalitolerans. The sequence continues at coordinate 39,621 of NZ_ATYR01000027.1, forward strand.
CGCTCATCCACAGGATGGCGGACTGGCTCGACAGCATGTATTTCAGGAAGAATTTCTGGTTCGCCGCATCGATGGCGCCGCCGTACATGGAAATCGCCCACAGCGACAGCAGCGCCACCAGCGGCAGCAGCCAGCGCATCGGCTTCCAGTACCAGCCCAGCAGCGCGAAGGTGGGCGCGGTGAGCACCAGGATCACCTGCTCGTAGATGTCCATATGGTGGGCGTAGCGGTTCAGCGCGAACAGCGCTCCTGCCAGCAGGGCGGCGCCGTACAGCCAGTCGATCGCGTTCAGGCTGCGGAAGAAGCCCGGTTGCTGGACATAGGCCCCAGCTTTGCCGGTTTGGGCTTGCGACAGTTCCATCTTGGTCTCCTTGCCGCGGCTTCAGGCCGGCTGCGGCAGTTTTACTTTCAAATCGTCGAATTCGCGCTCGAAGTCGAGCGTCTTGCGCTGGGTGCTCATGGCCATCAGCGCATGGGCGCCATGCTCGGTATCGCGGACCCACACCCACATGCGCCGTTCACGAATATAAAACATTGCGAACACGCCCGCCACCAGCAACAGGCAGCCGAGGTAGACGATGTTCTTGCCCGGCGAACGGGTCAGCTGCAGCACCGAGGCCTTCACTTCGGTGAACTCTTCCAGCTGCAGGTAGACCGGGGCGCCGTAGAACACGCTGTCCGACAGCGCATTGGTGGCCAGCTGCAGGAAGCGGCCGTTGGCCTCGCTCGCCTCGACGGCCGGCAGGCCGGCGCGCGCATTGGCGGCCTGCCACAGCTCCCACAGGGCCCCGTTGAGCATCTTCATGAAGATGTTGGCCGCCTTTTCCTGCTCGGCCTGGGGAATCTTTTCCAGGAACTGCGACACGCCGATGAAGCCGCCGCGTCCCCCGCTCTCGCCGGCGAAGATGGCCAGCGTACGCGCAGCGGACTCTTCCAGCTGGCCGCTCAGGCCCGCCTGCTGTTCGGGCGCCAGCGCACGCGCCGCGTAGCGCCGGGCCGCATCCTGCCGCAGCGAGGCGTCGGCCAGCGCCGCGCGCAGGCGCATCCAGGTGCGCACGCTGTACTCGGCATCCGCCGGAATGCGCAGGAAGCTGAAGTTTTCCTGCGGATTGTTGCGCACGCCGGCCAGGTAGACCTGGGCGCCGTCGAGCGTGAGCGGCTGCATGTAGTTCATGAACTCGCGCGCCTGGCCGGTCTTGTCGCGCAGCTTGTACTGCACGCTCGGGCCGACGTTCTTCAGGTCCTTGGCATGGTCGCTCCTGGCCGCCGAGCCGGATGCCTTGCCGAGCGTCGCGCTGAGCTGCTCGTTGAACGAGGTGTTCTTCGCCACCGCGCGCGCATCCTGGTTGGCCGCGATGTTCTCGACGTTGAAGGGACGGAAGCCCGACCATTCCACCGACCAGGTCTCGTTGCCCTGCTTGAGCTCGGTACTTGATCCGACCGTGCCTTCGATCTGGAAGGCCTTGTCGGCCGTGCCGCTCATCGGGAAGCCGGTGAGCTTGAGCTTGCTGCCGCCGTCGTCGAAGCTCGACTGGTAGACGGCGATGCCCTTGTAGATCAGCGGGTGGTTGACCCTGATCGAGGCCGGGAAGGTCTTGCCGGTTTCATGGTCGCGCACCGTGACGTCGCTGGCGAACAGCTTGGGCATGCCGGTCGAGTAGAAATCGATGTGGAATTTTTCCAGCTTGATCGAGAACGGCAGTTCCTGCACCAGCACGCCGGAAGCCTGCGGCAGCAGGGCCGTATCGCTGGTCTGGCCTTCGGCGATCAGGGTATTGCCGCGGAAGGTCGGGTTCGAGATGCCGAGGCGGTGCTGGGCCGGGATGTCGGCGATCACGCCGCTGCCGCCGAACGGCGTCTTGCCGAAGAACCACTGCTGGAACTTGACCGGCAGTTCCGAGTCGAGCATGCCGCCCAGCAGGATCACGATGATGGCGGTGTGCGCGAAGATGTAGCCGAACTTGTTGCCGGCGCCCTTCTTGGCCGCCACCAGCGTGCCGCCGTCCTTGTCGACCAGCTTGACCGCGTAGCCGGCGTGGCGCAGGCGTTCGGCGGTCTGGGCGGCAAGCAGGGTGCCGGTCACCGGCGCGGTCCATTCGGCCTTGTGGTGGAAGTTGCGCAGCGATTCCTCGCGCACGTGCTCGCGCCAGCTGCGCATGTCGCGCACCATCTTCGGCGCATTGCGCACCACGCACAAGGCGGTGGAAACGATCAGGAAGACCAGGATCAGCAGGAACCACCAGCTCGTGTACACGTTGTACAGGCCGAGTTTGGCAAACACCTCGAACCAGAACGGACCGAACTGGTTCACGTAGTTCGGCATCGGCTCGGCCTGCTTGAGGACGGTGCCGATGACCGAAGCGATGGCGACGATCGTGAGCAGGCTGATGGCGAAGCGCATCGACGACACCAGCTCGACCGCTTCGGCGAACCCGCGGCGGCGGGTGTTCAGTTCAATTCCGGTGGTACTCATGTTCTATCTTCTACAGCGCCCAGGAAACGGGGCAAACCTGCCGAGCATACAGCAAAAAGGGCAGCCAGCTCAGCGCCGCCGCCCCTTCTTTTTCATATCGTGGCGCTGCTTACTTCAGGCCCGCGATATAGTCGGACACCGCCTTCATTTCTTCCGGCGACATGCGCTGTGCCAGCGTGGTCATCTGGACACTGTTCTTGCGGGTGCCGGTCTTGAAGGCGTCCAGCTGGGCATAGGTGTAATCCTGGTGCTGGCCCGACAGGCGCGGGTACTGGGCCGGGATGCCGCTGCCGGTGGCGCCGTGGCAGCTGGCGCAGGCGGCGACGCCCTTCTCGGCGATGCCGCCGCGGTAGATCTTGCGGCCCAGCTCGACGGTGTCCTTGTTCTTGGCGGCGCCCGGCTTGGCCTTCTGGGTGGCGAGGTAGGCGGCGATGTTGCGCTTCTCGTCCTCGGTCAGCATCTTCGAGTACGGCGTCATGATCGGATTCTGGCGGTTCGGCGTGGTGAAATCGACCAGCTGCTTGTGGGTATAGGCATCGATCTGGCCGGCCAGCTTGGGGTTGGCAACGATGGTCGAGTTGCCGGCGGCGCCGTGGCAGGACATGCAGGCCGGCAGGCCGCGCGCGGCATCGCCCGCATCGTAGAGGGTTCCGCCCTTGGCCGGGTCGGCCTTGGCGACGGCGGTTTGCGGCGCCGCGGAGGCACTACCGCACAGGACCAGGCTTGCAACCAACAAGGACTTCAAAAGCGGAAACGTCAAACGATTCATACAAGCACCCTGAAAAAGTCAAAAACAGATTTTGGAATTTACAGTGAAACAGTGCAGCGGCCTTACTGGCGCTCCCCGGGGGTGGAGCATGGTTCAACCCCTTATTGTACAATAGCTTTGTTTCCCTATCGCCATTTCGTTGTCATTTAAACCTTCCCCTTATGTCCAAACTTTGGCAGGCCCGGTTCTTTACGACCGTTAACCAGTTGCGCGACCTTCCCGGCACCCACGTGCCCGAAATCGCCTTCGCCGGGCGCTCGAACGCGGGCAAATCCACGGCGATCAACATCCTCACCAACCAGAAGGGCCTGGCGTTCGCCTCGAAGACCCCTGGCCGCACCCAGCACATCAATTACTTCTCGATCGGCGGCGCCCACGTGGCCCAGCACCGCAAGGACCCGACCATCGTCGAAGAGATCCGCGCCCTGCTGGTCGACCTGCCGGGCTACGGCTATGCCGAAGTGTCGGGCACGGCCAAGCTGCACTGGCAGAAGCTGCTGGGCGACTACGTCCAGCGCCGCGAGCAATTGGCCGCGCTGGTCCTCATCATGGACTCGCGCCGCCCCTTCACCGACCTCGACGTGCAGATGCTGGAATGGTTCGCCCCGACCGGCAAGCCGATCCACTGCATCCTGACCAAGGCCGACAAGCTCAACCAGAACGAGAAGACCAACGTCCTGCGCCAGGCGCAGAAGATCCTCGACAGCTACGTCGACGAGGACGGCGAAGGCTTCCCCTTCACGGTGCAGCTGTTCTCGGCGCTCAAGCGCATCGGCATCGAGGAGGCGGACGCCAAGATCCTCGAGCTGCTGGGACTCGATCGCGACGACGCGGCCGCGGACGACGCTGACGAAGATTCGGATTCGGAATAATCCCGGGCTCACCGGGACAACATTGGAACTGACATGACCATCATCACTCCCGCCACGTATCCTGCTGCCCGCATGCGCCGCATGCGCCGCGACCCGTTCTCGCGCGCCCTGATGCGCGAAAACGTCGTCACCGCCTCCGACCTGATCTACCCGGTCTTCATCCTCGACGGCGAGAACCAGCGCCAGCAGGTGGCCTCGATGCCGGGCGTGGAGCGGGTGTCGGTGGACCTGCTGCTCGGGGTGGCCGAGGAATGCGTGGCGCTGGGCATCCCGATGCTGGCGCTGTTCCCGGTGGTCGATGCCTCGCTCAAGACCTATGACGGCGTCGAGGCGACCAATCCGGAAGGCCTGGTGCCGCGCGCCGTGCGCGAGCTGAAGCGCCGCTTCCCGGAACTGGGCATCATGACCGACGTCGCCCTCGATCCCTACACCACCCACGGCCAGGACGGCCTGCCGGACGAGAACGGCTACATCGTCAACGAGAAGACCATCGAGATGCTGATTCGCCAGTCGCTGGCGCAGGCCGAGGCCGGCGTGGACGTGGTGGCGCCCTCGGACATGATGGACGGCCGCATCGGTGCGATCCGCAAGGCCCTCGAAGAGAACGGACACATCCACACCCGCATCATGGCCTACTCGGCCAAGTATGCATCAAGCTTCTACGGCCCGTTCCGCGATGCGGTCGGATCAAGCGCCAACCTGGGCAAGGCGGACAAGAACACCTACCAGATGGATCCGGGCAACAGCGACGAGGCGCTGCGCGAAGTGGCGCTCGACCTGGCCGAAGGCGCCGACATGGTGATGGTCAAGCCGGGCATGCCCTACCTCGACGTGGTGCGCCGCGTGAAGGACGAGTTCAAGGTGCCGACCTTTGCCTACCAGGTCAGCGGCGAGTACGCGATGCTGAAGGCGGCGGCCCAGAACGGCTGGCTGGACCATGACAAGGTCATGATGGAGTCGATGATGGCCTTCAAGCGCGCCGGCGCCGACGGCGTGCTGACCTATTTCGCGCTGGACGTGGCGCGCAAGCTGAAGGCACAAGGCTGAGCACCAGCTTGTCACGAAAAAAACCGCGCCGAGTGTGAACCGGGCGCGGTTTTTTATTGGCTTGCCGCCCCTGCCCGGTCAGTAGGCCTCGATGCTCACCGCCACCAGCTCCACCGCGTCGCCATGCACCTTGTCGTGGTGCTGATGGTCGTGCCCCTGCTCGTGGCAATCCGGCCCGCACATCGGCACGACGCGCAGCCGGATCTTGCCGTCCGCCGGCGGCAACTGGCGCAGCTTCTCGCTCAGCGGCAGGCTGTAGGTCAGCGCACCATGGGCGCCGCGGTGGCCGAACATCATAATGGTGGCCAGGTAATGCGGGCTGGAAGCATCCACGTGCGACAGGTCGTCCGGTCCATTCAGGATCACCATGAAGGCGTCGTGCGACATCTGCGGGAAGTTCAGGGTGACGTTCGCCACCAGCACCTGCCCGCCCGTCCGCGCCGCCTCGACCGTCGCACCGGGCAGGTGCGCCACCGCGCTGGCCGGGGTGGCTTCGGACACCTCGCGCCGCTGCACGCTTCCGACGACGCGGGCGCGCCTGCCATTCTGGCTTGCGACGGCGTACCTGGGAATCAGATCCTCTCCGGAGCCGGGCTCGTAGTCGTAGCCGAACGGCGTCATCCAGGCATAGTCCCCGGCCCGGGTCTGGCTCACGGGCTGGCCCTTGGCATTGACGAAGAACAGCAGCGGATCGCGCGCCCAGCGGTAGTAGTCGCTGGCCCGTTCCGCCGCGGATTTCTGCTCGTCCGGCAGGTCAGTGCGTAGCTCGTAGCCGGCCGGCAGGAAAGGCAGGCCGAGCTGCATCTGCTTGCGCGTCCACACGTCCCACAGGCGATCCATGTTGCTATGGTGCAGGAAGAAAATCGGGTCGACCGGCGACAGCATGTCGGTCATGAAACCGCGCGCCTCGACGAAATTGCAGTCGCGCGAACCGACGCAGCGATGGATCGAATTGTGCGGGCGGGCTTCCAGGATGCCGAAGCCGGCGCTGGTGTGGTGGTTCGACGTCTTGGCGCTGCCGAAGGCGATGAAGTCGGGCGCCGCCAGCGCCGCCCGGATGGTGGCGGGCGAGACCGCATCCGCCGTGGCCAGCGAGAAGCCCGGCTGCTCGCGCCGGATGCCGCGCGCGCCCGGCTGGTCGAAGAACATGCCGCCGCGCGGGTCCGTCACCATGTCGAACAGCAGGTCCGGCTCGAACCGGATGCGGCGCGACAGCAGCTGGCCGAGCTGGCTGCGCCCGTCGAAACCGCTGCCGGGCAGCGACCAGTAGCCGGCGCCCGCGATCACGCCCGTGATCAGGCGCTCGAAATCCTGGCGGCCGGCCAGATAGGCCGGGTGGTTGGGATCGAGCACGTCGTCGAACATGTCGTCGGGTACCTGCTGGTCGACGGTCCAGTCCCAGTACGGCAGGGCGAAGTACGGGTCGCCGCTCAGCTCGCGGCAAATCTGTTCGAACCAGCCGAGGTAGGCGCGGTGCTAGGGCAGGAACCACCAGTTGCCGTGCGGGCAGTCCATCGTGTGGACGATGGCCTGGCGATACCAGTTGCGCGGGTCCTCGGGCGGCAGCGCCAGCATCGCGCGCACGGCCTTGGCATAGCTCTTGAGCATGCGCTTGCCATGCTTGCCGGTCGCGTTGTAGCGGCGGTAGCGACGCTGCTTGTCGTCTGCCAGGGCCATGCCGAACGGCATCATGCCGGCGCAAAGGCCGAGACCGGCCGTCTTCACGACTGCGCGGCGCGACTGCTTGAAATCCTCGTGGTGCTTGTCGGTCATAAGTGCTCTCCGTTGATGTGAAGAACAATGCCTGGACCAAATGCCAGGCAAATCGTGCCCCGTTTAAATAGAGGGGCATGACCTCAGCCTAAACGGTCCACCAGTGTGGCCGTATGGGCAAGAACAAGCTCAGCAAGGGTTTAGCGCCACTGCGGTGGCGGCTTGTATTCCGGGAACATTTCCTTGAACAGGAAGGTCATCAGCTGGTCGGTATCCTGCGGGCGGGCGCTCAGCTTGACGATCCGCCCAAGACGGTGCGAATCCCACTCGAAGTCGCCGGTCTTTTCGCGGCGGATCAGCTCGATCATCTTCTTGACCACGGCGATCTCGATGTCAGGCTCGCTGCCCTGCTCGACCGTCACCTGCGTCAGCCAGCGGCGCTGGAAGTTCGGGTTCCAGCCGCGGAACTTCAGGTCCATGCTGTGGAAGGTCTTGTTCGACACCGAGAACACGCCGCCGCTCTCGTTGCGATCCTCGCGGCCGCGGCCATTGATGGCGGCGATGTTGGCCAGCGCATTGCGCATGCCCTTGGCCGATTCGCTTTCCTCGGCCGACGGCTGCTCGCTGCCGGTCGCGGCGGCGCGCTGGCGGCGCTTGGCGTTGATGAAATCCTGCATGTCGACAGGCTTCTGCTCGTCGAACTTCTGCGGCGGTTTGGTTTCTTTAACAGGCTCTTCCGGCGGGGTCGTGATCGTGTCCGGCAGGCGTGCGATCTCGATCCGCTCCTGCTTCGGCACCGGAATGGACGGCATGGGCAAAGGTTTGGGGGCCTGCTGGCGCGGCGCCTCGGACTCTTTCTGCTGCATCGGGGCGACGTAAACTACCTTGCCCTCGTCGCCCGAGGCCGGCTTGGCCTGCTTCGCGTCCTTGTCGGGCTGGAACAGCCAGATCACGACCAGCAGGACGTGCAGCAGGATTGTGCCAACCAGCGCCGGACGGTTCGGTCCCTGGCGGCCATACGTGAGCACGGGCCGGCCCTGCATCGGCAACGGCTGGCCGCAGTGCGTGCACACGTCGCTGTGCTCGTCGTAGATGTGGGAATGGTCACGCAAGGTCGAACGGGTTCCTGATCGGCGTCTATCAATACTGCGAGAGCCGCAGTCTAACCGTTTTGCGGCGGCTGCGCACTTTGGAAGTACTTAAAGAGCAACACAACTACCCCGCGCAATCCCTTGAATGATGTTACGAGATGTTTCAGGCGACCGGAAACCGGCAGGCGAATCGCTCCGCCTGCCGCTCGCCATCAGTGTGCAGCTTCCAGCTTGGCCAGCTGGCGGTCCGTCATCGGACCGGTGCCGCTGTACTTGTCGAGGTAGAGGTAGATCACCGGGGTGATGTAGAGCGTGATCACCTGCGAGAAGATCAGGCCGCCGACCACGGCCAGGCCCAGCGGCTGGCGCAGCTCGGCGCCGGCGCCGATGCCCAGCGCGATCGGCAGCGCGCCCATCATCGCGGCCAGGGTGGTCATCAGGATCGGGCGGAAGCGCAGGATACAGGCCTCGCGGATCGCCTCCTGCGGCTTCATGCCCCCGTTGCGCTGGGCGTCGAGGGCGAAGTCGATCATCATGATCGCGTTCTTCTTCACGATACCGATCAGCATCAGGATACCGATCATGGCGATCAGGGTCAGGTCCATGTCGAACATCCATAGCGTCAGCAACGCCCCCACCGCCGCGGACGGCAGGCCGGCCAGGATGGTGAGCGGGTGGATGTAGCTCTCGTACAGCACGCCCAGCAGCACGTAGATCACGCCGATGGCGGTGATGATCAGGATCAGCTGGCTCGACTGGGTGTCCTTGAACACGGCCGCGTCGCCGCCGTAGTTGGTGATGATCGAGGCCGGCAGCTTCATGTCGCGGCCCATCTGCTCGATGGCGGTGGTGGCGTCGCCCAGCGGCACGCCCGGGGCCAGGTTGAAGGACAGCGTGATCGCCTGCAGCTGGCCCTGGTGGTTGACCGCCAGCGGGCCGACCGTGCGCTTGACGGTGGCGAAGCTGGACAGCTTGACCAGGTCGCCGTTCTTGGAGCGCACCGAGACGCGCGACAGCGCTTCGTCGTAGTAGCGGTCGGCAGCCGCCGCTTCCAGGATCACGTAGTAGCTGGCCGCGGTCGAGTAGATGGTCGAGACCTGGCGCTCACCAAAAGAAGCGTACAGCACGGTGCGGATGTCGGCCATCTCCACGCCCAGCAGCGCGGCCTTGTCGCGGTCGATGTCGATGGTGGCCTGCAGCGCCTTGTTCTGCGAGTCGCTGGTGACGTCGCGGAAACGCTGGTCGGCGCGCATGCGCTCGAGGAACTGCTCGGACCAGCCGCCGATCTCGCCGCCCGACACGCTCTGCAGCGTGTACTGGTAACGGCTCTTGCTCGGGCGTCCGCCCAGTTGCAGGTTCTGCACCGGCGACATGAAGACCTGCACGCCGGCGACCTGGCGGGTGGCCTTGCGCAGCGCGTCGACCACTTCCGACATCGGCGGGCGCTCGCTGCGCGGTTTCAGCACCAGGAACATGCGGCCGGTATTGCCGCCGCCGGTGAACGAGGTCACGTCTTTCACGTGCGGGTTGGCGCGCACGATGTCCACCACCTGGGCCTGCAGCTTCTGCAGGGCCACCGAGGAGGTGTCTTCCGAGGCCTCGACGGTCACGCGCAGCTGGCCGATGTCTTCTTCGGGGAAGAAGCCCTTCGGCATGGTCATGTACAGCACGGCGGTCAGCACGAAGGTGCCGAGCGCCAGCATCAGCACCAGGAAGCGGTGGCGCAGCGCCATGTCCAGGGTGCGGGCATAACCGTCGCGCACATTGGTGAACATCGCTTCGAAGCGGCGGCCGACCCAGGACATGTCTTTCGGATCGACGTGGCCGCCATGCTTGATCAGGCGCGAGCACAGCATCGGCACGAGGGTCAGCGACACCACGGCCGAGACCAGCACGGCGAGACCGACGATCACGGCGAATTCGCGGAACAGCAGGCCGATCACGCCCGGCATGAAGAAGATCGGGATGAACACCGCCACCAGCGAGATCGAGATCGAGATGATGGTGAAGCCCATCTCGCGCGAGCCGATCAGGGCCGCCTGCATCGGCTTCTTGCCCATCTCCATGTGGCGCACGATGTTTTCCAGCACCACGATGGCGTCGTCGACCACCAGGCCGACCGCCAGCGTGATGCCGAGCAGCGAGATGTTGTCGAGGCTGTAGCCGAAGGCGTACAGCAGGGACAGCGCACCCAGCAGCGAGATCGGCACGGTGACGGCCGGGATGAAGGTTGCGGTCAGGCGGTGCAGGAACAGGAAGATCACCAAGATGACCAGCACCACGGTGCCGGCCAGCGTGAGGTTGACGTCGTGGATCGCCTCGCGGATCGAGTCCGAGCGGTCGTTGACCAGGTGGATCTTGATCGACTGCGGCAGCTGGGTTTCGAAACGCGGCATCAGCGCGCGCACCGAATCGACCACCTGCACGGTGTTGGCGTTGGGCTGGCGCTGCACCATCAGCACGATCGAGCGTTCGCCGTTCAGGCTGCCGGTGGCCTTGACCGACTGGTAGCTGTCCTCGACCTGGGCGATGTCGCGCAGGCGCACCGGCAGGCCGTCGCGGGTGGCGACGATCAGGCCGGCGAAGTCGGCGGCGCGCATCAGCTGGCCGCCGCCCTGGATGGTCAGGGTCTGGGTCGGGCCGTCCAGGATGCCGAGCGGGGTGATCGAGTTGGCCGAACGCAGCGCGGTGGCCAGTTCGGACATCGAGATATTGCGGGCGCTCATCAGGTCATGCTGGGCGCGCACCCGCACCGCGAAGCGCTTGCCGCCGTTCACCGTCACCTGGGCGATGCCAGGCAGGGTCGAGATCGCCGGCGAGACCAGGTTTTCCGCGTAATCGTTCAGCTCCGACAAGTCCATGGACGGCGAGGTCATGTGCATGAACAGGATCGGGGAATCGGCCGGGTTGATCTTGCGGTAGGACGGCAGGTCGGTCATCTCCTGCGGCAGCTGGCGCTGGACCTGCAGCAGCGCGGCCTGCACGTCGACGGCGGCTTCGTTGACGTCGATCGATTCGTCGAACTCGAGCGTCAGCGAGGTATTGCCCTGCGTGTTCGTCGAGCTGATCATCTTGATGCCGGCGATGGTCGCGAACTGCTTTTCCAGCGGCAGCGCGACCGACGAGGCCATGTTCTCCGGGCTGGCGCCCGGCAGGTTGGCGTTGACGTTGATGACCGGCGTGTTATAGCTCGGCAGCGCCGCGACCGGGATGTGCATGTAAGCCAGGATGCCGACCAGCACCAGGCTGATCGACATCAGCACCACCATCACGGGACGGCGGATACACAGTTCGGACAGGTTCATGCCTTGTCACCCTTCTGTGCGGCCGGCATCGCTGCGTTCGAAGCGGCTGCATCTTGGGACTTGGCGCCAGCCGGGCGCACCTTGCCGCCCGGACGCAGGTTCTGCTTGCCTTCGGTGATGACTTTCTCGTTGCCGGTCAGGCCAGTCACGGCAGCATACTCGCCGAAGCCGTGCAGGCGCGCCACCTTGACCTGTTTCGCCTCGTTACCCTCGCCCACCACGTACACGAAGGTGCCCTGGGTGCTGGTGATGATGGCGTTCTGCGGGATCACGACGGCGTCGCGGATGGTCTGCGTGGTGACGCGGGTGGTCACGTACTGGCCCGGCCACAGCATCGAGTCCGGGTTGGCGAACTGGGCTTTCACGCGGATGGTGCCGGCGGCCGGGTCGACCGCGTTGTCCACGAACTTCAGCTCGCCGGTCACCGGCTTGGCCTCGGGACCAGTGCTGGCCTGCACCGCCACCTTGCCGGCGCGCTGGGCCGCCAGCAGCGCACCGAGGCTTGACTCCGGCATGTTGAAGGAGACGTCGATCGGGTCGAGCTGGGTGATGGTCGTCAGGGACGTGGACGGCTGCACCAGGGCGCCCGGATGGATGTCGATGGCGCCGACGCGGCCCGACATCGGGGCGCGGATGGTGGTGTAGCTGGCGCTGACCTGGCTGGCACGGGCGGCCGCGGCATTGCTCTGGACCAGGGCGCGGGCCGCCTCGACCTGGCTCTTCAGGGAGTCGACCGCGCTCTGGGACAGGAAATTCTGGGCGGCGAGTTCCTGGCTGCGCTTGTACTGGCGCTCGAGGTCGGCCAGGGTGGCGCGGTTCTGCGCCACTTGCGCCTCGGCGCGGGCGACGTTGGCGCGGTCGGCGCGGTCGTCGAGCGAGAACATGACCTGGCCTTCCTTGACGAACTGGCCTTCGCGGATGTGGACCTGGCGGATGGTGGCGGTGGTCTGCGGGTGCAGGTCGACGGTGCGCACCGGGGTCACGGTGCCGTTGGCGGACAGTTCCACGCCCACGTCCTGGCGCTGCGGCGCCACCACGTTCACGGTGGTCGGCGGCATGCCGCCCCTGGCGCCCGGTCCCTTGCCGCCCTGGCCGTTGTCGGCGTGGGCGCCGTCACCCTTGTTCAGGTACCAGGCGCCGGCGACGGCCAGCGCCACGACACCCACGATGAATCCCGCATTCTTCTTTTTCATGTTCGTCCCTTGCCGCCAGTCCCTGCGGCTCTTTCTCTTGTGTGATCCGCGCGTGCAAAAAAGAATACGCGGTGCTGCATTCTCGCACGCTCTTGTTTCAGGATTGTGTAGTCGCCATGTTGTAATCACAACCTTGCGCTGGTTTGTCCCTTATTTGTTCGGGTAATACTCCGGCAACACCAGGGTCACTTCCAGGCCGCCCTCCGGATGGTTGGCCAGCGCGATGCTGCCGCCATGCTGTTCGGCGATGTTGCGGGCGATGGTCAGGCCCAGGCCGGTGCCGCCCGACTCGCGCGAGCGCGAGGTTTCGACGCGGTAGAACGGATCGAACACCCGGCCCAGCTCGCCTGCCGGGATGCCGGGACCGCTGTCGCGGATACGGATGCGTGCCGCGCCGTTGATACGGTCGACGCAGACGCGGGCGTCGTGGCCGTACTTCACCGCGTTGTCGATCAGGTTGCCGAGGCAGCGGCGCAGGTCCAGCGGCCGGCCCAGCAGGGCCATGCCGGCCTGTCCCTTGAGCGCCACCTGCTGTCCGGCGTCGACGGCGTCGGCGCACACGGCTTCCAGCAGCGAGTCGAGGTCCAGCATCTGCATGTTCTCGGTGGTGTCCATGCTGCGCGCCAGCACCAGGCCTTCGCGCACCATGGCCTGCATGGCCGACAGGTCGCCGATCAGGCGTTCCTGCAGTTCCGCGTTCTGCACCTTTTCGAGGCGCAGGCGCATGCGGGTGAGCGGCGTCTGCAGGTCATGCGTGATCGCCGCCAGCATCTGGGTACGCTGGAAGATGTACTGCCGGATCCGCGCCTGCATTGCGTTGAAGGCAGCGCTGGCCTGGCGGATCTCGCTGGCGCCGCTCAAGGAGAGCGGCGGGCGGTTGATGTCGTGGCCCAGGTCCTGGGCGGCCCGCGCCAGCACTTTCAGCGGACGGGTGGTCATGCGCGCCACCACGTAGGCGAGCGCGGCAATGCTAAGCAGGAACAGGCCGATGGTAGTGCGGTAATCGGTTTCGGGACCGGTGAAGGCCGAGCGCGGCGGCAGTACCGACAGGCGCAATTCTTCGCCGTCGCGCAGGCGCACGTTCAGGGTTTCGCAGGCACCATGCCACTGGGTGCGGATCAGGCCGTAGAGCACGGCCTGCTGGTGCGGCATGTCGCACGAGGCCGGCCGGTTGGCCGCCGAGCTGATGCCGTAGCCGTCGCCCAGGCGCGCCGCCAGCGAGCGCGCGAACCAGCTCTGCGACGCCGCCAGCGGCTGGAGATTGCCGACTTCCAGGCGCAGGCCGGGACGGTTCGCCACCGACAGGTAGACCGAGCGCGCCGAGGCCGGCACGATTTCGGTCGCCATCACCAGTTGCTCGGCGCGTTCGAGCAGGTGCTGGTCGCGCTGCTGTTCGATGACGCGCTGGCGCTCGACGTCGGCTGCCAGCTGGGTCAGTGCCGCGGAAATCAGGATACCGAGCAGGAGCGTGATGAACACGCGTCCGGTCATCGATCCGAAGAAGGCTTTCACGCAGGCGGCTCCACGGTCACCTGCCCGGCCAGCACGTAACCGCCGTTACGCACGGTCTTGATGATCTGTGGCATGCGCGCATCCTCGCCCAGCTTCTGGCGCAGGCGGCTGATCTGGATGTCGATCGAGCGGTCGAAGGGGTCGGCGTCGCGGCCCTGGGTCAGGTTGAGCAGCTGGTCGCGGTTGAGCACGCGGTTCGGGTGTTCCAGGAACACGCGCAGCAGGCGGAACTCGGCGCCCGAGAGCATGATGACCACGCCCTGCGGATTGACCAGGTGGCGCGCGGTGAGGTCCAGGGTCCAGCCGGAGAAGCGCATCTGCTGCACGTTCTCGGACGGCGCATTCGAGGGCATCGCATGCGAACGGCGCAGCACGCTGCGGATGCGCGCCAGCAGCTCGCGCGGCTCGAAGGGTTTCGGCAGGTAGTCGTCGGCGCCCATCTCGAGGCCGAGGATGCGGTCGAGCGGCTCGTTGCGGGCGGTCAGCATGATGACCGGCAGGCTGGAGGTGGCGCGCAGCTTGCGGCACAGGGTCAGGCCGTCGTCGCCCGGCATGTTCAGGTCGAGCACGATCAGGTCGGGGCGCGCGTCGTCGAGCGCCTTCCACATACCGGTGCCGTCGGCCGCCGACATGGTGCGGTAGCCGTTCGATTCCAGGTAGTCGGCGAGCAGGGTGCGGATGTCGCGGTCGTCGTCGACAATCAAAATCGTAGAGGGATTATCCATAACCTCAATTATCCGCATCTAAGCCAAGCTTGGACACCGTTTTTGTATCGGCTTGTATATGCTGATGAGCGCGAAACATATTGATACAAAGTATCGGACAGGGGAAATCCCACGGTTACACTTGTTGGCGATGATGGGAACCGTGCAGCGAGCAGTCCGGAAGCGAAGATGCACACCAACCTGCCTCTCACACAAAGGAAAACACCATGAACACCGTCCGCAAAAACATCGTGATCGTCCTGGCCGCCTTCGGCATCGCCGGCGCCTCGCTCGGCGTGCAGGCCCAGACCGCTGCCCCGCTCGAGGGCCGCCATGCCCATGCCATGAGCAAGGAGCAGCGCGAAGCCAAGCGCGCCGAATTCCGCGCCTTGAGCCCGGAGCAGCGCCAGGCCAAGATGGCCGAGTTCCGCGCCAAGCGCGCCGAGATGCGCGCCGCCCGCCAGGCGAAGCTGGCCGAATCGTTGAAGCTGACCCCGGCCCAGCAGCCGGTGTGGCAGGCCTTCGTGGCCAGCATGACCCCGCCGCAGAAGGGCGAGCGTGCCGGCCAGCGCCTGAACAAGGAGCAGCGCACCGCCCTGACCGCGCCGCAACGCCTGGAACGCCGCATCGCCCTGCAGAAGGAGCGCACCGCGCGCATGGAAGCCCGCCTGTCGGCCCTGAACAGCCTGTACGCGGCCTTGAGCCCGGAACAGCGCAAGGTCTTCGACGAGCAGCAGCAGCGCCGCGGCGGCCGTCACCACGGCGGCCATGGCAAGATGATGCGCGGTTAAGCGAACGCATTCTTGTAAAAGGAAAAGACGCCCTCGGGCGTCTTTTTTGTAGGGTGGTCGGCTCTGCCGACCGCGCGTTCAACTCACGGCAACTTGGCCAGGGAGGCCAAGAACTTGGCGGGGTTTTGATAGCCGATCACCCGGCTATCCTCGATTTCCTGCCCATCCGGCCCGAACAGGATGATCCCCGGCGGCCCGAACAGCTTGAAGCGCTTCAGCATCGCCTTGTCCTCGGCATCATTGGCGGTCACGTCGACCTGCAGCAGGATGGTATTGGCCAGCTTCGCCTGCACCGCCGGGTCGACGAAGGTCAGCTTTTCCATCTCCTTGCAGGACACGCACCAGTCGGCATAGAAATCCAGCATCACGGTCTTGCCGCCGGCGTTCAGCAGCTCGCGGTCGAGGTCTCCCACCGTCTTGATGCGCTTGAACACCAGGCCCTGGTGGGCGCCGCCCGTCAGGTGCGCCAGCGGCGCCAGCGCATCGCGTCCGCCGGTGGCGGCGCCGACCAGCTGCATCCCGCCTTGCAAGGAAAGGGCAACGCCGGCCGCCACCGAGACCCAGTGGCGCTGTCGGCTCAGCAGGTAACAACCGTATCCGAGCAGCAGCGCGGCCCAGCCCAGCATCTGCACGATAGGCGGCAGCACCGGCGACACCAGCCACAGGGCCATCGCCAGCATCAGCACGCCGAACAGGCGCTTGACCGACTCCATCCAGGCGCCCGCGCGCGGCAGCAGCGAGCCGGCCGAGACGCCGACCAGCAGCAGCGGAATGCTCATCCCGACCGCCATCGCGAACAGGGCCGCGCCGCCGATCACCACGTCGCGGGTCTGGCTGATGTAGACCAGGGCGCCAGCCAGGGGCGCGGCGACGCAGGGCCCGACGATCAGGGCCGAGATGGCGCCCATGGCGAACACCCCGGCAAGCTTGCCGCCCGACTGGCGGCCGGCAGTGTTGGCGAGCCGGGTCTGCAGCGCGGCCGGCATCTGCAGTTCGTAGAAGCCGAACATCGACATCGCCATCGCCACGATCAGGAGGGCAAACGCGCCCAGCACCCAGGGATTCTGCAGTGCGGCGGCCAGGCCCTCCCCTGCCAGGCCGGCGGCGACGCCGAGCGCCGTGTAGACGATGGCCATGCCGAGTGAATAAGTCGCCGACAGGATGAAGCCGCGCGAACGGCCAGCCTGGCGGCCCTCGCCGACGATGATCGAGGACAGGATCGGCACCATCGGCAGCACGCAGGGCGTGAAGGCCAGGCCCAGGCCGAGCAGGACGAAGGCGGGGACGATGGCCAGCAGGCGCCCGCCCTCGAGGATGCCGGCGATGCCGGCCATGTCGGACGGCTGGGCGGCGGCTGCGGGCGCGGCTTCTGCCATCGGCGCCTGGGCCGCAGTAGCCGGCGCCGCGTCCATGGCGGGAGCCGACGACAGGGGCGCGGCCGTCATCTGCGGCGCATTCACGCCGATCGGCAATGCCGGTGCGGCGCCGCCGCCGCCGGCTCCCGCCGACAGCTGCGCGCTGTGCTCCTGCGGCGGATAGCACAGGCCCGCGTCGGCGCAGCCCTGGCTGGAGGCCGTCAGGGTAAACGGGCCGCTGCCCTCGACCGGGATGCGGATCACGAGCTCGCCCTTGTAGGTCTCGACATCCTTCTGGAAGGTCTCGTCGTACTTCACCTTGCCCGGCGGGATCTCGGGCGTGCCGAGCTTCGCTCCGGTAGCGCGGAAGGCGAAGCGCTCGCGGTACATGTAGTAGCCCTCGGCGATCTGGTAGCGCACTTCGAGCGTTTGCGGGTCGGCCATGCGCGCCTCGAAACGGAAGGCGATCGCGGGATCGAGGAAGTCGTCGGCGGCGCGTGCGCTCCCGACACCTGCCATCAAGATCGAAAACAGGCTCAGGCAAGCAAGGAGGATGCGGGCGAAGCGGTGCAGCGAATGGAACATGGTGTTGGATGAGTTGTTTCAGCGCACCGGCATGGTACACCGGGCCGTCGCACCTTGCTCGGACCACGATACTGCAGGCGAAAAAAAACCAGGCACGGGGCCTGGTTTTTTAGTCGTCGCGGAAAGCGATTACTCGGCGGTCGGTGCTTCTTCAGCCGAGGTGACTTCCGGACGGTCCAGCAGTTCGACGTACGCCATCGGCGCATTGTCGCCCACGCGGAAACCCATTTTCAGGATGCGCAGGTAGCCGCCGTTACGGTTGGCGTAACGTGGGCCGAGTTCAGCGAACAGCTTCTGCACCATTTCGCGGTCGCGCAGGCGAGCGAATGCCAGGCGCTTGTTGGCCAGGGTGTCGGTCTTGCCCAGGGTCAGGATCGGTTCGATGACGCGACGCAGTTCCTTGGCTTTCGGCACGGTGGTCTTGATGGCTTCATGACGCAGCAGCGAGACGGTCATGTTGCGCAGCATTGCCAGGCGGTGGGACGAGGTACGGTTCAGCTTACGGAGGCCGTGACGGTGACGCATGGTACTTCCTTTCGAGTGTTTAATTTCCAGTTCTTCGATCGTTCATGCCGAAGCATGACCGCGGACCGGTTCTAGGGGTTTAAAACTGCCCGGACAACATTGCCCGGGCAGGTACAGCAATTACTTTTCCAGGCCTGCCGGCGGCCAGTTTTCCAGCTTCATGCCCAGGGTCAGACCACGGGATGCCAGCACTTCCTTGATTTCGTTGAGCGACTTGCGGCCCAGGTTCGGGGTCTTCAGCAGTTCGTTTTCCGAACGCTGGATCAGGTCGCCGATGTAGTAGATGTTCTCGGCCTTCAGGCAGTTTGCCGAACGGACGGTCAGTTCCAGGTCGTCCACCGGACGCAGCAGGATCGGATCGACCAGCGGAGCACGCGACGGTGCTTCGGCGGCGGCTTCGGTGCCTTCCAGGGCGGCGAACACGTTCAGCTGGTCGACCAGGACGCGTGCCGACTGGCGGATCGCTTCTTCCGGGGTGATGACGCCGTTGGTTTCGATGTTGATGATCAGCTTGTCCAGGTCGGTACGCTGTTCGACACGGGCCGATTCCACGGCGTAGGACACGCGGCGCACTGGCGAGAACGATGCGTCCAGGATGATGCGGCCGATGGTCTTGTTGGTGTCTTCCGACAGGCGGCGCACGTTACCAGGAACGTAGCCACGACCCTTCTCGACCTTGATCTGCATGTCCAGCTTGCCGCCGGCGGTCAGGTGAGCGATCACGTGATCCGGGTTGATCAGTTCCACGTCATGCGGCAGGTCGATGTCCGAAGCCAGCACGGCGCCTTCGCCTTCCTTCTTCAGGGTCAGGGTGACGGAATCACGGTTGTGGACCTTGAAGACCACGCCCTTCAGGTTCAGCAGCAGGTCGACGACGTCTTCCTGCACGCCGTCCAGCGACGAGTACTCGTGCACGACACCGGCGATCGTCACTTCGGTCGGCGCATAGCCGATCATCGACGACAGCAGCACGCGGCGCAGGGCGTTGCCCAGGGTGTGGCCATAACCACGCTCGAACGGCTCCATCACGACTTTTGCGTGACCAGGAGCGATTGCTTCGACATCGATGATACGTGGTTTCAACAGACTATTTTGCATGAAATGTCCTTTTCAATACCCTCGGCTCGTTACACCGATAAGGCTGATGGCATTAATAGAAAGCGCCTGCTCGACGAGCAGGCGGTGATACGAATTCATGAACGACGGAAATGGAGGAATCGGAATTCTCGCGAACCCGCATTCGTTGCGAGGCCAAGCCTTTGCTCGCTGCGCTCGCACACCACCACGTCGTTCCCGCGCAGGCGGGAACCCAATTTCGCAGCCGAGCCACCAAAATTGGATCCCCGCCTTCGCGGGGACGACTTCGTCGCGGGAGGACCGCGACGAAATCGATTAACGCGAGTACAGTTCGACGATCAGCGCTTCGTTGACGTCAGCAGCGATCTCGTTACGCTCCGGGAACGAACGGAAGGTGCCTTCGAACTTCTTGGCGTCGACCGAGACCCAGCTCGGGAAGCCGACTTGCTCGGCCAGCGACAGGGCTTCAGCGATACGCACTTGCTTCTTGGCCTTTTCGCGCACAGCGATCACGTCGCCGGTCTTGACCTGGTACGAAGCGATGTTCACGACGTTACCGTTGACGGTGAAGGCCTTGTGGCTCACCAGCTGGCGCGCTTCAGCGCGGGTCGAGCCGAAGCCCATGCGGTAGCAGACGTTGTCCAGGCGCGATTCCAGCAGCTTCAGCAGGGTCTCACCGGTGTTGCCCTTGCGGCGCGATGCTTCTGCGAAGTAGCGGCGGAACTGGCGCTCGAGCACGCCGTAGATACGCTTGACCTTCTGCTTTTCACGCAGCTGGTTGCCGTAGTCCGAGGTGCGGGCACCCGACTTGACGCCGTGCTGGCCTGGCTTGACGTCCAGTTTGCACTTCGAGTCGAGCGAGCGACGTGCGCTCTTCAGGAACAGGTCGGTGCCTTCACGGCGCGACAGTTTTGCTTTTGGTCCGATATAACGTGCCACGTTGAATCCTTTGATGTATTAATCACGCCCCGGAGGCATCGCGTGCGATGCGGCAGGCGCTAGTCCGCCGCTTGATTGCGACAGACGTGGCTTGAAAAACCGCCCACCGTGAAAACGGCAGACGACAAGAGCCGGGCAGTATAACCCATTTTCAGGGCACTGCGCCGGTCAATCTGGCAAAACACAACGGGGCGCAAGGCCCCGTCGTTGGCTTTTCGCGACGCAGGACGGTCCAAAGACCGCCCTGCTGTCACCTCAGCATTGTCGTATTAGATACGACGACGCTTCGGCGGACGGCAGCCGTTGTGCGGAACCGGGGTCACGTCCTGGATTTCGGTGATCTTGATGCCCAGGTTGTTCAGTGCACGCACAGCCGACTCACGGCCAGGGCCTGGGCCCTTGATGCGCACTTCCAGGTTCTTCACGCCCGATTCCTGAGCGACCTTGCCTGCGGCTTCGGCAGCAACCTGCGCTGCGAACGGGGTCGATTTGCGCGAACCCTTGAAGCCGGCGCCGCCGGAGGTTGCCCACGACAGAGCGTTGCCCTGACGGTCGGTGATCGTGATGATGGTGTTGTTGAAGGACGCGTGCACGTGGGCGATGCCCTCGGCGACGTTCTTCTTGACTTTCTTGCGTGCGCGGGCTGCTGCTGCGGCTGCGCTGCTCTGTTGCTTGGCCATGGTCGGTTCCTAGATTATTTCTTGAGCGATTGAGCTGCCTTGCGCGGGCCCTTGCGGGTACGAGCATTGGTGCGGGTACGCTGACCACGCACTGGCAGGCCCTTGCGGTGACGCATGCCGCGGTAGCAGCCCAGGTCCATCAGACGCTTGATGTTCATGGACAGTTCGCGGCGCAGGTCGCCTTCCACGACAAACTTCGCAACTTCGTCGCGCAGCTTCTCGAGTTCGTTATCGTCGAGGTCCTTGACCTTCTTGTTGGTAGCGATGCCGGTCGAATCGCAGATCTTCTGCGAACGTGGGCGGCCAATACCGTAGATAGCCGTCAGGCCGATCACGGTGTGCTGATGATTTGGGATGTTAACCCCTGCAATACGTGCCATTCGTTATTCCTCGAAATTAACCTTGACGCTGCTTGTGACGCGGCTCGACGCAGATCACACGGACCACGCCCTTGCGCTTGATGATCTTGCAGTTGCGGCAGATCCGCTTGACTGAAGCGTTAACTTTCATTTTGCACTCTCTTCGGTTCGTTTACTTTAATGATTTTTACTTGGTGCGGAACACAATGCGGGCCCGGGACAGGTCATACGGGGTCAGTTCCACCGTCACCTTGTCACCCGGGAGAATGCGGATGTAATTCATGCGCATTTTACCCGAGATATGTCCCAGAACCACGTGCCCGTTTTCCAGCTTCACGCGAAATGTTGCGTTCGGGAGATTCTCCAGAATCTCCCCTTGCATTTGGATGACGTCGTCTTTTGCCATTCGGTCTATGCCTTCCCCGCTTAACGCGACGGAATTCCGCCCTTGAAGTTAGCCTTCCGCAACAATGAGTCGTACTGTTGCGACATGACGTAGTTCTGCACTTGTGCCATGAAGTCCATCGTCACCACAACAACGATGAGGAGCGACGTGCCACCGAAGTAGAAAGGAACTTTCCACTGCGAGGTCATGAACTCCGGCACCAGGCACACCAGGGTGATATAGACCGCACCGGCCAGGGTCAGGCGCATCAGGATCTTGTCGATGTAGCGTGCAGTCTGCTCGCCCGGACGGATGCCCGGAACAAACGCGCCGCTCTTCTTCAAGTTGTCCGCCGTTTCCTTGCTGTTAAATACCAGCGCCGTGTAGAAGAAGCAGAAGAACACAATCGCCACCGCATACAGCAACGCGTGGATCGGCTCACCGGTAGCCAGCGAAGCAGCCAGGTCTTTCAGGAACCCGATGAACGGGCCGCTGGCGTCCTTGCCTCGCGTGTACCAGTCGACGATCGTCGCCGGGAACAGGATGATCGAGGAGGCGAAGATCGGCGGGATCACGCCGGCCATGTTCAGCTTCAAGGGCAGGTGGCTGGTTTGGCCACCGTAGATCTTGTTGCCGACCTGGCGTTTAGCGTAATTGACCAGGATCTTGCGCTGCCCGCGTTCCACGAACACGACGGCATACGTCACGGCCACCACCAGAACCACGATGATGATCGCGGCGATGCTGCTGATCGAACCGTTCGAAACCAGGGTGAACAGGCCACCCAGGGCCGACGGCAGACCTGCTGCGATACCGGCAAAAATGATGATCGAAATACCGTTGCCAAGACCACGCTCGGTGATCTGCTCGCCCAGCCACATGAGGAACATGGTGCCGGTCAGGAGCGTCACCACCGTGACGAAGCGGAAGCCCATGCCCGGATCGAGCACGAGACCAGGCTGCGCTTCGAGCGCGACCGCGATGCCGAACGCCTGGAACAGTGCCAGTGCCACCGTGAAGTAACGGGTGTACTGGGTGATCTTGCGGCGGCCGGCTTCGCCCTCTTTCTTCAGCGCCTCGAGTTGCGGCGAGACGATCGATGCAAGCTGCATGATGATCGAAGCCGAAATGTAAGGCATGATGCCGAGGGCGAACACGGTAAAGCGGGACAGGGCGCCACCCGAGAACATGTTGAACATGCCCAGGATGCCGCCTTCGTTCTGCTTGAACAGCGCTGCCAGCTGCACCGGGTCAATCCCGGGGACCGGGATGTGAGCACCGATGCGGTACACGACCAATGCGCCAAGCAAAAACCACAGCCGACCCCAGGGGAAGCCGGAAGCGGCGCTTTTACCAAGTTGTGAATTAGTCGCCAATTTTTGCTCCGATCAGGCAGGGCCGCAATTAAGCGACCGAACCGCCAGCTGCTTCGATCGCCGCTTTCGCGCCGGCGGTTGCCTTCAGGCCCTTGAGGGTCACCGCCTTGGTGATCTCGCCCGACAGGATGACGCGCACGTCGCGCGCCACCACTGGCAGGATGCCTGCTGCTTTGAGCACCAGGATGTCGATTTCGCCGACAGCCAGGTTGTTCAGGTCCGACAGACGCACTTCAGCCTTGAAGGTTGCGTTCAGCGATTTGAAGCCGCGCTTCGGCAGACGGCGCTGCAGAGGCATCTGACCGCCTTCGAAGCCGACCTTGTGGAAGCCGCCCGAACGCGATTTCTGACCCTTGTGACCGCGACCGGCAGTCTTGCCCAGGCCCGAGCCGATACCGCGGCCAACGCGACGCTTCGCGTGCTTGGCGCCGTCAGCTGGTTGAATGGTATTGAGTTCCATTGATTTCTCCGTACGCAAGCCCGAGGGCTTACGAAACAACTTTAACGAGGTACGCGACTTTGTTGATCATGCCACGCACAGCTGGGGTGTCCTGCAGCTCGGAGACCGAGTTGACACGACGCAGACCCAGGCCGCGCACGGTGGCACGGTGATCCTGACGGGTACCGATCAGGCCCTTGACGAGCTTGACTTTGACAGTGTTTGCCATGTGTGTTCCCCTTAACCCAGGATGTCTTCAACCGACTTGCCGCGCTTGGCAGCGATATCGGAAGCAGTGCTCATTTTCGACAGACCGTCGAGGGTTGCGCGAACCAGGTTGTACGGGTTCGACGAACCGGTCGACTTGGCGACCACGTCGGTCACGCCCATCACCTCGAAGATAGCGCGCATTGCGCCACCAGCGATCACGCCGGTACCAGGCTTGGCCGGCATCATCATGACGCGCGAGGCGCCGTGACGGCCCGACACGGTGTGGTGCAGCGTACCGTTCTTGAGGGGCACCTTGATCAGGTTGCGGCGGGCTTCTTCCATCGCTTTTTGCACGCCGACAGGAACTTCCTTCGACTTGCCTTTGCCCATGCCGATGCGGCCATCGCCGTCACCGACAACGGTCAGCGCTGCAAAACCCATGATACGACCACCCTTCACCACTTTGGTGACGCGGTTGATCGCGATCATTTTCTCGCGCATGCCATCATCCGGCTTGTCGCTTTGCATTTTTGCTTGCATTTTTGCCATGACGATTCTTCCTTAGAACTTCAGACCGGCTTCACGCGCGGCTTCCGCCAGCGCCTTCACACGGCCGTGGTAACGGAAACCCGAACGGTCGAATGCGACTTCGGTGATTCCTGCTTTCAGTGCTTTTTCTGCGACGCGCTTGCCGACCAGGGCAGCAGCGGCAGCGTTGCCGCCGGCGCCAGTCTTGCCAGCCAGTTCAGCACGCACTTCAGCTTCCAGCGTCGAGGCCGACACCAGCACCTTAGCGTCCGGGCTGATCAGGTTCGCATAGATGTGCAGGTTGGTGCGGTGAACCGACAGACGGTTCACGCCCAGCTGGGCGATCTTGATGCGGGTTTGACGTCCGCGACGCAGACGCGATTGTTTCTTGTCCATGTCAGCTCCGATTATTTCTTCTTGGTTTCTTTAAGCTTCACCACTTCGTCCGAATAACGGACGCCCTTGCCTTTGTAAGGCTCAGGAGCGCGGTAAGCGCGCACTTCAGCGGCCGTCTGGCCGACCTTCTGGCGATCGATACCCTTGATCACGATTTCGGTCGGGGTCGGGGTGACCGCGGTGACGCCTTCCGGCATCGCGTGCAGCACCGGGTGCGAGAAGCCCAGCGACAGGTTCAGGGCGTTGCCCTGCACAGCTGCCTTGTAGCCCACGCCCACCAGGTTCAGCTTCTTCTCGAAGCCCTTGGTGACGCCGGTAACCATGTTGTTGACGAGGGCGCGCAGGGTACCCGACATGGCGTTCGATTCACGGGAATCGTCCACCACGTCGAAAGTCAGCGTGCCGTTGTTGTTTTCCACTTTGACCAGGCCGTTCAGCGACTGGGTCAGGGTGCCGAGCGGGCCCTTGACGGTGATCGACGACGCATTGATTGCGACTTCGGCACCTGCCGGGACGGCGATTGGCATCTTAGCTACTCGAGACATGTCTACTCCTTAAGCCACGTAGCACAGCACTTCGCCACCGACGCCGGTAGCACGTGCCTTGCGATCGGTCATCACGCCTTGCGGGGTCGAGACGATTGCCACGCCCAGGCCATTCATGACCGACGGGATTTCGTTCTTGCCCTTGTAGACGCGCAGGCCAGGACGGGACACGCGCTCGATGCGCTCGATGACCGGACGGCCGGTGTAATATTTCAAACCGATTTTCAGTTCAGCCTTGCCACCTTCGGTGGTCACGGCGAAATCTTCGATGTAACCCTCGTCCTTCAGGACGTTGGCGATCGCAACTTTGACTTTCGAGGACGGCATGTTGACGGTGGTCTTCGAAACGGTCTGTGCGTTGCGGATGCGGGTCAGCATATCGGCGATAGGATCGCTCATACTCATTGCTTATCTCTCCTATTACCAGCTAGCTTTGGTCATACCCGGGATTTCGCCTTTCATGGCGAATTCGCGGAGTTTGGTACGGGCCAGACCGAATTTACGGAAGGTGCCACGTGGACGGCCGGTCATGGCGCAGCGGTTACGCTGGCGGGTCGGCGCCGAGTTACGCGGCAGGGCCTGCAGCTTCAGGCGTGCTTCGTAACGTTCTTCTTCCGACTTCGACTGGTCGTCGATGATTGCTTTCAGAGCTGCACGCTTTGCGGCGAATTTCTCCACCAGGTCTGCACGCTTCTGTTCGCG
Organism: Massilia alkalitolerans DSM 17462; assembly: GCF_000427785.1. Classification (GTDB taxonomy): domain Bacteria; phylum Pseudomonadota; class Gammaproteobacteria; order Burkholderiales; family Burkholderiaceae_D; genus Telluria; species Telluria alkalitolerans. The sequence goes on from NZ_ATYR01000027.1 coordinate 65,192, forward strand.
GTTAATCAGTGCAAGTTTTGCCATGCTCTTAGTTCCTGAACGGGAATTTGAAGGCGGCGAGCAGCGCTTTGGCTTCTTCGTCGGTCTTAGCGGTGGTGGTGATCGAGATGTTCATGCCACGCAGCGCATCGATCTTGTCGTAATCGATTTCCGGGAAGATGATCTGCTCTTTGACGCCGATGTTGTAGTTGCCACGGCCATCGAAGGATTTGCCGTTCACACCACGGAAGTCACGCACGCGCGGCAGGGCCACGGTGATGAAGCGGTCCAGGAATTCGTACATGCGATTGCCACGCAGGGTGACCATCGTGCCGATCGGGTAGCCTTCGCGGATCTTGAAGCCTGCGATTGCCTTGCGTGCCTTGGTGACGACCGGCTTCTGGCCGGCGATCTTGGTCAGGTCGCCAGTGGCGTGCTCGATGATCTTCTTGTCGGCGACTGCTTCCGACAGACCCATGTTCAGGGTGATCTTGGTCAGGCGCGGGACTTCCATGATCGACTTGTAGCCGAATTTCTCGGTCAGTTCAGCGACGACTTTTTCTTTGTAAATTGCTTGGAGACGGGCCATTTATCTTACCCCTTCACTACTTCGCCGTTCGACTTGAAGACGCGGACTTTTTTGCCGTCCTGGTCTTTGAAGCCAACGCGATCTGCCTTGCCGGTCGCAGCGTTGAACAGCGCGACGTTCGACACGTGAATCGGCATAGTCTTGTCGACGATACCACCAGTAACACCGGTCATCGGGTTCGGCTTGGTCGCTTTTTTAGCGACGTTGACGCCTTCAACGATGACGTGCTCAGCGTCTACACGCTTCTGAACGACGCCACGCTTGCCCTTGTCCTTACCGGCCAGAACGATGACTTCGTCGTTTTTACGAATTTTATCCATGTCGATTCCTTACAGAACTTCAGGTGCCAGCGACACGATCTTCATGAACTTCTCGGTACGCAGTTCACGCGTGACCGGTCCAAAGATACGGGTGCCGATCGGCTCCAGCTTGGCGTTCAGCAGGACAGCGGCATTGCCGTCGAACTTGACCAGGGAACCGTCCTGGCGGCGCACACCTTTAGCGGTACGCACAACCACGGCGTTGTAAATTTCGCCCTTCTTGACGCGACCACGCGGCGCAGCCACCTTGACGGTGACCTTGATGATGTCGCCAATGCTCGCATAACGGCGCTTCGAGCCGCCCAACACCTTGATGCACAGAACTTCCTTGGCACCGGTGTTGTCGGCTACTTCGAGCCGGCTTTCGGTTTGAATCATGATATTTTCTTTCCCAACTTAAGCCGTAGAAAACCCCACGGAAACCGTGGGCCTGCGGTCAGTCTTGGTCCCGCCATGACGCCCCTGCTGGAGCCCCATGTTTGGGTGATGGACTTTCCATTCGTTACAGGCCGCAGAACCGCGGAGGAATACTGCGGCAACACATGAACGAAGCCCGCTAGTATCACAGATACCAGCGGGCCACGCAAGACAAATTTTTAGGCTTTAGATGACCTGTGCTTGCTGCACAACACGGGTCACGGTCCAGGCCTTCGTCTTCGAGATCGGGCGACCTTCCGTGATCTCGACCGTGTCGCCGGTCTTGACCTGGTTGGTCTCGTCGTGCGCGTGATACTTGTTCGAACGCACGATGATCTTGCCGTACAGCGGGTGCTTCACGTGACGCTCGATCAGGACGGTCACCGTCTTGTCCATTTTGTCGGACACGACCTTGCCGACCAGCGTACGCTTCAGCGCCGTTTTAGTGGTGTCGTTCATTTGGCTTCCTTCGAGTTCATCACAGTCTTCACACGCGCGATGTCGCGACGTACTTTCTTGAGCTGCGCGGTATTGCCCAGCTGCTGGGTAGCGATTTGCATGCGCAGGCCGAACTGGGCCTTCAGCAGCTCATTCAGCTCCTTCTGCAGCGCTTCCTGGTCCTTGCCGCGGAGTTCCGATGCTTTCATATTCAACTCCTGTTATTGGCCGACTTGACGGACCACGAAGGTGGTCGCCAGCGGCAGTTTGGCAGCGGCCAGGCGGAACGCTTCGCGCGCCAGTTCTTCAGCAACGCCGTCCATCTCGTACAGGACTTTGCCTGGCTGGATTTCAGCGACGTAGTACTCCGGATTACCCTTACCGTTACCCATACGGACTTCGGCCGGCTTGTTCGAGATCGGCTTGTCCGGGAAGATACGGATCCAGATACGGCCGCCACGCTTGATGTGACGGGTCATCGCACGACGTGCAGCTTCGATCTGGCGTGCGGTGATACGGCCGCGGGCAACTGCCTTCAGGCCGAACTCACCGAACGACACCGAGGTGCCGCGGGTGTGCGAAATGCCGGTGTTACGGCCCTTCTGCTCTTTACGATACTTTCTGCGGTTTGGCTGCAGCATGCTTATTCTCCTGCTTTCTCAGCAGCCGGCTTGGCAGCGCGGCGGCCTGCTGGTGCGGTACCTGGCTTGGCGCCCGGACGGCCACGGCCGGCAGGCTTGCCATCATCGCGGCGCGGGCCGCGTGGCTTCTTCTCGTCGGCCGGGACATCGATCACAGGTGCTTCGCCCGTTGCCGAACGATCGCCCTTGTAGACCCACACCTTGACGCCGATGATGCCGTAGGTGGTCGATGCTTCGCTGGTGCCGTAGTCGATATCGGCGCGCAGGGTGTGCAGAGGCACACGGCCTTCGCGGTACCATTCGGTACGTGCGATTTCGATGCCGTTCAGACGGCCCGACGACATGATCTTGATGCCAACGGCGCCCAGACGCATGGCGTTCTGCATCGCGCGCTTCATGGCGCGGCGGAACATGATGCGCTTTTCGAGCTGCTGGGCGATCGAGTCGGCGATCAGCTGCGAATCGATCTCGGGCTTGCGGATCTCTTCGATGTTGACGTGCACAGGCACGCCCATGATCTTCGCCAGCGACGACTTCAGCACTTCGATGTCTTCGCCCTTCTTGCCGATCACGACGCCAGGACGCGACGAGTAGATCGTGAAGCGTGCGTTCTTGGCAGGACGCTCGATGACGACGCGGCCGACCGAAGCGTTCTTCAGCTTCTTCTTCAGGAAAGCGCGTGCTTCCAGGTCTTCCTTCAGCATGTCGGCGAAGTTGCCGTTGCCAGCGTACCAGCGCGACGCCCAGTTACGGGTGACCGCCAGGCGGAAGCCGGTTGGGTGGATTTTCTGACCCATCGTGTGACCCCTTAGTTACCGACAGTCACGTAGATGTGACAGGATTGTTTCGAAATACGATCGCCGCGGCCCTTCGCACGTGCGGTGAAGCGCTTCAGGATCGGGCCCTTTTCAACGTAGATCTGCACGACCTTCAGCTCGTCGATGTCGGCGCCATCGTTGTGTTCCGCGTTGGCGATTGCCGACTCGAGAACCTTCTTGATGATGGTCGCGCCCTTCTTCGGGCTGAACTGCAGAATGTTGAGTGCTGCGTCAACTTTCTTGCCGCGGATCAGGTCCGCAACCAGGCGGCCCTTTTGTTCCGACAGGCGAACGCCTTTGAGGATTGCTTTAGTTTCCATTATCGTTTCGCCTTCTTGTCAGCAGCGTGGCCCTTGAACGTACGGGTCAGCGCGAATTCGCCGAGCTTGTGGCCGACCATGTTCTCCGACACGTACACCGGCACGTGGACCTTGCCGTTGTGCACGGCGATGGTCAGACCGATGAAGTCCGGGGTGATCGTCGAGCGGCGCGACCAGGTTTTGACTGGCTTCTTGTCTTTGGTCGCTTGCGCGGCTTCGACTTTTTTCACCAGGTGGGCGTCAATGAACGGCCCTTTTTTCAATGAACGAGTCATGTTTTATCCCTTATTTCTTGCCGCGGCGCGAGACGATCATCGACGAAGTGCGCTTGTTCGAACGCGTCTTCTTGCCCTTGGTCTGCTGGCCCCATGGCGACACCGGATGGCGACCTGCTGCCGTACGGCCTTCACCACCACCGTGCGGGTGGTCGATCGGGTTCATGACGACACCGCGGACGGTCGGGCGGACACCGCGCCAACGCATCGCACCGGCTTTACCGATCTTGCGCAGGCTGTGCTCGGCATTGCCGACTTCACCCACGGTTGCACGGCACTCGATGTGCACGCGACGGACTTCACCCGAGCGCAGGCGAACCTGGGCGTAGGTGCCTTCGCGGGCCATCAGGACGACAGCGGCGCCGGCGGTGCGGGCCATCTGTGCGCCTTTACCCGGCAGCATTTCGACGCAGTGCATCACGGTACCAACCGGGATGTTGCGGATCGGCAGGCAGTTACCGGCCTTGATCGGTGCTTCCGAACCGTTCATCAGGGTATCGCCGACAGCGATGCCCTTCGGAGCGATGATGTACGCACGGGCGCCGTCCGCGTAGCACAGCAGAGCGATGTGCGCGGTACGGTTCGGGTCGTATTCGATACGCTCGACCTTGGCAGGGATACCATCCTTCTGGCGCTTGAAGTCGACCAGACGATAGTGCTGCTTGTGGCCACCGCCGATGTGGCGGGTGGTGATGTGACCGTTGTTGTTACGGCCAGCAGTCTTCGATTTCTTCTCAACCAGGGCTGCGAACGGACGGCCTTTGTACAGGTCGCTGTTCACAACCTTCACCATGCCGCGGCGGCCTGGGGAGGTTGGCTTCATCTTAACGAGTGCCATTATTTAGCCTCCTCGACAAAATTGATTTCCTGGCCCGGCTTCAGGGCCACGAAAGCGCGCTTGGTGTGGTTGCGGCGACCGGTGAAACGGCCCGAACGCTTGACCTTGCCTTCGCGGTTGACGGTTTGCACCGATTCCACTTCGACCTTGAACAGCAGTTCGACGGCAGCCTTGATTTCCGGCTTGGTTGCATCCGGCAGAACCTTGAACACGATCTGTTCGTTCTTTTCAGCGACGAAGGTCGCCTTTTCGGAAATAACCGGAGCCAGCAGCACCTTCATCAGGCGCTCTTCGCTGAATTTGATAGCGGTGCTCATGCGTACATCTCCTCGATCTTGGCCAGAGCAGCTTTGGTGACCAGGACTTTCTTGTAGAACACCAGCGACATCGGATCAGCTGCCTTCGGCTCGACGACGAGCACGTTCGGCAGGTTGCGCGATGCCAGTTCCAGGTTTTCATCGATGGTGTCGGTGATCACCAGGACCGATTCCAGACCCATGCCCTGCAGCTTTTGCGACAGCAGCTTGGTCTTCGGAGCTTCGATCGACAGGTTTTCGACAACGTTCAGACGGCCTTCGCGGGCCAGCTGCGAGAAGATCGAGCAGATACCTGCGCGGAACATCTTCTTGTTGACCTTGTGCGAGAAGTTCTCGTCCGGGGTGTTCGGGAAGATGCGACCACCGCCGCGCCACAGAGGCGACGACGACATACCAGCACGAGCGCGGCCGGTGCCTTTTTGGCGCCATGGCTTCTTCGTGGTGTGGCTGACTTCTTCACGGTCTTTCTGCTTGCGGTTGCCGCTGCGCGCGTTGGCGGCGTAGGCGACCACGATCTGGTGAATCAGGGCTTCGTTGTATTCGCGGCCGAACACGGTGTCGGCAGCTGCAACGCCGGCGCCAGCTTGACCTTGCTCATTCAGGAGCTGGAGTTCCATACTTAGGCTCCTTTCTTGGCTTTGGTTTTGACAGCCGGCTTGACGATCACCTGGCCGTTCTTGGCGCCAGGAACGGCACCTTTCACGAGCAGCAGCTGACGGTCAGCGTCGATGCGGGCGATTTCCAGGTTCTGGGTGGTGACGGTAACGTCGCCCATGTGACCGGTCATGCGCTTGCCTGGGAACACGCGACCCGGATCCTGCGCCATACCGATGGAGCCAGGAACGTTGTGCGAACGCGAGTTACCGTGGGTAGCACGGCCCGAAGCAAAGTTGTAACGCTTGATGGTACCGGCGTAGCCCTTACCGATCGAGGTGCCCTGCACGTCGATTTTCTGGCCCACTTCGAACATCGAAGCATTGATGGTGTCGCCGGCTTTGAGTTCAGCGGCTTTGGTGGAATCGATGCGGAATTCACGCAGCATCGTGCCGGCTTCGACGCCAGCTTTAGCGTAGTGACCAGCAGCAGCCTTGTTCACGCGGGAAGCGCGACGCTGGCCGAAGACGACTTGCACAGCAGTGTAGCCGTCAGTTTCAGGGGTTTTGACTTGCGCAACACGGTTGTTGGACACGTCCAGCACGGTGACAGGGATCGAATCGCCGTCATCCGTGAAGATACGCATCATGCCAACCTTGCGACCGAGGAGGCCCAGGCTCATTTTTTCTCCATTCCCACCTACGATTGGGCGGGGCTAATTAGTACTACTAAAAAAGCATGGGCTGAAAAAGACGTGCCCATACCGAAGCCGGCTAGTATAGCGCGCAAACGGCAACGGCGCAACAGGATAAATCGAGGTGACCTCGGCCTGTTGCGTTTTCCGCAGTAGCTGGAGAGAGCAAGGAATCTGACCTGGCTGGTCAGCACAGAAAAGGCACACCGCTGCGCCTTTTCTCTGCAGGCTACGACCATTGCTGGGAGCCTGCGATCTGGAAGTCTGGTGGGCGGTGCAGGATTCGAACCTGCGACCCCTTGGATGTCGACCAAGTATTCTAACCAGCTGAACTAACCGCCCGGGGAGCCGCATTATACGTAGCAGCCCGACAGTTTTGCAATAGCTTTTTTTCGGGCGCGTCGTGCATGCTCTCCGACATGTCTTCCGGATCGCCGGTTGTCGATGCCGCCGTGAAATGCTATTGTACAAATGCATTTTGCGGGCGACTTCCCCGCCCCTCCGCTTTTCACGTTCCCTTCGCCGGCAGATGACGGTGCGTCCAGCGCACCATGCCTGCCCTTTTTTCCTGGCGTGCCCGCCTCCCGGCGGATCCGGCGCGCCCCGACCCGGTCCGCCGCTTCTGGTGCGCGGACGCATCGCAGATAAGGATGATTCATGACTGTTATTGACTCGCAACGCTGGTCCCGCCCCCTCGATCCCGCCCGCCTCGTGCTCGCTACCGACCTCGACGGCACCCTGCTCGCGGGCACCCATGAGGCGCGGCGCCGCGTGCGCGACCTGTTCGCCGCGGCCGCCGAGGCCCCTGCGGACGCCCGCCCCACCCTGGTCTTCGTGACCGGACGCGGCCTGGAAACCGTCATGCCCCTGCTGAGCGATCCCACCATCCCGAGCCCCGACTACATCATCGCCGACGTCGGCGCCACCGTGGTCGACCGCGAGCTGCGGCCGGTGGAGCCGATCCAGCACGAGCTGACCGCGCACTGGCCGGGCAGCCAGGCGGTGCTGCGCGCCCTGTCCGGCTTCCCGCAGCTGGTGCGCCAGAGCGTGCCGCAGGAACGGCGCTGCTCCTTCCTGGCGTCCGAAGACGCCGTCACGCCGGCGCTGCAGGCGGCAGTGGAAGCACTCGGCTGCGAGCTGCTGTTCTCGGCCGGACGCTACCTCGACGTGCTGCCGCGCGGCGTCGGCAAGGGCGCGGCGCTGCGCCGCCTGGCCGCCGCGGCCGGCTTCGACCCGGCCAGCGTGGTGGTGGCGGGCGACACCCTGAACGATCTGTCGATGTTCGAAGCCGGCTTTCGCGGCGTGGTGGTGGGCGGCGCCGAGCCGGCACTGGTCGAGCGCGTGCGCAGGAACGCGCGCGTGCACGTGGCGTCCGTGGAGGGCTGCGGCGGCATCCTGGAAGGCCTGGCACGGCACGGCATGCCGCTTGGCGCCACGGCCGCGCCGAGCGCCGATCCGGTATCCGGCGAGGCCGAACTGGTGATGGTCTACCACCGCCTGCCCTACGACGAACTGGTGGTGGACGGCGTCACCCTGCAGCGCCGCCCGAAGAGCCCGAACGGCATCATGCCGACCCTGCTGAACTTCTTCGCCGGCGGGCGCAAGGGCTCCTGGGTGGCCTGGTCGCAGCAGGAATCGCGCACGCCGGAAGGCTTCGACACCCACGTGGCGGTCGACCCGCAGCGCTACCCGCAGCTCAAGGCGGCGCGCATCGCCCTTACCGGCGAGGACATCGAGCTGTTCTACAAGAAGTTCTCGAAAGAGGCCTTCTGGCCGATCATCTTCTCCTTCCCGGACAAGGCCGAATTCCACCAGGCCCACTGGGAGCGCTTCCTGGAAGTGAACCGCCTGTTCGCCGAGCAGACCGCGCGCGAGGCCGCCCACGGCGCCACCGCCTGGATCCACGACTACAACCTGTGGATGGTGCCGGCTTTCCTGCGCCCGCTGCGCCCGGACCTGACGATCGCCTTCTTCCACCACACCGCCTTCCCCTCGAGCGACGTCTTCAACATCCTGCCGTGGCGGCGTGACATCATCGGCAGCCTGCTGCAGTGCGACTACGTGGGTTTCCACATTCCGCGCTACGTCGAGAACTTCGTCGACGCGGTGCGCTCGTTCGCCCCCGTGGAAGTGGCCGGCAGCGTCCCGTGCGCGCCGCGCTTCCTCACCTATGGCTGCGCGCTCGGGGTCGACCGCATGATGACCGCGATCGAGGTCGGCGGACGGCGCGTGGCGCTGGGCGCCCACCCGGTCGGCACCGACGTCAAGCTGATCCGGCGCCTGGTGGACAGTAGCGAAGTGCAACGCCAGCTGGCCGAACTCGACGGCCTGCTGGAAGGCAGGACCGGGATCGTCTCGATCGAGCGCCTCGACTACGTCAAGGGCTCGCTGGAAAAGCTGCAGGCCTTCGAGCGCATGCTGGAGCGCCATCCCGAACTGCTGGGCAAGGTGACGCTGCTGAACATCGTCACCCCGGCCGCCAGCGGCATGGAGATCTACGACAGCCTGCGTGAAGATCTCGACCGCACCGTGGGCCGCATCAATGGCCGCTTCTCGACCCTCGGCTGGGTCCCGGTGCGCTATTTCTACCGCTCGCTGCCTTTCGAGGACGTGGTGGCCCACTACGCCGCCTGCGGCATCGCCTGGATCACCCCCCTGCGCGACGGCCTCAACCTGGTGGCCAAGGAGTACGTCGCCACCCGCCATGCGGCGGGACGCCCCGGGGTGCTGATCCTGTCCGAATTCGCCGGCGCCGCGGTCGAGCTGCACGGCGCCCTGCTGGTCAATCCCTACGACGCCAATGCCATGAGCGAGACCTTGTACCAGGCGCTGAGCATGGGCGCCGACGAAGTCGCCTACCGCGCCGCGCGGCTGGCCATGATCGTGGACGAGCACGACGTCACGCGCTGGGGCGAAGGCTTCCTGACTGCGCTGGCGCGCAATGAAACGCCGGCCGTCGACGAACGTCCGGCAGCGTGAAAGGAGTACACATGGATACCGTTTTCCTGGGTAACCCGGTGGCCGACTGGCTGATGGCGCTGGCCGCCGCCGCCGTGGTGGTGGCCGGCCTCGACGCCGTCAAGTCGATCCTGCTGCGGCGCCTGCGTTCCTTCGTGGCCGCCAATCCGGGCGGTTCGCGCGCGCTCGGCGCCGCCGTGGCCGCGCTGTCCCGGACCCGCCTGGTGGTATTGATCATCGTCGGACTGTATGCCGGCGCCAGCCTGCTGGCCCTGCCCGAGCGTACGCACCTCTTCATCAGCCGCGCCGCGATCGCCGCGGTGCTGATCCAGTGCGCGATCTGGGGCGACCATGCGCTGCGCGCCTGGCTGGCCGGCACCCGCGCCGAGCAGGCCGCCGACCCGGACCGCGTCACCTCGTCGGCCGCGATCGCCTTCCTCCTGCGCGTGGTCCTGTGGGCGGTGGTGGGCCTGATGACCCTCGATAACCTGGGCGTCAACATCACCGCCCTGGTGGCCAGCCTGGGAGTCGGCGGTATCGCCGTGGCGCTGGCGGTGCAGAGCATCCTGGGCGACCTGTTCGCCAAGCTGTCCATCGTGCTCGACAAGCCCTTCGTGGTGGGCGACTTCATCATCGTCGACAAGATGCTGGGCACGGTGGAGAGCGTGGGCCTGAAGACCACCCGGGTGCGCAGCCTGGGCGGCGAGCAGATCGTGTTCTCGAACGCCGACCTGCTCAAGAGCCGCATCCACAACCTGCGCCGCATGGAGGCGCGCCGCGTGGTGTTCCAGGTGGCGGTGACCTACGACACGCCGGAACCCTCCCTGCGCGCCCTGCCCGGCCTGCTCGAAGAAATCGTCGCGGCCCAGCCGCAGGTGCGCTTCGACCGCGCCCACCTGGCTTCGCTGGCGGCGCCCGCCTACACCTTCGAGATCGTGTACTACGTCGACAGCCCGGACTACCGCGTGTTCATGGACGTGCAGCAGGAAATCTACCTGCGCATCGTGGCGATGCTCGGCGAGCAGAAGATCCGCCTGGCGCTGCCGGCGCAGATGGTGCATCTGGGACCGACGGGCGAGTTGCCTGTCGTGGCAATGGCGCCAGCCGATGAACGTGCCGCAGCGTAGGGTGGACGGCTTGCCGTCCGCGCGTTCAACTGGATGATGAATAGCCGATGCGCTTATTCAGCCGGATTTGAACGCGCGGACGGCGGAGCCGTCCACCCTACCCGGCACAGCGGTTGACTGGCGCACCACCAGGCTGCCCGGCAGCCGGCGGCGCATGCGCGGCCGGGCATCGCCGCGGATGCGCCCGACCAGCAGTTCGGTCAACTGCCGGCCCAGCACATGGGTCGGCTGGGTCACCGAGCTCAGGCGTGGCGTCGCGAACGCGGCCATGCCGAGGTCGTCGCCCCCGACCACCGACAGCTCACCGGGCACCGCCACGCCGGCTTCCTGCGCCGCGCACAGGCCGCCCAGCGCCATCAGGTCGTTGCAGGCAAACACCGCCGTCGGCGGTGTGCCCAGCGCCAGCAGGCCTCGCACCGCGTCGTGGCCGCCGGCGCAATCGGGGCTCGCATGCACCAGGTAGCCGGCGGGCAGCGACAGGCCCGCATCCATCAGGGCACGGCGCAGGCCGGCGATGCGTTCCAGGCTGTGCGGTTCGGCCTGGGGCCCGGCCACGCAGGCGATGCGGCGGTGGCCCAGCTCGATCAGGTGGCGGGTGGCGGCATGGCCCGTCTCTTCGTGGTCGAGGCCGATGAAATCAGTGTCCACGGCCGGCACCTCGTGCTCGGCCAGCACGATCGGCACGCGCTGGCTGGCCAGCAGCGGGGCCAGTTCGTCGCGGGCGCTGCCGGCCACCAGGATCAGGCCATCGATGCGTTTCTCGGTCAGGCTGCGCAGGTGGGTAGCCTGGCGCTGCACGTCCCCGTAGCCGTTGCACAGCATGATGTTGTAGCCGACCTCGAAGGCCGCGTCCTCGATCCCGCGCAGCAGCTCGGCGAAGCAGGGATTGCTGTTGTCGGGAATGGAGACGCCGATGGTATGGCTCTTGTCGTTCTTGAGGCTGCGCGCCATCGCGTTCGGGACATAGCCCATCTCCTCGATGGTGGCCAGCACCTGCCTGCGCACGGCGTCGCTCACCGCCCGGGTCCCGTTGATCACGTGCGACACGGTCGAGGTCGATACGCCGACCCGCTCCGCCACCTGCTTCATTGTTGCCATTCTGCCTCCTTCGGGCGGCAATTATGACCGGAATGTTACGAAGCGGCCACTGGCGTATGGACATCACGAGAGTGAGTAATGTGAAATTCGGAGCGTGTACAATCAAATAGTTAACGCCGTCATCGGCGGCCGATCAACCCCCACCACGTAAGGAGTTCGTATGGCAATCAGTCTGCAGAAAGGCGGCAACGTCAACCTGAGCAAGGAAGCACCTGGCCTCACCAAGGTGATCATTGGCCTGGGCTGGGACCCGCGTTCCACCGACGGCGCCGCCTTCGACCTGGATGGCAGCGCATTCATGCTGAAAGCCGACGCCAAGGTGCGCGGCGACACCGACTTCATCTTCTACAACAACCTGAAATCGAGCGACGGCTCGGTGGTCCACGCCGGCGACAACACCACCGGTCAGGGCGAGGGCGACGACGAGAAGATCGCGGTCGACCTGTCGCGTGTCCCGGCCGAGGTCGAGAAGGTCTCGTTCTGCGTCACCATCCACGACGCCGACGCGCGCCGCCAGAACTTCGGCATGGTCGCCAAGGCGTATATCCGCTGCCTGAACGCCAACGGCGAAGCCGAGATCGCGCGCTACGACCTGTCCGAAGACAGCTCGACCGAAACCGCGATGATCTTCGGCGAACTGTACCGCCACGGCGGCGAATGGAAGTTCCGCGCCGTCGGCCAGGGCTTCAAGGGCGGCCTGGGTCCGCTCGCGCGCTCGTTCGGCGTCAACGTCTAAATACAAGAGCGCCTGTTTTAACGCGCCCGCTGCCCTGCGGGCGCGTACGTCCACCTGTCTTGAAAGACTTCATGCGCGTTTGGTACAACAGGACGTTTTCGTCCATCTACGCCGCGATCCGGCTGATCCGCGAGGCAGATACCGCCCAGCGTTTCACCATCATCCACAGCAATGCCAACCGCCATACCCCGGCGGCGCGCCTGGCCCATGAGTTCCACGGCGAGCCCGTCGGCCTGGAGCCGGCTGCCTACGTCGAGTGGTGCCTGGAGTTCTGCCGCAAGCAGCGCATCGACATCTTCGTGCCGGGCCGCGAGGCCACCACCCTGGCCGCGCAGCACGCGCGCTTCCTGGAAATCGGCACGCGCGTGCTGAGCGCGGCCACGCCGCAGAAGCTCCAGCTCATGCACGACAAGGCCGGCTTCTATGCGGAGACCGATCTGCCGCAGGCGCCGGTGGCCGAATTCCGCCGCTTCGACAACCTCGACCAGTTCGATGCCGCCTGGGCCGAGCTGCGCCCGCGCCATGCGAAGCTGTGCATCAAGCCCGCGCGCGGCATCTATGGCATCGGCTTCGCCATCGTCGACGAAGAGCGCAGCAGCGCCGCCCTGCTCCTGGCGGGCGTCGAGTACCACATCGGCTACCAGGACCTGCGCCGCGGCCTGGCGGAGCTGAAAGAATTCCGCACCATGCTGCTGATGGAATTCCTCGAGGGCGCCGAGTACAGCGTCGACTGCGTGGGCGACAACGGCCGCCTGGTGGCGGCGGTGGCGCGCCGCAAGCCGGCGCAGGCCGGCAGCGGCCAGCTGATCGACATGCGCCCCGAGATCGTCGAGGCGACCGCCAAACTCGCCGCCGACTATGGCCTGAACGGCATCTTCAACGTGCAGTTCCGCGAAGCCGGCGGCAAGCCGCGGCTGCTCGAGATCAACCCGCGCATGTCGGGCGGCATCGGCATGGCCTGTGCGGCCGGGCCGAACCTGCCCTGGATCGCCCTGAAGGGTTTTGCCGACGGTTTCGACACTGTCGAGGTGGCGCCGGTACGCAACGGCATGCGCGTGATCGAAGTCCCGGAAGCGCTGGAGCTGGCATGAACGCGAAGTCCGACCTGGATGCCCTATCACGGCGCAGCGTGGCCCTGCCCACCGGGACGCTCGACGTCGCGCTTGCCGAGGGCGCGGACGAGTTTGAGGAGCTGCTCGGCTTCGCGGCGCGCGCCAATGCCAAGCGCGGCTTCCTGTTCCTGAGCAAGGTGCTGGGCAAGCACTGGCCGGTGCGGCCATCGAGCATGCTCGCCATCCACGCGCGCCTCGCCGCCACCGTGCCGGATAGCGATGGGCCGGTGGTGTTCATCGCCATGGCGGAAACCGCGATCGGCCTGGGCCAGGGCGTGTTCGAAGCCTGGCTGCGCGCCAATCCCGGACGTGAAGCCCTGTTCATCCATACCACGCGCTACCGCGCAGGCACTGGCGAGCTGATCGAATTCGAGGAGGCGCACAGCCACGCGCCGCGCCAGTTCCTGCACATGCCGGAAGATCCTCGCCTGCGCGCGCTGCTGCTGGCGGCCTCCACCCTGGTGCTGGTGGACGACGAAGCCAGCACCGGCAACACCTTCCTGAACCTGACCGCGGCCTGCCGCCGCCTCAATCCGGGCATCGCGCGGGTGCACCTGGCGACGATCACCAATTTCATGGGCGGGGAGGCCACGTCCGCCCTGTCCGGGCGCTTCGGCCTGCCGGTGACGATGGGCGCGCTGCTCAGCGGCGAGTACCGTTTCACGCCGGGCGACTATGTGGCCCCGGCCACCCCCGCCCAGCGTTTCGACCCGGATGCGGACCGCGGCGCCAGCACCGGTTTCGGCCGCCTGGGCCTGCCCTCCGCCTTGCGCCCCCCCGAGGCGCTGGCGGACCGCCTGGCAGGCGAATTCGCGCCTGGCGCCAAGGTCGCCGTACTGGGCACCGGAGAATTCATGCATGCCGCCATGCTGCTGGGCGCGGCGCTGGAGCGGCGCGGCGTCGACGTCCGGGTGCAGTCGACCACGCGCTCGCCGATCCTGACCTGGGGGGCGGTCAGCCACGCACTGCGCTTCCCCGACAACTACGGCGAGGGCATCGCCAATTTCATCTACAACATCGCGCCTGGCCAGTACGAGCACGTGCTAGTCTGCCACGAGACCGCGCCCAATGCCCCCTTGCGCGAGCTCGCCGCTCTGCTGGATGCGCGCCTGTTCCACTTCCTGTCCGAGGCTGACGTTGAAGAAGTTCCTGTTCGCTGACCTGGACGACACGCTGTTCCAGACCTTCGAGAAATGCGCCGCCGCGGATGCGCTCGAGCCGGCCGCCTATTACAAGGACGGCAGCATCTGCTCGTACACCACGCGCGCCCAGCGCGCCTTCCTGAGCTTCGTGCAGGACGGCATGACCGTGATCCCGACCACGGCGCGCGACCATGACGGCCTGCGCCGCGTGCACCTGCCCTTCGACAGCTACGCCGTCATCAACTATGGCGGCGTGGTGCTGCAGCCCGGCGGCAGCGCCGACATGCTTTGGCTGGAAGGGATGCGCAGCGCGATGCACGCCGCCCTGCCCGGCCTGCAGGAGCTGGCGCGGCACATCGACGACTATGCCGGACGCACGGGCTTCGGCGGCCGCGCGCGCATGATCGAGGATTTCGCCACGCCCTTCTTCCTGGTCGTGAAAGACCCGGACAAGCGCCACGAGCGCCTGGCGCCGGTCGAGGAAGAGGTGGTGCGCCCCTGGATCGCGGACGGCCGCCCGGACTATGTCGTGCACCGCAACGGCAACAACCTGGCCATCCTGCCGAAGGCGCTGGACAAGGCCAATGCGGTGGCCCATATCACCGGCAAGTTACGCGCCGAGCACGGCGACATCGTCACCTTCGGCATGGGCGACAGCCGTTCCGACGCGCGCTTCATGGCCGCCTGCGACTACGCCATCGTCCCGCGCGCCACCCAGCTCGCGCGCCTGACCGTGGAGGCCCTGTGAGCTTCCCGGGCAGCTACCGCGCCGGCGAGGTGGACTTCCTGCTCACGCGCTTGCAGGCGCAGGAATTCACCAGCGTGCATGACAAGGAGCGCCTGATCCAGTCCGGCCAGCGCCACTACAGCCAGATGCTGTCTCCTGAATCGCTGCCCTCGCCGCGCTACATGGCCGTGTTCGAGGATGCCTGCCGCGCCAACAATGCGCGCATGGCGGCGGACTGCCTGCGCCTGGCCGGCCTCATCGCCGCGCGGCGCACCGGCGCCATCGCCGTGGTCTCGCTGGCGCGCGCCGGCACGCCGGTGGGGGTGGTGGTGGCGCGGCTGCTGCGCGAGGTGCTCGAACGCGAGGCGGTCCACTATTCGGTGTCGATCGTGCGCGACCGCGGCATCGACCGAGCCGCCCTGCGCCACGTCCTGGCCCAGGGCCACGCGCCGGAATCGATCGTGTTCGTGGACGGCTGGACCGGCAAGGGCGTGATCGCGCGCGAGCTGGCGCTGTCCGTGTCCGCCTTCAATGCGGCGCAGCGGACCGGCATCGACAACGGCCTGTACGTGCTGTCGGACCTGGCCGGCGCCGCCGCCGTCGCGGCCTCCGGCGACGACTACCTGATCCCGTCGAGCATCCTGAATGCCACGGTGTCGGGGCTGGTGAGCCGCACGGTGCTGGACGAACGGATCGGTCCGGACGACTTCCACGGCTGCGTCTACTACGGCGAGTTTGCTCCCCATGACCAGTCGCAACGCTTCGCCGATGCGCTGGTGGCGCTGGCGAAGGCTGGCGGCGACCTGCCGCAAGCCACGCCGCCGGACGCGAAAGCGGCTGCCGAACGCTCGCGCACCTACCTCGATTGTGCGATGGAACGCTACGGCATCACCGACATCAATCTCATCAAGCCCGGCATCGGCGAGGCCACCCGCGTGCTGCTGCGCCGCGTGCCGCGCCTGCTGGTGCTGCGCCAACCGGGCGCTCCGGACGTGCGGCACCTGGAAGTGCTGGCCGAAGAAAAACAGGTGCCGGTCGCGGTCGACCCGCTTCTGCCCTATCACGCAGTTTCCCTGATCAGGAGTGCATCGGATGCTTAAGTCTTTAGGCGCGTCACTGTACGTGCCGGCCAATCACAAGGACCTGGCCAGAATCGCCAACGGCGAGAAGCTGCCGGACGCGCGCTCGCTCATTTTCTGTCTTGAAGACGCCATCGCCGACCGCGAACTGAGCTGGTCGCTGTTCAACCTCTCGGTGGTGCTGGCGAACATGCGCAGCGAGGTTACGGCCGAGCGTTTCGTCCGGGTGCGCAATCCGGAGGTGATGGAGCGCGTGCTGGCCATGCCGGGCGCCGAGAAGCTGAGCGGCTTCGTGCTGCCGAAGATCACGCGCCACAACTTCGACACCTATTTCCGCCTCGTGCGCGACACAAGCCACGTCCTGATGCCGACGCTGGAGACGGCGGAAGTGTTCAGCGACAGCGAAATGCAGCAGCTGCGCGCCGTGTTCGAAGGCCCGGGCGTGCGCCACCGCATCCTGGCACTGCGCATCGGGGGCAACGACCTGCTCGCCCTGCTGGGCCTGCGCCGGCCGCGCGGCATGACGATCTACCGCACGCCGCTGGGGCCCGTGATCGCGCGCCTCGTGACCACCTTCCGGCCCTGGGGCTTCGCCTTGACGGCGCCGGTGTTCGAATACCTCGACCTGCCCGAGCTGCTCGACCAGGAAGTGCTGGAAGACCTGGCCCACGGCATGGTCGGCAAGACCGCGATCCACCCGACCCAGATCGCCCCGATCGAGCAGCACTACCAGGTGCGCCCGCAAGACCTGGCAGTGGCGCGCGCCATCCTCGACGACGCCAGCCCCGCCGTGTTCCGCATGAACGACGCGATGTGCGAAGTCGCCACCCACCGCGCCTGGGCCGAGCGCCTGGTGGAACAGTCGCACCGCTTCGGTTCCCGTTCGATGGAAGGAGAAACCTCATGAATTTGTTCTCGCGTGGCCAGAAAGGCAAGCTGGCAGACCTCGGCATCGGTCATGCCTTTACCGTCGAGGTGGATATCGGGGCGCCCGGCCTCTCGGTCGACGTGTCCTGTTTCGGCCTGGATGCGTCCGAGCGCCTGTCGGATGAGCGCTACATGGTGTTCTACAACCAGCTGGCCAGCCCAGAGGGCGCGGTCCGGCTGGAGCTGAGCGGGTCGCTGGCCCGCTTCGCCGTGAATCTCGATGCCCTGCCGGCGACGATCGCGAAGCTGGTGTTTGTCGCCGCCATCGACGGCGTCCAGACCATGCGCTCGCTCGGCGCCTGCGCCCTGAATCTCGGCAGCGCGGTGCGCTTCCCGTGGTCGGGTGCGGACTTCGGCGACGAGAAGGCGGTCATCGTGGCGGAGCTGTACCGGCGCGACGGAATGTGGCGTTTCGGCGCGGTCGGCCAGGGCTTCAATGGCGGGCTGTCGGCGCTGCTGGCGCATTTCGGCGGCACGGAGGCGAAGCCTGCCGCCGCTTCCGCTCCCACCTCGGCGCCCCCGCCGGCGCCGGCGCAGCCCAGGGTCTCGCTGTCGAAGGTCACGCTGGAAAAGCGCGGCGACAAGGTCTCGCTCGACAAGCGCCCCGGCCGCGGCTTCGGCCGCATCCACGTGAACCTGAACTGGAACCAGTCGGCGACGGCGGCGCCGCCCCAGCAGCCTGCGAAAACGGGCTTCTTCGACAAGCTGATTGGCGGCGGCATCGGCGCCGGCCGCAAGGGCCGCGGCGGCATCGACCTCGACCTCGGCTGCATGTACGAGCTGGCCGACGGCCGGCGCGGGCTGGTGCAGGCGCTCGGCAATGCCTGGGGCGACTTCGAACGCGAGCCCTACATCCGCCTGGATGCCGACGACCGCACCGGCGCGGTGGCCGGCGGCGAGAACCTGACCATCAACGGCGAGCGCTTCGACCAGATCCGCCGTGCACTGATCTTTTCCTTCATCTACGAGGGCGTGCCCAACTGGGCGGCGACCGACGGCGTGGTGACCATCACCGCGCCCGAACAGGCGCCGATCGAGGTGCGCCTGGATGGCGGCGGCAACCAGATGATGTGCGCGATCGCGCTGATCGAGAACCGGGGCGGCAGTATGCAAGTCACCAAGCTGGCCGAGTATTTCCAGCAGAGCGGCGGGACCAGCGCGCACGAGCTGATGGACCGCCATTTCGGCTTCGGGCTGCGCTGGAAAACTGGCTCGAAAACTAAGCTACTGTAGGGGCGATGGGCTTGCGCCCCAGGAACGCAAGAACCGTCATCGGAAAGAATGATGCATTTGTTCTCATTATCGGTTTGTATTCTTGCTCAAGGACCTTGCCATGGCCAAATCCAGTACGGTATCGCCTCCCCTGCAGGCAGCGAAAGGCGCTGTCGCAACAAAGAAGTCCGGAAAAAGCGCCGCTGCACCAGCAA
Source organism: Massilia alkalitolerans DSM 17462 (assembly GCF_000427785.1). Lineage (GTDB taxonomy): Bacteria > Pseudomonadota > Gammaproteobacteria > Burkholderiales > Burkholderiaceae_D > Telluria > Telluria alkalitolerans. The sequence continues at coordinate 83,765 of NZ_ATYR01000027.1, forward strand.
AGAAGAAAAGTGCCGCGCCAATCATTCAAGATGGAACCCTCTTCAATGATCACTTTTCCCACATCGAACAGCTGTTGCTGGCGCGCGCAAAGGTACAGGCCACATCAGGGCACAACCTGCACAAGGGCACGCCGAGAGAAGCGTTCATCAGCGACTTCATCACTGGGCACATCGGAGCCGGAATCGGCGTAGGGACAGGCGAAGTCATCGATGCGCGCTCGGCGTCTGGTGAAACGCGGAACCGGATCGATATCGTCTTGTACGACCAGCGCATCCCCAGGTTCGATATTGGCGCCAATATCCACCTCTTCCCTGTGGAAAGCGTCAAAGCCACCATCGAAGTAAAATCGACCTTGCAGGAAAAAGACCTGCAACAGGCTTGCCGTGCAGCCGAGCATATCGGGGCGCTTCTCCCTCAAACAGGGAGCGATCGGAAGCAAATTCGTACTCCCAGGCGTTTCCTGGTCGCGTATGGAAGCACGGTCACCCTGGATACCATCTTCGATTGGCTCGTCTCGTACTACAAGAAAGCCGAGCTTCCGCGCGCCGATATGGACAGGGTTGGATTGCGTGAAGCGCTCTTCCCCGACAACCAGTCTTTGCTGCCGGGACTGCGTTCGTCGACACTCGACGGTATATTTGTTTTCGGAAGAGGCGCGATTCTTTTCCCGAGTTTTAATCTGCCTCTACGTCAGGAACCCCTCGCCCAAGCACGCGGCCGCTTGTCGATGCAAGCAATCCAATGGCAGATCGTTAACGGCGGCACGGGAGCGGCCCACTTATTGTTCCTGGCACTGATGGAATCCATCCTCGACGATACGCTCATGCATTCGTATGCAAAAGCGCTACGGTTCGATCCCATCACGTTCAAGGAGATGGCTTACCTGGTGAAGGTCTGATTTGCCCATCGACACTACCACTTGCAACCCGTGTCGGTGATGGTGTCGATCGCCAGCGGAATCAACGCGAACACGTTCAGCGACGTGCCGCCGCTGTACTTCTTGGTGCAGGGCGACCGCTTGGCTTCCCTGATGGCGCGGCCGAGGTCCTTCTTGTCGATTTCCAGCCGATGCTCGGCATCGCGCACCTGTTCGAATGGTTCCGGCACGTGCTCCCTGGCGACGCGGCGGGCAGTGGCGCGCAGTGCCTCCATGTCCAGTTGTCTGCCCTGCGCCGGGGCCTGCTCCGGGCTTGACTCCTGCGGCTCCGGAACGGATGGCACGGCCACCGTGTCCGATGACGCGGCGCGGCCTGCGCTGGCGTGGCCTTTGTCTTGCGGGGTAGCGGGGCCGGGGTGGCCGCTTGCACCGGCTTCGGCCTGGCCTTTGCCGGAACCAGCACGAATTCGATGTAGTCGGCTGGACCTGTCTCATCCCTGACAGGAGGCGTGCCGGCATAGCGGAGCAGAATCGCGAAGAAGGCCATGTGTGCCAGGATGATCAGCGCCCCCGACCCGGCGCGCAGCTGCCGGGAACGCGTCATCCGTCCTGCTTGACGCTGCTGGCCAGCAGTTCCGGACGGTCGAGGTAGAGCAGCACATAGCGCGGCGCGGCGTGGCGCACCTGCCAGTGCTGCAGCGTCACGCCTGCATCCGGCTTCATGACCAGCACGCAATTCGGTTTGTCGAAAGGCGTCACCGTGATGGTGTCGGCAGGATGGATGCCATGGCGCCGGCGCCAGCGTTCGGGCGCCTCGGTTACCGCATCTACGCGCTCGATGCTCGAGAGCGGAATGCTGCCCTGAGTGCGCACGCCGACGCGCAGGTGCAGCATCCCGTCCGCCAGCACATGGCTGCCTTCGGCGACATGCCAGCGGTCGCCCAGCACCCAGGCGAGCGTGTACACGGCCCCGATGCCGCCGGCCACATGGATGAGCATGCGCGTGTCCGGATCGTCGACGAACAGGCGGAGGATGCCGAAGTCGATCGGCAATTCGAGGAATACCGCGACCATCGCGCAGCCGATCGCGGTGCCGTAGGCGCCGCGCTGCAGGTAGGTCAGCGCCGTGCCTTCCGGGCGCGCCAGCGGCTTGCGGCGGCGCAGCCATTGCAGGAAGCCGCTCCACATCAGGCGGTCGAGCCTGGCCATGCCGATCAATTCCGGCGGCAGCAGGGCAAGGATGCGGCCACGCCAGCCGGTGGCGCCACGCAGGCGCTGCAGCGCATCGGGGAGGTGCGCCAGGTCCTTGGCGGCCAGCAGGACCAGGGGCAGCGCGAAGGCCAGCGTGCGCAGTGCCGGCCCCATCGCTTCGGGCGCCGCCAGCCGCACCAGCAACAGGATGAAGAAGCCGAGATAGGCGTAGCCGGCCAGCTGCGACCAGGAGATGCGGCGCAGCTCGAACGCTGCGGAGTGGAAGCTGTGTGTAACGGACATGTGCTTTTCGCGCTGTTGTGATCGCTACGATTACAACACGGCGAGCCTGCCCGAACAATTTGCGCCGCATAAAGCGCTTATCGCTGCGGGGTTGGAGAAGTTCCGCCGCCGCTGCCGTCCAGCTATGGCGCTTGCGGCAGCACAAAGTACGCACACAAAGCGCACTCGACAATGGGCTTTTGCATGGAGGCCACATGTCGAACTTCGATCATCTCCCGGACGATGCCACCCGCCTCACCGCCGCGAGCCTGCGCGCGCATTTCACGGGTCACCCGACGCTGGTTGGCTGGATCGGACGCTATGCGCTGCTGGTGCTGCTGCTTGGCGGCGGCGTGGTCATGGGCAGCCTGCTTGGGCCGGTCATCTACGCACTGCTCAACTGAAACCAAATGACAAGGGCCGGGAGTCCTTGCGAACTCCCGGCCCTTGCTACCTCAGCGGATTGATCCGCTGGCGGTGGATGCGATTACTGCAGCTTGATTTCGACGTCGACGCCAGCCGGCAGGTCCAGCTTCATCAGTGCGTCAACGGTCTTGTCGGTCGGATCAACGATGTCCATCAGGCGCTGGTGGGTGCGGATTTCGAACTGGTCGCGCGAGGTCTTGTTGACGTGCGGCGAACGCAGGACGTCGAAACGCTGGATGCGGGTCGGCAGCGGGACCGGGCCCTTGACCACTGCGCCGGTGCGCTTGGCGGTGTCGACGATTTCCAGGGCGGACTGGTCGATCAGCTTGTAGTCGAACGCTTTCAGGCGGATGCGGATTTTCTGGTTCGGAGCGGACATGCTATTTCCTTTTAAAAGAACGTTCCGGCAAGGTGCCGGCAATGTGTGAAAGGTGCTTCGGTACTGCTCAAGAGGCGGGAGTATAACATCGTTCCCTCTCATAAAGATGGGGACAGGTCGAAAAACCTGTCCCCATCGTTGGTTGGAAGAGACGCCCTGGGGGCGCCCTTCCGATCTCGCTAACCGAAATTAGGCGATGATCTTGGCAACCACGCCGGCGCCGACGGTACGGCCGCCTTCGCGGATTGCGAAGCGCAGACCTTCTTCCATCGCGATCGGAGCGATCAGCTTGACGGTGATCGACACGTTGTCGCCTGGCATGACCATTTCTTTGTCGGCCGGCAGCTCGATCGAACCGGTCACGTCAGTCGTACGGAAGTAGAACTGCGGACGGTAGTTGTTGAAGAACGGGGTGTGACGGCCGCCTTCGTCTTTCGACAGGACGTAGATCTCACCGGTGAAGTGGTTGTGCGGCTTGATCGAGCCCGGCTTGGCCAGAACCTGGCCACGCTGGACGTCTTCACGCTTGGTGCCGCGCAGCAGCAGGCCGACGTTGTCGCCAGCTTGACCCTGGTCCAGCAGCTTGCGGAACATTTCCACGCCGGTGCAGGTGGTCTTCACGGTGTCGATGATACCGACGATTTCGATCTCTTCGCCGACCTTGATGATGCCG
>NZ_ATYR01000028.1 GCF_000427785.1 Massilia alkalitolerans DSM 17462
GGCCACGCTGGACGTCTTCACGCTTGGTGCCGCGCAGCAGCAGGCCGACGTTGTCGCCAGCTTGACCCTGGTCCAGCAGCTTGCGGAACATTTCCACGCCGGTGCAGGTGGTCTTCACGGTGTCGATGATACCGACGATTTCGATCTCTTCGCCGACCTTGATGATGCCGCGCTCGACACGACCGGTCACCACGGTGCCGCGACCCGAGATCGAGAACACGTCTTCCACCGGCATCAGGAAGGCGCCGTCAACGGCACGTTCCGGGGTCGGGATGTAGGTGTCCAGAGCTTCAGCCAGTGCGACGATCGCGTCTTCGCCCAGCGGACCAGCAGCGCCTTCCAGGGCCATACGAGCCGAACCCTTGATGATTGGCAGGTCGTCGCCCGGGAACTCGTACTTCGACAGGAGCTCGCGCACTTCCATTTCGACCAGTTCCAGCAGTTCTGCGTCGTCGACCAGGTCGCACTTGTTCAGGAACACGATGATGTACGGAACGCCAACCTGACGCGCCAGCAGGATGTGCTCGCGGGTCTGCGGCATCGGGCCGTCAGCGGCCGAGCACACCAGGATCGCGCCGTCCATCTGCGCTGCACCGGTAATCATGTTCTTGATGTAGTCGGCGTGGCCTGGGCAGTCAACGTGGGCGTAGTGACGGTTTGCGGTTTCGTACTCGACGTGCGCGGTGTTGATGGTGATGCCGCGTGCTTTCTCTTCCGGAGCCGCGTCGATCTGGTCGTAGGCCTTGGCTTCGCCGCCGAACTTCTTCGACAGAACGGTTGCGATTGCAGCCGTCAGGGTGGTTTTACCGTGGTCAACGTGACCGATGGTGCCGACGTTGACGTGCGGCTTGGTCCGTTCGAATTTACCTTTTGCCATTTCCTATCTTCCTTTAAAAGAAACGAATATTTATTTTTAGCTTGTTGGGGACAGGTTCTCGTGGAACCCGCCCCCGGTTTTTTATTACTTGGACTTTGCAGTCACGATCGCGTCGATCACGTGCTTCGGAGCTTCCGAGTAGTGCTTGAACTCCATCGTGTAGGTCGCACGGCCCTGGGTCGCCGAACGCAGCGAGGTCGAGTAACCGAACATTTCCGACAGCGGGACTTCGGCCTTGATGATCTTGCCGCCGCCGCCCGGGATTTCGTCCATGCCCTGCACCATGCCGCGGCGGGACGACAGGTCGCCCATCACGGAACCGGCGTAGTCTTCCGGCGTTTCCACTTCCACGGCCATCATCGGCTCGAGGATGACCGGCGATGCCTTGCGGCAGCCGTCCTTGAATGCCATCGAACCGGCCATACGGAACGCGTTCTCGTTCGAGTCGACGTCGTGGTACGAACCGAAGGTCACGGTGACTTTGACGTCAACGACCGGGTAGCCAGCCAGCACGCCGCTGGTCAGGGTCTCGCGCACACCCTTCTCGACTGCCGGGATGTATTCGCGAGGAATGACACCACCCTTGATGGCGTCGACGAATTCGAAGCCCTTGCCCGGCTCTTGCGGCTCGATGGTCAGGACTGCGTGACCGTACTGGCCGCGGCCGCCCGACTGCTTGACGAACTTGCCTTCGACGTCGGTGACCGCCTTGCGGATGGTTTCGCGGTAGGCAACCTGCGGCTTGCCGACGGTTGCTTCCACGCCGAATTCGCGCTTCATGCGGTCAACGATAATCTCCAGGTGCAGCTCGCCCATACCACCGATGATGGTCTGGCCCGATTCTTCGTCGGTACGCACGCGGAACGACGGATCTTCCTGTGCCAGGCGGTTCAGGGCCAGGCCCATCTTTTCCTGGTCGGCCTTGGTCTTCGGCTCGACAGCCTGCTGAATGACCGGCTCAGGGAAGACCATCTTTTCCAGGGTGATGATGGCCGAAGGATCGCACAGGGTTTCGCCGGTGGTCGCTTCTTTCAGGCCGACTGCAGCGGCGATGTCGCCGGCGCGGACTTCCTTGATTTCTTCGCGCTGGTTGGCGTGCATCTGCAGGATACGACCCAGGCGTTCCTTCTTGCCCTTGACCGGGTTGTAGACGGTGTCGCCCGAATTGATCATGCCCGAGTAGACGCGGAAGAAGATCAGCTGGCCGACGAACGGGTCGGTCATGATCTTGAACGCCAGTGCCGAGAACTTCTCGTTATCGTCAGCCTTACGGGTGACCGGCTGGTCGTCTTCATCGGTACCTGCCACTGGCGGAATGTCGACTGGCGATGGCAGGTATTCGATCACGGCGTCGAGCATGGCTTGCACGCCCTTGTTCTTGAACGCGGTACCGCACAACATCGGCACGATTTCCGATGCGATGGTGCGCTGGCGCAGGGCGGTCTTGATCTCTTCTTCCGACAGATCGCCTTCTTCCAGGTACTTGTTCATCAGGTCTTCGTTCGCTTCAGCAGCGGTCTCGACCAGTTTTTCACGCCATTCGTTCGCCAGCTCAACCAGGTGCTCCGGGATGTCGGCGTATTCGAATTTCATGCCTTGCGAAGCCTCGTCCCAGATGATTGCTTTCATCTTGACCAGATCGACTACGCCTTGGAAGTTGTCTTCCGCGCCGATTGGGATCACGACCGGGATTGGGTTCGCCTTCAGGCGTGCGCGCATCTGCTCGTACACTTTGAAGAAGTTCGCACCGGTACGGTCCATCTTGTTGACGAATGCCAGACGTGGGACTTTGTACTTGTTAGCCTGACGCCACACGGTTTCCGACTGTGGCTGCACGCCACCGACTGCACAGTAAACCATGCAAGCGCCGTCGAGCACGCGCATCGAACGCTCGACTTCAATGGTGAAGTCAACGTGGCCCGGGGTGTCGATGATGTTGATGTGGTGAGGCTGGAAGTTCTTGGCCATACCGCTCCAGTAGCAGGTCGTCGCTGCCGAGGTAATGGTAATGCCGCGTTCCTGCTCCTGCTCCATCCAGTCCATGGTGGCGGCGCCGTCGTGCACTTCGCCCAGCTTGTGGTTCACGCCCGTGTAGAACAGGACGCGTTCGGTGGTGGTGGTCTTACCAGCATCGATGTGAGCGGAAATACCGATATTGCGGTAGCGCTCAATGGGGGTCTTGCGTGCCATAATTTTTCCTAAATCTTTGAATGGACAAAACCGGGCGGCATCTTGGAGTCAAAATGTGCCCGGCCTGAACAACGAATACTGCGTTGGCCGCGCCCCCTGAAGGGTTTGGCCGTGTGCTTAGAAGCGGAAGTGCGAGAACGCCTTGTTCGCTTCTGCCATGCGGTGCACTTCGTCACGGCGCTTCATTGCGCCACCGCGCATTTCAGCCGCTTCCATCAGTTCACCACCCAGGCGTTGCGGCATGGATTTTTCGCTGCGCTTGTTTGCGGCTTCGCGCAACCAACGCATGGACAGCGCCATACGACGAACCGGACGAACTTCCACTGGCACCTGGTAGTTGGCGCCGCCGACACGGCGGGATTTCACCTCGACCATCGGCTTGCAGTTGTTGATCGCGGTCGTGAACACTTCCAGCGGGTCCTTGCCCGATTTTTGCTGGATGTGCTCGAACGCACCATAGATGATGTTTTCAGCGACCGATTTCTTACCGGACAGCATCAGAACGTTGACGAACTTGGCGACATCGGTGTTGCCGAATTTTGGATCCGGCAGGATTTCGCGCTTGGGTACTTCACGACGACGTGGCATTTCAATTCCTTCCTATCTTCAGTTGAGTGCGGGATCCGCACTCGCGAAAGACCCTCATGATCTTTCACTTACTCGGCCTTCCGGCCGGCTCAACTTAACTTTTTAATGTGACCTGTACGTGACAGGGTCCGCAGGATTACGCGAAGAATTACTTCTTGGCGCCGGCCTTGGCGCGCTTCGCACCGTACTTCGAGCGAGCCTGCTTACGGTCTTTCACGCCCTGGGTATCCAGCGCGCCGCGGACCATGTGGTAACGCACACCCGGCAAGTCTTTCACACGGCCGCCACGGATCAGGACGACGCTGTGCTCTTGCAGGTTGTGGCCTTCACCGCCGATGTACGAAATGACTTCGAAACCGTTGGTCAGGCGAACTTTAGCGACCTTACGCAGTGCCGAGTTCGGCTTCTTCGGGGTCGTGGTGTAGACACGGGTGCAAACACCGCGCTTCTGCGGGCAGTTTTCCAGTGCCGGGGACTTGCTCTTCACAACCGCGGCTTCACGCGGCTTGCGAATCAGTTGATTGATGGTTGGCATCGTTCAAAAATCCAACAAAATTACTACGTTGATGACCCGGACCCTTGTTGCGCTTGTCCGGGGACTGAAACCTAGTCCCGGATTCGTGCTCACAGCAGAGGCGACGAAAGCCACTCACCGAAGGAGCGGCTGCGAATGCGTATACCATGTGCAGAATAAATCGAGAACTCGCGAGTATAGACCCGATATGCAAGTGGGTCAACCGCTATGGCGGCCGGCCGAACCGGCTGCGGGGCAAACCTGGGGTTTACCGTGATGGATGTGGCAAGCCTGCTACAAAGCGGCTTTCAAACTTGCGGCAAAGATAGTGTATTTCCAGCTATAAAGACAGGATAATAGCCGATTTCGCCCTCTTCCTGCCCGATGTCCCGCCTGCTTCGTCCCGCCAACCTGTACCTGCTGCTGAGCTACGCCCTGCTGTCGAGCATGCCTTTTGCGGCGAAGCTGCTGGACCTGCCAGGCGCGCAAGGCGGCAGCGACCCGTGGCAGTTGCTGGGCGCCGGCGTGTTCGCCTGGATCGCGGCCTGGGCCCTGTGCAAGCGCCCGGCCTGGTTCCACTGGGCCCTGCTGCCGGCCTTCCTGGCCCTGCCGACCGAGCTCTACCTTCTTATCCATTATGGACAGGGGATTTCGACCCATCACCTGGGCATCATCGCCGAGACCAGTCCCAGCGAGGCACTCGAGTTCCTGGGCGGGAAAGCCTGGCTGCTGGGCGCGGTGATCACCGGCGTGCTGCTGTGGTTCGGCTCGACCTGGGCGGCAGCCTGGCGTACCCGCGACCTGGACTGGAACGACCGCTCGCGCTGGATCGTGCTGGCAGTGCTGGGCGCCGGCGCCGCGGTGCTGGCCTACGGGCAGAAATCCGGCTTCGCCCAGGCCGACGGGAAGCACGCTGCCGCTACCGCGGGAAGCTGGCCGCCACTGCCCGCCTGGACCAGGCCGCCGGTCGACCTGGCGCTGTTCGCCCAATCCTGGCCCTTTGGCCTGAGCGCGCGCGGCCTCGACTTCTATAAAGAGCGGGTCTACCTGGCGGAACTGAACCGGCGCAGCGCCGCCTTCCGCTTTCATGCCAGGCAGGCGGGCAGCGAGCACGGGCCGCAGCTACTTGTCGTGGTGCTGGGCGAATCCTCGCGCTACGACCGCTGGAGCCTGAACGGCTATGCACGCGAGACCAATCCCTTGCTGGCGCAGGAAGAGAACCTGGTCATGCTGAAGGATGTGGTCACGCCGGTATCGGCTACCCGCCTGTCGATCCCGGTGATCATTTCGCGTAAACCTGCGATGCAGAGCCTGAAGGATGGCTTCTCCGAAAAATCCTTCCTGTCGGCCTTCAAGGAGGCCGGCTTCAAGACCTTCTGGATCTCCAACCAGGTCTCGTTCGGCAAGTTCGACACGCCAGTGTCGGTGTTCGCGAAAGAAGCGGACGACGTCCAGTTCCTGAACCTGGGCAGCGTGTCCGACGCATCCAACCACGACGCGGTACTGCTCGAGCCCTTGCGGCGCGCCATCGACGACCCGGCGCAGAAGGTGCTGGTGGTGCTGCACACACTGGGTAGCCACTGGAACTACGCGCACCGCTACCCGCAGGAGTTCGACCGCTGGCAGCCCTCGCTGAAGTCGATCGAGAAGCCCGACTACACCAATCCGCGCATCGAGCCGCAGATGAACAACAGCTACGATAGCGCCATTTTGTATACCGACTGGTTCCTGTCGAACGTGATCGGGGTGCTGAAGGAAACCGGCCTGCCCGCCTCGCTGCTGTACGTGGCCGACCATGGACAGACCCTGTACGACAAGTCGTGCAAGATCGCCTTCCACGGCCATAACACCCAGTACGAATTCCACGTGCCGGCCTTCGTCTGGTATTCGGGCAGCTACGCCGAGCGCTTCCCCGGCAAGGTCGAGCAGCTGCGCCGCCACCGCAAGGCCAGGCTCTCGACCGAGAACATGTTCCACACGGTGCTCGACATGGCCGACATCCGCTACCCCGGCGAAAGCCTGGAACGGAGCTTCGTCAATCCGGCCCTCAAGCGCCATAAGCGCTACGTCGACAGCTACGGCTGGACCGACTACGACGACGCCACCATGCGCGGCGACTGCCGCGAGGTGATTGCGAACGGCAAGCCGCTCAAGCGCAACTGAGGGCGGGCGGCTGCTTGTCCTCGGACTCGGCCAGGTGCGTGCTGAGCCAGCGCGCCACCTCGCCGGCCCGGCCTTCGATCCGCTCCCCGAAACCCTGCGTGGCCAGCAGCGCGATGCCGTTCGGGTTGCGCAGCACGCCCGGCAACAGGACCGGCCGGCCACTGGCGGTATCGATGCGGAAAGGTTTCAGCCTGCCGTCGAGGATGCGCGCCAGCACCAGATTGTGCGAAGACACCAGCACCAGGTCGCGCTCGCACAGGCTTTCCAGCACCGCGGCTGCCGCCGACACCGATTCCAGGTGGTTGGTGCCGCGGAAGACCTCGTCGACCAGGCAGATGCCGGCCGCCTCCCCGCTCGCGTCCAGCAGTTCGCGCGCCCGGCGCAGCTCCGACATATAGAGACTCTCGCCACCCAGCAGCGAATCCTCGTTCTGCATGCTGGCGCGCACCGGCACGGCCGGCAGGCGCGCTGCCTGCGCGTAGCAGAAGCCGAAGGCGCGCGCCGCCACCAGGTTCAGGCCCACCATGCGCAGGAAGGTGCTTTTTCCCGAGGCATTCTGCCCCGTGATGAAGGCGCCCTGCCCGTCCAGGCCGACGGACAGCGGGACCGGCATCTCCATCAGCGGGTGCACGCCGCCCTGCAGGTCCAGCGTGCGCGCGGCGCTGCGTTCGGCCCAGCACCAGTGCTCCTGGCGGCGCAGGTGGCGGGCCAGCGCGACGTCGGCCTCGAGCTCGGCGCTGCGCAGGTAGCAGGCGCGCAGGAAATCGCGCGCCCCGTACACGGTGCGGATGGTCTTCCAGTAGCGGCGCACGTTATAGGCGGCGAACCAGTTCATGTATGCCTCGCCGCCCGGGATCATGCGCAGCAGCAGCGGGCGCCCGATGCGCCCGTGCAGGCGTGCCGCCGCGGCGCGCTCCTCGACGAAAGGGTCCAGCAGGGGGCCGCCGAGTTGCGCCAGCGTGTGGCTGCCGGCCAGCAGCGCGTTCAGGCTGTCCAGCGTGTTCTTCCACAGCTCGAGGCGGCGGTGGTAGCTGATCTGCAGCGCCATCAGCGGCGCCACCGCGGCCAGCGTCGCCATCCAGCCCAGCGGCTGGGTAGCCAGCAAGCCAAGCGATAGTAGCAGGACCAGCGGCAGCGTCCAGAGCAGGCGGCTCCACCAGGGTGGCTGCGGCATGTCGTCGCCAGGTCCTTCGAACAGCAGGCCGGCGACCTCGGTTTCCGCAAACCGCAGCGGCCGCAGGGCCTTGGTCAACGCATCGAGCCGCGCCGGATCGTCGAGCAGGCCGCGCAGGCGCCCCGTCAGGGCCGCGCAGTCGGCGTCCTGCAGGCCGGCGCGCAGGCGGCGGTGCAGCAGCTGGCGCCCGAAGATGCTGGTGTCCTGCGTTAGCCGCTCTTCCCAGGATTCGAGCAGCAGGTCGTGCCAGGTCTGGTCGTCGAGCGCGCTGCGGTGATCGCCTTGCGCGCGGTACAGGCGGCCGATCTCGTCAGGGGTGAAGTATGGCGACGGCGGTTCGGCGTTCGCGGCGGAACCGAACAGGCCGAGGATGGGCTGCAGCAGCCGATGCAACATGGTTTGGCTCATCGGACAATGCTAGCAGCTCGCCGGCCCCGGATTCTCAAGCATTGTCACCCGATCGCCGCCGCCAGCCGGACGAAGGCGTCCAGGTAGTCGGCCCCGGCATCTTCCTCGCGGATGCCGAGGAAGATCTGCTTCGGGATGCCGTTCGGGCCGAGCCGCACCGGCGTCACCGGCAGCTTTTGCGCGTATTCCGCTACCAGCCAGCGCGGCAGTGCCGCCACGCCGCGGCCGCCGGCGACCATCTGCAGCAGGATGTCGGTGGTCTCGATGGTCTTGCGCTGGCGCGGCGCGCAGCCGGCCGGCAGCAGGAAGTAGTTGTAGATGTCGAGGCGGTCGATGTCAACCGGATAGGTGATCAATACTTCGTCGCTCAGGTCGCAGGGTTCGGCCCAGGGCTTGCCTGCCAGCCGATGGTCATTGGCGACCACCAGCACCTGCTCGTAGTCGAACACCGGGACGAAGCGCAGGCCGGGCTTGTGCAGCGGATCGGGCGTCACGAGCAGGTCGATTTCCCAGCCCTCCAGCGCCTGCAGGCCGCCGAACTGGAAACGCTGCCTGACGTCGACGTCGACGTCCGGCCATTGCGCCAGGTACGGCGCCACCACCTTCAACAGCCACTGGTAGCAGGGCGCGCACTCCATGCCGATGCGCAGGGTGCCACGCTGGCCCTGTGCGTACTGCGCCATCAGGCGCTCGGCGTGCTCCAGTTGGGGCAGCAGGCGGTTCGCCATGTCGAGCAGGTAGGCGCCGGCCTGGGTCAGGCGCAGGCTGCGGCCGTCACGGGTCCAGACGTCGACGCCGAGCTGCCCTTCCAGCTTGCGGATCGCGTGGCTCAGCGCCGATTGAGTCAGGAACAGGGTCTCGGCGGCAGCTGTCAGGGAACCGCGGCGTGCGACCTCGCGCAGGATGGCCAGGTGTATGCGTTCGATCATGATCTATGAATGAAATTACTTGATATATGAAATCATATCAATTTTATTCATGAATTGTCATGTCTATGATGTACTCATCCATTCGACAGGGACGACACCATGACCATTACCCACAACCTCGGCTTTCCCCGCATCGGCGCCCGGCGCGAACTGAAATTCGCGCTGGAGCGCTACTGGCGCGGCGACAGCAGCGCCGCCGACCTGCAGGCGGAAGGGGCGCAGCTGCGTGCCCGCCACTGGGCCTGCCAGGCCGCCCTCGATTTCGCTCCACTGGGCGATTTCTCGCTGTACGACCAGGTGCTGGACATGAGCTTCACGCTCGGGAACGTCCCGGCGCGGGCGCGTGCACACGGCGGCGATCTGCTGGACCAGTACTTTCGCGTCGCGCGTGGCCGGGCGGGCGCGGCGGACGCGGCCTGTGGCTGCGTGCATGCCGGCGAAATGACCAAGTGGTTCGACACCAACTACCACTACATCGTGCCCGAGTTCACGGCCGCTACCCGCTTCACCCTCGACACCGTCCGCTTGCGCGAACAGCTGCAGGAAGCGCGCGAAGCCGGGGTGCGCGCCAAGCCCGTGATCATCGGTCCGCTCACCTACCTCTGGCTCGGCAAGTCCAGCGATGGCGCCGACCGGCTGGCCCTGCTGCCTGCCCTGCTGCCGGTGTATGCCGAACTGCTCGACTGGCTGGCCGGCGAAGGCGCCGAATGGGTGCAGGTGGACGAGCCCGCGCTCGTCACCGACCTCGATGCGCGCTGGCGCCAGGCCTACGAGGATGCCTATGCCGCACTGCGCGGCCATGGCCCGAAACTGCTGCTGGCCACCTATTTCGGCGCCCTGGAAGACAATCTCCCGCTGGCCTGCGGCCTGCCGGTGGACGGCCTGCACCTGGACGCCGTGCACGGGCGCGGAGAGGTCGATGCCGCGATCGCGCTGCTGGCTCCGCAGCAGGTGCTGTCGCTGGGCGTGGTCGACGGGCGCAACGTCTGGAAGACTGACCTGCATGCGACCCTGGCCTGGCTGGAACCGGTGCATCGCCGGCTGGGCGAACGCCTGTGGATCGCGCCATCCTGCTCCCTGCTGCACGTGCCGGTCGACCTGGCGGGCGAGGATGGAGCCGGCCCGGACGCCGAAGTCAGGTCGTGGCTGGCCTTCGCGGTGCAGAAGCTGGACGAACTGCAGCTGCTGGCGCGTGCGCTCGACCACGGCCGCGTGCAGGTGCAGGAGGCGCTGATCGCCAACGCCGCCGCCATCGACCGCCGCCGCGCCTCGGCACGCGTCCATGATCCTCGGGTCGCCGCGGCGCTGGCCGCGCTTGCGCCGCAAGCAGGCCGGCGCGCCAGTCCCCATGCGCAACGCAGCGCAGCCCAGGCCGCCGTGCTGCCCCTGCCCTGCTATCCAACCACCACCATCGGTTCCTTCCCGCAGACGCCGGACATCCGCCAGGCGCGCCTGCAGCGCAAGCGCGGCGAGCTGGACGAAGCGCAGTACCGCGCGGCGATGCAGGCCGAGATCGCGCGCTGCGTGCGTGCGCAGGAAGCGCTGGGCCTGGATGTGCTGGTGCATGGCGAAGCCGAGCGCAACGACATGGTCGAGTATTTCGGCGAACAGCTCGACGGCTTCGCCTTCAGCGCCAACGGTTGGGTGCAGTCCTACGGCTCGCGCTGCGTCAAGCCGCCGATCCTGTATGGCGACGTGCGCCGGCCACGGCCGATGACGGTGGAATGGACCCGCTACGCCCAGTCGCTGACCGGCAAGCCGATGAAGGGCATGCTGACCGGTCCGGTGACGATGTTGAACTGGTCCTTCGTGCGCGACGACCAGCCGCGCGCCGAGACCTGCCGCCAGCTGGCGCTGGCGGTGCGCGACGAGGTGCTCGACCTGGAGCGCGCCGGCGTGCGCATCATCCAGATCGACGAGGCCGCGCTACGCGAAGGCCTGCCGTTGCGCCGCGCCGGCCGGGACGCCTACCTCGCCTGGGCGGTCGACGCGTTTCGCATCGCCGCCAACGGCGTGCACGACGTCACCCAGATCCACACCCACATGTGCTACTCGGAGTTCAACGACATCATCGCGGCCATCGCGGACATGGACGCCGACGTGATCACCATCGAGACCTCGCGTTCGAACATGGAGCTGCTCGACGCCTTCGACGGCTTCCGCTACCCGAACGCGATCGGTCCGGGTGTGTACGACATCCACTCGCCGAACGTCCCCAGCCAGGAGCAGATCATTGAGCTGATGCGCCGGGCGGCCACCCGGATTCCGGCCGGACGGCTGTGGATCAATCCCGACTGCGGCCTCAAGACGCGCAGCTGGGACGAAGTGCTGCCGGCGCTGGAAAACATGGTGGCCGCCGCCAGGACCCTGCGCGCGGCGGCATAGCGTCCGGCGCGCGACGGCCTGTGTCCGAACGCTGTCCGCCCGGCGTAATGACGGACACTCCGGACACCGGACGCGGCAGTAACATGTCCTGCAAAATCAAGCACTTGCCTGACTGGCACGGATCGTGCATTGACAACGCCATCCAACGTTGTCACCCGAGATGCCATGATCCGCGATACATCAGAACAAGACGCTGTCCTTACCCCGGCCCCGGTCCACAAGCTCAAGCGCCGTGCGCTGTGGGTGGGCGGCGCTTGTGCCCTCCTTGCCGTCAGCGTCGCCGTGCTGGGCGCCTGGACCAGCAGCGAACACTCCGTCAGCGAAGCCCGCCTGCGCATCGCCGAAGTCACCCGCGGCACCCTGGTGCGCGACGCGTCGGTGAATGGCCGCATCGTGGCCGCCGTCAGCCCCACCCTGTATTCGACCGCCCCATCCACCGTCAACCTGAAGGTCGCGGCCGGCGACACCGTCAGGAAGGGCGACGTGCTGGCGGTGCTGGAGTCCCCGGACCTGACCGATGAACTCAAGCGCGAGACCTCGAGCTACGAGCAGCTCAAGGCCGAGGTGGCGCGCCAGCAGATCCTGGCGCGCAAGCAGAAGCTGCTGGCCAAGCGCGAAGCCGACACCGCCGAGATCGATCGCCTGTCGGCCCAGCGCACCCTGGAGCGCTACGAGAGCGTGGCCCAGGTCGGCATCATCGCCAAGATCGACTACCAGAAGGCCAAGGATGCCCTGAATTCTGCCGAGATCCGCGCCAACCACGCCTCCCAGGCCGCGGCCCTGGAAGGCGACGACGTCCAGCTGGCCCTGAAGACCAAGATCAACGAACTGGAACGCCAGCGCCTGTCGCTGGCCAATGCCCAGCGCCGCGTCGACGAGCTGACCGTGCGCGCGCCGGTGGACGGCTTCATCGGCACCCTCAACGTCCAGAACCGCATGGTGGTGGCCGCCAACTCGCCCCTGATGACCCTGGTCGACCTGTCGAAGCTCGAAGTCGAGGTCGAGGTGCCGGAAACCTATGTGGCCGACATCGGCCTGGGCATGAACGCCGAGATCACCCTGCCGTCGGGCAAGGCCACCGGCAAGCTGTCCGCGCTGTCGCCGGAAGTGGTGAAAAACCAGGTGCTGGCGCGCGTGCGCTTCGACGGCGAGCAGCCGAAAGGCCTGCGCCAGAGCCAGCGCGTGACCGCCAGATTGCTGATCGAGGAAAAACCCAACGTGCTGATGCTGCCGCGCGGACCCTTCGTGGAGAGCGAAGGCGGACGCCATGCCTATGTGGTGCGGGACGGGATCGCCGTGCGCACCCCGATCCAATTGGGCGCCACCAGCATTTCCGCCGTCGAGATCCTGTCGGGCCTGAAGCCCGGCGACAAGGTCGTCGTCGCCGGCACCGATACCTTCAACAACGCCGCCCGCGTCTCGATCAACCGCTGAACAAGACCAACACAAACTAGGAGAATCCCATGCTGCGCATGACCAACCTGAGCAAGGTGTACCGCACCCACATGATCGAGACCCACGCGCTGCGCGGTTTCGAGATCGAAGTCAAGCAGGGCGAATTCGTCACCGTGACCGGCCCCTCCGGTTCGGGCAAGACCAGCTTCCTGAATATCGCCGGCCTGCTGGAAGAATTCACCTCGGGCGAATACATCCTCGACGGCGTCAACGTGAAGGGCCTGGACGACAGCGCCCGCTCGCGCCTGCGCAACGAGAAGCTGGGCTTCATCTTCCAGGGCTTCAACCTGATCCCCGACCTGAACCTGTTCGACAACGTCGACGTGCCGCTGCGCTACCGCGGCTTCAACAAGACCGAGCGCAAGGAGCGCATCGAGGATGCCCTGGCCAAGGTCGGCCTGGCCTCGCGCATGAAGCACTTCCCGGCCGAGCTGTCCGGCGGCCAGCAGCAGCGCGTGGCGATCGCGCGCGCGCTGGCCGGTTCGCCCAAGTTGCTGCTGGCCGACGAACCGACCGGTAACCTGGACACGCAGATGGCGCGCGGCGTGATGGAACTGCTGGAAGAGATCAACGCGGCCGGCACCACCATCCTGATGGTGACCCACGATCCGGAGTTGGCGGTGCGCACCCACCGTAACGTGCACATCATCGACGGCCAGGTCTCGGACCTGGTGCGCAAGGGCCCGACCCTGGTCGACAAGTCCGCCGTGACTGCATAAGGACGACCAGACCATGTTCTCCTACTACTTCAAGCTGGGCGTGCGCAGCCTGCGCCGCAACCCCGCCCTGACCGCCCTGATGGTGCTGACCCTGGCCATCGGCGTGGCCGCCAGCGTGTCCACGCTCACCATCCTGCACATGATGTCGGGCGACCCGATCCCCGCGAAGAGCGACCGGCTGTTCGTCCCGCACGTGGACAACGGCCCGGTCGAGGGCTGGGCGCCGAGCGACGGTCCCAACGACAACCAGCTGGGCTACATCGACGCCGCCAATTTCATCAAGAGTGGCCAGGGCGAGCGCCGCACCGCCATGTACGGCGTCTACCAGCCGATCGAACCGCCGCGCACCGACATCCCGGCCTTCACCGCCTCCGGCCTGGCCCCGACCCGCGACTTCTTCGCGATGTTCGATGTGCCCTTCCTGCACGGCCAGGCCTGGACCGAAGGCGACGATGCGCGTGGCGCCGACGTGGTGGTGCTGGGCCGCGCGACCGCCGAGAAGCTGTTCGGCGAGGCCAGTCCGGTCGGCAAGCAGATCAGGGTCGGCGGCTTCCCGTACACGGTGGTCGGCGTGTTAGACAACTGGAATCCGCTGCCGCGCTACTACCGGCTGATCGGCGGCAGCCGCTTCGGCAACTCGGAAGAATTCTTCATCCCGTTCTCGACCGCGCTGCGCCACGAAATGGGCCACAACGGCAGCATGAACTGCAGCGCCAACCGCGACCCGGGCTTCGCCAACCTCCTGACCTCGGAGTGCACCTGGATCCAGGCCTGGTTCGAGACCAGCAGCAGCAGCGACCGCGCCGAACTGCAGACCTGGATCGACAACTATGCGAGCGAGCAGCGCAAGCTGGGCCGCCTGAAGCGCAATGCGCCGAACAAGCTGTACGACGTGATGGAATGGATGGAGCACATGAAGGTCGTCGGCAACGACAGCAAGCTGTCGGCCTGGCTGGCCTTCGGCTTCCTGATCCTGTGCCTGGTCAACACCGTCGGCCTGCTGCTGGCAAAGTTCTCGGTGCGCGCATCCGAGATCGGCGTGCGCCGCGCACTCGGGGCTTCGCGCCGCGACGTGTTCCAGCAGTTCCTGATCGAGACCGGCGTGGTCGGCCTGGTTGGCGGTGTGCTCGGCCTGGTGCTGTCCTTCGGCGCGCTGGCCCTGATCGGCATGCAGAGCAAGGGCATGGCGGCGGTCGCCCGCATGGACTGGCAGATGCTGATGCTGACCTTCCTCATGTCCGTCACCGCCGCCATCGTCGCCGGCCTGCTGCCCACCTGGCGCGCCTGCCAGGTGACCCCGGCCATCCAGCTGAAATCGCAATAAGAACGAGAAACGAGAGAGACCATCATGGAAATCAAGCCCATCCTGTCCGCGCTGATGCGCAACAAGACCGGTCCGATCCTGGTCGCGCTGCAGGTCGCGCTGAGCCTGGCGATCCTGGCCAACGCCCTGCATGTCGTCAACGAGCGCCGTGAAGTCGCGGCGCGCCCGAGCGGCCTGCTAGATGAAGCCGCGACCTTCTACTTCAACGTGCGCAACCTGAACAGCGACGGTCCCGAGCAGATGCTCGCCACCATGAAACGCGAAGCCGATGTGTTGCGCGCGGTGCCGGGCGTGGTGTCGGTGGCGAACGTGTCGCAGATGCCGATCTCCGGCAGCGGCAGCTCGAACAGCGTGGCGCTGGATCGCCGCCAGTCGCGGGAAAGCGCGATTACCTCGATCTACATCTCGGGCGACTCGCTGGTCAAGACCTTCGGCCTGAAGATCGTCGAAGGCCGCGACTTCCTGCCGCATGAAATGGTGGACATCAACGAAAACGAAAACCGCGACCTGCCCAAGCAGCTGATCATCTCGAAAGCGCTGGCGGACAAGCTGTGGCCGGGCGCTTCCGCGATCGGCAAGACCTTGTACTTCGGCACCGGCGAGGACGCCCAGGGCACGCAGGTGGTCGGCGTGGTCGAACGGCTGCAGTCGGCCCATGGCGACGTCGGCGAACGCGGCGAATGGTCCGCGATCACCCCGGCTCGCCTGTACGGCAACCCCGGCGCCCTGTATGCCGTCCGCGCCGAAGCGGGCCAGCGCGACCGCGTCATGAAGGAAGCGGAAGAAGCGCTGCGCAAGTCGTCGGCGACGCCGATGATCCTGGAAGCCAAGACGGTCACGGACGACCGCCAGAAGCGCTACCGCGGCGACGTCGCCCTGTCGTGGATGCTGATCACCGTCAGCGTGCTGCTGCTCCTGATTACCTGCTCGGGCATCGTCGGCATGGCCAGCCTGTGGGTCACCCAGCGGCGCAAGCAGATCGGCGTGCGCCGCGCCCTGGGGGCGCGCAAGATCGACATCCTGCGCTACTTCATCACCGAGAACGTCATGATCACCAGCGCCGGCGTGTTCGGCGGCGTGCTGCTGGGCCTGGGCCTGAACCACCTGCTGGTGACCAGGCTGGAGATGGCGCGCCTCCCGGCCGAGTACCTGATCGGCGGCGCGGTCGTGTTCTGGGCGCTGGGCATCCTGGCGGCCTACGGTCCGGCGTGGCGCGCGGCCAGCATTTCGCCGGCGACCGCCACCCGCAGTGCCTGATGGCAAACAACCAGTGCTAAACTTGCCCTCATGCCCACTGTACTGATCATCGACGACAACGCCGCGGTCGCCATCGCGCTCGAGGTCCTGTTCTCCCTCCACGACATCGCCGCCCTGCGCGCGGCCTCGCCCGAGGAAGGGCTGGACATCCTCGGGCGCGAGCACGTGGACCTGGTCATCCAGGACATGAACTTCACGGCCGACACCACGTCCGGCGAGGAAGGCGTGGCGCTGTTCCGCGAAATCCGCAAGCGCCACCCGGACCTGCCGGTGATCCTGCTGACCGCCTGGACCCACCTCGATGCCGCGGTGGAGCTGATCAAGGCCGGCGCCGCCGACTACCTGTCCAAGCCCTGGAACGACGAGCGCCTGCTTACCACGGTGACCAACCTGATCGAGCTGGGCCAGGCCAACCGCGCCCTGAACCAGCGCCTGCAGCGCGAGCGCAAGGCCAAGCGCGAGCTGGAACAGAACTTCGACCTGCGTGGCCTGGTCTGGCAGGACCCGGCCACCGAGCGCGTGCTCACCCTGGCCTGCCAGGTGGCGCGCGCCGACGTGCCGGTGCTCATCACGGGCCCGAACGGCACCGGCAAGGAACGCATCGCCGAGATCATCCAGGCCAACTCGCAGGTGGCCGACGGCCCCTTCGTGGTGCTGAACTGCGGCGCCCTGCCCTCGGAACTGATCGAGGCCGAGCTGTTCGGGGCCGACGCCGGCGCCTATACCGGCGCTTCCAAGGCCAGGGAAGGCAAGTTCGAGGCGGCCGACGGCGGCACTCTGTTCCTGGACGAGATCGGCAACCTGCCGCTGGCCGGCCAGATGAAACTGCTGCGCGTGCTGGAGACGGGGCGCTTCGAGCGACTCGGCTCCAACCGCGAGCGCCAGGTGAAGGTGCGCGTGATCAGCGCCACCAATGCCGATCTGGGCGCCATGATCCGCGCCGGGACCTTCCGCGAAGACCTGTTCTACCGCCTGAACGTGATCGAGCTGCGCCTGCCGCCGCTCGCCGCGCGCCCGGGCGACATCCTGCCGCTGGCACTGTCCTTCCTGCGCGGGAAGACCCTGCACCCGTCCGCGGAAAGCGCCCTGCAGGCCCACACCTGGCCCGGCAACGTGCGCGAGCTGAAGAACGTGATGGCGCGCGCCAGCCTGCTGGCGCAAGGTGAGGTCATCAAAGCCGCCGATCTCGGCCTGCCGGTGGCGGTGGCGTCCACGCCGGACACCGAGCCGGACCGCGACGCCATCGTGCAGGCGCTGGCGCGCGCCGGCGGCGTGGTGGCGCAGGCTTCAAACGAACTGGGCCTGTCGCGCCAGGCACTGTACCGGCGCATGGAGCGGCTCGGCATCGCCAGGCCGGCATGAAGCGCACAGGGTTCCGGCTCTCGCTGGTCACGCGCTGGTCGGCGCTGGTCGGCACCCTGCTGGCCCTCGGCATGCTGATCGCGCTCGGGCTGGACCACCTCTTCCCCGAGCATCCCGCGCTGGTCTTCTTCACCTGCCTGGTGGCGATCGTCCCGATTGCCATCATCACCATCCGCACCCAGATCCAGCCGATCCTGTCGCTGTTCCGCGCCCTCGAGGGCACGGTGGCGAGCTACCGCGACGGCGACTTTTCCTTCAGCCTGCACTGGCCGCAGAACGACGAGCTGGCCGACCTGATCGCCGCCCACAATGACCTGGGCCAGGTGCTGCGCGAACAGCGCCTCGGCCTGGTGCAGCGCGAGCTGCTGCTCGACACCATGGTCCAGAACACCCCGGTGGCCATGCTCCTGGTGACGGACTTCGCCACGGATACGGGCACCTCGGCCGGCACCATCGTCTACGCCAACCTGGCCGCGCGCCAGCTGCTGTCCGAGGGCCGCAAGCTCGAAGGGCACGGACTGGGCGCCGTGCTCGAGACCGCGGCCCCTGCCCTGAAAGAGGCGCTGGCGCGCGGCGGCGACGGCCTGTTCACCGCCGGCGAATCCGAGGAAGAAGAGGTCTACCACCTGGCGCGCAGCAGCTTCACCCTGAACGGCCGGCGCCACGAACTGCTGCTGCTGCGCCACCTCACCACCGAGCTGCGGCGCCAGGAAGTGCAGACCTGGAAGAAGGTGATCCGCGTGATCAGCCATGAACTGAACAATTCGCTAGCGCCGCTGGCCTCGCTCGCGCACTCGGGCGCGGAGCTGGTGCGGCGCGGCCAGACCGAGCGCCTGCCCCAGATCCTGCAGACCATCGGCGAGCGCACCCGCCACCTCGAGACCTTCATCCTGGGCTATGCGCGCTTCGCCAAGCTGCCCACGCCGCGTCTCGAAGCTCGCCCCTGGGACGTGTTCATCGACGGGCTGGCCGACCAGGTGCCGTTCCGCCTGCTCGGCGACTTGCCGCAGGAGCCGGCCTGGATCGACGCCCCGCAGATGGAGCAGGCCCTGCTGAACCTGCTCAAGAACGCCCACGAATCCGGGTCGAAGCCCGACGACGTCGCGCTGCAGGTGCGCCGCGTGCAGGGCGCCCTGCGCATCGACGTGCTGGACCGCGGCACCGGCATGAGCGACGCGGTGCTGACCAACGCCCTGGTCCCCTTCTATTCCACCAAGCGCAGCGGCACCGGCCTCGGGCTGGCGCTGGCGCGCGAGATCGCCGAGGCCCACGGCGGCCGCATCTCGCTCTCGAACCGCGAGGGCGGCGGCCTGGCCGTCACTCTCATCCTGCCGGCGCTGCCGGCCCTGTCGGGCCCCCACACCCCATGAGCATGAAAGGATGCACATGCTGAAGATCATCGGCAAGGACACGTCGATCAACGTGCGCAAGGTGCTGTGGACCTGCCGCGAGCTCGGGCAGCCCTTCGAGCGCGAGGATTGGCACGAGGGACACGCCGTGTTCAACCCGAACCGGCTGGTGCCGGTGCTGGTGGACGAGGGTTTCGTGCTGTGGGAATCGAACACGATCTGCCGCTACCTCTGCAATCGATATGGCGCCGGCGCACTGCTCCCTCCAGGCGCGCGCGACCGTGCCCGCGTCGAGCAATGGATGGACTGGCAGGCCACCGACCTGAATACGGCCTGGCGCCCTGCCTTCATGGCGCTGGTGCGCAGGCACCCGGCCTTCCAGGACCCGGCGCAGGTCGAGGCCAGTATCGCCGCCTGGAACCGCCACATCGGCATCCTCGATGCCCAGCTGCGCGCCACCGGCGCCTATGTCGCGGGCAGCGCCTTCACGCTGGCCGACGTCGTGCTGGGACTGTCGGTGAACCGCTGGATGATGACGCCCATGGACAAGCCGGACTTGCGCCACGTGGCGGCCTATGTCGAGCGCCTGAGCGAACGGCCGGGTTTCCGCGAGTTCGGGCGTAACGGCATTGCCTGAAGCGCTCTGGTAAGATCGGCTTTCACCGCCGCTCCTCTGCCATGCCGCCTTCCTACGCCCGCATCGATCCCCGTTTCGCCCAGCCTGGCCATCCGCCCGCCACCATCGACGAGTTCGACGGCGTGCGCTTCCTGCACCTGGGCACCTCCTGGGTGCAGGGCGCGATGCGGCTGTCCAAGCCGGACGCGATCGAGCTCGAATACGTCCAGATGATGATGATGTGGACGCTGTTCATCCAGAACCCGCGCCGCATCGTGCAGCTGGGCCTCGGCAGCGCGGCCCTGACCAAGTTCTGCTACCGGCGCTTTCCCGGTGCACGCGTGAGCGTGGCCGAGCTGAACCCGAACGTGATCGCCATCTGCCGCGCCCTGTTCGGCCTGCCCGAGAACGACGCGCGTCTGGACGTGCGCGAGATGAACGCGCTCGACTTCGTGCTCGATGCCGGCAACCACGGCCAGGTCGACGTGCTGCAGGTCGACCTGTACGACCACGAGGCCCGCGGACCGGTGCTCGATTCGCTGGATTTCTACCAGGGCTGCTACGACTGCCTGAGCAGCGATGGCATCATGACCGCCAACGTGTTCGGCCACTTCGACAGCTACGACAAGAACCTGCTCACCATGCAGCAGGTCTTCGACGCCGTGGTCTGGCTGCCCGAGGTGCACGATGCCAACATCGTGGTGCTCGCCTTCAAGAACGCGCCGGAGCTCGATTTCTCGGTGCTGTACGAACGTGCCGGCGAGATCCGGCGCCACCTGAACCTGCCGGCCAAGAAGTGGGTGGACGGGCTGAAGGAGTGGATGCGCGACCACGCCTGAGGTCGCGCAGCGGCAGCTCAGTGCACCAGCGCCCCCTCGGCCTTGCCAGCGACAGCCTCGCTGCTAGCACAGGTGGTCCTCGCTTGCCATCCCCTTCTCATCAATACACCGAATCACGTAAAACTGTTGTGTCTTGCACAGTTCACACTTGTATTTACGCATTTCCTTGTTCAGAATCAATTCGCCACGGTTATAAGAGACCTAGTTTTTGTGATGGCGTAATTCAATTCTCAACAAGGGGACAAGATGGTGAAACACGCAGAAAAGCAGGTATTACTGGTGACCGCGCTGGTATCGGCGATGGCATCGGCGTTCGCGCAGGAAGCAGCGGGCGGCCAGGGCCAGGGACCGAAGGACACGGCAACGGTGGTCGTGCTGGGCTCGCGGACCCAGGCCAAGACCGCACTGGACACCGCCGTGCCGGTCGGCCTGATCAGCGCGAAAGACCTCCAGTCGGCCGGCTCGCTCGAACTCGGCAAGGTGCTGCAAGACCTTGACCCCTCGTTCAATTTCACCACGACTTTTATCAGCGACGGCACCGATATCATCCGCCCCGCCACCCTGCGCGGCCTCGGCCCCGACCAGCTGCTGGTGCTGGTCAACGGCAAGCGCCGCCACCAGCAGGCGCTGGTCAACGTGCAGCAGACCATTGGCCGCGGCTCGGCCGGCACCGACATCAATGCGATCCCCCTGTCCGCCATCCAGTCGATCGAAGTGCTGCGCGACGGCGCCGCGGCGCAGTACGGCTCGGATGCGATCGCCGGCGTGATCAACATCGTGCTGAAAAAGGGCGTGACCGACACCCAGTTGAGCGCCAGCCTCGGCACCACCAAGGAAGGCGACGGCGACACCTATGCCGCTAGCGCGCATAAAGGCTTTGCCCTCGGCGCCAACGGCGGCTACATGAACCTGTCGGTCGAAGGCCGCGACCGCGACGAAACCAATCGCGCCGGTCTCGACACCGCGCGCGTCAACCCGCCGCGGGTCACCCAGCGCATCGGCGACAGCAAGGCCAAGGACGCCTACCTGTGGCTGAACGCCGCGCTGCCGGTGGGCGGCGGCGAGCTGTACGCTTTTGGCGGCGCATCCCGGCGCAAGGGCGATTCGTCCGGCTTTTTCCGCACCGCCGACGACGCGCGCAACGTGCCGGCCGTGTACCCGAACGGCTTTCTGCCGAACATCATCACCACCGTCAAGGACGCGTCGCTGGGCCTGGGCTACAAGCACGACCTGAGCGGCGACTGGAGCGTGGACCTGAGCGTCAACCACGGCCGCAGCGAGCTCGGTTTCCACGAGCGGAACTCGATCAACGTCAGCTACTACTACGAGAACGGCAGCTCGCCCCTGGAGGCCGACACCGGCAAGCTGAAGTTCGACCAGACCACGCTGAACCTGGACTTCAAGGGCTCGGTCGACGTCGCCGGCGCCCCGCTCCACATCGGCGCCGGTGTCGAATGGCGCCGGGATAACTACCAGATCGTGGCCGGCGACCCGGTCTCCTACCAGTACGGCCGCAGCAACGACCCGCGCAAGATCATCCGCGACCAGAGCGGCGGCATCGCGGCATCCGGCATCCAGGGCTTCCCGGGCTACACCCCGGGCACCGAAGTGGACGACGGCCGCCACAACACCGCCTACTACGTCGACCTGGAACGCAAGCTTGGGGATGCGCTCTCGCTCGGCGCGGCCCTGCGCCATGAACGCTATTCGGACTTCGGCAACACCACCATCGGCAAGCTGAGCCTGCGCTACGACCCGTCGCGCACGATCGGCCTGCGTGCCAGCGCCTCGACCGGTTTCCGTGCGCCGGGCGTGCAGCAGAAGTTCTACAGCTCGGTGTCGACCAACCTGAACGCCGCCGGCGTGCTGACCGAAACCCTGACCGCGCGCGAGAACAGCGCCGTGACCCGCGCCTTCGGCATCGCCCCGCTGCAGGAAGAGACCTCGAAGAGCGCCAGCATCGGCATGATCCTGCGCCCGACGAACAACTTCTCCGTGACGGCCGACCTGTACCGCACCAACATCGACGACCGCATCGTGTTCTCGTCGAACATCGCGCCGGAGTCGGGCCCGTGCACCACGGCCGCCACCTGCCCGATCCGGGCCATCCTCGACCCGCTGCGCGTGGGCCAGGCGCAGTTCTTCACCAATGCGATCGACACCAGCACCACCGGCTTCGATCTGGTGGCCCAGCACACCACCCGCGGCCAGGGTTCGACCCTGGTGCTGTCCGGCCAGCTCGGCTTCAACCGCACCAAGGTGAAGGACCGCCATTCGCAGTCCTCGGTCTTGACGGGCGCCCAGTTGTTCGACGACACCCAGGTGACGCTGATCGAGAAGGGCCAGCCGCGCCAGCACCACGTGGTGGCCGCCGACTACACGGTCGGCCAGTGGAATGCGACGGCGCGCGCGAACTACTTCGGCGAGGTGGAAGGCCAGGGCTTCACGCCGGGCTTCATCCAGACCTGGTCGGCGAAGTGGATCGTGGACCTGACCGGGCGCTACAACTTCACCAGGAAGCTGAGCCTGACGGCGGGTGTCAACAACCTGTTCGACACCTATCCGACCAGGTGGGACCCGGTCAAGGCGGCGCCCTTTCCGCAACTGGGCTTTACGCACTGCTGGGAAACTTGCCCGTTCGGGATCAATGGCCGGTCGTACTACGTGAAGGCGGATTACGCGTTCTGAGCCGAGGCTGCGGCCCCGACCTGTGCTTGCCGCAGGTCGAGGATGCATCATCTGGAAGCGGCGGCTCAGTGCGCCGATGCGCGTTCGCCGTCGAACGCGTGGACACGGTCGCGTCCGCTAGCCTTTGCGTTGTACAGCTCCCGGTCGGCATGCTTGATCACGATCCCGATCTCGTCCCCATTGCAATGCTGGGCGACCCCGAACGAGGCGGTGACGGCCAGTCCAGCCGGCCAGTCTTGCCGGTGCAGCGCTTCGCGCAAGGATTCGGCGACCAGCTTGGCCTGGTCGCCCCTCGTCATCGGACAGATGATCAGGAATTCCTCCCCGCCCCAACGCACCAGTTGGTCCGACGAGCGCACGCCGGACCGGACCACCTGAGCGAACTTGCGCAACACTTCGTCACCGACGTCGTGACCGTGACGGTCGTTGATCATTTTGAAATGATCGATGTCGATGAAGATGACCGACATCGGATCAGCCATCAGTGTCGACGTACTGATCAACACCGCGCGCAAGCCCTGGCGGTTCAGTACGCCGGTCAGTGGATCGATATGGGCCTGGCTGGCCAGCTCCTGGGCTTCCAGTTCCAGCGCACGGTTGATTTCTCCGAGCTGCTTCAAGGCCGCGTCGCTTTCGCGGAGTTGCTTGCGTAGTGTCATGGCGGCAGCCAATGGCCAGCTGACCGCGAACAGGATCCACATGACGACCAAGCCGATCAGCAAGGTATTCTGGCTGATCATTTTCCCGTGCAAGCGGATGGCGCGAATGTCATACAGGTGCTCGCCCGCTGCCACGCCGGCTGGCGTCGACAGTTCCAGGCGAACGATGTTGTCGATGCGTGTGGACGAGTGCTCGAGAGGCGGTTTGGCGAGCTCTTTCCACCATTGGGCGACAACGAACCAGGAGGTCGGAACGAACAGCGATTCATTTGCCGGGATGTCAATGGCGTCGACCTGGTTGATCTTGTAGGTCTGCCATTGGCTCGATACCGTGAATCCCTCTTCGGAATTAACAAGCATCATGCCGAGCCTTGCAGGACCAGCTCCTTGATACGCAATATCGAGCGTGATATGACTTATCCGAGTCATGTCGATACCCTGGCTTACCGAACGTTCGAGGATCACATTCAGTTTGCAATATGGCCAGTCGGCCACCTTGACTATCCTGCAACGAAATAGCGCATGACCGCCGTTGCGCTCGATGCTGGCCTCCGACTTGCCGCTGGATATCCGGTCGTCCTCTGCATACAGTTCGAAATGCGGATCGATAATGTCGACGACACGCTCCATCCCGTAGTGCTGCCAGCACAGCAAGGCCATAGTCACCAGCAGCAATGCAATGAAGGAGGTACGCGCGAGAGTGGAAACTTGCGCAAGATTGAGAACGAAAGAATCTCTAGCGGACATACGTATTTGTCGAAAAAGCCGGGCGCTACCGAAACCGATAAGCCAAAAAGACAAATAGTATGTGTGTTATTTCCATGTGGCAATGCATGTTGCCATTTTTGCGTATTTATGCCGCATGCCGTTGCGTAGGCACCACCCTTTGTCCGAGCAGAGGAGGCGATGTTTCCTTATTTGAAGGCGTCTTGTTTGCCTTTGAACCATTGGGCAAGACCGGCGACAAACTCCGGGAGATGGTCTTTGTCAGGTGTCCGCAGCGCGTGCCCGGCCTTGGGATACTCGATGAACGTGAAGTTTTTATTGGGGCGTGCAGCGAAATAGTCGCGCAGCTTGCGGCCTGATTCGATCGGGACGCTGTCGTCTTTTTCGCCCATGGCGGCGACGATCGGGATAGTCAAAGCCGCGTAGGCCGACAGCGGATCGTAGAACAGGTGCGAACTCCAGTAGCGATACGAGTTGCCGAAGAACTCCTTGTCGACGTTGTGCGGATCCGCCTTGATGGCAGCATAGGTCTGGAGTAACTGCTCGCGCGTGAACAGCGTTGCATAGGGCGCGACGCCACGCGCGTTAAAGATCAGGAATTCTTCGCTTTGCGGCAGGCCGCCGCTGCCACCCGTGGCAAGCCAACCAATTTTCGCGCTACGCGCAGCAACGATCGGGGCGACCATGCCGCCTTCGGAGAAGCCAAGGATTGCCAGCTTGCGCGCCGCAAGCGCCTTCAGGCGGGGCTCCTTGTCGATGAATGCCAGTGCGTCCTCGACCCGGCGCTCCAGGAAATCCGCGCGGCGATAGGCCGCCGAACAACGCGTGCCATCGTCGCCCTTCTCGATGCCGGCTTTTTCAAGGAAGTAGACATCGACAGGCGCCGGGTAGCGCTGGAAGAAGGAGGGAACGCGCTGGCCGAACGCGCGGCAACCAGATCCGCTGATCAGGAGGATGGGAACCGCATTTTCAGCAGCCCCGGCATCATGCAAGCGGAAATAGCGGCGCTGCTGGCCGTCGATCTGCACCGTTCCCTCGTCGAGCCTGTGTTCGGCTGGGATCTCGAGGACTTCCAGCACCCGGCTCGCGCCTACTCCCACCTTTTCACCGCCACCCATCAGGAAGATGCGGTTGCCGACGACAGCCGCGCCATGTCCGTGCCGTGGCGTCGGCATGGCCGGCAGGGCCGACCAGCGGTCCGTCTTGGGATCGTAGACCCAGGCATCGGGAAACACCTTGCTGGCCGGGACGAACTGTTCGCCGCCGAAGGCATACAGCTTGCCGTCGTAGGCGGCCGCAGCCAGGCCGCCCTGGGCCTGCGGCATCGGCGCCCTGGTCTCCCAGCGCTTTGTGGCCGGATCGTAGACCTCCAGCGTCGCCAGATTGACCGGGCGCTGCCTGCCATCGGCCTGCTCCATCATTTGGCGGCCGCCCACCACATAGATCTTGTCGTCGATGACGGCGGCGGCGGCGCTGTTGCGCGCGCTTGGCGCGTCGGGAATGCGCTCCCAGCGCTTGGTGCGCGTGTCCAGCGCCTCGCCTCGGGCGGTATCCGCGTGGGCGTTGATGTGGGCCGCCTCCACGCTGGTCGGGACACGCCCGCCGATGAAGTAGATCCTGTCCTTGACGGTAGCGACCACGCCTTCGGCCCGCGGCTGCGGCAGCGACGGGCCGGCCGACCACCGGTTGGCCTGGGCGTCGTAGACGAACACGGTCGCATGGGCGCGCCAGTCCGGAATGGCGCCGGAGAAGCCGCCGATGCCGTAGATCCTGCCGCCGGCCTCGGCCAAGGCGATATGGTGCCGGCCTTCCGGCAAGGGCGCGAGCGTGGTCCAGCGGCCCGCTTTCACGTCGTAGGCTTCGACATGGTCGGTGAAGCCCGGCGGCTGCGAGAGCACCCCACCTGCCACGATGATCCTGTCGCCCAGCACGGCGGGATAGATTTCCTGCCGCGCGATGGCGGCGTCGGGAGCCCGGGACCAGCGCACTGCCGGCGTCGCGTCGGCGACTGCCTGCGCCGCGGCTTGATATGGGGTGGCAAGCAGGGCCACGGCCAGCACGGCCGGCAGCATCGACTTC
Source organism: Massilia alkalitolerans DSM 17462 (assembly GCF_000427785.1). Classification (GTDB taxonomy): domain Bacteria; phylum Pseudomonadota; class Gammaproteobacteria; order Burkholderiales; family Burkholderiaceae_D; genus Telluria; species Telluria alkalitolerans. The sequence goes on from NZ_ATYR01000028.1 coordinate 26,302, forward strand.
ACTTTGTCTCCTTCGATCAGCGGCGCTCGCGCCACCAGAGCAGCAGCATCGCCAGGGTGAACGCGAGCGCGAACGGCCAGGCCGGGAAGGCACGTGCGGCGCCCGCCAATGCAGTCGCCGGCGTACGCGCGGCATAGCGCGCGGTGGCATCGCGCCGCTGCGCCGCCTGCCATTGCGGCCAGTCGCCCGGCGCGTAGACGTAGACCGCATGCGTGCCCGCCTTCGCATCCTCTACCCGCAGCCAGCCCGACCGCTCCGGCCAGACGGCCACGCAGGCGGCATCGACACGCGGCGACCAGGTGCGCGTGAGTTTCAGGTCGGGGAAGGATACGTCACCCTTCACGCCGCGTGCGCACAGCTCCATGCGCTGGCCCGGCAGCGGCAGTTCTTCCGGCTCCAACCATTCGACTTCTTTCGACACGTCGATGCCCACGCGGTCCAGCACGCCCTGCCACCACAGCGCCAGCGCCTGCGGTTCAGTGATCGCATGGCGGTGCCATTCGGCGGCGCCGAGCCAGGCGATGCGGCCCTTTTGCCAGCTGCGGGTCCACACCATGTCGTCCGCGCCAAGCCACTCGCCGGCGTCACGCGCGGCGGGGTTCAGCCGCGCCACCGGCATCTCCAGCGGCGCGTCGATCTTCTTGTCCGCCGGCTGCGGCAGCAAGCGCAAGCCCAGGGTGCGCGACCAGATGCCCGGGTCGTTGGCGTTCGCACCCAGCACCAGGAGCGGCAGGCCGCCGGCAACGCGGCCCAGCAGCGCCGAGCGTTCCGCGCTGCTTGCACGCTCGAACCAGGCGGCATCGATCACCAGCAGGTTCGGCGCCTTCATCTCGGCCAGAGGCAGTTCGGTGCGCGTGATGGCGCGGCCCAGCACCACCTGCCAGTCGAGCAGCGCACCGCTGCCGGCCAGCAGCTCGTTCAGCGCGCGCAGGTCGAAGGACGGCGCGCCGAAGCGGCCCTGCACCTGCAGGATGTTCGGTTCCCTGATGGTCAAGGGCACCGGACCTTCGGCGATGGTCTTGCCGGCGCCATCCAGCAGGCGCGCCCTGAGCACAAGACGCTCGGCCAGCGGCGGCACCCAGTTCACCACCAGGTCGCCGGTGCCGCGCGCATCGGCGATCACCTGGCCGTTCTCGGCCAGCAGCTGCAGGCGTGCATCTGTCTTATCGTCACGCTGCACCCGGAGCGTGAACGTACGGCCGAGCGCCAGCTGGCGCGGGTAATGCAGGCGCAGGGTGCCGCCTTCCGGGCGCTGCCACTGCAGCGGCAGCGCGGGCAGGTCGTTCCACTGGGCGGCGCGCAGGCCGTCGCCGTTCACTGCAAAGGCGCGCACGCCCTCCAATGCCGGCGCAGGCGCGGCTGGATCGAGCGTAAGGGTTCGGCCTGCATCGCCCGGCATGCGGATGCCGGCCGCGAACAGGCCGAGCGCCGCCGCGGCGACCAGCACCAGCAGCGCGTCGATGAATTTTCGGCGCCAGGCGTAGAGGCTGGCGCTGGCGATGCCCGCAAGGCCAATCAGGGCCAGCATCAGGTTGGTGCTCATCATTATTTCGCTCCCTCACGCCAGGAGCGTATGAAGGGCGTCTCGACCACCGGCCTGGCCTGCAGCAGCACCTGGCCCTGCCCCGCCCCCTGGCGCAGCCAGGCGCGCAGCACCGGACGGCAGGCTACACAACCGTCAAGCACGTCCTGGATCGCCTTCTGGGCCGACAGGCGCTGGTCGTCGTCCTGCAGGCGCTCGCGCACCCAGTCGTGGGCGCTGCGGGTCCACAGTGCCGGCAGCGGGCCGTCGCCGGACAGCGCCTGCACCAGTTGGCCAAGGTCTTCCGGCACCCGTTTGTCGGCGCCACCCTGTTCGCGGCGGTAGCTGGCGGTGCCGTCCATGTCGCCGGTCATGCGCTTTTCTTCCTTGATCGGCGGCGGCACGAAGGCGGTCTTGTGCAGGTAGATGCGCTCGGCCTGCTGCAGCTCCTTGATCGCTTCCAGCGCCTTGTGCTCGGGCGCCAGGGCCACCTTCGGCGTGATCGCGCGCAGCGCCTTCTCGGCATCCCACATCGCCACCAGCGCGCGGCGCAGCACCTTTTTCGTATCTTCGTCGTACAGCGTGGCGTTCTCGGCCTCGTCGTGGGCGTGGCCATATTCGTGCAGGATGTCCTGGGTGCTTCCCTCGCCGCGGCCATGGTCGTGGCCGTCGTCCTCGCCGTGTTCTTCCTCGCCATCCGTAAACAGCGAAGATTCCTCGCCCAGGAACTGCCCGTAGCGGCGGCGCAGCGTGCCCTGGTCGCTGGCGATCTTCTGGCTGCGCTCGATCACCTCGTCCTTGGCGATCTTCTGGGTGCGCATGTCGGCGATCAGCTGCTCGGTATCGATGATGATCTGGCGCTGGCTGCGCAGGCTCTGCGGCTTGACCAGCATCGGCATGGCGGCGCTCTCTTCTTCCGCTTCTTCCGCGGGCGCCGGCAGGCGCAGGGTATAAGTCGGCGACTGCACGGTATGCGGGCGCGCCGCGTTGTCGGTGGCGCGCACGAAGAAATACAGCTCGTCACCCGGCTCCATGCCCAGTTCCGCCAGCGACCAGTTCTTGGACCAGTTGCGCTGCTTCGGGTCGGGCGAGCCCGGCAAGGGCATCTCTCGGTCGGTGAAGCGGATGTTCTCGCCGCTGCCGCGCGCCAGCGTCATGTGCAGGGTAGCGCGCTTGATCAGGTAGTCGTCACGCACCTTCACGCCCATGGCGGCGCTGGTCGCCGTATCAAGCAGCTCCTGCACCATCTGGGCCGGTGCGGTGATGGTGATTTCCGGCGGCTGGTCGGGAATCACCTTGACCGTATAGCGGTTGCCGCGCCAGCGCCAGAACACGGATTCGGTGGCAGTCCAGCGGGCGCACGCCTTGCCCGGCTTGAGCACATGGCCGGTACTGAGCTCGATGCTTTCTTCCGCAGCCGACGGGCCCTTCAGGCACCAGGTCATCACGGTCTGCTCGGGCACCTGCAGGTCTTTCGGCGCCGATTCGATCGGCGCCACGCCGGTATAGGCCGGCGGCGCGGTACGCACCACCAGCTGGCCCGGTACCTGCGCCGCGATCGCCGCCGGCAGCTTGCCCGGTGCGGCGACATCGCCCTGCTGCGGCGCGGCCGTGGCGAACCAGACCGCCGCGGCGGCGGCCACGCTGCCCAGCAGCCAGGGCACACCAAGCGTCACGCGGCCGCGGGCGATGCCGCGCAGTTGCCGGTTCGCGAGGCTGGCATCGAGGCGCTCGAGGATGCGGCGGCGCTGCAGCTGGGCGACCGGCGTCGGCGCATGCTCGAGCAGCGCGCTGCTGTCTTCCATCTCCGGGACGGCGCCATCCAGCCAGGACGTCCATTCGATACCGACACGGCGGCGCAGGATGGCCCAGTCCCAGGCGCACCACATGCTCCAGGCGATCAGGCCCGGCGCGGAGCGGATGAACAGCCACGGCAGCGCACCGGCGATCCACAGGGGCAGCCGGCGCAGCTGGGCGGCACGCCAGACGCGTTTGACGATCTCAGCGCCGTCTTGCATGCGTGAGACTCCTTTCGAGTACGAACAATGCCAACAAGGCGGCCATCAGCATGTCGCGCAGCGCGCCGCTCGGTTCCGGCGCACGGGCCGTGCCGGACGCTTCGAACACGCGCGAGGGCGCGGTATGGCTTGGGGGACCGGCGTGCAGGCGCTGCCAGTTGTCCAGCAGCGTGCGCGCGGCATCCGCCGTCTGCGGCGGCCAGGCTTCGGAATGCCAGACGCGACCACGTGAACTGTCGGCGTAGCGCAGGCCGTCTACCTGCTGCGCCTTGCCCAACTCGGGGAAGGCGGCGATGTCGGTGACCAGCCACAGCGGTGCGCGCAGCGATGCCGGCGGCGCCTCCTTGCGGTCCCAGACGATGAGCGAGGTCGTCGCGCCCGGCGCCGCGTCGATGGCGATTCCTTCCAGGGCGAACACGCGGCGCCACTGCTCCGGACGCTCGCTGGCGATATGGACGCGGCGCTCGACGCTTTCCGGCTGGCGCGCCAGGGTGCGCAGTTCGATCCTGCGGCCGAACTCCGGCAGCAGCGCCGGCATCGGCACGTCGCCCAGCACCAGCAGGCGCGCTTCCGGGCGCCACTCGCGCTGGTGGGCGCGCAGCCAGGTGATCGCCTGCTCCGCCGGCATGCTCAGGCGGTCGGCCTTGGCCAGCCCGGCCTGCGCCGCCTGGGCGTCGGCCCATTCAGGATCGGTACCGTTGGCGACGATCACGGTGTCGCCGCGCCAGGGCGTGACCGGGTCGGCCAGCCAGGCGATGAGGGTGGCCAGCAGCAGGCAGCGCACCAGCAGCAGGAGGATGTCCTTCCAACGCCATTCGCGGGTCTGGCGCGGCTCGGCGCACGGCAAGAAACGGCTGGTGGCCAGCAGCTCGGCCTTGTGCTGCTCGCGCTTGCGGCGATGCCACCAGACCGGCAGCAACAGGATCGGTAATGCGAACCACCACAGCTGGTTCATGAGCGGCTCCCCGGACGGCGCAGGGATGTTGGATACAACATCCGGCGCAGGATCTCACCGGGCGACTGCTCGATGCGCGCGGACACGATCGGAATATCGCTCTTGCGGCAAGCCGCGGTGACGATGGCGAAGTGCGCCTCTCGGTTCTGGCGATAGCCTTCCTTCAGGTCGGCGCCGAAACGGTACACGCCCGCTTCCTGCTCCGGATCGCGGTAGGCCAGGTTCGAAGAAAAGCTGGCGTCCACTTCCGCCTGCGTCTGCAGGCACAGCACGCGCACGTCGTGGCGCATGCCGCGCAGGCGGACCAATGCCTGCGACAGCGGCGACGGCCAGTCGAGCAGGTCGCTGGCCGCGAAGATGACACTGGGGGATTGGGCGAAGTGCAGGCTAGCGCGCAGGGTGTCGGCGTCCGGCAGTTCGCCCTCGGCCTGCACGCGGCTGAGCTGCAGCAGCACGCGCTGCAGCTGGCGCGGTCCGCGCATCGCCGGTGTGAACTGGACCTTGCCGCCGTTCAGGACGGCCAGTCCGAAGGCGTCGCCCTGGCGCTGGGCGATCGCCGCCACACAGCCGAGCAGCATGCGCGCATAGGCCAGCTTGTCGACGCCTTCCACTTCGCGGCTGGGCTCGAGCATCGAGGCGCTGGCGTCCAGCACCAGCCAGACCGCCACGTGGCTGTCGCGCTCGGCCTCGCGCACGAAATAGCGGTCGGCGCGCGCCAGCAGCTTCCAGTCGACGCGGCGCCACTCGTCCCCGGGCGCATAGGCCCGGTATTCCGAGAATTCAACGCCCGCCCCGCGCTCGCGCCCGGCGTGGATGCCATGGCCGAGCCCCGCCAGCACATGGCGGATCACGAGGTCGAGCTTCTGCGTGTGCGCGATCAGCGCGGTCTTCGCCAGCGACAAGATTAATCGACCCGGATCTCGTTGCGCAGGGATTGCAGGATGTCGGCGATGGCGATGCCGTCGGCCTCGGCCTCGAAGTTGCGCAGCACCCGGTGCGCCAGCACCGGCAGCAGCATGGCCTGGATGTCGTCGCGCGTGACCGCCAGGCGCCCCTGCATCAGGGCGCGCGCTTTCGAAGCCAGCACCAGGGCCTGGCCGGCGCGCGGGCCGGCGCCCCAGCCGACGTGCTGCTTGACCGCCGCCACCGTGGTGATGGCAGGACGGGTGTTGCGCACCAGGCGCGTCGCGTAGCGCAGCAGGTGCTCGCCGATCTCGATGTCGCGCACCAGCTGCTGCAGGCGCAGCAGGGTCTCGACCGTCATCGCCGGCTCGGCGTCGTCCAGTCCCGCGTGGGTGGTGCGCGAGACCATCAGCACCTCCTCGTCCTCGGTCGGATAGACCACGTCGATGCGCAGCAGGAAGCGGTCGAGCTGGGCTTCCGGCAGCGGATAGGTGCCGGCCTGCTCGATCGGGTTCTGGGTAGCCAGCACGAAGAAGGGGCGCGGCAACTTGTGCGTGGTGCCGGCAAACGTCACCGCACGCTCCTGCATCGCTTCCAGCAATGCCGACTGGGTCTTGGGCGGTGCGCGGTTGATCTCGTCCGCCAGCAGCACCTGGGTGAACACCGGGCCTTGCTGGAAGCGGAACACGCGCTGGCGCGTCGTGGTGTCTTCTTCCAGGATCTCGGTGCCGACGATATCCGAGGGCATCAGGTCCGGCGTGAACTGCACGCGGCGAAATTCCATGTCGGTGGCCTGCGCCAGCGATTTCACCAGGAGGGTCTTGCCCAGGCCCGGCACGCCCTCGACCAGCGCATGGCCGCCGGCCAGCAGGCAGGTCACCAGCAGGTCGACCACGTCTTCCTGTCCGATGATCACGCGCGCCATGCTGGCCTTCAATGCGTCGATTTTCGCCGTCAGCTCGGCAATTTCCGTTTCACTCCACGCTACCACTTCACGTTCAGCCACCGCTTACGCTCCCAACGCATATTGAATGATATTGACCGCGAAGCGGGTGTTGTCGACCGCGAGAAACCGCTTGTTGCGGAAGTCGTAGTCCCACTCGCATCCGTAGTCCTTGTTCGAGTACAGCAGGCGGATGCGCCCGCCGAACTCGATCGCCTTCAGGTACTCGTGCACCAGGTCGTCGCCCCAGCCATTGAGTTCCCCGCCGGTGGTCGGCGGCCCGTCGAACTTGAAGAAGCAGGAATACAGCGGGTGCGTATTCGGAATCTTCTTCAGGGCGGAGGCGCCGAAAATCTTGACCATCTCGGCCTCGAAGGACTTGGCGAACAAGCCGTCGATGTCGTGGTTGCAGTCGTCCACGAAGACGAAGCCGCCGCCACGCACGTATTTCTCGAGGTTGCGCCGTTCTTGCGGGGTGAACTGCACCAGTTTGTGCCCCGCGAAATAGCAGAACGGCGCCTGCAGCATCTTCGGATCCGACAGGGCGACGATGCGCTCCGCCGGATCCACCCGCAAGGTGGTGTACTCGACGAGCGAGTTCAGCACGTTGCTGGGCATACGGATATCCACGTCCCAGTCGCCCGATTCGTAGCTCAGGCGCGTGAAGTAGAAATCGTAGTTCGCCATCAGTGAAAGCCCAAACTCAGACCGCGTCGGACAGCGAGGTGAAGTTGAAGTCGCGGACCTTCATCGGCGGCAGCACCATCTGGAACGGCACCTCGTCGCCACCGATGATCTCGGGCTTGCCCAGCTCGTCGATGTTGTTGAGGATGGTGACCGGGCTTTCGTTGAAGCGGAAGTTCTTCACCGGGTGCTTGATCTTGCCGTTCTCGACATAGAAGGTGCCGTCGCGGGTCAGGCCCGTGATCAGGAGCGACTGCGGGTCCACCATGCGGATGTACCAGGTACGGGTGACCACGATGCCCTTCTTGGTATCGGCGACCAGCTCGTCCAGCGACTTGGTGCCGCCGGCCATGATCATGTTGCCATGGCCCGCGGTGGCCTGGTTGCCGGTCTTCTGCGCCCAGAACGGCGAGTAGCCGAGCGAAGCGACGCGGCCGTTCTTGATCAGGTCGGTGCGCTTGCGGGCGAGCATGGTCTGGTTGTCCCACGGGGCCACCGGCACGTCCGGATTCCACGGGTCGGCCCAGATATTCACCTGCTCGTCGAACAGCTTCTCGCCCAGGCGGTTGCCGCCGCCCTTCTTGGCCAGGAAGCTGCGGCCTTCGTCCGCGGCGCGCGCGCCAAAGGAGCTGAACATGTTGCCCAGGATTTCCGAGGTGGCCGCCGGTTCCAGGATCACGGTGTAGCGGCCCGGCTCCAGCGCCTTCGCATCGACCGAACGCAGCGCCTTGTCGATCGCGATCTCGGCTGCTTCACGCGCGTTGAAGCGGCGCGCATCGACCGCCGAGCGGGTCACCCAGCCCGAGCCGCGGCCGTCTTCGGTACGCGCGGTGCAGGTGAAGGACAGGTCGGTGAATTCCTGGAAGCCGAACACGCCCTTCGAGTTGGCGATGCAGGCGAAACGGGTGCTGTCGGTGAAGAAGCCGGCGGTGACCAGCTTCTTGGCGCGCGCCTGGCCGATCGAGGCGGCCGCCACTTCGGCGCGGTAGGCCGGGTCGATGGCGGCGGTGCTCGGCACGAAGGTCTTGGTGAGCTGGTATTCCTGCTTGCCGACGGCCGGCACGAACTCCGGATTCTCCGGCGCCAGGCGCGCCAGTTCCTCGGCGCGGCGCACGGCCTTTTCCAGCGACTTGTCGTCGAACTCGTTAACGACGGCGGTGCCGACGCGCTTGCCGAAGGCCACGCGCACGGCCAGCTGGGTGTCTTCGGTCAGGCCGGCGGTCGACACGCTGTTGCGTGCGAAGCGGATGTTACCGGTGCGATTGCCTTCGATCGAGACGCTGCACTCGTCCGCTTTCGAGAAACCGATCACGCGGTCGGCGATGCGTTTTGCTTCTTCCTGGTTCAGCTGTTTCATATTGTCCCCTTCCCTCAACCGATCTTGCGTGCGGTGTTGATGACGTTGATGCCATTGAAGCGCGCGGTACTCGAACCATGCGAGACTGCGCTCACCTGGCTCGGCTGGCCTTTGCCGTCGAAGAACGAGCCGCCCATGCGCCAGTCGCGCTCGTCGCAGATGGCCGAGCAGGCGTTCCAGAATTCCTGGGTATTGGTCTGGTAAGCCACGTCTTCCAGCTGGCCGGTGATCTTGCCGTTCTTGATCTCGTAGAACAGCGTGCCGCCGAACTGCGAGTTGTAGCGCTGCTGGTCGATCGAATACGAGCCGCGGCCCAGGATGTAGATGCCCTTCTTGACGTCCTTGACCAGTTCGTCCGGAGTCAGGCGTGCCTTGCCGGCTTCCAGCGAGATGTTCGGCATGCGCTGGAACTGGATGGTGCTCCAGCTGTCGGCGTAGGAGCAGCCGTGCGATTCCTTCTCACCGATGATGTGGGCCTGGTCGCGCGTGGCCTGGTAGTTGACCAGGATGCCGTTGCGGATGATGTCCCACTTCTTGGCCGGTACGCCTTCGTCGTCGTAGCCGATCAGGCCGAGCGAGCCCGGCGTGGTGCGGTCGGCAACGAAGTTCACGCGCTCGGAGCCGTACTTGAATTTCTTCGACTCCCACTTGTCCAGGCCCACGAAGCTGGTGCCGGCGTAGTTGGCTTCGTAGCCGAGCACGCGGTCGAGTTCCGTCGGGTGTCCGACGTTTTCGTGGATGGTCAGGAACAGGTGTTCGGGCGACAGCACCAGGTCGTACTTGCCCGGCTCGACCGACTTGGCGCTGAGCTTGTCGCGCGCCTGCTTGCCCGCCAGCCTGGCGTCCTCGATGATGTCGTAGGAGTTGGTGTACAGGGTGGTCACGCCGCCGGCGGCCTGCACCTTGTCGCTGGCCTTGGCGTCGAAGTATTCGTAGCCCATGCTCACCGGCGAGGACAGGCCCGCGCGCGAGCGGAACTTGCCGCTGGCCTTGTCGACCGCGGTCGCATTGATCGGCGCCCACAGGCGGTGGATGTCCTGGTCGATGTAGGAGCCGTCGGTGGAGGCGAAGTACTTCTGCTGGTTGATCTGGAACAGCGACGCGGTCATGAAGCTCGCGCCGGCGGCCATGCCCGCCTTGTTGGCGGCGATCAGCATCTCGGCCTTGTCCTTGACCGGGATGCCGCGCCAGTCCTTCTTGACCGGGGTGGCCCAGGCCACTTCGCCCACGCCTTTTACGGGGGCGAGGCGCACCGGCTCGGTCTGCAGCTTGGCGTTGGCCTTGGCGATGGCCACCGCCTGGCGCGCGGCGTTGGCGATGCCGTCCGGGGTCAGGTTGTTGGTCGAGGCGAAGCCGTAGGCGCCGTTGGCGATCACGCGCACGCCGACGCCGGTCGATTCGGTGTTGCTGATGTTCTCGACGTTCAAGTCGCGCGTGATGATGAACTGGTTCAGGTAGCGTCCGATGCGCACGTCGCAGTAGGACGCGCCGGCCTTGGTGGCGGCGTTCAACGCGGTGTCGGCCAAGGCCTTCTTGGCGCTGGTGGGCATGACGCTCATCAGTTCATCGGCGGCGATGGCGTTGCCGAAGACGGGGATGAGCATGGCGCCCGCGGTGCCGGCGCCAATCTGGAGGAATTTACGACGTTCCATGTGTGTTTTCCGTATGCGTTCACCCGCGGCCCGAGAACGTCATCCCGGCGCAGGCCGGGATCCAAGTTTAACGCCGACACGACGCAGCGGAATTGGATTCCGGCCTTCGCCGGAATGACGGTTTTAAGGCCGCGGGATAACTGTTGCTTAAACCGCGTCCGACAGCGACGTGAAGTTGAAATCGCGGATCTTCATCGACGGGATCAGCATCGAGTAGTTCGCCTCGTCGCCGCCGATCACCAGCGGCTTGCCGATCTCCTCGATGTTGTTCAGCATGCTCACCGGGCTCTCGTTGAAGCGGAAGTTCTTGATCGGGTGCTTGACCTTGCCGTTCTCGATGTAGAAAGTGCCGTCGCGGGTCAGGCCCGTCACCAGCACCGACTGCGGGTCCACCATGCGGATGTACCAGGTGCGGGTCACCAGCACGCCCTTCTTGGTGTTGGCGATCAGCTCGGCCGTGCTCTTGTCAGTGCCGGCCATGATGATGTTGCCGGCGCTGCCGATGGCGCGCTGGCCCTTCTGCTTGGCCCAGTACTGCGAGTAGTTCAGCGCATTGATGCGGCCGTCCTTCACCAGGTGGGTCCGTTCGCGCGGCAGCATGTTGCCGTCCCACGGCAGCACCGGCACGTCCTTGTCCCACGGGTCGGACCAGATGTTGACCTGCTGGTCGAACAGTTTGTCGCCCAGGCGGTTCTGGCCGCCTTTTTTCGACAGGAAGCTGCGGCCCTCGTCGGCCATGCGGGCATTGAAGCCGCCGATCATGAAGGTCAGGAGGTCGCTGGTGGCGGATGGCTCCATCACCACGGTGTAGCGGCCCGGCTCGAGGGCCTTGGCGTCCACCGAGCGCAGCGCCTTCTCGATGGCCACGTCGGCCGCTTCGCGCGGATCGAAACGGGCGACGTCGCGCGCCGAGCGCTTGACCCAGCCCGAACCGCGGCCGTCTTCGGTCCGCACGGTGCAGGTGAAGTCGAGCGAGGTGGCGACCTGGTGGCCGAACACGCCGTTCGAGTTGGCCACGGTTTCAAACGTTTCGCGGTCGGTGAAGAAGCCGGCCGAGACCAGGCCCTTCTTGCGGCAGGCTTCCATCGCGTAGGCGGCGGCCTGGGCGCGGAATTCCGGGTCAATCTCGGCGGTGCGCTTGACGTAGGTCTCGGACGACTTGTAGCCGGTCTTGGCGATCGCCGGCATGAATTCCGGATTCTCCGGCGCCAGGCGCGCCAGGTCCTCGGCGCGGCGCACGGCTTTTTCCAGCGACTTGTCGTCGAACTCGTTGATGGTGGCGGTGCCCTGGCGCTTGCCGAAGGCCACCTGCACGGTGAGGCGGGTATCGTCGGCCAGGCCGGCGGTGGACACGGCGTTACGTGCGAAACGGATGTTGCCGATGCGGGCGCCTTCGATGTTGACGATGCACTCGTCGGCCTTCGAGAGCGACAGCACCCGGTCGGTGATGCGCTTGGTCTGGTCCTGGGTAAGGATGCTCATGAGGGTCCTCTTGCCTTAGCCGATCTTGCGGGCGGTGTTGATCACGTTGATGCCGTTGAAGCGCGCGGTCGACGACCCGTGCGACACGATGCTGATCTGCGGCGGCTGGCCCTTGCCGTCGAAGAAGGAGCCGCCCATGCGCCAGTCGCGCTCGTCGCAGATGGCGGTGCAGGCGGTCCAGAATTCCTGGGTGTTGGCCTGGTAGGCCACGTCTTCCAGCATCTGGCCGATCTTGCCGTCCTTGATCTCGTAGAACAGCTGGCCGCCGAACTGGGCGTTGTAGCGCTGCTGGTCGATTGAGAAGGAGCCGTCGCCGACGATGTAGATGCCCTTCTTGATGTCCTTGACCATCTCGTCCGGGGTCAGCTTCTTCTTGCCCGCCGCGAGCGACACGTTCGGCATGCGCTGGAACTGCACCGAGTTCCACGAGTCGGCGTACGAGCAGCCGTGCGATTCCTTCTCGCCGATGATGTGGGCCTGGTCGCGGGTGGCCTGGTAGTTGACCAGGATGCCGTCCTTGATGATGTCCCACTTCTTGGTCTTGACGCCTTCATCGTCGTAGCCGATGGCGCCGAGCGAACCCGGGGTCGTCTTGTCGGCGAACAGGTTGACGATCGGGTTACCGTATTTAAACTTCTTCGATTCCCATTTATCCAGGGTGGCGAAGCTGGTGCCGGCGTAGTTGGCTTCGTAGCCGAGCACACGGTCCAGTTCCGTCGGGTGTCCAACGTTTTCGTGGATGGTCAGCCACAGGTGTTCCGGCGACAGCATCAGGTCGTACTTGCCCGGGAGGACCGATTTGGCGGTCAGCTTGGCCTTGGCATCGCGGCCCGCGGCGCGCGCGTCCTCGATGATGTCGTAGGTATCGGTGTACAGGGTAGCAACGCCGCCCGCAGCCTTGATCTTGTGCTCCTTGAGGCCATCCAGGTATTCATAGCCCTTGCCGACCGGCGCACCCAGGCCGGAGCGCGAGCGGAACTTGCCGGTGGTCTTGTCGACGGCGGTCGCCTGGAACGGGGCCCACAGGCGGTGCACGTCCTGCTCGATGTAGGAGCCGTCGGTGGAGGCGAAGTACTTCTGCTGGTTCACCTGGAACAGCATCGAATTCATGAAGGTCGCGCCGCCCTCCATGCCGGCCTTGTTGGCGGCGATGAGCAGGTCTGCCTTCTCCTTGATCGGCACCGCGCGCCAGTCCTTCTTGATCGGGGTGGACCAGGAGACATCGCCGACGCCCTTCACTGGTGCAAGGCGCACCGGTTCGGACTGCAGCTTGGCATTGGCCTTGGCAATCGCCACCGCCTGGCGCGCCGCATTGGCGATGCCGTCGTTGCTCATGTCCGAGGTGGCGGCAAAGCCGTAGGCGCCGTTCGCGATCACGCGCACGCCGACGCCGGCCGACTCGGTGTTCGCCACGTTCTCCACGTTCAGGTCGCGCGTGGTGATGAACTGGTTCAGGTAGCGGCCGATGCGCACGTCGGCATAGCTGGCGCCGGCCTTGGTGGCGGCGTTCAGCGCGACGTCGGCCAGCGCCTTCTTGGCGGCCGTGGGCATGGAGCTGAGCAGTTCGTCCGCGGCAATCGCGCGGGTGAAGGGGACGAGCGTGGAGGCGAGCGCCAGGCTGCTGAAATTGAGAAAGGTACGGCGTTCCATAAAGTCTCCTGAAATCAACCTACTTCTGGGCAGCGGTCCCGCCTTGTGGTGCGGCCCGCTCTTGTATTTACTACGGAGGGAGTGGTTTCGACAGGGCTGATGGCCCCGCTAAACTTGTCAACCTTAGCAGCAACTCGAGGTTTTGAATAGGCAATTGTTGTGCCAGATCAAAGCACGTTTTAAACCCATGATTTGGTGGACGTCGACTGTCCGCGCAAAGTGTCCGCGCAGGTGTCCGGGCGTCCGCCGCGGACACTGAGGCGGACATGTTGTCGAGTGAAACATATGCATGTTTGAAGAACGCTTGACTGTCCGGCAAGTGTGGCCGATCATCAGCGCGGCGGCGGCGTCCCGCCCGGCCGCGCACAATCAACTGGAGACTTCGAACCGATGAAACGACTGATCCTGGCCGCCATGCTGGCCACCGGCCTGGCCGGCGCCGCCGGCACCGCACTGGCGGACGACGCCCTGAAAGCCGCCATCGCGGGCGAACACCGCAGCGCCGCCAACAAGGCGCGCGACGCGGCGCGCCATCCGTACGAGACGCTCACCTTCTTCGGCATCAAGCCCAACATGACGGTGGTGGAGCTGGCGCCCGGCGGCGGCTGGTACACCGAGATCCTGGCGCCCTACCTGCGCCAGAACGGCAAGCTGATCGCCGCGGGCCAGGCCTTCGTGCCGGAAAAGCGCGGCGGCATGGCGCTCAAGCAGAAGTTCGAGGCCACGCCGGCGATCTACGACAAGGTGGTCCCGGCCGTGTTCGAGCCGCCTGCGACCTACCAGATCGCGGCGCCGAACAGCGTCGACATGGTGCTCACCTTCCGCAACCTGCATAACTGGGTCGGCAACGGCGAGGACGCGCTGAAGAACACCTTCAAGGAAATCCACAAGGTGCTCAAACCGGGCGGCGTGCTGGGCGTGGTCGACCATCGGCTGCCGGCATCGATGACGCAGGACGCCAAGGCCTCGAGCGGCTACGTGCACGAAGCCTGGGTCATCAAGACCATCGAAGGCGCCGGCTTCAAGCTGGCCGCCAAGTCCGAGGTGAACGCCAACCCGAAGGACACCGCCAACCACGAAAAAGGCGTGTGGACCCTGCCGCCGGTGCTGTCCAACAAGGACAAGGACCGCGAGAAGTACATGGCAATCGGCGAGAGCGACCGCATGACGCTCAAGTTCGTGAAACAATAAGCGCAACGCGGAGGCATCAGCCCCCCCTTGTGAGGTTTTGTGTATTTCCTTCGGCGGCAAGCGTGTATATTCTTGCCACTCGTACCGTTGAGCCACCGAAGGAACCCATGAAAACCGCACGCCTCGCCGCCGCCGTGGCATTCGCCCTGAGCGGCCTTGTCCACGCCCAGGACACCTCCCCGCCTCCAGCACCGACTCCCGCCACGCCGCCCTCGCCGGCCGTCGCCACGCCGTCCGCCACCAAGGCGCCGGCCCTGCCGGCGGTCGAGAACTCGGTGGTCAAGATCTTCGCCACCGTGCGCCGCCCGGACCCGTACAAGCCCTGGACCAAGGCCTCGCCGGCCGACGTCACCGGCTCGGGCGTCATCATCGAGGGCAAGCGCATCCTGACCAACGCCCACGTAGTCGGCTACGCCAGCCAGGTCGAGGTGCAGGCCAGCCAGTCCGGCGACCGGGTGCCCGCCAAGGTGATCGCACTGGCGCGCGGCCTGGACCTGGCCGTGCTGGAACTCGAAGACCCGTCCTTCTTCGACAAGCGACCGCCGGTGCAGCGCGCCGCCGTGCTGCCGGACGTGCGCGAAGCGGTCTTCGCCTACGGCTATCCGGTCGGTGGCAACTCGCTGTCGACCACCCGCGGCATCGTCTCGCGCGTGGAATTCGTCGGCTACGGCTCGTTCAGCTCGGGCCTGCGCATCCAGATCGACGCGCCGATCAACCCGGGCAACAGCGGCGGCCCGGTCATCGCGGGCGACAAGATGATCGGCCTGGCCTTCTCGATGGCGGCCAATGCCCAGAACATCGGCTACGTGATCCCGAACGAAGAAATCGAGCTGTTCCTGAAGGACGTGGCGGACGGCCGCTACGACGGCAAGCCGCTGCTGCACGACAGCTTCCAGAACCTGGAGAACACGGGCCTGCGCCAGTACCTGAAGATCGACAAGTCGGTGGAAGGCGCGCTGGTGCACCGTCCGTACAAGAACGATGCCAGCTGGCCGCTGAAGGAAGGCGACATCGTCACCCACGTCGGCGAGCACCCGATCGACAACCAGGGCATGGTGAAGCTGGGTTCGAACCTGCGCGTACGCTTCCAGTACCGCATCCAGCAGCTGGCGAAGGACGGCAAGGTGCCGATGTCGATCATCCGCGCCGGCAAGCCGATGAAGGTCGAGGTGCCGACCAGCGGACCGCGTCCGCTCCTGATTCCGGACCTGAACGGCGGCTATCCGTCCTACTTCGTGTACGGCCCGGTGGTGTTCACCCGCGCCACCAGCGAATTCCTGTCCTTCATGGTGGCGAGTGCGCCGGCGGCGAATGCCTATGCCTTTAACGACAGCCCCCTGATCACGCGGCGCGGCGATTCGCCGGATGCGGCGCGTGACGAGCTGGTGGTGATCAGCGGCCCGTTCTTCCCGCACCCGCTGGTCCGCGGCTACAACAACCGCTTCGGTTCGGTGGTCGATACGGTCAACGGCGTCAAGATCCGCAGCCTGGCCCACCTGGTGTCGACGCTGCGCGACCTGAAGGACGAGCACGTCGTGTTCAAGTTCGACCAGCGCTATGGCGAGAACATGATCCTGCCGCGCAAGGCGGTGCTGGATGCGACCGAAGGGATCCTGTCGGATAACGGGATTCGGACGCAGGGGTCGGAGGATATGATGAAGGTGTGGAACGGGAAGTGAGCTAACGCTGCTCACCGAGAAATTGGGTTCCCGCCTGCGCGGGAACGACGGTTTTAAATCTACTAGCCTAAAAACCGTCATCCCCGCGCAGGCGGGGATCCAATTTCAACAGTGCCGGTATTAAACCTTCTTGTCCTTCTTCACCGGGGTGAACAGCAGATCCTGGAAGTCATAGCTGAAGTCGGTCTCCGTCGACACCGGCTTCATGCGCACCCGTTCGATGCTACCGTCGTGGTCCAGCGAGAAGGTGACGTAGGCATCCGCATTGAAGTTGCGCTCCTTCCAGCGCACGATGAAGGTGTCGTGCTGGAAGTGCTCCATCTCCCCGGTCAGGTCCGGCGTCTTCGCGAACGACAGCACCAGCTTGTTGTTCACGCGTTTGATCGACGCCTTGCCATACCACGCATCCTCATACTCCCCTTCGTAGGACGCCAGCGGCAGCGACGGCTTCGAGCTCGCCGCGCGCGTCGCGGATTCGCCCTTGATGCGGGCCGCTTCCTTGGCCTGGTTCTCGCGGTCGATGTCGGCGATGCGGCCGATCCAGTCGGTCGGCGTCACGCCCAGGTGCTGGTCCAGCAGGCGGTACTGCAGCGCGTTCAGCGAGGGGCCGCTTTCGGCGTTGGTGAAGATCGCGATGCCCAGCTTCGACTCCGGCACCAGCAGCACGCGGGTGTAGAAGCCCTGCAGCGCGCCGCCGTGCATCGCCACCAGCTTGCCCTGGTAGTCGCGCAGCTGGAAGCCCAGGCCGTAGGCATAGAAGTTCGGCTTGGTGGCGGCCAGCGGCGCGCGCGGCGTGTTGATGGTCATCGGGGTCTGCGCGGTCCACATCTCGCGCGCCTGCTTGTCCGACCACAGGCGCACGTCCTTGCCGTCCGCGCCCTTGCCCAGCTTGCCGCTGTCCAGCAGCACGTTCATCCAGCGCGCGATGTCCTCGGCATTGGTGTTGATGCCGACCGCGCCGACCGCGTTCCCCACCGGCATCGGTTTTACGGGAACGGCCTTGCCGTTGATCTTGCTGTGCGGCGCCGACACGTTGGCGAACTTCGCGTTTTCTTCCAGGCTGGTGGTGGTGTTCGCCATGCCGACCGGCTTGAGGATCCACTCGTGCATGGTCTCGCCCCAGGTCTTGCCCGACTTGGCGGCGATGATCTTGCCGGCCACGATGTAGAGCAGGTTGTCGTAGGCGTAGGCGCTGCGGAAGCTGGTGGCCGGCTTGATGTAGCGGAGGTTGTGGATGATCTCGTCGGTGCTGAAATTGGTGGTCGGCCACCACATCAGGTCACCGGCGCCTAGCCCCAGGCCGCTGCGGTGCACCAGCAGGTCGCGGATGGTCATCTCGGCGGTGACGTAGGCGTCGTACATGCGGAAGTCCGGCAGGTGCTTGATCACCGGGTCGTCCCAGCCCAGCTTGCCCTGGTCGACCAGCATGGCCAGCGCCGCGGCCGTAAAGGCCTTGGAGTTCGAGGCGATCTCGAAGATGGTCTTGCCGTCGACCCTGGCCGGCTCGCCGCGCTTGCGCACGCCGAAGCCTTCGGCCGCCAGGACCTTGCCGTCCTTGACCACGGCGATGGCGATGCCCGGCACGTCGAATTCCTTCATGACGCGTTCGACGTCGGCGCGCAGGTCGTAGGCAGGCGCGACGGCAGCGCTGGCGGGCGCGGCGTCCTGCGCGAATACGGCGCCGGTGGCAGTAGCGGTCAGCGCGAGCAGGGCCGCGGCTGCAATGCGATTCATGGCAAACACTCTGTTCATCCCTCTTTGGTTGATCGTTATTTGGTCATCTGCTTGTCGACGCTGCCCTGCGTCTCCGGGTGGTAGCGCTCGCGCGCCGCCTTGTACACGCGCTCGGCCCAGGCCCGGTCGTCAAGGTTGGCGCGCAGCGCGCCGTACAGCGGCACCACGAACTTCTGGCGGCCCACGCTCATCAGGAAGGCTTCCAGGTTCGGGCGGATGCCGCGGTAGCCGGCGTGTACCGAAGCGCGGTAGAAGCGGAAGGCCACTTCATTGTTGCCGGTCTTGGCCAGGCCGTAGGCCTTGTCCAGTTCTTCCAGCTTGGCGGCATCGGCCTTGTTGTCGATGTCGTTCAGGAACTTCATCCACTCGGCGGCGTTCCAGTCCTTGGCAGGCAGCTGGGCAGTCTTGATGTCGCCCTTGAGCCAGCGCGCGGTGGTGTCGTTCAGCTTGGCCAGGCGGGTCGAGACGGCGCGGGTAGCGCTGGCCGGGATGCCCGGGCCGTACAGCCACTCGTCCAGCTCGGCGTCGCTCATGATCTTCGGGTTCTTGGCCAGCAGGTTCGCGCGCAGGAAAGCGACGAACTGGTCGGTGGTCACGCTCTGGAAGGCGTGCTGGTCGAACCAGCTGCGGAGAAAAGTGTCGAAGGCGGCGCGGCCGGCGCGCTGCTCGAGGGTGCGCAAGAACCAGGCGCCCTTCGGATAGGCCAGACCCTGATCCGTGTAGTGCTCGGAACTGGTGTCCGGGTCGCGCGTGAGGAGGGCCTGCTGCGCCAATGGGATGTCCTTCAGCGAATCGAGCGCTTCCTCCTGCTCGAGCTGCAGGTTCATGGTCGCCACTTCCTCGCCGTACATCTTCTCGAGGATGCGGGTGGTGACGTAGGTGGTGAAGCCTTCGTTGAGCCACCAGTGCTTCCACGAGGCGTTGGTCACCAGGTTGCCCGACCAGCTATGCGCCAGCTCGTGCGAGACCAGGTCCACCAGGCTGCGGTCGCCCGCGATCATGGTCGGGGTCAGGAAGGTCAGGCGCGGGTTTTCCATGCCGCCGATCGGGAAGGACGGCGGCAGCACCAGCATGTCGTAGCGTCCCCAGCGATACGGCCCGTACAGTGATTCGGCCGCGGCCACCATCTTCTCGGTGTCGGCCAGCTCGTATTCGGCGGCCTTGATGCGCATCGGCTCGGCGTAGACGCCGGTGCGCGGGCCCAGGGTGCGCGCTTCCAGCTCGCCGATGCCGATGGCGATCAGGTAGGACGGCACCGGCTGCGGCATGGTGAATTTCCAGCCGCCCTTGCCGGTGGCCTTGGGGTCGTTATCGGCGCTCATCACGACGCGCATGCCTTCCGGGGCCTGGATGCGCGCGGTGTAGGTGAAGCGCACCGCCGGGGTGTCCTGGATCGGCACGAAGGAGCGCGCGGCGATCGGCTGCGACTGGCTGAACATGAAGGGGTACTTGCCCGACATGGTCTGCTTCGGCGTGAGCCACTGCAGCGCCGGCGCGGTGGGCGCGGTCTGGTAGTGGATGCGCACCTTGCCCGGCTGGCCGGGCAGCGCGATGTGCAGCGCCTGGCCTTTTTCGGCATCCAGCTTGTCGAGGGTGTACTTGACCGGCTTCCACGCCCCTTTCGCGTCCTGCGCCTCGATCTTCGAGATCTTCAGCTCACGGGTGTCGAGGTCCAGCGTGGTGGCCGACTTGTCGATCCAGTTCAGGGTCAGGTCGGCGTAGCCGGCCAGGGTCTTGCGCGCGAAGTCGGCCTTCAGGTCCAGGTGCAGGGCGGTGGTCTTGACCTGGTCGTATTTGGCGTAGCTGAGGGGGTCGAGTGCGAACGCGTAGGCGCTCCACTGGCAGATAAAGGCGCAGGCCGAGGCGCGCAGCAGGGTGCTAGTCTTCATGGTCTCTCGCGTGGAAGGAAGCGGGCAGAATAGCATCTTCGATCGTGGCCGGAAAGCACCGCAATGGCGCTGGCGCGCGCTGTAAGGACAGAGGGCTCTGCTATGATCCGGGCTTTCGTACCTGCCGCTTCATGGACGCTTTTCTCGTATCGACCGGCATCGTGGGACTTGCCGAGATGGGCGACAAGACCCAGCTGCTGGCCTTCCTCCTCGCCGCCCGCTTTCGCCGCCCTTTGCCGATCGTGTTCGGCATTTTTGTTGCGACCGTGTGCAACCACGCTTTCGCCGCCGCCGTCGGCGCCCTGGTGAGCGAACTGCTTGGCGCGGGCGTGATGCGCTGGGTGCTGGGCCTGTCCTTCCTCGCCATGGCCGCCTGGGTTATGGCGCCCAGCAAGGTGGATGCGGACGAGGCGCCGCTGGCGCGCTTCGGTGTCTTCCTGACCACCGTGCTGGCCTTCTTTATCGCCGAAATGGGCGACAAGACGCAGGTGACCACCGTGGCCCTGGCGGCGCGCTACGAATCGATGGCGGCGGTCGTCGCCGGCACCACCTTGGGCATGATGCTGGCGAACGTGCCGGCGGTGGTGTTCGGCGAGCGCATCGCCAAGTGCGTGCCGCTGAAGCTCGTGCACGGGCTGGCGGCGCTGATCTTTGCGGTGCTGGGCGTGGCTACCCTGCTGGGTGCGGGCGCGCCGCTCGGCTTCTGATCCCCTACTCCTGCGTCACCCACACCGGCGCCGACCACAGCACATTGCCGTCTTCCTGGGTCACCCGCGCATAGAAGAGGTGCTTCCCCGGCGCCGGCGTGAAGGTGCTGGTGGCCAGGTTCGAGACTTCGGTGACGGCGCCGTTCCGCCCCGGCACGCCCGCCACGATCGACACCGCCGCCACCTTCTTGCTCGCGCTCGATGCAAAGTTGGCAACCAGCGTGAGCGGCCCGCGGTTGGTGAAGCGCTCCCCCATCATTTTCCCGTTCGCGGTGAGGATCAGCTGCGAACCCTTGTCCATGGTGGCGAACACGCGCCGCGCCTTGAGCGCCTCCACAAAACTGTCGCGCGTGAGCGCCGTCCCGTTGGGCAGCAGGATGCCAGTGCGGTTGGTGTAGGACGCGCCCCAGTTGGCGCAGTGGTTGTCCTGGTTGGTGCTGAAGGCCACGTGGTAGCCGGCTTCCAGCAGCTTGTTGCAGGCCTGCTCGAAGTTGCTGCGCCGGGTCTCGTTCTCGGTGTCGTTGGTGGAGAAGGCGGTGCTGTTCATCACCTCGCACAGCGCCATCGCCTCGTCGCCGTCGGGCGTGTAGGCGAGCGGCACGCCGTTGACCTTGAACTGCCCGCTGTGCGCGGGATGGTTGAACTGCCCCACCCAGCCGCGCTCGCGCATCAGGGTGTAGAGCGCGCCGTAGTCGCTGCGCGCGGTCCGCGTATCGGCCAGCAGTTCGCCCAGGGCGTTGGTCTCCCAGCCCAGCAGCTCGTCGCTGTTGAAGATGTTGACATGGCCGCCGTTGTTGATCACGCCCCACTCCATGCCGTACAGCGCCAGGAAGCCCGGCTTGGTGGCATTGAAGGCGGCGGCGCTGGCCAGGCCGGCCTTGTACAGGTCTTTCGCCTTGGCCGGGTCGGCATTGGGGTCGGTACCGTCCGAGCCGTCGTACATGTGGTTGTGCTCGGAGACGGCCAGGATGTCGAGGCCGCGGCCGCGCGCATAGGCGAAGGCGGCTTCGGGACCGTACTTGGCCTTGAGCGGATCCTGAGCGCCCTTGCAGGCGTCGAGGGCGGCGCCGCCGTCGCTGTGGTTGCTCTGGCTGTGCAGGTTGGCCAGGTAGACCGTGTAGGGCAGCGAGGCGGCGGCCGGTGCTGCCGCCGCACCTGTGGAAGCGGCGTCGCGCGCGCCCGGCAGCGGGGTAAAGCGCGGCGTGCGCTGCGCCGGCGGGGCGCCGACGGCGATCTGCCAGTCCTGCTCGACGGCGTCGTGGTGATCATCGTGGGGGACGCCGCGCAGGACGGCGCGCATGCGCACCCGGTACAGGCCGGCGGGCGCGGACGTGCCCTTGAGCCGGCCATCCCAGGCGACCCGGACAAGGGCGGTCTCTCCGGAGATGCGGCTGTTGCCACGCCAAAGCCGGACAGCGCGCCCCTCTGGGTTGACCAGCTCCAGCTTCCAGTACACGGTGCCCGGCTGTTCCAGGCCGGGATAGCTGAAGTTCAGGCTGAAGGTTCGGCGCGCATCCGCTGTGCCCTGGAAGGGCGCGTGCAGGGTAGCTTCGAATTCCTTGTGCTCGGCCGGGGCCGCGAACGCGCTGTTGCAGGACAGGGCCAGCAGCAGCGCACCAATAGTGGGGGGCAGGAAGGTGGTTTTCATAATGCAATTTTTGCAATTGCATGGGAAAACACCTTGCGCCGATTCGTCTCAACAATTGTAAATTTATCTACAAGTGTTGAGCCAATTTAAGTGCCCTGCAGACTCCTCAACCAGTCCTAGAAATGGAAGTCCGCCCGCACCATCGGCGTGCTGGCGCGCTGCCCCGCCCCGCCGGTCGTCCGGCGCGAATTGCCGAACTTGTTGTTCCAGAACTGGTAGCCGACGCCGACCCGGACCTTGTTCTTCGCGTAGCCCAGGCGCGGGCCGACGTCATACATGAAAGCGAAGTCCAGGTTGGTCTCGGCGCTGGTCGGAGCGCCGGTCTCGTCCAGCCCCTTGGCGGCGATGAAGTTCAGGAAGCCTTCGAAGGACCAGCCCTCGGCCACCGGGATGCCCCAGCTGGCGGCCAGCATCGGATGGGTGTCGTAGGTATAGCGTCCGCGCACGTTGGCGATCGGCGGGAAGGGTCCGCTCGGCGCATTCGATTCGCGCAGCCACAGGATGCTGGTATTCAGGAAGCCCGGCACGTCCCACATCAGGGTCGGGCCGGCGACCAGCATGCGCTTGCGCGAGTTGTAGCCGACGTCGTCCTTGTGGTTGATGTCGAAGCCGACCGTCAGGCCCACGCCTTTTACTTTACCGAAGCGGATTTCCTGGCCGCGCAGGGCGCCGATGTCGAGCGTGTGGCGGTACAGCAGGTAGCCCTCGAGCGCGCCGCTGTCGCTGCCCAGGTCGCGCGGGTCGGTACTGTCGGACTTGAGCACGTCCAGGTTCAGGTAGTTGCTGCCGTACTTGTAGCCGCTGGCGTGGGTGAACGCCACGATGTGCTTCTTGATGTGCTCCGGATTGAAGGGCTCGGCGAAGCGGGTGCCGTAGCGGTAGCTGATGGCGTTGTCGCTCCAGTCCACCGCGCTTGCCGGCGCGGCGCAGCACAGCAGGGCGGCGCAGGCGGCGCCGCTCCATGTCGTCAATCGTTTACTCATGTCCTCATTCCTGGCTGGTTGTTTGATGGCCGGCGAGCGCGTCGCCCGGCTTGCGTTCCACATACAGTTCCACCGTGTGCTCGCGCCCGTCGTCGACGAGTTCGATCACCTGCTCCTGCTGCGGCGTGCCGTCGAGTACGAGCAGCTCGCCCGTCTCGGCCGGCAAAACCGTGACATGATAATCGGTCCGGCCGCTGCGGTAGCGAAAACGCAGGCTGTCCCAGCCCAGCGGCAGCAGCGGCGCCAGCGCCAGGCGGTCGACCGTGCGCTGCAGGCCGAGCAGTGCGTCGCTCAGCAGCAGCTGCGCCCAGCAGGCAACCGTCCCGCCCCCGACGGCATCCATCATGAGCCAAGGCGCGCCGGAGAAGCGCACGTGTGTGCCGGCGTCCGGCGCAAGCGGATTCAGGCGGCGCGCCACTTCCCACGCGGGCGTGCCGGCGCCCTGCGCGGCCAGGGCCAGCGCCGCCCACGCCGCCGTGCGCCCGTCCTGCACGTCGCTCGTATCCAGCGCGGCGAGTACCGCCTGGATGCGGCCAGGCGTCGCGCCGGCCATGGCGGCCCAGGCCTGGGTGGCCGCGCCGCCGTCGCCATAGGCGGCGCCGTTCCAGCCGTATTCCTCGGCCTGCGCCTTGAGCGCCAGCGCCGCGCCGCGGCAGGTGGTGGCGAAGCCGAAGTCGGCGCGCCGGTCGGCCACCTCGGCGAAGCGTTGCAGCACCGCGGCCAGCAGGAAGGCCAGCAGCACGCTCTCGGGGCGTGCGTCCAGCTCCTCATCGCCCTCGTGCATGCGCGCATCCTGCAGCGGCATGCCGTGCACCCCGAAGCGCAGGCAGCCGCGCAGGCCGTGCACGCAAACCTGGTACAGGTCGTCGCGCGCCAGGCGCGTGCCGCTCGACGGGTCGCCGCCGGCCGGCTCGCGCAGGATGCCGTAGTCGCCGGTGATGCCAACGTAGCGGTGCAGCGCGTAGGGCAGCCACAGGAAGTCTTCCACCGGCCGGCCTTCGGCGCCAATGTCGGCGCGCGCCGCCCGCAGCAGCGCATCGCGCAAGACCGCCGGGTTGCCGTGCACCGCCGCCATCGCGCCCTGCAGCTGCTGCGCCGGCGTGCCGCCCATGGCGCCGGCCACTGCCGCATAGGGCAGCCAGCCGTTGGCAAGCAGGTCGAAGGCTGCATCCGGCGTGGACACGCGCTGGCTGCCGAGCAGCTCGTCCCAGAAGGCATGCACCTGGCGCAGCGCCAGCGCCGCCGCTTTTGCCCCGCCGTGCTGCTGCACCGCGCGGCTTGCCGCCAGCGTGTCGGGTCCGGCCACGCCGAGCAGGAACACGAGCTCGATCGCGGCGCCCGGCGCCAGTTCCACCCGCGTCTGCAGGGCCGCGCACGGGTCGAGCGCGGCGCCATTGGCACCGGACAAGCCGTTGCGCTCCAGCGCCGCCGGCCGCGCCAGGCTGCGGTGGCGGCCGACGAATTCGCGCCGGTCGCAGGTCGACGCCACCTGGGGTGCGTCGAGGTGGAAGAAGCCGAGCGTGTCGCCAAAGCCGTCGCCGAAGGCATTGCGCGCCACCAGCGCGCCGCTGGCCACGTCGACGCTGGTAACGACCTGCAGGCCGGGGTTGGCGGCGGCATCGTCCATCCACCATTGCACATAGCCGGTGACGGACAGGCGGCGCGGCGCACTGGAGGCGTTGTGCAGCTTGAGCACCGCATACTTGAGCGGCGCGCCGGGCGCCACGAAGCAGCGCAGCTCGGACCCGATGCCCTGCGCCACGTGCTCGAACAGCGTATAGCCGA
Organism: Massilia alkalitolerans DSM 17462; assembly: GCF_000427785.1. GTDB lineage: Bacteria > Pseudomonadota > Gammaproteobacteria > Burkholderiales > Burkholderiaceae_D > Telluria > Telluria alkalitolerans. The sequence goes on from NZ_ATYR01000028.1 coordinate 51,084, forward strand.
ACCCGTGGCGCGTGCGGTAGGGCTCGCCGGACGGCATCGGCCAGGGCGTGGGCGACCAGGCGCTGCCCGTGTCCTCGTCGCGCAGGTAGAAGGCTTCGCCCTGCGGCGCCGTCAAGAGCAGCGTGCGGCGGCCGCACCAGGTGCTGCCCGGGCCGGTCTGCGGCAGCACCGCGCCGAACACGCCGTTGGCCAGCGCGTGTTCCGATGGCGCCGTCGATGCCCTGTCGCTGCGGATGAGCAGCTCGCGCCCGTCCCGCGAAAATCCTCCGTCGAGCTGGTGCGCCTCGGCATCAGGCAGGCGCGCCTCGCTGGTCCAGGGCGCCGGCTGTTCCTGGGCCGCGAACGGCGCCGGCAGCGCGGGCAAGCCCGGCGCCGCACGGCGCAATTGCTCTAGCAGGCTGCCGCGCTCTTCGAGCAGCAGCACCTGCGCCGCCGCGCGCAGCAGGATGCGGTCTTCCTGCGGCACCTCGGGCAGCAGGTGGACGTGGATGCCCTCCGCCTCCCCCGACGCCAGCGCCATGACCTGGTCGAACACGGCGCGGCCCTCGCACAGCACCAGCAGGTCGGCCTCGAAGCCGCGTGCGCGCCAGTAGCCGTGCGCCTGCAGCACCTCGCGCGCCAGATCGCTGTCCGGGCCGGGCTGCAGCACCAGCAGCGGGCGGCTGCCGTCCACGCCGTAGGGACGCAGGGCGGCGCGTCCGCGCACGTTGCGCTCGATGACGCCGGCGTCCGCCCGCAAGCCGGGCACCGGGTCGAGCAGGCAGCCGGCCAGGCGGTTGTAGAGCTGGGCCTGCGCCTCGCTGATGCCGGCCGCGCGCAGGAAGGCCTGGCCGTGGGTCCAGGCCGCCTCCACCGCCTGCCCCACCGCCTGGGTGCCGGCATAGCGCGCAGCCAGTTCGCGCGCGGTGGCGGGGGTCGGGGCGACGCCCAGCACCAGGTCGATGCTCACTTCCTGGTTTGGCGCCAGCGTGATGCTGCGGCGGATCGCCAGCGCCGGCTGGGAAACGGGCGATGTTTCATCCAGCGGTGGCAGCGCCGCAAGCGGGTCGTGGCAGGCGGCGCTGTATTCCGGTGCGCCGGCCTCGCCGCGCACCGCCATCAGGTGCAGGACGGTCGGTGCGCCCGGCCCCAGGGTGCACAGCATGGCCCGGGTCGGCGCATCGATGCGCAGCTGCGCAGCGTGCCCTTCTTGCGCCAGCAGCGCGACCTGGCTCGTCACCTCCAGCGTGCGCGGCACGGCGCTCCGGTTGTGGATGCGGATGTGGCGCAGCTCGATGTCGTCCTCGGGCGCCACCACCACCTCGCTCATGATCGCCAGGCCGCGCTCCTCGCGCCGGAAGCTGGCGCGTCCCTCCGCGAACACCGCTTCGTAGCGCTCAGGCTCGCCGTAGATGGGCGCCAGCGTGGGCGACCACAGTTCGCCGGACGCGCTGTCGCGCAGCACGCAGGCAAGGCCGCCCCGGGCGCCGAGCGGGTCCGGCTGCCAGCGGCTCAAGAGGAATTCGCCCCAGCGGCTGTAGCCGGCGCCAGTGCTGTCCACCAGCACGTGGTAGCTACCGTTCGACAGCAGCTGCACGTCCGGCGTCGACGTATCCGCGCGGTCGATGAGCCGTCCCTGGGCGGATCCCGGGTGCTGCGGCGCGCTGTCGTAGGCCGTTCCAAGCGATGCGCCGCTGGCCGGCACCGGCTCCTGCAGCAGCGGCAGGGCCGCACGCAGTTCCGGGTCGAGGCGGAAGCGGCGCTGCATCGGCGCCCCGTGCAGCAGCTGCAGCAGCGCGAGCAGGCCCATGCCCTGGTGGCGGGTGGCGACGACGCGCACCACGTGGCGGCGCTCGCCGTGCGGCAGCCGGCCCGGGGTATGGTCGACCGCATCGAGATAGCCGTAGTCTGCGGCCAGGCCTTCCTGGGCCATGCGCTCGAGGTTGGCCAGGGCCAGGGCCGGCGCCACCGGCAAGGCCAGCATGGCCGCATACGGCGCCGCCACCAGGCCGGCATCGGCGCTGCGCTCCAGGCTGGCCGCGGGAATGCCGAAGCGGCCGAACTGGAACAGCAGCTGGGCGTCGACCGCATTGCAGCTCGACTCCGAAAAACCCCAGGGCATGTCGTGGCGCGCGCCATGCACTGCTTGGGCGCGCACGGCGGCGCGGCCGGCGTGGTCGAGCAGGGTCTCGCGCCAGGTCGGCATCAGGAGCTGCGGCGCCAGGTAGTCCGACAGGCTGCCGGTGCGCGACAGCAGCAGCTGTTCCGGCCCGGCGATGCGCAGCGGCCGGCCCAGCGCCCACCAGTGGCGCTGGCCGAGCTGGCCCTGCGCCACCGCCAGGAAGCTGGCCATGCGGCTGTCCGAGGCCAGCAGGTCGCAGCTGCCCGTGTCCAGGCGTCCGTCGCGCACGTGGCAGGCGGCCGCCAGCAGGCCGGTCTCGGGATCCAGCAGCGCGGCGAAATCCATGCCGGCGAAGCTGCGCGCCTGCCCGGCCAGGCGGGCGCACTCCGCCAGCAGCTTTTGCGCGTGCTGGCGGCCTTCGCGCACCAGCCGCGCCAGGCCGTGGTGGCTACCGATCGGGGCCTCCAGGGACGCCAGTTCGCGCAGCGTCGGGATCCGCGTCAGGCTGGCCTCGAGCACGTATTCCTGCTCGGCGCGCATCCAGGGGGCCAGCGCCAGCAGCTCGTCCTGCTGCGCATGGCATTGCGCGGCCAGGCGCGCCGCCCAGCCGCGCAGCGCGGCATCGGCGGTTTCCGGCAGGCCGGCTTCCAGCGCGTCGGCGGCGGCGGCCACGTGGCGCAGGCATTCGGACAATCCCGGCAAGGTGTCGGCCGCGCGGCAGCGCTGCGGGTCGAGCGCGCCCCAGACCTCGGCCACCAGCGCACGCACGCGATGCGCCTGGTGCTGGACCAGCTCGTCCACCACCTGCACGGCGGCGCGGATGCCGTCCAGCGCCTGCGGTCCGGCGACCGGCGTGTCCGGCAGCTCGTCCAGCCCGCCGGCAAGCAGGCGCAGGCCGAGCGCCAGCCAGCCGCTGTCGCGGGTCGACACGCAGGCCGGCTCGACCGGCGCCAGGGTGGCGCTGTCGTAGGCGGCCAGGAAGTGGCCCTTCCAGCGCTCCAGCAGGGCCATCGAGGCCAGCGAGACATCCATGCGCCGCAGCAGCTCGCCCGGTGCGATGAAACCGAAATCGCGCGCCGCGAGCGTGGACAGCAGGAACACCGACATGCCGCTTGGGGTGGTGCGGGCGTCCACCAGGGGATGGGGATGCTCCTGCACGCTCTCCGGCGGCAGCCAGTTGCTGGCCGGGCCGGCGTGATCCTCGAAGAAGCTCCAGCTGCGGCGCGCGAGGCGCTGCAGGCTTGCCTGCCGCGCCGCCGGCAGGCGCACCTGGGCGCGTTGCGGCAGGCTGGTCCACCAGGCCAGCAGCGGCGACAGGAACCACACCAGCAGGACCGGCGCCGCCGTGAACAAGGAATACGGGTTGGCGAAGGTCAGCAGCAGGCTGGTGGCCACCGCCAGCGCCGGCGCGAACCACATGGTCAGCCAGTTGTTGGCCACCACCCGGGCCGGGCGCGCCAGCGCGGCCGGGCGCCATTCCAGCTGGCGCCGGCGCGACACCCGGCTGCGCCACAGGGCCTTGAGCACCGCATCGAGCTGGCACCAGGCCGCATGCGGCAGGAAGCTGGTCGCCAGCGCCGCGCGCACCAGCGGCACGCGCGCGCCGCGCGCCCAGCTGTCGAGGTGCTGGCGCCAGGGCGCATCGTGCGGGCGGTCGCTCAGCGCCACCAGGCTGCCCAGCAGGGCCGGCAGGAAGAACACCGACAGCACCATGGCGGTCCAGAACGCCGGCTCCGCCAGCCGGCTCCAGCACAGGACCAGCAGCGCCGCCAGCGCCGGCGCCACCAGGCTGTCGCGCAGGGTGTCGAACAGCTGCCAGCGGTCGGCGGCGCTCATCGGGTTGGCTTCGCGTTCGCCCTTCGCCTTGCCGATGCGCGGGCGGATCCAGCCGGCCACCTGCCAGGCCGCCCGCACCGCGCGGTGGCGGCGCACGGCATGTTCGCCATAGCTGCCGGGCAGCGCTTCGGCGAGCCGCACCTCGCAATCGCTCTTCGCGTGCAGGCAGCCTTCGTCGACGATGCCCGGCGCCGGCAGGACCTCGTCCGGCAGGCGTCCGCGCAGCACCCGTTCGTAGGCATCGACCTCGTAGATGGCGGACCAGCCGAACATGCCCTGCGCTTCGCACTCGCGCACCGCGAGGCCGGCGGCCCAGGTGCCGTGGGCTTCGAGCCACATGCGCTGGTAGCGGCAGGCTTGCGGGTCGGGCAATGCGCCGCCGACGACCGGACGCAGCATGGCATGCCCTTCGATCACGCGGGTGCCGCCGGCATCCAGGGCCGGCTGGTTGAGCGGATGGGCCATGGCGCCGACCAGGCGGCGCGCCGCATCGCGCGGCAGGTCGGTGGCGGCGTCGAGCGTGATCACGTAGCGCATCTCCGCCAGCCCGGCCGTGTTGCCGGCCACCGTGGCGAAACGCTCGCGCCCCGGTCCGGCCAGGAAGGCATTCAGGTCGGCCAGCTGGCCGCGGCGGCGCGCGCGCCCGATCCACGCGTGCTCGCCGGCGCTCCAGGTCCTTGGGCGCTGCAGCAGCAGGAAGGGTTCGACGCGCACCCTGGTGGTGGTGGGCTGGCCGTCCTCGTCGAGCGTGGGGAAGCGGTGTTCGCGCGCATGCTTGCGGTTGAGGGCCTCGATGGCGGCGGCGGCATGCGCCACCAGCGCCTCGTCGCCCGGCATGGTCTCGCCAGGCGCGTCGTACAGGTCGGCCAGCAGGCAGAAACGCAGGCGCGGATCGCGGTTGGCCAGGTAGCGCACTTCGAGGTCGCGGCACAGCGCGTCGAGCTGGGCGCTGTTGACCAGGCGCGCCGACACCGCCACCAGGGCCTGCTCCGCGGCGGGGATTCCCTTGTCGAAGTCCATGCGCGGCGTCGGCGACGGGTTTGCCAGCCAGCTCGCCATCATGTCGACCAGCGAGCGCGCCAGGCCGCTGGCGCCGACAAGCGCAAGCAGTCCGATGATGAGCTGCAGCCCGAGTCCGGCGCCCTGCTGGCGCGCGGCGATGACGACCGCCGCCGCGAACAGCAGCGTGAACACCGCCATCCCGGCGATGCGGGCCGCCAATGGGGCATGGCGCAGGCGCCGCCCCACCCCTGCCGCCAGGCCGGGTGTCGGCTGCAGCCGCGCTTCCAGCGCCGCCTGGCCGGGGCCGGCAAGGTAGTAGCCGATGTGGCGCCGGCGTGCGTCGAGTCCTCCTTCACCCGGCGTCAGGTTCTTGCCCGCCAGGGCCAGCGCCTCTTGCGCCACCTCGGCTTCGCTGCGTCCGCTCCGGCGCGCCAGCCGTTCGATGGCAAGGCGGTACAGGTCGCGGGTGGCGCCGTCCATGCGCGGATAGCTGCCATCCGGGTCGGCGCGCAGGATGGGTTCAATGGTGCTGGCGCCTTCAGCGAGCTGCCGCCAGTCGATCCCGCCGAGCAGGCGCAGGCTGGCGAGGGTGTTCGCCACCCGCGTGCCGTCCGCCGCCATGGCGTCGCGCTCGTCCGCTACCCTCTGGCTGATGCTGGAACCCTCGTCCGCCAGGCGCGCATCGATCCAGCCGAGGGCCTGGGCGACCACCGGCCCCTGCCCCTGCAGGCGGCGCGCCAGTTCCGCCACGAAGCTGCTGCCCAGCGGCTGCACGGCGCGCGCCATGTCGGCCACCAGCAGGACCAGGTCGCCGGAGCGCTGCGCGGCGGTGTCGAGCAGCCTGCCGGCCCAGTCGGCGGCCAGGATGCGTTCCTCGCAGGCGCGGGCGGCGCGCACGGCGACCTGGCGCAGCCCGTCGAGCAGCGCCAGGCGCAAGGCGGCGGGAAACAGGCGCAGCTCGGCCAGCAGCAAGGGAGCGTCCTGCTGGGCGGCGGCGAGGAAGCCTGCCAGGCCAGCGCGTTCGATGCGTCCGTCGTCCCGGCTTGCCGCGTCGCGCGCCAGCGCCAGGATGCGGGCCTGGCCGCCAGGTCCCGGCAGCGCGCCGCGATCGTGCAGGCCAAGGGCGGCCTGCACCTGGCGCAGCTGGGCATCGATCAGGGGGCTGTTGTCGAGGATGGCGCCGGCGGCGGGCGGCAGTTCGCTGCCGCGCTGGCGGGCGCGGTCGAGCGCATCGCATGCGGCCTCGATCGCGCCGGCCAGTTCGGCCAGCTGCGCCCGCAGGCCGGGCGCGTCCTCATCGCGCACATTGCTCATGACTGCGGCGGTGCCGGATTCAGCCTTCGGGTTCTTCTCTTGCTTCAACAGGGACCTCGACACAGAGGCGCGCGCTGTCGACCGCCGGCGCGCGGCGCGCCTGAAGCAGGTCGATGGGAAGGGAAACGCAGGGCGCGCACGGCCACCGCCATGCTAGAAGAAGCCAGCGGTAGCTACTGTGCGGTGCCGTACACAGGCGGGGGATTCAGCCGGCCAGCGCCAGTCCTCCGGCCACATGCCAGGCCTGGGCGTGCCCGAGGCGGCGCAGCAGGCGCGCGGCGCGGGCGCTGCGGTTGCCGCTGCGGCACAGGAACACCAGCGGACGGGGCTCGCGCAGCCAGTGTGCAGCCTGCCCGGCCAGCTGCGACAGCGGCACGTGCTGCGCGCCGCGTCCGCGCAGCTGGGCGCAGGCCGCCGCGTGTTCCGGCAGCTCGCGCACGTCGACCAGCAGGGCGTCGGGGTGGGCCGCCAGGTAGGCGGCCGCCGTGGTCGGGTCGAGGTCGATGCCCTCGTCGGGCAAGGCCTCGGCGCCGGGCCGCGACACCGCGGGTTCGCCGATCCGATGACAACACAGGGCGGCGTCGAAGCCGTCGTTCCCAGGATCGGCGCCGAACACGAAGCGCACCGCGCCAGCGGCCAGCACGCCGTTTTCCGGACGCCCCAGCAGGTAGCCATCGCCGTTTTTCGCCAGCACGTCCTGGCCCAGCGCGATGGCGTCGAGCGTGGCGCCGGCAAATTCCACCTGCTGCGCGCCGCCCGGCCAGCCCGGTGTCAGGCCCAGAATGTCGCACAGCGCGTCGGCGCCGCCGGCGCCATGGCTGGTGGCGAAACAGGCCCGCAGGCGGCATTCGCGCGTGCTCAGGTCGGCGGCAATGCGCGCCGCCAGCGCTTCGGGCGGATCGATCGCGATGCAGTGGCGGCCCTCGTCGTCGAACAGCAGCCAGCCGCTGGCGCCGCCCGCCTCCAGCTGTTGCAGGCGCGCCGCCGGCCTGGCCTGTGCCAGCGCGCGGCCACAGTGCGCGATCCGGGCGCAGGCGGTCTCGATGAAGTCGTCGTCCACCAGCGGGCCGAAGGACAGGCGCACGGCCGACGCGCTGCGCTCCAGGGGCACGCCCATCGCATCGAGCACGTAGCTCGGCGCCGCCTTGGCGGCCGAACAGGCCGAACCCGCGCTGACGCGCACGCCGGCGGCATCGAACAGGTCGAGCAGCTCCTTGCTGCCCAGGCCCGGCACCGAGAAATTCAGCGTGGTGGGCAAGGCATGTTCGAGCGGTGCGTTGAACACCAGGCCCGGGAAGGCTTCGCGCAGGCTTGCCGCAAGGCGGTCGCGGTAGCCTCGCAGCTGGGCGTGGCTGCGGAAGGTCGTGCCCTCCTCCAGCGCGCCGAGCACGGCTCCAAAAGCGGCGATGCCGCCCATGTTCTCGGTGCCCGAGCGCTGGCCGGCTTCCTGGCCGCCGCCGCACATCAGCGGCGTGTAGGGCGCGCCCTCGCGCACGTACAGCAGGCCGATGCCCTTGGGCGCATACAGCTTGTGGCCAGAGAAGGGTGCGTAGTCGATGCGGGTGGCGTCGAGGGCGAGGGGCAGCTTGCCGAGCGCCTGCACGCAGTCGACCATCCACAGCGCCGGACTGCCGGTTTCTTGCAGCACGCGCGCGATGCCGTCCAGGTCGGACACCACGCCGGTTTCGTTGTTGGCCGCCATGGTGCAGACAAAAGCGGCACGCGGCGCCAGTTCTCCCAGCAGGTCCAGACGGTGGCGGCCGTCGCCGTCGACCGGCAGCGCGCGCAGCTCCAGCCCGGTACCGAGCACGCGGTTCCAGTGCGCCAGGCTTTCCGGCACCGCCTTGTGCTCGGTGGCGCCGTAGAGCAGCAGGTCGCCGCAGGCTTCGCCGCGCGCGCGCCGCTCGCGCACCGCGCACAGCGCCGACAGCACCGCAGTCTGGATGCCTTCGGTGGCGCCGCTGGTGAACATCACCCGCCCCCTGGCGGCGCCGAGCACCCGGCGCGCCCGGGCGCGGGTGGCGTCGAGCAGGGCCTTGGCGCGCAGGCCGCAGGCATGGCTGCTGCTCGGGTTGCCGAAGCAGTCCTGCATGACGGCCGTCGCCGCTTCGATGGCTGCCGGGAGGACCGGCGACGTGGCGTTGGCGTCGAGGTAAACTTCGTTGTTCATCATCACATTACAAAAAAGTAATTAGTTGCTGCGGATCGTGTTATTGTTGATGAGTATGTTACGGAGTCGCGCCGGTAAACATATACTAAATTATCCGCGTCATGGCGCGAAATTGGCATATACGTTCTTGATATACCGATATAGTGAAAATGAACTCACTCGACAAGTTTGATTGCGCCATTCTTGCCGCATTGCAGGCGGATGCCACCCTCTCCATTTCCGGCCTCAGCGAAAAGGTCGGCCTGTCCAGCACGCCCTGCTGGAAACGCGTCAAGCGCCTCGAGGAAGAGGGCTATATCGAAAGCCGGGTCAGCATCGTCAACCGCGAGAAGGTCGGCCTGCCGGTGACGGTGTTCGTCAGCGTGCGCACCACCGAACACGACGAAAAATGGCTGGCGCGCTTCGCCGCGGCCGTGGTCGCACTGCCGGAAGTGCTCGAGTTCCACCGCATGAGCGGCGACGTCGACTACCTGCTCAAGGTCGTCACCACCGACATCGCGGGCTATGATCGCTTCTACAAGAAGCTGATCAAGACCGCGCGCCTGACCGGCGTGTCCTCGGCCTTCTCGATGGAGCAGATCAAGTGCACCACCGCGCTGCCGCTGGAGTTGATCTCGCACGGCTTGCCGGCGTAAGCTTGTAAGCACACGTTGCGCCGCTTAACCGGCGCCGGGTTTCATGTCATGATGGCGTCCGTTTCGAACACAACGGAGACCCAGGGAATGCCATCCAAACTGCACATGGCGCCGCTCGCGCTGGCCGCGCTGCTCGCCATCGACGTCAATACCGCCAACGCCGCCGAACAGGTCGTGAGAATCGGCGTGAGCGGCCCGCTGTCCGGTTCCAATGCCTTCGCCGGCAAGGACAACGAGAACGGCGTGCGCCTCGCCATCGAAGAACTCAACGCGCAGAAGCTCCAGGTCGGCGGCAACACGATCCGCTTCGAGCTGCAGTCCGAAGACGACCAGGGCGACCCGAAACAGGGCGTCAACGTGGCGCAGAAATTCGCCGACGCCAAGGTGAAGTTCGTGCTCGGCCCGTACAACTCGGGCGTGGCGATTCCCGCTTCGCGCGTCTACAACGACAACGGCATCCTGATGTCGACCGTCGGCACCAATCCCAAGATCACCCAGTCCGGCTACCCGACCGTGTTCCGCATCGTCGCCAGCGACACCCAGGTGGGCGGCTCGGTGGCAGCCTATGCGGCCAAGGAACTGAAGGTGAAAAACGTCGGCGTGATCGACGACCGCACCGCCTTCGGCCAGGGCGTCGCGATGGAATTCAAGCGCCAGGCCACCGCCAACGGCATGAAGGTCGCCGGCCACGAATACACCACCGACAAGGCGACCGACTTCGCCGCCATCCTCACTTCGCTCAAGGCCAAGCGCGTGGACGCCGTCTTCTTCGGCGGCTATGCCCCGCAGGCCGCGCCGATGGCGCGCCAGATGAAGGCGCTCGGCCTGAACGTGCCGCTGCTGGGCGGCGACACCCTGTGCAGCCCGGAGATGGCCAAGCTGGGCGGCCCGGCGGTAGGCGAGAACGTGCGCTGCGCCCAGGCCGGCGCGATCGTCGCCAAGCAGCCGGGCGGCCCCGCCTTCATCAACGCCTACAAGGCCCGCTTCAAGCGCGACCCGGACGTGTATGCGCCCTCGTTCTACGACCAGACCAAGTTCATCGCCCAGGCCATGAAGTCGGCCAACTCGGTCGATGCCGCCAAGGTCGGCGCGGCCATGCACAGCATCAGCTACCAGGGCGTGGTGGGCACCTACGGCTATGACCCGAAGGGCAACCTGAAGAAGACGGCCGTCACGGTCTACACCTTCAAGAACGGCGCACTGACGCCGCTGGCCAGCTACTGATTCACAAGGAAACACCATGAAAGCAAGCTTCAAGCTCGCAAGCCTGGCGGCCGCCGCGCTGCTGGCCTGCGGGCCGGCCTCGGCCGCCCAGGCAGACGCCCCCAAGCCGGCTTCCGCCGCCGCGAGCGCGGAAAGCCGCCAACTCAATGCGCTGGCCGACGAGTACTACGAGTCGCTGGCCCGCTTCGAGCCGGTGTGGGCCACCGAGAGCGGCGACAGCCGCTTCAACGACAAGCTGGGCTTGTCGATCTCGCCGAAGCTGCGCGAGCAGCAGTTCGCGCTCTACCGCAGCTATCTCAAGCGCTTGTCAGGCATTCCGCGCGAGCGCCTGGGAGGGCGCGACCAGACCAGCTACGACATCCTCAAGTTCGAGCTCGATAGCGCGCTGCGCCTGGCCGCCTTCCCGGAACACCTGATCCCGATCGACCAGATGCTCAGCATGCCGGTGATCCTGGCGAACTACGCCGGCGGCCAGGCCGCCCAGCCCCTGAACACCGTGCGCGACTACCGCGCCTACCTGAGCCGCCTGGCGCAGCTGGTGCCGCACATCGACCAGTCGATCGCCAACATGCGCGAAGGCGTCAAGCGCGGCGTGGTGCAGCCGCGCGAGCCGATGCAGTCCGCCCTGCCCCAGTTCAAGCAGCTGGTCGCGAACAAGACCGAAGCGAGCATCTTCTACACCCCGATCAAGAACATGCCGGCCAGCTTCACGGCTCTTGAAAAGCGCAGTCTGACGCAGGCCTACCGCAAGACGATCGCGAACAAGCTCAATCCGGCGCTCAAGCGCCTGGCGACCTACCTGGAAAAGGACTACCTGCCGAAGACGCGCACCAGCGCCGGCTGGAACGCCCTGCCGGACGGCGCCGCCTGGTACGCGGCGCGCGTGGCGGCGATGACCACCACCAGCCTCACGCCCGAGCAGATCCACGAGATCGGCCTGAAGGAAGTGGCGCGCATCCAGGGCGAATACGCCGTGACCGGCCCCAAGATGGGCTACACCGGTCCGGCGGCCGGCCTGCCGCGCTGGGTTGCGGAGCAGCCGAAATACAAGCCGTTCACCTCGGACCAGCAGGTGATCGACGTGTACCGCGAGCTGGACACCAAGGTGCGCGCCAAGCTGCCTGCCCTGTTCACCCTGATGCCGAAGGCGCCGCTCGACCTGCGCCTGGAGCCGGAACTGTCGCGCGCCACCGCCTCGGACCACTACACCCCGCCGGCCGCGGACGGCTCGCGCCCGGGCGTGTTCTGGTCGGTAGTGAACGATCCGAAGCTGTACGGCAGCACCGGCATGGTCACGCTCTACCTGCATGAAGGCCAGCCGGGCCACCACTTCCACATCGCGCTGGTGCAGGAACTCGGCCTGCCGAATTTCCGCAAGTTTGGCGGCAACAACGCCTTCACCGAGGGCTGGGCGCTGTATGCCGAGACCCTGGGCAAGGAGATGGGCCTGTTCGACAAGCCCGAGGATTACTTCGGCCACTTGAACGACGAGATGCTGCGTGCGGCGCGCCTGGTCGTGGATACCGGCCTGCACGCGAAGGGCTGGAGCCGTGCCCAGGCCATCACCTATTTCCAGGACACGCTGGGATACTCGGAAGCCGAGGCACGGGCGCAGATCGAACGCTACATGGTGTGGCCGGGACAGGCGCTGGGCTACAAGATCGGCTCGCTGAAGATCATGGAGCTGCGCAAGCGCGCGGAAAGCGCACTGGGCGAGAAGTTCAGCCTGCCGAAGTTCCACGAGATCGTGCTGGGCGACGGCACGCTGCCGCTGGCGGTGCTGGAGGCGAAGGTCGATCGGTGGATTGCCGAGACCAGGTAAGACTGGGACGAAGCCGGGGTTTTCCCTAATGTCAGTCAGTTAAGCCGGAATTGTAAGGTGGGCGGGTTCCCCGCCCACGCGGTGATAGTTGCGATACGAATAGCCGCACGGGCTGCAGTACTGTGATTTGACCGCGTGGGCGGGAAAACAGTCCACTGGACTGTTTTCCCCCGCCCACCCTACGGATGAGCAGTGGCTTTTAAGACTGGCATTAGGGTTTTCCCCGGTTTTTTTCATTCGTGTCCGACCACTTTCTTCATCCATGTCGACATGAAGGCAAGCGCCGAAGGCGCGACCGTTTCCTCGATCAGAAAATACTCGCTGGCCTTGCCAGTCCTGGCGGTCTGGAAGCTGTGGTTGAGGCCAGGAAGCTGGCGTACGACGCTCCGGGGAGAGCGGCCTGCGAGGGCACGCTCGATTTCTTTCAGGTTCTCGGCGGGCGGCACCTGGAGGTCCTTCTCTCCTCCCAGGGCCAGCACCGGGCAGGTGACGCGTTCGAGATACTGGCGCGGGTCCAGTGACAGGAAGCGCCGGAACCAGGGCGTCAGCAAGGCCTCGAAAGCTTCGTCGGGGATCCCTTCCGGCGGAATCTCGAGTGCGGTCCTGGTCGCCGCCGGCAAGGCATGCGTGGCCGCCCGCATGGCCGCCAGCGCATCGGGCCGGGTCCGGTCGCTTGCGGCGATCTCGAACAGCTCGCGTTCCTGCGACCGGTTGAGCAGGACGAGGGACTCGTCCATGCCTTCGGCGCGGCGGGCGGCCGCATCCTGCAGGCTTTTGATGTCGATGCCGGGCAGGCCGGTACCGCCGAGCATGACGATGAAGCGGACGTCCGCCGGCGCCTGCGCCGCTGCCATGGACGCGATGATGCCGCCTTCGCTGTGCCCGACGATGCCGATCCGGGATGCGCGGATATTCGGCTGGATCTTCAGGAAGCGTGCTGCGGCCAGCGCGTCGGCGGCATAGTCGTCGGTGGTCGAATCGGGATGCCGTCTGCCTCCCGTCAGCCCGACGCCCCGTTTGTCGTACCGAAGCACGGCAAAGCCCTGCCGGGTCAGGTGATCCGCCAGCACCGCCAGCGTCTTGTGCAGGGACATTCCCCCGTCCCGGTCGTGCGGCCCGGTGCCTGCAAGCAGCACGACACCGGGAAAAGGACCGCCTGTCGACGGATAGCTGAGTGTCCCTACCGGAGAGACCGCCGGATCGGGCGTGTCGAACACCACCTCCTGCGTGACATACGGCAGGGGCGCGGCCGGGTGTTGTGGGCGGCGGCGTTCGGCGTAGACATGAAAGCCGCCACCGGCCTGTTCGATCAGGAAGCGGGTCGGGAAGCCACTGCTTCCGACTCCCGTGATGCGCTTCGGCTGCCCCCTTGCCGGCGCTTTCCATTCCTCGCCGAGCTTTACGTTCATCTTGCCGAGTTCCGTGTTGACGTCTTCCGCCTTCTGCGTCGAGAACATGTGGCGCTTGATCGTGGATTCGGCGAAGGCCGTGGGCGAAAGTGCAGCCAGAGACAGCGCGGCGACGAGGCGTACGAGGGAACGATGCATGACTGGTATCCAGGTGGTGGTGAGTCCAGGCAGGATACGTAGACATCAAGGAGACATTATGGAGCCCGGTCATCGTCCGCTGTCTACTTGAGGTGACACTAAGACGATAACGTCGAGAAATTTTACATTCCTATAATCAAGAAATATGAATTTCTTAGAAATCAATGGCTTAGTTGCCTGGCACAGTTTTAGCTTATAAAATTACAAGTACAATTAACTGGGGGAAATATGAATTTCTTACGTTCCACTGCACTGATTGCAAGCTTGATCATCTCGATGGCGCTGGGTGCAAGCGCCGCGAACGCGACCGTCATCCAGGGCAGCTCCACAGGCACGTTCGCGAATATTTCGAACTGCTGGGGCACCTGCTATGTGTTCGACGGTGTCAAGCAGCCGGACGCGGTGCTCGGATGGGGTTTCGGACTGTTCACCAATGGCTCGACCCTGGTAGCCCAGCCACGGCAGTGGAATGTCGGAGTAGAAAATGCGAATGACGTGATTCTGGCCGAACTGGTGTGGACCAACCGCGCCACCGCCGACTGGCTCACGCCCGACCTGTTCAAGGTCGATTACACCTTGAACATCACGTTCAGCCAGCCGAACACCGCCAGCGACTCGGAAGTATTCAAGTTCTCGATCTTCAATACCAGGAACCCGGCCGGCGACAAGCTGTTGGGACTGACGCTGGCCGATCTCGCCGGACTGTCATTCGCCTTGAACGGCATCGAGATGTCCGACCTGAAGTACCACCTCACGGGGGCCGGCAGCTTCGATGGGAACTACTGGTCCAACCCGGAAGGCAAGACCTCGACGATGTACATCAGCGCGGACTTCAAGTCGAGCGCGCCGGTGGTGAGCGAGCCGGTGCAGAACGAGGTACCCGAGCCGGCATCCCTGGCGCTGCTCGGCGCGGGCCTGGCCGGCCTTGGCTTCCTGCGCCGCCGCAAGACCGCCTGAGCGCCAGTCCGCGCATATACGACCTTGCAGGCCGAGGCGGGTGATGCGCCCCGCCCGGTCCTGCGCCGTGATCCTCTCAGCCGAGCATGAACACCGGATAGCGGCGCCATTCCGGCTCGCGATAACGCTCGCAATTCGCAAAGATGAAGTCGAGCACCGCCTCCTGGTTCGACAGCAGCGCCGGATTGGCCTCCTTCCAGGCTTCGAACTTCGCCGCCAGCGCCGGCTCGTCGTTCAACAGTTCAGCCGCGTGGTCCTCGAACACATAATCCGAATACGCCTCCTTCTTCTCCAGCACGCTGTTGAAGAAGCCCCAGCGGAAGAAGCTGTCGTGGCCCAGCGGCTCGAGCGTCTCGACCGCGTAACGTGCATTGTCCTGGTCGAGCGGCACGATGAAGTCGCCCGCGCGCAGCTGGACCTGGCCGCGGCGCTTTTCCAGCACCACGTCGTCATGGAACATGTGGCCCTCATAGGCGTTCGGACGCGAAGTCACCGACACGATGTGGTAATAGTCCACTTCCTCGACACGGTCGCTTTCCACGCGCTCCATGCGCACGCCGTTCCACTGCAGGCGCTCGATCGCCTCGCGCCACTGCTGCGGCAGCACGTAGGCGCGCGGCGCCGGCACCGTGATGTCGGCCGGGAAGCGGTTGTACCAGGCGATGTCGCGCTCCCACGGACGCGAACGGTCGTACCACAGGCGCGAGTACGTCCCCAGCACGCTCGGCTTGTATCCGGCTTCGTAACCCTTGAAGCGGAAGCTGTCCGGGTTCGCCTCGTCCATCGCCCAGTGGATCGGCCATTCGGCACGGGTGCGGCCCAGCTGCCTGGCGGCGCGGCGCAGCGCCTGGATCTGCCCGGCGTTCTGCACGGTGAATTCCAGCGCAGTCTCGACCAGCGCGCGCATCGACGCGTAGCGGTCCTTGAAGGGCTTGAGCATGTGGGTCTCGGGCATGAAGCCGATGGTGTGGTGCAGGGCCGCGTAGCCGGTCGAGAAGCGCGCCGTCTCGAGGAAGTCGGCGATGCCGTGGTCCGGGCTGTCCTTGACCGGGTTCACGTAGGGGCAGGTCGGCCAGCCGCGCTGCTGCATGTCCTCGTACATCGCCGGCAGCATGGTCGAGCGCAGGAACTCGCCCAGCTCGCCGCCCAGCTTGTCCGGCTGGGTGTGGATCAGGGTCATGGTGTAGCTGTAGTCGGCGCCGTTGGAGGTGTGGGTGTCGACCATCACGTCCGGGTCCCAGGCCGTGAACAGCTTGTTGAACACCTGCGCGGTCAGGCTGTCGCACTTGATGAAGTCGCGGTTCAGGTCGAGGTGGCGGCTCATGCCGCGGAAGCCGAACTGCTCCGGGCCGTCCTGGTTCACGCGCGAGGTATCGGCGCGGTTCAGGCTGCCGTCCACGTTGTACAGCGGGACGAACAGGAACACGGTCTTGCCCAGCGCTGCGAGGCGCTCGGGCTGGGTGCAGAAGTCGCGCACCAGCGCCATGCAGGCGTCCACGCCTTCCGGCTCGCCCGGATGAATGCCGTTGTTGTTGAAGAAGACCGCGCGGCCTGCGCGCTTGATCGCCTCAACGTCGAACACGCCGTCGCTGCTCACCACACCCGCATGGATCGGCACGCCGGCGTCGGACACGCCCACCTGCTCGAAGCGCAGCACGTTCGGATAACGGCGCGCGAGGTCTTCGTACCAGGCGATGCATTCGCCATGCGTGGTGGTCTGGTTCAGGTTGCCCTTTTCGAAGGGCGTCAGCAGTTCAGTGGACATAATGACTTTATAGGGAGTTAAACCGTTGGGACCGGCACGACGGTCGCCGGCGCATGCAGCGGCAGCGTGATCGCCACCACCGTGCCGCCGCCGACGCTGGAGCGCACGTCCATCACGCCATGCACGGCGTACACGCGCTCGCGCATGCCGATGATGCCGATGCCTTCCGAGGCGCTGGCCGGATCGAAGCCGTTGCCGTCGTCCGCGACCACGATGCGCAGGGTCTGCGCGCCTTCGTCCAGCACCAGGCGCACCTGGGCGGAAGTGGCATGGGCGTGCTTCATCACGTTCGACAGCGCTTCCTGCACGATGCGGTAGGCGGAAATCGCCAGCTCGTTCGACAGGCGCGAGAAATCGCCCTCGCCGTGGAACTCGAAGCTGCAACCCGAGCTGCCGTCGTAGTGGCGCACCATCTCTTCCACCGCGCCGTGCAGGCCCAGCATGTCGAGCACTTCCGGGCGCAGGCGCCGCACCAGGCGGCGGCCGTTGGCGTACAGGTCGAGCGCGAGCTTGGTGATGGCCTGCGACTTGCGCCCGATCTCCTCGACCTCCGCACTTGGCGGCGCCTTGGCGGCCAGTGCGCCGATCGACTGCGCCTCCAGGCGCGCGGCGATCAGGGACGCGTTCAGTTCGTCGTGGATCTCGACCGCGATGCTCTTGCGCTCGTCCTCGATGATGGAATTGACCTTCTGGATCAGCTTGCGCTTGTCGGCGTCGGCGCGCAGCGCCTCGTTGCGCGAGGCCAGCAGGTCGCGGGTGCGCTCGGCCACCTTGTTTTCCAGGTCGCGCTTGGATTCGTCCAGGGCCAGGGACATCTCGCCGATCGAGGCCTGCAGCTCGCCCACCTCGCCGCCGGTCGTGACCGGCAGGTGCACGCGGAAGTCGCCGTTGCGGATGCGGCTCAGCGCGCCGATCGCCTCGCGCAGCGGCACCGTGAGCGAGCGCGCCAGCACCCAGGCCAGCACGCCGCTGACCACCAGCGCCAGCGCGGCCATGCCGACCTCGAAGCGGAAGCGGCGGGTCTGCTTGGCCATCATGTTCGAGGGCGACATCGTCACCCGCACCCAGCCGACGATCTCGGTGGTGAGGGTGGGCGGACGCAGGTCGCTGGAGGCCGACACGTGCGGCGTGCCGTTGTCGGTGAACAGGTTGATCCACACCACCTGCTTCTTGATCGGCGCCTCGTAGTGGTGCGACTGGGCGTCGATGGCCGATTCGGAATCGACGCGCACGGCCTGAAGGCCGTCCACGCCCACCACTTCGATGCGGTAGATGCTGCTGTCGGACTGCACCAGGCCGTTGATGGTCAGGCGCAGGTCGGACAGGTTGCCCGAGATGACGTTGTATTCGCTGGTCTCGGCCAGCGCGCGCGCCAGGGTGCGCCCGCGCTCGGCCAGTTCCTCGGCCACCTGGGCGCGGTGCGAATAATAGGAGTACCACACGAAGGCGGTGAACAGGAAGGTCACCGGCAGCATGGTGATGAAGGCCATGCGCCGGCCGATGCTCCAGCCGCGCCAGAAGCGCAGTTTCATGGCTTGGCCGCCTGCCGTGCCGTCAGCCGGGCCGGCAGGTTCGAGAAGCGGCGCGCGCCGTCGGTCACGCGCACGTCGAGCGAACGCGCCACGCCCTCGTTGACCACGGTGCGGAAGTAGCGCGGGAACTGCGGCGGCGGCAGGTTGCCGGTGACGACGAAGGCGGCCGCGATCTCGGCCACCTGGGTATTGATGTCCTCGATCTCGGAATAGGTAGTGGCCAGCGCGCCGACCTTCACCATGTCGGCCGAGAAGCCGATCACGCCCTGCTTGCGGCGGTAGGTCGAGAGCAGGATGTTGCGCACGTTCTCGGGGTTGTAGACGTCGCCGTCGGGCATGGCCAGCAGCACCTCGGAGCGCGTCATGCGGTTGAGCGTGTGGTTGATGTCGTCCCCCAGGGCGAAGGGCTGCACTTCCACCTCCGGCTCCAGTGCCGGGCGCAGGAAGGTCGTGTCTTCGCCGAGGATGGCGCCGACCCGCACCGGGCGACCGTACAGCAGCGCGGCCAGGCGCAGCTGGTCGGGCGGCGCCGGCTCGGCATATACGGCGGTGATCAGGCCGGCGCGCGCGGCCGGGGTCTTGGCGGTGAGCGCGCGCCACACCTGGCTGGAGGTGAAGGCGGAGATGATCACGCAGTCGCAGCGGCGCGCCACGGCGTCGCGCAGCGCGGCCGGGCCGATGGCCACGTAGAGCATGCGGCGGCTCTGGCCCAGTTCGGTACGGAAGCCGGCGAAGGTGGGCACCAGGCGCTTGTACAGGTCTTCGGCGATGCGGCGCGTGACCTCGCTGTCGTCGCCGGTGAGGATCTGGAAGCGATAGCCGGTGATCTCGTCGTCCTTGCGGACCGGATCCACAAGCTGCGCCTGGGCCACGCCGGCAAGGAGCGCAAGCGCAGCCACGGCCGCGCGCAGGGACGTCGTGAGGCGCATCGGCTTGTTTAAGGTTCGATCAGGCCGTGCTTCACGGCCAGCAGGGTGATGTTGGCCTGGCGGTGCACGCCCAGCTTTTCCTTGATCGACTGGCTGATGTTGCTGATGGTCTTGGTCGACAGGTCGAGCTTCTCGGCGATCTCCGCATTGGTCAGGCCTTCGGCCATCAGCTTGAAGATCTCCAGCCCGCGCTCGTCGAGCTGCGACTGGGGCGTCACGTCGCCGCGCACCGCCATGCTGGCCAGGCGCGAGGCGATCTGCGGCAGGAAGTACAGCTTGCCGTCGTGCGCGTGGCGCACCGCGGTTACCAGGTCGGACGGATCGCAATCCTTGGTGACGAAGGCATGCGCGCCCATGCGGTAGGTTTCCTTGATCAGGCTGTCCTGGTCAAACTGGCTCAGGAAGATGATCTTGGCGCGCGGGTCGTCCTTCAGGATGCTCTGCGCGGCATCGAGGCCGGTGAGCTCGGTCCCGAAGCGCATGTCGAGGATGACGACGTCGGGCTGCTGCGACGCATACAGCGCCACCGCCTCGCTCGGGGTCTTGGCCTGCCCCACCACCTGCATGCCGGCTGCCTCCAGCGACATGGCAAAGCCGGTCATGACGATCGGGTGGTCGTCCGCAAGCATCACGCGGATCGGTTTTTTCTGTTCGGACACCATTTCACTCCTGTTGATCACCCGCCTGTTGGCGCACGCAATATGACACTTACATATGCTTACCAATCTGTGGCAGGACTGTGTACCAAGGAACGGAAAGCATGCGGGGAATACAAGGATTATTTCATACAACGGGCCGCGACGCGAGACCCCAGCCATTCCCCGCTTTTCATCCAAGAAGACTTACAACCGGAAGCAAAATTACCAAGAAATAGCTTTACATACTACCAAGCCCTAGCATATATTTATTCCATCAGCTGTCAGATGCATATCTTTCCTTAAGCAAAAAGTTTTGCGATGCAATCGCAGAACCCAACAAGAAGAGGAGGTCGCCATGCACTTCACGCAACTCAACGATGGAACCGGCGGCAAGGCCGGCAAATTCGCAGTCGTCGCCGGCCTGCACGTGCTGGTAGGCATGGGCCTGATCAATGTGATGAACTCCAAGAGCATCACCCTGCCGAAGCTGATCGAAGACGCCACGGTCTGGATCCAGCCCCAGACGCTCCCTCCCCCGCCGCCGGAGCCGCCGCAGCCCGTCGTGAAGGCCGTCAAGCCGCCGATCGTGGTGCCGAAGGTGGAAGTCGAGGTGCCGCCGCCCCCGGTCGAGGAACCGATCCAGGCCACCACCGAACCTGACCCGCTTGTCGAACCTGCGCAGCCCGTCGCCAACGACGTCCCGCCCACCCCGGCGGCCAAGCCTGGCAGCACGCCGGGCCAGATGGGCAGCGCCGTGCTGGCCAATGCCGAGGGCTGCGCCAAGCCGGACTACCCGATCAACGCGGCGCGCAACGGCGACACCGGCACCGTGACCCTGGCCCTGCTGGTCGGCGCCGACGGCCGGGTGCAGGATGCGCGGGTCCAGAGAACCAGCGGGCACCGCGAGCTGGACCGCGCCGCGCTGAATGCTCTGAGCCTGTGCCAGTTCAAGCCCGCCATGAACAATGGCGTCGCCCAGCCCGGATGGGGACAGATCGCCTACGTCTGGACGCTCGAGTAAAGCCTTTCCGTTTCCCTTCTTTGCCCGCTTCTTATCGCGGGCTTTTTTTCGCCTTATCCCTAGGGTGAAACAGCATCACAAGAATAACGAGGAGATAGAAGCACCATGCTGACCGCTGACATACCGACTGCGCCGCCGCGCGCCCCTGCCAGGAGGACGCTGGCCTTGCTGGCGGCCGGCCTGCTCGCCGTTGCCATACTGGCCATCCTGGCCTGGACCGCCAGCCGCCCTGCTGCCCCACCTGCACCACCTGCCCAGGTCGCGCGACCGGCACTCGACCGGATGATGCGCCACGTGTCGGTGCTGGCGGCACAGCCGCGCCCGATCGCCACCGCCGCCAATGCGCGGGCGCGCGACTACATCGTCGAGCAGCTGCGCGCCATCGGCCTGGAGCCGCAGGTGCAGAGCACCACCGTGCAGAAGTCGACCGTCCGCTTCTGGGGCGGCACCGACGTGACGCTCGGCGTGGTGCACAACATCGTGGTGCGCCTGCCGGGCAGCGCGCCGGACCGGATGCGCCGTCCGGCGCTGCTGCTGGCGGCGCACTACGACAGCGGCAACGCCACGCTCGGCGCGGCGCGCGGGGCGGCCCAGGTGGCGGCCATGATCGAGACCGCGCGGGCGCTGCACCTCGGTCCGGCGCATCCCAACGCGCACCTGAACGACATCGTCCTGCTGTTCCTGGATGGCGAAGAAGTCGGCGCGCTCGGCGCCAAAGGCTTCGCCGAACAGCATCCGCTGGCGCGCGAGGTGGGCCTGAGCCTGAAGTTCGACGCTACCGGCAGCGCCGGGCCGCTGTCGCTGTATGCGGCGACGAATGCGGGCAGCGGCGCGCTGGGCGGCTGGGCGCAGGCGGTGCCCGGTGTGGGCGGCTCGTCGCTGATGGCGCGCTTCTACAGGCTGCTGCCGGACACGCCGCGCATGGGGCCCCTGGCCACCATCGACGCTCCCGCCCTGCTGTTCGTGAACACCGGCCTCCCCTTCGACCGCGGGCGCACGCTCGATGCCGTTGAGCGCCTCGATCCGGCCCTGCTGGGCCACCTGGGCGACAGCATGCTGCGCCTGGCCAGGCACTTCGGCGCGCAGACGCTGGCGCGCGGCAGCTACGGCCCCCATGCCTGGTTCAGCTTGCCGCTGCTCGGCAGCGTCCAGCATTCGGCCATCCTGTGCTGGGGCCTGGCGGCGCTGTCCTGCCTGATGCTGGCGCGTGCCTACCGCCGGGCGACACTTGATACCGACACCACGGTGGCGCCGCTGGTCCAGGGCTTCTTCGGCGTGGCGCTGATCCTGCTGGCGGCGCGCATGCTGCTGTGGGAGCGGCGCCACGAGCTTGGTGCGCTGGCGCAGTCGCAGGAAGCGGGGCCGGCCGTGGTCTTCCTGGTGTCCGGCGCCTGCCTGTTCGTCGGCGCGCTCTACCTGTTGCGCAGGCTGGTCGGCGCGCTGTCCGTGTTCCTGGGCGCGATGGCCTGGCTGGCGCTGGCGCTGCTGCTCATCCTCTCGTGGGCGCCGGAGGCCGCATGGCTGCTGGCCTGGCCGCTGGCGGCGGCGCTGGCCGCCTTCACTGCGCTGGAGGCGCCGCGGCCCTTCCTGTTGCGCGTCCTGATCCTGGCCGCCGGCCTGCTTCCCGCGCCGCTGCTCATCCTGCCGGCGCTGCGCACGACGTGGACAGAGCTCGGCCCGCAGGGACTGTACGTGCTGGCGGTGCTGATCGCCGCCGCGCTGCTGTGCTTCGCCAGCCTGTTCCTGCTGCTGCCGCTCGGGCGCGTGGTCGGCGTCGGCGTCGCGGCGGCATTCGCGGCCTGCGTCGCGCTGCCGGGCCAGGCCTCGGGGCCGGCGCTGCAAGGACCAATACAAGAACAGCCGCTGGTGGCGCCGAACCGCCTGGTCTACTTCAAGGACATGAACAGCTGGCGCGCCTACTGGCTGCTGCCCCCCGAGCCACTCGACGCCTGGTCGAAGCAGCTGTTCCCGAAACTGGACAAGCCGAGTATCTACGTCGACGTGTTCGGCTGGCACAGCCCGCGCCAGTGGTTCGCGATCGCGCCGCGCGAAGACCGCATCGCCTTCCCGGAAACCTACATGCTGCGCAACCCGCGCCTGGCCCCGCCCAGTTCGAATCCGCCGCTGCGCCGGGTGGAATTCACGCTGCGCTCGAAGAACCGCGCCCCGCACATCCAGATGTGGGTGGCCGGCACCAAGCCGCGGCGGTCCACCCTCAACGGCCGCGTGCTGACATCAGGCGAGAGCGCGTGGTCGCTGTCGCTGTACGGGATGGAGGACCAGCTGCTTCGCTTTACCATCGACGCACCGAACGACGACCCGTTGGCGGTGATGATCGAGGAGCGCATGCCGGGATTGCCGGAACACCTGCTGCCGCCCGGCGCCCCGCCGCGCATGCCGGGAACGGGCATGACGGTCTCGGCGGATGTGTTGCGGTTCTACTGAACAGTTGGCATACAATGTTCGACGCACACCGTGCACACCCCGATTAACCAAGCAGCAGGAAGCCATGCACAAGATCGTCTCCTCCGTTGTCCTCACCGCCCTCGCAAGCAGCCTGGCGCTGGCCTACCCGGCCCATGCAGCCTCGCCCAAGGCGCCGCAGTCCGCACAGGCTGCCACCGTCAAGGAAGCGCCCCTGCGCGCGCACCTCGCTTTCCTGTCGTCCGACGCCGTCGAAGGCCGCGGCACCGGCCAGCGCGGCGGCGAACTGACCGTCACCTATCTCGAAACCCAGAGCGCCGCGATCGGCCTGCAGCCGGCCAACAAGGGCAGCTTCCGCCTCGGCCTGCAGCCGGCCAACAAGGGCAGCTTCCGCCAGCCGGTGAAGATCGCCGGCGTGCGCTCGCTGCCGCAGAAGAGCAATATCGGCCTGTTTGCCGGCGGCCAGCCGCTGCCGGCGCAGTTCGGCGCCGACTGGGTCTGGGGTCCGGGCGATGCCAAAGCCGACCACACGCTGGACGCGGACATGGTCTTCGTGGGCTACGGCATCAACGCGCCGGAAGAAGGCTGGGACGACTTCAAGGGCCAGGACTTCAAAGGCAAGGTGCTGGTGATGATGGTGAACGATCCGAAGCCGACCGCCGCCGAACCGAAGCGCTTCAACGGCGAGGGCCTGACCTACTACGGCCGCTGGACCTATAAACTGGAAGAAGCGGCGCGCCAGGGCGCGGCCGGCGTCCTGCTGATCCACACCGACGCCTCGGCCTCGTACGGCTGGAGCGTGGTGCAGAACAGCTGGGCCAATGCCGAGCGCTTCCAGCTGGCCGAGGGCAAGCTGGGCACCGGCCTGCAAGGCTGGATGACCGACGCCACCGCGCGCAAGCTGTTCGCGGCCGCCGGCCAGGACCTCGACAAGCTGCGCGCCGCTGCCGAAGACAAGAACTTCAAGCCGGTGGCGCTGAACGCCCGCGTGAAGGGCGAGGCGCGCGCCGAGGTGCGCACCCTGAACGAATTCAACGTGGCCGGCATCGTGCCGGGTACCGATCCGAAGCTGAAGGACGAGCTGGTGGTCTACAGCGCGCACTGGGACCACATGGGCAAGCAGGGCACCGAGGGTGACACCATCTTCAACGGCGCCGTCGACAATGCCTCCGGCACCGCCGCCCTGCTGGCGATGGCGCAGGAAGCCGTGCGCAACCCGGCCAAGCGCAGCCAGATGTTCCTGTGGGTGGCGGCCGAAGAACAGGGCCTGCTGGGCAGCGCGGCCTATGCCGCCGCGCCGCTGTGGCCGATCGAGAAGACGGTGGCCAACCTGAACCTGGACAGCCTGAACTTCGTGGGACTGGTCAAGGACGTCAGCACTCCGGGCAGCGAGCGCACCGACCTGGGCGCGATGGCGGCCGCCACCGCCAAGAGCATGGGCATGACGATCGCCCCGAGCAGGCCCGACCTGGGCGGCGGCTACTTCCGCAGCGACCACTTCAGCTTCGCCAAGGCCGGCGTGCCGGCGTTCTCGGTGGGCGCGGGCAGCAGCTGGGTGAAGGACGTGGAAGCGAGCAACGCCAAGCGCAAGGCCTACGGCGCCCGCTACCACCAGGCCAACGACGAATACGATCCGACCTGGGACCTGTCGGGCATGGTGCAGCAGGCGCAGTTCACGCTGAACCTGGGACGCATGGTGGCGGATTCGCCGAAGGCGCCGCAGTGGAAAGAGGGCGATCCGTTCGATAAGGCCCGTACCGCGGCCAAGTAATCTGGCTGTGCGGCTTCGGATGTGAAATTGGGTTCCCGCCTGCGCGGGAACGACGTGCTGAGAGTACTACATACAGATGAGCCGTCATCCCGGCGGAGGCCGGGATCCAAGTTCCTAAGCGCTGCCGCTACGCCGGCAGCATCGACCCCGTCTCGCGGTAGCGCACATGCCACGAGAACGCCTTCTCCAGCACGTGCGGCGTCTGGCCCCCTCCCCGGTTCGCCTCTTCCACATACTCGCGCAGCATCCCCTTGTACGGCTCGGCCACGCAGTTGTCGATGATGCGTTGCGCCCGTTCGCGCGGCGCCAGGCCGCGCAGGTCGGCCAGGCCGACTTCGGTGACGACGATGTCCACGTCGTGCTCGTTGTGGTCGACGTGCGAGACCATCGGCACGATGCTCGAGATCTTGCCGCCCTTGGCCACCGACTTGGTGGCGAATACCGACAGATAGGCGTTGCGCGCGAAGTCGCCCGAGCCGCCGATCCCGTTCATCATGTGCGTGCCCGACACGTGGGTCGAGTTGACGTTGCCGTAGATGTCGAATTCCAGCGCCGTATTGATGGCGATGATGCCCAGGCGCCGCACGACTTCGGGATGGTTGCTTACCTCTTGCGGGCGCAGCACCAGGCGGTCCTTGTAGCGTTCGATGTTGCCGAACACTTCGCGGGCCTTGGCTTCCGACACCGTGATCGAGGAGCCCGAGGCGAAATCCAGCTTGCCGGAATCGAACAGCTCGAAGGTCGAATCCTGCAGCACTTCCGAATACATGGTCAGGTGCTTGAACGGGCCCTCGTTCAGGCCCGACACCACCGCATTGGCGATGGTGCCGATGCCGGCCTGGATCGGCATCAGGCTTTCGGTCAGGCGGCCCTGGGCGATCTCTGCACCGAAGAAGTCGATCAGGTGGCCGGCGATGGCGGCGGTTTCGGCGTCCGGCGGCAGGATCGTCGAGGCGCTGTCGTGCTTCTCGGTGAAGACGATGGCGACGATCTTCTCCGGCGGGATCTCGATGGCGGTGGTGCCGATGCGGTCGCTCACGCTGGTCAAGGGCATTGGCTCGCGGCTGGGGCGGCGCTTGGGGATGAAGATGTCGTGCAGGCCTTCCAGCGCCGGCGACACGCTCATGTTGATCTCGACGATCACCTTCTCGGCCAGGATCGCGAAGCTGGCGCTGTTGCCGACCGAGGTCGTGGGGATGATGCCGCCGGTCTCGGTGATGGCCACCGCTTCGATGACGGCCACGTCGACCGGCGCGATCTGGCGCGTGCGCAGCAATTCCACGGTCTCGGACAGGTGCTGGTCCGTGAACATCACCTCGCCGCTGTTGATCGCCGCGCGCAGCGCCGGGTCGGTCTGGAAAGGCATGCGGCGCGCCAGTGCGCCGGACTCGGTCAGCTGCCGGTCGGTGTCGCCGCCGAGCGAGGCGCCGGTGATCAGGGTGATCTTCAGGGGCTCCTGGCGGGCGCGCTCGGCCAGCGCCAGCGGCACCGCCTTGGCGTCGCCGGCGCGGGTGAAGCCGCTCATGCCGACGGTCATGCCGTCGCGGATCCAGGTGGCCGCCTGGGCGGCATTGGTGATGCGTTCGCGCAGCTGCGGCAGGCGGATGCGGTCGTGTAGAACGTGTTCGTCGTGGTGCATGTGGTCCTCGAAGGGGCTACGAAATTACATCAAATGGAAGTCGACCGCCTGCAGGGGCTGCGGGATGTCCTCGTCCTCCAGCGCGCTGCGCAGGTCGATCTCGATCGCGCGGCAGATGGCGTCCAGCGGCAGGTCGTTCGGCTCCATGCCGAAGGGCTCCTCGAGCTCGTCGCCGAGGGCATCCAGGCCGAAGAAGGTGTAGGCCACGATCGCCACCACCACCGGCGTCATGAATTCGAGCGTGTCGACCAGGCCGAAGGGCAGCAGGAAGCAGTACATGTACGCGGTGCGGTGCAGCAGCACCGAGTACGAGAAGGGAATCGGGGTATTCTTGATGCGCTCGCACGAGGCGGCGGCGGCCGTCA
The DNA here is from genome assembly GCF_000427785.1 of Massilia alkalitolerans DSM 17462. Classification (GTDB taxonomy): domain Bacteria; phylum Pseudomonadota; class Gammaproteobacteria; order Burkholderiales; family Burkholderiaceae_D; genus Telluria; species Telluria alkalitolerans. The sequence goes on from NZ_ATYR01000028.1 coordinate 77,776, forward strand.
TCGCACTCAAGGTCGCGTCGATGTTGGCGGCCAGGCAGGCCTCGATGCGGCCCTCCTTCACGCACTGGCCGAGGTCCTGGCCCATCTGACGCATCAGGTAATCCGGTTTGTTGGGCGCGCCCTGCATTCGTTCGAATTCGCCTGGCGCGAGGAAGCGGGCCAGGGACGGGTCGAGCGGACGGTGGCGCAGCAGGTCGCGCAGGGAGTCGCAGAAGGCGACGGCGCGCAGGACCATGCGTACCCGCACGTCCTGCAGGCCGTTGCGGGCCAGCGCCGGGCCCTCGCCGCCTATCAATCCCGTGCACTGGCGCGCCAGGTTGCGGCTGCGCAGCACCAGCTCGCCCCACAGCTTGCGCCCTTCCCAGAAGCGGTCGTAGGCCGAGTTGTTGCGAAAACCGAGGAAGATCGCGAGCGGCAGGCCGATCAGGGTGAACGGGATGGGGGTGATCGTGATCTTCAGGCCGCCGAGCACGCCGTGCGTCCAGGTGACCAGGATGGCGATCGCCACGTTGACCGCGAGCGTGGGCAGGATGCGTGGCAGGACCGAACCGCGCAGCAGCAGGAACAGCTTGAGGCCGGAAGGCCTGTCTCGGATAATCACGATCTTTGCCGCTTGAAAAAGGTGTCGGTATGCGCCGATATTCGCTAATATGTTCGCAAGTTAATCACTAATATGTTAGCCAGTCAAGCTCATCTTTTCGCAGAATGGAGTAGATAGTGTCCCGTCGTATCACCAACCGAGACCTGCCGCAGCAGCTGTTGAAAGCGCGCGATGCGCTGATGTCGCACTTCCGCCCGGTGCTGAACCACTTCGGCGTGACCGAGCAGCAGTGGCGCATCCTGCGCGCACTGGACGAGCACGAGCAGCTCGAGCCGCGCGAGCTGTGCGAGCTGTGCCAGATCCTGAGCCCGAGCATGGCCGGGGTGCTGGCGCGCATGGAAGAGACGGAGCTGGTGCAGCGCCGGCGCGTGGCGGCGGATGCGCGCCGGGTGATGGTGAGCCTGGCGCCGAAGGGCGACGCGCTGTTCGACGAGATCGCGCCGCTGATCGAGCGTCAGTACCGCTTGATGGAAAAGGCGTGGGGAAAGCGCGTGCTCGACGACCTGTCGGCCGCGCTGGCCGGCTTCATCGCGGCGCAGGCGACACCGGTGCCACTGGTGGAACTGCCGAAGGACGACAGGCCGGCGGACGAATGAAGCAGCACTTCAGGGATGAAATTTCATTTCGCTTTACGTCATAAATTGAAATTTTATTTCACCCCTGATGTGCCAGGGATGGTTACTGGATGACGCCGCAAGCGATCCTGCCGCCTCCGCCGCCGAGTGGCGCCGGGTGGTCGGCGTGGTTGTCGCCGCCCGCATGGACCATCAGGGCCTTGCCCTTGACGTCCGCCAGCTTCAGGCGCGGCGCCAGCACCGGGTTGGTGGCGTTGCCCTTCTCGTCCACCGTCAGGGCCGGCAGGTCGCCCAGGTGGCCGTCGCCCCAGGGCAGGCCGTGCTTGCCGGTCTTGGCCGGATCCAGGTGGCCGCCGGCGGCGCCCGCGGGCACCGTCTTGCCGTCCTTCTGGTTCGGGCCGCAGCTGCCGTTTTCATGCACGTGGAAGCCGTGCAGGCCGGCCGGCAGCTTGCTCAGCGCCGGCGTGAACACGAGGCCGTGCTTCGTTTCGCTGATGGTCACGGTGCCGACGTCGGCGCCCTCTCCTTTGTCGGTCGCCATCTTCATGGTGACTTTCATGTCGGCGGCGTTGGCAAGGGCACAGGTGGCGCCCAGCATGACGGCGCACATCCATCGAATGTTCATACAAACCTCCTTCGAGATCCGGTTGAGATAATAGAAAGCCAAGCAAGTGTATTCCATCCCCTTGGATGGGGGATGTTCCGGAGAACATCCCGACAGGCAGGCTTCCTACGCCGCGCCGCCCGCCTTGCGGCGGCGCGTCCAGCCGAGCAGCGCCAGGCCGGCGCCGACCAGGCCGAGCGGCGCTGGTTCCGGCACCCTGGCGACGTTCAGTGCCGCGACTTCCTGCCGGCTCAGGGCGTGGTCGTAGAGGTGGATGAAGTCGACCGAGCCGGTCGCGAACTCCCCCGAGCCATCGTCCTTGAAGAAGCTGAGCAGGCGCTGGCGGGGCGGCTTGCCCGGGTTGCGCGGATCGAGCTCGTCGGCCAGGTCGGTCTGGCCGCCCAGGCCGAGGCCGTCCTCGAAGCTCAGCATCGCTGCCCCGTCGTGGTAGAAGCTCACCAAGGAGTTGCTGTCGCGGGTGACGGTCAGGCGGATGTCCTGCTGCGGGGTGAAGCTGCTGCCGTTGGTGCAGTTGCCGCGATAAAAGCAGAACTTGTCGGTGGAGACGTACAGGCCGTGGTCCGGTGTCGCGAACTGGAAGTTCAGGATGCGCTGCCAGTTGGCCTTGTCGCTGCCGAGCCTGAATTCCATGTCGATCGTGTAGACCGAGCCAAGGGCGTATTGCAGCTGCAGTCCCTTGTTCGCGGTGAAGGCGTAAGCGCCCGGCCCTTTGTCGCCACCGAAGGCGAACAGGTCGGCCCCGCCCTTCGCGTCCTTCAGGTCGCCGTTCAGCTCGTACTGGTGGATCAGCCCGGCCTGGCTGGCGCCGGCGGCGCACAGCAGCGCCGCCGCGATCAGGGAATGCAGTTTCATCTCGTGTCGTCCTCTCGATTGGTGTGCGCAAATGATAAAAAATGAAACATTTGCGTTCTACCCCCATGAGGTGGGGGAATGTTCAGTAAGCAAGCTGAATCGAGAGGACGAACCGGATCAGGCCGTGCGGCGGCGGCTCCGTGCAATGCCGGCCAGGCCGAGGCCCAGGCCCATCAGCGCCAGCGAAGCTGGCTCCGGCACCTGCCCCACCGGCCCGACGGTGTCGCCGGCCAGCCGGATCGCATCGATCTCTTCCCAGGTCGAGGTGTGATTGGTGTCGACATGCACCTTCAGGCCGGCCACCAGAAAGGACGTGGTGTTCCAGGACACGCTGAAGTCGTAAGGAACATTGCCGGCGCTGGTGTCGATGCCTTCCCAGACCTTGTGAAGGTTGCCGAGCGTGTCGATCACATCGATCTGGTAGACGAAGCCGTTGCCCAAGGTTTCGCGGATGGTCGCGCCATTCGCGTACACGGCGGTGTCGAAGCCGACCGAGATCCATTCCAGGGCGCCGTTCGCGTCCCTCGTAGTCCAGGCAGTGACGATGTCGCCGTAGGAAAACGTATCTGGCGCGCCCAGCGCCTGGGCTGCGCTCCAGCTGGTCGAACTATATTCCGAGCTGAAGCCCACGACACTGCTGGCCCACTGCTCGATGGGCGCGGCGCTGGCGCTGCCGATGGACGCCGCAGCGATGGCGGCAGCAAAAACCGAGGTGATCAGGCGTTTGGCGGACATGGCTTACTCCCTTTAGGACGATGATTCCCAGAAAGAGCAACTAACATGCCAGTTTAAATTTCAACTGGATTTTCAGTACCTTAGACTCGCCCGCGTATTTACTGGGTTGTCGGATGTAAATAATCCCGACATGGCAGCGACGCTTACATGCGCGAGATCGCGGGACGCAGGATGGCCAGTAGGCCGGCTTCGGAGGTGCAGCCGAACTTCTCGTAGACCGCCTTCACGCAGTCGCGCAGCACGGCGTCGCTGACGTCCATGCGCGAGCGCGCCGCGTCGCGCCCTCCTCCCAGCCCCATCCAGAAGGCCACTTCCATCTGCTGCGGCGACAGCTCGACACTACCCAGCGCGCGCCAGATCCGCAGCGGCATGGGCACCACGAACTTCAGGAAGATGCCGACGGTGCGGCTGTGGATGGCGTCGTAGGAGCCGGCGCTCATCCACTGCGCGCGCGCTTCCAGCACGCCGCCGGCCAGCTCCAGCGTCCCGGCCGGCAGGCGCCAGGGATAGCGTTCGCCGTACACCACCGACTCCACCAGGCGCAGGCAGAACGGCGGCAGGCTGCGGCGGTCGAACACCTGCTGCTCCTGCGAGGCCAGCTGGCCGAGCAGCGCGCCGGCCGAGTCGCTCAGGAACAGGATGTCGCCATTGGTGGTGGCCAGCAGCATGGCCTCGTCCTCGATCACACCAAGCAGGCCGTTGCCGGCCGCGGCCGCCGCATTGCCATGATGCAGCGCGTAATCGAAATACTTGGCGACGCGTCCCAGGTCTTCCTCGTCGTCCGTGTCGAAGGCCGGGCCGTCGTCGCGCAGCAGGGTGAGCGTGCCGAGCGGGTTCGCCGCCGGGCCCAGGCGCACCTCGAGCACGTGGGCCGCGCGTGCGCGCGCCTCCGCCGGCGGCACGCCGAAGTGCACCGAATCGCCATAAAAATAGCCGTTGGGCGGCGGCAGCACGCCGAGCACGTTCGCCTCGTGCACGTCTTCCGGCGCCCGTTCGGCGTGCAGGAACAGCTGGGACGCGCTGTTGGGAATCAGCTCGCGCACCAGTTCCAGTGCATCGGGGATGAGGGTCATCAGGTGCAGCCCGCCGGAACACAGGATCCGCAGGCGCGCCCATTGGCGGCTGTTCTTTTTACGGGACACGGGCGTAGACAGATGTCGGGGAGTTAAGAATATTGCTGAGTTACAGCAACAATGTCAACACACAATCAGCTGACGCCCGCAATATCCGGTTCCTGTGCCACACCTGTCTGCGCCCTGTCGACCGGCGGCTGGCATTGCGGCAGCCGGGCCAGGATGTCCGCCAGCGCCCGGAACTCCACCGGCTTGACCAGGTGGTGCTCGAAGCCGGCCTGCTTCGACAGGTCGCGGTCGCGCGCCTGGCCGTAGCCGGTGAGCGCGATGAAGCTGGCCGTCGGATGGTCGCGGCGCAGGCGGCGCGCCAGCTCGTAGCCGGTCATGTCGGGCAGGCCGATGTCGAGGATGAAGGCGTGGGTGTCCGCGATGTCGGTGGACGCGAGCGTACGCAGGGCCCCGTCGAACACGTGCACGGTATGCCCCTGCTCGCGCAGCAGCACCGCCAGCGACTGGGCCGCGTCGACGTTGTCGTCGACGATGGTGAGCGTGCACGGCGCGACCGGCCGCGCAGCTGTCGCGGCGCGCAGCGGCGCCGGCGCCACGGAGGCTTCGGTTTCCTGGGTCAGGGGCAGCAGCACCGACACCGAAGACCCCAGGTTCGGCCCGTCGCTGTGCGCCTCCACCTGGCCGCCGTGCATCTGGACGATGGTCTTGACCAGCGCTAGGCCGATCCCGAGGCCGCCCTGCGAGCGGTCCGGCGTGCGCTCGGCCTGGGTGAACAGGTCGAACACGTGCGGCAGCAGCTTGGCGTCCATGCCGGCGCCGTTGTCGATGACGGTCATGCGCGCCTGTTCCGGACCGGCCTCCAGGCGCAAGGTGATCTTGCCGCCCTGCGGCGTGTACTTGGCGGCGTTGTTCAGGAGGTTCACCAGTACCTGCACCAGGCGCGTGCGGTCGCCCGCCACGACGACCTGCCGCATGGGCGCTTCCACCGTCAGCGCATGCTTGCGTTCCTCGATGTGCGGGCGCGCCTGCTCCACCGCGGCGCGCAGCAATCCGCTCAGTTCCAGCGTCTCGGTCTCGAGCTTGACCAGGCCGCGCGTAACCCTGGACACATCCAGCAGGTCGTCCACCAGCTCCGTCATGTGGCGCACCTGGCGCGAGATGATGCTGCTGGCCTTCAGGCGCAGGTTCTCGTCGACGCTGGGCATGCGCAGCAGCTGGGCCGCGTTGGTGATCGGCGCCAGCGGGTTGCGCAGCTCGTGCGCCAGCATGGCGAGGAACTCGTCCTTCATCTTGCTGTGGCGCTCGGCCTCGGCGCGCGCGGCGCGTTCGCTGGCCAGGATGCCTTCGCGCTCCCTGGCCGCGCGCTGCGCCAGGTCGTACAGGCGCGCATTGTCGATCGCCACCGCGGCCTGGGCTACGAAGCCGGCGATGAGCTGCTCGGTGCGCTCGTCGAACATCTTCGGCTGCGAGTGCCCGAAGAACAGGCCGCCCAGCACCTCGCCCGAGCGCGAGCTGACCGCGGCGGCCAGGTAGCTGCGCACCGGCAGGTGCCCTGTCGGCATGCCGTGGTGCGGCCCCATGCTGCCGTAGCGCGGGTCCTTGGTGATGTCGTCGCTGCGGATCGGCGGCCCGCCGTTGAAGGTGGGCGCGAACACCGCGGTCGGGCGTGGGTGGCCGAGGCCTTCGAAGGCTTCGCGCGACGCGCCGCAGAGCGTGTACAGCAGGTAGGCGTCGCCGTTGGCGTCCTTGCCGTTGTAGAAGAAGGCGCCGAATTCGGCGCCGGTCAGCTCGGTGGCGGCATCGGTGACGGACTGCAGCAGGGTGTCGATGTCGAGCGTGGAAGCCAGCACCTTGCCGGCGCGGTTGAGCAGCTCGAGCATGCGCGTCTCTTCCCGCAGCGCCTCCTCGGCGCGGATGCGGCGCAGCGCTTCCCAGGTGCGGCGCGCCAGGTCTTCGGCCAGGCTGCGCTCATCAATGGTCCAGCGGTAGGCATGGTCCTTGTAGAGGAAGCCGGCGCCGTGCAGGCGGTCGCCGTCCTTCAGCGGAATCACCACCACCGAATGGATGCCGAGCATCAGGCAGGGCTTGGCGACGGCCGCGCATTCCGGATCGGTCGAGACGTCGTTGATGCAGATGGTGGCGCCGCCGCGCAGCGCGTCGATCTGGTTCGGCGACAGCATGTCGATCGGCAGCGTACCCTGGGCCCCGCCGGTCTCGACGCCGTCCTTCCACTCTTCCTTGACGGTGAAGGTGCGCTTGCCCTCGTCGAGTTCGACGTAGGCGACGTTGGAGCCGGTGAAGTATTCGCTGGTGAGGCGGATGGTCGCCTTCAGCATCGGCGCGAACTCGGTCTCGCGGCGCAGGGTATCGGCCAGCTTGAGCTGGTAGGTCTGGCGGCGCTCGCCCAGCACGGCCCTGGTGGTCTCCACCAGGGTGGCCAGCACGCCGCCGATGCTGCCGTCGTCGCCGTAGACCGGGCTGTAGGAGTGGCTGAAGTAGCACCGCTCCGGATAGCCGTTGCGGTGCAGGGTCATCAGGAATTCGTCGTGGCCGAAAGTGGCGCCCTGGCGGACCTGTTCCCACAGCGGCTGGATGGTCGGCCAGGCTTCGGGCCAGGTGACGCGGGTGTCGTTGCCCAAGGCGCCGTCCAGCTTGCCGCCGAGGATGGGCATGTAGGCGTCGTTGAAGAACTGGACATAGCCATCGCCCCAGGCCAGGTAGGCCGGCATGTGCAGGTCGAGCACGGTGCGCACGGCGTGTTTCAGGCTCTGGGGCCAACTGCTGACGGGACCGACGGGGGTGGTCTCCCAGGGATGGGCGCGCATGCGGCGCTCCATTTCCGACATGGTCGTCGATGCGCTTGCAGCGTCGGAAGCCGCGTCAAAGGGCCAAGGCATGGTGCTCGCTGGGCAATGAATGTGGATGGGTTGCTAACTCAGCGGTGGATCATAGCAGTCATTACAGGGGATGGGCGTACGGATGAGTTAAATGGACAACATTGTGTCGTAATTGTGTCTGTGCGTTTGCGCCTTACCCTGGGTGGGTAAATTGGCGCTGGATGGGCTGGATTTGCCTGCTTGCGGTGGGGAGTCGATTTAGAATGGTTTTCCTGGTCAATGAAGGTTGGCCTCTTCAGCGAAAGGAATGGCAGCCTCTAAAACCAAGTGCAACACCCTTTGCTGTAAGGTGCTGCCATGCCGAAAAACTACACCCATCTGACGACACAGGAGCGGGCCGTCTTGATGACCATGCTGGACGACCAGTGCAGTATCCGAGCCATTGCTAAACGCCTTGGCCGTGCCCCTAGTTCGATCAGCCGCGAACTTCGCCGTGCGCCCGGTGTGGGTGCTTACGACGCCAACCTTGCCCATTTGCAGAGCGGCGCCCGTCGCATTGCACCGCGCCGCGTACCGAAGCTGCACACC
>NZ_ATYR01000029.1 GCF_000427785.1 Massilia alkalitolerans DSM 17462
ATGGCCTGGCGCAAGGGCAGATTGAACAGGCCCTTAACGGTCAGGCAGAACTGGACCGCCGCCTCGCTGTACTTCGGACTGCGGCCCCGCTTGCCGCTCGCACTGCCGTGCCAGCACATGTCCTTGTCCAGCCAGATCAGCAGCGAGCCGCGGGCTTTCAATGCCGCGTTGTAGTCTTTCCAGTTGGTCGTTCGGTACTTCAGCTTTACGGGAGCAATCATGCCGTCAGTTTACCCGTGCTGCGCCTCGGCCGCTGATGGGCCGATTTGTGCAACAAAGCCAGTTCGTGAGCAAGACGCGCTAGTTCGCAAGCGTACACGGCACCTTGCTTGTCTAGAAAGCGATTCTGACCAGTAGCTTTGAAATACGGTCTCCCATCGAAATTAAAACCATGAATGCGTTTTCCCGGGAACTTAAAAGGGATGAAGGGCTTAGCAAAATGCGTTAGAAGAAAAGAAAACCATCCCATCACTTCAACACCATGATGGTCGCCGGCATATTGGTTGAGCCGCGTGCAGAGTTCCGCCTGGTTTGCTTGTGTGAAGGTTAGAACAAGGAGGCGCCGGCCCGCCGGCACGGACGCGCAGTGCTCGACGACGCCCTGCGTTTTCCGAGCTCCCGCAACGGCGAGTGTAAGCTGGTTATTGCCCATGTACAAACCTGACTGCTTGGAGAATGTAGGGTGGTGGTCCAATTGTTTTGGACGACTCGCTTATACGAAGCGCGGCCTCCGTCTTTTCTCGCGTCATCCACGTCATCAAATTCGCCGCTGGCGTGACGCCGAGAATCTCGCGCAGCAAGGGCTCGCCGCATGATTTTATTAGTTGAGGTTCGAGAGTTTTGCCATCGCCTACCTCTCCGATGAAAAGCTCACGTATGCCAGGTTTTAACCATTGTTGGACTGGCCCTCGAAGATCGGCTGGACTGATTCCGTCGTTATCTCGCAATGCTGTGACCGGTTTGTTCAGCGCCGCGCAAAGCTCCAGTCCACGTGCTAGCGAAAGCCCACGCATGCTAAGAACGTCGATTCCACATTGCGAAGGAGATTTTCCGTGAATGTCTCGAAATACCCGCTCAAAAACTATCTCATCTGAGGGGCCTTCGACCAAGACAGTAAGCGTTCAGCCGTTCCACCTTCACAGCCGAATCAAGCGTAAGCGTCATCCCAGCACCGTCTTGAGCACCGGTAGCAAAAACGAGATGATGCTTGCTACACCGCTGGGAAGCGGAGTTCAGCCGGCCAGCTTGGCGGCACAGTTCCAGGGCAGGAAGTCGTCGACCCGGTTCACAGGATGATCGGCGATATGCGTCAGCACATGGCGCAACCAGGCTTCGGGGTCGATACCGTTCAGCCTGGCCGTTCCAATCAGCCCATACATGGCAGCAGCGCGTTCGCCGCCGCTGTCGGCGCCGGCAAACAGGAAGTTGCGCCGGCCCAGCGCGATACCGCACAGCGCCCGCTCGGCGGCCGAGTTGTCGATCTCGATGCGGCCGTCGTCGACATAACAAGTCAGTGCCGGCCACAGTTTGAGGGCATAGAGGATTGCCGCTGCCGTATCGGATTTGCGCGACAGCGTGGAGAGCGTGGCGTGCAGCCAGCGCTCCAGGTCGTCGAGCAGTGGTTTCGCGTGCAACTGGCGTGCGGCGCGTCGTTCGTCCGGCGGCTTGCCGCGGATATTCTCTTCGATGGCATACAGCTCGCCGATCCGGCGCAGTGCCTCGGTAGTGAGCGATGTGGGCCGCGCTGCGTGCAGGTCATAGAATTTGCGGCGCGCATGTGCCCAGCAAGCAGCTTCCAGTACGCGGCCACTTTCGTACACGGCGTTGAAGCCGGCATAGGCATCGGCCTGCAGCACGCCGTGGAAATCGGCGAGGTGGCCTTGCGGATGCTCGCCCTTGCGGTCGGGCGAGTAGGCAAACCACACCGCTGGCGGGCTAGCGTCGCCGCTGGGGCGGTCGTCGCGCACATAGGTCCACAGGCGCGCCGTGCGGGTCTTGCCATTGCCCGGAGCGAGCACCGGCAGCGGCGTGTCGTCGGCATGCAGCTTCGTTGCGGCGAAGACATGGCGACGCAGCGCATCAACCAGGGGACGCAGCAGCGTGCCGGCGGCACCGACCCAGCTGGCCAGCAGGCTGCGCTCGAGCTCCACGCCTTCGCGGGCGTAGATCACGCTCTGGCGGTACAGCGGCAGGTGGTCAGCGAATTTCGCCACCAGCACGTGGGCCAGCAGACCCGGCCCGGCCAGGCCGCGTTCGATGGGGCGGCTGGCCGCCGGAGCCTGCACGATCGTATCGCAGCAGGCACATGCCAGCTTGGGACGCACATGGCGAATCACGCGGAAGCTGGCCGGCACGTATTCAAGCTGCTCTGACACGTCTTCGCCCAGGTGTTTCAAATTTCCGCCGCAGTCCGGGCACGCATCGCCGGCCGGTGCCTGCACCCGTTCTTCACGCGGCAAATGCGGTGGCAATGGCTTGCGCTCGGCCTTCTTGCGAGGGGCTAGCTCCATCGGTGCCTGCGCCTCGGCCACAGCCTCTTCCGCTTCGAGATCTTCGAGCTGGAGCTCCAGCTGCTCGATCTGCTGATCGAGCTTTTCCGATTTGCGCCCAAACTGCATGCGCCGCAGCTTGGCCAGCACTAGCTTCAAATGCTCGATCTCGGCGGTGCGTCTCGACAGTTCAGCAGTCAGATATGCCAGCTGCGCTTCGCTTTGTTCCGCATACGCTTCGATTCGTGCGGCACGCGCCTCGCTGGCCAGCAGCATGGCCTTCAAGGCAGCGATATCGTCGGGCAGGTCGGCGGCGTTGAGCATGCGTCCAAGTTTACGTGGATCTCGGCAGGTTTACAAGGCCGACTCCGGTCGCCAGGTGCGCTCAGGCCGGCGCCAGTCGATCCCCTCGAGCAGCATCGACAACTGCGCATGCGTCAGCGTGACGCTGCCGCTGTTTGCCTGAGGCCAGACGAAGCGCCCGCGTTCCAGGCGCTTGCACAGCAGGCACAGGCCGTCGCCGGTCCACCACAGCACCTTGATCAGGTCACCGCGCCGTCCGCGGAACACGAACACGTGGCCGCTGTATGGATCTTCTTCCAGGGCCGTTTGCACCTTCGAGGCCAGGCCATTGAATCCCGAGCGCATGTCGGTGACGCCGGCAGCCAGCCAGATGCGCGTACCGGCAGGAAGACCGATCATGCGCGCAACCCTTTCAGAACCAGCGTCAGTGTTGCCGGATCCGGACTGCCCTCGATACGCACCGCTGCCTCGCCAATGCGGATCTCGATTACCCCGCTACCGGCCGGGCCTTTGCTGATCGGCGAAGCCTGTGCCAGTGTTACCGGCACCAACTCGGCCTGGTCAAGCTGGCCCGCTATCAACTGGCGTCGCCAGCGAAACAGCATGTTCGTATTCAGTCCATGCTGCAGGGCCAGCTGCGACACACTCACCGACGGATCACACGCCTGCTGCGCCAGCTGCCGCTTGAACTCGAGCGGGTAGTTCGTGCTACGCCGACGCCTGCTGTGTTCAACTTCGCTTTCCAAGATAGTCCCCACCAAAATTTAGTGGGGGCTACTTTGCGACCGGCGCCGTTCAGTGTCTAGACGGTGCTGATTTGACGCTTACAATCAAGCTGGCGTAGAGTCCGCAAATGGCAGCAGCGAATCGATCTTGCTGTTCGGGCAGGTCGGCAGTTTGTCGAGGGTGTCGGCTAGCCAGCAGGCCGGATCCAGTCCATTGAGCTTGGCCGTAGCAAACAGGCTCTGGATGGCTGCGGCGCGGCGGCCAGCACGCTCCGAGCCGGCAAACAGCCAGTTTTTCTTGCCGATGGCGATCGGTCGGATCGCGTTCTCGACCGGGTTGTTGTCGATCGGGAGAGTGCCAGAGCTGGCGTAGCGCTCCAGCGCCGTCCAGCGCTTGAGGGCATGCTCGATGGCCTTGCCCGTGCCGCTGCCGACGGCGACGCTGCGCTGCGTGGTCAGCAGCCAGGCGTGCATCGCGGCCAGCGCCGGCACGGCGTGCTCCTGGCGTTTAGCCAGGCGCCCAGCGGGCTGCATGCCCGCAGCGTCCTGCTCGATGGCATACAACTGCGCGATGCGGCGCAGCGCCTCTTCGGCCACGGGGCTGCCGTTGGCGGCGTGCAGGTCGAAGAACTTGCGCCGGATGTGAGCCAGGCAAGCCAGTTCGGTCGGTCCCTGCGCAAACAGGGCCTTGTAGCCGGCATAGTCATCGACCATCAGATGGCCGCGCCAGTCCCTCAGGAAAGCGCGCGCATGGGCGCCGGCCCGGCTCGGCTGGTAGTCGAAAACGACGATGGGTGGGCCATCCTCGCAGGTGCCGGAGCGGTAGGCCCACAGGTAAGATTGCCGGGTCTTGCCGCTGCCAGGATCGAGTTGACGCACCGGCGTTTCGTCGGCGTGCAGGCATGTGCGCTGGCGCAGCAGCTCTCCCAGCCGGTCCGCCAGCGGCTGCAGGGCTACGCCGATGCGGCCGATCCACTGCGCCAGCGTCGAGCGCGCCAGCGGCACGCCCTGGCGCGCGGCGATCTGCTCGATCCGGTACAGCGGCAGGTGATCCAGGTACTTGCTGGCGGCTACCCAGGCCAGCAGGCCAGGCGCGGCCAGGCCGCCATCGATCACCGCAGGCGGGATCGGCGCCGCCGTCACGCTCTCGCAGGCGCGGCAGGCATACTGCGGACGGATGTGGCGGTGCACGAAGAAGCGCGCCGGCTCGACGTCCAGTTGTTCGCTGACGTCTTCACCGATCTTGATCAGGTTCGCGCCGCACTGGCCACACGCGCACGACGCCGGCTCATGACGATGCTCGATGCGCGGCAGTTCAGGTGGCAGCGCCTGGCGGCCGGCGCGCTTGCGCGCAGGCTTGCTGCTGGCCTGATTTTCAAGCTCGCCCTCGATGGCGGCCAGGTCCATGTCGACCTCTTCCTCGAACAAGGAACGCTGCTCGCCGGTGAGCACTTCGCTGGCCTTGCCGTAGCGGATGCGCTTCAGGTAGGCCAGTTCGTGTGTCAGGGCCGTGATCTTGAAGTCCTTCTCGGCCAGCTGCGCCTGCTGCTGCTCGAACAGCGCCCGCACCTGCGCCAGCATGGCGGGATCGATATCGGTGCGGGCAAGTTCGTCGAGCAGGTTCATGGCGATGCAGTGTAGCGAGCTGCGCCGACGTTTACAAGCAAAACAGTATACGTCTCGTCCCTACAGCCGCCACTGCGCCGGCGCCTGGGCCGACAGGCGCTGCCAGTCCACGCCCACGACCAGCCATTGCCACTGTTGTGCACTCAGCTGCCAGCACTTGTCGCCAGGCTGCGGCCAGACGAACTGGCCACGGTGTAGCCGGCGCAGGCACATCCATACGCCGGTACCGTCCCAGCTCACCACCTTCAGGCGCGTGCGGCGCCGGTTGCTGAACACATAGGCCGTACCGTCGCATGGGGCGCGCCCCAGCGCCTGCTGCACATGCAGGGATAAGCCGTCGACACCGGTGCGCATGTCGACCGGATCGAGCGCCAGCCAAATCGATTCGGGCAGCAGCTTCACCGTAACTCCTGCAGCAGCCTGGCCAGCCAGACGGAATCGACGCCAGCGTCCATGCGCATGCTCCAGCCGGAAGGGCTGCGCAATTCCAGAGGACTTGCCGCTGCCGGAACGGCGACGCGCACCGGCAAGAGCTGCCCGCCGCCTGAAGCGCGCTTGACGCGGCGGGCCCAATACATCAGGCGCTCCAGGCCAATATCGTGCTCGCTGGCATAGGCCTCAGCCGTGAGACCGCTGCTGCGCCATTGCGCCACGCGCTCATGCCAGATCGATGCGGGAATTCGGTGACGGGTCATGGGTTCCTCGAAGTAGAAAACCTCGAGTCTGCCGGCAACCGGCGCTATTTCACAGGTGGGCGGGCTGAACGCTTACCCAAGACAACCTTCTTTGCGAGAACAATGCGGAGGGTGTCGTACCCAGGAAGCTTTTTGAAATATGCCACGGTTTCCGGAGCGAGCTCCGTAAGCTTAGCTGCTGTATTTACGCCCATCAGTATCAATGCGTCAAGCCCTAAGCGATTCAGTACAAAAGAGCTATGTGTACTAATGAACAGCTGCTGTTGCTCGCCCGCCAAGCGCTCCATCCGACCGAGAAGTGTTGTAAGGCTGGTGTGGCTGAGGTGATTCTCAGGTTCTTCAACCATAACAAATTGTGCCCGCTCGGCATTACGGTTCATGGCAAGCGAAATCTTGATGGCAGATTGCTGCCCTTGGCCAGACATCGAAAACGGAACATTTTGTACATGTGGTGTTACCACACCCTCCCAAGACGTTCTCGCACTCTGATCCATTGCGAGTTCTATCGGCTGATCGTGCAGCGTCGCTTGGAGCGCCTTCATTCTTATGTTCACCGTGCTCAGCGTGCTTTCAGACATTGACGCCTTTATTTTTCGGTATTCAAGAGAAAGGGCAGGGCAGCTTCTTTTCGGTCTGCAGGGCGATCAAGAGCTGCTTGTTCACGGTATGGACCAGGCCGCCATTTGGCAGTGGCGCTGTCCAGCCCGAAGTGGTGAGCTCCGCACTGGTAGCGGGGCGAAAGGCCTGTGGCGCCAGCAGCTCTGCGAGGGTTTCCGCGGTCATGCCGTAGCCGGCAGGGAGGCGATAAATCTGGGCATTCTTGAAAAACATTGTTCGATTCCTTCAGTGGTAGTTCGATACAATGACTATAATACAGAACAGATGTTGCAGAACGGTATTATTGGTGCAACCACGCCTGGCGCCCAAAAGCCCTTGCGATTGCAACCACGCGTCCGGCGCGCGCGTAGGATCGGGGCATCGCAACAATCATGAGGAACAGGTAATGTCCAGCAAACCATCCCGCTCGTTCTCCAGTGCTTTCGTCGCGGCCATGTCCGACACGGCAATCCAGGCTGCGCGCCACGAGGTGCTGTCCAAGCGGATGTCGGCAGCAGCGACCGCGGTCATCGCTGGCCTGGCAATCGGGCTGACGGCGGCGCCGGCACCGGCGCAGGCCCAGAACAACCAGGTCATGCGCACGGCCGCGGACGTCGTCGGCGGCATCGTTGGCGGAGCGATCGGCAACCAGATCGGCGGCGGCAGCGGCAAGAAGGCCGCAACTGTCGCCGGGGCCGCGGCCGGTGTCTGGGTAGCTGAAGCAATGCAGTCCAACTCGGGGCAGCCGCAGCGTAGCCGTACCAGTTCGAGCAACTTCGGGCCGGCCATGGCCGCTGGTTGGGGCAATGCACCAGGTTCGAATACAACCACCCGCGTGGTCACGCGCTCGGCGGCACCCGGCGTCACCTATACCCAGGTGCCCGTGCGCCATCAGCAAGTCCAAGGCGCCTCCTCGGTACCGGGCGTGACCTTCACCAGGGTGCCGGCGGCGCCACCGCAGCTGCACAGCGGTACGACGCGCCTGTCGGAAGAGCGCATGGGTAAGCTCCTGACGATGGAGCGCACCTTCCTTGCCGCGCGCGACGGCTATGCCCGCGCGATCTACACGGCGGAGCAGGCTGCTGACGATGTGGTGCTGGACGGCGGCTCGCGCACTGCCCAGCAGCAGCTGTCGGCGGCGCGCGCGCAGCAGGTCAAAGCGCAGGAAGACTTCGAAGCCGCCCGTGGCACGTTCACCAACGCGGTCGAGCACATGGGCAATCGTGGCTATGACGTGCACCAGTTCGCACATTCGCACAAGCTGGCGCAGGCCCGCGTGACGGCCGGCGATATGCGGCATGGTGACATCGTCCATGCAGCTCGCGGCCCGCGCGCCGCAATCGGCCAGGACGACAGCGACACCATGCGCGGCCAGAGCTACAGCGCCCGCTAACGCGTTTTTTTATCCTCGGCGCCAGCTTGCGCGCCGATTTTCCATCAGGTAGGACTATGAACAAGAGCACAATCAGCGAAGCACTTGCGGAAATGCGGATCCCTCATCGCCACATCGAAGCGATGATCCGCGAGACAGCGGTATTCCTCGGAGACGATCGACTCGACGATCGGCTGCGTGGTGAGCCGGGGTTCCACATCAAAGCAGTGGATCTGACCCAACAACTGGTGATCGCGATGACGCTGGCGCAGACGCTCAAACCGGAAGAGAAGTTCGCCAACCTGATGGGACCGGAGCGTTTTGCAGGTGGCGACAGCTGCTTGGAGAAGCTCGGTACCGCTATGCTCGAGAACATGGTGCAGTCGCCGCGCCTGGCCGAGAACCTGGTGTCGGACGATATCCTGCGCGAGCGCGCGCGAGCAATCCAGCTTTGGATGTAATTACGAATTCTCTGGGTGCGGCCGCTGTCTGGGCCGTGCAGTAGAAAACTGGCAGGGAGTGTTCAGCCGGGCGTGCTCATCGAGCATCCCGGCTGTTTTTTTACATACCGGAAGGGCGATCGCTTTGTTCGTCCTGGTCGTCGTCCTCGTCCTCGGCGTCGTCCTTCACCGCGGGCGCGCCGGTCATGTCAGCGATGGCCATGGCCTGGTAGGTGATCCACTCACCGCGCTCCGGCTCGAATTCTTCCACCAGCAGGTCGATCATGTGCTGCTCGCTCGGCGCTTCCTTCGACCAGGTCGTGTAGAAGGTTTCGCCGTGCCGATGCGAGTGGATCACGACGTATGGCTGCATGCCGTCGAGCTCATGCGCGCGCTGCAGCAGGGTGCGGGCTAGTTCGCGCAGGGTATGGGCGGGCAGCGCGCCGGCGCCGGAAGGATTGAGGACCGCGTCGGCGCGCCGGTCGGCTGCGTCGAGGTCGGCAATCAGTTCGGCATGCTCCTCTTGAACCGAGTCTTCTTCCCCTTCCCAGGCGGCGAGTGATTCGCCGAGGTTCTCGTGCAGATCGTGCGCGACGGCTACCACCGCCGGCGTCGCAGCGATCAGGTGGCCCAGTTCGTCGGACTGGCGCGGCGGCACGATACAGACGATGCCGCCGTCGTTCGCCAGCACCGTGCGGGTGGCGGGGTCAAATTTCCAGGGGGTGTCGATCTTGCTCATAAGGGTCTCCATTCAGGGGGTAGGGCCGGCCATGGGCTCGGCGTCGACGTCAGTGTCGGTGTCGGGGTCGGGGTCGGCGTCGATCTCACTCTCGCCCGCGCGGCGCTGGGCTGGCCCGACGTGCACGTACGCACAGTGCTTGCGCACCAGGTCGAGATTGCCGCGGCCGTAGCGGGAAGTGACGCCGAATTGCAAGTCGCGCATGTTCACGTCCAGCAGCTCGCCATTGGCGAAGCGGATCGGCGCGGTCTCGGGCATGTCGGCCGCCTCGTAGCTAACCAGGACTTCGTGCAGCCACTGGTGCATGCCGTTGGCGTCCGGTACCGGATTCAGGGCGTTGCGGACCCACACGTAGGGGTAGAGCGCCTGGGGCTGCCGCTCGGCGAAGAATTTGTCCAGGGCCGCAGATCCGACAGCGACGGAGACGGCACGCGACACGCCGGTGTTGAACTGGGCAAGGCTGTCGAGGAAGCCAGCCTTCTTGGCGGGGAACGTATCCCAGAGGGAGGGGAACCGGCGCCAGGAGGGTTCGCTGGCGCGCCGGCGTAGGGCGGCTGCAGGATCGAAGGGAACGGTAGCGAGCATGGATGGCCTCATAAATGAATCAACCATGCAACTGTATCGGGGGGGCACGCGCGTGGTTGCACCCCGGTAGGGTCAGGGGCGAGGGCTTTCTGGTTCGTCGTCATCGTCAGGTGCAGACGCCGCGTGCGCCTGTGCTTGAGCCTGGGCCAGGATCAGGCGGCTCTTGCGGATGATGTCGGCCAGGTGAGCCTGCGCGGCCCCTTCCGTCAGGACTTGGGCCTTCCCGTCCGGTCCGATCTCGCCGGGCAGCGCCATTTGCGACAGCGAGATGATCAGGTCGCGAGCTGCGTCAGCTGGCGCCGGCAGGCGCTCGGCCGCAGGCTCGTCGATGGTCTCGGCTCGCACAGTGCGTTGCTGCGCCTGGATCTCCGCCTGGCGACACTCGACCACGAAGTTGATGTGGTCCTGGCTCAGTTCGGCGAGCCTGGATACACCGAAGAAGTCGCACATCAAGTCGACCAGCTGCACTTCGTGTGGGCCATCCCATTGCACGTGTGCCTGACCAATGACGTCGGACGAATCGTTGTTGTCTCGAATACGGATAACGTCCTTGTACGGCATCGACAGGATATGCAGCGTGGCATCGAAGCGCTCTTCGTCGAAGTAGATCGCGTCATCGCCCTTACGGCCGCCCCAGATCTGTTTGGTGAAGTCGCCCATGATCCGGCGCGTCGAAAAGGAAGCCACCGGCACAGCGGTGTTTTCCAGTTCAACGGTAACGGTCACATCGGGCTTTTTCAGGCCGTGGTAATTGCGGGCGAAGGCGATCGCCTCGGGCAGCGTGTCTTCGGCCCCGACCTTCATAAAGGTCACCTGGGCCTTGCTCATCTGGTGGATGGTGTACATGCAATCTCGCGAGAAGGTGGAATTCTGGATCAGCGGTTACGCGTAGCTCAGGCACGAGACTTCAGCCTCCTCGATCGGCTCACCATGCGCGTCAAAGCGCTCCTCGCTGGCATAGATCATGTGCACAGCATCGAGGCCGGTAAACTTGGCGAAGGCCGCTGCGACGTCGCCGTCGAGCAGATCCACCAGCGCCTCGGGCACGTACACGTGCTGGCCGACGCCGTCGTAGTCGCCGCCGCGGTAGTTGCGGTCGAACTCCACTTCCACATGCGGATCTTCAGGCTCGCACATCATGGCGTTCATTTCCGCGCTGGAGAAGTTGGCCACGAATGCGGCGTGCTGGTCCCTCGACCAGTCGCGGCCGGGCATGCCGACCAATTTAGCGCGCAGGCGCCAGACGAAGGTATCGCCCACCGGGGCTCCGTCGCGGTCAACGTAGTCGTCCGCGAAGATGCCGGCGGCGCGGTTATTGAAGTAGAAGTTGGTCATGATCGCTCCACGATATTGATACGAAGCGATGGTAGTGCGGCGAGGCGGGCGTGGTTGCACGCCCTGGGATGTTACGGCGCCGGACGCTCGCCGTCGCCTTCGTCTTCGTGCTGGGCCCCGTCCTCGCCCTGTTCAGCGGGGCGCGCCTCGGCCTTAACGGCCAGGTGGAGGAGGCGCTGATATTCGCGGTCGGCCCGGACGTAGACTCTCGAAAAGTCGCCGCGCAGGAAGACCCATTCGTCGCGCACGAGGCGGCCATACATGGTGCGCATTTCGGCGCTTGATGCGCACTTGGCCAGCGCCTGCAGCTGGGGCTGCAGCAGTGCCGTCATGCGGTCTTCCGCGCAGTCGTGCACTCGGCGCCCCAGGCGGCGTATTTCGGGCAAGGCGCGCACGGTCGCACTTGCATGAACGTCCGCTGCGTGCTTCACGCCACGCATCGTTGTCGCCGACCTGATACGAGCTTGCGCGGAATCGCACTGGGACGAAAACTGGTTGAACAGCTGTTGAAGGTACAAGTGCGTGCTCATATTCATCGGACGTGTTCCTTAGGGAGCCGGAGCCTGGTGCTCGTCGTCGTCGGTCGGATCCAGGGCCGCGGCAACAGCAGCGCGCTCGGCCCGCATCAGGTTCTTCACGTACTGAAGCAGGCGGTCGGCCAGCTGGTCTTCGACCTGCACGCGGCACTTGAAGAAGCTCATGTCCGGGGCATGCATATTGGCGGCATCCACCCACGGCACCAGGCCGCCGCCGTCTTGCGCCAGCACGAAGGCATGTTTGTCCATGAAGACCACCGTCGCGCGGGTATTGCTGCATACGACGTAATCGCGTCCGCCATGGCTGGCAAGGGCGGTCATCATGATGTCATTACGGTTGCCGGGAAGCTCCGGTACCTGCTTGAGGATCTCGACGGCTACGCGCGTCGCCTTGTTGCGCAGCGGCTCGTCGTGGGCGTCGTCCATGATGGCGGCGATGGTTGCTGGGTTGGCGCTCGGGGCCTGGCTTGCTGTCGTGGGCATGATGGTTCCTATTGCTGCGGGCGCAGCGTGGGTCGTTTCTGATGCGGAGATGGTATCGACAACGGCCCGGCGCGGCAGTGCAACCACGCCACCCAGGGCCGCCTGGTGGTGCACGGCTAGATTGTTGGCGCCGACTCGGCCGCTTCGCGCGCTTGCTCACGCTGCTCGACCACCAGGTCGATGAGCTGGTCAAAGGCGTCGATGTCCAGGCATGCGATGTCGGACGGCTCGATGGGCTTGTCGTTGAACCAGAGGTCCGGGCATGCCTCGGGGATGGAGCTGACCTCGATGTCGTGCTCGCCGATGAAATGCAACGCCGGGCGCGGTATCGCGCGCGATCCAGTGCTTGTGCCGGCGCTGCCGGCGGCCGGCAGGTACTTGATCAGGGCCACGGTGCCCACGGCCTCGCCGTTCTCGGACAGTTCGATGGCCAGCGGGCGGGCACCGTCTGCGTCGCCTGCTCGAACGAAGGCCTCGAAGCCGCGCCGGCGCAGCACCTCGGCCATCTGCGCGATCGGCGCGCGCGCGACAGGCAGCAGCTTGTCCCAGAACGCCTGGTCGCGGTAGCACGCGAGCTGCTGGTCGATCCTATCTGGCGCGCAGACAAGCTGGAGGGCAGCTTCGCCGGCCGAGAAAGCGTCGATGGCGTCGACGGTGATAGTGACGCTAGCCTGGCAGCTGTAGAGGCGATCGCGCCCGGAGTCGGGGACCGATTCCTTGACCAGGATGGAGATCGGCTCAGTGTTGGCCGATCGGGTCAGCTTCTCGCCAACAGCCGCGCGAATCGGCCCAACCGCGTAGTTCCAGGAGCGGAGGTATTCGTGGGCGTCGTCGGCCGCGTACTTGCTTGCCGTGAGGCGGTTGGTGGCCGTCACCTGAAAATCACTGGCCGTGAGATCGACTGAGTATCGGGACAACGCCGGCGTGGCGCTCGAAGTGGGGGCGGTTGGGGTGGGCATGAGGTTCGTTGAAGTAGGGATGCGCAACCGTACCGCAACGATAAGCGAAATGCAGTGCAACCACGCCTTCGACAGGAGGCGCGGGAGGTGAAGCGGGTGAGGGTGAAGATACTGCAGTTGGGCGGCCGGCTATGCACGCGGCCGTGAGGGCGGACAGACGATGCCCGGCGCGGCCGGGCCTGATCGGTTATTCGAAATCCACGGTGGTGGTGAGCGCTGCGATCTGGCGGAAGCAGAAGGTCTCGCGAAGGGCATGGCGCAGGGACTCGGTAGGGGCCAGGAGCATTGCGTCGGCGAGCTCGGCGCGCGAGCAGGTGAAACGGTCGAGATCTGCCAAGTATGCCTCGAATACCGGGTGTGCAGCCAGCAGGATGTCCCACTCTGCCTTGGCGCCGGCGATGACGATCGAAGCACGGTCATCCGCAGGCGGCTCTTGCAGGTCGAGCATCGCGGCCATCTGATCGCGGCAATACGCGACTTCCCGCAGGGCCTGACGGAAGGCGCTGGTCGGTGCTTGAGCAATTAGCTCGGCGAGACTGACCAGGTCGCAAACGTAGGGGTCGCTCGACTCCAGTTTGTCTGCAAATTCAGGATGCTGGGCCAGGAGCTGTGCCCAGTCCGCTTGCATCAGATTAAACATGGCCATGTCGTCGGCCATATCCAGCGTCTGCATTAGCGCCGTGTCTTGGCGTGCTGAGCGCATCACAGCTACAGCCGATGCACGTGAAATTAATTTGGCTACGCCCCGAGTGTCGTGAGATCGTCGGCTTGCGAGTTCCGTTAAATTCGAACTGCCCATTTTGTTCCTATAGGTGTTAATTCAGCCAAATTTCACGGTCTAGACTGAGTGTGCAACTATTGCCTTGCGGCAAAATGTAACTTTACGTGACAATTACGCACCAATCAAGAAATGGGTTTGCACAAATGGAGAAAATATCACCGTCTGTCTCTACATAGCGACATTACTTAATGCGCATATAACGCTTTTGTGACAATTGGTGAGAATTGATTAAGCCAGTATTGACAAATCCTGAAACTAAGTAGCAAAAAAAAGGTAGTACCATGGCTTACGAGGTTGGGGCGGGGCCGTCCTCAAGGGGCCGGTCCGGCTCGAGATCGCTCTCTTGCTCGTCGGGGGCATCTGCGCGCAACGCTGCTGCGGTCGCGCGCTCTGCACTGGCTTGCGCCAGCTTGTGGTTCCAGTTCCCCATAATGTGCGCCGGTGTGTACCAGTGCGAGTACTCTTCCAGGGTGAGCGTGTTACCGTGCACGACCACGGCGGGCACGTGCAGGAGGGACAGCTGGACGTAGGCCATCAGCGCCGACGTCGAATCCAGGTCGACCGCGGTGACGTGGGCGTGGCGCTGGTAGTTCAGGTCACGCCTCTGCAGGGCCATCATTGCCGCGATGATAGTCGCGCCCGAACCGGATGCTGGCTCAGAAAATGTGATGAAACCCTTCTTCTTCACCTGCTCGACGACGTTGTCGGACATCGCGAGCTCGGCCATAAGTTCACAGATGTGATGGGGGGTAAAATACTGGCCAATCCGGCTGTTCCCCAGTTCGAGCTGCATGTAGATCTCGCCCAGGATGTCGCGTGGCGCTACGGATAGGCCGTTTTGCAGCTCGGCGAACATGTGGGCGATGGTCTTCGCCTCCTCGCTGGTGTACTTACGAACTGTCTGCATATAAAGCTCTTCGCGCGCCTCTGCCTGGCGGAAGTCCAGCTTGCTGAGCGCGACGGCGCTCATTGTGACGAAGTCCCTGAATACAGTCTGGCGGCCGTGGCGCCGCCCGACTTCCTCGATCATCTTGATAATGTTCGTGCGGTGATCAGTAGCCTGTTTCGTGAGGTTCGCTGACCGATCGTGCTCCGAGAGAAGGAGGGGCGCCTTGCTCGGCCGGGCCAGGGATGGATCTAGGTCGCGCTTCATGCGACACCTCGGGGCGCTTTGGCCAAGGCGGGAGAAGGCAAAAGGGGTTGCGCATTTCGGAAGGAGCGGGACATGGTTCAGGGATGAGACGGTGGAGCCCGGATTACACCAGCTCGCGCCTGGCGTGGTTGCACGTGTTGGACGTCGATGCCAATCCAGACGCTGTCCGTGCGAGGCAACACGAACTCGAGCGGGAGCGATACACTTGCACGGTCGACCTCATTTTGCTGTTTTACAACGTGCCTACTCTCTACGATATTGCCGCTCAGTGTGAGCTACCGCGCCCTAACGACCCGTCCGGGCGCCGGTTCGAGGAGATGTGCCTCATCATCTATTCGCACCAGTATATCGACGGCATGTTTTATAGCCGTGGCCATGTGCAGCACGGGATCGACCTCAAGATGCGTGAGCGTTGCACTGACGGCACGGCGCGGGACGTTCTTGTACAGTGTAAGGACAAGAAAGTTCTCTCGCCGTCAGATGTCGAAGAAGACATGGCTGACGCGTTGAAACGCTGGGCGCCAACAGAAAGCATCCACCCCGATCTACTGTACGTACTCGCCACCACCGTCGAGAATCCGAACACCGATGGCTTCAAAGCGAAATTTGCCAAGATTCGCGATCAGATCGTGGCGCCAGCTTTCCGTGACAAGGTCGAGTTAGTTGTGCATGGTTGGCCGGACCTGACACGGTTTGTCCGCGCCACACAAGCTCTTACCGATTATTTCCTCGAACCTCTGGCCGACCATGGAACCCCAGATAGTATCGAGCTTGAGCGCATTGGAGCCTGCCTTGGCGAGTGCCTCGAAACCGGACGATTAGAGGACGCGCGTCAATATTGGGAGCAGGCCGAGAGGGCGCATCCCGGCGCGAAGTTGCCGGCGGGGTTTTCCGATAACCTGATCGAGCTGTTCTTGCGTGCAGGCGACTTTGCAGCCATGGACCGCCACCTTGATCGTTTGCTGGCATCGCGCCGCTATCGGGCCGGATACTGGGTCGCCTATCTTAGGGCCAAGCGCTTCACCACGAAGGTCGCGCGGCCGATGACCTTCAACGAACTGATGGCGAGCCGCCCTACGCCACCATTCGACCTTGGCGCGACAATACGGCAGCGAAAAGCATCTCTACTTGCAGCCCAAGGCACGCTCGACGAGACATTGACGTTGGCGGGCTGGATGGTTACCTACGGTGAGTACGCTGTGGCCCGAGCCGGCCTACTGCGCGCGTTGAGTCTGATTCGACAGCACTGGGCACACGAGACCGGCTTGGATCTGCCCGGTCCGGAACACCACCTGACCATCCGCGACAACCGCCTGGTTCCCATTAGCCAGCCGCTGCGACCTGATTACGTGTCCCCAGTGCCCACGACGGCCAGTGAACGCACTGCAGTAGCCTTCGTGCAGGCCTACGAATACCTGCGCATGCTCTTCGCTACCCGGTTTGACCATGCGCGCCTGTTAGACGCCGAGACTTCGGCGCAAGGATGGACGCAATTCTTCGACGAGAACCGGCACGCGTTGTCGGTCGAGGACTATTTTGCTTTTCTCCATACACGCGGATTCGAGGCCGAGGTCGAGGCGCGCTTCCGCGAAGCTGGTTTGGCTGGCTTCTATGCCGAAGCCATGCGCATGCAGTTCAGTTGGCACGAAACCGACATGGGATACGAAAAGGTTCCCCATGCGAGCATCCCCTACAGCGTCGTATGCACCTCAAGCGTCATGCTGGCGGACTGCGAATTTGACAGTTTCGAGACGCGCCGCTCTGAGGCTTGGTTGACAGCGCCAACTCTGGCAGTCGAGCGCATGATAGCGACAGTTAGCCTTCTGGACATTCTCGATGACGACGTGCGCCGATTCTCTGGGCGGAGCGAGGCGAATCATCACTCGAGGCGTGCTGTTAAAGTGCGCGCCCTGCTGCGCGTGTGCTCATTGGACCAGCGAACTGTTGGTAGCCGCGACGTGTTGGTTCGACCCGTTTATGAGAACGCACAGGCCATCGGCGCAGAACCCGCATCCGATATCGGGCGCCTGCGGTCTCCTTGTGGCGACTATCCGGGTGGGCCCGGTTGGGCGAGCGTAGACCGTTACAGCGCGGAACTGGATGCGGTGATCGCAATGTCGAACCATGGCAGGTCACCAATGATCGGGAGTTGGTCGGAATGCGCGCGCGCCAAAGCGAGCGGTGCTTTGCAAATTCAGTTGCCATGGCTTGTGGTTCCGAATGTCCAGGGCGAGGCGAGCCTGGGACAGTTATAGTAGCGAAGCAGGGAGCAAAGTAGAGCAACCACGCCTGCCGCAACTCGGCAATATGGCGTCCATCTTTATGAGGATGCCATGCCTACTCAGCCCTTCATCACCCCTGAACGACACCTCACCCTGCGCAACATCCTCGGCTTCTGCGAGGAGTTCAAGCGCCACCATGGTCGCTGGCCGCGCGTCACCGATGGCGACGAGCAGTTCCAAGAGGCCGGCATGCAAGGCTTGTCCGGTGCCGCTATCGAGCGCGTCTTGCGCAAGTCGAGCAACGGCCTGGCCGACGACCCCGAGTTCCAGGAGGTTCGCTCGCTCGCGTTCGCCAACGGCGGCTGGGACGTCTCGATCCAGTTCATCGATCCCGAGCTGTGCCGGCGCATGCCGGAAGCCCAGCTGGAGCGCCTGGTCGATTCGATCTCGGTGCGCACCGAGCGCGGCGTATCAGCTGCCGGGGCGGCCGACGGCCGGATGTATGTGAGCCTGCCAATCGAGACGAATTGGCGCACTGGCCAACCTGCCTATGCGCCGGTCAGCAGCGAGCTGCTGGACTACATCGGCGCCCGCGGCCTGGTGTACGGGAACAACCCGGCCTCGGTGCCGCAAGAGTACTACCTGGAGGTCGTTCCCAACGGTCGCCTCTACCTGAAATACAACCGGATTATTGGCAGCCGATACGTGGGCACTGTCTCGCCCGAGCGCCTTGAGCAGCTGCGAGAGCGGTTGGTGAGCGAATCCCTGCGGGAGCGCATCGCAGGGCCGCGAGCTGGAGCGGATGCTGCGGCCCCAGCCCCGGCGCAGCTTACGCTTTCGCAGGAGTTGGCGCTGCTGACCGTCGTTGACGGAAGGCTCCAGCTGCCGAAGCAGCAGCTGCGCCACTATGACGACATCAGTCGCCTCATGGGCAAGGCCGGCGGCCGCTATGTAACGGGCCGCAAGCAGTTTGTCTTCGACGAGGGCATCGACAGCGCGGATCTGCTCAAGCGCCTGATCGCAGGCGAAACCGTGAATTTCCAGCAGCAGTACCAGTTTTTCGCCACGCCTGAAAAGGAAGCGGTCGCCGCGGCCGAGCAGCTGCGCGCAGCGCTGGGAACCCTGAAAGGCATGCGCATTCTAGATCCCTCGGCTGGCGACGGGGCACTAGCCCAGGTGGCGCGCAGCATGGGGGCCGAGGTGGTCACCATCGAGCTGTGGAAGGTCAATGCGATCAAGCTGCGCGCGAATGGCTTCAACGTACTGGAGCGGGACTTCCTGACTGTGACGCCAGACGAAATTGGGAAATTCGATGGCGTGCTGGCGAACCCACCATTTTCCTCAAATCAGGATATTGCGCATGCGAAACACATGCTGCAGTTCATCCGCCCAGGCGGCGCGCTATCGGTGATTATGTCGACCGCCTGGACAGACGGCCGCACGAAGGCGCATGCGGAATTCAAGGAGTTCCTGGCGTCGCAGAACGTGACGATCACGCCGATCGAGGCGGGAGCTTTTCGCGAATCCGGCACCACAGTCCCTACAGTGCGGCTGGACTTCAAGGAGGTCAACGTGCCGCGCGTGGCGCAGGACTTCCAATACGACCCGGCCCTGGAGGAAGTGGAGCAGGAAGAGCCATTCGCCCTGACGATGCAATAAATACACCTCTCAACAATTCCTAGTTTATCTAAAGAAGTTTAGATAAACTAGGAATCATATCGGAGCCAATATGCCAAAACGTCAAATTTCCCCCACTGAGGCCTTCGACCTGCGTCAGGCTCTCCATGTGTCCGTACTCGAGGCCCTGATGGCTTCGCGCCGATGGGCGCCGGGCGAACTGATTTTCCAGGGTGGCACGAGCCTTCATCTGGTGCACGGTTCCCCTCGGTTCTCCGAAGACCTGGACTTCCTGGTCTCCGATGCGCTCAAGCTCGGCTCGATCGGCACGTCGGTGCAGTCGCGGCTGGCCGGCATGCCCTGGGTACCTGCAGACATGGCGCTGAGCGTGACGCCGGCCAAAGATGGGCGCAATCCTCACATGTTCGATGTGGCCATCAGCGGCGAGGGCGTGCTGGGCTCGGTGCGGGTGAAGGTCGAGTTGTGGCAGGCGCCAGCCGAGGCGCTCAAGCCGTTGGCCACCACTGTCTCACCCGTACGCGTCATCGTTGGCCGTGCGGCTGGCGCTCAGGCCTTCGTGCCGACGCTCGAACTCAGGGAGATCTTCGCCGACAAGGTGTTCGCAGTGGCGGCGCGCCCATACTTGAAGCCGCGGGATGTATTCGATCTGTACTGGTTGGCCGAGCGTGGCGAGGCCAGCTCGTGCACGAGCGAAGACCTGCAGATCCGCCTGGCCACGTATCCGAACGAGGCGCCGGAAAGCTGGCTGGAGAAGGCCGCCGTGCGGCGCCAGGAGCTCCTGGGGTCGGCCAAGCAGGTGAAGGCGGACCTGCGCCGTTGGTTGCCTGCGTCGTGGCCCCTGACGGACGACAAGGTGGCCGCCATGGTCGAGGCTTCGGTCGCAGCACTCGACCGCGGCGTGCACAGCATGCGCGAGCTCGCGGATGCGCGAGTAGCGTCGGCCGACGAAGATCAGGACGTCGAGCCTGAAGGAGATTACCCAGCACCATGAAAAGCACGGTTTCCGCTTACGAGCGCCTCGGCGCGCTGTCGCCAGTCTTCCGGGGCGCCGAGCTGACTGTTCGGTTCCAGTGGACGTCGAAAACAGCCTCGCATTACCTCTACCTGTGGAAGCGGCGTGGCCTCGTGGAGTCTCTCGGCGGCCATAGTGATGTTTTCGCGAACCTGGTGGTGTGCCGCGAGCCCGACTGGGAAGCGGCGCTGCGCCTGGCCATGCCGTCGGCAGTGCTCATGGGCGTTGAGGTGCTCCGGCGCGCCGGATGGACGACCCAGATTCCATTTCGCCCGGAAGTGGCGGTCAACTCGGCTGAGCCGGTGTACCAGGTAGACCACTTTGACGTGAAGCCGCGGCCTCCAGGCTGGTTCAAGCTGCTGGCGCCGGGCATTTGCCGATCGCAGGCTCGCGGCCCGAGCTCGCTGTCTCCCGGCTGGGCGCTGGCTGAGATGATCAGGTCGGAAGGATGGGGCGCATGTGGGCTGACGCCCGACGACATCTACTGGGACGAAGTGAGCGACCAGGATCGAGCCGACTGGGCGCAGGCGTGCGAGCAGCTTGGACTTGGCGAGATTTCGATGAACCCGGATGAGGACGGAGGCCGTAGCCGCTACAGGTGACGCACGCCGGTTAACGCCCTGGCTTCCACCCTGGCGGCGCCTGTCCGGGCAAAGGAACCGCATTGCAAGGTATCGAGCGATACCGGTAACCCGAGAACAAGGGATGGCCATCGAGGGTGCATTGGTACAGTACTGTCGCTGCGGGTGCGCCGCTTCGCTTGCGCGTGGCCTCGGCCATGTCGACCGCCTTGTGCTCCTTGATGAAAGCGCATACGGTTTTGGGCGGCTTGCGGCCGCGATAGCGTTGTTCTGCCTGCTGGATCCCGGAGTCGATCCACTCCTGCAGCCTGGTGTCGGTCACCAGCGGGGATTGCTGCAGGATCGCACTGCGCCACTCGTCGTAGTCGGGTTGGCGACTGATGCGCGCTTGCCCGTCGATGCACATTTCCCCGAGGGCACGGAAGAACGCGGCACTGCGCGTCGTCGCGTGCAGCTCGTTTATGTCGACGGCATGGACCGGCGAGCCGAGGGTGGCGCAGGATGCCATGGGAAGCAGGCAGCGCCGGATGAAGCGGTTCGTTTTCGTCATGTTGGCTGACTGGCGCATCTCAGTTTTCAATGACGCCCGGAGCCGGACTGAAGCGACAGTCGGCCGACGCGCCAGGCGCGCGATCGCATCGTACGCTTCGCGCGGCGTGGTTTAGGAATAATTTCAACGTCCCAGACTCGACGGCAGGATCCCTTTCTTGCAGCGGCTGGGGAAATCCGTATTCAGCTTGTATTCGCGCTCGTACTCATTGGCAGACTTGTACAGCCCGGATTCCTTGTACTCGGCCATCCACGCGTCCCTGCACAGTTCCAGATTACGCACAGTGGTGGGATCGTCAACGACGACTTCCCCCGCCTTGTACATCAGCTCGTAGTACACCTCGCCACGCGCGTTGAAATGCTGGGTGAGACCGTCCAGCTGCTCATGCGCAAAGTGCTCGATCTTCTTGAGCCGTCCGTCACCGAAGGTCTTGACAGGACCGTCTTTCATCCCGTCCTTGAACTGGACAATCTTGTAGCCAACGATCTTGGTGCTCGTGAAGTTGTCGTTCAGGTCAGTCAGCATGTAGCCGGACGGCTTGCCATTCTTCCACTCGACGTGGCCGACCAGCTCTCCCTGTGCAGTCCATGCCTTCTCGGCGCCGGTCCTGACGCCATTGGCCGCATGGTACTGCCTCATGAGCGTCTTGCCGTCGTCGCGATTATAGAAATCCTGTGCGCCATGCTCGCGACCATTCTTCCAGCGGCGGATCGCGATCAGGTTCTTATTATAGATATCGTAGACTTTCTCTTCGCCTTCCTTGGGCTTCTTATT
This sequence comes from Massilia alkalitolerans DSM 17462, assembly GCF_000427785.1. Lineage (GTDB taxonomy): Bacteria > Pseudomonadota > Gammaproteobacteria > Burkholderiales > Burkholderiaceae_D > Telluria > Telluria alkalitolerans. The sequence continues at coordinate 21,596 of NZ_ATYR01000029.1, forward strand.
CGCGTTCAGCACCCTGCCGGCCGCCTTGTAGCGCTCGCATTCAGCTTGCCGATTCTTGAAGTACGCTGTCTCGCAGATCTCGATTTGCGCGTGGCTGGATGCGCTGACGGCGAACAGGGAAGCGAGGAAAAGGAATTTACGCATGGGTTTCATTAATATGTGGTTCGCGGCACGGAACGATATCTCGACGTGATGACGGGATTGCGGACCGCCGCCGATTCAATACCAGGCAAGTTGTGCCAGGAGGGAGTGCAGGAAGGCCTAGCGACCGGACGCCATCTGCTCCGGCGCCTTGAAGCGGGGGTGTTAATTGTAGCTCAGTGATTGCTTTACGGCATCGTCCAGCGCACCGGTTCGCCAAGTTTATGCATGACAGGTAAGCGGCGTGGCGCCATGCTCAAGGATCAACCAAGCGCGACCAGGTGGAATAGGAGCGGCACGCCCAGCGACATCATGCCCAGGAGCGGTGCGATCCCGAGCACGCCGGAGGTGCGTCCGGGGCCGCTACGCCGTAGGATGAACAGCCAGGCCAGCGGCTCCAGCATCGCGCACACCGCGATCGCCTGGCTCCATGCGACGTCGAGGTAGGCCACCAGTGTCAGGTGCAACAGCGGAGCTAGAGCCCAGCACCACAGGTCGCCTGCCAGCTCCCGCGCGCCTCTACGACTGCCAGGTTGCGCCGACTTGGCCTGGAACGCGTCTTCGAGCGCGCCCGCAGCGCCTTCGCCGAGTGCCGCCAGGGCGTGGTACAGCGACCGCGCGCCGCGGCGCCACCCGGCGTGCTACTGGCCGATCGCCGAGAGCGCGGCACCAGTCAAAATGTTGCGCTCAACATGTCGTTCTGAGCTATTATTGCACTTGCACAACATTTGCCGGGCTTCGCAGGCCTGCTCATCCGCAAGAGGCTTGTTTTGGACCAGATCGCGACCTATGGTGCTTACCGCACCGCTCCCCTCCATGAGCTAGAGCTATTCCAAGGCGAAACCGATCCAGCCGTAGGCGAGATGGTCGCCGACTGTGCGATCGTGCGAGTATTGGCCGGCAAGCCGGTCGAGCACGAAGGTCGTGCGCGCATCTATATCGTCCTGGCGGGCGAGCTCGAAGTTGCGGCCAGTGCGAACGCCGGCGGCGGCGTATCCAGCACTGTGTTGCCCGGCGAGTGCGTGGGTGAGCATGCGGTGCTCGACGGCGCGGCGGAGCTGGCCACCATGACGGCAGTGCAGGACAGCGAGCTGCTGGTGATCGAGTCGGATACCGTCTGGGCGCTGATCGAGCGGTCGCACCTTGTCTCGCGCAACCTCCTGCGTCTCCTTTCCTTCCGCATTCGCGCGGCGAACGCGATGCTGCAACGCCGCCAGAAGCTGGGTGACTTTTACCGCCAGCTCTCGCTCAACGACGCGCTCACCGGCTTGTACAACCGGGCCTGGCTCAACGAGATGCTTCCCAAGCTCGCCTCGCGCGCCATGGAGCAGGGCAGCGCCCTGTCCCTGTTGATGATTGATCTCGACCATTTCAAGCGCTTCAACGACACGCATGGGCATCCTGCCGGCGACGCCGCCTTGGCGGCCGCGGCGGGCGCGATTCGCAGTGCTCTACGGCCGACGGATTTCGCCGTGCGCTATGGGGGAGAGGAAATGATGGTGCTGCTGCCCCACACGACCCAGGAGCAGGCGCTCAGCGTCGCAGGGCGCCTATGCGAGTGCCTGCGAACGGCCGCGGTGTTTGACGACATGCGGTTGCCGCTGCCGCACATCACCGGCTCGCTCGGCCTGGCCAGCCTCGGGCCGGACGGGAACGAGCGCGCCCTGATGGATGCGGCCGACGCAGCCCTGTATCGTGCGAAGGAACAGGGCCGGAATCGCGTCTGTACGTGACGGTCGCATCGAGCAGGGATGAGCGTCAGGCCATCCTTGCGGTGCAGGTGTCGCGGTCGTCCGGTGCCAGAGTAGCTTCGACCTGGTCGAAGTCGATCTCGGAAAGCACGTCGCCCACGGGATCGCCCAGCTGGTCGACCCATTCGAAATAGGCGTCAGCGCCACGGCCGCATACGCGCAGCTGGTACACACCTTCGTCGAGCACCGCGGTGTGCAGCGTCGTGTTCGCATCGCGCGAGAGGTGGCCGCATTGCAGCGCCAGCTGGCCGCTCGACACCACGCTCGTGAAAACGTCTTCATACTTCAGCCCGGCGTCTTCCAGGACATGGCCGCGCGCCTTGGCCAGATCGCGCCATGCCTGGTTCTCGACCAGGTATTCGCCGCAGGTGACGTCGTCGCGGTCCTGCTCGTCGCCCCAGTAGTAGCGGCCGTCCGGAGCACGAGCGACGTCATAGCCATCATTACGCAGTTCGGTCTTGACCTGGTGTGCCAGCGCGATGCGCTCCGCGTCGGTACCGGCCAACCAGCACACGTCCGGATGGGCGCCGAGCGGCAGACCGAAGATGCGGCTCAGCTCGGCGGTGAACTTGGTTGCGGCCTCGAGCACGGTCCAGCCGGAACCATTGGACCAGAAGCCGGCGCCGTCGCCGGAGATGTCGGCTTGGCGGGCGGAATAGATGACGACGTCGTCGTCGGGCAGGCTTGCGGCGGGGGTGGAGGTATTCGTCATGGCTATCGAGGACAAGTAGATTGCGCCGGCGCGCAGCGCGCCAGCTGGGGTTATGTGCGGCCGAACCTGGCCGTGTGCTCAAGCGCGGGACGCCATGCTTTCCTGCTCGTGCTCCTCCGGACGCGCAGGTGGGATCGAAGCGAGTGCCGCGTTCGCGAGCTCGGGCGTGAGGCCAGCTTCGGTGAAGCGCTCGACGAGCCTGTCGTAGCTGTCGATCCCGGTGCCGACGGACACGAAGCCCTGGGCCTGCAGTTTGTAGAGAAGATTGGCGGTACCGAAGGCGCCTTCCGACTCATAGCCGTAGTCGACCATCAGGTGGCCATCGTCGACGCCGATCGCAACAGCGTTGTGGTCGGGCAGCGCCAGGATGCAGCGCCGCGTGCGCCCGGTCGCGTCGGCCACCAGGGTGTAGTAGGACATCATGGCTGGCAGCCATGGCGTGCCGGCCGGTGAGCCTGCGAACAGCGAGCGGTACATGCAGGTGCGGTTCGTCACTGGAAAGCCCTTTGCTTCGAGCATTGCACAGTGCTCCGCCAGCCGATTGGCCGCCTCTTCGAAGAGTTCGCGATCGCGGTAGTCGAAGTGCTCCACCTCGCGGCCACGCCAGGCGATGTAGCCGCCCCGTAATTGGGTGATCAGGTGCCGCGAGCTCATTGATGCATTCCTTCTGCCGGAGCGTCGATCGGCGCGACCTCTTCGGACAGGGCATCGACCAGGAGCGCATCAAGGATCGCAGGGTTCACCATGACATGCGGCTGGCGGATAATCGCATCGGTGTTGAACGCGGTCAGGCGGCGCACCGGTTCATCTTCGTCAGCGCCCTCGAGGTCGTAGTCGCCCAGCACCACCTGAACGCCGAAGTTCGCGGTCGCGCCCTGGACCATGCCGCCTTCGAGGCCGACGTAGACCTTCGGCACAAAGCCGGCGCCAGTGACGGCCGCGCGCAGCTGCTCAAGTGCCGGCGCCGGCGCGCCGGCCGGGCCCGACAGGGTGTTGTTCAGGAGCGCAGCGAGTTGCTGCTCCATTTCTGGCGTCAGGGCGATGAGTTTCATGGTTCCTTTCGTGTCGTGGCAGCGCCACGGTTGATCGTCAAATTTGGCTTATTAGGGCTGATCAGGTCAGTGTAAGGAGCCGCCGCGGGCGTGGTTGCACCCACAAGGTCGGACAGCTGGGTTATGTTTCTCCACGTCATTTTTTTGCTAGCCGACATGCCGCCTAACGCCGACACCAGCACTTCGTGCAAAACTGAACTCGCCGCCTACTTAGCGCGCCGCCTGGAATATTCCGTCGGGGGGCACTCAACGGGTGAGATCAGCGCCAGCCTGATCGAAGGCTTCATCGCGGACTTCGAGCGTGCCGGCGACTCCTCAGGCCAGCGTCGGCTTTCCCTGGTGTCGGGCTTCGACCAGATGGAGCTGGCCAACGCAAAGCAGGAATCCAAACAGGTCGCGGAGACGCTGCGCAGTGCCCTCGATCCAGCTCTCATCGCAGCCGTCGGCGAGCAGGCGCACCACGCTGGCACTCTGGCAACCCTGGTGGTGGAAGAAAACCGGGACATGAAAGCCCAGGTCCAGGCCGGCAACCTGGTAGTCGACATGCACAAGGATCTCGTGCAGATGCTTGGTGAGATGCTGCCCAAGCTCGAAGAGGCCAATGCGGACAAGGCGCCGCTGGCCACTGCGCGCGGCCTGCTTGATCGAGCGCTCGCGATCCAGGAGGGGCGCGGCGTGATCCCCACGGGCGTTTCTCCGATCCGCATCCTTAATGCGATCGAGCGTGTGTCGACGGCGCACCACGAGATCCTGATGCGCCTCGGGAAAACGCTGGACAGCGCCACGCTCGTGCGCGGTATCCGTGTGGTCGGCGAGGCCGCGAAACTGCTCGAAGAGATACACGGCCCGGCTGCCCAGGAGGAGCTGGACGACGAGGAGGGCGAGGCGCCCGGCCAACGCTGAGCGCTGCGGTTCCGGCACCAGGCTTCGGCATACAATGGGGCATGAAGAGATTCAAGACCCCCTTGACCAGAGCGGTCCTGCAGGAGATCCAGGCACGCAATCCGCAGCGCCCTGGTGATCAGCAATCGGACGACCTATACGCTGCGCTATGGGAGATTCAGCGGCTGCGCGCCATGGTGCTGCGCGCCGACCAGCTGCAGCGCGCCTATGGCGAAACGGTCGTTGGGGGAGGTCTGGAGTTGGTGCTGCAGGCGTTTCGCGCAGACCTGGCGCAAGAGCCGTGTGTGCTGGAGCAGGTAAACTTGCCCGAGCTGTCCGCCGGCCCCAGGATGCCGCCAGGTGATGGGGCGAACGAGGGACCGGCAACGGCCGGTCCGTAGTAGAGGTGCTTCACATGCCAGGTGCTTCGGTGGTGCCTTCTTCCTCGCCGTTTTCCTCGCTTTCGGCGAAGAGGTCGAGCGTTTGCGGCGCGGGCACTGGGGTTGCTTGCATCGGCGCCCTGGCCGGTCCCATGGCGGGCGCAGGTGTCGGCGCAGCGGTGGGCTTGTATGCAGGCGCGGGCTCGCTCGCGGCCAGCATCGCATCATAGTCGACTGTCGGCGCCCAGAACGGCTGGACAGGTACGATTTTCGGGATCGACATCGGCTTCACTGGCGCCTGGATGGCGCTGCTGCGCCGCGTATAGGCAGCGTGCTTCTCGTCGTCGCTGAGGGCATATTCGTCACGGCGAGACAGGTATGTCCTCGTGCCGCGGGCGTTGCCATAATTGCGGAATCGACCCATGTTGTTACTCCTTTACGATACGGATGGGGAAGTGGCTTCTTCGTCTTCGTCGTGGTCAATGCTGTCCAGCGTGATCTGCGGATTCCTGCACGCGTAAATGCTGGCCGTGAGCGATGCCCGCAAGTGTTCCAGTCCGCCCGCGCCATGCCGGAATGTCACGGAGACCGGCGACTCGGTGCTCACCAGCAGTACTCGGTCTGGGAAATATTCCTGCTTGGCCAGGCGAAGCCAGCCGAAGCCGACGTCGCTGGCGGCCGGGTGCTCACGGAGCTCGCAAGCGCGTGCTTCGGGCACGTGTTCGCATTTAATTTCCAGGGATTGTGCGCTGATGGACGGTTGCATGCTCTTCGGTGACAAAAGTAGAGCGCCCAGTATCGCCCGCGCGGCGAGCCGTGGTTGCAAAGATGGTGCTTGTCAGCGTCGAGCTGCTATGCCGCGCGCAGTCGGCTGGCGCTCGTTGCACCTGTGGCGCCGCGGGACAAAACCGTAGGAACGTCAGGTATTGGGGAAGATGCGTGCGCAGGAGCTCCGCGCACGCGCACAGAGGGTTCAGCCCTGACGGGGTGGTTTGTGCAGGGACCGTCGATTGCGAGCGACAGGTTTTGTTCCAAGCGCCTTGCCGCCGGCGGGCCGTACCGTCGGTTTCATCCGCTCGGCCTGGGTGGCGCCGGCATGCGCGGCGCGCAGCGCTTCGGTCATTCGCCTGACTTCCTCGGCGTGGGCTTTACGCAGGCTCTCCAACTCCTTGCGGGCCGCTGTAGCCTCTGACTGGGCCTGCGCATGTTCGTGCACCAGGCGCCTGTTCTCGCCGACCTGACCCTGGAGCGAGAGTTCGACGCTCTTGGCGCGCTGGCGAGCCATGTCGATCTCAAGCTGATCGCGCCTGCGGTCCTTGGCTGCGTCCTCGAGCAGCTTGTCGGCGCGATCACGTTCGGCCTTGCGCACATCGTTCAACTGGACCTCGTGCGCCGCCTGCTTCTCGTATGCGGCCTGCAGCTTGGCATTGAGCTCGCGCACCTCGGTGCCGGTTGCCTCCAGCTGCTCCTTTGTCCCGGCATGCGCCTGGAGCTCGGCCTCGTACTGGCCCTGCACCTCGGCCAGGCGCTGCTCGATGCCCTGAACCTGCTCCTGCAGGCCGCGCACGACATTTTCAGCCTCCTGCGCCTGGCGCTGGAAATCTGCGCGCTCGACGTCGAACTGCGCGCTGGCCGCCGCCTGCAGCTGCATGACGATGTTGTGGAAGGACTCGGTGAAGATCCGCTTCACCTCGCCAGGGAATCCGCTCTCCTGTGGCACGCTTCCCATCGCATGATAGGTCGGCCAGAACACGTCTTCATGCCATTTCCTAATCTCGTCCTGGATGGTCGACGCTGAGGGATTCATCGCGCCGTTCGTGACCCTGCTGATCTGCTTTCGGATCACCTCAGCATTTGGAAATTGGTTGTGGGCGACCATCTCGGCTGCCAGGTAGCGCGCGAGCTCGCGCGAGTTCTGGAACGAGGCGTAGTCGACGTCGGTGCGAATCGGTTCGGTCATATGTGTTCGTGTTCGGCCGGCGCCTTACCCTGGGGCGCAGTCCATGGTTTCTTCGATCTCGGCTACCAGGGCGCTTTTAAGCGCCTGCCGGCATGCCCAGTACTGCCGGCGCACGCCTTCGCTCGGCACCAGCACCACCGTTTTGCGTGGCGCGGGCACGGCAGCGAAATATTGCTTCAGTGCGTCGACCAGCGCCAGTGGCTGGCTTGGTAGGTCAAGACAGGCACGGTCGATGTCACCGAGACATCGAATAATAACCTTGTCCTGATGGGTTTCATACTCGCAGGGCATCCACAGGCCGTGGACGCGCACGTATTCGAGCGTGACTGGGGTACTCATTGCATTACAGGTAATTCCGCCGGCTCAGGATGGGGAGGGGGTAGATACTTGAGCACCGGCTGGTTCTCCGCGAAAGCGAGGGTGACACCATCTTCGAAGGGAAGCCGTCCGTCGCGATCAGGCCAGAGCAACTGGATGGCCTGCAACGACGTCGATGTCGCCACGGCGTAATCAAGGGCAAACAGGGCGCGGTGATTGGCCTGGTCCGTCGGCACGTGGACCAGCATGGCACGCGTGCCTTTGAACACGTCGTGAAGCACCGTGTTCATCGTGAACGGGGATGAGGCTGCCGCTTTGTTATCTGCCAATGCTCGCCTGATGATTCCGTCGGCCGCCTCGATCGCGACGTGTGGGTCGAGGCCAATGTGAGGCTCATATCCCATCCGCATGTCGGGGCCGACGATGATAAGTTCCGGAAGGCCTTGCTCCGCCAGACCAATCGTGTAGCAGTAGGCTGGGAAGACTTCACCTGAAACTGCTCCGTCGTCGCGTCCAGCGCACATCCACGCCCAGCCCCTTCTGTCGATCTGGTCCAGTAGATTATTCCAAATGGTGGCGCTGATTGACACTCAAACTCCTCAGTCAAATAGGTTGGCCACGGCATGGCGCCGGGCAGGGAAACTACCAGATTATGCCGCAAAAGTTGTTACGTAGCATAGGCACGCGGCGTAAATGTTGCGCGGTGGGATCATAGGGATGGCATGAATTCCGTGTATGTATTGTGAAATCCGCATCAGGCAAAATAGAGCTTCACAACTACTGGAGCATTGCGATGAACCCTACCGAGAAGAACACTACCTGGAACGTAACGGTCGAGGACGAAGAGGGCGAGAGCCGCGTGATCGATATTCAGTGGTGCGCGACGGCGCCGACGGTCGACGAGGCGGCCAGCGCCATCAGGCACATCGTCCTGGCCGGCACGATGTTCCCGAAGAATGACACCCGCGAGTCGAGCTACCACACCGCAACGCTGCTGGAAGCGCACGGCCACAAGATCACCAAGATCGAGAAGGCCTAGAACGGCACGGCGCCCTGCGTGACCTGGTCGTCGGCCGGGTCTTCCTCGTCGACGTCGGCGCTGGGCTCCGCCTCCGGTGCACTGAACTCCGTTGGCGCCGGCGCGGCCGCGGCGATGCGGGGATCGTCGCTCGGTACCAAGGCCTCTTTCTTCGGCGGCCGCCACGCGAGCTGCGCTTCAGGTGGGAGCTCCTCGAACGGCACCGAGCGCGCCAGCAGGTCTTCTACCGAGTACTCCAGGGAGAGCCCCTGGCGATCCTTGAAGGCCGTGCGACGCAGGACTTCATCGTGCTTGGCCAACTGCCCGTGCGAGAGCGTGAGTACGCCCAGCAGCACGTATCGCTGATAAGCGAAGCCGGCGCCGTTGCCGGAGTATCCCCTGTCGATGTCCTCGTATATTCTCTCCAGCTCGAAGTCCTCGAACATCATCGCCGCCTCCATGTCCACGCCGAACTGCAGCTCGCGGTTGACGTCCCAGACCTTCGTCCCGTCCTTCAACTCCGTCAGCGGCACGCAGCCGCTGTCGCCGACAAGGCCTTCGATATAGTCGCTGCGCAGTCCAGTGAAGTTCGACCTGCTGTTGTCATCCCATTCGGTACCGACGTACAGGTACCGGGAGCTGGGAAACGGCTGCGCTGGGGTGGTCGGCACCTCCGGGATGTCGTAGCGGATGCCGCGCTGGTGAATATCGCGGTAGTCGGCCCAAACCTGGAAGGGGCGGGCCACGCCGTTGAGGTTTTGCATCGCGTCGACAGCGATCATCATGTCGACCGGAAGCAGCTTGAATTTCGGTGGTTCGCCGGCGCGCCGCGCGCGCAACCCTTCATCGTGGTCGAGCTGCAGCATGTAGCGGGTGAGCTCGCGGAGGAATTTCGGGTGGTATGTGTCAGGCTTGATTTCGACCCAGCCGCCCTTGATCGTGCGGCCGATCCAGTGGCGCCTGGACCAGTCATAGCGCGTTGCGCGAATAAGTTTGTTCAGCTTATTCAAGCCCTGAGCGTATGCGTAACGGGGGTCGAACGCGATCATCGCTTCGAGGCTTTTGTCCTCTGCTCGCTGACAGCTGTGGCAACCATGTCGCGCGCCATAACCTTTGCTCTTGCGAGCCTGATGCTCGTCCATAGCCATGACTGAGCACGACGTTCCGGCCGAGTGCGCATAGATCCGGTCGGTCTCTTTCATGTCCGAGTACGAGTCGAGCAGGCCATTGGAGATGTTGCCCAGGTGCTCGAACACGTCGTCTTCGGACCAGTCGGCGATCGGCGACAGCACCAACTCGCCGGCCTTGTTTCGGACCGGTTCAATCGCGTTATCGCCTCGTGCACGCATGTTGTTGCCGCGTGCGACCGACTCATCCAGGCGCATGCCAAGGACCGTTACCGGCTCTGGCAAGCCCTGCTTCAGCCAGTGCGCAAACAGGTTCTTTCTGAACCGTTTCTGTGGTGCACCTTTCAAGTCCGCACTGCAATCTGCAGAGCCGCCAGGGAAGCTTGGAATGCCGCGGCCGGACAGGATTTTCACCTGCCAGGTCGAGGCCAGAGTCGGCGTAACAATCGCGGTTTTGAGGTTCAATCCGTGCCTGCGCGCGTACTGGCCCATCTTGTTGAGTTCGCTGCGATAGTGGTTTGAAATCTCCGGATTTTCAACGAGAGTGTCACTGGTGCCCACGACCAAGACAGGCTCGCCACCTTCGGCCTTGAAACGGCGCGCGGCCCGCAGACCAATGTCCACGCATACGCTCGAGTCCTTTCCGCCGCTGTAACCAAAATATGCAGGTCGACCTTGCACGAACAGGTCGTAGATAGCCTCCTCCGCAGCCGCGAGCTTCTGTGCGATATCGTCGGAGATGGCCGGTATGCGGGCATGGAACTGCAGAGTTTCGATCTTCATCGGCGATGCTGTTTGCGTTCCCACACACACAAACGTTTGTGGGAGACACGCGTTCTGTTTGTGATGCTCGGAGTGTAGGAGTCAGCGAGACGCGTGGTTGCAACGCAACCGGCAGCGGCCTGGCCAAGCCACCGAACACTGGAAGGCACGTGGATACATGTGATAACATTCTCATTGACAACAATTGCATTGGTGATTACCATGTATCCACAGCGAGAGAAACGATGAAGCTTAGAAAAATTGGCAATTCCCAGGGCACCACGTTCAGCCGGGACGTCTTGAACAAGGCTGGCTTTGCGGACGGCCAAGAACTCGACATCGTGGCCTCGCCAGGCGAGATAAAGATCGTTCCGGCCGCGGTCGAGGGCGTGTTGGTATCGCTTACGGTTGCCGAGGCGAGGGCGCTCGCTTCCGGGAAGATCGACTCGAGGCCCGGCCTCGCTGCTGTAAATAAGGTCCGGCGCCTAATCGGCGAGGAAGAGAATTAAGTGAATGGCAATCAAAACCACTGGCGCAGAATTCTGGCGCTTCTATAACGACGAGAAGGCGTGGCCCGAAGGCGCATGGCATGAGGACACCGTTGTCAAGGTTGACGGCGAGGTCGTCGATGATTACACCCGCGAGCTGGTGCCTGATGGCGCGCAGGTCGTGATCGATGGCGGCGTGATCTACATGGACGAGCGCGGCGATAAGAGCGTTGCGTTCGAGAGCCACTTCCGGAAGTGGCGCAAGGCCCAGGATACCGTCGCGCTCGTGGTTGAATGCCCAGCTGAGGTCGTGGAGACGGTCAAGGCAGCCATCAAGGCTGCGGGCGGCAAGGTGATTTGAAGGGGGCAACATGCGAGACGTATTTGAACCACGCAACGAGCCGGCCAAGAGCATCTACTTGGCGTTCCAGGCGGAGGCGGCGAAGCGCCAAGGACGCCCGCTTCAAGACCGGCTTGAGGCCGAGCGCGCGGCGGTGCATCAGGAGTGTCAGCGCCAGGCCGAGAGCCGCGGCCTGAAAGCGCCGACGATCGACGAGGTAGCCGCTGCCGAGCGATACGCCATGGGCTCGATCGACTACGGCTTCAAATGGGCATATCAGCTCGCGCGCATCATGACTCCCGTCGCCGGCGCGCCGGCCAAATAGGATAGAGAAATCATGGCTTCACAGAAGTGCTGGCTCCTCAAGTACGTCGTCGGTAATCCCGCGATGTTTTCGCGCGTGACGACCGACGATTCCAGCCCGGCGCGACGTGCCTTGGTGCTCGAGGATGCGGCCAAGGTGGCGGCAAACGGCTGGCGGGTATGGGTCGAGCATGCAGTCACCGGCGCGCGGATTTTCGAGAGCGCCGCTGAGAAAGCGCACCAGAAGGCCGCAAAGGCCGGATGACACTCAACCGATTTGAAGATGACCGAGAGTTGCACACTGAGGAAGAGCGCGAGGCCATGCCGAGCTTGCCCATGGCGCGAAGACGCCAGCGCGCCCGACATCCCGAACTTCGACATGGATTTGGCCGAGTCCTTGGCCGCGACATGCCCGGACGAGCGCGGGATGGGGCCGGACTTCAGCGCAAGCCTGTTCGCCTGCCACAAGAGCAGGGAAGGCAAGGAAATCGCCTGCGCCGGTTGGCTGGCGATGGTGGGTCACCGGCATCCCCAGGTGCGCCTGGCGGTGCTGCTCAAGCGCCTTAGTACGCCTAACAAAACCCTCTAGTTGCTCAGCAGGAAACAGCCGAGTACACTGAGACGTGCTGACCGCCCGCTATCGGCCAAAAGCGGACGAACATCAGTCAAACCGTTTACTCCTACCTAACAGTTGAGAAGGTCAATTTGCAAAGTTTTTTGGAAACTCATTGGCACCAAATATGGGGAGCAGGGCTAGCTATTCTGGGGATGTATTTTGCTATCCGCAGAGATCTCCCGGTTGTATTCAAGGTGGTCGGACATTGTTTCGCTTAACAGGCATGAGCGCGATCGTCGCGGGCCTGCTCATTGCACTAATCGGCGTTGCAGTCGCGGCGGGCGTATTTTGATGAGCTGTCTGCAGATCGATCGGCCAATGTCAGGATAGTGGGTGGGGCCACTTTGGGTCGGTTGCTGACGTAAATTGACTGGCGGTAACTATCTAGGAACGGACGTTACGCACGACTTCCGTTTCCATGATTGCACGCGATGGCCGCAGATGATAAGGCTACGGCCGTGGCGAAGAACCCGCTTCGGAGTAATTAAACCACGAGAGCTTTAAAGCAACCAAAAGCCATTACTTGTGTCGCCGCAAGACCGTTATATTAACTAAGATACGAAGCAGTTGAAAGCGCGCACACGATTGGCCTGCAAGTTGCAAAGATGCTACTACAGGGTTAAGCTAGAGGCGTTCTTTTGCACACGGCTTAGTCGGCCATTTGGGCCCTTCGGGGCCCTCTTTTTCGCCCACGCGTTCTTGCGACGCAGCTGATCGTGGTTCGTGCGCGCTGCGCATACCCAGTCGACGCGAAACTACAGTGATCAGCCCTGCAATCAAAACCATGAACCATGCAATCAACAAGATTGCCAGTACGTCAAGTTCAGTTAGCATCTCTGCTCCAGTTGAATGTGGACCGCTCGAATACGATCTAACTAAGCTTGATGTCGAACGTGCTGGAAGTAGAGCGTGCAGGTCCCGGCGCACATGACAGGTACGAAATTCTTATCTGCTACCAGTCAATTTATGACGTCTAGGAGGTGGCACGCTCACCTTAAGTCCGTAATGGACGTTATCTTGGAGCCTTACGGCGTTCGGACGTAAGCGGTACGCCCGAAGCACTATGATTGGAGCGAAAATGACCAGCGGGGCGGTTGAGGATCCGCTCAATTAACTCATGCGGCACTCCGGCAAGTGTGGCGAACGTTAAGCCGCGCTCTCGCTCGAATGCTGCTTGTGTAAGCAACGTTATCTCAACCAGCTCAGCGGTTCGTACATCTACTCTGCGGGTCATACCTTACCAAACCTCAACCAGATTTGCTGTTGCGCCTTTACCCCCATCCGAGAGTTGATTGTGACATGGTCTAGAAGAAACGTATGTTAGTAAGCGTACCGAAAGCCTCCAGTAACTATTGACTTGCAACCCGACCACAACAAGTTGCTATGTCTGCTTTGGGTCGATAGCGGACGTACGCTGGTCCAGTCAGGGCACTAATATGGCGTCCGTGTTCGTAGACGAACTGATGCCATGGCCCGTGCACTTCTTCCCGAAGACCTGTGGTCGCTAATAGCAGCCCATCTTCCGACCCATCGCCCATCGCCGAAAGGCGGCCGCCCGCGCGTCGATGATCGCGCGGATGAAGTTGACCGGCGATTGACGAACTTCTAATGGCGAACTCTTGTGGGCTCGCCGAACAGGCGCCGCTGGCGCTCCGCACCGGACGGCATCCGGAATTCAACCAGACCCATGAAACTTCTCGCTACTCTCCTTGCCACCATGGCCTTCATCGCGCCGGCGACTGCCGCTTCCAAGAACGGCACGACTACGCCGGCGAGCTGGCTCAAGTACTACCAGGCTAACCTCCCCGAGGCGAAGGCCATGCTCCAAGCATGCGTTGCCAAGGGTTTCGATTCACTCCGCGGCGAAGAACTCATTAAATGCGAAGCAGCGCGCGACGCATGGCACTTCCAGCCCTATAAGCCCAAGAAGTAAGCAGCTTGCGGGAGCGTTGGCCATGGCCATCTCCGGCGGCCGTCATGCAAATGCCAGCTGTCCGAGCCCTTCGTTCTCATCGAGATCGGCCTCGAGCTGGGATGGCGTGGTGGGCAAGTGATCCTCGATCCAGTCGGCAAGGGTCGTTTTCCCTATCCATCCCGCGGTCTCGCGCCTGAGGGCATTGTCGATCTGGAGCCAGCTCCAGCGGCCACCTGGCGCGGCCGCACCGAGACTTTGTCGGGTCGGGTAATGGCCGTGCACACCGACATAGGCGCCGACCCAGGCATGCAGATTGGGCTGGGTGAGCAGGCGTACAGCCGGGTATTCCTGGTCTAGCCATACACTCAGGCGCATCTTCTCTGACCAGCCCATCGCCCCCCGCTCCATCACGGCGTTGATCCTCTCCCACGTCCAGCCGCTTTTCGCAGCCACAGGCGTCTCGCAGTCCTTGGTAGGGAAGCAGCCGTGCATGGCTACGTGGTCCCGGACCCACCGGCGCAGGTTTGCCGGCGTGAGAAAACGCTCGTCCGGATATGTGCGATCCAGCCATCTGGCCAAGCTCTCGCCCACCACCCAGCGCCAGGTGCCGCGCGCCATGCTGCTCTCGACCTGGCCCCAGGTCCAGCCGGTGCCCTCGATCGGTCCGGACTTCGCTGTCGGCAGCGCGCGGGCGTTCCGATCGGCATAGTCCTCGACCCAGCGGCGCAGCCGCGATTCTGGCACTTCCTCGAACTCGGGATAATGCTTCTGCATCCATTTCGCCAGACTGCTGCCTGCCTGGATCAGGGTGTTGTCGAGGTGCGCCCAGGTGAAGTTGTGGCCAGCGATCCTGCCGGACTCCCGGAAAGGGAACTCGCCGTCGTGCGAAGTCCTGTACCCGGTCACCAGCTCGTTGATCCTGTCGGCAGTCAGGCGGGCCGACCGACTTCGCTTGAGCTGTGGGTACTGGTCGGCGAGCCATTCGGCCAGCGAGGTGCACGTTGTGAAGCCGAGCCTCCCAGTGCGAATCGCGTCGTTCACGGACAACCAGGTTCGATCGGCGCCAGCGATGGCGCCAGAGTGCGCGTGCGGGACTGCGCCGTCGTTGGCCGCCATGTGCGCGGTAACCCACTCCCGCAGCATGGCGCTGGTGATCGAAGATGGCGTCACGACATGCCCATTCCCGGCCCGTTCATATCGTCTTCATCGGCTTGCTCGCCGGCAGGGCAGTAGAGTTGGCCAGTGCTCGCCAGCGCGTCCTTCAGCTCCTCCCAGTGGGTCGCGACCCAGCCACTACCAGGCTTGTCGAAGTTCTGCTCGAGATCCGAGCGAACGCGGGTCAGCAAGGTTTGTGCGAGATGCTGCATGTGCACTTCATCCACACTGTTGTGCTGGAGTTCGGCATCCTGCTGAACCAGGCGAAGCGCGTCGCCAATGCCCCACGCAGCAAGGGCGACCCTGCGATCGCGCAACATCGTCGAAAGGTCAGCGTTCCCCAGCTTCTCGGTCATCAGCACGGCCAGTTTATTTTCCAGCTGCGCGCGCGTGCCAGTGTCCACGACCGAGCCCAGGATTTTCTCAACCTGCAGCGCGAGGTGCTTCGCTGCGGCATCCAGGTCGTTGCGGGTCAGCGCCTGTTCGAGGTCATTGCCGAAGTCCTTCGCAGTAGACGAATCGACGCTGTAGCGCACATTGCGGCTCACATACAGGCCATCTCCGCCGAACTCGAAGAGCCTGGGGCGATCGCCATGCCAGCATCCTTCCAGTTTCATCGCCTTCAAACCGTGGCCGTCGTCGAAATGGTTCGCAAGCGCGAACACGGCCCTGAGACTTGCGCCACCTTCGAATTCGTAGGTGTCGAGAAGCTTGTTGAATGCAACATCCTCCGCAGTACCGAAGTGCTGCGCGAGCAACCGCAGGTAGTCCTGGATGGATTCGTTGGCGGGATCGGGCAGCGGCAGATTCAGGTCGCTCGCCAGAGACGCAAGCCCGTCGTGAATTTCATCCCAGGTGGGTTCATCGGACTCGGACATGCTTGCGATGTAGACCTGGCCGTCGCCCGGCTGGCTTTCATCCAGATTGAATGCACCGAACAAGGCCTTGATGACTGGGGTCACGTTGTTCAGCACAATCACGCCAGTGGCGTCGTAATAGTTATTTGACATTCTACTTTCCTTAATAAAGTCGGGAGTTAGGCTGGTGCGAAAGTGCTCTCGGACGGGTTCTCTTCTCCGCCTTCTTCGTCTTGGTCTTCGTCAGGGAAGAGCTGTTCGAACCCTTGCTCCGCGTGCCAGGCCGGGTTTGGCCCGTCGATTTCGTTTCCTGTGATCAGGTCCAGCCAGGCACCCATATGCTCGTCCACCTCTTCCGCTTCGACAGGGAGCAGAGATGCGGTGCGGCTCACCTGCGTGCCGGCCGCGGCTGCTCGGTTTTTCGATACCCAGTCCAGCATGAATTGGCCTCGCAAGTCCATCGTGCGGCCAGTGGGATGTTCTTTGCGGGCAGCGAAGTCCCACGCGAGGGAGTCGATACTTGCAATGCGCGGGTGCTGGCCCAGGTGCTGCATGCTTCTGCCTTTGACCCCGAACAAATGTACGCGCGTATGTGGCGGCAAGATCCTGTCGAGGGTGTCGAGAACAGCGAAAACTCCTACCTCGCCATGCAAATTCCTCCGGCACATAGAGCCGATCCCGATCAGTTCGGGCCATTCCAAGAGAGGCAGCTTGTCAGCGCAGTAGACGTACTGCGCGGGCGTCCAGCCCTGCAGCACCGGCATGGGTGGCGGAAGGCCACGATCAGCCGCAGCACGGCGCAGGGCACTGAACATTCGGACGGTCTCAGCGACCCTGAACATCACGCCAGCTTTGTCGCCGGCGATCTCCGGTTCGACACAATGGTCCATACTCGCGTACCAGGACCAGTCGTAGGATTCGACCAAATTGAGGTACTGGTCAATCGACCAGGGGAAACCAAAATATTTTGACGCCGCCACGAAGCCGCCACTGTCTAAGGCTGCATTTAGCCCACCGAAATGGGCGCGATCGACCGTGCGCACGCTCGTGATCTCGCCGAGTTCATTGCGTCGCATGAAGGCGTTTGCCGAGAAAAGAACGGGGAGGCCGGCATCGCGTGCGATCTCGACCAGGCGGCCGCCCGGCAGCGGGATTCCCGCGCGGATCATCGCGGGGGAAGTCATTCGCTTCTCCAGTCGTCACTGGCCAACGCACGCCGCTCGCGCGCGTCCTCAGCCAGGTGTCGCACCCTGGTGCGCTGGCCGGCGATGGGCGCATGCATGTCGGCCGACATCGGCTGCGCGGTCATGATCGTTCGCAGGCTCGCCTGACTCTCCTGCAACTTTGGACAGACAGCTCGCGCAGCGTCCACAAAACCGCATGCTCGTGCGGGAACAGGAAGTGGCCTCCGCCGAGTCGAGCCTGGCCCAGGCGGACCGGAACCCTGACTGGAGTGTCGAACTGGCGTACCAGCAGCGCGGCCCTGCCTATTCGGACATGGTATCGGTCGCCGTGTCGGTCCCCCTGCAGTGGAACCGGAAAAACCGGCAGGATCGTGCCCAGGCTGCGAAGCTGGCCACCGTGGAGCAGCTCAAGGCCGAGAATGAGGAAGCATTGCGGTCGGACCTCGCCCAGGTACGCGCGATGATGGACGAATGGACCGTTAACCGTGAGCGCATCGACCGCTACTCGCGTGAACTGGTTCCGCTGGCGCAGGCCCGGATCGAGGCCAGCTTGGCCGCCTACCGCGGTGGCAAGGCCAGCTTGGCCGACGTGCTGTCGGCGAGGCGCGAGGAGGTCGACGTGCGGCTGCAGGCCCTGCAGCTGGAAGCCGAGACCGCCCGACTTTGGGCGCAATTGAACTTCCTCTTCCCACAAGGCGAGCCGACAGCACCAGGCATGCAGATCACCGGAGGGCGCCAATGAACACGAAGCGAATCGTGGGGGTAGTGCTTGTGGCGGGCGCTGCCGCCGTCGCTGGTTACGGCCTCTACTGGCTAGGCGAGCAAAATGGCGCAAAGATGGGCAAGGCCGGCACCGTTACCGGCACGCCTACGCAACCACCTGGCGGGGACGGCATGGTCGATCCCGCCACGGGGCGGCGCGTATTGTACTGGCATGACCCCATGGTGCCGGGCCAGCGTTTTGACAAACCTGGCAAGTCTCCGTTCATGGACATGCAGCTCGTGCCGGTATTTGCTGACGAGGCGGGCGGGCAGGGCGGGGTCGCGATCGATCCGCGGCTGCAGCAGAACCTGGGGATGCGCACCGCCGAGGTCACGAAGTCCAGCATGACCCAGGCCGTCGAAGCGGTCGGCAACGTGGCGTACAACGAGCGCGACGTCACACTGGTACAGGCACGGAGCAACGGTTTCGTCGAGCGCCTCCACGTGCGGGCTCCGCTCGATCCGGTACGCAAGGGCCAGCCCCTCGCGGAACTCTATGTTCCTGAATGGATCGCCGTTCAGGAGGAGTATCTTGCGGTCAGGCGAATGACTGGATCGGGGACGGACGCCATGGCCGACGCTGCCCGCCAACGCATGCGCCTGGCGGGCATGACGGAAGACCAGGTGCGCCGGGTTGTCTCTTCCGGGAAAGTGGTGGCACGGGTTACCTTGAGCGCGCCTGCCAGCGGTGTCGTAACAGACCTGGCCGTGCGCGAGGGAATGACCGTGTCGGCAGGAGCGCCGCTATTCCGTATCAACGGTCTGGACCGCATCTGGGTGAATGCGGAGGTGCCGGAAGCGCTATCCGGGCAGGTCCGTCCAGGCGTCGCCGTCGAGGCACACACGCCAGTCATGCCCGGCGCGGTTTTCAAGGGCAAGGTCAGCGCAGTCCTGCCCGACGTGAGTGCGACAACCCGGACATTGAAGGCGAGGGTGGAGCTGGCGAATACCGGGCATCAGCTGGTGCCCGGCATGTTTGCGAACGTGGTCTTCGTGCCGGCAGCCCGCGAAGACGTCCTGAGTGTTCCCACCGAATCGGTCATCCTGACGGGACAACGCTCCCTCGTGATCCTTGCCGAGGACAAGGGCCGCTTCCGGCCCGTGGATGTCGAGGTCGGGGCGGAGACCGGCGACCGGACCGAGATCCGCAAGGGACTGGAAGCAGGGCAGAGGGTCGTCGTGTCGGGGCAATTCCTGATTGATTCGGAAGCCAGCCTGAGGGGTGTGGTCAGCAGGATGAACGAAGCTGCGCAAGCCGGCGTGGACGCGAAGGCTGGCACTGAAGCCCCGGTGGAACGTTCGGACATTCACAAAGCTGAAGGCAAGGTGGAGGCGATCGGGAAGGACAGTCTCACGCTGTCGCACGGACCGGTCGCAAGCCTGAAGTGGCCTGCGATGACGATGGACTTCCAGTTCGCGCCCGATGTCCTGCCCGCCGGTGTCAAGGTGGGCGATACCGTCAGTTTCGAGTTCCGCCAGACTCCGGAGGGTGAATACGCGATCACCAGGATGGTGCGCACATCCGGCGGCGGGACGGGAGCTGGGGGATGATTGCGAAACTGATCCGCTGGTCCATCGCCAACCGCTTCCTGGTCCTGCTTGCGACCGTCATCGCTACCGCTTGGGGCATCTGGTCCCTGCAACGCACGCCGCTCGATGCGATTCCCGACCTGTCGGACGTGCAGGTCATCATCCGCACCGCGTATTCGGGGCAGGCGCCGCAGATCGTCGAGAACCAGGTCACGTACCCGTTGACGACCACCATGCTGTCGGTGCCCGGCGCGAAGACCGTGCGCGGCTATTCCTTCTTCGGGGATTCCTTCGTCTACATCCTGTTCGAAGACGGCACCGATCCCTATTGGGCGCGCTCCCGGGTGCTCGAGTACCTGAACCAGGTACAGTCGCGGCTGCCCACCCAGGCCAGGGCGTCGCTCGGTCCCGATGCCACCGGTGTCGGCTGGGTATTCGAATACGCACTGGTCGACCGTACTGGCAGGATGGACCTCTCGCAGCTGCGTGCGCTGCAGGACTGGTTCCTGAAGTACGAGCTCAAGACCGTCCCCAACGTTGCCGAAGTGGCCAGCGTCGGCGGCATGGTCCGCCAGTAACAGATCGTGCTCGACCCGGACCGGATGCGGGCGCATAACGTCGCGCATAGCACAGTGGTCGACGCCGTACGCAAGGCCAACCAGGAGACCGGCGGCTCTGTGCTCGAGCTCGCCGAAGCCGAGTACATGGTGCGCGCGTCGGGCTACCTGCAGTCGCTCGACGACTTCCGGAAAATTCCCCTCCTGAGCACGGAGGCGGGTGTTCCGGTACGGCTGGGGGACGTCGCGCATATCCAGATCGGGCCGGAAATGCGGCGCGGTATCGCCGAGTTGAACGGCGAAGGCGAGGTGGCTGGCGGCGTGATCGTGATGCGGTCGGGGAAGAACGCGCTCGACACCATCGCGGCGGTCAAGGCCAAGCTGGCTACGCTCAAACCGGGTCTGCCCGCCGGCGTGGAGATCGTCCCGACCTACGACCGCTCCGGCCTCATCGAGCGGGCCGTCACGAACCTGGAGCGCAAGCTGGTTGAGGAGTTCATCGTCGTCGCCGTAGTCTGCGCGATTTTCCTGTTCCACCTGCGTTCAGCGTTCGTGGCGATCGTCACTTTGCCGATCGGGATCCTGATTGCCTTCATCGTGATGCATTACCAGGGCGTGAACGCCAACATCATGTCGCTGGGCGGCATCGCGATCGCCGTCGGCGCCATGGTGGACGCCGCCGTGGTGATGATCGAGAACGCGCACAAGCATATCGAGGCCTGGAACCACGCGCATCCGCAACAGGAACTGAAGGGCGAGGAGCGCTGGCGCGTCATCGGCGACGCCGCGGTCGAAGTCGGCCCGGCCCTGTTCTTTTCCCTCTTGCTCATCGTCCTGTCCTTCCTGCCGGTGTTCGCCCTGGAAGCGCAGGAGGGCAGATTGTTCGCGCCGCTGGCCTTCACCAAGACCTACGCGATGGCCGCAGCGGCCGGCCTTGCGGTGACGCTGATCCCGGTCCTGATGGGTTACCTGATTCGCGGCCGGATCCCTGAAGAACACAGGAATCCCGTCAACCGTGTCCTGATCAAGCTGTACCGTCCCTTGCTGGACGCGGTGCTGCGCCATCCGAAGGCGACCCTGCTTGCCGCGGCGCTCGTCTGCGTCGTGACGGCCTGGCCGCTGCTGCGGCTCGGCGGCGAATTCATGCCGCCGCTCGACGAAGGCGACCTGCTGTACATGCCGTCGGCGCTGCCCGGCCAGTCGGCCGGCAAGGCATCGGAACTGCTGCAGCAGACCGACCGCCTGATCAGGACCGTGCCCGAAGTGCAGACTGTGTTCGGCAAGGCTGGCCGGGCCGAAACGGCGACCGATCCCGCGCCGCTGGAGATGTTCGAGACAACGATCCAGTTCAAGCCCCGCAACCAGTGGCGGCCAGGCATGACGCCCGACAAGCTGGTGGCGGAGCTGGACCGGGTGGTGAAGGTGCCCGGGCTATCGAACATCTGGGTGCCGCCGATCCGGAACAGGATCGATATGCTCGCCACCGGGATCAAGAGCCCGGTCGGCGTCAAGATTTCAGGAACCGACCTGCAGGCGATCGACCGCGTCGCGGCCGAGGTCGCGCGTATCGTCAAGCGCATCCCGGGCGTCAGCTCGGCGCTGGCCGAAAGGCTCGGTGGCGGGCGCTACATCGATGTCACGGTCGACCGCGACGCGGCCGCACGCTATGGCCTGAACATTGCGGACGTCCACAGCATCGTCTCGGCCTCGATCAGCGGCGACACGATCGGTGAAACCGTCGAGGGCCTCCAGCGCTTCCCGATTAGCGTGCGCTATCCACGCGGGATCCGCGACTCGCTGGAGAAGCTGCGGCAACTGCCGGTCCTCACCGAGCGCGGCGGCCAGATTCGCCTGGGCGACGTCGCGACCCTGCGCATCAACGACGGCCCGCCGATGATCAAGAGCGAGAACGCGCGCCCGTCCGGCTGGGTGTATGTGGACATCGCGGGACGCGACATCCGGTCCGCCGTCCGCGAGATGCAGGAAGCGGTCGCAAAGGAAGTGATGCTTCCGGCGGGCTATGCGATCGCATGGTCGGGGCAGTTCGAGTATCTGGAGCGGGCAAGCGCGAAGATGAAGGTCGTGGTCCCGGCGACACTCCTGATCATCTTCGTGTTGCTGTACCTGACCTTCGGCAGGATGGGCGAGGCGGCGTTGATCATGGCGACACTGCCGTTCGCACTGGCTGGCGGGATCTGGCTACTGTGGGCGCTTGGGCACCAGGTGTCGGTCGCGAGTGCAGTCGGTTTCATTGCGCTTGGGGGAGTGGCTGCCGAATTCGGCGTGATCATGCTCCTGTACCTGAAGCACGCTTGGGACGACCGTTGCAGGGCCGGCCGGCGCACCGAAGCCGACCTGCTCGACGCGATCAGGGAAGGGGCGGTGCTGAGGGTATGGCCAAAGGCCATGACGGTCGCGGTCATCGTTGCCGGGCTGGTTCCGATCCTGATCACCTCCGGCACGGGGTCGGAAATCATGCAGCGTATTGCCGCGCCGATGGTGGGCGGGATGGTGACCGCCCCCTTGCTGTCGATGTTTGTCGTTCCGGCGGTGTACCTGCTGATGCGCAGACGCGACCTGCGCCCGAAAGCATGAAAAATCTGCTTCATTCCGGGGCAGGTGGCGGAACGGGCGCACCACCATCGGGCAGCGAGAACGGGCGCGCAATTTTATGTTGCAGGTGCAACAAAATTAGTGCCGATCCCGGCCGTGTCATGCTACATTGACCATATGCGGAATCGGTTACGGCTATTTTTCTTGTGCCTGCTCATCGTCTCCCTGCCCATGCAAAGCATCGCGGGAGTGGCGAGATTCGAATGCGGCATGAGCCATCATCCCCTGGACGACAGCAGTGTCCAGGCGGACGACATGCCGATGGCGGAGATGATGCACGAAGCCACGCATGAAGAATCGCACGAGCACGATGTCGCAGCCATGCAGGGCGCCAGCCAGTCCGACGAAGACTGCGAGAGCGATCACGAGCGTGCTGGTTGTGGAACCTGCACAGGTTGCTGCCTTGGTGCGGCCGCGCCACCCCCGGTCGTTTCCGGCACCGCTGTCGAAGAAGCAGTAAGCGACGTCCGGCAATTTTCACTCTCTTCCTTCCCCGGGCATATTCCTGCCCGCATAGAACGTCCCCCTCGAGCTGCCTGATCGACATGCGTCGAAACGGACACTTGCGGCTGATCCTGTCTTTGCCTGGTCCGCTTTGCGTAGCAAAGCGCGCCGTTTGGTTGTGCATCCCAGACGACCAAGGGTGGCAGTCCGACGTTCCGTTCCCGGCGGCCGACGCCATACCCATGTGCACTCGCCATGGTCCGACGACGATTTTCGCTCGTCTGCGGTCTGACAGGCTGCTGGGCTGAAGGGCAATCCGGATTGGTGTCGTCGAATGAAAACGGGATGTGTGAGCGGTATCGCCACGCACATGGGCGGAGCTTTGCCCGTCCACCCCGCAGGCCCCAAATTTCAAACAACCATCGGTTTAAACCGGTTTCACAATTTTTTATGTGGCCTACTGGCACAGAAATAGCTTTTTGTTGCGCTCACTTCATTTTGCGAATAAATTAAAAAAAAGCGCTTATCTGTATAGACAACTTGCTTCCAGTGTCGTTTCGTCTGTTGCCGTGCGCTTTGCGTCACGGCTGATCCTGAGTCTTCACAAAAACAAAACCCGGAGGGTAAATGGCTTACAAGTACATCCCAGCAACCACTGCCGCGCTCGCACTGATGATGGTGCAGCAGGGCGCGCACGCACAGCAACCTGCGACGACTGGCGACCCCGCCTCGGGTCCCGGGATGGAACGTGTCCAGATCACGGGCAGCCGGATCAATCTGCGCCAGGAGCAGATCTCGGGCGTGGGCCCGGTAACGGTGATCGATGCCGAGACCATCCAGCGTTCGGGCGCAATCTCGGTCGAAACCCTGCTGCAGCGCCTGCCGTCGTCGGCCGGCACCGCGGGCAACCAGTCCAGCGCCTACTGGACCAGCAACGGCTACGGGACCACGCAGGTGAACCTGCGTGGCCTGGGCATCGACCGCACCCTGGTCCTGTTGAACGGACGGCGCGTCGTCTCGGGCGGGACGGGGGCCAACAGCTCGGTCGACCTGAACATGATCCCGGTCGCGATGATCGAACGCATCGAAGTGCTGAAGGACGGTGCCTCGGCGATCTACGGTGCCGATGCCGTCGCCGGCGTGGTGAACATTATCACCAAGAAGGCCTTCGACGGCGTCGACGCTGCCGTCCGTTACGGCAAGACCGATCGCGGCGATGGCGACGAGAAGTCCGTAGACCTGGTGTGGGGCATGCGCGGCGAGCGTGGATCGCTCGTCTCCTCCCTGAACTATTCCGAAAGCGGACCGGTTAACCTGGCGTCGCGTGCGCCATGCTCGCTGTTCGAGGAGGACGGAGAACTGGTCTGCTCGGGAAGCTCGTCGACCATCGGCGGCCGTGCACGCCTGGCCGATGGCCGCCGCGTCAACTTCAACCAGGATCCCAACGGTAATCCGCGCGGGTTCGAGACCTACAGCGCGGCCAAGCACGCCTACAACAGCAACCCCTTCCTCAACGCGGTCAACCCGATCAAGCGGATCGGCGTCAGCGCCTTCGGCAACCTCCGCCTGAACGACCAGGTGGACCTGTTCACGGAACTGATGTTCACGAACCGGAAATCCGAACAGCTGGCAACGCCGGGCGCCATCGGTGTGTACCGTCCGATCAATATCGCAGCGAGCCACCCGACCAATCCAACCGGCCAGGACCTGACGCTGGAGCGCCGCCGCGTGGCAGAAGTCGGACCGCGCTACTTCTTCCAGGAGACGAACACTTTCCGCGTCGTCGCCGGACTCAAGGGCAGGCTGGCGGATACCTGGGACTGGTCGGCATCGCTGAACTTGGGCCGCAACACCGGTATCGACGGGATGACCAACATCATCAACCTCGACCGCGTCGACGCGACCCTGAATGCCGCCACTTGCGGCAAGAGCCCGACGGCCGCGCCTTGCGGCAACTACCTCGGTTATGGAAACCTCAGCCCGGCCGTTCTGGACTACATCCACTTCACCACACGCGACCACGGCGGCAACGACCAGAAGAGCTTCAATGCCAGCGTCAGCGGCGAGCTGTTCTTGCTGCCGGCCGGCCCGGTCGGTTTCGCCTCTGGCTTCGAATACCGTCGCGAGCAGGGGTGGCGCGATCCCGACAGCCTGATCGTCTCGGGCGCCGCCAACACGCCCGCCATGGATCCGATCGCCGGCGAGTACAGCGCACGCGAGATCTTCGCCGAGCTGTCCGTTCCGCTGCTGGCGAAGCTGCCGCTGGTGCAGGCGCTGAACCTGAATGCCGCCGCGCGCTACTCCGATTACAGCCTGTTCGGCTCCCAGGGCACCTACAAGCTCGGTCTGGACTGGCAGGTCATCCCGTCGCTGAAGGTGCGCGCGAACCGCTCGACCGCGTTTCGCGTTCCCAACGTTCCCGAACTGTTCGGTGGCGTGTCCGAAGGTAATCTGACCACGACCGACCCATGCAACAACTGGAATACCATGGACCCGAATTCGGCGGTCTACAAGAACTGCCAGGCATCCGGGGTGCCGGTGGGCTTCCGCCAGTTCGGTCCCTCGATCCTGACCACCGGCGGGGGCAACCCGAACCTGGAACCGGAGGAGGCAGACACCTTCACCGTGGGCGCTGTCTGGACGCCGACCAAGGCGCTGACCCTGACGCTCGACTACTTCAACATCGAGATCGACAATGCGATCGAGACCGTGCCGGGATCGACCAAGCTGTCGGTGTGCTACAACTCGCCGGGCCTGAGCCACATCTTCTGCAACCCGTCCAGCTTCACGCGCGATCCGCGTACCGGCGAAATCAACTTCCTGTCCTCGCAGCCGGCCAACGCGGCGCAGCAGCGGGTGTCGGGCATCGACGTCGGCGCACTGTATGACTTCTCGCTGTTCGGCTGGACCTCGTCCCTGCAGGCCGATGTCTCGCGCCTGAACCGCTTCGACGTCGCGCCGTTCCCCGGTGGCGACGTGATCGAATACGCGGGGAAGATCACCGGCGGCCGCGGAAGCTACGCGAAATGGCGTTCGACCGCGTCGCTGACCATGGCGAAGGGGCCGTGGTCGGGGGCCTACACGGTCCAGCACATCGGCAAGGCTGACGATATCAATGCCGCGCCGGAAGACATCGGCGCCCGTGCGCCGAGCGTCCTCTATCACAACGCCAGCGTCAAATACGCCTTCAGCAAGGCGATGGCGCTCTCGTTTGGCGTCGACAACCTGTTCGACAAACGTCCGCCGTATATCCAGAGCTGGACTGACGGGAATACCGACACGATGACCTACGACCTACTTGGACGCCGCTGGCATGTCCGCCTCGGCTACAAGTTCTGACCGCCGGCCGTGATATAAAGCCGGTCGTTCCGATCCCGGCCCGTCGCGCGGGCCGGGTTACTCACTTCACTGTCAATACTATGCAATCAGCTTTCTGGGTGCGCCGCGCCCATAAATGGATCGGACTGGTCATCGGGGTGCAGGCCCTGTTATGGATGATCAGCGGCCTGTACATGGTCGTGGTACCGATCGATGTGATCCATGGCGACCACCTGGCGCACGTGCCGACCGAACAGCTCGAGCCGTCCAGCCCTCGCACCACGCAGGCACAGCTCCATGCGGACCATCCGGGCATCACGTCGGTCCGTATGAAGCGCCTGCTCGGCAAGGAGGTTTACGAAATCAAGCAGGGCAAGACGACGAGCCTGATCGATGCGGCGAGCGGCAAGACCATCAGTCCACTCGACCGGGACAGCATCGCAGCGCTGGCCGACGCCGCCTACGTGGGGGAGGGCAGCATTCGCTGCATCGAGTGGGTCACCAAGGCTCCGCAGGAGGTCGGCGCGCGGCCGGTGCCGCTGTGGGCCGTGCACTATGACGAGCCGGGCAAGAGCACGCTGTACTACTCGCCGTATTCGGGCGACCTGGTCGCACGCCGTCATGAACTGTGGCGATGGTTCGACTTCGTGTGGATGTTCCACATCATGGATTATGAAGAGCGCGAAAACGTCAACAATACCCTGCTGCGGGTCGCGTCGATCAGCGGCCTGGCATTCGCCTTGAGCGGCGTGTGGCTGCTCTTTTACAGCTTCCAGAGGAGGACGGAAGCATGAGCCACTGGATGAGAAAGCTGCACAAGTGGGTTGGACTGATCATCGGGATCCAGTTCCTGCTATGGATGTCGAGTGGCGTGATGATGAGCCTGCTCGATGCGAACAAGGTGCAGGGACGCGAGTTCCGCATCAAGCCGCCGGCGCCTGCCGCCTGGCCCGCGAATGTACTGGCCCCGGAAGCGGTACTGGCCGCGAGCACTGACAAGGTCATGGCGATCACTTCCGGCTGGCTGCTCGAGCGGCCGGTGTACCGGCTCCAGAACGACAAGCGCAGCTGGCTGGTCAGCGCGACCGACGGCCGCACCGTGTCGGTCGACGCGCCGCTCGCACAGGCGATCGCGAGCGCTTCGTATTCCGGCAGCGGGAAGCCGGCAATGCCTCGCCTGCTGAACTATTCGCTGGAGGCGCGGGCACACAAGGAACCCGTATGGCGCATCGACTTCGCCGATGCGGACGACACGACGGTCTATGTCTCCAGCGTCTCCGGCAACGTGCTCGAGCACCGCAACAGCACCTGGCGGCTGTTCGACATCTTCTGGATGCTCCACATCATGGACTACAGTGAGCGCATCGATTTCAACAACCCGCTGCTGGTGTCGAGTGCGATCGGCGGCCTGTGGATGGCCTTGAGCGGCGTGTGGCTCCTGTTCACCAGCGTTCGCCTGGCCGAGTTCGTGCCGGCGCGCTGGCGCAGGCAGCGCCGCGTGAACCTGCTCGGCGGCGCCGGGCAAGTGGCGCGTTCGATCGATGCGGCCGAAGGCGACACCGTGTTCCGCGCACTTGCGCGTTCGGGCCTGCAGCTGCCGTCGAACTGCGGGGGCGGGCAAAGCTGCGGCCTCTGCGAAGTCCGCTGCATCGGCCAGGCGCCCGAGCCCACGGCTGCCGACCGGGCCTTGCTGTCGCCGCAGAAGCTCGCGGCGGGTTACCGGCTCGCGTGCAACCTTCCGGTGAAGCTCAGCCTCGACATCGAGGTAGCCGACACCGCCGCGCTGGAGGAAGAGTACGCCGCCACGGTCACCGGGATCAAGGCGCTGACCCCGTTCCTGCGCGAGATCACGCTGCGGCCTCAGCGTCCGATCGACTGCCGGCCCGGCGCCTACCTGCAGGTGCACGTGCCGGCCTATGCGCGCGAGGCCAGTCACATCGACGTTCCGGAGCATCACCGCGAGGACTGGCGCGCCGTGGGTGGCTTGGCGCAACTGGTGAACGATGCGCCGGTGCGCCGCTGCTATTCGATCTCCGTTCCGGTCGAGCAGGTGGATGGCCAGCTGTCCTTCCTCGTGCGTTTCATGCCGGGGGATAGGCCAGGCCGGGGATGCGGCTACATGTACACGCTCAGGGAAGGCGACGAGGTCCGCTTCAGCGGCCCGTTCGGCGACTTCGCGCTCAAGCCCGGCAGCCGCGAGAAGGTGTTCATCGGCGGCGGGGCGGGCATGGCGCCTTTGCGCGCCATGATCCATGAACTCCTCTCGAAAGGCGCCGGCGAGCCGCTGCATTTCTGGTACGGCGCGCGCAGCCTGCGCGATGCGCCCTATGTCGGGGAGATGGAAGCGTTCGCCCGGGAGCACCTGAACTTCCGGTGGCACCTGGTGCTTTCGGAGGCGCCAGGCAACGGAGGCGAACCGGTGCGCCTCGTGCACGAGGCGGTCCGCGACGGCCTGCTGCGCGGTCGCGGCGACATCGCTTCGCTCGACTTCTACGTTTGCGGTCCGCCAGCGATGCTGGACGCTACACGCAGGATGCTGCGCGAGATGGGAGTGCACGATGCGCAGGTCGCGTTCGACGATTTCAAGGTCTGACGCCCGACTTGGCCATCTGTGCTGACGGAAGACCAGCCAGGCCGGGACAGCAAGGCCTGGTCTGGTTGGGTTGCCGAGTGATAAGATACTCGGCGACCCTCGGTCTGCTGCTCTAGCGAAACGTGTGCGCCGCACGTGTCGGACATGCTAGATTCGCCGCATGCGTCATAGGCTACGGACATTCTTATTGTGTCTCCTGTTCGTCTCTCTGCCGATACAAAGTATCGCCGGGGTCACGATGTTTCAGTGCGCCATGGCGAACGCTTCGCGCGCTGGTGCTAGCACCGAGCCGGTCATGCACCCTGCGCATAACATGCAGGCAGCAATGGCGGACAGCGGTATGCAGGACGATATGTCGATGGCTTCTGCCAGCAGCACGATGTCCGACGACGACTGC
The DNA here is from genome assembly GCF_000427785.1 of Massilia alkalitolerans DSM 17462. GTDB lineage: Bacteria > Pseudomonadota > Gammaproteobacteria > Burkholderiales > Burkholderiaceae_D > Telluria > Telluria alkalitolerans. The sequence goes on from NZ_ATYR01000029.1 coordinate 50,771, forward strand.
GAAAGCATGGGAAGCCACAAGTGTTCGAGCTGCGGATGCTGTATCGGCAGCTATGCCCCTCCGCCCGTGGTAACCGTAGCAGCCGCGCAGGCTCCTGCGCAGATCGTACACCCCCAGTCTTCCCCTTCCTTCACCGGGCCGGTTCCGGCCCGACTCGATCGACCTCCTAGAGCCGCACTGTTACTTTTGTCGTGACATGGAGCAGCGCGCTGTGTGGCGTGATGTTCGATCGGCTCCCCCTTTCCTGCCGTAGGCCTCACGCCTTCCATTTCGCGCATTTCCGGAAATCTTTGATGCGGACATTCGATGCGCGGACCGGCGCATCCTGCTCGCGCGTCGAAAGCAGGTGTTTATTTCCTCATTGGAGACTGATATGAATGTGTTGGAACTGGATACCAATTGCCAGAGCAGTTGGCGCCGCCGTTTTCTGCAGGGACTCGGCGCAGCGGCCGGGCTCGCCGGGCTAAGCCCGCGTCTGTTGTTCGCGCAGCAAAGCGACCGAGGCGCATTGCGGGGAACCGAGTTCGACCTGGTTATCGGGCCCACGCCCGTCAACTACACCGGCGCCGACCGGATCGCCACCGCGGTCAATGGCCAGGTGCCGGCACCGACGCTGTACTGGAACGAAGGCGACACGGTGACGATCCGTGTCACTAACCGCCTGCCGACGGTCAGCTCGATCCACTGGCACGGCATCCTGCTGCCCGCTGACATGGACGGTGTACCGGGCCTGAGTTTCTCCGGTATCGCCCCAGGCCAGACCTTTACCTACCGGTTCGAGGTAAAGCAGACGGGAACCTACTGGTATCACAGCCATTCGGGATTCCAGGAGCAAACCGGGCTGTACGGTCCGATCGTCATTCTCCCGAAAGGGGGGGAGCGGGTCCGCGCTGACCGGGACTACGTCGTCATGCTCTCGGACTGGACCGATGAGAAGCCTGAACGTGTGATGGCCAACCTGAAGAAGATGAGTGACTTCTTCAACAACAAACAGCCGACCTTCGGCGAGTTCGTACAGGACATCCAGCGCATGGGATTCGCGGCCGCAGTCGACAAGCGCAAGATGTGGAACCAGATGCGCATGATGCCGACCGACTTCAGCGATGTGACGGCCAGCAGGAACATCAGCGGCGCGCTGCGCTATCTGATCAACGGGGCGACCGCGGAGAAGAACTGGACGGGGATTTTCCGGCCCGGCGAGAAAGTGCGGCTTCGGTTCATCAATGGGGCCGCCACCACGATCTTCGACGTCCGCATTCCCGGATTGAAGATGACGGTGATTTCCGCGGACGGACAGGATGTGGAACCGGTTGCGGTCGACGAATTCCGCATATCGGTTGCCGAAACCTACGACGTGATTGTCGAACCGGTCGAAGACCGGGCCTACACGATCTTCGCCCAATCGATCGGGCGGTCGGGATCGGTACGCGCGACGCTCGCCCCGCGTCCCGGCATGCAGGCCCCGGTGCCCGACATCGATGAAGCGCAGTGGCTCACGATGGTCGACATGATGGGCGCCATGGCCATGGGAGGCGTGCATGGTGCGCACGGAGCAGCCATGCCGGGTATGGACCACGGCCCGGCAGCGGCGCCAGCTGCGGCAGCGGCAGCGGCAGCGCACAACATGCATTCGATGCCCCACGGCGAGACACAGCAGACAATGCCGGTGCAAGGCCCGCACGCAGGCCATGCGCAGATGGGGTCCCCGGCAGCCGGCCCCAGGCAGCCGCCCAAGGTGACCCACGCGCGCACCGAATACGGTCCTGGCGTCGACATGCGCGTCGACATGCCCAGGACGAACCTGGACGACCCCGGCGTGAACCTGCGCGACAACGGCCGCAGGGTGCTGACCTATGCCGACCTGCGTACCATCGGCGGGCCCGTCGACCCACGCGAACCGGCCCGCGAGATCGAGCTGCACCTGACCGGGAACATGGAGCGCTTCATGTGGTCGTTCGACGGCCAGAAGTTCTCGGAGTCCCTGCCCATCCACTTCCGGCATGGCGAACGCCTGCGGGTCGTCCTGGTGAACGACACGATGATGAATCACCCGATCCACCTGCATGGCATGTGGAGCGAGCTCGAGTCGGAATCGGGCCAGTTCCAGGTCCGCAAACACACCATCAACGTGCAACCAGCCCAGCGCGTCAGTTTCCGCGTGACCGCCGACGCGCTCGGGCATTGGGCGTTCCACTGTCATCTCATCTATCACATGGAAGCCGGTATGTTCAGGGAGGTCGTCGTATCATGAAAAACCAGTTCAAGCGGCCGATTCCCTACACATTGGCACTCGCCTTGCTGCTGTCGCAAAACGCCTGGGCGCAAAGGGATCCGGCCTCGGCAGGAAGCAACCAGTCGCGGGCGGCGCCCACGCGCGAGCAGTCTGCAGTTGATCATGCCGCAATGGGACATGGTAGCCCCGCGTCCACAAACAGCACCACTGCGCAGGAAACGCCAGCCCACCCACAGTCGGGTGCCCATACGAAACAGGCCACGGCGAAGCGCTCCGACAAGCCGGGCAAGAAGCAATCCGTCCAGTCCGGGCAGAAAGACCAGCCCCAGGAGCAGCACAGTGGCCATTCCGGACACACCATGCCTGCACAGCCAGCGGCAACGCAAGTACCAGCGGCATCCGGGCAGACACAACCAGTCGACCACGCAGCGATGGGACACGGCAGTTCCGCTCCTGCCGAAAGCACGCCCGCACAAGGCGCTCATGCAGGCCATGCCATGCCTGTACAGCCTCAACCTGCTCACCAGCAGGGGCAAGCCGGAACGGCGCAGGCGCCCGCCATGGATCATGCGGCGATGGGCCACCCGGCCGCAGGTACAGCGCCGGCCATGCCCACCCACTCGGGAAGGGCGCAAACAGGCCAGGCCAGCGGCGGGCACGACATGCAGATGGGCCGGATGCAGGGTGGACCGCCGCCGGCCGATGCGCGCGACCCCAGCGCCTATAACGAAGGCACGCGTTTTGCGCATCTTGGCAACCACGAGATGAACGATAACGCGCCCTTCTGGAAAGTCCTGGTGGACAAGGCCGAGGCAGCCAAGGGCGATGGCGAGCGCGGACAGAATGTCGAGCTCGAGGCCTGGTACGGCAACGACTATAACAAGGCCTGGGTCAAGGTCGAGGGAGAACGGCGGGGCGGGACGCTGGAAGCGGCGCGCACCGAGCTGCTGTGGGACAGGGCATTCGCGACCTTCTGGAGTACCCAGCTCGGCATCCGGCACGACAGCGGCGAGGGCAAGAGCCGGGACTGGCTCGCCTTTGGCGTGCAGGGCCTGGCGCCGTACTGGTTCGAGACCGAAGCCACAGCCTACTGGCGCCCGGGAAGCGGCCTTGCCGCGCGGCTCAACGCCAAGTACGAGGTCCTGTTCACACCGCGCCTGATTCTCGAACCCGAGATCGGCGCCAACCTGTACAGCCGCGCCGACCCGGAGCGCGGGACCGGAAGCGGGCTCTCGGACATCAATGCAGGCCTGCGCCTGCGCTATGAAATCACGCGCCAGTTCGCACCCTATGTCGGGGTGACCTGGAACAGGCAGTTCGGAAGGACCGCGGACATCACGCGGCAGCGTGGAGGAGACAGCAGCGAGGTGCAGGCTGTGGCCGGCGTCCGCTTCTGGTTCTGATCCCACGCGGAGCATCAGGATCGTCATTCGACGCACCACACAGGCGCGCGATGTCCTGGAAGGGGCGACCTGTCAATGAACTTCAAGGAGAAAGATCATGAACCAGAATCAGTTTCAATCGTGCATCCAGGCTTGTTACGACTGCGCCCAAGCATGCGACACCTGCGCCGCAGCCTGCCTGCAGGAGCCGGACCCGAAAATGATGGCCCGTTGCATCGAGCTCGACAATGAATGCGCGGCGATGTGCCGCCTGGCCGCGCAACTCATGAGCCGGTCGAGCGAGCACGCCATGCAGGTGTGCCAGCTATGTGCCGACATTTGTGAAGCCTGTGCGGACGAGTGTGCGCAGCACCAGGCGCAGCATTGCCAGGACTGCGCCGCGGCTTGCCGGCGCTGTGCCCAGGAGTGCCGCAGCATGGCCCAGTCGGGTTCCGGCGCCGGGACCTCCTCCGGCGCCCATGCGGCGTCCCACTGAGCAGGCAGGGCCGGCGTCCGCCGGCCTTTAGCAACGAGCAAGTCCAGTTTCAGGAGAACAGATTATGGCAAACAATATGAATACAGCAAGAGACCGAGTGGAAGCACGCCTGCAGGACGCGGGCGAGCGCGCGCTGGAGCGCGTCGCGGCGCAGCAGTCCCGGTTCGACGGCATTTCCTTCGACTTCGACGCCGGCACGGCTCCCTATGATTATGCGATCCGTGTCGGCACCGGTTCCGCCAACGCATTCCAGGGTAGCGACGCACGCGACTACCTGTGGGGGCTGGGCGGCGGCGATTCCCTGGGTGGCGGCGCGGGGCAGGACAACCTGTTCGGCGATGCGGGCAACGACCTGCTGGTCGGCGGCGACGGCGGTGACCGCCTGGTGGGCGGCATGGGCAACGACCGGCTGTTCGGCGGCGCGCAAGCCGACGGGTTGATGGGTGGCATGGGCAACGATATCCTCGACGAGGGCGACGGTCATGGCGACCTCAACGGCGGAGCGGGCGACGACATCCTGATCGGTGGCCGCGGCGCCGACGCCTTCATGATCTCGGCCGACAGCGGGAACGACGTGATCCGTGATTTCACGGCCGGCCCGGGCATGTTCGACCACCTGGCGATCAGTGGACTGCACTGGAGCGACTTGGCCTTCGCCGATACGGCCGACGGCGTCAGGATCAGCTGGAAGGGCGGCTCGGTGCTCCTGAACGGAGTGATGAAGGCCGACCTGTCGCAGGACGACTTCATGTTCGCCGATTCTCCCGAGCTTCCTCCGTCCTCGCGCCCCGCCGACGGGCCGGCGCCGGAACGCCCGACCATGAGCCAGGAAGGCCCCGCGATCGCGGGATCGGAGCGCGCGAACCCGGCGTTCGACCGGATCGCCGACGCCATGCTCCGGCGCGACACGCCGGTGGGCTTCGACTTCGCTGGCGACGAACACTATACCGTCAAGTTCGGCACGGATGGCGCCGACGGATTCCATGGCGGTGCGAGCTGGGACCAGCTGTTCGGGCGCGACGGCGACGACCGGCTGTTCGGTAATGGCGGCAACGACATCCTCCAGGGTGACGCCGGCAACGACCAGCTGGACGGCGGCGCGGGCTCCGACCGGCTCGATGGCGGCATGGGCAACGATCGGCTTGCCGGTGGCGACGGGGAAGACGAGGTGATAGGGGCGGAAGGTGACGATACGATCGACGCCGGCGCCGGCCACGACATGATCGATGGCGGCATGGGCAACGATACCATCCGCGGCGGCACGGGCGCCGATGCCTTCATGGTGATGCCCGACAGCGGCCACGATATCGTGCTCGACTTCGAAGCCAGGGGAGCGGCGCAGGGCGCCTTCGATCACATCGCATTCATCGACATCCTGCCGGAGCAGGTATCGGTACGGGACGTGGACGCCGGTGCGCTCATCGCCTGGGATACCGACGGCGATGGCTCAGCGGACGGTTCGGTACTGCTGCAGGGGGTCTACAAGATTGACCTGCGGCAGTCCGACTTCATGTTCAATGAAGAGCCGGCGTTCATCGCAGGGATCAGTACCGTCGGATCGGATTACATTTTCTGATGCGGTGCCTGCCGGACCGGTAAGGTCCGGCAGGAAGGCGGGCAGCAGTCGCCCGCCTTCCAAATGTCACTTTGCCTTGCGTGAAGACCAGTGGACGTGCACGATCGACCAGCCGTCGCCCTTCTTCTCGAGGACGGCCGTGCCTGTGCCGAACACGTGAACCGGTTGGCCGCGCGAGGTTCCGGTCGTTTCGGTTTCTTCCCAGACGATGGCGGTGTTGCCATCGATGCGCTCGGTCTGCTTCAGTACTTTCCGGGTCGAGCTCTTGGCGAACTGCATGTCGCCGCCGAGGTGGTGGCTCGCATATTCGTCGCGCGAGCGCTCGACATAGCCTGCTTCGTAGATCGCAATCTCGGGAGACAGCAGCGCGAGCGCCTTCGTCTTGTCGCCGCTGACAAGCGCTTCATGGAAAGCTGCAAGGGTTTCCTTCGGGGAGGCAGCGAAGCTGCTCGCGTGGATTCCGAGCAGGCCGGTCGCGAGGATGGTGGCTGCCAGTGATTTCTTGAACATGTGTGCTCCTTGGTATAGTTATTGTTCAGGATGCCATAGGTGGCGAGGTTGAGGTCAGGAAGGCCGCTGCAATGAGCACCGCCACCAGGACGATTGCCTCGACCTGGAGAATGCGTGCAAACCGTCCGCTTGCAGCGCGTGCCTCTTGCCCTTGCTGTTGCAGGGAGCGCAGCAGGGAAGGCATGACGACGAAGCGGTTGAACCCGCCAAGCGCCGCCGCACAGAGGACAAGCCCGATCTTGATGAGCAAGGTCGTGCCGTAAGGATTGCCAAACAGGTTCGCAGGGGTTTCCAGCACGCGCCAGGTGCTGATCGCACCGGTCACGAAAATGCCCACCAAGGCGACGGTCGCGCTGCGCGAGAGGGCGTCGACGTAGGCGGCGCAGTCGGCCCGGCTGCCGGATGCGGCATCAGGCAAGCCCCGCAGGGTGATCAGGCCCGCCACGATCACTTCGCCCACCCAGATGCTGATCAACACAAGGTGGACCCAGTCGACCGCGACGGCCCAGGTGAAGTCGCCGGCGGCGCCGGCGTGGCTGACCATGCTGCGGCTGTAGATCAGCACGCCGATCGCCCCGATACGGAGCGCGGACGTCGCTGCAGTTGCCTGGAAGCGCGCCCCGGCAGCGGAGACAGCCGCCGCCACGACGAGCGCGGCAGCACCGATAACCCACGCGAGCCCGAAGTGCGTCCCGGTGATGACCGACCGCACTGCGGGCCATGCTTCGGCAAGCGGGACTTCGGCCATGGACGCCGCCTCGATCCAGAGGATCGCGACATAGGCCAGCATCGCCGTGCCAGTTCCCGCCAGCAGGGCCGTCCGCAGGCGCGGCAGCATGGCGCGCGCCCAAGGGGAGGCCCTAGTGCGCAGCCAGAGCGTTGCGGCGCTGGCCCCGACCAGTACGGCCAGCGACAGGTTCAAAAAAGCGGTGACGGCGCGTTGCGCGGACGCGAGATCCGACTCCAATTACTTCACCTGGAACGAGAATTCGCCCTTGACCTTGTGTCCATCGCGGGTGACGGTGGTCCATTGCACGCGGTAGGCCCCCGCGTGCAGGCCCGGCGTGGTGGCGATCAGCGCCTTCGCGTCGGCGGGATCGGCAGCGATCTTCGACGGCTCCACGACCGCGCCTTTCTCGTCGACCAGTCTGACCTTGCTGAAGGGCAGTTCCAGCGGCTCGTTGAACTGCAGCCGCACTTGTGCCGGTGCGGGGCTCACGACGCTGTTGGCCTGGGGGGACGAGGCCAACAGTTTTGCATGGGCGAGGGCAGCTGGAGCGGAGACCGTCGCCACGGCCGCGGCTGCGGCAACGATGAGATTCTTGATGTTCATTTACTTCTCCTGGATCTCCTGCGCGCTATGCGTGCAGGAAGGAATGTGAGGACGGGCTTGTGATTACTGCGCTTTCTGCATCTGTACGATGGTCACGGCGCCGTTCACGCGCTCGGCTGCGAACTTTACCGTGTCGCCCACCTTGACCTGGTCGAGCATACTCGCCTCCTTCACGCGCAGGACCATGGTCATCGCGGCCATGTCGAGGTTCTTGATGACGCCGTGGCGCAGGGTGATCTTGCCGGTTTCCTTGTCGATCTTCTTTACTTCGCCATCGGTCAGCTCTGCCGCAGCAGCCGTCTCATGGCCGGCATGGGAGGCATGCGCGCCGTGCGAGCCGTGTCCTGCATGGGAGTCCTGCGCGAATGCGACAGAGCTTGCAGCGGTCATCACGATAGCCAGGGTCAGTTTCGAGAATGCGTTCATGGTGTTTCCTTTCCTTGAGTCGGTTCAGTTGTAGTGTTTGAAAACTTTGGTCTTGCCATTGGCTTGCACCAGCAGGACGTCGAACGGGTCCTTGCGCGGGCCTTCCATGCCCGGGGAGCCGAGCGGCATTGCGGGAACAGCCAGTCCCTTCGCCTTCGGCTTTTGGGCCAGCAGCCGCTTGATGTCGCTCGCCGGCACGTGCCCTTCGATCGCATAGCCCTGCACCATCGCGGTGTGGCACGAGCCCAGCTCGTTGGGGATGCCACCCCGTTCGCGATAGTCCGACGGGTTGGCGACGTTCGACTCCTTGGGCGCGAAGCCATTGGCCTTCAGGTGATCCACCCAAGCGGCGCAGCAGCCGCAGGATTCGCTCTTGAAGACCTCGATGACAGGGGCAGCCGCCATCGCAAACATGGGTGCGCACAACGCAGCGGCGAGTGCAGCCTGGCGTAACAATCGGTTCATGAGACACTCCTTTCGTACTCTGGTTGGGTCGTACTTTAGTTAGTGATGGCCCTGGTGGCCAGTCGGCTTACGAACGGTTACCTCGACGTCCGCAGGCTTCGTGGCAGGCATGGACTGGCCGCCTGCATTCTGGTTGCGGACCGCCGCTGGCGGCTCGCCCTTCCATTCGTAGGCAACCGTCCCGGCCGGGTGCTTGTACCAGCCCGGATCCTTGTAGTCGCCTGGCCTCTGGTCCTTGCGCACCTTCAGCACGGTGAACATGCCGCCCATTTCCACGCCGCCGAACGGGCCCTGGCCCGTCATCATCGGCAGCGTGTTGTCCGGCAGCGGCATTTCCATGTCGCCCATCGAGCCGCCCTTATCGCCCATCACCATGTAGTCCGGGACCAGCTTGGTGATCTTCTCGGCGACGCCACGGTGGTCCACGCCGATCAGGTTCGGGACATCGTGGCCCATGGCATTCATGGTGTGGTGCGACTTGTGGCAGTGGAAGGCCCAGTCGCCCGGTTCGTCCGCGATGAACTCGATGGCGCGCATCTGACCCACGGCGACGTCGGTCGTGACTTCCGGCCAGCGCGACTCCGGACGGGTCCAGCCGCCGTCGGTGCCAGTCACTTCAAACTCGTGCCCGTGCAGGTGGATCGGGTGGTTGGTCATCGTCAGGTTGCCGACGCGGATGCGCACGCGATCGTTCTGGCGCACGTTCATCGTGTCGATGCCCGGGAAGGCGCGGCTGTTGAAGGTCCAGAGGTTAAAGTCCAGCATCTCGTTGACGCGCGGGGTGTAGCTGCCCGGCTCGATGTCGTAGGCATTGAGCAGGAACACGAAATCGCGGTCGACCCGGTGCTGGGCCGGATTCTTCGGGTGGGTGACCCAGAACCCCATCATGCCCATCGCCATCTGGACCATTTCGTCCGCGTGCGGGTGGTACATGAAGGTACCCGGGCGGCGCGCGACGAACTCATATACGAAGGTCTTGCCTGGCTGGATACCCGGTTGGTTCAGGCCGGTGACGCCGTCCATTCCGTTGGGCAGGCGCTGGCCGTGCCAGTGGATGCTGGTGTGCTCCGGCAGTTTGTTGGTGACGAAAATGCGCACGCGGTCGCCTTCGACGACTTCGATGGTCGGGCCCGGGCTCTGGCCGTTGTAACCCCAGAGGTTCGCCTTCATACCCGGCGCGATTTCGCGCACCACGGGTTCGGCGATCAGGTGGAACTCCTTGACGCCGTTGTTCATGCGCCAGGGCAGGGACCAGCCGTTCAGGGTGACGACCGGGTTGTACGGACGGCCGTTGGGCGGCGGCGGAGGCGGCTGGGTGGCCGCGCTGGTCATGATGGGCGCTTCGGGCAGGGTGGCCGCGCCGGCGCGGCTCACCAGGCCGGCGCCAACCAGTGCGGCTGCGCCAGTGAAAAAATCTCGACGAGAACTCATTACTTGTTTCCTTGATTAATGTGCTGGGGCAGCGGCTTCAGCGCTTGCGCCGCCGGCCATGCGGACCGTGGCGCCGCCCGTACCGTTGATGGCAGCCTGCAGGTCGGTGTCGGCAATCCAGTAGTCGCGCTGCGCTTCGATGGCCGCATTCACTCCACTGATCTGCGCGCGCGCATCGGCCAGCAGCTCGAACACGCTCATGAGCATGCCGTTGTAGCGCAGCAGGGTCTCTTCCGAGATCTTCTTGCGCAGCGGGACGATCTCGTCACGGTAGTGCTTCGCCACGTCGTAGCTGGTCCGGTAGGCGGAATACGCTTCCCGCACCTGGGACCTGGCCGAGATGGCGGTATCGGCGGTGCGATGAACCGACTGCATATAAAGCGCCTCGGCTTTCGCGATGCGGGCGCCGCCCCAGTCGAACAGCGGCAAGGCAAGCTCGATCTCGTAGCCGTTCTCGCGCGGTTCGCCGGATTTGCTCGAATTCACGTACCCGGCCTCGAGCACGTTGATGAAGCCGGTGGCCTTCGACAGGCCCAGCGCGCGCGCCGTCGCTTGGGTGCTTAGCTTCGCCAGCTGGACGTCCAGACGCTGCTGCATCGCGAGCGCTTCGATATTGCCGGGTTCGCGCGGCGCGCCTGGCAGATCGGGAAGCCTGTCTGGCAGCTGGAAAGCGACGTTCGCCCCCCAGACGCCCATCAGCCTTGCCAGCTGCTCGCGTGCGGCCGTCGCGTTGTGGCGCGCACGCGCGAGCTGCGTGGTGGCTTCGGCGGAGAATGCCTGCTCGCGCGCCTGGTCGAGAGCGCTCAGGTTACCAACCTTGGCCATGCGCGTTGCCAGTTCGGCGCTCGCCTGCGCGGCCTCGCGCACCTGCTCGGCGTAGCGGGCGGACTGCGCGGCCGCGACCGCATTGAACCAGGCCTTGCGCGTGTCCGCAGCAGTGCGAACCGCTTCGGTAGCGGCAACGAGCTTCGCACTTTCGAATCGGCGCCCTTCGATGTCCCGGCGCAGCGGGATCGTGACCAGCCCGACCAGATCGAACATGACGCTGCGTTCGATCTCGGTTTCCTCGTGACCCTTCATGCGGCCAAAGCTGAAGGACGGGTTGGCCATCCGGCCAGCCTGTACCAGGTCGGCTTCGGCAACGCCCAGTTCGGCAAGCGACGCACGCAGGCCGCGGTTGTTGAGCAGGGCAACGCGCACTGCATTGTCAGCAGACAGGGGCTGCTTCAGCAGCGCGGACAGTTCTGCCTGCGCCTCGGTTTCCGCACTCGTACCGCGCGGCAGACGGATGTCCTGGCCGATGCGCTCGGTGGTCATGGACGACACGGCGTCGAGGCCCCCGTCCTTGGAGAAGGTGGCGCAACCGCTGAGCGTGAGGGCAATGGCGCCGATCACGATACTGCGAAGGGCCGGGCCGCGAAAGGCTGGGTGTTTTTGTATTGTTCTCATCGGCTTCGACTCAATGATGCTTGTGTTGATCCTTGGATGGGGCGACCGGCGGCGCTTGGCGTGCTGCGTCGTTGGCAGGTGCGGGGACCGGCGCGGCAGCTGGGGCGGAGTGGCTGCCGTGGCCGGCGTGACCCGCCTGGCCCGCAAGGGCATCATTGGCCGCGCGCCAGGCCTTGTCAGGCGTCTGGTTGCTGTTCGCGGGCGGGACGTGGCCGGTCAGCACAGATTCATACACGGTCGCAGGCACGGCGACCGACGGATCGGCCGGGTCGGGCGTACGAGGGGACTGCTGGGCCTGGGCTCCAAGCGCAGCAGCGGACAGGGCGGCAAAGGCAGCCCACAGCTTGAGTTTCATTGTTCAATCCTCAAAATCGGTTATGAGGTGCGCAGGGGCACCAAACTCCAAGGCGCTTCGCTGCCGCGGCTAGGTGCCGGCACGAAGGCTTGGTCGATTAAGTGGATTACTGCCGTGGAGGGCGTTGCGGGCCGTCCGGGATGAAACCGGCGACAAGGTCGGCAGGGGCGGCAACGACCGCCTCCGATCCGTCGAAGCTGGGGACGGAGAGCGAAGAAGAGGGAGGAGCAACGGCACCGATACAGAATGCCGAGCAGGCGCTGCAAGAGGAGTGCGAAAGCTTCCCGGTCTTGGTATCGGAAGAATCGCCGTCCGCTGCAGTGCCGGCCGAATCCATGGCGTGCATGCCGTGGTGCGCGTGCGGATCATCGGCGGCAGCGTGCGAACCGTGGTCAGTTAACTGTGCTGCGCCAGTGTGTTGCTGAACCGGTGCGCAGGACATGCTGACGGACGCAGCCACCGCGTGCAGCGGAAGTGCGGCCATCAGGAGCCATACCAGCAATGTCGTGAGCAGACGGTTCATAGGTGCGGCGAGTATAGCACGACAGTTTTCGCGTTGTAACAGGTTTAAGCCTGAGCAAAGTCCGTCGGAGACCCTCAATTTGTAGCTAAACGTAAGTTTGCGGTGCGCCTCTGAACGCTTGCAGTGCGCGGGCAATGAAGCATCGCGGCAGCCTGGATCTGAAGACAACGGCAAGGCCTTTCCTTGTCGATAATCGGGAGCAGGCGGCTGCCGAGAATGACCTTGGCGCCGATTGCACGACGCTAGCTTCCGGATCAGAGTTCTGCGACACGAAATCGCCTGAATGAGGGGTGCCCACATTTTGAGGGCACCGCCGGTGTCACCCGGTGAGCCTGGGATTGGTCAAGACTCCCGCGGCGGGAAGCCAGCGTCGCGAAGCGCTTCGGCGATCTGAGTCCGTGGCGCGGAGGTTTCAACTGTCACGAGCCGCGCCGGAGGATCGGTAGCGACAACCGCATGCGCATCGACCGACTGGATGGCCTTGGTGACGCTACGCGCGCATCCGCCGCAGGTCATGTCGTCAAGATGAAATTGCATGATAAAACTCCTTTTTCAATGTGAACCGTCAGCATAAGGGTTGCCACGGTTGGAAGGTCAAGCGTCCCGCCTCGTCGCCACGCCGGCGCCGGCGCCGGCAGGCCAAGGATTAAAGGCTCACTCCGGCCGGGTGCCGCTGCAACGCACCGGTGCGCTGATCTGGCTCCTCAGGATTGTCGCCCGGCAGCGCCAGGTTGGCCAGGATGGGACAATCAGGGCGCTCATCACCGGCGCAGCAGCTGACCAGCGTTCTCAGGGTGTCTACCATCTGCTGCATGGCCGCCATCCGTCGCTGCAGGTCGAGGATATGTTCCTGCGCCAGGCGCTTGACGTCCGCGCTGTGCCGCAACTTGTCGTTCCACAGGCTGAGCAGGTCGCTGATCTCCGCGACCGAGAACCCCATGTCGCGCGCGTTACGGATGAAGTGTAGGCGGTGGATGTCCGACGAAGTGTATGCCCGGTAGCCGGAGTGGGTCCGGCTGGCCGGAGGAATCAGGCCGGTCTGTTCGTAGTAACGAATCATCTTGGCCGATACTTTCGATGCCTTGGATGCTTCTCCGATATTCATCTTCATTCTCCTTTCTTATCCAGCGGTGCCGCCGGACGCCATCATCGGTGCCCTGAACTGGCGCAAACGCAAAGCATTGCCCAGCACGAAGACGCTGGACAGGGCCATGGCGCCGGCCGCAAAGACCGGGGACAACAACAGGCCGAAAGCGGGATACAGCGCCCCCGCAGCTACGGGAATCAGGGCCGTGTTGTACGCGAAGGCCCAAAACAGGTTCTGGCGAATGTTCCCGATGGTGGCCTTCGACAGGGCGATGGCGTTCGGGACGCCCTGCAGGCTTCCCGACATCAGCACGACGTCGGCCGATTCGACAGCAACATCGGTGCCGGTGCCGATCGCCAGTCCGACGTCCGCTTCCGCCAATGCCGGCGCGTCGTTGATGCCGTCTCCGACGAAGGCGACCCGGCCGTGGGCGGCTTTCAGGCGCCGCACCGCTTCCACTTTTCCCGCCGGGAGCACCTCGGCCACGACATCGTCGATGCCAAGGCGTCGGGCAATCGCCTCCGCCGTGCGCCGGTTGTCGCCGGTGATCATCGCCACTTTCAGGCCCAGCCCGTGCAGGGCCGCGATGGCGGCCGGCGTCCCAGCCTTGATCGGATCTGCTACTGCGATGATGGCGGCAAGGCGCCCGCCGATGGCCGCATACAGCGGCGACTTTCCTTCGATGGCCAAACGCTCGGCGGGATCGGCGAAGACGCCGACGTCCATGTCCAGCGAGCGCATGTAGCGGTCGGCGCCGACCTGAACTTCGATCCCATCTACCGTCGCGCGCACGCCCATCCCGGTTACGGAGTCGAAATCGGCCAGCGCGGGCAGTGCAATCCCTTCCGCAGCCGCCGACTCGACGATGGCGCGGGCGATCGGGTGCTCCGAGCGGGACTCTACTGCGGCAACCATCGCCAATACCTCGGCGCGGTCGAATCCAGGTGCGACTTCGAGATCGGTCAGGGCAGGGCGCCCTTCAGTCAGGGTGCCGGTCTTGTCGAGCGCCACGACCCGTGCATCCTTGAGCAGCTGGAGCGCCTCGCCCTTACGGAACAGGACGCCCATCTCCGCCCCGCGTCCGGTACCGACCATGATCGAGGTCGGGGTGGCCAGGCCCATCGCGCAAGGGCAGGCGATGATCAGTACGGCCACGGCGTTGACGATCGCGAAACTCAGCGCCGGCGAAGGCCCGAACGCGAACCAGACCGCGAAGGTGAGCGCGGCGCCGAGCATGACGGTCGGGACGAACCACAGGGTGACCTTGTCGACCACGGCCTGGATCGGCAGCTTGGAGCCCTGGGCCTGCTCGACCAGGCGGATGATCTGGGCCAGCATGGTCTGTGCGCCGACGGCGGTGGCGCGCATCCTCAGGCTGCCTTGCTGGTTGACTGTGCCGCCCACGACGCTGCTGCCGGCGATCTTCTCGACAGGAACCGGTTCGCCGGTGATCATCGACTCGTCGACGTAGCTGCGGCCTTCGGTCACCTCGCCGTCGACCGGCACCCGCTCGCCGGGACGGACCTCGACCAGTTCGCCGAGTGCGACCTCGGCCACCGGAATATCCACGACACGGCCATCGCGCACCACGTGCGCGTCCCTGGCCTGCAAGCCGACCAGGCGGGTGATGGCTTCCGAGGTGCGTCCCTTGGCGCGGGCCTCCAGATAGCGGCCCAGCAGGATCAGTGCCACGATGACCGCCGCCGCTTCGTAGTACACGTTGACCGTGCCGTCGGGTAGCATTCCTGGCGCGAAGGTCGCGACGACGGAGTAGCCGAATGCGGCTGCCGTACCGACTGCGACGAGCGAATTCATGTCCGGCGCCAGGCGTAGCAGGGCGGGCAGGCCCTTATGGTAGAAACGCCGGCCCGGAACGGCCAGCACCAGCGCGGTCAGCACGAACTGCAGGTACCAGCTCGCCTGCATGCCGATCGTAGTCATGATCCACTCGTGAACACCCGGAATCAGGTGCGAACCCATCTCGGCGGCAAAGACGGGCAGGGCGAGGACGCCGGCCAGGATCAGGTCGCGCTTCAGGGCCGCCTGCTCCGCGTCTTTCTTTTCCGCGGCTTCATCGTCGGCGCGCGCGGCGGCATCGACCGGCCGCGATGCGTAACCGGCCTTGTCGATCGCCGCCACCAGGCTTTCGACGCTGGCGACGCCGCGGACCGTGGCGCGCTCCGTAGCCAGGTTCACCGTTGCCTGTGCGACGCCCGGCACTGCAGCCAGTGCGCGCTCGACGCGGCCGACGCAGGAAGCGCAGGTCATCCCCTCCACCGCCAGTTCTACCGTGCTGGCGGGGACGTCGTAGCCGACCTTCTCGACGGCCTTGACCAGTGCCATCCGGTCGACGCTACCGGCCGGTCGGACTTCCGCCCGTTCAGTGGCAAGGTTGACGGAAACACGTTCGACACCCGGCACCTTGGCCAGGGCCGCCTCCACCCGTCCCACGCAACTTGCGCAGGTCATTCCCTCGATGGGCAGGCTGATCGTCGTCGTGCCGCGTGCACTCGTCGTGCTGGTCAAGCTCATGCTCCGCTCCAAACTCTAAATTTACATGCGACTAGTCTAAAGCTTGCCATCGTGGGAAGGTCAAGGGGGGCGCGACGGACAACAGGAAAAATTTCGGCTGGGAGAATGCGGGGCGGCGTGGGGCTCCTAGGTGTGGTACCGCACAGCGCGCTTGCATGCGTCTGTCCGATCATGGCACGAGCACGTGCGGCGAAGGGCGCTGCACGAACCAACACATCAAACGGAGGCGGCCATGAAAACCGTTCAGTCTCGAGTTCTATCTGCAGTAGGTGCCGTTGCGCTGGTCCTGGGTATGGCCGGAAGCGCGTTTGCCCAGGCCGGGCACGCTCAGCATGGCTCTGCTCCTGCAGCCGGCAGCCAGCAGCATGCAGGGAGCGGCCACGAAATGATGCAGAGCATGGAAGCAATGCACCAGAAGATGTCGAGCATGAAAATGACTGGCGACCATGACCATGACTTCGCGATGATGATGCGCTCGCACCACCAGGCTGGCCTCGACATGGCGCGCGCCCAGCTCAAGAACGGCAAGGATCCGGAGATGCAGAAAATGGCAAAGAAAATAATCGCGGACCAGACGAAGGAAATCAAGAAACTCGACGATTGGATGGCCAAGCATGACCGGTCCGGAAAATAAGCACGGACGGAATATAAGCTAAATAGCGAGTGCAGCGCGCCAAAGGCCGATGCTGATAGCCTTGGCACGTTGCACCGAATTCCTCCTGTGCCAGTGGAGATGACGGTGCTGTGCAAGTTCCCGCCGTTTCAAGCTGCTTCCCGTCCTGCGATGACTGCACGCGTGCCCTCCCTCGCCGCCGGGTAAAAGCACCATCGCATACGCAGCCCCCATTTGCTTCCTATGGAACTCGACTCGCCTGCGCGCGTCTGAGCTCATTAGCCGCTTGCCGCCCATGTTTCGGCCATCAGTGAAGCGAAAGCGGCCCCGTGGGGGCTCGACAGCATGCGACGGAACGCATCGGCGTGCCGGCTTGGTAGTTCCCATCCATTGACCACCTAAACTTGCTCGTGGAGGGATGACATGGACGCGTTGGACACGAAGTTGGGCCGCTTTCAGGCATGGGATCAATCACGCAAGCTCGCCGGAAAGGCATTGCTGGGCCTTGGGATACTAGCCGCTGCCGTTGGCATGGCCCATGCGGATGGGCCGGGCAGAGGGAACACCGCGCAGTTCGAGAAGAACTACCTCGTTTTCATCATCGACCACCATTACTCGGCGCTGCGCATGACTGAGCTCGCGGCTGGAACAGACCCGATGCGCGATCCCCAGATCGTCAATCCTCAGGAAGGGACATCGCCAACGCCGGGGTTTGGCGCGACGCCGGCCAAGGCTAGCGACGACGAGATCAGGTCGATGGCGCGCATGGGAAACCGCGAGCAGAGAGAAGAAATTGCTCGAGCCCAGCGCATGCTCAGGGAATGGTACGGTATCCAGCATCAACCGCAGCTTTCAGCCGACGGTCGCCGCATGATTGCGATGCTGGATGCTGCCCAGGCCGGCACCCAGTTCAACCAGGTCTTTCTGCGTTCGTTCAGCAACCATCACCTGAGCGCACTCGCGCCAAGTCTTCACTGTACGGTCAGGAGCGACATCCAGCATGATAGCTTGCGCCGTTACTGCGAGAACATCGTGATCGTTCAGAAAAACGGCATCAACGATATGAGGGAGATGCTGTGCAAGAAATATGCGGACTGCGGGTTCGTCCCGGCGGCCGGCCACAAACGGAAGGACGGGGAGGGTTAGCAAGTACGGGGGCTGCAGAAGCTTCGTGATGTTGGGAAGTGGTTGAAAGGTGGTAGTGCTCGAAATGGCTGGCACGCAATTCTCGAGCACATTTGGACGGGGTCACTGACGCGATGCACCCGGCCTTGGGACTGGTCAGAATGCCAACAGCAGTTGGCTTATATAGTGATTCCAGGCCCATCTCCGGTAAGACCACGTCATGCCCAAAATCACCATTCTTGAGAAAACGAATCTGCAGGAAGACTGTTGGCACTCCATGTTGATCTCGCTGCTGAGAGGGCTGGCCGCGCTGCAGGTGGCTGCGGCACACCTGCGCGCCCAGGTCTATCCCGGATTCGGTACCGTGGAGAGCCCACCTTTGCTGTTCCAGGGACTGGCGTTCAACACGGGCTTCGCCTACCTCGCGGTGATCGTTTTCTTCGTTCTCAGCGGCTGGCTCGTCGGAGGCAGTTTCCTCAACAAGCTCGATTCGGACCGCGCGTTTCGACATTACGCGATCGACCGCGTGTCGAGGCTATGGGTTGTACTCGTGCCGACCTTCGTTGTCGTGCTGCTTGCAGGTGCTGCACTCGGGGTGCTCGATTCGACCCGCATGTCGTTTGCGGCAAGCGAGCCCTACTCGGTTAGTGCCTTCATCGGCAACATGATCGGCTTGCAGACGATTTTCGTTCCTGAGTTCGGCGGCAACTTTCCCTTGTGGAGCCTGGCGAACGAGACCTGGTACTACGTGCTGTTCCCGTTGCTGGTGTTGGTGTTCCGCGGCAGGACGACCACGGCACGTATTGCGGCAGTGCTGGCCATCGTCGCCATCGTCCAGATGTTGAATAGCGCCATCGTGCTCTATTTTTCGATATGGCTTCTTGGGGCAGCGTTCTCGCGGGTAAAGTTTGAAGCAGGGAAGGGGTTACGCTGGGGGCTGCTGCTTGTGCTGATCGGCAGCGCGGTCTACATTCGGATGAAGGGGAGAAGCGACATTACGCCGGAGAGCTATCTCCAGTATCTTCTGTTCAGTCTGGTTTTCGTATTGTTTCTGTCCAGTATGCAATTCAAACGCCCGCCCAACCGACTGCTTGACCCGCTGGACCGCATCGGACGGTTTTTCGCGAACTTCTCATTTACCCTTTACGTGCTCCATGTGCCGATGATCGTCGTGATGATGTCGTTCACCTCTTCGCTATACGGAATCGGCCAGCTCTCGCCCCACATCTTTTCTCATTATTTCGTCTACGCCGCCATGTACTTGTTGCTGGTGGTAGGCGCATATTGTTTCTACCTGCCGTTTGAGGCAAATACCGTGCGCGTGCGCCAATGGCTGAAGACGCAGTTCTTTGCACGCGTGGGCACGGTTCGCCCTTGGGCGGCAGGCTACCGTCACCGGCTTGATGTAGTGTTCTCATTCGGAGCGGTAGATCCAGGACCAGGTCGAGTCGAATCGGCGGCGGCCTGGTAAGCCCTGTGGGAATGGCCAGAGGTGTCCTCGGCGCCAGGCGGTTGGGCGCCGGGCCAAGCCGGCGCCGGCTTGACTGTTCGCATGACTCGGGCAGAGCGAGTAGCGAAGTCGGCGGAGATCCTGGCGTTGCAGCCGACTACCGACCAGGTCCGGCGAACCTCGCATTCAATGCTGATCTCGTTGCCGTGATCCTCCCGCAAGGCTACTGACTCAGAAGGCATCGCTAATTCAATAGTGACGCTTGCGCCTGAGTACCACGACAAAGCGGAATACGCTTGACCTTTCCATTGTTGTAAGGTTTACAGTGGGCTCACTCAGTATTCGCGAGGTCCATCATGTACCACCCAATCAGCGCGACGCCCAGTCCTGCAGAGCACCGGCCGCTCACGCCAAACTATTCGAACAATGCGGTCTCCGCACAGCCCCCTGAAGTTCGTGGGGTAGCAGCCACGGCCCGTTCGAATCGGCCCTGCCTGTTTTGCCGCTACCGTCAGGCCAGCACGCGCAACATGGAGCGGGATGATGCCTAAGATCCTCGTCCGGCCTCATCCTGACTATGCGCCCAATGGCGTAGAGCTGAACGTTGCCCCTGGTACGAGCATCTGCGACGCCCTGCTGGACAACCATGTCGACATCGAGCACGCCTGTGGTAAAGTCGGGGCTTGCACGACTTGCCACGTCATCGTGCGCGAGGGCGGACAGTCCCTGCGCCCACCGAGCGAGTCCGAAGAGGACATGCTCGACCGTGCGTGGGGCCTCGAACAGCAGTCGCGGCTTTCGTGCCAGGCGGTCGTTGCCGGCGCCGACCTCGTGGTCGAGATTCCCAGGTATTCACTGAACCACGCGAAGGAAGCTACCTAGCCTCGCGCTCGCCGCCGGTTGCGGCGAGGGTCGAACAGAAGAACACGCATTTCTCAAGGGAGCCACCATGAAGCACGACGCACACGAGCATTCAGGTCACGAGCATGGAAACAGGCACTGCCATCACGATCACTCCGCACCTCATCACGCGACAGGCAACGCCGGAGCCGCGGCGGCATCCGGGCCTGGCGAGGTGGCTGCCGCGGACGACAAGCCGTTTACGGATCCGGTCTGCGGCATGAAGGTATCGGACAAGCCTGACCGAAGGATCGAGCACGAAGGAAGTCTCTACCATTTCTGCAGCGTCAAGTGCATGGACAAATTCCGGGCCACGCCATCTGCCTATTTGGGAAAAGAGGCGGAGAGTGCGCCGCCAGCTGCACCGGCCGGCACGATCTACACCTGCCCGATGCACCCGGAGATCCAGCAGCCCGGTCCAGGCACCTGCCCAATATGCGGAATGTCGCTCGAACCGATGATGCCTACGCTGGAAAAGGATGAGAATCCAGAGCTGACCGACTTCCGCCGCAGGTTCTGGTGGACCCTGCCACTTACCGTGATTGTCACCGTCCTGGCGATGGTGGGTCACCGAATATTCAGCGGCGGGCTGGCCTATCAAAGCTGGATCGAATTGGCGCTCAGCACGCCGGTTGTCTTGTGGGCAGGCTGGCCATTCTTCGTGCGCGGCGCGCAGTCGATCCGCAACCGCAGTCCAAATATGTGGACCCTGATCAGTATTGGCGTGGCCGCAGCCTACGGGTACAGCGTGGTTGCCACTGTCGCGCCTGGCCTGTTCCCTGCAACGTTCGAGATGCACGGGCGCATCGGTGTCTACTATGAAGCCGCGGTGGTGATCATCTCGCTGACGCTGCTGGGGCAAATCCTGGAACTGCGTGCACGCTCGCAAACGTCGGCTGCGATCAAGTCCTTGCTCGGCCTGGCGCCCAAGACCGCGCGCCGCATCCGACCCGACGGTAGCGAGGAAGACGTGGAGCTTTCGCACGTGCACGTCGGCGACCAGCTGCGCGTGCGGCCGGGCGAAAAAGTCCCGGTCGACGGCACCGTCATCGAAGGCGAAAGCGCGATCGACGAAAGCATGCTCACTGGCGAGCCGCTGCCCGTGACGAAGCGTCCCGGCGACAAGCTCATTGGCGCAACGATCAATACCAGCGGCAGTCTCATCATGAAATCCGAGCGCGTGGGCTCGCAGACGATGCTGTCGCAGATCGTGCAGATGGTCGCGAGCGCCCAGCGCTCCCGCGCACCGATGCAGCGGCTGGCCGACGTGGTGGCCGGCTACTTTGTTTCGGTGGTGGTCTTAGTTGCGTTGGCTACGCTCCTCGGCTGGGGGCTCTTTGGGCCGGAATCGGGCTGGGTATATGGCTTCGTCAACGCGGTGGCGGTCCTGATCATTGCCTGTCCGTGTGCGCTGGGCCTGGCCACGCCGATGTCGATCATGGCGGCGACTGGCCGCGCCGCGACCCAGGGCGTACTGTTCCGCGACGCCGCGGCGATCGAGGCCATGAGAAAGGTCGACACCCTTATCGTCGACAAGACCGGCACTCTCACGGAAGGGAAGCCAGCATTCGACCGGGTCGCCGCCGCGGCCGGGTTCAAGGACGAGGAGGTGCTTCGTGTCGCCGCAAGCCTGGACCAGGGCAGCGAGCATCCGCTTGCGCACGCCATTGTGGCCGAGGCCAGGAAGCGCGAACTCAAGCTCGACAAGCCGGAGACTTTCGAATCCTCGAGCGGGATCGGCGTACGCGGTACCGTGCAAGGCCAACGGGTCGCCCTTGGGAATACGGCGCTGATGGAGGGCGAGGGGATTGACTGGACGCCGATGCAGCACACTGCGGAGGAACTACGCCAGATGGGCGCGAGCGTGATGTACCTGGCGCGGGAAGGACGCCTGATGGGACTTGTCGCAGTCTCAGACCCTGTGAAGGAAACCACACCTGAGGCGCTTGCGGCGCTGCGCGACGCCGGCCTCAGGGTGGTCATGGCAACGGGCGACGGTGTCACGACTGCCAAAGCGGTGGCAGCGCGCCTCGGGATCGAGGACGTGCACGGCGAGGTCAAGCCACAGGACAAGCTTGCACTGGTCGAGCGGCTGCAGAAAGAAGGCTGTGTCGTGGCCATGGCCGGAGATGGGATCAACGATGCGCCGGCGCTGGCGAAGGCCGATGTCGGCGTCGCCATGGGGACCGGGACCGACGTGGCGATCAACTCGGCGCACGTTACCCTGATCAAAGGCGATCTGCGGGCGATCGCCAGGTCACGGCTGCTTTCGCTTCAGACCGTGCGCAACATGCGGCAGAACCTCGGGTTTGCCTTCATCTACAATGCGATGGGCATCCCGCTGGCGGCCGGCGCACTGTACCCGTTCACGGGGCAGTTGCTGTCGCCGATGATTGCGGCCCTGGCGATGAGCTTGAGCTCGGTTTCCGTCATCGCCAATGCGCTGCGATTGAGAGGCGCGCAAACCTGAACACTCTGCGGCGGCTATCGGGCGGACTGCCGCCGCGCACCCGGGCTGGTATCGTATTCAGCACAGTGCTGTGATGTGGGCAGTTACCACAGTAGTAGCAGCGAGTTTATTGATCATTCCGGGTAATAGTGTACTTCACATGAAATTCGTAATCACCGACCACGTGTACGATGTTGTGGTCATTGGCGGCCTCCTGATGGCAGTAGCAGCCGCAGTCTTCATGGCGATCAGCGCACACCAGCGCCGTAAGCAGCAGCGCGGGAAGAAGAGCCGCACGGGCAAGCCATCCCGGCGCCGGACCTGAAGTACGGAGGAAAGCTGGCAGCGTAAAGCAAATGACGGCATACCAGCGCCTCCGCAAGCCCCGCGGGGTCATCAGGGCAGGTAATGGACTTCGATGGTCGAATGGACGATCTCCTCGTGGATAGCGAGCTGGTCCCGCAATTGCGTGGCGGTCAGCTCCCTGTTGCTGGTAGCGACGCTCAGCGCGCATGAATAGGCATGCTGGCCAACGCGCCAGACGTGGAGATCCACCAGCTTGGCCCCGTTGTCGCCGGCTTCGACCACTTCCCGGATTTCCTCGACCACCGGGGCATCCATCTCGCGATCGAGGAGCACCTTCCCGGTATCTGCGATCAGATTTTTAGCCCAGGCTGCGACCAGCACCGCGCCGACAATACCCATCACCGGGTCGAGCCAGGCCCAGCCATACAGCCATCCCCCGACAAGTGCCGCAATCGCCAGCACCGACGTCGCCGCATCCGCAATGACGTGCAGGTAGGCAGCCTTGAGATTCAGGTCGTGATGATGACCACCGTCGCCGTGATGATGGTGTCCATGCCCGTGGTCGTGCGCATGCCCATGGCCGTGTCCATGGCCGTGATCATGCGCATGCCCGAGGATCAGCGCACAGACGACGTTCACGACCAGTCCGATCACGGCAATGATGATCGCATCCCGGTAGTGGATCGGCTGGGGTGAGAATAGGCGTTCGACCGAGCCGACTGCCATCAAGGCGGCAATCCCCAGCAGGGAGATTGCACTGGTGTAGCCCGCCAGGATCTCGATCTTCCACGTGCCGAACGCGAACCGCGGGTCGCGGGCGTACTTGCGGGCAGCGGCGTATGCGAAGGCACTTAAGCCGATCGCGAGGGCGTGTGAGCTCATGTGCCAGCCGTCGGCCAGCAGTGCCATCGAGTTGAACCACCAGCCCGCGGTGATCTCGACCACCATCATGGCTGCGGTGATCCACATGACGATGCGCGTACCGCGCTCGGCGGCAGGTTTGCCCTCGTCGAAAACATGATCATGCCGGTATGCCGAAAGGCGCGCATCGTGCTGAATATCGTTCATTACTTTCCTTGATTGGTCCGTGCTTGCAGACCCAGTTTCTTCTCGCGGCGAGGTCGCTCGTTGATGACTTGATGCCGCCTGTGGTCGGTCATCTTCTTCCATTCCCGGACTTCTGGTAGCGTGCGCAGGCACCCCAGACAAAAGCCGGTCTTACCGTCGAAGCGGCAGAGTTCAATGCAGGGCGATTCGACTGCCATACAGTCCTTACTTCAGATAGGCGCGGACAACGTCGATCAATTCATCGACCGCCGCCTCCTGTTCAACCTTGCTGCGCTCCGGGCCGACGACATGCTCGCGGATATGGTCCTCGATGAGTTCGGCCATCAATCCATTCGTAGCCCCGCGCGCGGCAGCAACGAGCTGTAGGACGTCGGCGCACCCCGCGTCTCCTTCAAGAGCGCGCTCGATGGCTTCCACCTGGCCCCGTATTCTGCGCACCCGCGCCAATAGCTTGGCTTTCTCTCGTGCTGTGTGCACGCTGACTCCTCGAAATATACCTAGGGGGGGTATATTATCACTTATCATGCGCCGTATATCGATGAGAGAACCCTGCGTGACGAACTGTCCGAACCTCGGATGAGCCGATCTTGGGGCAAACAGGGAAAACGGAAAAAATCGGGCGCTAAGCTCTATGCCCGGTCCTTGAGGTCCCGCAGCGGCCGATATTTTCCTTCGTCGACTCTCATGTTCTGCCGCCAGACGTAATCCCCGGTTAAGTTGATGTGCTCCCAGCCCAACGGCGAGAGGAATTGCAGCATGCCGTCGTCGGTCATCTTGCCCGACTCGCGCAGCGCTTGTGTCGCCCGCTCTAGGTAGACCGTATTCCACAGCACGATGGCGCCTGTCACTAGGTTCAGGCCGCTGGCACGGTACCGCTGCTGTTCGAACGTCCGGTCCCGGATCTCACCCAGCCGGTGGATGAAAACGGCCCTGGCCAGCGCGTTACGCGCTTCCCCCTTGTTTAACCCGGCGTGCACGCGCCGGCGCAATTCGACGTTTTGCAGCCAGTCCAGAATGAACAGCGAACGCTCGATGCGGCCCAGCTCGCGCAGCGCGATCGCCAGGCCGTTCTGGCGCGGGTAGCTGCCTAACTTGCGCAGCATGAGCGACGCTGTGACGGTGCCGTGCTTGATCGAGGCGGCCAGGCGAAGCACGTCGTTCCAGTGCGCGCGCAGGTGTTTGATGTTCAGGCTTCCGCCGATCATTGACCGCAATGCCGGGTGATCCGTCACCTTGCCAGGCACGTACAGCTTGGTGTCTCCCAGATCGCGGATGCGCGGCGCGAAGCGGAAACCCAGCAGGTGCATTAGCGCGAAAACGTGGTCAGTGAAGCCGGCAGTGTCGGTGTAGTGCTCCTCGATACGCAGATCCGATTCGTGGTACAGCAAGCCATCCAGCACGTAGGTCGAGTCGCGCACGCCGACGTTGACCACCTTGGTGCTGAAAGGTGCGTATTGGTCCGAGATATGGGTGTAGAAAAGCTTGCCCGGTTCGGCGCCGTATTTCGGGTTGATGTGGCCCGTGCTCTCGGCCCGGCCGCCGGCTCGGAAGCGCTGGCCGTCCGACGACGACGTTGTGCCGTCGCCCCAGTGCGCAGCGAAGGCGTGCTTGAACTGGGCGTTGACCAGTTCGGCCAGGCCGGCCGAATAGGTCTCGTCGCGAATATGCCAGGCCTGCAGCCAGGACAGTTTCGCGTAAGTCGCGCCGGGGCTCGACTCCGCCATCTTGGTCAGGCCGAGGTTGATCGCGTCGGCAAGAATCGCCGACAACAGCAGCGTGCGGTCCTTGGCCTGCTCGCCGCTTTTGAGGTGGACGAAATGCCGAGTGAACCCGGTCCAGTCGTCCACGTCCATCAGCAGCTCGGTGATCTTAATGCGGGGAAGCAGCCCGCTGGTTTGGTTAATCAGCGCCTGCGCCTCGTCCGGCACCGCGGCGTCCTGCGGGCTGATCCGCAGCCCCGTGTCGGTGATGATTGCGTCGGGCAGCTCGTTGGTTAACGCCAGCGGTTGACGGTTGCCAGCTGCTGTTCGAGCAGAAGCAAGCGGTCATGCAGGTATTGGTCACAGTCCTGGTTGACCGCGATCGGCAACTGGCGCACTGCCTTCATGGCGCCGAATTTCTCCGCTGGCAGTAGGTATTCTTCGAAGTCACGGAACTGGCGCGAGCCCTGTACCCAGATGTCCCCGGACCGTAGCGCATTTTTCAACTCGGACAACGCACAGATTTCATAGAAGCGGCGATCGTATCCCTCGTCTGTGAAAACCAGCGACTTCCATCGGGTCTTAATGAAGGAGGTCGGCGCGCCGTCGGGCACCTTGCGCGCACCAGTCGCATTCATTTTGCGCAGCACTTCGACCGCATCGAGAACCGCTTGCGCGGCCGGCGCTGCCTTCAGCTTGAGCACGTCGAGGAACTCTGGCGTGTAGCGCCGCAGCGTGCTGTACTGCTCGCCGACCAGGGACAGGTGATCGAACGATTCCGGTTGCGCCAACTGACCAGCCTCGGTGACGCTATGGGCGAAGTCCGACCAGGGAAGGATCGCCTCGATGGCTGCGTACGGATCGCCGCCTGACTCCTTGGCCTCCACCAGAGCGCGGCCCACTTTCGAGTACAGCCGCACCTTGTCGTTGATCGCCTTGCCCTGCTTTTGGAAGTCCTGCTGATGCTTGTTCTTCGCAGCGCTGAACAGCTTGATCATGATCCGGTCGTGCAGGTCGACCAACTCGTCCGTCACGGTGGCCATGCCCTCGATAACCACCGCGGCCAGAGTGGCGTAGCGCCGCTCGTCCTCGAACTTTGCAAGGTCGCGCGGCGTCATCTGCGCCCCCTCGCGCGCTATCTTCAATAGCCGGTTCTGGTGGATCTGGCGCCCTAGTCCATCGGGCAGGGCCAGCGACTGGAACACCCTGAGCCGATCGATGTGTTCGCGCATGTAGCGGGAATTGGGCTTGAGCGGTGACTGCCGCAACCAGACGAGCCAGGTGATGCTCATGCTGGGTGCCACGTTGAGCAAGTTGTCCAGAGCGCGCTTGTGATGACGCTCCAACGGCGTGATCAACGCCCGATAGATGCGCCGGTTGGCCCTCGTCAAGGCCTCGGCGCAGGCCCGTTCGATGACGCCCAGCGCTGGCAGGATGATGCGTTGTTGCCGCAGCGTTTCGAGAGCGTGCGCGGCAAGGATCATTGCCTTGTCGGTCTGCATGGCGAGATCCGTCAGGCTGTGCAGCAGCTTCCGGAAGTCAGACAGTCTGAACATGGACAGCCCCAAGTAGGCACGCAGTTCATGTAAGTGCTCGTTTCGTGTCTTCTCCCGCTCGCCGTATCCCGGCCAAGCCGCCGCGTTACTACGCACCTGTTTAGCAATCCAATTAAGCACCGGCTCGGGCAGCTTGGTGTCGCTGCCCAGCGCGTAGCCAGGGTAGCGCAACAAGCTCAGCTGGACAGCAAACCCGAGTCGGTTCGCGTCACCCCGGCGCTGCCGGATCAGGGACATGTCGGCTTCGGTGAAGCTGTAATGCTGTATCAGTTCGTCCTGACTCTCCGGCAGGGCCAACAGGCTATCGCGTTCAGTATCGGAGAGCAGTGAGCGGCGTGGCATTCGTTCGATTTCCTCGGAATTTGATGAAAGGGAAGCACATGGTGGAGCGGAAAATCCGGGCTCGGGGCCATCCGCTCATGAGGCATGAATGTTCAACCGGCGCCCGTCTTCAGGTATTGGTAAAGCGTTTCTCGGCTGATGCCGAGGTCGCGAGCCACACCTGCTTTCGGCTCGCCGGCGGCGACCCGAGCACGTAGCTCGGTCACGCGCTCGGGCGCGAGCGCTTTTTTGCGGCCGCGGTAGGCCCCGCGTTGCTTGGCCAGCGCGATCCCCTCGCGCTGCCGTTCACGGATCAGGGTGCGCTCGAACTCGGCAAAGGCACCCATCACCGACAGCATCAGGTTCGCCATTGGCGAGTCCTCGCCGGTAAAGGCCAAACACTCCTTGGCGAACTCGATCCGCACGCCGCGTCTGGTCAGGCTCTGCACAAGGCGTCGTAGGTCATCCAGGTTGCGAGCCAAACGGTCCATGCTGTGCACGACCACGGTGTCGCCCTCGCGCACGAAGCCCAGCAGCGCTTCCAGCTGCGGCCGTTGCGTGTCTTTGCCCGATGCCTTATCGGTGAATACCCTATCCACCTGTACGTGCTCGAGCTGCCGGTCCGGGTTCTGGTCGAAACTGCTGACCCTGACGTAACCGATTCGTTGGCCTTTCAAGGAACCTCCCTGTTGTCAATGTCAGGCTGAAATCTATGAGCCTTCCAGTCAGGTGTCAATAAATCGCTTCCGCGACCCTATCCTGACGCACTTTGACGAGCTTTCCTGACGCCTAATTAGGGTACACCTCAATCTGACGGTGGCTAAAGCAGAGCTTCTTCAAAAGATGCTTGACTCCGTACTCAACTCCGGACTTACGATGATGTTTTGATAGATCTGCAGAGGAGTATCTATGTCTGAGCCGCAAAAAGGCCGCGCTGCGCTGGTTGCTGGTGGTTTAGCTGCAATTCTTGCTTCTGGCTGCTGCTTAGGGCCACTGGTGTTGGTCATGTTGGGTTTCAGCGGCGCTTGGATGAGTAATTTGTCAGCCCTGGATCCTTACCGGCCCTTCTTTCTTGGCGCGGCACTAGTAGCGATGCTTTTTGCTTACCGCGCCATCTTCCGGACTGCACAGACGTGCAACCCTGGAGATGTATGCGCTGCCCCACGAGCCAAGACGTCTTACAAAGTCATCTTTTGGATTGTGGCTGCGCTTGTTGTCGTTGCACTGACGTTCCCATACGTAATGCCCTTGTTTTACTAATTAAGGAAAATCATGAAAAAACTGTTTGCCACCCTTGCCATCGCCGCTTCCTTCGCTGCCCCTGCCTGGGCGGCCACTCAGACGGTCACGCTGACTGTTCCTGGCATGAACTGCGCAACTTGCCCGATCACCGTGAAGAAGGCACTGAGCAGGGTTGACGGTGTTCAAAAGGCTGAGGTCGATTACGCAACCAAGCTGGCCGTTGTGACGTTCGACGATACGAAGACCAACGTTCAGGCACTGAGCAAGGCGACGACCGACGTAGGCTATCCGTCTGAACTGAAGAAATAAGGCGGCCTAGACGGCGGCGCCGCTAGAACCAGGGTAGAGATACCTTTCCGGCGATTCTACTGGCCGTCATTGCGTGCACAGCCTGTAAATGGCCCACGGCGCCTGTTCGCTGATGTGAACGACTGAGTCGGATGCCGAGGCGTCGTACCGGTCGGCTTGGGCACAACGGATTAAAGAGAGAGCAGGATGCAAGAGTTAAACGAAATCGGTCTGAGTGTCGCAGGGATGACCTGCCCAAGTTGCACAAAGCACGTTGAGGACGCGCTGCTCGCAGTTCCTGGCGTGACAGGAGCATCCGTCGATTACCCCGCGAACAGGGCTCAGGTCACGGGCAATAACCTTGACGTGTCAACACTCGTGACGGCGGTGGGGGCACTTGGTTATCGGGCTACGCCTGCGGGCAAAGTTGACAGCAAAAAGCGCAGTTCCGAACGGCCGAGACTTCTTGGCAGAGCTGCCCAGTGGCTGAGCGGCGAGGGCGCCGTGGAGAAGCCGGCAGGCCAGCTGCATGTGGCGATTATCGGTACCGGCGGCGCCGCTGTGGCAGCAGCGCTGAAGGCAGCTGAAAACGGTGCCCGCGTCACGCTGATCGAGCGGGGAACCGTCGGCGGCACCTGCGTCAATGTTGGCTGCGTTCCTTCTAAGATCATGATTCGGGCCGCGCATATCGCTCACCTGCGCCGTGAAAGTCCTT
Source organism: Massilia alkalitolerans DSM 17462 (assembly GCF_000427785.1). GTDB lineage: Bacteria > Pseudomonadota > Gammaproteobacteria > Burkholderiales > Burkholderiaceae_D > Telluria > Telluria alkalitolerans. Next base: position 80,302 of record NZ_ATYR01000029.1, read on the forward strand.
TTGACGCGGGACTGTCGGCAACGCCCCCGGTTGTCCTGCGTGACCGCCTGCTGGCACAACAACAGGCACGTGTGGACGAGCTGCGTCATGCCAAATATGAAAGTATCCTCGAAGGCAATCCGTCGATCAATCTTGTGCGAGGCAGCGCTCGCTTTAAAGATGGCCAAACGCTTATCGTGGAAGCGGCAGAAGGTGGCACTCGCGAAGTGGTCTTCGATCGCTGTCTCATTGCCACTGGTGCAAGCGCTGCCATTCCGCCGTTGCCCGGTCTTGCAGACACGCCATATTGGACGTCCACAGAAGCCTTGGTAAGCGAAACCATTCCAAAACGGCTGGCCGTAATTGGCGCCTCGGTGGTAGCACTCGAACTGGCACAGGCGTTTGCTCGGTTGGGCAGCGAGGTGACGGTCCTGGCGCGGCGTACCCTGTTTGCGAATGAGGACCCTGCCATTGGGGAGGCCGTGACCGCCGCCTTTCGTGCAGAGGGCATTACGGTGTTGACGCAGACGCAGGCAAGTGCCGTCACCTATTCGGACCGCCAGTTCACCTTGGCGACCCCGCAGGGCGAGTTAAATGTGGATCAGTTGCTCGTGGCTACCGGTCGCACGCCAAATACCGCAAGCCTGGGTCTCGAGCGAGCAGGTGTAACGTTTGACTCGCAACATCGCATCCTCATCGATAAGGGCATGCGCACGAGTGCTCCAAACATTTACGCAGCGGGCGACTGCACTGACCAACCTCAGTACGTCTACGTTGCAGCCGCGGCTGGCACCCGGGCCGGCATTAACATGACCGGCGGCGACGCAATGCTCGATCTCGACGCCATGCCGGCAGTCGTGTTCACCGATCCGCAAGTTGCCACGGTTGGCTACAGTGAAGCGGATGCCCAGCGCATCGGTCTGCAAACCGAAAGTCGTACCCTCACGCTCGACAATGTGCCGCGCGCACTCGCAAACTTCGATACCCGCGGCTTTATCAAACTTGTCGCTGAGGCTGGGTCCGGACGCATTCTCGGGGTGCAAGCAGTAACGCCGGAAGCAGGCGAGATCATCCAGACTGCCGCGATTGCTATCCGGGCCCGCATGACCGTCCAGGATCTTGCAAACCAGCTTTTCCCCTACCTCACCATGGTTGAGGGTCTCAAACTGGTTGCACAGACGTTCTCGAAAGATGTGACACAACTTTCGTGCTGTGCCGGCTAGTGCATTCGGTCTCGGACATGAGATTGCGCATACCCTGCTAGAACACAGCAAGCAAAGAACAGCATGAATGCGTACTCGATATCGAAGCTGGCTGAAGATGCCGGCGTCAGCGTGCATGTCGCGCGCGACTATATGATCCGCGGCCTCTTGCGGCCGATCCGGCGAACCGAAGGTGGCTACAACATTTTCGATGGCAAAACGCTTGGAAGGCTGCGGTTTCTACGTGCGGCCTTCGAGTCCGGAATTGGGCTCGACGAACTGGCGCGACTTTGCAAAGCGTTGGACGCAGATGATAGCGAAAGCCTGAACCGATGCGTCGAGCGCCTGCGATGGAAGATCGACGTGCGCCGAACAGAATTGGCTGTCGTCGAGGCCTCTTTGGATGAAATGGCGGCCGGTGCAGCTGCTTCAGCCAAGACTCAAACTCCACGCAGCGATGACCGGACGATAGCTTTGGGAGAGACAGTTGCTTGATAAAAAACTCCTGATGACATTTCTCGCCCGCGGAGTTGGGGTCTGCCTGCTCCTGTACGTCGCAGCTCTGCTTTGGGTGCTGCAGGGTCCCTTCATGATTTGTTGTCCGGTCAATTTTGGCCCGCCGACTGCGACAAGCACGCAGGCGGCGAACCCGGCAGCAAACGCGGTAACACGCGATTACCATGCACCCGCTATATAAAGTGGACCCATCAGTCAAGACACTGAGCCGGCTAGTTTAAGCTGTGTCCATTTCCACTTTCGCAGCTGTCCGGCGCTGCCCCGTTTCGCCGTTTTTCTCCGGCGCCTGGTCCGCGTTGCTAAACTTGTCGACGATCAGCGCGCCTCCCCCAACACCAGCAATGTAGACATGGTCCGGCGTCTCATAGCCCAGCGCCTGATGCGGACGCTCGGCGTTGTAGAACGCAAAGTACTGCGCCAAACCCACTGTCAGCTCGGCCATGTTGGCGTACC
>NZ_ATYR01000030.1 GCF_000427785.1 Massilia alkalitolerans DSM 17462
CTGTATGGCCCACGTCGCGAAGCCGCCGTGCCCAATAGTGGGCACCACCACAGCTCTCCATGCCGATCAGGCAGGGCTCGATACGCGTGAAGAACTCCATCATTTCCCTACGCTTGAGCTGCCGTTTTACTCGAACCTCACCTTGCTCACCTATGCCGTGGACCTGGAACGCATCCTTTGCCAGGTCGATGCCAATTGTCGTAATCTTCATGATGACGCCCCCCTCGATGTCGTGGTCAGTTGACACTTCCACTTTGGCACATCGATGCCGTTTCGGGAGGGGGCGTCCATCCCATTGCCTTATTTTTTGGCGGGCGGCGGGCCGAAATCCGAGCCGCGGTCGAACACCACTTCCCACTGCCCCGGCGCCCTCAGGCGCCAGATCGAATTGAAGCGCCCGATGCGCTGCCCGGCCGCGTTGTAGATCGGCCCACCGCTATAGGCGAGCGTGCCCGATGCCACCACTTCCACCTCTTCCGGCTCCCAGGAAAACGGCGCCTGCGGCTTGTCGTAATACTGGCGCCAGCCCCTGGCGATCGCCCCCTTGCCGCGCAGCGGCCCCTCGGCGCCGAAAAAAATCGCCTCGTCCGCGATAAAACGCTTGAAGGCGTCGAAATCCCGCGCTTTCATGGTGGCGGCGAATCCACGTTCCGCTTCCATGACCTGGCGCTTCAGGTCGATATTCGAATCGCGGGCATTACCGGCGGCTGCAGCCAGCATCAGGCATGCAGCAAGAAGAGAAAGCGAACGCAGGCGCATCTGGGTTTGTCTCCTGATCTGTGTACGGGCTTTTATTAAGCTTTTTTCTATACAGCAAGATCAATAATTCTGTCACGGTCGCGCAAAGCTTACAACCAGCAGTTGCAATCGGTCCGGAATTGGAGTATAACGAGTCCAATTACGGAGAATTATGATGAGCCTAGCCTACTCCTACCCGAAAAGCCGTTTCGAACCGGCAGTCCTGGTCGACCTGAATTCACGGGCCGAACGCGAGCGTCTGTCGCGCTCGGCGTTGATGGGCTTCTTCAAGCTGGTCGCAAGCTGGCAGGTGCGCGACGACGATGCGCGCGAGCTGCTCGGCGGCCTGTCCTCGTCCTCCTATTACGACTGGAAGAAGAACCCGGACCGGGTGCTCGAGGTCGACCGCATCACGCGCATCTCCTACCTGCTGGGCATCTACAAGGCCCTGCACATCCTGTACGGCGACAAACTCGCCGACGAATGGGTCCACCTGCCCAATACCAACCCGGTGTTCGCCGGCCGTAGCCCGCTGGCCTACATGCTGGCCGGCGGCCTGATCGCCATGCAGACGGTGCGCAAGCTGCTGGACGCGCGCCGCGGAGGTCTCTGACCTTGCCGCTGCATAAAATCACCCAGCTGCGCCAGTACGATACCTGCCGCCTGATTCCGTCCCGCTTCGCCGACGTCGAGGATTCCGTGCTGGCGCCGCTGGCCGAGAACGACGCCGTCCTGCGCGACCTGTTCGACCTCGACAACGCCACCAACGAGCGCCTGCGCGGCGAGTCCGGCCTGCTGCCGGGAATCGGGATGGACGAACTGGTGTTCGGGCTGCCGAACTTTCGCATCATCAATGCGGCCTTCACCTACGCCCGCCCGGAAGGCAGCCGCTTCAACGACGGCGAGCGCGGCGCCTGGTATTGCGCCTTCGCGGCCGATACGGCGCTCAGCGAAGTCATTTTCCACAAGACGGTCGAGTATGCCGAGATCGATCGTTTCGACGACAGCGTCAGCTACCAGATGCTGCTGGCCGACTTCAGCGCCGGCTTCCACGACCTGCGCGGCATCGATGCATATAAAGCCTGCCTGGATCCGGATAGCTATATCGCCTCGCAGGCGCTGGCGGCCGAGCTGATGGAGCAGGGTTCGATGGGCGTCATCTACCCGAGCGTGCGGCATCCGGGCGGCACCAACCTCGCCTGCTTTCGCCCCGCACTGGTGGGCAATGTGCGCAAGGCGCAGACCTATCGGTTAACATGGGCGGGCTCGCCGCAACCGGCGGTCGAGATCACTTAGTTTTTGAATGCGTATGAAGACCAATCCCGAAAAAGACCTGGAGCTGCACGACAAGATCAACCGCGAAACCGGCCGCGTCAAATGGAGCGAGCTGGAACGCCATTTCGCCAGCGGCACGGTGATCTACGTCAGCGAGGAACTCGACCTGATCGACGTGGCCCTGCGCATCGCGCACGACGACAAGGACAGCGTGGGCAAATGGATGGCGGCGGGCACGGTGGCCAAGGTCAGCGACCTGCAGGCGCAGACCTGGACCGCGTCGGATGCGACGCTGTGGGCCGCGGTGGTGAGTCCGTTCGTGCTGGTGCAGCCGGAGAAGAAATCGCTGCACTAATAGGAGCTAGCGCTGCTCTAACAAACTTGGGTTCCCGCCTTCGCGGGAACGACGTAGCAAACAGTGTTGGCCTTAAGACCGTCATGCCCGCCACTGGCGGCCATGACTCCCGGCGCAGGCCTGGCGCAGGCCGGGATCCAATTTAGCTGCCCCCCCTAGCGCTTCCCCTCGGCGCGGTGCGTGAGCGCATGCGCCGCCCGCCGGAAATACTGCCCCGCCTTCTCCGGGTCCTTCTCCATCATCCCGAGCTGCTGCCACGCTTCCGGATAATCCAGTTGTGTGGCCTCATGCAGCCAGCGCCGGGCGGCGGCCTCGTCCTTCGGCACGCCATCTCCTTCGAGCAGCATGTTCGCCAGCAGGAACATCGCTTCCGGCATCCCGCGCGCGGCCGCCACGCCCAGCCAGTGCGCGGCCAGCGCCGCATCGCCGCCGTCGCGGTACATCATCCCGCGCCGCAGGGCGATATCGGCCTCGTCGCCATGCTGGGCCATGGCCGGCCGGACCAGCATCGATGCGGCCAGGACCGCGAGGATCAAACGCTTCATTTCGACAGGTCGATCGCGTACAGCGCCGTGCCCTTGCCGCGGCCGTCATCGTCCGCGATCTGGCTCACGTTGTGCAGGCCGGCCTCGCGGGCCAGATGGAGCATGCCCGGCGCCGACGAGAACACCACGCGCCCCGCCGTCTTCACGGGCGTGAAGCGCCAGCTGCGCGCCGATGCATGGGCTGCGCGCGTCAGCGTCTTCGCCGCGCGCACGTAGGCGATCAGGAGGTCGCGGTTGTTGTCGGGCGAAGCGATCACGGTCTTGCTGCCGTCCAGGCCCGGGAAGTGGCCGCCGCCGCTGGCGCGGTAGTTGTTGGTCGCAACCAGGAACTCCTGCTCCGCCGCCACTGGCTTGCCGCGCCAGGACAGGTTGCGGATGCGCTCGCCCGGCGCGCGCGTCACGTCGATCTCATAGGAGACGTCCGGCGAGGTCAGGGCATCGAAGTTGTAGCTCGGCACAGCCAGGTTGACCAGCGCCTGCGGCTCGGGCTTGGCCGGGTCGATGGTCTGGAAGCGCTGCGCCGCCTTCTCCAGCCAGGCCTTGAGCCCCGCGCCGTTCACCTTCACCGCGTACAGCGAATTCGGGTACAGGTAGAGGTCGGCGGCATTGTTCAGGGCCAGGTCGCCGGCCTTGACGTCGGTGTAGTCGGCCGGGCCGGCCACGCCGCTCTTGAAGGGCGCCGTCACCGACAGCACCGGCAGGTCCTTGTACTGCGGCAGGCTGGCGGCCACGTACTTCAGCACGTACTCGGTCTGCGCCTGGTTGACGACCTGCAGGGCCGAGATGTCGCCCACGTCGGCGAAATAGCTCGACATGCGGAAGGAGGTCGAGCCGACCGGCGTCTTCACGTAGCGGATGGTCGCTTCGTGCTCCTCCTTCACCAGGGCCATGACGGCCGGGTCGGCGTCGACGTAGCTCTTCGCCCCGGTCTGCGCGGCGCGCGCCTCGACCCGCGTCTTGTCCTTCTCGACGATCCAGCGCTTGCCGTCGTGCTTCAGGTGCAGGCCGATGACGCCCAGGTGCTTGCCCCACAGGTTGGCCATCACGGTCGGCACGCCGTGCACCAGACCCCTGGCCTTGTCCACGCCCGGCAGGTTGAACTGCGGCACGGTGCTGTCGGCACTCGGGAACAGCTGGTGCGAGTGGCCCAGCAGCATGGCATCGATGCCTTCCACCTTGGCCAGGTGCCAGTTGGCGTTCTCCATGGTCGGGGTGTACGGGCTGGCGTCCAGGCCGCCGTGCGAGATCGCGATGACCAGGTCGGCGCCTTTCCTGCGCATCTCGGGCACGTATTTCTGCGCGGCCTCGAGCACGCCGGTGGTGTGCACGCGGCCCTCGAGCCAGCGGCGGTCCCATTCCATGATGGTCGGCGGGGTGAAGCTGATGATGCCGACCCGCACGATCGCCTTGACCGGCTTGCCCCTGGCGTCGAGCGCGCTGACTTCCTTGTCGATGATCGCGTAGGGGCTGAACAGCGGCTTTCGGGTCTTGGCGCTGTAGACGTTCGCCAGCACCATCGGGAAGGCCGGCCCGGCGCAGCGCTTTGGCTGGTCGACGCCGTCCACCTGGAAGCGGTTGCCGGTCACCTGGCTCAGAAAAGCCAGGCCATAGTTGAATTCGTGGTTGCCCACCCCGGCGCCGTCGTACTTCAGCGCGTTCATGATCTTGTAGATGCCCAGGGTTTCGTCGCAGCGCAGCGGCTTGACTTGCGCCTGGTAGTCGGCCAGCGCCGTGCCCTGGATGGTGTCGCCATTGTCGAGCAGGAAGGTGTTCGGGAATTCCTTGCGCGCCTGGTGGATCAGCGTGGCGGTGCGGTCGAGGCCGTGCGACGGCTCGGGCGCCAGCTTGTAGTAGTCGTAGCCGACCAGGTTCGAATGCAGGTCGGTCGTCTCCAACACGGCCAGCAGGGCGGTGGTGCCGGCGGCGGGCGCCTTGGCTGCTGCGGCTGCAAGCACGGGAAGGCTGAGGAGCGCCGGGGCGAGCGCGATGCAAATTTGGTAACGCAAGTGGATGGCCATGGGGTGTGCGGTGAACAGAACCGGGGGATGATATGCCAGCACCATGCTCGGTAGCAAGCAAGGCCAATCGTGCCCGCCGGCCCGATGCCGTCCTGGGGTATAATCGAAGGTTCGATTCAACGCCAGTTTAACCCCCTTAGAAGACTACCAAGACCATGGAAGCTGAACGCATCAACGCCATCTCCGCCCTGCTGAACGACCTGACCAGCCGTGAAGCCGAACTTCGGAGGTATCTTTGACTTCGATCGCAAGTCAGAGAAACTAGAACAGGTCAACCAGGAACTCGAAGACCCGTCCGTCTGGAATGACCAGAAGCGGGCCCAGGACCTCGGCAAGGAAAAGAAGGCGCTGGAAGGCGTCGTGCTGACGCTCGAGAAAGCGCGCAACGACCTGACCGACGCTGCCGACCTGTTCGAGATGGCGAAGGACGAAGGCGACCACGGCACCCTGGAATCGATCGGCGGCGATGCCGAAGAGATCCAGAAGATCATCGAGGCGATGGAATTCCGCCGCATGTTCAGCAATCCGATGGACCACGCCAACTGCTTCATCGATATCCAGGCCGGCGCCGGCGGCACCGAAGCCCAGGACTGGGCCTCGATGCTGCTGCGCCAGTACCTGCGCTACTGCGAACGCAAGGGCTTCAAGGCCGAGATCCTGGAACAGTCCGAGGGTGAAGTCGCGGGCATCAAGACCGCCACCATCAAGGTCGACGGCGAGTACGCCTATGGCCACCTGCGCACCGAGACCGGCGTGCACCGCCTGGTGCGCAAGTCGCCGTTCGACTCGGCCAACGGCCGCCATACCTCGTTCACCTCGCTGTTCGTGTACCCGGAAGTCGACGACTCGATCGAAATCGAGATCAACCCGGCCGACGTGCGCATCGACACCTACCGCGCATCGGGCGCGGGTGGCCAGCACATCAACAAGACCGACTCTGCGGTGCGCCTGACGCACGCGCCGTCGGGCATCGTGGTGCAGTGCCAGAACGACCGCTCGCAGCACCGCAACAAGGCCGAAGCCTGGGACATGCTGCGCGCCAAGCTGTACGAACTCGAACTGCGCAACCGCATGAGCGAGCAGCAGAAGCTGGAAGACTCCAAGACCGACGTCGGCTGGGGCCACCAGATCCGCTCCTACGTGCTGGACCAGTCGCGCATCAAGGACCTGCGTACCGGTTTTGAAACCGGCAACACCAAGAACGTGCTGGACGGCGACCTGGACGACTTCATCTCCGCCTCCCTCAAGCAGGGCGTGTAATCGATGACGACCGCACCACGCGCCTTCGTGTTCGACATGGACGGCACCATCGTCGACAACATGGCCTTCCACACCGACTCGTGGCTGCGCTTCTTCGCGCTGCGCGGCCAGGCCCTCGATGCGGATGAATTCTTCCGTGCCACGGCCGGCCGCCAGGGCCGCGAAATCATGCGCAGCTACCTGGGCGAGCACCTGACGGACGACGAACTCGCCCTGCTCGACCACGAGAAGGAATCACTCTACCGCGAACTGTACGCGCCGCACCGCAAGGCGGTGGACGGCTTCGACGCGCTGATTGCGCAGGCGAAGGCGCAGGGCGTGAAGCTGGCCGTGGGCACCGCCGCGCCGCCGGCCAACGTCGAGTTCACCCTCGACGGCCTGGATTTGCGCAAGCACTTCGATGCGATCGTCGGCGCGCTTGACGTCGCGCGCGGCAAGCCACACCCGGACGTGTTCCTGAAAGCGGCCGAGCTGTGCGTCGTAGCGCCCGAGAACTGCATCGTGTTCGAAGACGCGCCGCTGGGCGTGGAAGCTGCGCGCCGCGCGGGCATGAAGTGCGTGGTCCTGACGACCACCCTGCCCGCCTCCAGCTTCGCCGGCTTCGACAACGTCATCGCCATCGTGCGCGACTTCACCGAACTGAAGGCCGACCTGCTGTTCGCCTAACAACCAACAAAAACTGTCTATCCAATCATGACTACGGAAAACCAAGAGCAGACGCCGGTGCCGGCGCTCGATGAAAACAAGATCATGGCCGAGCGCCGCGCCAAGCTGGCCGCGCTGCGCCAGCAGGGCAATCCCTTCCCGAACGACTTCGTCCCGCAGGACAAGGCCGCCGACCTGGTCGAGACCTACAACGGCAAGACCCGCGAAGAGCTGGAAGCCGAGCCGGTGAACGTGGTGCTGGCCGGCCGCATGATGCTGCGCCGCGAAGCCGGCAAGAAGGCCGCGTTCGCGACCCTGCAGGACAGCTCGGGCCCGTCGGCCAGCGGCCGCATCCAGATCTACATCACTGTGGATTCCGCCGGCGAAGAGGCGATGGAAGCCCTGCGCAGCTACGACCTGGGCGACATCCTGGGCGTCGAAGGCACCTTGTTCAAGACCAAGGTCGACGAGCTGACCATCAAGGTCACGGAGTTGCGCCTAATTGCGAAATCCCTGCGCCCGCTGCCGGACAAGTTCCACGGCCTGGCCGACCAGGAGACCAAGTACCGCCAGCGCTACGTCGACCTGATCATGAACGAAGACACGCGCCGCACCTTCAAGGCGCGTACCGCCGCCATGTCGTCGATGCGCCGCTTCATGGAAAAGAACGGCTTCATGGAAGTCGAGACCCCGATGCTGCACCCGATCCCGGGCGGCGCGGCGGCCAAGCCTTTCATCACCCACCATAACGCGCTCGACATGGAAATGTACCTGCGCATCGCGCCGGAGCTCTACCTGAAGCGCCTGGTGGTGGGCGGCTTCGACCGCGTGTTCGAGATCAACCGCAACTTCCGCAACGAAGGCGTGTCGGTCCGCCACAATCCGGAATTCACGATGATGGAATTCTATGCGGCCTATACCGACTACAAGTGGATCATGGACTTCACCGAGCAGGTGATCCGCCAGGCCGCGATCGATTCGAACGGCAGCGCCGTGCTCACCTATGGCGGCCGCGAACTGGACCTGTCCAAGCCCTTCCAGCGCCTGACCATCGTGGAAGCGATCGACAAGTACGCACCGGGCTACACCCAGGAGCAACTGAACTCGATGGACTTCCTGAAGCAGGAACTCCTGAAGTTTGGCGTCAAGCCTTTCGCCACCTCCGGCCTGGGCGCGCTGCAGCTGGCGCTGTTCGAAGAAACCGCCGAAGCCCTGCTGTGGGAACCGACCTTCATCATCGACTACCCGGTCGAAGTGTCGCCGCTGGCGCGCGCCTCGGACAGCCGTGAAGGCATCACCGAGCGCTTCGAGCTGTTCATGGTGGGCCGCGAGATCGCCAACGGCTTCTCGGAGCTGAACGATCCGGAAGACCAGGCCGCGCGCTTCCTGTCGCAGGTGGCCGCCAAGGATGCGGGCGACGACGAGGCGATGTTCTACGACGCCGACTACATCCGCGCGCTGGAATACGGCATGCCGCCGGCCGGCGGCTGCGGCATCGGCATCGACCGCCTGATGATGCTGATCACCGACTCGCCGAACATCCGCGACGTGCTGCTGTTCCCGCACCTGCGCAAGGAAGACTGAGCGTTCGACTAGCGCGTTAAAAAAGGCGGCCTGCGCAAGCAGGGCCGCCTTTTTTTATCGATCTACGCCGCTTACTGGACGATGGTGTAGCAAGGCGTATACGCCTTGCCCGGCAGTTTCATCCGGCTATGCTCCACGAACGATGCCAGCAGCGCATCCATCGGCTCCATGATCGCGCTCTCGCCCTGAATCTCGTACTTGCCGTGCTGTTCGATCGCGCGGATGCCCTCTTCCTTCACGTTGCCGGCAACGATGCCCGAAAACGCCCGGCGCAGGTTTGCCGCCAGCAGGTGCGATTCCTGGGCGCGGTGCAGCTTCAGGTTGCGCATGTTCTCGTGGGTCGGGCGGAACGGCTTCTGGAACTCCGGATCGATCTTGAGGCGCCAGTTGAAGTAATACGCGTCGCTGTGCGCCTTGCGGAATTCGCGCACCTTCTGGATGCCGGCGTACATTTCCTTCGCCACTGCCTCGGGATCGTCGATGATGATCTTGTAGCGCTTTTGCGCAGCTTCGCCGAGCGTCAGCCCGATGAAATGGTCGATCTGCTCGAAATACGCGCCCGCCGTCGCCGGGCCGGTGAAGATCAGCGGGAACGGCACTTCCGCATTTTCCGGATGCAGCAGGATACCCAGGATATACAGGATTTCCTCGGCGGTACCGGCGCCGCCCGGGAACACGATGATGCCGTGGCCGGTGCGGACAAACGCCTCGAGGCGCTTCTCGATGTCCGGCATGATGACCAGGTCGCTGACGATCGGGTTCGGCGATTCGGCCGCGATGATGCCCGGCTCGGAAATGCCGAGGTAACGCCCGCTGCGGATGCGCTGCTTCGAGTGCCCGATGGCGGCGCCCTTCATCGGGCCTTTCATGGCGCCCGGGCCGCAGCCGGTGCAGATATCCAGCTCGCGCAGGCCGAGCGCATAGCCGACCTCTTTCGTATAGGTGTACTCGACGCGGTTGATCGAGTGTCCGCCCCAGCACACCACCAGGTTCGGACTGCGCTGCGGCTGCAGCACATTGGCATTGCGCAGGATGTGGAATACCGCGTCGGTAATGCCTTCCGGGCGGTTCAGGTCGAATTTGGGATTGGAGGTAATATCGAAATGGACGTAGACGATATCGCGCAGCACCGAGAACAGGTGCTCGTGGATACCTCGAATCATCTTGCCGTCTACGAAGGCATGCGCGGGCGCACTGCGGATGTCGAGCTTGATGCCGCGCTCGCGCTGGAGAATGCTGATCTCGAAATCGCGGTAGCGTTCGAGCAGCTCCTTGCCGTCATCGATCGAGCTGCCGGTATTTAATACGGCCAGTGCGCACTTTCTGAATATGTCATACAAGCCGCTCTTGCTGGTGTCGAGCAGCTTGGCGACTTCGGCTTTCGACAGGACTTCGAGGCGGCCTTCCGGAGAGATGAGAACATCGACAACATCTTGGGTCATGGTTTTGTTTTCCCTTTCAATCGGTAATACGGATTGGCCTGTTTGCCAATATACGCCAAAGTGCAACACTTTGCGCCCCGATTGAGGGCATTCCATGACGTGGCGCGCACTGCGGGGGAGCGTGTTTACCACAAGCCGAAAAAGTTCGCTTGTGATGAGGGATTTACACTAAAATGCGTGCCTATTGGAATTTCCGGCATACAGATATTCCACCAAAAAAATCGTCGTTACATATAACTATTTCGGGAGGAACCGCATGAGCGGTGCAGCTACTTCAGCCAAGGGACCGATCCCAGAATTCAAGCAGATCATGGGCCATCCAGCTCCGTTGTGGATGCTCTTCATGACCGAATTCTGGGAACGCTTCGCGTTCTACGGCATTCGTTGGGCCCTGGTGCTCTACATCGTCGCCCAGTTCTATGGCGGCGACGCCGTCGGCCAGGCCGACGCCAACCTGACCTACGGTTCCTACCTCGCGCTGGTGTACGCCGGCGCGGTCCTCGGCGGCTACGTGGCCGACCGTGTCATCGGCTATCAGCGCTCGATCCTCGTCGGCGCGGTCTTCATGGCGGCCGGCCTGTTCATGATCACCCTGCCCGACCAGGACATCTTCAAGTTCGGCCTGGCCACCATCATCGTCGGCAACGGCATGTTCAAGCCGAACATCTCGGCCATGGTCGGCCAGCTGTACTCGATCGACGATACCCGGCGCGATTCCGGCTTCACCATTTTCTACATGGGCATCAACGCGGGCGCGTTCTTTGCGCCGATCGTGACCGGTGAGCTGGCCGAGCGCCTCAGCAACGGCGCCGTCCCGGCCTACAAGGCAGTGTTCTTCGCCGCCGGTATCGGCATGGTGCTGGCCCTGGTGTGGTTCTACATCGGCCGCAAGCAGCTCAAGGGCATCGGCGCGCCGGTCGGCGAACTGGCCAGCCCGAAGCGACTGATCGGCGTCGTCATCGGCTCGCTGCTCGTGATCCCGGTCGTGTACTTCCTGCTGCGCGCCGGCGCCGCCAACCTGCAGATCGTCCTGTCGATCATGTTCGTGATCCTGGCGCTGATGCTGATCGTGGAGGGCGTCCGCGAGGGCAAGGTGTCGCGCGACAAGACCATCGCCATGATGATCATCTTCTTCTTCAACATCCTGTTCTGGTGCTTCTTCGAGCAGGCCGGCAGCTCCTTCACCTTCCTGGCCGACCAGATCGTGAACCGCAATATCGGCGGCTGGGAAATGCCGGTGGCGTACTTCCAGTCGGTGAACTCGGTGGCCATCATCCTGCTCGCGCCGGTCATTGCCGCGATCTGGGTCGCGATGGGCAAGCGCAACGCCAACCCGTCGATCCCGCGCAAGTTCGGCCTGGGCATCATCATCAACGGCCTCGCCTTCGGCCTGCTGATGTACGCGCTGTCGAACCTGCTGGATCCGGTTGGCCAGATCCCGGCCTGGACCCTGCTGGCGGTGTACACGATCCAGTCGATCGGTGAGCTGTGCCTGTCGCCGATCGGCCTGTCGATGGTGACCAAGCTGGCCCCGACCCGCCTGGTCGGCCTGGGCATGGGCGGCTGGTTCCTGTCGACCGGTATCGGCAACAACCTGTCGGGCATCTTCGCCTCGCACGTCTCGGGCGAGTCGGGCATGTCGGTGGCGTCCGCGCTGAGCGGCTACACCTCGGGCTTCTGGATCCTGCTGGTCGGCGGCGTGCTGCTGTTCCTGCTGGCCCCGCTCATCCAGAAACTGATGCACGGCGTGAAGTAAGCGTCGAACGCTCCATATGACAACGGCGGCCTGCGGGCCGCCGTTTTCGTTGGCGACGACGGCGTCAGCGCCGGTCCAGCGTCGCCTCCATCGCGCGCATCTCCGCCACCATCCACTCCCTGAAGCGCTGCACCTTGAGCATGTGCTCCTTGTGCGGATTGACCAGGAAGCGGTAGCCGCTCTCGAAGCGTGCGCTCCTGCAGGGAATCTGGCGCAGCGCGCCGGACTGGATGTCCTCGAAGGCGATCCCGTAGGGCACCAGCGCCACCCCCTGCCCCGCCACTGCCGCCTGCACCAGCACGCCCCAGTGCGTGTACACGCGCGAAAAGTCGTACTTGCCCTTGAGCGCGCGGTTCTCGTTGAGCAGCTGCAGCCAGGCCTCGGGCGATTGGACCACCAGCAGGTGGTGCTGCGGCAGGTCGGCCAGCAGCAAGGCGTCCTGGCCGGGCGCCAGCAGTTCGGGGCTGTAGACCGGCACCAGGCGCTCGCGGAACAGCACCGACGGATCGCCCTCGACCACCGGTCCGTAACGGATCGCCACGTCGGTGCTGTCGGCCTGCAGGTCGACCGGCGCGTCGTTCGAATCGATCCGGATGTCGAGTTCCGGATACTGCTTGGTGAAGCGGTGCATGCGCGGCACCAGCCACTTGATCGCGAACGAGTGCGTGGTCGAGATCCGCAGCACCGCCTCCTCGTCGCCGCGCTGCAGCGCCGCCACCTTGGCGCGCAGGTCGGCCAGCATGCGACCGGTGGCAATCGCCAGCTCCTGTCCCTTCTCGGTCAGCGCAATGTGGCGCGGATGCCGCACGAACAGCGGAAATCCGATGTTTTCCTCGAGCTGCTTGACCTGCAGGCTGACCGCCGCCGGGGTCTTGTGCAGTTCGCGGGCAGCCAGCTTGAAGCTGCCCCAGCGCGCGGCGGCGTCGAAGTCGATCAGGCCGGACAGGCTGCGCAAGGGCTTCATGCCGCCTCCATGCATAAGTTTTTCTTATTCAATGTCAGTACTTTTTCTCGTTTGATGGTTTTTGCTGCTTTGCAGAAAATATACGCGATCCTACAAGGAAAAGTCATGCCAAAGAATATATTGGTGATCGGCGGTACCCGTTATTTCGGCAAACTCCTGGTGCAGCGCCTGCTGCGTCTTGGGCACCGCGTGAGCATTGCCACCCGCGGCTATGCGCCGGATCCCTTCGGCGACCGGATCACCCGCATCCGCGTCGACCGCCGCAACGAACATGCGATGCGCAACGCCTTCCGCGACCTGTCCTTCGACATCGTCTATGACCAGATGTGCTATTCGCCGCTGGACGCCGCGATTTCGGTGCGTGTCTTCGCCGGTAAGGTGGGGCGCTACGTCATGACCTCGACCATCGACGCCTATCGCGAGCTGGCGCCGCGCGATGCGGCCTTCCTCGAGAGCGACCTGCCGGTACTGGCCCAGCGCATCGACACCGCCTATCCCTGGCACGACCCGGCGCGCGCGATCGAATGCTACGTCTCGGGCAAGATCCAGGCCGAAGCCTACCTGGAGCGCGACGGCAGCCTGCCGCTCGCGACCGTGCGCCTGGCCCACGTGCTCGGCGGCCCCGAGGATTTCACCGGCCGGCTGGCCCACTATGTCGACCTGGTGCGCCTGCGCGCCACCCTGCCTTATGCGAACGCGGGTGCCAAGGTCTCGTTCATGGAAGCCCAGGAAGCGGCCGACTTCCTGCTGTGGACCGGCATGCAGGACTTCCGCGGCCCCGTCAACGCCGCCTGCGACGGGGCGCTCTCGAGCTTCGACCTGCATGCGCGCGTGGCCGCGGTGCTCGACGAGACGCCGCGCACCGCCAAGGTGGCGCCGGCAGGACCGGGCGTGCTGTCGCCATTCGATTTCGCCACGCCTCTGGCGCTCGACACCTCGCGTGCCAAGGCGCTTGGCTACCGCTTCGGCCATACCAGGGACTGGTTGGACGATGTGATTCGTCACCACGACCTGGCCTTCGTCTGAATTCAAGCTGCTTGAACGCGTGGGCAAGAAACTTGCCCACCCTACAAAAACAACGGCCCGGAATCTTCCGGGCCGTTTGCTTTAGCGTTTCGCTTTTTCCCGCGCCACCCAGTACAGCAGCGCGATGATCAGGCCGTAGGGAATCAGGGTCAGCAGGTTGGCGTTCGGCCCCGCGAAGAACGGGTTCGAGGCTTCCGCCCAGGTGGCCATGCTGCTGTCGAAGTCGGTCAGCACGCCGGCGGTGATGGCGATGATGATGCCGGCCAGCGCGCCGCCGGCGATATAGCCCGACGCCAGCAGCGTGCCCGAACTGCGGTCCCCTGCTGCCTGGCGCTCTTCGGCGTTCAGCTTCTCGTACTGCGGCAGCTGGTTGTTGCGGCGGTCCGCCAGCCAGCGCACCATGCCGCCCACCGCGATCGGCAGCGTCGAGATCAGCGGCAGGTAGACGCCCACCGAGAAGGCCAGCGCGTGCACGCCGGCCATCTCGAGCACCACCGAGATCATCACGCCGAACAGCACCAGCGTCCATGGCAGCTCCTGGTCGAGGATGCCCTTGATGATGTAGGACATCAGGACCGCCTTCGGCGCATCGTACTTCTTGACTTCGGTGCCGTCCGGACGGACCTTGTGGGTGCCGTTGATGCCCGGATCGACCAGGTAGGCCAGGCTGCCGTCGGCGGCCACCAGGTACTTGCCGGCCGGGCCGCCCGCGGTGTCGGTCTTCTGCCAGACCTTATAGGTGTTGGCGTCGCCGGCGGCCTGCGGGCCGTGCAACTGCGCGGTTTCGGTCAGCTTCGAGGCATCCACCTTCAGGCCCGGCGCGACTTGCGCGGCCGGCACGTACACGGTGCCCGCCTCGTTCAGCTTGAGCAGGATCGGTCCCAGGATCAGGGCCGAGGCCAGGGCGCCGCACAGGATCGCGTACTGCTGCATGCGCGGGGTCGAGCCGACCAG
Source organism: Massilia alkalitolerans DSM 17462 (assembly GCF_000427785.1). Taxonomy (GTDB): domain Bacteria; phylum Pseudomonadota; class Gammaproteobacteria; order Burkholderiales; family Burkholderiaceae_D; genus Telluria; species Telluria alkalitolerans. The sequence continues at coordinate 14,563 of NZ_ATYR01000030.1, forward strand.
GAAGCCGGTCTTCAGGTCTTGCGAGGTGGTGCCGGCATTGCTCGCCGCGATGCAGACGATGGCGCCGACCGACAGCGCGGTGACGTAGTACTGGCCGCCGGTCCAGCCCATCACCAGGAAGATCAGGCAGGTGAACAGCAAGGTGGCCACCGCCATGCCCGAGATCGGGTTCGAGGACGAGCCGACTTCGCCGGTCAGGCGCGAGGACACGGTGGCGAACAGGAAGCCGAACACCAGGATCAGGAGCGCGCCCAGCAGGTTCATGTGCAGCGGGGTGGCCACGGTGATGATGGCGATGATCGCCAGGCAGCCGATCAGGACCCACTTCAGCGGAATGTCCTGCTCGGTGCGCAGCGCGTTGTCGGCGGCCGCGCCCGCGGCCCGGCTCTTGCTCATGCTGGACAGGCCGCCCGTCAGGCCGCTCCAGATGGCCGGCATCGAGCGCGCCAGGGCGATCAGGCCGCCGGCCGCCACCGCGCCCGCGCCGATGTACAGCACGTAGGCGTTGCGGATGTCGTCCGGGCCCATGTCGCGGATCAGGGTGGTGGCGGGCGCCAGCGGCACCGTGAGGAGCTCGCCGAAGAAGGCGATCATCGGGATCAGGAGCAGATAGGACAGCACGCCGCCGGCCGCCATCGTGAGGGCGATGCGCGGGCCGATGATGTAGCCCACGCCGAGCAGCTCGGGCGAGACTTCGGCGCCGGCCGAGCCGCCCTTGAGCGGGCTGGCGAATTCGAAGTTGACGTAGTCGCGCCAGCCCTTGAAGGACACGCTCAGGGTCTTGTACGCCAGGCCGATGCCGAAGCCGCCGAAGATCAGCATGGCGCGGCGCTTGGCGTCGCGTGCGGCATCGGAACCGTCTTCGCGCGCCTCGCCCGCCGCGGCGCGCGAGGTCTCGGTGGCCGCGGCCTTGAGCACCTCGGCGCAGGCCGTGCCTTCCGGGTACTTCAGTTCGCGGTGGGCGTCGACGATCATGGTGCGGCGCATCGGGATCATCATCAGGATGCCCAGCAGGCCGCCCAGCACGCCGACCAGCATCACGCGCGAGATCTCCAGGTCGAAACCGAGGATCATGATCGCCGGCATGGTCACGCCGAGGCCGAAGGCGAGCGATTCGCCCGCCGAGCCGGCGGTCTGCGTGATGCTGTTCTCGAGGATGGTCGATTCGCGGGCGCCGAACTTCTTCGCCGTGTGGAACAGGGTGATGGCGATGACCGCCACCGGGATCGAGGCGCTCACGGTCAGGCCGACCTTCAGCACCAGGTACAGGGAGGACGCCCCGAAGATCATGCCCAGCACCGTGCCCATGATCAGGGCGCGCAGTGTGAACTCGGGCAGGTTCGCGCTGGCCGGGATATAGGGCTTGAAGCCGGACGCGCTGGTGTTGGAAGGTGAATCGTAGGGCATGGGTGTTCCTCGGGTATGCACGCTTGGGTAAAACCGAAGGCGTGACTATCGCATATGCCGAAATGGAATGAAAGCAGTTTGAAGCGGTAGAATGCGCGGGATACAATGCACCGCAATGCTCGGTACTTACGAGCGTTCTTCGAGAGTAGTCAGTGACCAAGCCTGTTACCCCGCCGTCCCAGTCGCCCGCCAGGCGTCCCCGCCGTCTCCGGATGTTCCTGTTCTTTGTCCTCGCCGCCCTGGTCGGACTGGCGGCCGCCGTTGCCATCTATGCCATGACGGTGGTCCTGCCGAACGTGCCGAAGATCGATGCGGTGCTCGATTACCAGCCCAAGATCCCGCTGCGCGTGTACACGCTCGACAAGCACCTGATCGGCGAATTCGGCGTCGAGCGGCGCGACTTCGTCACCATCGACAAGATCCCGACGCGCATGAAGCAGGCCCTGCTCGCCATCGAGGACGCGCACTTCTACCAGCACCAGGGCATCGACTGGCGCGGCGCCATGCGCGCGGTGTACACCAACCTGCGCGGCGGCTTCGGCTCGGGCGGCGCCTCGACCATCACGATGCAGGTGGCGCGCAATTTCTTCCTCTCCAAGGAGAAGGTCCTGTCGCGCAAGATCACCGAAGTGGCGCTGGCCTACCGCATCGAGGACGCGCTCACCAAGGACCAGATCCTCGAGCTGTACATGAACCAGATCTTCCTGGGCAACCGTTCCTACGGCTTTTCCAGCGCGGCGCGCAGCTACTTCGGCAAGACCCTCGACGAGCTGACCCTGGCCGAAACCGCGATGCTGGCCGGCCTGCCGCAGAACCCCTCGCGCCACAACCCGATCGCCAACCCGAAGCGCGCGCAGCAGCGCCAGCACGTGGTGCTCGAGCGCCTGCTCAAGCTCGGCCAGATCAGCGAGCCCGAATACCGGCAGGCCCTGGCCGAACCGCTGCGCATCCGCCGCGGCGGCCAGGTCTTCGAAACCAAGGCCGACTACGTCGCCGAACTGGCGCGCCAGGCCGTCTTCGCCCAGCTCGGCGAGGGCGCCTACGAGCGCGGCATCGTGGTGACCACCACCATCCTCAAGGCCGAGCAGGACGCCGCCTACGAGTCGGTGCGCCGCAACGTGCTCGACTACGACCAGCGCCACGGCTACCGCGGACCCGAGGCGCGAGTCAACCTGCCGCAGGACCCGCTCGAGCGCGAGGAAGCGGTCATCGAGGCCCTGCAGAAGCGCACTCCCAGCGACGGCCTGCTGCCGGCGGTGGTGCTGGCGGCCTCGCCCCAGGCGGTGCGCGTCGAGCTGCTCAGCGGCGAGGAAGTGACGATCGAGGGCGCCGGCCTGAAGTTCGCGGCGCGCGGCCTGGCGGCGAATGCGAAGGAAACGCTGCGCATCACGCCGGGCGCCGTGGTCCGGATCAGCCAGCGCAAGGAAAAAGGCAAGGAGAGCTGGGCCATCACCCAGGTGCCGCAGGTGGCGGCCGCCTTTGTCGCCATCGACGCCGATACCGGCGCCTACCACGCGCTGGTGGGCGGCTTCGACTACAACCTGCAAAAGTTCAACCACGTGACCCAGGCCTGGCGCCAGCCGGGTTCGGCGATCAAGCCCTTCGTGTACGCGGCCGCGCTGGACAAGGGCTATTCGCCGGGCACCCGCATCCTCGACGAGCCGCTCGACATGCCGGGCGAGAACGCCGGCCAGACCTGGTCGCCGCAGAACGACGACGGCGTGTTCGACGGACCGATCACGATGCGCTACTCCCTGACGCATTCGAAGAACGTGACCACCGTGCGCCTGCAGCGCGCGCTCGGCACCGACTACACCCACGACTACCTGGGCCGCTTCGGCTTCGACCTGCCGAAGCACCCGAAGAACCTGACGCTGGCGCTGGGAACCGGCGCGGTGACGCCGCTGCAGATGGCCGGCGCCTACGCGGTGTTCGCCAACGGCGGCTACCGCGTCAAGCCTTACCTGATCGCCGAGATCCGCGACGGCAACGGCAACATCCTGCAGGAGAACAAGCCGGCCGCGCGCCAGGACAGCGACCGCGTGCTCGATCCGCGCAATGCCTTCGTCCTGAACTCCATGCTGCGCGACGTCACCCGCTACGGCACCGGGGCCGCATCAAGCAGGCAGCTGGGACGCACCGACATCGCCGGCAAGACGGGCACCACCAGCGACGCCATCGACGGCTGGTTCGCCGGCTACGGCGGCAAGGTGGTGGCGGTGGCCTGGATGGGCTACGACGAACCGCGTTCGCTGGGCGGGCGCGAATTCGGCGCCACCCTGGCGCTGCCGATCTGGATCGACTACATGCGCGTGGCCCTGGCCAAGGTCCCGCCGCAGGAAGAACAGCTGGAGCCGGAAGGCGTGGTGCGCGAGGACGACGACTGGGTGTTCGAGGAATTCGTCGAACGGCCGGATCTGCGCGCGATCGACATCGACCCGGGGCTCGACAATCCGCCGGTGGAGGTGGATCCGGTCACGGGCGAGCCGGTCACGCCGGCGCCGCCAACGCCCCCGCCTCCCCCTCCGCCGCCTGCGCCATCCTCGCTGTTCTGATGCCTTGCCTCATGCGCCTGCGTCGATGATCCAGTCCGACAGCTTGCCGCTGGCCTGGCGCGGCAGCGCGGCCCCGAACGAGTACGCGGCCGGACGCTCGGGCGTCGACAGGCGCTCGGCCATCCATGCGCCCAGTTCCGCGCGCAGCGCCGACGCTTCCGGGCTGCCTTCCAGCGGCGCACCCGCGCGCGGCACCACGAAGGCCTTCAGGCGCCGGCCTTCGTCGGGCCGCATGGCGCGCACGCTCGCATCTGCTACCTTCGGGTGCATGCGCAGCACGTCGGCCACGTAGCCGGGGAACACGTTGACGCCGCCGACCTGCACCGCGTGGTCGATCCGTCCCATCGGCCGGAACCGTCCCGGCGCGCTCCAGGCCAGCCGGTCCTGCAAGGCGAAGGACCGGCGCCTGTCGTCCGCGCCGCAACGCTCGAGCTGCGCCCCATCCATGCCCGCCTCCCAATACGGGAACAGGCGGTAATCCTCGTCCGGGCTGTTGCGCCAGCCGACGCCGGCCGTCTCGGAACTGCCGTAGACCTGCACCAGCCGGGCCAGGCCGGCGTCCATGACGGCGCGCGCCACCTCGTCCGGGCACGGCGCGGTCGAGCTGACGCCCGTCACGCCCGCCGGCAGCGCCCCGGCGACCGGGGCGAATGCGCGCCAGAAGTCGGGAAAGCCGACCACCAGGTCGCCGGGCGCCAGCTGCCGGGCCACCGCGCCGGGCGAGGCGCCGCGCAGGTCGACGGTCGCGGCGGGATCCAGGCCGAGTGCGCGCGGCAGCAGGACCGTGAACAGGAAGCCGTAAATGTGGTGCGAGGGAACCAGGCCGACGATGCGGCGCGTTCCCGGGAACAGCGCGGCCAGTGCGCCGGTTTCCTGCCACAGGCTGGCCAGCGCGTGGGAACAGGCCTTGGGCGCGCCCGAGCTGCCCGATGTGCGGAAATTGATCGTCCCGCTGCCATGCTCCAGTCCGGAAGCCGCCGCCTCGAGCCAGGCGCCAAGCCGGGGGTTGGCCAGCACCCGCTCTTCGCCGATGCAGCCGATCCCGAGCACCTGCTCCATCGCGGTGGCCAGCCCCAGCAGTTCGAGCGAATCGGCGCCGAGGTCGGTCATCAAGTCCAGTTCGGGCGGCCAGGGCGGCGGGCGCCGCACAATGCCGGGCCGCATCAGCGCGAGTTCGCCGGCCAGCAGGTCGGACAGGACGCGCAGCAGGCTTGCTTGGTGCCTCCACCAACGGGGTTCGGGAACGGTATTGACAGTCATGACTCAGTGGATACGTAGCGAGCCGTCGATGGTGCCGACAGCCCCGAACCCTGTCAACCCTGCCGGAATTCCGAGCAAAAGTGTGATTCGACAACGCAAAGTGTCAAAACCCGGTCGCGCACAATTGACAGAGGGGCTGGCGGCATGTCAACATCAATTTCCGCAAATCAACGAACGCGCCCGTACGCCACTCACGCCATGAACGCACCCACCCTGTCGTTTTCGACCGCCGACCTGGCGTCCCAACTCGACAGCTGCTCCCCGGAACAGCTCGACCAGCTCGACTTCGGCGTGATCGGCTTCGACGCCGACACCAATGTCCAGCGCTACAACGCCTTCGAATCGCAGGCGGCCGGCCTGTCGCCGCAGCGCGTGGTCGGTCAGCCGCTGTTCACCAACGTCGCCCCCTGCCTGAACAACTTCATGGTGGCCCAGCGTTTCGAGGACGCCATGGAGGACGGCAGCGCGCTGGACGCCACCCTCGACTACGTCCTGACCCTGCGCATGCGTCCGGTCAAGGTGGCGCTGCGCCTGCTGGCCAGCCCGGCCAGCGGCAACCGCTACGTGCTGGTCCAGCGCCAGCGCTGAGCCGCACGACCGAGGCGCACGCGTGGACGACATCGACGAGCTGCGGGCCGAGCACGAGGCCCTGATCCAGTTCCTGTACCTGGCCCCGGTGGGCCTGGTGCAGGCCGACATCGATGGCGGCATCGTCATGATGAACCCGATCTCGGCCCAGCTCCTGATGCCGCTCTCGCGCGACGGCGGCCTGGACAACCTGTTCACGGCGCTGCAAGACGTCGCGCCCGAGCTGCGCCACCTGTGCGCCGACTACGCCCGCCCGGCGGGCAAGATCTGCGACGGTTTGCACGTGCACCTGAACGCCGGCAGTGTTGGCAGTAGCGGCAAGAAGATCCCGCAGATCCTCGCGATCACCCTGCTCAAGCTCGACGCCCAGCGCATCATGGCGGTGATCGACGACGTCACCCTGCAGGTGCGGCGCGAGCGCCAGCTGCGCCAGAACGACGCCTGGCTCAACGCCATCCTGACCGGCATCACCGACTACGTCCTCGCCGGCCTCGATGCGAAAGGCAGCATCACCGACTGGAACCCGAGCATCGGCCGCGTCACCGGCTTCGGCCAGGAGGCGGTGGGCCAGCCCTATTCGATCTTCTACCCGTCGGACGCAATGACCTCGGAGCGCCTGCTCGACCGCCTGCGCGACGCCGAACGCGACGGCTGGAGTCTCGACGAAGGCAAGCGCGTGCGCGCAGACGGCAGCGGCTTCTGGGGTAGCCTTCTCATCGCGCCGCTGCCCGAGCGTGAGCCGCCCTGCGGCCTGGAGGCGGACGGCCCGGCCTATTGCCTGATCCTGCGCGACATCACCGACAAGCGCGAGGCCAGCGAACGGCGCCGGCGCGAAACCTTCGGCGACTACCTCACCGGGCTGGCGAACCGCCGCGCCTTCTTCGAGGCGGCCGAGCAGGAGCTGACCCGCAGCCTGACGGTGCCGCGTCCAACCGCCGTGATCGCGATCGACGCCGACCATTTCAAGGGCATCAACGACCGCTACGGCCATCCGGGCGGCGACGCCGTGCTCCAGCACCTGGCCGCGATCCTGGGCGAGACCTTCCGCGAGGTCGACGTGGTCGCGCGCATCGGCGGCGAGGAGTTCGCGGTGCTGCTGCCGTCCACCGACCTGCCGCGAGCGGCGGTGGTGGCCGAACGCCTGCGTGCGGCCGTGGCCTCGCAAGTCGTCCACTTTGACGGACAACGCATCCGGTACACTGTCAGCCTTGGGGTGGCCAGCCTGACCGACGGCGAAGGGGGCATCGACCTGCTGCTCAAGCGCGCCGACCAGGCCCTGTACGCGGCCAAGCGCCTGGGGCGCAACCGCGTCGAACGCTGGCGCACCGAGATGGCGTCCAGCCCCGCCCACCAATCCGAAGGAGATCGCAAGCATGCATGACCCGAGCGACGCCTACGAAGCCCTGGTGCAGTTCCTGTACCGTGCGCCGATCGGGCTGGCCCAGATCGCGCCGGACGGCACGGTCGAGATGCTCAATCCCATGGCATCGAGCCTCTTGATGCCGATCGCGCGCGATACCGGCCTGGACAACCTGTACAGCGTGCTGGCGCCGATCGCGCCCCAGCTGCCTGCCCTGGCAGCCGGATTCGGCGATTCCTCCGGCGTGATCTGCGAAGGCATGCGCGCGCCGCTGCCGCTCGAATTGACCTCGGGCAGCCCGCAAGTGCTGGCGATCAGCCTGATGAAGCTCGACACCGAGCGGCTGATGGCGGTGGTGACCGACGTCACGGCCGAAGTGCAGCGCGAGCAGGACACCCTGGTGCGCCGGCTGCGCAACGCCGCCCGTACCGATGCGCTCACGCGCATGCCGAACCGCGAAGCGGTGCGCGAGCAGCTGCAGCACCTGGTTGAGCGGCCCCTGTCAGCGGGCGAGTTTGCCGTGTTGTTCATGAACTGCGACCGCTTCCGCCAGATCAACGACACCCTCGGCCAGGCGGCCGGCGACGAGCTGCTGGTGCAGATCGCCGACCGCATCCGCGGCGCGCTGCGCCCGCCGAGCGACCGCATCGACATCGGCAGCGTGACCGGCCAGCTGGCCGCGCGCGTGGGCGGCGACGAGTTCGTGGTGGTACTGGACGGGATGCGCGCACGCGAGGATGCCGAGCGCGTCGCCGGCCGCATTCTCGATGCCCTGGCCCTTCCCTACCGGGTGCAGGGTCATGAAGTCGTGTGCGGCACCAGCCTGGGCCTGGCCTGGGGCGCCGAATCGGTCCACTGCGGCGCGCGCGACGCCGACGACGTGCTGCGCGACGCGGGCATCGCGATGGTCGAGGCCAAACGCGCCGGCGGCGCCCGCCACCTGGTGTTCGAAGCCTCGATGCGCGAACGCGCCGAGCGCCGCGCCGGCATCGAGGCCGAGCTGCGCCAGGCCCTGGCCGAGGAACAGCTGTTCGTCGTCTACCAGCCGGTGGTTGGCCTGCTGCCTGACGGCGGCACCGACCATGCGGCCGGCGTCGAGGCGCTGGTGCGCTGGCGCCATCCCGAGCGCGGCATCGTGCCGCCGATCGAATTCATCACCGTCGCCGAAGAGTGCGGCCTGATCGGCGCGGTCGGCGACTTCGTGCTGGAACGCTCGTGCCGCGATTTCATGGACTGGCAGGCACGCCTGGGCCAGGGTGCGCCGCGGCGGATCGCAGTCAACCTGTCGCGCGCCCAGCTCGGGCAGCCGGGCTGGATCGACAGCGTGCGGCGCGTGCTGCAGGTCACCGGCATCGCGCCCGAGCAGCTCCAGCTCGAGGTCACCGAAAGCCTGGCGGCGCAGGACCAGGGCATCCAGCAGCGCCTGCACGAACTGAAGGCGCTGGGCATCCAGTTGGCCCTCGACGACTTCGGCACCGGCTACTCGTCGCTGTCCAGCCTGCACCTGCTGCCGGTGGATACGGTCAAGATCGACCGCTCCTTCGTGAGCCAGGCCGACACCAGCCACCACCACCGGGTGCTGATCGAAGCGACCGTCAAGGTAGCCCAGAGCCTGGGCATGAAAACCGTGGCCGAAGGCATCGAGACCCAGTCCCAGGCCGACATCGTGCGCGCCCAGTGCTGCGCCAAGGGACAAGGTTACTTCTACAGCCGGCCGCTGCCTTCGGACGACTTGCTGGCATGGCTGGCCGGTCACCAGGCAATTGCTGCCTGAACAGCAAGGCAGGGCGCGAACTTCGTCTCACAGAATACGTACGCCCGCTCCTACATCGACTGAAGTTTTGTTCCTATTTCACGTGCACCGCACACCTCGCATGATGGTCCGACCCAACCACATCGAGGAGAACACGAATGAACAAAATCCACACCGTTCTGCTGGGCGGCGTCATGGCCCTGTCGCTGGCAGCCTGCAACACCACCGGCACCGACACCGGCTCCAGCTCCAGCTCCGACGCCAGCATGGGCACGACCGGCACCGGCAGCTCGAGCGCCTCCGGCAACGTCGGCACCGGCACCAGCTCGGACACCACGGGCGGCTCGGGCCAGAGCGGCGCCAACACCGGCACCACCAACCCGAGCACCACCACCACCCCGCCGGCGACCAATTCATCGACCTCGGGTACCGGCCGCTGAACGGCCCGCGCAAGCGCCGCGCACTGCTTGCGCCTTGCGCGCTCCTGCGGCCGGGCTACCTGCCCCGCAGTCCGGCTGCGGCCGCTTCGCGGTCGCACTGCCGGGCCGTCGTTCGTTCCAGCTCTCCCTTCGGTCCGCGATGAAAAACTGGCTTGCACGCCTGTTCGGCACGCCGTCGCTGCCGGTGCCGACGCCGCCTTTGGCCGCCCCCCCACCCGCCGGCGTTGTAAATCCGCCATCATCCTTCGACCTCGACCTGGCTTTTTACCGCTCGCTCGCACGCGGATCGGCGCACGCCGGCGAGATGCCCGAGGGATTGATTCTCGATGAGCTGGCGCGCCTGGCACGCCAGCCGGAAGCGGCCGCCGAACTGGTGCCGCGGGTGCCGGCGGTCATCCCGCAACTGCTGCGCAGCCTGCGCATCGATGCCACGTCAGCGGGCAAACTGGCGCGCCAGGTGACGCAGGACGTGAGCCTGGTGGCGGAAGTCATCCGCGAGGTCAACAGCCCGTATTACCGCGCCACGGCGAAAATCGCGAACATCGAAGGCGCCCTGATGCTGCTGGGCCAGAACGGATTGCGCATGCTGCTGGCGCGGGTGGCCTTCCGTCCGCTGATTGGCAGCCAGGGCGGACGGCTGGCGCGCCAGGCGGCGCCGCTGGTCTGGAGCCAGTCCGAGAAGTGCGCCATGGCGGCCAGCTTGGCAGCCCCCGCCTGCGGCGCCGATCCCTTCGAGGCCACGCTCGCGGGGCTGATGCAGAACGTCGGGCTGGTGGTCGCCCTGCGCCTGGCGGACCAGCTGGGCGGCGCGGCGCCCTTGCCGCAGTCCGACGGCTTCGCCCATGCCTTGCTGGACAGCGCGCGCAGGCTGTCGGCAGGGATCGCTGAGCTGTGGGAATTTCCGCCGGGCGTGGGGCAGGCGATCCTGCAGGCCGGCCAGTTTGATGCCACGCCGCTCGCGCAGGCGCTGCACGAAGGCGACCGGCTGTCCAAGCTGCGCGTGCTCTGCGATGCGGGCAACGCAGAGGCAAGTGAAATGGCAGCAGTATTATCCGGCAACGCGTTGCGAATATTTGACAAGCTGGGGCGGAGCACGGAGCAAGCATCCTCCATACGTAGGGTGGGCGGGTAATTTCGGGCAATGCCCGGAACTACAAACGCCCGCGCGTTCAACTCGTGCATGAGCAGTCGCGCGGCTCGCGCTGGCTGAACGCGCGGACGGCAAAGCGTGATCTAGTCCACTGGACTAGATCACCCCTACGACAAACGACCTGGCATCAGGCGTAGCCGATCCATCCCCGGAACACCCCGGCCGCGTAGAACATGCTCACCTCCTTGAATCCCTCATCGCGCAGCAGCGCCTCGTCCTGCTCCGGCGCCAGCACCGGCAACACCCGCTCGATCAGCGCGCGACGCTGCCGCGCTTCCTCGGGCGGCGCGCCGGAGGCCACCGCATAGGCCTCGTCGCGCGCCAGCCAGAGCGCGCGTTCAATCTCGTCCTCTGCAACGCTCATGTGGGCCACCACGAAAGGTGCGCCGCGCCGCAGGCGCCGGTGGATGACGCGCATCGCATGGCGGCGTTCGCACAGCGGCATGAAATGCATGGTCAGCAGGCAGGCCGCGGCGTCGAAAGGACCGGCCGGCGCGGCATCCACGTAGCCTTCATGCAGCCGGACCCGCCCGGCATGCTCGCCGACGGTGTCGTGCGCCAGTTCCAGCATCTCGTGCGACGGGTCGACGCCGTCAAAAGACCATCCGGGCTGGGCATCGGCGAACGCCTTCAGTTCCAGCCCGCCGCCGGCGCCCAGCACCAGCACCCGGGCATCGAAGGGTGCCCGTTCAGCCAGCAGGACCTGCGCCATGCGCTGCAGGTCGCTGAATCCCGGCACCAGCCGCGGCGGCCCCTGGTGGTAATGCGCAACCGCGGCCGGATCGGAAAAATGCTTCATTGCACTTCTCATTCTGCACCTCGCTTCAAGCCGGCATCGAGGCCAGGAGCGCAATCCGCCAAGGCGTCCTGCCCGGCGTGGCGCGCCTACGCGGCCCGGGCCATTCGTCTATAATGGCCCACCACTGTTGCGAACGTCACTGCGCGCTCAATGCCCTTCGATCTCAAGAAAAATCTTCCCAAACCAGGAACCCGTTTTGCCCTGCCGGCCCTGCATGGCTCGAGCGACGCGTATGCGCTCGCCACTGCCGCGCTGGCACTCAAGGCCAGGAATCAGATACTGACCGTGGTCGTGGCCAATGCCAGCGACGGTCAGCGCCTGCTCGACGAGATACCCTGGTTCGCGGACGGCAAGTTGTCCTGCCACCTGTTGCCCGACTGGGAAACCCTGCCCTACGACGCATTCTCGCCGCACCAGGACCTGGTGTCCGAACGCCTGGCCACGCTGCACGAGATCCGCAACGGCCAGTGCGACGTGCTGGTGGTGCCGGCCACCACCGCGCTGGTGCGGCTGGCCCCACCGTCCTTCCTCGCAGCCTACACCTTCTTCTTCCGGCAGGGCGAACGCCTGGACGAGGCGAGGCTGAAGGCCCAGCTGACGCTGGCCGGTTATACCCATGTGTCGCAGGTGATGTCGCCGGGCGAGTATTCGGTGCGTGGCGGCCTGATCGACCTGTTCCCGATGGGCTCGGCCCTGCCCTACCGCCTCGATCTGTTCGGGGACGAGATCGAATCGATCCGCACCTTCGATGCCGACACCCAACGCTCGCTGTACCCGGTCAAGGAAGTGCGCCTGCTGCCGGGCCGCGAATTCCCGATGGACGAAGCGGCGCGCACCGCCTTCCGCGGCCGCTGGCGCGAGCGCTTCGAGGGCGATCCTTCGCGCTCGCCGATCTACCGCGACATCGGCAACGGCATCGCCTCGGCCGGCATCGAGTACTACCTGCCGCTGTTCTTCGAAGAAACCGCGACCCTGTTCGACTACCTGCCGCAGGACGCCACCCTGGCCCTGGTGGGCGACATCGAGGCCGCCATCCAGCGCTTCTGGCTCGATACCGAGTCGCGCTACAAATTCCTCAAGAGCGACCGCGAACGGCCGATCCTCGAGCCGCGCGAGCTGTTCCTGGGAGCAGAGCAATTCTTCACCTGCGCCAAGCCGCACGGCCGCTGGACCATTGGCCGCGACCCGGCCGCCCCAAGCTCCGAGCTGTCGGCGCCGATTCCCGACATCTCGGTCAACCGCCGCCTGGACGATCCGCTGACCAACCTGCGTGCCTACCTCCTGCGCCAGGATGCGCGCGTGATGATCGTCGCCGATTCGGCCGGCCGCCGCGAGACCCTGCAGCAGTACTTCCACGAATACCAGCTCGAGCTGGCGCCGGTCGAAGGCTTCGAAGGCTTCCGTACTACCGATGCGAAGCTCGCGCTCGGCGTAGCGCCCCTGCAGGCCGGCTTCGAGCTGAGCGAAGACCATGCGGGTCGCATGGTCTTCATCACCGAGACCGAACTGTATGCGGGTTCGGGCCGCCGCGCCGGCAAGAAGAAGCAGGAAGCGACCAGCCAGGTCGAATCGATGGTGCGCGACCTGTCGGAGCTGAAGATCGGCGACCCTGTGGTGCACATCAACCACGGCATCGGCCGCTACATGGGCCTGATGAGCATGGACCTGGGCGAAGGCGAGATGGAATTCCTGCACCTGGAATACGCCAAGGAGACCAAGCTCTACGTTCCAGTGTCTCAGTTGCATGTCATTTCGCGCTACTCGGGCACCTCGCCCGAAGACGCGCCGCTGCACAGCCTCGGCTCCGGCCAGTGGGAAAAGGCCAAGCGCAAGGCCGCCGAGCAGGTGCGCGACACCGCGGCCGAGCTGCTCAACCTGTACGCGCGCCGCGCCGCGCGCCAGGGCCACGCCTTCGAGTATTCGAGCACCGACTACGAGAACTTCGCCGGCAGCTTCGGCTTCGACGAGACTCCGGACCAGGCCGAGGCCATCCACAACGTCATCAAGGACATGACCTCGGGCCGTCCGATGGACCGCCTGGTGTGCGGCGACGTCGGCTTCGGCAAGACCGAGGTGGCCTTGCGGGCGGCCTTCATCGCCGTCATGGGCGGCAAGCAGGTCGCGATCCTGGCCCCGACCACCCTGCTGGCCGAGCAGCACGCCCAGACCTTCGCCGACCGCTTCGCCGACTGGCCGGTGAAAATCGCCGAGCTGTCGCGCTTCCGCACCGGCAAGGAGATCAACAACGCGATCAAGGGCATGGCCGACGGCACGCTCGACATCGTGATCGGCACGCACAAGCTGCTGTCGCCGGACGTGAAGTTCACGCGCCTGGGACTCGTCATCATCGACGAGGAACACCGCTTCGGCGTGCGCCAGAAAGAGGCGCTCAAGGCCCTGCGCGCCGAGGTCGACGTCTTGACCCTGACCGCGACCCCGATCCCGCGCACCCTCGGCATGGCGCTGGAAGGCCTGCGCGACTTCTCCATCATTGCCACCGCGCCGCAGAAGCGCCTGGCGATCAAGACCTTCGTGCGCAGCGAAGACGGTTCCGTGATCCGCGAAGCCTGCCTGCGCGAGCTCAAGCGCGGCGGCCAGATCTACTTCCTGCACAACGAGGTCGAGACCATCGAAAACCGCCGCGCCATGCTGCAGGAGCTGCTGCCGGAAGCGCGCATCGGCGTGGCCCACGGCCAGATGCACGAACGCGACCTGGAAAAGGTGATGCGCGATTTTGTTGCGCAGCGCTTCAACATCCTGCTGTGCACCACCATCATCGAGACCGGCATCGACGTGCCGACCGCGAACACCATCATCATGCACCGCGCCGACCGCTTCGGCCTGGCCCAGCTGCACCAGCTGCGCGGCCGCGTGGGACGCTCGCACCACCAGGCCTATGCCTACCTGCTGGTCAGTGATGTTTCCGGCCTGACCAAGCAGGCGCAGCGCCGCCTGGATGCGATCCAGGCGATGGAAGAACTGGGCAGCGGCTTCTACCTGGCGATGCACGACCTCGAGATCCGCGGCGCCGGCGAGGTGCTGGGCGAGAACCAGTCGGGCGAGATGCTGGAGGTCGGCTTCCAGCTCTACTCCGACATGCTGAACGAGGCGGTCAAGTCGCTCAAGGCGGGCAAGGAGCCCGACCTGGCCGCGCCGCTCTCGTCGACCACCGAGATCAACCTGCACGTGCCGGCCCTGCTGCCGTCCGACTACTGCGGCGACGTGCACGAGCGCCTGTCGATCTACAAGCGCCTGGCCAACTGCGAAAGCCAGGACAGGATCGACGCCATGCAGGAAGAGCTGATTGACCGTTTCGGCAAGATGCCGGACCAGGTCAAGGCCCTGATCGAGACCCACCGCCTGCGCATCGCGGCGAAAATGGTCGGCATCGTCAAGATCGACGCCCACGGCGAAGCGGCCAACCTGCAGTTCATGGAGAAGCCGCCGATCGATCCGATCAAGATCATCACCCTGATCCAGAAGAACCGCCACATCAAGCTCGCCGGCCAGGACAAGCTGCGCATCAGCGCCAGCATGCCCGACCTGGCGGCGCGCGTGGCGCAGGTAAAACAGACCATCAAACAACTGCTCGCTTGAGAAACACAATGACGATGAACCTGGTGCTCCAGGGGCCGCAGGCCTCTTCCGACACGCTCGACCGCCTGGCGCAGCTCGCCCGGCCCGCGCGCGTGGTCCACCTCGGCGACCATGCGCTGCGCTGCGAGGACGTGGCCTTCTCCGCCGAACTGAAGGCGCGCATCGACGCGGCCGCCCTCAAAGCCGGCGTCGATGCCTGCTTCATCGAGGCCGGGCGTCGGCTAGCGGATTTCGGCCTGGTCGCCATGGACATGGACTCGACGCTGATCACCATCGAGTGCATCGACGAGATCGCCGACATGCAGGGCCTGAAACCCCAGGTGGCCGAGATCACCGAAGCGGCCATGCGCGGCGAGCTCGATTTCGCGGCCAGCCTGACGCGCCGCGTGGCGCTGCTCGAAGGCCTGGACGCCACGGCCCTGGAGCGCGTCTACGACGAGCGCCTGCGCATCTCGATGGGCGGCGAAGCGATGCTGAAGGCGGTGCAGGCCGCCGGCCTGAAGACCCTGCTGGTGTCGGGCGGCTTCACCTTCTTCACCGAGCGCCTGCAGCAGCGCCTGGGGCTCGACGTCGCGCATGCGAACGTGCTGGAAGTGGCAAACGGCAAGCTGACCGGTCGCGTGCTCGGCGGCATCGTCGATGCGGAAGAAAAGATGCGCACGGTCGAGCGTGTCTGCGCGCAATATGGCCTCGCGCCGCGCCAGGCCATCGTCATGGGCGACGGCGCGAACGACCTCAAGATGATGGGCATCGCCGGCCTGTCGGTGGCCTTCCGCGCCAAGCCGGTGGTGCGTGCGCAGGCTTCGGTGGCGCTGAACTTCTCG
Source organism: Massilia alkalitolerans DSM 17462 (assembly GCF_000427785.1). Lineage (GTDB taxonomy): Bacteria > Pseudomonadota > Gammaproteobacteria > Burkholderiales > Burkholderiaceae_D > Telluria > Telluria alkalitolerans. Next base: position 30,296 of record NZ_ATYR01000030.1, read on the forward strand.
GGACTGGACGGTCTCTTGACGATCCTGCAGTGACGCGTTTTTCCGTGCGGCGAGGACAGTTCCGCACGGCATAGCGCCTGGATTCACGGGCGATATGCATGTGAAGCACGAAATTTCATGCACTGACGAACCGTCGCGTTTCGCATAAGTTTCCTCTGTTCCGTAAGTTCGGTGCTCAAACACGAGCCAGCGCAAAAGAACTGACACGCACGATTGGATGAGCAGCGCTGCTGGTCTATGGTATTGGTGCGGCCGCGCCGCGGCTGCGCCTCACTCCTCAGGAGCATGCCATGTCCATTCCGGCCTTCCGCACCTCGCTTCCTCACCTTTCCGATTCCCAATCCGACCATGCCGCCCGCGCGGCCGGCGGCCCAGACAGCGGCCGACGGCGCTTCGTCCTCGGTGTGCCGGCCCTTGCAGGCAGTCTTGCCCTCGCACCCTTGGGCGTATCGGCGCAGCAGCTGCCCGGCTGGTGCGCAAGCTGGGGATGCGCACCGGCCGGGCCCGCCCCTGCCGGCAGCTACTACGACTACAATTTCAGCGGGCAGACGATCCGGATGTTCATCCGCGCCAGCATCGGCGGCAATCGCGTGCGCGTGCGCCTGTCCAACCAGATGGGCAGCGCGCCGCTCGCCATCGACGCCGCCTGGATCGGCCTGCGCAGCAGCGCGCAAGCGGTGATCGCGGGATCGAACCATCCGCTCACTTTCGGCGGCAGGAGCACCGTCACCATCCAGCCCGGCGCCCATGTCCTGTCCGATCCCCTGTTCTTCCAGGTCGCGCCCTTCGCCGACCTCGCCATCAGCCTGTATTTCCCGTCGAGCGCGCCGGCCAGGGCCAGCACGCTGCACCGCGATTCCTGGTCGTCGACCTACGTCGCATCTGGCAATGCCGCGGCCAGCACCACCTTCTCGACCACCCGCAGTTTCGCTTCCTGGGCCTTCCTCACCGAAGTGGACGTCGACGTCGGCGCGCCCTGCGTCGTGGCGATCGGCGACTCGCTCACCGACGGCCAGGGCAGCACCGTGAACCAGAACCGGCGCTGGCCGGACTACCTGGCGCGGCGGCTGCAGGCCGAACTGGGCACGGCGGGACGCATCGGCGTGGTGAACCGGGGGATTGCCGGCAACCGGCTGCTGGTGGACGACCCGAACGCGCTGCTGGCCGGCCACGACGTGCTCGAGCGCTTCGATCGCGACGTGCTCGCCACGCCCGGGGTGCAGGCCGCGATCGTGGCGATCGGCATCAACGACATCATCCTGGCATCCAGTTCTGCCCTGACCTCGATGCGCGATAACCTGGTCAACGGCTACCGCCAGCTGATCATGAAGGCGCGTGCGCGCGGCATCACGATCCTCGGGGCGACGCTGCCCCCGATCCAGGGCTCCGGGCGCAACTCGGCGGCGCGCGAGACGGTACGCCAGCAGGTCAACAGCTGGTTGCGCTCGCCCTACGCCTTCGACGCGCTGGTCGATTGGGACAGCGTGCTGCGCGACCCGCAAGCGCCGACCTACCTGCGCAGTGCCTACAACAGCGGCGACGGGCTGCACCCGAACGATGCCGGCTACCAGGCCCTGGCGGCCGCCGTGCCGCTCAGGGAGTTGGCGTCACTGCGTGTATGACGGTGTCGGGAGCCAGCGCTTGTAACAGGGTGTAATTTCGGGCGGTACAGTGCACGGATTTTTTTATCATGGTGGCATCAGGAGGACCGCCATGAAGAAACTCATCATTGTTACCGCGTCGCTGGCCGTGCTGGCCGGCTGCGCCGCGCCGGGCCCGAACTACTACGGCAGCCAGGCTTATCCGCGCTCGGGCGATCCGAGCCAGTGGCAAGTCGTGTCGGTGACACCGGTGCCGCTGGGCACGGGCGCCCGCGCGGCCGCGAGCGGGGACACCGGGACGACCACGACCTATGGCTCTGCTCCGGTGGTCGTGCACCAGACGCCGGTCTATGTGCAGCCGGCGCCGGTGTACGTACCGCAGCCGGTGTACGTGCCGGAACCTGTCTACCAGCCGCGTTACTACTACCCGCCGGTCTCGATCGGCCTCGGCTTCAACTTCGGCCGCGGCTGGGGGCACCATCGCGGCTGGGGTGGCCACATCGGGACGCGCTTCCCCTACCATTGGCGCCGCTAAAGGCGTGCACGTAAAAAAAGGCCGGCAGGGATGCCGGCCTTTTTCATGGGCGAGGCCCGGATCAGTGGCCGTGGTGCTGGCGCTCGTACTCGTCCGCCTCCGCCTTGGTGGCGTGGACGATGCCGTCCGGATGCTCCGGCGGGGTGTACAGGGTGTACAGGCGCATCGGCTCGGTCTGCGAGGTATTGATGACGTTGTGCTCGGTGCCGGCCGGGATCACCACCGCGACGCCGTCTTCCAGCTTGTGCTCCTCGCCGTCCAGGATCGCGACGCCCTCGCCCGCTTCGACGCGGATGAACTGATCGTGGCCTTCGTGGTGCTCGAGGCCGATCTCCTCGCCCGGCTGCAGGGTCATGATGACCAGCTGGCTGCGCTGGGTGGTGTAGAGCACCTCGCGGAAGTTGTTTCCGGCAAGGGTTTTCTCTTCGATATTGATGCTGTAGCCCGACATTACTTTTCTCCTGATAAATGCGCACGGCTGTTGCCGCCTCGTCCACATTGTATAAGAGCCAAACAAAACGCGTACGACGGCGCTAGCGGGAACCGAACAGGTCGTGGGCATCCAGCAGCGCATAGGCGATCTCGGGGTGCTCGGTCAGGCAGCGGCGCACCGCCGCCGGCACCGATTGCCGCGCCTTCTTGCACAAGCCCGGCTTCTCTTCCAACACCACGATGATGCCGCGCACGGTGCGCACCTCGTTCGGGCCCGGTGCGATGCGCAGTTCGGCGCCCAGGTTCTTGCGGATCAGTTCCTGCACGTGCTTGAGGTCTTCGTAGCTGCTCACGCGCTCGATGCGCTCGACCAGCTTCTGCTCCTGCTGGCGGGTCAGGGCGAGAGGCCGGTGGTCGGCCTGCGGGTCGGCCATGACACGGTCGCGCTCGCACACGCAGGCGCCCGGCGGGCACTCCGTGCGGACGGGGAAAGGAAACGGCGGAAGGTGCTCGCTCACGCTGTCATGGATGGGAGTCAGGGGTCGGCGGCAATTCTACATCAGCCGGAGCCGCCGCCACGCCCTGCAGGAGGGCTGCCATGCGCGCATGGTGCGAGCCTTTCCAGTACACCCGGCCGCATTGCCCGCAGGTGGTGAACTCCTCGTGCAGCTGCGCCACCCGCGGGGGCAGGCGCTCAAGCACCATCGCCTTGGCGACCGGGCGCAATGGCAGGTTGCAGTGCAGGCACAGCGAAAAGGGACGCATCCCGGGGCCCAGGCGCAGGCGCGCGAACAGTTCGCGCAGCTGGGCTTCCGGCGCCAGCGCGTGCAGGTAGCAGCCGTGTTCGACGCTGCGGCGCTTGAGCAGCGCGCGGTCGCGCGTGAGCAGGATCCGCCCTTCCTCGCGCGCGATGCGCTCGATCTCGTCGTCGTGGTAATGGTTGTCGTAGAGCGTGTCGTAGCCGGCCATGCGCAGCAGCCGCGCCAGCGCGCCCAGGTGGGCGTCGGCCACGAAACGCGGACGGCCTTCCGGCAAGGGGCGCAGGCGCTGCAGCGGGCGCACGTCGAGCACCCCGAAGGCCGGGTAAACCGCCACCCGGTCGCCCTCGCGCAACAGGTGCTCGAAGCCGCTCGAGACGCCGTTGACCAGCAGCAGCTCGACTTCGGTATGCGGCACGCCCAGCGCCTCGATCATGTGCTTGGCCGTGGCCTCGCGCGCGCAAGGCGTGCTGAACGCGCGCCCGCGCCGTTCGCGCGGCAGGAAGTCGCCCAGCACGTCGTAGAAGCGAAAGCTGGCGGTCACCATGGCGCCGGCGGTATGGCGGACTCGTCGAGCACCTGCCCGTCGACGCCGTGCAGCAGCTGCAGCGCGTTCGGCACGGCCTCGAAGGCCGCGGTGTTGTCGAACACGCACCAGCAGGTGCGCCCGGCCGCCCGCTGGCGGTCGAGCTCGCGCCGTACCGACTCGACGTACTCCGGCGAGTACCTGGAGTAGTAGATGCGCGGCGTGCCGTGCAGGCGCACGTAGACCGCGTCGCTGCTGGTCGGCACATGCGGGCCGGGCTGCCCGGCCGCCGGGTCGGCGATCACGCGCGTGACGCGGCTCTCCACCAGGAGCTCGGTCGCCGCGTCCGAGAACCAGCTCGGATGGCGCGCCTCGAACGCGACCGTAGTGCCGAAGATGGCGTGCAGTTGGCGGAAGAAGCTGCGCGCGGTCTCGTCGACGAAGCCGAACTTGGGCGGCAGTTGCACCAGCAGGCAGCCCAGCTTCTCGCCCAGCTCCCCTGCCTCGGCGGCGAACTGCACCAGCAGCGGTTCGACGTCTTCCATGCGGGCGTCGTGCGTGATCGCCCGCGGCACCTTGACCGCGAAGCGGAAGTCGTCGGGCACGCAGGCGGCCCACTTGGCATAGGTCGCCGGACGGTGCGGACGATAGAAGGACGAGTTGATTTCGACCATGGGGAACACGGCGGCGTAGCGTTCGAGGTGGCTGCCTTCGACGGGGAAGGAAGCGGCATCGGCCTTGGGCAGGCTCCAGCCGGCACACCCGACCAGCAGGCGGCCTGGCAGGTTTGCATCCGCTGTTGAATGAGCTGTCATAAGCATGGCAAAGATGGCAATGGCTCCATTCTACGAAACGCGCCGCGCGGGCGGCGCATGATGTTCGGCTTACAATATCGGGGTGTATCAACGAAGGAGAACCCGATGAGCGAACCGATCCATATCGTCTGCCCGCAATGCGATGCGGTGAACCGGCTGGCGCCCGAGCGCCTGCGCGATGCGCCCGTGTGCGGCAAGTGCGCCCAGGCCCTGTTTACGGGGCGCCCGCTCGAGGTCGACAGCGCGCGCTTCATGAAACACGTCGGGCGCAACGACATCCCGGTGCTGGTCGATTTCTGGGCCGAGTGGTGCGGTCCCTGCAAGATGATGGCGCCGCACTTCGCCCAGGCGGCGCAGCGGCTCGAGCCGGCGCTGCGCCTGCTGAAGGTCAATACCGAGCGCAGCCAGGACCTGGCGGCACAGTTCGCGATCCGCAGCATCCCGACCCTGGCGCTGTTCCGCGGCGGCCGCGAACTCGCGCGCCAGTCCGGAGCCATGGATGCCGGCCGCCTGGTCGCCTGGGTCGAATCGCAGCTGAGGTGAAACCGCAGAGCCGGTCTTGAAGAAACCGCCGACGGCCCTCATGTTGGCAAAACGGCAGCACTCGCTGCTACAATCGTCGCGTACGGGGCGTTCCCGTGTTCCTCTAAGGAGAAAACTGATGTCGCAAGACCTGGTAATGGATCGCGGAACCGAGGACGCCAAGCAGTTCGCGCGCATCCTGTACATCGCCCACGCCCTGACCTTCCTGTTCTCGGCCGGCATGCTGTCGCTCCTGGTGCTGATCGTTAACTACGTCAAGCGTCCGGAGACCCAGGGCACCATCGTGTACTCGCACCACACCTGGATGATCCGGGCCTTCTGGTGGTACCTGGTCTGGTCGGTCCTCGCCTGGGTGCTGGCGATCACCATCATCGCCATCCCGATCGCCCTGCTCGTGTGGGGCGCCGCCTGGCTGTGGGCCGCCTACCGCATCATCCGCGGCTTCCTCGACCTGAACAGCAACCGGCCGATGCCGGTCTGATGCCGGCTTGATGTGCGGGGCGGCGTGCCCGCCTCGCAGCCGGAATGCAAAAAGGGACGTTCGCAGCACCGCGAACGTCCCTTTTACACACTTGTCGTTGCCGTCCAGCGCACACCGAAGGACGTCACAGAAACCAGCCCTTACAGCTTGGCCAGCGCCTGCTCGATATCCGCGATCAGGTCGCCCGTCTCTTCCAGGCCGATGTTGAAACGCACCAGCACGCCCTGCTCCTGCCACTGGCTGCGGATCGCCCGGATCCGGTAAGGCATCACCAGGCTGTTCGGGCCGCCCCAGCTGTAGCCGAGGCCGAACAGCTGCAGGGAGTCGACGAAGCGGTCGGTCTGTTCCTCGGTATAGCGCGGGTCGAACAGCACCGAGAACAGGCCGCCTGCTCCCTGGAAGTCGCGCTTCCAGTTCTCGTGGCCGGGGCAATCCTCGAAGGCGGGGTGCAGCACCTTGGCAATCTCCGGGCGCGCCTTGAGCCAGGCCGCCACCTGGCGTGCAGCCAGGTCGTGCGCCTCGAAGCGCAGCTTCATGGTGGGCAGGCCGCGCATCACCAGGTAGGCATCGTCGGCGCTGACGCCCAGGCCCAGGCGCATGTGGGCCTGCGCCAGGCGTTCGTTCAGCGCACTGTCGCGGGTGATCACGGCGCCCATCAGGAGGTCGGCGCCGCCCGACTGGTACTTGGTCAGCGCGTGCATCACAATGTCGGCGCCGGCGTCGAAACCGCGCAGGGCCAGGCCGGCCGACCAGGTGTTGTCGAGCGCGACCGGCACGCCCTTCTCCTTCGCGGCCCTGCAGATGGCCGGCAGGTCGGGCACTTCCATCGAGACCGAGCCCGGCGCCTCGGTCCAGATCAGCTTGGTGTTCGGCTGGATCAACTCGGCGATGCCGCTGCCCACCATCGGGTCATAGAAACGGGCGCTGACGCCGAAATCCTGGGACAGCCAACGTCCCAATTCGCGGTTCGGGTTGTAGACGTTCTCGGGCAGCAGCACGTCGTCGCCGCTTTTGAGCAGCGCGAAGTTGATCATCGCGATCGCCGACAGGCCGGAAGGCGCCAGCAGGCAGTGCTCGCCGCCCTCGACTTGCGCCAGGCGCGCTTCCAGCGTGAAGGTGGTCGGCGTGCCGTGCAGGCCGTAGGTGTAGGCGCTCTTGTCCTTCCACTGCCCGGAGCGCATCGCGGCGACGTTCTCGAACAGGACCGTCGAGGCGCGGTGCACGCCAGGTGGGAAGGCGTCGAAACCGCCAGGCACCTGGTAGTCGCTGTGGATCAGGGAAGTCTGGACGCTCTTCCTGCTCATGCCACGGTGGCCCACAGGTCGTGGGCGTCGGCGCGGGTGATCACCACGTCGATGAACTGGCCCACTTGCGGCTTCGGCTTGCCCGGCTGGAGGGCGCGCTTGATGTGGACCACGCCGTCGATCTCCGGCGCGTCGGCGGCGGTGCGGCCGATGGCTTCACGGGCGCCGACCTCGTCGACCAGCACGCGCATGGTCTTGCCGACCTTGGCCTGCATGCGCTTTAGAGAAATCTCTTCCTGCAGCAGCATGACGCGGGCGCGGCGCTCTTCGCGCACGGCTTCCGGCACCGGGTTGGCCAGCTCGTTGGCGGTCGCACCCTCCACCGGAGAATAAGCGAAGCAACCGAGGCGGTCGATTTGCGCTTCACGCAGGAAGTCCAGCAGGTATTCGAACTCTTCCTCGGTCTCGCCCGGGAAGCCGGCAATGAAGGTCGAGCGGATGGTCAGGTCCGGATTCATCTTGCGCCATGCCAGGATGCGGTCGAGGTTCTTCTCGCCGCTGGCCGGGCGCTTCATGCGCTTGAGGACGTCCGGGTGGGCGTGCTGCATCGGGATGTCGAGGTAAGGCAGCACGTGGCCGTCGCCCATCAGGGGGATGACCCCGTCGACGTGCGGATACGGATAGACGTAGTGCATGCGCACCCAGGCGTCGTACTGGCGCGCCATCTTGCCCAGTTCCTCGGTGAGCTGGGTCATGTGGGTCCTGACCGGGCGGCCGTTCCAGAAACCCAGGCGGAACTTGACGTCCACGCCATAGGCGCTGGTGTCCTGCGAAATGATCAAGAGTTCCTTCACGCCGGCCTTGAACAGGTTCTCGGCTTCCTGCAACACCTCGTGGATCGGGCGCGAGACCAGGTCGCCGCGCATCGACGGGATGATGCAGAAGCTGCAGCGGTGGTTGCAGCCTTCCGAGATCTTCAGGTAGGCGTAGTGCTTCGGAGTCAGCTTCACGCCGTGGTCCGGCACCAGGTCGACGAAGGGGTCGTGCGGCTTCGGTAAATGCAGGTGGACCGATTCCATCACCTCGGCGACCGCGTGCGGGCCGGTCACGGCCAGCACCTTCGGGTGCACCTTGCTGATGATGTCCGCGCCGTCCGCGTCCTTCTTGGCGCCAAGGCAGCCCGTGACGATGACCTTGCCGTTCTCGGCCAGGGCCTCGCCGATCGCATCGAGCGATTCCTGCACCGCGGCGTCGATGAAGCCGCAGGTGTTGACGATCACGAGGTCGGCGCCGTCGTAGGACTTGGCGGTTTCGTAGCCTTCGGCGCGCAGCTGGGTCAGGATTTGCTCGGAATCGACCAGCGCCTTCGGGCAGCCGAGCGACACGAAGCCGACCTTGGGCGCGACCGTGCCGGCGGCCGGGCTCGGGATGACGAGCGGCGCGGCTGCTTCGGCGACGGCGGCAGCGGTGTTGGCGGAGGCAACGGGAATACGACGAAGTTCGGTCATGGGCGGACGACAAGGAATCTGGGCAATCCGCGATTGTACCCGAAGCGGGTGTGCCGGTGGAACCTGGGGGGATGTTTGCCGGCCCGGGACCGGGCCGGCGGATGTCTCGAAAAGACGACTTCTTGCTAGGCTGATTACTTCTTGTCGTTCGGCGGCGTCATGCCCGGGAACGGGAAGGCGCCGAACATCGCCTTGCTCTGGTTCTGCATCTGCTCCTGCATCTGCAGGAACAGGTTCTTCGACTGGTCGATGTAGTTGTTCATCATGCCCTGCATCATCGGGCCCTGGACGTTCATGAACTGGGTCCACATTTCCGGGCTGAAGGGCTTGCCTTCGAGGGCGCCGGCGGCGTTGCTGGTGAACTTGTTCTGAATGTCGGTGAAGGCCTGCACGTTCTTTTCCAGGTAAGAACCCATCATGCCCTGCATGGCGTGGCCGTAGTAGCGAATGATCTGGGCCAGCACCGAGCTGGAGAACATCGGGATGCCGTTGGCCTCCTCTTCCAGGATGATCTGGAGCAGGATGCTGCGGGTCAGGTCTTCGTTGGTCTTCGCATCGACGACGGTGAATTCGTCGGCGTCGAGCACCAGCTGCTTCACGTCGGTCAGGGTGATGTAGGAACTGGTCTGGGTATCGTACAGACGGCGGTTCGGGTATTTCTTGATCAGGCGTTCAGCACTCTTTTTCACACTGCTCATCTCATGTCTCATCGTTGTGCGTTGCGGTAGCGTGGACCGCACGCTATTTTTTCGTGATTGGTCACCAGAAAACCCGGCCCGTGGGCCGTGCCGCGCGGCAATTTTATTGCCTTACGGACGGACAAGCCCACACCATACCACGACCCGCGCGCAGGTGCAGCAATTATTAGACTACAAACTAACGTGATGATTTTGATATGTACAGCGACTGGAAAGCCACCCGCCGTACAGGGATGCGTTCAGTCCGCACGCGCCTTGACGTAGCGTCCCGGCGCCGCCTCGAGCGGCTGGTAGCGTTCGTTCCCGAACGCGCTCGGGGCCGGCACGTCCGCGCCGCCATGTTGCGCCAGGAACCTGGCCCACTCCGGCCACCAGCTGCCTTTCTGCTCGCTGGCACCTGCGAACCAGGCCTCGGCCGTCTTCGGGCGCGACTTGCCCGCCTTGTCGTTGACCCAGTAGCTGCGCTTGTTCTTTGACGCCGGATTGATCACGCCCGCGATGTGGCCCGAGGCGCCCAGCACGTAGCGGTTGGCCTTCGCGTTCTTCGGGTTGAGAAGATTCATCGAGGCGAAAGCCGCTTCCCAGGGCACGATGTGGTCTTCCTTCGAGCCGTACAGGAACACCGGACAGTCGATCCTGCCCAGGTCCACGGGCACGCCGCACACGCTCAGGGCACCCGGCACTTTGAGCTTGTTCTCGAGGTAGGTATTGCGCAGGTACCAGCAGAACATCGGGCCCGGCAGGTTGGTGCTGTCGGCGTTCCAGTACAGCAGGTCGAAGGCCGGCGGTTCCTTGCCCTTGAGGTAGTTTTGCTGGACGTAGTTCCACACCAGGTCGTTCGGGCGCAGGGCCGAGAAGGTCGTGGCCAGGTCGCGGCCCGGCATCAGGCCACCGCCGCCCAGGGTCTGCTCGCGCAGCGCCACCTGGGCCTCGTCCACGAAGACTTCCAGCACGCCGGTGTCCTGGAAGTCGAGCAAGGTGGTGAGCAGGGACAGGCTGGCGGCCGGCTGCTGGCCGCGCGCAGCCAGCACGCTGAGCGCGGTGGCGGCGATCGTGCCGCCGACGCAGAAGCCGAACACATGGGTCTTGTCCTGGCCGCTGATCTCGCGCACCACCTCGATCGCCTTGATCGCGCCCGTCTCGACGTAGTCATCCCAGCCTGCCTTGGCCAGATTGCGGTCCGGGTTGCGCCACGACACCATGAACACCGTGTTGCCCTGCTCCACCACGTAGCGCACCAGCGAGTTTTCCGGCTGCAGGTCGAGGATGTAGAACTTGTTGATGCACGGCGGGATCATCAGGAGCGGCACCGCCTTCACGCTCGGCGTGCTCGGCGTGTACTGGATCAGCTGGAACAGCTCGTTCTCGAACACCACCTGGCCCGGCGTGGTGCCGACATTGCGGCCGACCTCGAAGGCCGATTCGTCGGTCTGCGAGATGCGGCCCTTCTGGAGGTCGGCCAGCAGGTTCGTCAGCCCCTTGGTGAGGCTCTCGCCCTTGGTCTCGATCAGCTTTTTCTGCGCTTCCGGATTGGTGGCGAAGAAATTGGCCGGCGACATGGCGTCGACCATCTGCTGGACCGCGAAGCGGATCTTCTGGCGCTCACGCGGGCCGGCCTCGACGGCGTCGGCCAGGGCCAGCATGAATTCCGAGTTCAAGAGGTAGGACGCGGCCGAGAAGCTCGAGAGCGGGTGCTCGCGCCATTCGGAGCTGGAAAAGCGCCGGTCGTGGATCTCGGGCGTCTTGCCGCTGACAAAATCCTGCCACAACTGGCCGGCCTTCTTGAGATAGTCGTCGCGGATGCTTTCCAGCTTCGCCGGGGCGATGCCGGCGCCGAAGTCCTTCAGCACGCCGGCCAAGGGGTTGGCGCCGAAGGCATTGGCGCCGGCGGCGGGCGGGGTCATGGCCGGCATCGTCATCCAGCCTTGCCAGACGCTCGGGTCGGTGAACTGGCTCATCCAGGAGGCGGCAAAAGCTTGGGGGTCAGGCATGTTCATGTCAGCGTCCGTTGTTTAGAATCGGGGTACAGAATAAAAACCTTGGGGAAAGCTCATGTGGATCGTCGCCGTTGCCTGGATTTATGTCGTTGCCCTCATGGCAGCGACCGAACCGACCGTGGTGCACGGCGTGATGACGTTCCTGTTCTATTGCGCCCTGCCATTATCCATTCTTTTTTATCTCACAGGGTCAAAACGACGGCGTGCGCGGCGCGAAGCGCTGGCCCGGAGCAACGCGGCAGCGGCTTCGAACGACGCGTCGGGCGGCGCGGGCGACTGAACATTCTGCCCCCGAGCCCGCAGGCTCACTTGAGCCAGATCAAGCTGGCCTGGCGGCCCGTGACGTGATCACGGCGGTAGGAATAAAAACGCTCCGGCGCACTGAAGGTACACATGCCCCCGCCATGGACGCGGGTCACGCCATCGAGCGCCAGCATCAGGCGCGCCAGCGTGAACATGTCGGCCAAAAATTTTACCGGTTGGTCAAATTTCGGCTTGAACGCGGCCAGGGTGGCCTCGCCCGGCATGGCGGCCAGGAAGGCGTCGCGCACATCCTCGCCCACCTCGAACGCCTGCGGGCCGATCGCCGGCCCCATCCAGGCGGTGATCTCGCCGGCGTCCAGGGCGCGCATCGCCCGCACTGTCTCGCCCAGCACGCCGCCGGCCAAGCCGCGCCAGCCGGCGTGGGCCGCGCCGACCACCTTGCCCTCGAGGTCGGCGAACAGCACCGGCAGGCAGTCGGCGGTGAGAATCGCGCACACCACGCCCGGCTCGGCCGTCACGCTGGCGTCGCCGGTACGCACCGGCTGGCCTGGTCCCACCGTGCAGGCGTCGACCACGTCGGCGCCATGCACCTGGGCGATCCAGGCCGGACGGCCCGGCAGCCAGGCCTGCAATCGCTCGCGGTTGCCGCGCACGGCCTCGGGATCGTCGCCGCAGTGCATGCCGAGGTTGAGGCCACCGCCGCCTTTGCCGTCGTCGTACGGGCCCTGGCTCACGCCGCCGTCACGGCTGGTGGCCAGTGCGCCGACGTTCCCGGGCAGGTCGGGCCAGTCCGGCCATACCAGAGCGCAGCGGTCCATCACTCCTCGCTGTCCTCGTCACCTGGCTCTTCGATCCCGGCCCTGGCGATCAGCTCGGCAAAGTCGGCGGCCAGCGGCACGGTCCATTCGCAGGGTGCGCCCGTGCCCGGATGCACCAGGCCGAGGCGGCGCGCCTGCAGGGCCTGGCGGTGGAACACCGGCACCAGGTGCTGCTTGCCGTAGACGGCGTCGCCCACCAGCGCGAAGCCCAGGTGCTGCATGTGGACGCGGATCTGGTGGGTGCGGCCGGTCTCCAGGCTGCAGCGCACCAGGCTCACCGGGCGGCGGTCGAGGTTGCCTTCGGCGACGCGCTTGAAATGGGTGATGGCGGGCTTGCCGAACATGCCCGTCGACACCGCCATCTTGACGCGGTCGCGCGGGTGGCGGCCCATCGAGGCATTGATCGTGCCGGACAGCTGCGGCGTGCCCCAGACCAGCGCGAAATACTCGCGCTTGACGGTGCGCGCCTGCAGCTGGCGCACCAGGTCGGTCTGCGCCGCCAGGGTCTTGCCGACCACCATCAGGCCGCTGGTGTCCTTGTCGAGACGGTGCACGATGCCCGCGCGCGGCACGCCCACCAGTTGCGGGCAATGGTGCAGCAAACCGTTGAGCAAGGTGCCCGACCAGTTGCCGGCGCCCGGGTGGACCACGAGTCCGGCCGGCTTGTTGATGACGATGATGTCCTCGTCCTCGTGGACGATGGAAAGCTGCATGGGCTCGGGCGCGAAGGCCGTGTCTTCGGGCGCCGCCTGCGGTTCGATAAGCACGGTTTCGTCGCCGTAGGCGGTGTCCTTGCCGCGCGCCGGCTTGCCGTCGACCTTGACGAAGCCGCCTTCGAACCAGAGCTGCAGGCGGCTGCGCGAGAACTGGGGCACCAGGCCGGCGATGACCTTGTCGAGGCGTTGGCCGCAGACCTCGGGCGTGAGCTGCAGGGTGATCGGAGAGAGGTCCGGACCGGCGGGGAGTTCGAACCCGATCTCATCGTCGAGGTCAGAGTCTACAGGCATTTCCGCCGAATTCGGCGCAGGAGTTAATATCACGTGAGTCCCATCGGCTATAATCAGCCGTTCGTTGAATCTAGGTAAAACTTTCTTGCAAAGAGCTATGCAAAAAAAATTGTCTGTGCTGGTCGTCGCTTTCGCCCTCAGTCTGTCCGCTTGCAACATCTTGCCGAAGGCGGATGACGCCAGTAAAAATTGGACAGCGGAGAAATTATACGCTGAGGCACGCGATGAGATGAACGGCGGCCACTACGAAGCGGCAATCAAGCTGTTCCAGCAGCTCGAATCGAACTACCCCTTCGGCACCTATGCTGCGCAAGCGCAGATGGAAATTGCTTACGCCCATTACAAGGCGGGTGACCAGGCCGAGGCGCTGGCGGCGGTCGAGCGCTTCATCAAGCTGCACCCGAACCACGCCCAGGTCGACTATATGTATTACCTGCGCGGCCTGATCAACTTCAACGACCAGATCGGCTTCCTGAGCTTCATCTACGAGCAGGACCCGACCGAGCGCGACCCGAAGGCCACCCGCGAAGCCTTTGCCGCCTTCAAGGCCCTGGTCGACAAGTTCCCGAACAGTAAATACCGCGACGATTCGATCGCGCGCATGAACTACCTGGTCAACGCCATGGCCCAGTACGAAGTGCACGTGGCGAACTACTACTACCGCCGCGGCGCCTTCCTGGCCGCGCTCAACCGCGCCCAGCTGGCCGTGCAGGAATACAGCGACGCGCCGGCGCGCGAGGAAGCCCTGTTCCTCATGATGCGCTCCTACGACAAGCTCGGCATGCCGGTGCTGCGCGACGACACGCAGCGCGTGCTGGTGCTGAACTATCCGAACAGCCGCTTCCTGAACCCGAACGCCGCGGGCGACGCGCCGTGGTGGCGCTTCTGGTCGAAATCGGGTCCGAAGGCTTCGCCGAAGGACGCGGTACAGTAAGCAGGCCGGGCGCGGCTGGGCGATCCGGCCGCGCCCAGCCCCTTCATGCCGCCTGTCGGCGGCGGAACACCCAGCTGGTCTCGCTAGAAGCCAACGCGTCGAAGGCATAGCCGTCGACGTCGAAGTCCTTGAGCTGCTGCGGGTCACGGATGCCGTGCTCGGCCGCATAGCGCGCCATCAGCCCGCGGGCGCGCTTGGCGAAGAACGAGATGATCTTGTACTTGCCGTTCTTCCAGTCCTCGAACACCGGCGTAATGATCGGCGCCTCCAGGAGCTTGGGCTTGACCGACTTGAAGTATTCTTCCGACGCCAGGTTGACCAGGGCTCCCGCCTTGATTTGCGCCAGCTGGGCGTTGAGCGCCTGCGTCACGCGCTCGCCCCAGAAGGCGTAGAGATTGCCGCCGCGCGGATTCTTCAGGCGCGTACCCATTTCCAGGCGATACGGATGCATGCGGTCCAGCGGACGCAGCAGGCCATACAGGCCCGACAGGATGCGCAGGTGGCGCTGGGCGTAGGTGATCGCCGCAGGTGGGAGCGTGCGCGCGTCCAGCCCCGCATAGACGTCGCCGTTGAAGGACATGATGGCCTGGCGCGCATCCAGGTGGTCTTCGCTCCAGTGCGCGTAACGCGACACGTTGAGCATGGCCAGGCTGTCGGACAGGTCCATCAGCTCGGCGACCTGGCCGGGCGAATAGCTGCGCAGCACCTCGATCAGTTCGGCGGCGTGCGGGATGAAATCCGGGGTGGTGGCTTCCTTGGTGGTGCTTGGGGATTCGAGGTCGAGGGATTTGGCGGGCGACAGGACAATCAGCATCGGTTCAAACTGCTTTACTAGAAAAATTTCCTACATGATACCTGCTTTGCCCACGACCTCAGTGAAACCCATCGTCATCGACACCAACGTCTGCCTCGACCTGTTCGTGTTCTGCGACCCGCGCTTTGTCCCGCTGCTGGCGGCGCTCGAGTCGGGCGAGCTGATTGCCGTGACGCGTGCCGACTGCCGCGACGAATATCGCGCCGTCCTGAACTACCCGCACCTGCCGCTCGACGACAGCAGCCGTGCCCAGGCGGCAGAGCGCTTCGACGCCCTGCTGCGCGTGGTGGCGCCCGACGCCAGGCACGTGCGCCTGCCGGTCTGCACCGACCGCGACGACCAGAAATTCCTGGAGATCGCCCGCGACGCCGAGGCCGAGGTGCTGGTCACCAAGGACAAGGCCCTGCTCAAGCTGGGCCGCCGCACCGCGCGCGAAGGCCTGTTCAAGATCATGCAGCCCGAGGCCTGGCTCAAGGCCCGGCAGGCCAGCACGCTAGAATGACAGCATCGCCATCTTCTACGCCATCATGAGCACTCCCGCATTGCCGACCCGCCTGCCCGCCGTGGGCACCACCGTCTTCACCCAGATGTCGCAGCTCGCCCTCGAACACGGCGCCGTCAACCTGGGCCAGGGCTTCCCCGACTTCGGCTGCGACCCGAAGCTCCTCGACCTCGTGAACGGGGCCATGCGCGCGGGCCACAACCAGTACGCGCCGATGACCGGCATCCCGGCCTTGCGCGCGGCGATCGCCGCCAAGCTCGAGCGCCTGTACGGCCGCCGCTACGACGAGCTTAGTGAAATCACGGTCACCAACGGCGCCTCGCAGGCGATCCAGTCGGCCATCCTGTGCAGCGTGCATCCGGGCGACGAAGTGATCGTCATCGAGCCGGCCTACGACTGCTACCTGCCCGCCATCGCGCTCGCCGGCGGCGGCGCCGTGCCGGTGGCCATGCGCCTGGACAGCGCGGGCTACAGCGTGCCCTGGGACCTGCTGGCCGCCGCGGTCACGCCGCGCACCCGCATGATCGTCGTGAACTCGCCGCACAACCCGACCGCCTCGATCCTGCGCGCCGCCGACCTAGAGGCGCTGGCCGCCATCGTGGCCGGCACCGAGATCCTGGTGCTGTCCGACGAGGTGTACGAGCACATGGTCTACGACGGCGAGGAACATGCCTCGGTGTCGCGTCACCCGGTGCTGGCCGAACGCGCCTTCGTGGTCTCGAGCTTCGGAAAGACCTATCACGTCACGGGCTGGAAGGTGGGCTACGTGGCCGCCCCGGCCTCGCTCATGCGCGAGTTCCGCAAGGTCCACCAGTACAATGTGTTCAGCGTGAACACGCCGATGCAGCACGGGATCGCCGCCTACATGGAGGATCCGGCGCCCTACCTGGAGCTGCCCGGCTTCTACCAGCACAAGCGCGACCTGTTCCGCGCCGGCCTGGCCGGCTCGCGCTTCGAGCTGCTGGAATCAAGCGGCACCTATTTCCAGTGCGTGCGCTACGGCGCGATATCAGACCTGCCGGAGGCGGAATTCGCCAGGTGGCTGACGGTGGAGGCGAAGGTGGCGGCGATTCCGGTGTCGGCCTTCTACAGCCGGCCGACCGAATCGGGGATCGTGCGTTTCTGCTTCGCGAAGAAGGATGAGACCTTGATGAAGGCCCTCGAGACCCTGAGCCGCCTGTGACCCGTAGGGTGGGCGGGTTTCCCGCCCACGCGGTGATAGTTACCTCTAGATCAGATGAATCGGTAGATAGGCTGCGGTTGAACGCGTGGGCGGCAAAGCCGCACACCCTACCAAAGCAAGCCTAGCGGCCCAGCTGCTTCAGCTTGCGCTCCACGAACCCCTGCAGCTCACCCGACAAGGTCCCGCTGTCGAGCGCCTTCTGGAACGCCCCTGTCGCTTCCAGGTTGCGCTTCTCGGCCTGCAGCGAGATGCCCAGGCCCATCCACCACACCCCGTTCTGCGGCGCCGTGCGCAAGGCAGCCCCATAGTGTTCGGCCGCCTCGCGCTGGCGTCCTTCGCGCGCCAGCGCGCCGGCGAGAAACGCGTGGTAGTCGCCGTTGCCCGCCGCATGCGGCAGGCTGCGCATCAGGGTCTCGATGCCGGAGCCGCCGCGCTCGATCTGCAGGCGCGCCAGCAGCATCGCCATCGCCGGCTGGGCCGGGTCGAGCGCGAGCCCGGCCTGCAGCTGGCGCATGGCCTCATCAAGCCGTTTGGCCTCGACCAGCAGGCCCACCAGGGTCTGGCGTGCGGGCTCGTGGCGCGGGTCCACCTTCAGGGCCGCCTGCAGGCCGGCGATGGCCTCGGTGACGCGCCCGTCCTCCAGGCTGGCCAGGGCGCGCCGGTAGGCATTCTCGGCGCGCTGCGCCGGCGTCTCTTCCCTGCCGCCCTTCGCGGGGGCGACGGGCTTCGCAGCCGCAGTTCGGGCAGGCTTGGCTGCGACCGGATGGGAAGGCTTGGCCGCAGCCTTGGCCGCCACGGGTGCGGCAGGCTTCGCTGCCGGTGCCGGCGCGTCTCGCGGCGCTGCCTCGGCCACGGGCGCAGCGGGGGCAGCCAGGTCCTGGCGCGGGGCTACCGGGACCTCGAAGGCCACGACCGGCACGACCGCGGCAGGCGCTGCCGGCTTGGGCACCGGTGCTGCGGCCGGAACCGCAAGCGCCAGCGGCGCCGGAGTCGCCTTCGGCCCAAGGAAGCGCCAGCCGGCAAAGCCGGCAGCCGTCACCACTGCCGCGACGCCGGCGGCGATGGCGACGCCGTTCAATGGCCAGCCGCGCTCGGGCGCCGGCACCGGGCGCACGTCGGACGGCAGCGGCGCCGCCCCCGGTTGTCCGGCGCGTGCGTCCAGGTCCTGCAGCATCCGGTTGATGAGACTCATCGCGCGAACACCCATGCCAGGCCGGCGGCGGTCGAGAACACCGCGGCGCCGCCAAGCAGCCAGGTCCAGATGGTGCGCTGGACGCCGATCGTGTCGCGCGCCGCCGTCGCCACGTGGCTGCCCGCCACCTCGCGCTTGCCCTCGCCGTAGCTGAGCATCAAGGCCTTGTGGGCCATGATGTTCACCAGGCGCGGCACGCCGCCGCTGGCGCGGTACAGCCCGCGGATCGCCGCGCGCGAGAACAGGCGCGCGCCGGTAAAGCCGGCCACCCGCAGGCGGTGCGCCACGTAATAGTCCATGTCGTCGCGGCTGAGCGCGCCCAGATGGTAGTGGAAGGTGATGCGCTGGGCCAGCTGGCGGATCGATTCCAGTTCCAGCTTGCGGTTCAGTTCCGGCTGGCCGAACAGCACGATCTGCAGCAGCTTGCGCTTCTCGGTTTCCAGGTTGGTGAGCAGGCGCAGGGCTTCCAGGCTCTCCACCGGAATCGCCTGTGCCTCGTCCAAGCACAGCACCACGCGCAGGTCCTGGCCCGCGAGTTCGAGCAGGCGCAGGTTGATCGCCTTGAGCACCTGGTGCTGGTCGACATCGCGTGCGAGATCGAGTTCCAGCTCGTCGGCCAGGGCCAGCATCAGGGTGCGCGGCTCCAGGTAGGGGTTCGGGATGTAGGCGGTCACGAAGCCCTCGCCCAGCGTCGCCATGAACTTGCGGCACAGCAGGGTCTTCCCGGTGCCGACCTCGCCCGTGATCTTGATGAAGCCTTCGCCGCCACGCGCCGCTACCAAGAGCGTGTTCAGCGCTTCCTGCGAACGCGCGCTGCCGAAGAAGAAGCTGGTGTCCGGGGTGATCCCGAAGGGCGGCTCGCGCAGGCCGAAGTGGGCCGCGTACATCAGCGGCGCTCCCGGGTGCGCGGATCCAGCGCCTCGATGCGGCGGCTCGCGTCCAGCAGGTCCTGGCTCCAGTCGTTGGCGCCGTCGACAATGGTGGGTTTGATCAGGACCACCAGCTCGCGCTTCTGGTTGACGCGGGTCTTGTTGCGAAACAGCGCGCCCAGCACCGGTACCTTGCTCGCGCCCGGCAGCTGGTCGACGTCGCCGCTCGACACCTGGCGCATCAGGCCGCCGATCGCGACCACCTGCCCGCTCTGGCCGCGCACGTAGCTGTCCAGCTCCGAGGTGGCCGAGGCCGCGAGCGGCAAGGTCAAGGTGCCGGCCGAACCGAGGTCGACGTTCTTGGTCACCGTGGAGACCTGGCTCACCGAGGGATGCACGTGCAGCAGGATGTTGCCCTTGTCGTCGATCTGCGGCGTCACGTCCAGCACCACGCCCGAGAAGAAGGGCTGCAGGGTCACGCTCGGGGTATTGGTGGTGCCGTTGTCGGTGGTGTTGACGGTGTTGGTGACGCCGGTGACGAAGAACTCGTCGGTGCCGATCTTGAGCACCGCCTTCTGGTTGTTCATCGCCGCCACGCGCGGGCTGGACAGCACGTGCACCTGGCCTTGCGATTCCAGGAAGGAGATCAGGGCCGCGAAGTTATTGGTCTGGAAGGCGAAGCCGAACAGCGACCCGGCCGCGGTGGCCGCGTTCGACAGCGAGAAACCGGTGCTCGCCGCCAGGCCCTGGCCGTTGTTGATCACTGGCGGCTGGCCGCCGGTGTAGGGCAAGGGCGCCAGGTTGGCGCCCGGGGCGATCATGCCGCCCGAGACCCGGTTCGGGTGCGAGCTCCGGATCGAGGCGAACGAGGCCCAGTTGATGCCGCTCTGGAAGCTGTCGTTCAGCTCCACCTCGAGGATCTTGGCTTCCAGGATCACCTGGCGGTCCACCGCCAGCTGGGTGGCCTTGAGGTAGGCGTCGACGCTGCGCAGCTCTTCCGGCATGGCGCGGATCACCAGCACCCCCGACTGCGGGCTGATCACGACGCTGCGCCCGCCCTCCTTCGGCCCGACGATGGCTTCCAGCGCGGCCTTCAGCTCGCTCCAGAAATCGTTGTCCGAGGTCGTGCGGATGTCGGTGCTGTCGGTCTGTACGTTGCCGCCGCCGAGCGTGTTCTGGCCGCCGTCGTTGCCCTGGTTGTTGCCGGCGCCCCTGTTGTTGCGGCTGCCGGTGCCGTCCCGGCCGGCGTCGGCCACCGAGGTCGAGCTGACGCGCAGGTTCGAGGTGCCGCGGCGCTTGGCGGTCAGGTAGTTCACCTGGAACATCCGGGTCTGCATCGTCAGCGGACGGATCGTGATGCGGGTGCCGTCGATCTTGTAATCGTAGCCGTACATCTCGCGGATCGCTTCCAGGGTCTCGGCGATGGTCACGTCCTTCAGGTTGGCGCTGATGTTGCCCGAGACCTCGGGATGGACCAGCATGTTGTAGCGGGTTCCGGCCACGATCGAGCGGAAGAACTGCTGCGCCGGCACATTGTTGAACGCAACGTTGAAGCGCTCCTCCAGCGCGGCCCTAGCCTTGGGCAGCTGGCTGGCCAGCGCACTTGCCGGCGGCAGCAGCGCCGCGGCGACGGCATCGTCGACCGCGGGCGCGGCGGCGGGCCTGGCCTGGGCCTTGGCCATCTCCCTGCCGATCGCGTCATAGGTCTCGTTCTGCGAACTGGTCTGGCAGCCGGAGAGCAGCAGCGCGCCGGCGACGGCGGCGCTGGTCAAGGAGAGCTTGTTCATCATGGTCCGTGGCATCGAGCGATTCGTCATTGGGCGGCAGGCGTGATGCCGGCGGCCGTGCTGTCCGCCGGGTCGAGGCGCAGCACCTGGCGTTCGCGGCCGCGCACCAGCTCGACCTGGTTCTCGGTCATGCGGGCCACGCGCGCGCCGCGGAAGCTCCCGCCCAGGCGCACCGTCTCGCCGTCGATCACGGCGACGTGGCGTCCGCCCGCGCGCGGCGCGATCAGGACCGATTGCAGGCGCGGCAGGCCGTCGCCGGCGCCGTCCAGCCGGCTGCCATCCAGCGCAGCCGGCGGACGGGTCGGGTCGGCCAGCGCTTGCGCGGCAGCCGGAAGGCTGGCCAGCAGGCCTGCCAGGCCCAGGGTGAGGGTCAGTTTTTTCACAGCTTCATCCATTTGCGGTCCAGACTCAGGGTATACAGCGTGAGCGTCAGTCGCGCGGCCGGGTACGCTTCCACGTCGAGCTGCGCCCTGCCCCAGAACAGGCGGGTGGGCATCGCTTCGAGCGCGCTCATGTAATCGACCATGTCGAGGTAATTGCCGCGCACGGTGACTTCGACGCCGTGGCGGTACAGCAGCACCGGGGCGGGCGCCTGGCCGGACGTCGCGGCGCTGCTTTCGGCGGCAGGCGGCGCCAGAGTCCCCGCCGCCTGTGCGCCCAGCGAGGACATCGATTCGACCGGCAGCGTGCGCATCGACACCAGCTTCAGGCGTGCGTTGGCGCGCAGGATGGTATCGACCAGCGGCGCCATGCGCTCGGGCGGCACCAGGCCGTGCTCCATGGCCAGCAGCGAGTCGCCCAGCGCGGCGGTTTCCTGCTGGATGGCCTGCAGTTTCTCGCGCGCCGGCGCGTCCGGATCGACCTGGAAGGCCTGGACCCTGGCGGCGATTTCGCCGTCCATGCCGATCAGGTTGTTTTGCTGCTGGCTGATCTGGCGGCGCAGCAGGTCCTGTTCGCGGTAGATCGGTCCCAGCACCATGCTGTGGCCGATGAAAACGATCACTGCGGCGACGGCCGCGAACAGCAGGCCGCGCTCGCGCAGCGTGAGCGCATCGATGCGCGCCATCAGTGCGAGGACGCGCGCCTTCATATGCGCGGCTCCTCGGGAACCGATTGCAGGCTGAATTCGACCCAGGGTACGGCTGCCACGTCGGGCTTGCCGTCGGCGCCGGCCGTGTCCACCTTCGCCGGCTGGCTGATCGACAGGCTGGCGAAGGATTTGCCCTGCATCAGCGGTTCGCCGGTCAGGCGCGCCAGGTAGCCTGGCACCGTGGCCGGGTCCGTGGTACGGCCGCGGATGCCGATGTCCCTGCCGCCGCCCGAGACGCTCACCCCGGTGAGCCACAGGCCGGCGATGCTCTGGCGCGCCAGGGCCTTGAAGTAGCCGGCATAGCCGGCCGTGTCGCCCAGCTCGCCGCGCTCGATCACGCGCGAGATGTCGCGCAGCGCGGCCAGCTGGGCCTGGGCCTCGGCGATCTCGGCGTCGAGGTCCTTGTTCTTCTGGCGCGGTGCGAAGTCGAGGTTCACGCTGGCCAGGCGCGCCTGCTTGCGCTCCAGTTGCACGGCGCCGGCGCGGGCCTGCGCCTGCAGGCTGGCGGTCTGCATCCGGCCGTAGCTGGCCAGCGCGGCGATGCCGCCCACCAGCACCAGCAGCGACAGCGCCATCGTGGCCGCGGTAAAGACCTTCTTTTGCGGCTGGAACGCCGGGTTGAACAGGTTGATCTGCTGGCTCATGGCGCCGCCTCCGTGCGCAGCGCGGCGCCCAGCGGGATGAAGAAGCGCCCCTGCACGGCCTGGTCCTGCAGCTCGGGCGTGCGCCCCAGGTCGAAGACCGAGGCCAGGTCGAGGGTCTCGACCGGGGTGTACAGGTTGCTCGACAGGTAGTCGTCCAGGCCGCTCACCTTGCTGGGCCCGAGCACCAGCTTGGCAATGCTGATGAAGGAATACTGGCGCTCGAAGTTGTCGAGCGAGCGCTGCAGCTCGAGGGTGATGCGGTCGAAGCTGGCGTGCTTGCGCTCGTGGTCGGGCTCGAGCAGCTGGTCGAGCGTGACGTCGATCCGGCGCGACAGGTAGAGCTCGCCACGCCAGGTCACGGTCAGGAGGCCGCCTTCGGCGCCGAACGAGAGCATGGCCACACCGCGGTTTTCGGGCGCGATCAGTGCCGAGATATTGCGCTGCGCCATTTCCGGGATGTCGATGACTTCCAACCCGATCTTCGCATCCAGGAACAATTGCTGGCGCGGTTTGATGACGGTATTGCGCGCCGCCACCACGAACACCGACTGCTGGGCACGCACCTGGCCGGCGTCGACCGGGATGTCGAGCACGTCGACGGTGGCCTCAAGGACCGGGAAATCGAGGATGTCCTTCAGGCGCCAGCGCACTGCGGTCTTCAACTCTTCGCGCGGCACGTTCGGCGCTTCGAGGTTGATGAGCTGGTATTCGCCCGGCCCGAGCAGGGTCAGGCAGCGGTAGGCATGCGCCTGGCCCTCGCGCGCGGCCTTTTCCAGCACGGCCGCATCCGGCTTGCCCGGCAAGAAATGAGCAAAGCGCACGGAAGGCATGCCTTCAGCGACCGGCTTGACGCTGGTCGCGGCCACGCCATCCGCCAGGACGGCGATGGTCAGCCAGCCATCTTTTTTCTTTGCTCTTTTAAAGAAACGCATGCACGGGATCGCGGAAATAATTCAATACGGCAAAGACTTGATTATATTCAAGCCGAGCTGGAAGCGATCACAAAAAAGTGGCCCCTGCCCTCAAAACTGGCAGTTTTCGCTCTGCTTTGCCACGTTTCGTTGTCAATACGGCGCGCGCAGGTAGATTAGCGGACGCTTGGACTGGCCCTTGCCGCTGTCCGGGCGCGCTTCGCAGGTATAGGTGAAGGGGCCGCTGCGGTCGAAGAAGCGGCCGGCGGCGACCGCTCCAAGGATGCCGATGGGGAGCTTCACGATGATCAGTTCGACCATCGTGAAGCCATGGGCGCGGCTGTTTGCTCAGGTAGGGGCGAGCGGAGACACGCGGTGCCGGGAAGCACGGATCAGTTGACGCCCGCCAACCACGCTATCGATTCGACGGCGCTTTCGCTGACAGGCGCTTCGTCCATCAACCGCAGATGAATTTGCCGTTCGTATCGGCGTTGTCCGTGTAGGTCGGAGCCTGGCCGAGAGCCGTTGGCGGGGTGTAGGTCACCGAGCAGGTGGCGGCATTCGCAGCGCTCACGCCCTTCGGAGCGACCGTCAGCCCGTTACCGGTAAAGGTGAACGTGAATTCGGTTTCGTTGAGGCCGGCGGCAGTGGCGAACGCGCGCGCGTTTGTCTGGGACGCAGAAGCCGGATAGCCATTGATCAGGGTAACAGTGGTGCCTTCCATATCCACCGTTCCGGTGGTGACATTGGCTACCAGCGCCTTCCCGTGGATCATTGCTGCTGCCGAAGTGAGCGAACCTTTCGCCGCTTTCAAGCTGGCGGCGCGTGCATCGCCACTCAAGTCGGCAAACTTCGGCAGCGCAGTCGCGGCCAGAATGCCCAGGATGACGATCACGACGATCAGTTCGATCAGGGTGAAGCCGCCCTGCGCGCTCTTGCTGGAATACTTGTTCATGTAATTCTCTCCGTTGAAGGTGTGCGGGTGAGCCCGCGGTCTTGATTTATTTGGGCCCGGCGCCGACTTCGTCGATGACCAGTGCCCCGTGCTTACCGCTCCGCCCGCTTTCGGCCGGATGAGTCGAACTCGATAATTCTACCTTGAACTTAAGCAAGTTAGATGTCTCAGAAGAAAAAGTGTCGTTACTTAGCACATAATTCACGGTCCGATCCGTCCGGTCGAAGAACCAGGCGCCGCGCCGCAACATCTCAGGGTCGGGCGAGTAGTATTCGCCGAGGTAATTGGCTGGCTGCCTGAGCAACCAGCTCATCGGATTTTCTTGCAATAGTTTTAATGCGGCGTCCTTGCCGGCCGCCGTGAGCAGCTGGGCCTCGCGCGCCGCCAGCGCCGTGCGCAGCGCGCCCACCACGTGGTAGGCGGCGGTCCGCTCCGATTGCGCACGCCACTCGAGCAGCCGGCCCAGCAGCACGCCCGCCAGCAGGCCCGTCACCACGACGCAGACCGCGAACTCGAAGCGGGTCGCCCCGCGCATGCGGGCGGGCAGCATCACTTGCCTCCGTGTAGCGCCGCCTTGCCGAGGTCCCAGATCGGCAGGAAGATGCCCAGCGCCAGGATCAGCACCATCACACCCAGGAAGGTGATCAGGATCGGTTCGATCTGGCTCGATAGGGTCTTGAGCTCGTAATCGACCTCGCGCTCGTACATCTGCGCGATCTCGTCCATCAGGTCGTCGAGCGAGCCGGACTCCTCGCCCACGGCGATCATCTGCAGCACGATCGGGGTGAACACATTGGCGGCGATCGAGGTGCGCAGGATGCTCTCGCCGCGCTCGACGCCGTCGCGCATCCCCTCGATGCGCGAGCTGAGGTAGGCGTTGTCGGCAGTCTGCGCGACCACCGTCAGGGCCTGCACGATCGGCACCCCGCTGCGGGTCGACAGCGCGAAGCTGCGGGCGAAGCGCGCCATGGTCGCCTTGTGGATGATCTTGCCGGCGATCGGCAGGCGCAGCTTGTGCTTGTCCCAGGCCAGACGACCCTTGGGCGTGGCCACCCAGGCCTTGAAACCGAACACGGCGCCGCCCAGCATGGCCGCCATCGCGGGCCAGTAGGCGACCGTGAAATTCGAGGTCGACAGCAGGATCCGCGTCATCAGGGGCAGCTCGGCATTGAAGGACTTGAACACCGCCGCGAACTGCGGAATCACGAACACGTTGACGATCACCATCGCGATCGCCATCGCGATCACGACGAAGGTCGGGTAGCGCATCGCGGTCTTGACCCGCTCGCGCATGTCGCGATCGAACTCGAGGTGGTCGAACAATCGCAGGAAGACTTCTTCCAGGCGGCCGGTCATCTCGCCCACCCGCACCATCGACAGGTAGAAGGTGTTGAACACCTTCGGATGGCGCGTCATCGCGCTTGAGAGTTCGCGGCCCGAATCGAGCGACTCGCGCAGGTCCCTGATCACCTTGCCGAAGGATTTGTTGATGGCCGATTCCTGCAGGCCCGCCAGGCCGCGCATGATCGGCACGCCGGACTTGAGCAGCGTATAGATCTGGCGGCTGAACAGCTGCACGTCCATCGAGGTGACCTTCTTTTCCTGCAGGCGCGCCAGCCAGCCTTCGCCGCCGTCCTTGGAGGCTGGGCCCTTGCGGCTGGGGTTGATCTCGATGGGCGTGGCGCCGCTGCCGAACAGCTGGTCGGCGACCGCGCCGCTGTCGGCGCCCTCGAGGATGCCCTGCAGCAGTTCGCCGGCGGCATTGCGCGCCTTGTAGGAAAAATAAGGCATCAGTCTTCGTACTGGTTACTGATGCGCATCGCTTCGGCGATGGTGGTCCTGCCCTGCACCGCCAGGCTCACGCCATGGCGGCGCAGCGTCTCGCCGCCCATCTCGGCATGTGCCACCTTCAGGAAGTGCGAGGGATCCGGGTGGTTCGCCGCCTCGGTCACGGCGCGCGTCATCTCGAGCAGTTCATAGACGCCGGTACGGCCGCGGAAACCCGTGCCGTTGCAGTGCGAGCAGCCCTTGCCGTGGAAGAAGGACGTCGTGGCGGCGCGTTCGCCCAGTTCCGCGCGCAGCCAGTTGGTCTCCGCCGGCGTCGGCTGGTAAGGCGTGGAGCAGCTTTCGCAGATCACGCGCACCAGGCGCTGGGCCAGCACCGCCTGCAGCGAGCCGCCCACCATGTAGCGCGGCACCCCCATGTCCATCAGGCGCAGCGGCGTCGAGGCGGCGTCGTTGGTGTGCAGGGTCGAGAGCACCAGGTGGCCGGTCATGGCGGCGCGCAGGCCGATCTGCGCGGTCTCCTGGTCGCGCATCTCGCCGACCAGCACGATGTCCGGATCCTGGCGCAGCGCCGAGCGCAGCACGCGCGCGAACGAGAGCTCGATCTTGTCGTTGACCTGGACCTGGTTCACGCCCTTCAGGCGGTATTCGACCGGGTCCTCGACCGTGATGAGTTTTTTCTCCATCGAGTTCAGCTCGGACAGCGCGCTGTACAGGGTAGTCGTCTTGCCGCTGCCGGTGGGGCCGGTGACCAGCACCAGGCCGTTGGGACGCTGCACCAGCGCGCGGAAGCGCTCCACGATGCGTGCCGGCATGCCGATCGCGTCCAGGCGCAGCGTGGTGCCGCCCTGGTTCAGGAGTCGCATGACGACCGACTCGCCGTACTGGGTCGGCATGGTCGAGATACGCACGTCGATGCGCTGGTTGCGCACCTTGACCGCGAAGCGGCCGTCCTGCGGCAGGCGCTTTTCCGAGATGTCGAGGTCGGCCATCAGCTTGAGGCGCAGGGCCAGCGGCGTGGCCACCTTGATGTCGGCCTCGGTCTGCAGGTGCAGCACGCCGTCGATGCGGAAACGGATCTGCAGGCGCCCGTCCTGCGGCTCGATGTGGATGTCCGAGGCGCGCACCTGGGCCGCGTCGTCGAACACCGACTGCAGCAGCTTGACGATCGGCGCCTCTTCCAGGCCCGGGTTGGCGGCCAGTGCGCCGAAGTCGATCGAGGTGTCGCCCAGGTCCTGCTCGACCTCGCGCGCCAGACCGGTGATCTCGCCGGTGCGGCGGTAGATGCGGTCGATCGCGCCCAGCACCTCGGTCTCGTTGACCACCGCCAGCTCGACGGTCTTGCGCAGCAGGCGCGCGATCTCGTCATAGGCGAACAGGTCGGTCGGGTCGGACACGCCTACCAGCAGGGTCTCGCGGCGGTCTTCCAGCACCAGGGCGCGGAAACGGCGCGCGGCGGTTTCCGGCAGCAGGCGCACCAGCTCGGCGTTGATGTTGTAGAACTTGAGGTTGATGTAGGGGATGTTCAGCTGGCGCGCCAGCGCGCCCGAAATCTGGTCTTCGGTGACGAAGCCGCTCTCGACGAACACGCGGCCGAGCTTGCGCCCGGTACGCTTCTGGTCCGCGAGCGCCTGCTCGAGCTGCTCTTCCGACAGCAGTTTCTGCTGGATCAGCACCTCGCCGAGGCGAATTTTTTCCGGCCTTGCCATGAACATCCCTTGTTGTTATTGCTTGCGTTGAATATTTTATGCCAGAACCTGTAGGAATTGACCTACGAAATTTACACGAGGCATGGAAAGTGTCGCCCTTTCGCCTTGATGAAATGGCATCGCGTGTAAGATGGCCAGGAAAAACGACAAGGAAGCCCATGGAAGACACCCCCAGCTTGCGCCGTCGCGTCTACCTGATGCGTCATGGCAGCGTTACCTATTTCGACGAGACCGGCAAACCCTTCCTTCCCGAGACCGTCGCCCTGAACCCGGCCGGCCAGGCCCAGGCCGATGCCGCCGGCCTGGCCTTCCGCGAGGCCGGCGTGCGCTTCGACCGCGTCATCACCTCGGGCCTGCCACGCACCAATGAGACGGCGCAGCGGGTGCTGGCGGCGAGCGGGCAGGACATCGCGCCGGACGTATGGCCGGAGCTGCACGAGATCCGCGGCGGGCGCCTGTCAGCCATCCCAACCCAGGAACTGCGGCGCGCCTTTACCGGCGCCTTCGAGGGCGTGGTCGATGGAGAGCAGCGCTTCCTCGGCGGCGAATCGGTCGGCGAGATGATGGACCGGGTCCATCCGGCGATCGCCCGCCTGCGCGCGCAGGACGACTGGGACACCGTGCTGCTGGTGCTGCACGGGGGCGTCAATTGCGCCATCCTGTCGCTGGCCCTGACCGGGCAGCGCCTGTTCCTGGGCGGCCTGTCGCAGGCCGCCGGCTGCATCAATGCGCTCGACGTCGGCGAGCACGCTGCCGACTGGGTGGTCCGCTTCGTGAACTACGTTCCCCCCGGCCCGCTGCAGCCGGAAGCGCGCGCCACCACCATGGAACAGCTGTTCGAGCAGTACCGCAAGGGCCGCTGAATGCGTTCGTTCGCAAAGAAATAGCACGCCCGTACGCTTCGGGGCTAGAATAAAGAACAAACTTACAAGAGTGGAGACGCGATGTACGAGGAAATGATGGGCACCAAGCCCGTGTCCGAACGCCAGCGCTTCGACGTCAACGCCCTCGGCGCCTGGCTTGCGGCGAATGTCGGGGACTACCCGGGCGGCAGCTTGGCAGTGGAACAGTTCAAGGGCGGCCAGTCCAACCCGACCTTCCGGCTCGCCGCCAGGGGCCGGCGCTACGTGCTGCGCACCAAGCCCGGGCCGGCGGCCAAGCTGCTGCCTTCGGCCCATGCGATCGACCGCGAATTTCGCGTGATGCGGGCGCTGCATGGCGCCGGCTTTCCGGTTCCCCGCCAGTACGCGCTGTGCCTGGACGAAGCCATCATCGGCCGCGCCTTCTACGTGATGGAATGCGTCGAGGGGCGCGTCTTGTGGGATCAGTCGCTGCCCGGGATGTCGCCTTCCGAACGGGCCGCCATCTACGACGAGCAGAACCGCGTGATCGCCCAGTTGCACACGGTTGACTACGCGAGCATCGGCCTGGCCGACTACGGCAAGCCGGGCAATTATTTCGCACGCCAGATCGAGCGCTGGACAAAACAGTACCAGGCCTCAGTCACGGAGCCGATCGAGGCCATGGAGCGCCTGATCGAATGGCTGCCGCAGCACATCCCGCCGGGCGACGACACCAGCATCGTGCACGGCGACTACCGCCTCGACAACATGATCTTCCACCCGACCGAACCGCGCATACTGGCGGTGCTGGACTGGGAGCTGTCCACCCTCGGCCATCCGCTGGCCGATTTTTCCTACCACTGCATGAGCTGGCACATTCCGCCGGGGCGCTTTCGCGGCATCGCGGGCCTGGACCTGGAAGCGCTCGGCATTCCCTCGCTGGATGGCTACGTGGCGCGCTACTGCGAACGCACCGGCAAGACCCTGCGCGCCGAAGACTTCGATTTCTACCTGGCCTACAACATGTTCCGACTGGCCGGCATCATGCAAGGGATCATGAAGCGCTACGTGGACGGCACCGCGTCCAGTGCGCAGGCCCTCGAGAACGGCAAGGCCGCGCGGCCGATGGCCGAGATGGCGTGGCAGTTCGCCAGCCGCAGCCGCTGATCCAACGACAGGAGGACAAGCCATGGACTTCGCCTATTCCGAGCGCTGCAGGGAACTGCAGGCGCGCCTGCTCGCCTTCATGGACGAGCACATCTATCCCAACGAACGCGCCTTCAACGAAGAGATCGCGGCCAATGCCCGCGACCGCGGCACACGCTGGCTGCCCCTCGACCTGATCGAGCGCCTCAAGCCGCTGGCACGCGAGGCCGGGCTGTGGAACCTGTTCCTGCCGCGCTCGACGCGCGCGCCGGAGGGCCTGTCGAACCTCGATTACGCGCCGCTGTGCGAGATCATGGGCCGCGTGCCCTGGGCCCCGGAAGTGTTCAACTGTTCGGCGCCCGACACCGGCAACATGGAAACGCTGGAGCGCTACGCGCCAGACGACATCAAGCGCCAGTGGCTGGAACCGCTGCTGCGCGGCGAGATCCGCTCGGCCTTCGCCATGACCGAACCGGGCGTGGCCTCCTCGGACGCGACCAACATCGCCACCCGGATCGAGCGCGCTGGCGACGACTACATCATCAACGGCCACAAGTGGTGGATCTCGGGCGCCGGCGACCCGCGCTGCAAGGTCTTCATCGTGATGGGCAAGACCGACCCGAGCGCGCCCCGCCACCAGCAGCAATCGATGATCGTGGTCCCGGCCGATACGCCGGGCATCACCATCCTGCGCCCGCTGCCGGTGTTCGGCTACGACGACGCGCCGCACGGCCATTGCGAGATCCTGTTCGAGAACGTGCGCGTGTCGGGCACGAACATGCTGCTGGGCGAAGGGCGCGGCTTCGAGATCGCCCAGGGCCGCCTTGGGCCGGGCCGCATCCACCACTGCATGCGCGCCATCGGCGTGGCCGAGCGCGCGCTGGAGCTGATGTGCAGGCGCCTGGAAACCCGCGTGGCCTTCGGGCGCAAGCTGTCCGACCAGGGTGTCTGGCGCGAGCGGATCGCGGAGAGCCGCATCCGGATCGACACCGCGCGCCTGCTGACCCTCAAGGCCGCCTACATGATGGACACGGTCGGCAACAAGGTGGCCCAGGCGGAGATCGCGATGATCAAGGTGCTGGCGCCGACCGTGGCCCAGGACGTGCTGGACTGGGCGATCCAGGCCCATGGCGCGGCCGGGGTATCGGACGAGTTCCCGCTGGCTTACCAGTGGGCGGCGAACCGGAGCTTGCGCCTGGCCGACGGGCCGGACGAGGTGCACCGCAATGCGGTGGCCAAGCTGGAGCTGGCGAAGTATGCGGGGCCAGACGGCTGAGCGGCTGCTTCGCCACTAACAGAACCAATATCGTTAGCTCGTCGTTCCGGCGAAGGCCGGAACCCAATTCCGTTGCGTCATGGTGCAATCCGCTTGCACAAGGCTGCACGCAAAATTGGATCCCGGCCTTCGCCGGGATGACGGTCTAAGGGCTGACGCAAAGGATAACGATGCGGGTTGTTTAAGCGTAGGCGCGTATCAGAAACTCGGCGGCGCACACCGGCTTGGCGCCCTCCCCGTCGGGTTCGACGGCTACACTCCACGTCAGCTGCACCCCGCCCTCGATCGGGTCGCAGGCCGCCAGCAGCCACCTGCCCCGCACCCGGCTCCCGCTCGGGAGCGGCGCCGGAAAGCGCACCCGGTTCAGCCCGTAGTTGAGCCCCATGCGCATGCCCTCGATCGCCAGCGCGCTTTCCAGCATCGCGGGCAGCAGCGACAGCGTCAGGAAGCCGTGCGCGACGGGTGCGCCGAAGGGTGACTCGCGGGCGCAGCGCTCGGGGTCGACGTGGATCCATTGGCGGTCTTCGGTGGCTTCGGCAAAGGCCTTGATGCGCTCCTGGCCGACTTCGAACCAGTTCGAGACGGCGACCTCGCTTCCCACCAGCTGCGGCAGCTCCGCGAACGCAATCGTTCTAGGCATCGTCCCCTCCCCCGGAACGGCGCCGGAACATGCCCATGCCTTCGATGGTGCAGATCTCTTCGCCGTGCTGGTTGGTGGCGGTCCACTTCGACCAGACCACGCCGCGGTCCGGCTTCGAGTTCGACGCCTTGACCTGGGTGGTGAGGTAGCGCACCCTGATCGTGTCGCCCGCGCGCAGCGGACGCAGCCAGCGGACGCCGTCCAGGCCCGGCGAGCCCATGCTCGAGCTTGACGCCATCAGGCCGTCGACGACCATCCGCATCATCAGGCTGCAGGTGTGCCAGCCGCTGGCGATCACGCCGCCGTAGATCGAGGCCTTGGCAGCGTCGCGGTCGACGTGGAAGGGCTGCGGATCGAACTGCCGGGCAAAGGCGACGATCTCCTCCTCGCTGACGCTGCGCTCGCCGAGGTCGATCTCCTGGCCGGGATAAAAATCTTCGAAATACCATTGACGCGCCATGTGCCCTCCTTACGCGGCCTGCTGGAAGCCCGGTTGCGCCATGAAGCGCGCCAGGTGGTGGTCGCGGTCGCCCAGGGTCAGCTCGATCATCGACAGGCGCTTGAAGTAGTGCGCGGCGGCCAGTTCGTCGGTCACGCCCATGCCGCCGTGCAGCTGCACCGCCTGCTGGCCGATGAAGCGGGCGGCCTGACCGACGCGGTACTTGGCCGCCGAGACCACGCGGCGGCGCTCGCCGGCGTCATGGCCATCCAGGGTGACGGCCGCCAGCAGCGCCATCGAGCGCGCCTGCTCCAGGTGGATGACCATGTCCGCCATGCGATGCTGGAGCGCCTGGAACTTGCCGATCGGGACGCCGAACTGCTGGCGCGTCTTGAGGTAGTCCAGCGTGGCCTCGAACAGCGCTTCCATCGCCCCCAGCGCCTCGGCGCACAGCAGGCCGGCGCCGTAGTCGGCGGCCGCTTCCAGGATATCCCAGCCGGCCCCCGGCGTGCCGATCACGGCGTCCGGCCCCAGTTGCACGGCGTCCAGGCGCAGGGTCGCGGCGCGCTGGCCGTCGAGCGTACGGAAGCCGGTCAGCTGCACACCGGGCGCATCTGCCGGCAGCGCGAACAGGGTGATGCCGGTCTCGTCGCGCTGGCCGCCGGCGCTACGTGCCGAGACCACCAGCACGCCGGCCTCGAGGCCATGCACGACCGCCGTCTTCTCGCCATCCAGGCGCCAGCCGCCGTCGATGCCTTGCGCGCGGGTCGCGATGTCGCGCAGGTCGTGGCGCGCCTGCCGCTCCCCCAGCGCGCATGCCAGCTTCAGGCTGCCCTGCGCCACCTGTTCCAGGAGCGGGCCGTGCGCCCCGCCCAGCTTGAGGAACTGGCTGCCCAGCACGGTGGCGAAATACGGTTCCACCACCAGGCCGCGGCCCAGCTCGCGCATGACCACGAACAGGTCGACCGCGGTGCCGTCGAATCCGCCCTGTGCTTCGGGCACCGGCAGCGCCGTCATGCCCAGCTCGGCCAGCGTGGCCCATGCCGCAGCGGATGTCCCCTGGCTGGAGGCGACGATGGCGCGGCGCTGCTCGAAACCGTAGTCGCGGCCGATCCAGCGCTTGAGCGCGTCGGCGAACTGGAGCTGCTCTTCCTTGAAGTCGAAATGCATGGTGCCTCTCCTTACAGCCCCAGGATCATCTGGGAGATGATGTTACGCTGGATTTCGTTCGAGCCTCCGTAGATGGAGGTCTTGCGGTAGTTGAAGTAGTAGGACGCGAGCGGGGCGGCATCGTCGTCGCCCGCGACGCTGTGCTCGTGTTCGCCCTCCAGGTAGGCGGGATCGAAGGGCAAGGCCAGCGGGCCGGCCGCTTCCAGCATCAGCTCCGTCAGGGCCTGCTGGATGTCGGTGCCGCGCACCTTCAAGACCGAGGCCTCTGGTCCCGGGGCCTTGCTGGACTTGGCCAGCACGCGCAGCACGGTCATTTCCAGCGCCATCAGTTCGATTTCCAGGTCCGCAACCTTGGCGCCGAACAGCGGGTCTTCGAGCAGCGGGCGGCCATTCTTCTGCTCGCGGCGCGCCAGGCGCTTGAGGAAGGCCAGTTCGCGCTTGCTGCGACCGACCGCCGCGATGCCGGTGCGTTCGTGGCCCAGCAGGTACTTGGCGTAGGTCCAGCCGCGGTTCTCCTCGCCGACCAGATTGGCAGCCGGCACCCGGACGTTGTCGAAGAAGACTTCGTTCACCTCGTGGTCTTCGTCGAGCATGATGATCGGGCGTACCGTGACGCCGGGCGCATGCATGTCGATCAGCAGGAAGGAAATGCCCTCCTGCTTGCGCACGGCGGGATCGGTGCGTACCAGGCAGAAGATCATATCGGCGTGCTGGGCCAGCGTGGTCCAGGTCTTCTGGCCGTTGACGATGTAGTGCTCGCCCTGTGCGTCCACGCCGCGCACGGCAGTGGTCTTGAGCGAGGCCAGGTCGGAACCGGCGCCCGGCTCGGAATAGCCCTGGCACCACCAGTCCTCGCAGGACAGGATGCGCGGGAGGAAATAATCCTTTTGCTCCTGGGAGCCGAAGGCCATGATGACCGGAGCGACCATGTCGATCCCGAAGGGCATCACGCGCGGGGTGCCGGCGCGGGCGCACTCTTCCTCGAAGATGTGACGCTGCACGGGTGTCCAGCCGGGTCCACCGAATTCGACGGGCCAGCCCGGCGCCACCCAGCCCTGTTCGGCCAGGATCCGGTGCCAGCGGACGAAGTCGTCCTTGCTCAGCCGCAGGTGCTTGAGCACCTTGGCTTGCAGGTCTTTCGGCAAGTGGGAATCGAGGAAGGCGCGAACCTGGTCGCGAAAGGCCAGGTCCTCGTCGGTGTAGTGCAGGTCCATGTCGTCTCCTTGTTATCGCCGCCTTAAAAAGCACGATCGTTCACAAGGATTGTACCCGACAGTTTTGCTGACTAGTTAGAAATTTGGAAGCATGCAGGGCGAGCCGCCGCCCTGCATGCGACAGGATCAGCGGCTGCGGCGGCGGGTGATCGCGCCCGCGCCAATCATGCCCAGCAGCATCAGGGCGATGCTCGAAGGTTCAGGGACTTCGGCCGCCTGGCCTTCCTGGTTGGCGACGTTGCCCAGGCCGTTACCCTGGCCGTTGCCGATGCCGTTGCCGTTGCCATTCAGGGCGCCGTTGCCGATGCCGTTGCCGATACCATTCCCGTTTCCATTGCCGTTGCCCGGGAGCAGACCGGAAGTGCTGTCGCTCGCGCCGTTGCCCTGGCCGGCGGACGGGGTCGTGCTCGTGAGATCGCCGCCCGTGACGAGGCCCGGAGCGCTGTTGCCGCCGCCCGCGTTGCCGCCGCCCGCGTTGCCGCCGCCCGCGTTGCCGCCCGAGCTTTGGTTGCCGCCGCCGGTCAAGCCCGGCGCCTTGCTCATACCATCCGTGATGATGGCCCCATAAGCGTCACCGACCACCGACTTGCCGGTACCCGCGGTTGCGGCCAGGATGCCGTGGCCCGACGCCAGCAGGTAGTTTGCCTCGATACCGCGCTGGAAGAACAGCTTGGTCTGGCCTTCGACCTGCTGCACGCTGCCTGCGACTTTGCCGTACAGGATGTCGGCGAGGCTGGCGTTCGCGGTATGGGACACGCCGGCCACCAGGTTCAAGTTGCCTTGCAGGACACCCGAGCCGAGCACGTCGGTACCGTTGCCGGTAGTCCAACCGCTGACGACGTTCGACGGCTGGGCAGCCGAGGAGGTGATGGTACCGGCCTGGGCAGTAGCTGCGCCGGCGATGAGACTTGCGATGACAAGGCGGCGAATTAACATATCGATAACTCCTGAGTTGATGTTCAATTGTTGTTCTTACAACCGTAGAGTTATGCTACCACAGCTAAAAAAAACTCAGCTTTAAGCCCAGCTCAACAGTGCGCGGGGTATGAATCTGAGAAAAATGCTCGAAACGCAGTAGGATTGATCCTACCCGAAAGATTGGCGGGGGATAGGCTGGAGCAGTTAACGATGCAATTTATTGCGGTTAAGAAAACTTCCAACCCTAAATAGGATTGCACGGGAAGCAAGTTATGGGGAATTAGTAAAACAAAAGAAAAGGCCGGGCCCTGCAAGCAGGGCCCGGCCATGTCACCGGTTCGGGCGGGGCGTTGCGCCGATCAGTTGCCGTTGCGCGAGGCCATGTAAGGCATGGCACGCGAGGCCAGGCGGGTATCGGTACGCAGCATGCCCACTTCGTCGGCCAGGATGTTGGCGGCCTCCTGCAGCAGGATGTCCTTGGCATCCTTGGCCGCCTTCTCCGCTGCCAGTTCCGCCTGCAGGTCGCGCTCGTCGTACTGCAGGCCATCGTCCTGGCGCGGGGCGCCGCGCACGGCGGTCACCGCCTTGGCCGGCTTGGTCGGGGCCGGCACCTTGCCGCGCGCTTCCTTGCCGGCCGGGCCTGCGGCCGGCTCGTCGCTGCTGGTGCCGCTGGCGCCGGCCAGGCGTGCTTCGCGCAGCTTGGCGCGGGCATCCTGGGCGTCGCGCTCCTTGCGGCGCACCGTCTCGTTCAGCGAGATCGAATTCTCCTTGCGGATCTTGAGCACCTCGGCGATGTCTTCCTGCAGGAACTGGAACTCCTTGTCCTTCGCGATACGCGCCTCATGGCGCTTCTGCAACGGACCGATCAGCTCCTTGAGGTCGCCCGCGGCCGTGTAGCTGGCCGGCTTGATGGCCACCCAGGGCAGCGCGTTGGCATACGAGGACTCGCCGAAGCTTTCCGGGTCGGTCAGCACCGGCAGCTTGATGTCCGGCGTCACGCCGCGCAGTTGGGTGGTGCCGCCGTTGATGCGGAAGAACTGCGCGATGGTCATCTTCAGCTCGCCATAGCGCACCTTCTCGGCCGGCGAGAAGCGGTCCAGGTCGATCAGGGTCTGCACCGTGCCCTTGCCGAAGCTCGGTTCGCCGATCACCAGGCCGCGGCCATAGTCCTGCACTGCGGCGGCGAAGATTTCCGACGCCGAGGCCGAGCCGCGGTTGATCAGGACGCCTATCGGACCGTCCCAGGCCAGGCCCGGCTGCAGGTCGGACTCGACCTCGACGCGGCCCTGCGCGTCGCGCTGCTGGACCACCGGGCCCTTGTCGATGAACAGGCCGGTCAGTTCGATGGCCTCGGTCAGCGAGCCGCCGCCGTTGTTGCGCAGGTCGATCAGGACGTTGTCGACCTTCTCCTTCTTGAGTTCGCCCAGGATGCGGGCCACGTCGCGGGTGGCGCTGCGGTAATCCTTTTCGCCGCGGCGGCGTGCCTCGAAGTCGAGGTAGAAGGTCGGCAGCGAGATTACGCCGATGCGGCGCTTGAAGGCGCCGTCCTTGACCTCGATGATCGATTTCTTGGCGGCCTGCTCTTCCATGCTGATCTTCTTGCGCACCATTGACACGGTCACGTGCTTGGCGTCGGGACCGGCGTCGCCGGGCAGGACGTCGAGGCGGACCGTGGTGCCCTTCTCGCCGCGCACCAGCTGCACGACGTCGTCGATGCGCCAGCCCAGCACGTCGGTGAACGGCTTGTCGCCCTGGGCCACGCCGACGATGCGGTCGCCGACCTTCAGCTTGCCCGACAACGCGGCCGGGCTGCCCGGCACGATCTCGCGGATGATGGTGTACTCGTCGCGCGTCTGCAGCACGGCGCCGATGCCTTCCAGCGACAGGCGCATGGCGATGTCGAAGTTGTCGGCCGAGCGCGGGCCCAGGTAATTGGTGTGCGGCTCGATCGCGGTGGCGTACGCGTTCATGAACATCTGGAACACGTCTTCGTTGTTCAGCTTGCGGATGCGGGTGATGTAGTTCTCGTAGCGCTTGTCGAGCGTCTCGCGAATGGCTTTTTCTTCCTTGCCGGCGAGCTTCAGGCGCAGCCAGTCGTTCTTGACGCGCTTGCGCCACAGCTCGCGGACCTCGTCTTCACTCTTGGCCCAGGGCGACTTCTCGCGGTCGAGTTCGATCGATTCGTCGAGGGTGAAGTCAGGGCGAGTCTTCAGCAGCTGGCGCGCGTAGTTCATGCGCTCGGTAAAGCGCTGCTGGTACAGGTTGTAGATGGCGAAGGGACCGGTCAGGTCCTCGTTGTTGATGGCGTCGTCCATCTTGGTCCGCAGGGAAGCGAACCTGTCGATGTCGGCCTGGACGAAGTACAGCTTCTCGCTGTCGAGTCCTTCGAAGTAGTTGTCGAAGATCTTGACCGACATCGCGTCGTCGAGCGGCACCGCCTTGTAGTGGTAGCGGCCGAGCACCCGCGATGCCCACAGCGCCGCCTGGGTTTGCTCGGCAAGCGGCTTCATCTGCAGCGTGGCAGCGGCCGACCCGGCACCGGCGCCTGCAGCCTTGGCCGGCACGACGGCGGCGACCTTTTCCTTCTCCGGCTGGGCAGTCACCACATGGGCGGACATCGCAAAGGCCATCGCGGCCATGAACAGGTGGTGCTTCTTCATTCGTCGTCTCTCCGAAACGGTATTCCATGCCTCGGCGCGACCGGCGGCGGGCCGGTCAATACGCCCTTTGCGAGCCATTCTACAGGAAGCCGGGGGAAGGCAGAGCCAGCGAATACGCATTTACGCCCATTAATTAAGGCTGGCGTAAGCCAGGCATTCATCCTTTGACAAGCTGCATCAGTTCCTCGCGGAAAACCGTGGCGAATCCGGCAAACAGCAGGACCGGGATCCAGGGCCAGGAACGCGCCGCCAGGCGCCAGTCCACCGGAGACGGCCAGAAGGACAGGAATTGCGGCGCCAGGAAAAACGCCAGCGCGAGGTCGACCGGCTCGAACACCAGGCCGTGACGGGTGCGCCACCAGGCCACGGCGAAGGGCAGCACCAGCACCAGGAGCGGCGCGAGCGCGCTCGGCGCCGCGTTGTACCAGCGCAGGTTGGCGAAGGTG
The DNA here is from genome assembly GCF_000427785.1 of Massilia alkalitolerans DSM 17462. Taxonomy (GTDB): domain Bacteria; phylum Pseudomonadota; class Gammaproteobacteria; order Burkholderiales; family Burkholderiaceae_D; genus Telluria; species Telluria alkalitolerans. Next base: position 68,649 of record NZ_ATYR01000030.1, read on the forward strand.
ACGGAGCCGAGTTCCCAGTTATGGCCCGCGTTTTTCCCGCCTCGCGCTTTCTTGATGCGTTTCGGAATCACGGTCAGCCCGATCGGCTCGGCATTGGTGAGCAGCCCGACCGAGAAATGCGCCAGCTCGTGGCACAGGGTGCCGGCAGCCGTGAACACGAAGAAGAAGGGATGCGCGCCCGAGCCGATCCACAGCAGCAGCGCCAGCGCGGCCGACGGTAGCAGGTAGAGCAGCAGGTCGGACCAACCCGCCAGGCTCATGTCAATGCGATCCGGAGTAGAAGCAGCGGCCGCAGGCCTGGCGATAGCTCTCGTTGCCGCCGATTGACACCTGCTCGCCCTCGCGAATGCGGCGGCCCTCGGCATCGACGCGGATGTTCATGGTCGCCTTCTTGCCGCAGGAGCAGATGTTCTTGATTTCCTCGATGTCGTCGGCCAGCGCCAGCAGGTAAGCCGAGCCCGGGAAAGGCTCGCCGCGGAAGTCGCTGCGCAGGCCATAGCAGATCACGGGGATGCCGCGCACCTGGGCGACCTGGTGCAGCTGCTGCACCTGCGCCGTGCTGAGGAACTGGGCTTCATCGACCAGGATGCAGGCGACCGGCGGCGCGCTGGCCAGGAAATCGGTATCGCCGTCGAACAGGTCGACCTGGCGCTGCGGACCGAGACGCGAGGTGATCAGGCCGACGCCGTAGCGGTTGTCGATGGCCGCCGTGTAGAGCTTGACCTGCTGGCCCTGCTCTTCGTAGTTGTGCGCGACCTGCAGCAGGGCGGTCGATTTGCCGGCGTTCATCGCCGAGTACCTGAAATAGAGTTTTGCCACGGCCCTGCCCTGAAACTGAATCGCTACGGATAATTACCGGATTATAACAAGCAGGACTGTCCCGACACCAGCCTCCGAAGCCGTTCAGCCGGCATGCAGCTGGGCCGGATTGCCGGCCACGCGCCCGCCCGCCGGCACGTCGTGGGTCACCACGCTGCCGGCGCCGATCACGGCGTCGTCGCCGATCGTGACGCCCGGCAAGATGATGGCGCCGCCGCCGATCCAGACGTTGCTGCCGATCGTGACCGGCCGGCCGGATTCCAGGCCACTGCGGCGCTGGTGCGGGTCGAGCGGATGCTCGGCGGTGTAGATCTGGACCGCCGGGCCGATACGGGTGTCGTCGCCGATGCTGACACCGGCGACGTCGAGGATGATGCAGTTGAAGTTGATGAAGACCCGGCTGCCGATGCGGATGTTCCAGCCATAGTCGCAATGGAAGGGAGGACGCACGATGCTGCCCTCGCCCACCGCGGCCAGGCGCTCGGCCAGCAGGCTGCGCCAGACCGGGACCGGCTGGCCCAGCGCCGCGTTGTAGCGCGCCAGCCAGGCGGCGGTGATCGCCTGCTCGGCCACCAGTTCGGGATCGCTGGCGTGGTAGGGCTGGCCCTCCAGCATCTTGTGGCGTTCGCTCATCTTCATGCGCTTCTCCTGCGGATTACTGGCCCGGTTGGTACTTGCGCTCCAGGTGCTTCTCGATGTCTTCCTTGTAGAACAGCACGTCCTTGAACTCGCCGCGGCTGTACATCTCGGCCTGGTCGGCGAAGTGCTTCGAGGCCGGGTTGTTGCTGTTGCCACCTGCAAGGATACTCTTGGCGCGCACGCGCGGGCCGAATTCCACCACCGCGACGAAGCTGTTGCCGCGGTCGCCGTAGATGCGCTTGGTCTTCTGCTTGGCCACCATGCCGAACGATGCCAGCGAACCCCAGTTGGCCGAGGCGAAGCCGACCGGCCAGCTCGGCCTGCTGTCGTCATACTGCTGGTCGATGTCGCCGCTGATGCGCTGGAAGCGGTTGATCTCGCCCCAGGGGGTCTGCCAAGTGCCGAAGTCGGCAGTGAGCTTGTCGGAGGCCCGCTGCAGCGAGGCCAGGCGCTCATCGGCGTTCAATCTGTGCGTGATGAAGTCGACCGTCGGCGAGCCCTCGGCGCGCGCGCGCGGCGCGTGCTGGGCCACCATGTCCTGGCCCCAGTAGATCGCCAGCGAGGTCGGCCTGGAGTCGACGCCGAAACGCAGGTCCCAGCCGCGCAGGCTGGCCACCTGGGCCGATAATAGCGCCTTGCGCGGGTCGTTCGCAGCCAGGGCGTCGTAGTCCTTCAGCAGTTGCGGCACCAGCGGCTCGAAGGCGGTCAGGTGGCTGTCGTAGGCGGCGGCGATCAGGCTGTCGAGGGTGAAGCCCTTGGCGTCCTTGAGCACGCGCTCGGCATGGCGGCCGCGCGCGTTTTCCGGCAGCGACCACATGTAGTCGGGCCAGTCCTGGCGCTTCGGGCTGCTCGCGCCGGAAGCGCTGAACGGCCAGTTGTTGGTGTTCGAAATATAGCCGCTGACCGGATTGAACAGGGTGATGGTTTCCTTGATCGCGTGCAGGCCCTGCCATTCGGTGGCGGGGGTGCTGCCATCCACCGGCTTGCTCCAGTCGAAGCGCGGGTCGCGTTTCGGGATGAAGTTGCCGTGGAAGTAGGCGATGTTCCCCTTCGCATCCGCGTACACGGTGTTGTTCGAGGAATTCGTGCGCAGCTCCATCGCCTTGTAGAAGGCATCGTAGTCGCGCGCCTTGGTGCGCGTGTACGACTGGGTAAGGGCCTTGAGCGGCTCATCCATCATCTTGACGGCCACCCACTTGCCGCCCTCCTCGCGCACGATCGGGCCGTGATGGGTGAAGTAGGCGGTCACGGTCTTGCTGGCCATCGCGCCGGATGGGGTCCTGTAGGGCAGCGTGATCTGCCTTGCCTGTACCGGGCGCTGTTCACTTCCATACTGATAGAAGTATTTGCCGCCCTTCTCGACCACGGTCTCCAGGTATTCGTCGATGACGTCGCCGCCGCCCGAGGTGTGCATCCAGCCAGCCTTGTCGTTGAAGCCCTGGTAGATGAAGAACTGGCCCCAGGTCACGGCGCCGTAGGCGTTCAGGCCCTGTTCGCTCACCATGTGCACTTCGGGACGGAAGTAGAAGGAGGTGTGCGGGTTGATCAGGAGCAGCGCATTGCCCGTCTTTGACAGCTTGGGGGCGATGGCGAAGCCGTTGGAGCCGCGCGGTTCGGCGTCGAAGGCATTCTCCAGCGCCGCCACTTTTTGCGCCACATCGCGCTTGCCGTAGAAGCGCTCCAGGTCCTTCAGGTCGATCGATTCGATGTCGCCGCCGATGCTGCCTTCGCTGAAGCTTAGCGCCATCCAGGGCTCGAAGCGGGTGATCAGCTTCGGCTTCACCTCCGGGTGCGTGTGCAGGTAATAGTTCAGGCCGTCGGCGAAGGCATTCATCAACTCCTTCAGCCAGGCCGGGCTGGCCGCGTACTTGGCCTGCATGTCGCTCGGCTGGATATACATCTTCATGCGCAGGTCGCGCCAGACTTCCTTTTCGCCCTCGACCTCGGCCAGGCGGCCCATCGCATTGATGTAGTTGAGTTCGACGCGATTGAAATCGTCCTCGGCCTGCGCGTACAGCAGGCCGAACACCGCGTCGGCGTCCAGCTTGCCGAACACGTGCGGGATGCCCCACTTGTCGCGCATGATGGTCACCCGCGCCGCCGTCTTTTTCCAGCGCGCCAGCTCGGCGCTGCTTGCGGCCTGTTGCACGGCCGGTGCGGCCGCCGGCGCGGCGAACGCCGGAACCGCCGCGCCGAGGGCACAGGCCAGGATCGTCGGCAGCATGGTGCGGGTGGTGGTCATGCGTGTCTCCTTGTTATGGTTTTATTGTGTGACGCCGGCGTGGATCAGGCGCTGCTTGAGCACTTCGTTCTCGGTCAGCAGGGTCGCCACGCGATCCTTCAGCGAAGCGATCTCGGCGCGTGCGGCGGCCAGCTCGTCGGCTGGGTCGCCAGGTGCCGTCTCTTTCTTCGGGCGCGTCGCCATCTTCTGCTCGCGCACCTGGCGCGCAGCCTGCTGCAGCTCCTTGCGTCCGCCCGCGACGGCCGCTTTCTGCGCCTCCTCCGGCAGCTGCGCCACGTTGGCGGCGGCGTTGATCGAGATGGTGCCGGTGCGCACGGCTTCGCGCAGTTCGGGCGTCGCGGCTTTCTGGATGCGCTCGATCTGGCTGATGGTATTGGCCGACACGCGCGCGGCCTTGGCCACTTCCTCGCGGGTGTTCCAGGGCGGCGGCGGGCGCGCATCCATGTCGTCGGCTTCCGGCTTGGGCGGCTCTTTCGCCATTTCTTCCGCCATGCGGGAGGTGACGATCTCCTTCTTCTTGAGCGCCAGCACGCCGCGCTGGAAGTCCGACACGCTGCGGCGCGCCAGGTGGTTATCGATCATCCATAGCATCACGTCGTCGATCGACGCGAAGTTATTGTTGTGGACGGTACGGAAAGGGATGCCGTGCTTCTGGCAAATCTCGTAGCGGTTATGGCCGTCGATCAGGGTGTCGCGCCACAGCACCAGCGCGTCGCGGCAACCCTCGGCCAGCAGGCTGCGCTCGAGCGCTGCGTATTCGATGTCGGTCAGCGGGTCGACGAAGGCACGCAGTTCGTCATTGATAGTGATGTTCAATTCTTGTCCTCTTGCAGCGGCGGCAACGGGGAAACCGCCGTCCGGCATGCTACACCATCCCGGCGGGACGACCAATGGATGAGTAAGCGGAATCGGTCCGCAGCTTTCTATATAAGTTCCCGACGTATCCACCTTGCATGACATTGCTCAGCTATTACGCTGCGCTGGCGCACCGCCTTGTTATCAAAAAAGTATGTACTGATTATTAAGCTTGCCTAATTAGTCATTGCCGGTTAGCAGCAAGTTTCCGATCGAGCCGTCATTGCGAGGAGTTGGATATGCGAAATCTATGCGCCCCCCTGTTTCGTCGCCTGGCCAGGATTGCCACCGCCTGCCTGTTTGTCGCTCCTGCCCTGGTCGCTTGCGCGACGGGCAGCCCGCCAGGCACGGCTGCCCTTTCCGCGGAACAGCAGATCGACCGGCTCGACAAGAACGCCATGGGGGCTGCCGTGGCCGACGGCCTCAGCACCGGCCTGGCCCTGTCATCCGGCGCGCTGGAAATGAATCCGCTGGTGCCGACCTCGCCGGTGGGGCTCATCGCGCTGACCGGCGCCAAGATCGGACTGGTGACATACGCCGACCGCCTGCCGGAAGACGAGAAGCGGATGCTCATCAAGAGTTCGAGTTCGCTGTGGACCGGCGCCGCCGTCAACAACCTGATGGTCTTGCTGTCCGCGCCATCGCCGGTCGCGATTGCCGCCGGGCTGGTGGCCGGGGTGCTGTGGTGGCAGCACAGTGCGCGTGTGTATGAACGGGCGGATCGGGAGATTGCGGCGCGCCGGGAAACACCGGCGCCGTAAGCGGCGCCGCGCCAGGTGGCGGTGGTGTCGGCGGTGTCGGTCGCGCCCTAGTTCACGCATGAACGAAGGGAGCTGGTGCGGGCAGCCGGAATCGAACCGGCACGCCTTACGGCGGCAGATTTTAAGTCTGATGCGTCTACCAATTTCGCCATGCCCGCGCCGGCGGGGATTGTACTACGTGCCGCAGCGACAGTGTTAGTAGTTGAGCTACCCGGCTCGGACACGTCCCGGCCGGCGAAGCAAAAAAATGCCGCTGTCCGTCTAGGACAGCGGCAAAGAACTCAGTCAACACTGAGCTGGAGACACGCGGAGAGGTGGAACTATCCACCAGAGAACGTAACCAACATAAGCCCGCTATTGGGACCTACAAGCGCCGGTTTTTCCCGCGTGTTTGTCAGCGTGTTCGCACAAAGCTGCAGTAAAGCATCAATAGATGGACTCGTAGGCCACCGCCAGGCAGACCAGTCCCACGAAGAACAGCAGGCCATAGACGAAGATGCGCATCGAGGTCGCCAGTTCGGCGACGGCGCGGTCGGCCTTGCTGTTCAGTTTCCCTTTGCGCCGCGCCCCATTGAGCAGCAGGGACACGAAGACGAACAGGCTCGCCAGGATCAGGACGATTTTCATGCGGGCCTAGGTGCGGGCGACGACCAGCGCCAGCGCCACCAGCGCCAGGATAGACGACACCCCGGTCGCCACGCTCAGCCACAGCATGCGGTTGCGCGCCGCGTCCATCTTGGCGATCAGCTGGGCATTCTGGTCGGCCATGTTGGCGATGATCTCGGAAGCCTGCAACATCTGGGTACGCAGCTCGGCCAGGCTCATTTCGTTCCGCTCGACGCGCATGACGAGCGTGCCGAAATAGTCTTCCTGGGGCTCGTCGCCCATCATCGGATCCGGGGCCATGCCGGCCGCGCCGCCGGACTTGCGCGCCACCGTGTCCCACAGCCTGCGCGCACCGGTCGCCACTTGCGGCGCCGCGTTGATCACTTCGCTCCACGGGACGGTCTTCAGGACGCTCCACCAGCCACTAGCCATACAGTTCCTCCTCATATTCGGTCTAGCCGGGAGCATACCACCCTGCATGGCAAGCACACGAGCTCATCCGATCTCTACCGTGCCGCGCGCGGCGCAGGCCTGCGCTACCATGGGAGCATGTGTGGACGATTTGACCAGAGCCAGACGGCTCGCTACTACGCCGGCGTGTTCGGCTGGACGGACGCGGTCTACGACAGCGAGTCCACCCCTGCCTGGAACGTCTCGCCCGGCAGCTACCGCCCGGTGATGCACTTGCAGGACGGCGAACGCCGCATCGACGACGTGTTCTGGAGCTACCGCGCGCGCTGGGCCGAAGGCAAGCTGCCGATCATGGTCAACGCGCGCATGGACAAGCTCACCAACCGCTACTGGAAGCCCCTGCTCAAGAAGGGCCGCGCGATCGTGCCGGCCGAGGGCTGGTACGAATGGACCGGCGAAAAGGGCAAGAAGCAGCCGTGGCACATCCACCGCAAGGACCGCGCCCCGCTGTTCCTGCTGGCGCTGGCCAACTTCGGCAGCTTCACCGAGAACCGGGCCGAGGCCGGCTTCGTGCTGGTCACCGCTGCCGCCGACGAGGGCATGCTCGACATCCACGACCGCCGCCCGGTGGTGCTGGACGCGGCCGATGCCGAACTGTGGCTCAACCCGGACCTGTCGCCCGAAGAAGCCCTGGACCTGGCGCGCCGCGCCGCCCTGCCCGTGGACGCCTTCGAATGGTACAAGGTGACCAACGCGGTCAACCGCCCGGGCGCGCAAGACCCGCAGATGGCCCTGCCCCTGGCCGAGTGATTTTTACCATACGGTAAAAAAACCGTAGGCTCGCAGCAGCAAGCCCGCCTATCTCGTAGATATATCCTCGACGAACTCAACCATTTGCATGAGCTAGATCGAACTTGTACACGCAACCAAAGCTCGGTCCGGAAGGTCTTAAAGACTGGATACCAAACTTTGAGGACGTGTTAAATGGGCGAGTACATGCAAGTGCGGGCCATGCTGCAAGAAGGCGAGGCCTATGCGGGACTAATCCTGGGCAAGGAAGAAGATCCTGATTACCACCTGGTGCTGTTGCCGGGCGAGGCGGTCGACGTCAGCTGGCCGAGCGCCGTCGACTGGGCACGCGGACAGGGCGGCGTGCTGCCGACGCGGCGCGAACTGGCGCTGCTGTTCGCCAACCAGCGCGAAGCCTTCGAGCGCAACTGGTACTGGTCGAGCGAACCGCACGAAACGCGCACCCAGCTGGTCTGGGGGCAAAACTTTGCCAGCGGCATCCAGACCATCTATGGGCGCCCCTACCGGGGCCACGCGCGCGCGGTCAGGCGCATTGCCGTGCCCTGAAGGCGGGCACGGCGCCTGGATGACAGCTGGCAGGCACCCCGTTGCGAACGGGGCGACGCCTGTCATCAACGTTCGGGAACGTTCGCGCGGCCGATCGGCTGTTCGATATTGGCCAGGAACCAGCTGGTGGCCGCCATCACCGCCACGTGGCGGCGCAGGTGGTCGGGGTCGACCTTGTCCAGCGTATCGGCCGGGGTGTGGTGATAGTCGAAATAGCTGGACGTGTCGATCAGCGGCGCGAAGCTCGGCACGCCGGTACGTTCCAGGAACGACAGGTCCCCAGTCAAGAGCGCGTCTTCGCGGCGGAAGATGCCTGCGCCGATCGGCTGCAGCGCCGCCTGCAGCGGTGCGAACAGCTTGCTCGAGGTCGCAGGCACGCTGGCGCGCAGGCCGAAGGGGCGGCCGGCGCCGTTGTCGCTCTCGATCGCGCCGATGTGCTTCTCCAGGTTGGCCTGCTCGGCGGCCGTGTAGGCGCGCGCACCGCGCATGCCGTTCTCCTCGTTCATCCAGGCGATCACGCGGATGGTGCGGCGCGGGCGGAAGTCGAGCTTTTTCAGGGTGTCGAGCACGGCCATCGCACTGGCGACGCCGGCCGCATCGTCATGCGCGCCGGGAGACAAGTCCCAGGAATCCAGGTGGCCCGACACGATCACGATCTCGTCCGGTTTGTCGGTCCCTGGCAGGTCGGCGATCACGTTGAAGCTGTCGGCGTCCGGCAGGGTCTTGGGCGTGAGCACCAGCTTCATGCTGAGCGGGCCGCGCTTGGCCAGGCGGCCCATCAGCATGGCATCTTCGGCCGTCACGGCCGCGGCCGGGATGCGCGCGTTGTCCTGCAGCGCGGTCGAGCCGGTATGCGGCAGGCGATAGTTGGCGCCGCCCACCGAGCGCACCAGCGCCGCCACCGCACCCAGCTCGGCCGCCATCGGCGGACCGTTGCGCCGAAAAGCCGACGCCTGGCCATAGGCCTGGCCGGCCAGGCCGCGGTCGGCTTGGTGCTGGTCGAAGGTCGCGTCGAACAGCACGATCTTGCCCTTGACTTCGGCGCTGCGCGCTTTCAGTTCGTCGAAGCTCTTCACCACCATCACGGGCGCAATCAAGCCGCTGGCCGGGGTCGCGCCGGAGCCGCCCAGTGCGGTCAGCCCCACGCGCTGGGTGATGCCCTGCGGGCGGCCGGCGTACTCGACGATCTCGCCGGTCTCCACGCCGCGCACCCAGTGCGGCACCTTGACCGGCTGCAAGGTCACCTTGGCGCCGAGCTTGCGCATGGCTTCCGCCACCTGGGTCACGGCCGCCGCCGCTCCTGGCGAGCCGGACAGGCGCGGGCCGATCAGGTCGGTCATGTCCGCCATGCGTTCCCAGGCGTAGTCGCTCTGCATCGCCGTATCGCGGATCTTCGCGAGCGCGGCAGGATCGTTGCCGGGGCTGGCTGCCAGGGCTGCGGGGCTCAGCAGCACGGCGGCAAGCATAGCGACATGCGCACTCAGGACAGGGAAACTGCGGATGCTGCGGTTCATGCGTCGAATCCTTCTTCAGTTCAAGAGAATCCAACGATAGCGCATCCGCACAATTTTTGGTAAGAAATGTTGACGTCTTTACACCGCCGGGACCAGGCGCAGCAGCGTGATTTCCGACGGGGCGCCGAAGCGCTTCGGCGGCCCCCAGTAACCGGTGCCGCGGCTGATGTAGACCCACATGTCGCGCACCCGGTGCAGCCCGGCAACGAAGGGCTGCTGCAGCGGCACGAACAGGTTCCATGGGAAGAACTGGCCGCCGTGGGTATGGCCGGACAACTGCAGGTGAAAGCCCGCCTCGGCGGCCGCCGGCGCGCTGCGCGGCTGGTGCGCCAGCAGGATGCGCACGTCGGCCTGCTCGAGGCCACTGCCGGCGGCCGCGCGCGGGTCGCTCTTGTGCCCCGGGTTGAAATGGTGGGCCGTGTAGTCGGGTACGCCGGCGATCATGAGGGTGGCGTCGTCGCGGCGCCGGATCACGTGCTGGTTCAGCAGCACGGTCACGCCCAGCCGGCGCACCTCGGCGATCCACTCCTCCGCTCCCGAATAGTATTCGTGGTTGCCGGTCACAAAAAACACCCCGTCGGGCGCCGCCAGGCGCGCCAGCGGCTGGGTATGCAGGCCCAGGCGGTGCACGCTGCCGTCCACCAGGTCGCCCGTGATGGCGATGGCGTCGGCGCCCAGCTTGTTGACCCGGTTGACGATCGCGTTCAGGTAGGCGCGCTTGATGGTCGGGCCGACGTGGATGTCCGATACCTGGGCGATGGCATAGCCGTGCAGGCTCGGGGGCAGGTTGGCGATCGGCACCTCGACCCGCTTCACCCGGGCCAGCCGGCGCGCATTGACGAAGCCGAGCGCGGTCACGGCCAGCGCCACCAGCGGCACCGCGGCGGCGCTGCCGCGAACGACTTCCGGATCCAGCTCGCCAAACAGGCGCAGCGCCAGCAGCACCAGGTCGCGCGCCAGGGTCGTCACCAGCAGCGAGGAAAAGAAGCCCATCGACAGCAGGCCCAGCCAGGCAACCGTTTCCGACCAGCGGCGCCGGCGCAGCGAAGCCGACATCAGCCCGACCGGCACCAGCACGGTCAACAAGACCAGCAGCAGCACGCCCCCCACGGTGAACGGCAGCCCCAGCGCCAGGTCCGGCAACAGGCGCATGCCGATGTATACCTGCAGCAAGACCAACAGGGACAGGATGGTGGCGAACGATCGATTCACAGGGGACCCGGGGTGGTAAACGGTAACAAATGTTAGATGGGGCAGGCCCGTCCCTCTGCAAGTGCCGTTCCGGATGTTACTGCTGGATGTGCGTTTGTAATAATCTGTATTAACGGATGGCAGCATGAGTCCGCAGGTCTATAGTTCGTTCCATGCCTGGCGTTGTTCGATCATCCTGATCACCGCAGGCGCAAAAGGAAAAACCATGTTGAAATCTAAAATTGTTGGTGCGGTGGTCCTGGCCGCGGTTGCCGTCTCCCCAGCGGCAATGGCGGACGACCGTGGTGTGAATACTGCTATCGGCGCCGTGGTCGGCGCGGCAATCGGCCACAGTGCCGGCGGCGGCAGCGGCGCCCTGGTGGGTGGCGTGCTCGGCGCGGCGGTGGGCAACTCGATCTCGACCCGCGACGATCGCCGCTATCGCGACAACCGTTACTACGACAACCGCGGTTATGGTTATGGCTACGTCCAGCCGCGCCCGGTGTACGTGCAACCGCGTCCGGTCTACGTGCAGCCGCGTCCGGTGTATGTCCAGCCGCGCCCGGTCTACGTCGAACGCCGTGACTACGACCGTCGTGACCGCCGCGACTGGGATCGCCACGATCGCCATGATCGCCGCGACTGGGACCGTGGCGACCGCTGGGATCGTCGCTAATCAACAAAACCGCGCGCTGCGCGGTTTTTTTTCGCGGCGCTGTCACCATTACGTGTTGGAGATCTTGAACTGTTGAGCTGGGCCGATGTCGAACCACTGTCCGATCGACAGTGGAGGTGGCAATGCAGGCGGCAAGCTTCAAACCTTCGCTGGCGCGTGTCGCGCAGCTGACCAGGCGCCAGCGCGAACAATTGCTCGCGCTTTTGCGCCCGGCAGTTGGACTGGACCGTGTCTGTGCGACGATTGAGGAGGCCAGAAGCCCGTCGTCATGTCCGCTCTGTGAAGGTCGGCGGCTGCACCGCCACGGGCACGTCCGCGGGGTGCAGCGCTATCGCTGCTGCGCCTGCGGCAAGACTTTCAATGCCCTGACGGGTACGCCGCTGGCCCGGCTGCGCCACCGCGCCAAATGGCTGGANTACCTGGACGGCATGCTCGAGGGCCAGTCGGTGCGCAAGACGGCAGACCGGCTCGGCGTGCACCGCAACACCAGCTTCCGCTGGCGCCACCGTTTCCTGCACCTGGCCAAGAAAGACCGTCCTGCAGCCCTGGCCGGCATCGCCGAGGCCGATGAACTGTTCCTGCTCGAATCACAGAAGGGGTCGCGCAAGCTCGACCGGCCGCCGCGCAAGCGCGCAGGTGTAGCCAGCCGGCGCGGCATCAACAGTGAACACGTCTGCGTACTGGTCGCCCGCGACCGTACCGGCGCTACCTTCGATTTCATTACCGGCCGGGGCGCCGTCACCACGGCCCAGCTGCACCGGTATCTGCTTCCGGTGCTGGACAGGGATGTGCTGCTGGTCACCGTTTCCCACCCTGCCTACAAGGCGTTCGCTCGCACGGCCGCCATCTCGCACGAAGCGGTGAACCTGCGGGCCGGCGAACGCGTGCGCGGCGCCGTCCATGTGCAAAACGTCAATGCCTACCACCGGCGTTTTCGGCAGTGGCTGGCGCGCTTCAATGGTGTGGCCTCGCGCTATCTGCCCAATTATCTCGGCTGGCAGTGGGCGGTCGACGGACGTCGTATCGGATCGGCGGAGGCGATGCTGCGAATAGCGCTGGGTAGGTCCAACATCGAACGGTGACAGCGTACATGGACGCCCCCGGTTTGCAAGTACATCAGTCGCTAAGGGCAAGAGGTAAGTCTGCAAGCGTACATTCGGACTTTGCGTGGGTTTTCACCCTGTCCCTGATGGGTTTCGCTGGCCAACGCCCCAGTCGCCTTAACGTACTCGAAGTACTACGCTGTCATCGGGCTATGTTGACCACGGTCTAACCTGTTTGCCATCAACGTCTGAAGCGTCCTCGCAACTGGTGGAATTTGCCTACTACAGCACTACTGAACTACTTT
>NZ_ATYR01000031.1 GCF_000427785.1 Massilia alkalitolerans DSM 17462
GAGCCTTCTGTGGGCAGCAAAGGCGACAGCTATGATAATGCCCTAGCCGAGACCATCAACGGGCTCTACAAGGCTGAGTTGATCCACCGCCGTGCTCCTTGGAGAACACGTGAAGCCGTTGAACTGGCCACGCTGGAATGGGTTTCCTGGTTCAACCACCACCGCTTGCTGGAGCCGCTCGGTTATATACCGCCAGCGGAAGCTGAGGCAAACTATTACAAGCAGTTGAGCAGTCAGGCTGTTCCGGCCTGACTCACACTAACCGGCCTCCACGAAAGCCGGGGCGATTCAGTATCAAGGCCTGCCGCGTGTTTACAATTACTTGCTACGGTAGTGTCCGCGAACGTACGTTCCATCACGACGTGTGTAACCGCTAACGTGTGTCGTCTTGGGCCTTAGTGTTGCTGAGCTGATGTCGCCATAGCAGGACCCATTCTCAGCGCAAGTCGGCCCGGCTGCGACTGGTAACACGACTGTTTCGACTGCGTCAGGGCCCAGGGCAGTTGGCGCCTTAGGTTTGGTTGACGCGCTCTTCGCCGTTTCAAAAGAAGCCTGTTGGCCACCTGTAATGTAGGTGTCGCGAGTGCGGGCGTGGGGCGAGCTTGAACTACGTCCCGGCGCCGACGATAGTGACTCCGAAGTCCTGACCGTATGAACACAGCTGCTGTACCCCTTCTGGCAGTTATACGCATTTCGGCGTGAAGCGGATTCCGTAACGGTCGTACGTTGGACGTCAGTGAGGATGCTCGCATCGCATCCAGAGTATCCGCTGTTGCAGCTGTGGAAATTGCGGGTACGACCTGACGCATCGACTTGTGCGCGCTGTGCTGCAGTCAAAAGCGCCGTATCGCACCCTGAGTAACCTCTATCGCAGCTGGCGAAATTTCGAGCCAGGGCCGAGAGCTTAACTTTGTCATGCTGCTGCTGTGTCAGCAGTGTCAGGTCGCAGGATGAATATCCGCTATCGCAGCTCCGAAAGTTTCGGCTGTGCTGGGATTTGAGCACTTGTGTCTGCTGTGCTGTCGTTAGTAAAGATTCGTCACAGCTGCTGTAACCGCTATCGCAGCTCCGAAAGTTCCTAGCCAAGGCAGAACTGTGAACCTGTGTTCGCTGAGACTTAGTCAGCAGGGCCAAGTCACAACTTGAGTATCCACTGTCGCAAGAACGGAAGTTTCGTGCGAGGGTTGATTGACGGACTCGCTCGAGTTGCGACCCGTTTAATAAAGATATATCGCAGCTTGAATACCCGGCCTCGCATGAGCGAAGGTTCTGGCTGACTTGTGACTCTTGAGCACCAGCTTGCGTCCATACAAGCAGAAGCAGGGAAAGCCAGAGTCGGATGAGGGTCGTCATGAAAATACCGTAATGTTGTGGTAGCGCAAAAGTATATATTTTCGTAGCGTATTGATACTGCCTTTTTTTGTAAATCTGGCAATGACACGGCGCCGGGGCTTGGCAGACGCAACTATTTGTTAAGTTCAGTGCGATTTCGCTTGACCTTCCTGTTGTGGGAAGGTGTATCTTGGATTTGTGTCACCTTGACGGTGAAAGAGCTCGTGCTACACTTTCGACCAATGAATCGAACCCTGAAAACCTACGTACTATGGCTGCTAATCGCCGTGATGCCTTTCCAGGCATTTGCAGCGAATGTGCTGCGGGCGTGCGGTTCAAGTCATCAGAGTATGAGCATGGTCGCCAGCGCGATGGACCACGGTAACGTATCAGATATTTCTGACGGTGCAGGCATGGACCAACCGTCCGGCCAGGATGACCATTGCCCAGAGATGGCGTCGTCTAGCAAACAGAGCAGCGATACGTCCACAAGCATCAAGCATGGGTCGTGCAGTGCTTGTGCTGCTTGCTCTGTTGGGGCCTTCGCTCCCCCTCAGCTGTTGACCTTCAAACCTTCCTTCAGTAACGCTGAGGTCTATGAGACCTTCGGCTCTACATTTGTCGGCGGATTCATCCCCGACAGTCTCGAACGTCCCCCCCGGCCCTTCGCCGTTTAATCGTTTTCGGTAGCAACGACGCGCGTACTCGCTCGTATTTCGTTGTGCTTTTGTCGCGCGATACTACTGCGCGCCTACTTTCGATTTTGGGACAACTATGTTTTCAAAGCGTTTTGTTGCCGCTACCGCGGCAGCCGTAACTTCGCTCGTGTCCTTTGCGAGCGAGCCTCCAGTTTCTCTTAAGGTCGCTGACCCAGCTGCCCAAGTTCCGCAAACGTCGTACACCTCGGTTTTGTCGACATACACCCCAGTGAGGGAGAGTAACGTCTCACCTGACAAAGTATGGCGAGAGGCTAACGCTACAGTTGCAAGCGAGGGCATGCATGGGGAAGCTCATGGGGCCGAATCTCCGGCGCCGCAAGATGCTAGCGGCCACTCTGGGCACACGATGCCGGCCCAAGGTGTAAATCCAAGCGCTAGCCCGAGCCGCGCAACACCAGCTGCACCCGCTGGCCAGGCGTCCCATGCCGGTCATCAAATGCCAGCTCCAACAGCCTCTCCAGCGACGTCTAATGGCCAACCTGCCGCTGCAGCGCATACGGGCCATCAAATGGCGCCAACTCCAAAGCCAGACCCACACGCAGGTCATCAGATGGCACCAGCTCCAAAGCCCGACTCGCATGCTGGGCATCAGATGGCACCAGCTCCAAAGCCCGACCCGCATGCTGGGCACCAGATGGGCCAGCCGAAGAAGCCAGCCAATGCGGCTAGCGCAGCACCTGCGAGTGGAGCAATGAATGACGCTGCGCATGGGCAGCATCAGCAACCTCAAGAAAAAGGAACCAGGAAATGAGGCCTCTGAATATCACACCTGCTTTGAAGACTTCTGGCCTCCTTCTAGCGATATCAGTTTTGGCCGGGTGCTCGACGCTGTCTAGCGACGGCGGAGCAAGTGACGTCTCAACGTTGACGAAACCGCGGACCGGCTTCGGAGTCTCGGCAGAGCGCAACGACAAAGATGCGCAGACTAGCACTACTGAAGTCTCGAAGCTGTTGTCGCCGCCGCTGACACCGGACAGCGCTGTACAGATTGCCCTGCTCAACAACCGCGGCTTCCAGGCGTCACTGGCGGAGCTGGGCGTATCGGAAGCCGACTTCGTTCAAGCCGGCCGGCTGCGTAACCCTGGTTTCTCGTTTAGCAAGATGCGGGGCGTCGACACTACTGAAATCGGACGTAGCGTCATGTTCGATTTGATTGGCCTCCTGACTCTTCCAGTTCGAAGCACTATCGAACGCGGCCGGTTTGAACAAGCGAAGCTGGTCGCAGCGTCAGAAGCCGTCCGCTTAGCTAGCGAAACTCGCCGGGCTTACTTCAACGCTGTAGCGGCTGCTCAGGCAGAGAAATTCATGAGCCAAGTAGTAATTTCAGCCGAGGCTGGAGCTCAACTGGCGCAAGAGCAGGCGAAGGTTGGTAACTCTAGCAAACTGGACAGGGCACGCCAGCAGGCGTTTTATGCCGAAGCAACGACGCAGTACGCCCGTACCCGCCACGCTGCGACGGCTGCACGTGAACAACTCGTGCGGTTACTCGGCCTCTGGGGTTCAAACATCAACTTCAAAATTCCTGACCGCTTGCCGGACCTGCCGCAAAAGCCGAATGAGCCTGGTGCGCTTGAGGCAATGGCGATGGAGCAGAGGCTCGACATTCAGTTTGCCAAACGAGATGTCGAAGCTACTGCTCGGTCGCTGGGCCTGACCAACGCGACGGGCTTCATCAATGTCCTTGACGCTGGATATGCCAATAAGAGTACGACGGGCGCACCTCGCGAAAACGGCTACGACATATCACTGGAGCTGCCCATTTTTGACTGGGGCGGGGCACGACGGGCTCGTGCCAAGGCTACCTACATGATGTCTCTCAACCGCACCGCTGACACTGCCATTCGAGCGCGCTCGGAAGTGCGCGAAGCGTATTCGGCGTACCGGACTACTTACGACGTCGCCAAGCACTATCGCGACGAAGTCGTCCCGTTGAGAAAGCAAATTTCGGACGAAGTTCTTCTCCGCTACAACGGCATGCTTGCCAGCGTGTTCGAGCTTCTGGCCGATGCACGCGACCAGGTGATGAGCGTGAACGGCGCCATTGAAGCGCAGCGCGATTTTTGGATTGCAGAGACCGACATGCAAGCAGCTATCAATGGCGGCGGCGGGGCTGTTTCGCAAGCAGTGACGGCAAGTTCAAGTTCTGCGCCAGCAGCACAACATTAATTGGAGAGTTGAGATGGTTTCACGTAGAGATTTATTCACCGGTGCAGCAGCCTTGGTCGGGGCCGGGGTAGTCAGCCGTGTTGGCGCAGCGTCCCTCCCAGAAGCGGTAATCATTCAAAGTGCTTCCACACAGGTGCCGCCGCCTCCACCAAACGGGCGCCCGTACAACCCAGTGGTGACGCTCAACGGTTGGTCGCTCCCCTGGCGTATGAATAACGGGGTAAAGGAATTTCACTTGGTTGCTGAGCCCGTCGTACGTGAATTCGCACCGGGCATGAAAGCGAACCTCTGGGGTTACAACGGCGCTTCACCAGGGCCAACCATTGAGGTAGTTGAAGGCGACCGTGTTCGAATTTTCGTGACGAACAGGCTCCCTGAGCATACCAGTGTGCACTGGCATGGTCAGCGCCTGCCTAACGGCATGGATGGCGTTGCCGGATTGACGCAAAAGCCAATCCAGCCCGGTAAGACGATGGTCTATGAGTTTGAAGCGAAACGCCCGGGCACCTTCATGTATCACCCGCATGCGGACGAAATGGTGCAAATGGCTATGGGGATGATGGGATTTTGGGTAACTCATCCGAAGAATCCCAACTTCATGAAAGTCGACCGCGACTACGTATTCCTCCTCGGTAGCTACGACATCGAGCCTGGTAGCTTTGTGCCAAAGACATCGACGATGTTGAACTTCAATTTATTTACGTTTAACAGCCGAGTGTTTCCGGGAATCGATTCAATGGTCGCGCGCCAGGGCGAGCGCGTGCGCATTCGTTTTGGCAACTTGACGATGACCAATCACCCGATTCACCTGCACGGCCACGAATTCGAAGTAACTGGCACGGACGGCGGCTGGACTCGACCGGAATCGCGTTGGCCAGAAGTGACTGTCGACGTCGGCGTGGGTCAGATGCGCGCTATCGAGTTTGTCGCAAGTGACCTGGGCGACTGGGCATTCCACTGCCATAAATCTCACCACACCATGAATGCAATGGGACATGACGTTCCCAACATGATTGGCGTATCTCAGAGCGACGTCGCGAAGAAGATTAGCTCAATCATTCCGGACTACATGGCCATGGGCTCGACAGGTGGAGCGATGGGTGAGATGGAGATGCCGCTGCCAGAGAACACCCTTCCGATGATGGGGGGACAAGGACCCTTTGGCGGAGTTGAAATGGGCGGCATGTTCACTGTGATGAAGGTTCGTAAAGACCAGAAGCGAGGCGATTACAGCGACCCGGGTTGGTACAAGCACCCTGCTGGAACTCTAGCGTATGAATGGAATGGTGCCCCGCCTGAAGCTACCAGGAACACCTCAGCCGGCGGGCAGTCTATGCCTGCAGGTAAGCCTGCTCAGAATGTGGAATTTAACGTCCGTAAACCATCGGGCCATTCGGGGCATTGACCTCAAGCGAAGTGACTGAGTTTGAGCGTAGTGAATCGTGTGTAACTGGCAGTTCGAAATGGGCTGCTAAACCTAAATCAAAGAAGAGATATCGAATGAAAATCGCAAAAATCGTTGCCAATGTCGCCGCCACAGTTGCTCTCCTCGCTTTCAACAGTGCGATGGCGCAGTCTCACGACCATGGAAATCACGCGCCCGCGGCAGTCGCAGGTCAAGAACTGGCACTGTCGGAAGGCGAAGTCAAGAAAGTCGATAAAGACACCGGGCGTTTGACTATCAAGCACGGTCCACTTGAGAACCTTGGTATGTCCGGGATGACTATGGTGTTCGGTGTAAAGGACGTTTCAGCACTCGATACGCTCAAGGCCGGCGACAAGATTAAGTTCGTCGCTGAAAGGCTTGATGGGCGCTTGGTGGTGACCCAGTTGGTGCTTCAAAAATAAGTGAGGGAGGTAGGAGGCGTCTGTGTCTGAATCAGCATCGGCGCTAGGTGTATGTAATCGGGTGAGTACTCTTGCAACCAACCAAGGAGTAAATATGAAAATCTCGAAAATCGCACTAGCCGCAATCGCCGTGATTGCGCTGTCTGCTAACGCGGCACCTCAGCATCAAAGCGGCGCACACGGTGCCGCTGGGCATGACATGACAAACATGCAGTCGATGCACAAGAGCTCGCCGAACGCGGCTAAGGCGCCGTATGAACTGCAGTTCCTGGACACCATGGCGATGCACCATCAGATGGCTATGCACATGGCCAGCCTGGTCGAAACTCGTTCTGCTAGCGAACACCTCAAGGGTATGGCTAAGAAGATGATGGCCGAGCAGGAGAAAGAGATTGCGCAGCTCAAGGGTTGGAAAGAGCAGTGGTATGCCGGCAAACCAGATGCAGTAAACATGAAGATGCCAGGCATGTCCGAGTCGATGAAGGGAATGACAGGCGACAAGCTAACGTCGGCGAAGGGCGAGCAGTTTGACCGTATGTTTGTGGACATGATGAGTCAGCACCACAAAGGCGCAATCAAGATGGCGCAGACCGCGGCACCAAAGCTCGAGCACGCCGAAGTTAAAGAGTTCGCAAACAAGCTCGTCGAGATGCAGAAGAAAGAAGTGGCACACATGGCAGAAATGAAGAAATCTTCGGCGAAGAAATAAGACGCTGCAGCTGAGCGAAGAGCCGACAAGCCTGTCAGCGATGAATGGCTTGTCGGGTCGTCCCCTACAACTACCAACCTATAAATCTATGCGTAAAACACTGTTTGCCATTGCTATCTCGGCCGCATCGCTTCAGGCATTCGCAGCAACGCCGCTTGAAACGTTAACTGCGTTTCATGCGGCACTGTCCGCCGGAAAGGCTGACGCAGCAACCGTTTTCCTCTCCCCAACCATCAACATTTTCGAGTCCGGTTACGTCGAGCGCTCCCGCGATGAGTACGCTGGTCACCATCTTCCTGGCGACATCGCGTTTGCCAAGGCCACAAGTCAAACGGTCGTGCGACAGAACGAAAGAGTTGAGGGAAATATCGCCATCGTCACACGTGAAACGGAAACAAAAGGCAAGTTCAAAGGGACCGATGTTCACTCGTTTGGCACCGAGACTGCCGTATTGGAAAAGCAGGGTGACAAGTGGGTCATCACGCACGTTCACTGGTCTTCCCGTAAAGCCAAATAACCAATCACCTACATAGAGGCAATATGAAAACCCTTCAAAAAATCGTAGCAGCCTGCGTTTTTACAGCAGCCACCATTGCGGCCCCATTTGCCATGGCGCACGCGAAACTCAGTACCTCGAACCCGACGCCAGGGGCGGTCTTAGAGACAGCTCCTGCCGAAATTACCCTGACTTTTAATGAAAAAGTCGAGCAGGCGTTTAATACTGTGACGTTGACTTATACGGATGGGAAGGTCATCGCAACCGACAAGGCGAAGGTCGACGTCAGCAACCCCAAAATTGTGCGACTTCAAACCAAGGGTCTGTCCACCGGTACTTACACCGTTAAATGGGCTGTCGCCGGAAACGATGGTCACCGTCGTACGGGAACTTTCTCGTTCTCGGTGAAATAAATGGATAGTGTCCTGGGTCTACAGGTTGGGTCAGCCATTTTCCTGAACGTTGCGTTCGCTTGGCTTGTAGGTTCATGGCTCGCACGCCGCTGGATGTTGGCAGCCGGTGTTTCGAAACCGGACACCGAACGCCTGCTAGGTTCAGCTGACATCTTTGCTGGAACACTGGGAGTGTTGGCAGGCTGCGCGGGTCTATGGGCTTCCGCCGCAGTCATGGGTGGTGTGAGCCTGGCGGAAGCTAAGGACCTCGTGTGGCAGATGTTGACCATGACGAGTATCGGACGAGCTGGCTATATTTCGCTTAGTGCTCTAGCGCTCGCACTCGCGATTCGCGCCTATCGTTCAACGGCCGCATGGCGTGAGTGGGCAGTGCTTGCGGCATTAGGCGTCTTTGCGTTTGTACGCGCATCGATGGGCCACGCTGGAGAGAACGGTTACTGGACTATTCCTTTTGCAGCTGAGGTAGTTCATCTAACTGCTATGGGAGCATGGACCGGCCTTGTGTTTGTCTCAGCTTGGAAGGCGATGGGAGCCGACGCGCTCCAAGACGATTCGAATCGGATGGGTGGATATCTCGAGGCGATGTCGGTAGCGGCCACTGTTGCAGTCATCGCGATTTTTGCCACGGGATTATTTAACTCATGGCACAGGGTTGGCACCGTGGACAACCTTCTTGGCGGCACCCTCTATACGACGGCGCTTTTGGTAAAGGTCGCTCTAGTTGCAGTGGCTTTGCTACTGGGCGGGTACAACAAATTTTTCGGACTGGCCCTTGCGCGGAACTCAGCGCATGGTCTTGCGCGCGTGAAGTTGGCACTAACGATAGAAAGCATTGTTTTACTTGCTGTGTTGTTCGCTGCGGCTGTTTTGACTGCGCAACAGCCGCCAGCTGCCATGTGAGTGCTAACCGTCCAAATATTGCATATTTCTGAGGTATTTGCCAGCTTAAGAATGCTTGACCTTCCCATTTTTGGAAGGTCCAAAGTGCACTGTGAATGAGCTATCACGCGTAGATACGCAACTCTGCCGCACACCTTCTAGTAGTGCTGCAGCTTCGGACGACATCACGAACATTGAGAGGCGACCATGGCTGAGCGTAAAGCGACACACGACCATATGGCGGGAAACGGCCACCACCACGCGCATAGTGCGGAGTCCACGCGCCTTCCAGACCAGGCATCGGACTCAAAGCCATTTGTTGACCCTGTATGCGGGATGAAGGTTGGACAGAACCCCGAGCGTGAGATTTCGTTTGAGGGCGAGGTATATCACTTCTGCAGCGCAAAATGCATGGTTAAGTTTAGGGCCGCTCCAGAGAGCTATTTAGCCCCAAAGAACTCAGCCGAGGTGCGCCTACAGGAAGCACCGGCAGGGACAATTTTTATCTGTCCGATGCATCCTGAGATTCGACAGCCTGCGCCGGGAAATTGCCCGATTTGCGGTATGGCGTTAGAGCCTGAGCTCCCGTCGTTGGAAGATGAAGAAAATCCAGAGCTGGTCGACTTTCGCCTGCGCTTCTGGTGGACGCTACCACTGACAGCAGTTGTCTTTGCGCTGGCAATGTTCGGCCATATGCTTTTCCCGGCAGGCGTAGCGGGACAGAACTGGATTGAGTTAGCGCTAAGCACACCGGTAGTTCTCTGGGCCGGCTGGCCATTCTTTGTGCGATGGTTCCAATCCCTCATACGCATGCGCCCGAATATGTGGACGCTCATTGGCTCAGGGGTCATGGCTGCGTATGGCTACAGCGTCGTTGCCACTTTAGCCCCAAGCGCTTTCCCAGTTAGTTTCGCGAGCCACGGTCGTATCGGTGTGTACTTCGAGGCGGCGGCAGTTATCGTTTCGCTGACGCTCCTTGGCCAAATCCTCGAACTCCGTGCGCGCTCACAAACTTCTGCTGCCATCAAATCGTTGCTGGGTCTGGCTCCCAAGACCGCAAGACGCATTGCTTCGGACGGAAGCGAGGAAGACGTTCCACTTACCCATGTACACGTTGGGGATTCCCTCCGGGTTCGTCCAGGTGAGAAAGTCCCGGTAGACGGAGTGGTGTTGGAAGGGGCGAGCGCGGTCGACGAGTCGATGCTGACAGGCGAACCCGTGCCCGTAACAAAAAGACCTGGCGACCGGCTGATAGGCGCAACTATCAACACAAGCGGAAGCCTTGTAATGACCGCGGAGAAGGTCGGGTCAGAAACGATGCTGTCGCAGATTGTCCAGATGGTTTCGCAGGCTCAGCGGTCTCGCGCGCCAATGCAGCGCCTGGCTGACTCGGTTGCCGGATACTTCGTTGTCGTCGTGGCAGCAATCGCGGTTATGACCTTTGTGGTCTGGGGGCTGTTTGGTCCCGAACCAAGCTGGGTTTTTGGATTCGTCAATGCGGTAGCAGTGCTCATCATCGCCTGCCCATGCGCGCTCGGCTTGGCCACCCCGATGTCAATCATGGCCGCGACCGGCCGTGCGGCAACGCAGGGTGTTCTCTTCCGCGATGCTGCAGCTATCGAAGACCTTCGGAAAGTGGATACCCTCATTGTAGACAAGACGGGAACGCTAACGGAAGGGAGGCCGGCGTTTAACACCGTTGTCGCGGCGCAAGGATACGACGATGAGTACGTCCTGCAGCTCGCCGCGAGCCTCGACCAAGGCAGCGAACATCCGCTAGCTCACGCTATCGTGGCTGAGGCAAAGAGCAGAGGGATTTCGCTCTCGAAGCCTGAGTCCTTTGAGTCAGCCAGCGGTATCGGGGTGACAGGCGTCGTAGAGGGAAAACGTGTTGCTCTAGGCAATACGGCACTGATAGAGTCTTTGGGCGTAGCTTGGGCCGGCCTTACAGGACATGCTGAGACTCTAAGAGCCGAGGGTGCCAGCGTAATGTATTTGGCCGAGGACGGCACGCTCGTAGGAATCTTGGCGGTATCCGACCCCATCAAAGCGACAACGACAGAGGCGCTGACAAATCTGCGTAACGATGGGATTACTGTCGTGATGGCTACCGGGGATGGAATCACAACGGCGCGCTCGGTTGCCTCGAAACTCGGGATAGACGAGTTCCATGGCGAAGTAAAGCCTCAAGACAAGCTGGCTTTGGTAGACAAGCTGCAGAAGCAGGGGCGGGTGGTTGCAATGGCTGGCGACGGCATCAATGATGCGCCGGCGCTCGCCAAAGCAAATGTCGGTGTAGCCATGGGTACGGGGACGGATGTGGCTATCAACAGTGCCCACGTCACCCTCGTGAAGGGAGACCTACGCGGCATTGCAGTCGCTCGCTCCATCTCTGTACAGACAGTGCGAAACATGTGGCAAAACCTCGGCTTTGCCTTTGTCTACAACGCGCTCGGAGTTCCACTGGCAGCTGGAGTGCTCTATCCCTTCACTGGACAGCTGCTGTCGCCGATGATTGCCGCTCTCGCCATGAGTCTTAGCTCGGTCTCAGTAATCACTAACGCTTTGCGTCTTCGAGGACAGGTGGCTCCGGCGAGTACCCGCGCCATGAACTCACATCAAGGATAGGACGCACATGCGACACTCAGACATCGTTAGCGAGAACCAAGTGAGCGCCTCTTGCTTGTCCAAGTTGCAAGCAGAGCAGCTCAACAGTTCCTGCTTCTGCAGCAGCCTGGACAAGTCTGTCTTGAAGGCGGCACTGTCTGGTGAAGTGCACGACGACACGCTTTTTGAGTTGATAGAGGAACGATGTCCGTTCCTGTTCTCGGCACGGCCAGTGTTTATTTCACAGACCCAAGCAGACAGAATCAAGGAGGTAGTTGCGGCGCTTGAGTCAGTCATCAGGCTTCCCGCATACAGGGAGCTCATACTGGCCGATGCGCCAGACATCGCCAGGATAGGCACCTGCGGTGTACAGGGCGTATTTTTCGGATACGACTTCCACCCTGACGGCGAGAACCTCGGCCTCATTGAAATCAACACGAACGCCGGAGGCGCATTGCTTAACGCCGTTATGGCGAAAGCGCATCGAACCTGCTGCCTGGACGATACGCAACTGGCACAGGCGGTTTTTTCGGGCGCTACGTTCGAGGACCAGATAGTTCAGATGTTCAAGTCGGAATGGGCCGCTGCAAGACCAGCCGCGCCTCTACGAACCATTGCGATAGTAGACACGCAACCTCATCAACAATACCTCTATCCGGAGTTTCTTCTCTTTCAACGACTGTTCGCCAGGAACGACATCAATGCCGTCATCGCAGACCCTGGTGAACTTGCGTTCAGAAACGGAGCACTGTGGTGTGGTGAGCTGAAGATTGACCTGGTCTACAACCGACTTACTGACTTCATGCTTGAAGCGCCCGAGTCGCGCCCTTTGCATGACGCCTACTGCGAGGATGCCGTCGTACTCACCCCGCATCCTCAAGCTCACGCTCTCTACGCAAACAAGCGAAATCTCACCATTCTGAGCGATGCCACAGCACTGGAAGCTCTCGGTGTGCCCCAAGCGACGATTGAGATATTGGTTGCTAACGTGCCGTCCACGGAGAGCGTATCGACAAGTAACGCTGAACGATTGTGGAACGAGCGCCGCAACCTGTTTTTCAAGCCTGTCGCCGGGTATGGAGGAAAAGCTGCTTACCGGGGCGACAAGGTCACAAAGCGGGTTTGGCAGGAAATATTGGCAGGCGAGTATATCGCCCAGCGGGTTGTTGCTCCGGGCATGCGAGTCTCCGGCACGGCACATAGTCCCGAAACGTTGAAGTTTGACTTACGCAGTTACGTTTACGACAGCAAGGTTCAGTGGACCGCAGCGCGCGTCTACCAAGGCCAAACTACGAACTTCAGAACCCCGGGCGGCGGCTTTGCGCCTGTCTATACTCTGGCTGACAAAGACTTGGCCGCGGAGTTGCTTGAGATTAGAGCAGCTGTGAGTGAGAGCTGCTGCGCTAGTGACTGTAAGTGACCAGGCGCAGCGCTGATGAGCAATGGACGAATAGCTGACTGGGACGTCATTAAGGCAGGGCAGAAGTCTTACCTTACGCTTTAAAAGCACATGAGTTCACACGTGCCCCAGTGAAAATCTACACGAGCGCGGGTTACTTCACTTGATAAGGAATTCTTCCTTATTTCTGCCGCTGAGCCAACGAGGCGCGCGGCCACGGCCTGTCCAGGTTGCTCCAGAATCTGGGTCGCGGTACTTGGCTTGAACCGTTCCCTTCTTCTCCGCCGACTTTGTCTTCTTGTTTGATTCGGCGAAGTCTAAGGGCGAAAGTTTATGTGCATCCATGAGCTCACGAACTTTGCGACGAGCTTCAACGAGTTCATCTTGGCGTGCTTGCTCGGCGAGCGCCTGCAATTTTGCGATTTGTTCCTGATATTCTTGATAGGTAGGCATAGAGGACCTTTGGTGGTATGTAATAGTCAGCAATTTACCACGCCGGAGCTTTAGCGAAGTAAACCCTTGCCGTCGCCAGTCGCACCGCTTGCGATGAGTTAAGCCGAGTGTTCCTCATTGTTCTCAGGCTTCGAAAAAGCCTACACGCCAGTTCAACTGGCACGAGGTGCTTTGGCACTGGCAAAGTCCTGCTTATGAACGATAGTTCAACTCAATTGTCGAATGAACTATCTCCTCGTGTATCGAAAGCTGCTCGCGCACTCTTTCCGCAGTAAGGGTTGGGTCACGCGTGACCACGCTCAATGCGCAAGAGTAGCCTTGCCGGCCGACTCGCCACACGTGGAGGTCGACAATCCTAGTATCGCTATTTCCTGCGTTCGCTTCGACTACCTCACGAATCTCTTCGACCACTGGGGCGTCCATCTCGCGGTCGAGCAGAACCTTACCGGACTCTTTCATGAGGTTCTTAGCCCAAATCGCAACTAGGACGGCGCCCACGATACCCATTGCTGGGTCCAGCCAGGCCCATCCAAACATCCAACCGCCCACAAGCGCGGCAATCGCGAGTACCGAGGTGGCGGCGTCAGCGACAACGTGGATATACGCCGACTTCAGATTTAAGTCGTGGTGATTGCCATGGTCGTACGCGTCATGGTGGTCGCCGCCGTGATGGTGGTCATGCTCTCCATGATGGTGGTGTGCGCCTCCCAAGATAACAGCACAGACGACATTCACGACAAGTCCAATGACCGCAATGATGATTGCTTCGCGATAGTGAATTGGCGCCGGCGAAAAAATTCGCTCGACTGAGCTGACCGCCATCAAGACAGCGATGCCAATCAGAGAGACCGCGCTAGTATACCCGGCCAAGATTTCAATCTTCCAGGTTCCAAACGCGAATCGAGGGTCATTCGCGTATTTGCGGGCAGCTGAGTACGCGAAAGCACTAAGCCCGATTGCGAGGGCATGCGAGCTCATGTGCCACCCGTCCGCAAGCAGTGCCATCGAATTTAGCCACCAGCCAGCGACGATTTCGATAACCATCATCACTGCAGTAATCCACATGACTATTCGCGTTCCGCGCTCACCCGCCTGGCTACCCTTGTCGAAATTATGTGTGTGAACCCATGGGGAGAGGTCGTCGTTCTGCAGGCTAATCTTCATGGCGTTTGTGTGCTGACCAGTCATTTCCCTGTCAGCTTTTTCTCGCGTCTTCCGCGCTCATTGATAATTTGATGACGGGTGTGGTCCGTCATCTTTTTCCAGCCCTGCGCCTCAGGTCGCGTCCGTAGGCAGCCTGTACAGTAGCCTGTACGACCGTCGAACTTGCACAGGTCAACGCATGGTGATTTGACAGCCATTGCTCGCTCACTTCAGGTATGAGCGGACAACATCGATGAGCTCATCTGCACCTTGAGCGCGCTCCTCGTCACTCTGAATTGATGGGCTAGCTACATGTTCGCGGATGTGGTCTTCAATGACCTCGGCCATTAAACCGTTCATCGCTCCCCGGGCGCCCGCTAACAGGTGCAGGACTTCTGTGCAACCGCTCTCAGATTCTAACGCTCGCTCGACGGCTTCGAGCTGGCCGCGGATGCGACGAACTCGGTTGACCAATTTTTCCTTCTGACGGCTTGTATGTGACATTTCACCCCCTAAGCTTAAATGATAGCATAGGGGGGTAGGGTATGTCCCCGCATCTTGGCGCGAGGTCTTCGACGCCTAAACTAATGCGTATGTCCGGCATGCGGGTCGTTAGATAGCTTGTCTGAGAAGTGAAACTGTTCGTCTATTTGATGACACGGCGTCAGTTCACCCTGTACGGTGATATGCGCAATACCGAATTTCTCGAACATGACCTGCCTTACCGTGTGTTGAATTGTTGCCGGCAATACTTCATCGTGGTGTACAAGGTGAACAGTCATGCTAGTTTTCCCGCTGCTGATGGCCCAGACGTGCAAGTCATGGAAGCTAATGACGCCTGGAACTGCACTCAACGCAGCGCCCAAATCGTCGATATCGATTTCTTCAGGAACACCCTCCAGCAAGATGTTTACGCTCGCCCTTAGGAGGGCCCATGTGCGGGGTAGAACCCATATTCCGATAGCAACCGCGACCGCAGAGTCAACCCATGTCCAGCCTGTGTATCGGATGACCAGTGCGCCGCCGATGACGCCGGCCGACCCTAACAGGTCACTCCAAACCTCTAGGTACGCCCCTTTCATGTTGAGGTTCTTATCTTTGCCAGACTTCAGAATGCTGATACTGACTATGTTTGCGACCAGGCCTACCGCTGCATACGCTAGCATGCTGATGGATTGAATTTCAGGAGGATTACCTAAGCGCTGATAGGCCTCGTAAAGGATATAGATGGCCACCCCAAACAGCATCAACGCGTTGAACGCTGCCGCCAGAATTTCAAACCGGTAGTAGCCGAAGCTGCGTTTTCGGTCGGCGGCCCGCTGGCCTATGCGAATTGCAACAAGCGCAATTGCGAGCGCCGCAGCATCAGTCAACATGTGGGCTGCATCAGATATAAGCGCCAGACTCCCCGTGACGATACCTCCGACTGTTTCAGCAACCAAAACGCTACTCGTTAAACCAAGGGCTATCCACAATGCCCGTTCACTACTACCCGACGCGTGGTCGTGTTCAGCACTCATAAAGCCTCCAATGTTCGTGAAGAGGGGCTCACAGCCACAATGAGCCCCTTTGATTTTTTAGGTTGTTACCAAGTGCTCGTTGCCTTTTGACGCCGCGATGTCGACATCTTCTTCTTTTCGATATGCGAAGCGGTACAGCAGAGGTAGGACAAGTAGCGTCAACGCAGTCGAGGAAAGAATTCCGCCTATAACAACTGTCGCTAAGGGGCGTTGTACCTCGGCGCCTGTCCCTGTGGCGATAGCCATCGGTACGAAACCAAGTGATGCAACCATCGCTGTCATAAGGACAGGGCGGAGCCGCGTAAGAGCGCCGAGTCCAATTGCTTCGTCCAGAGACATGCCTTCTTCACGAAGGCTGCGAATGAACGAAATCATGACCAGGCCATTAAGCACTGCAACGCCTGACAAAGCGATGAAGCCGACTGCTGCGGAGATTGAGAAGGGGATTCCCCGAAGCCAGAGTGCAAGTACCCCCCCGGTAAGCGCAAAAGGAATGCCTGAAAACACAATCAGTCCGTCACGGAGATTGCCGAACATGGCGAAGAGCAGAGTGAACACTAGAAGCAGAGCTAGTGGAACCACCACCTTCAAACGGCCGGCAGCCGACTCCAGTTGCTCGAATTGCCCGCCCCATACTGTCCAGTACCCGGCCGGTATTGACACGGACTTTTCAATCGACGCTTGAGCTTCGGTCACGAACGAGCCAATGTCTCGTCCGCGAACGTTCGCAGACACGACAACGCGCCGCTTTCCGCTTTCTCGACTAATCTGGTTAGGCCCAGGGCCAACCTCCAGAGTTGCAACCTCACTTAATGGAATAAAACGTGGACCAGAGGTCGATTGCTCCGAGCCGGGTAGCGCTATTGGCAGACGTCTCATCGTCTCAAGGTCGTTTCTCGTACCCTCTGGGAGGCGCACCACGATATCGAACTGACGGTCGCCTTCAAAGACGGTCCCTGCTTCAGTTCCGCCGACGGCAGTGGCTACCGCCTTCTGGACATCACTGATGTCTAGGCCATAGCGGGATGCTTTGCCTCGGTCGATATTGACCGTTAACGTAGGCAAGCCGCTAGCTTGCTCAACCTTTACATCAGTAGCGCCAGGAACCTTCGACAGGGCAGTGGACAGCCGAGCTCCGGTCGCGGTAAGCACCTCCATATCGTCACCGAACACTTTGACCGCGACATCGCTTCGCACCCCCGAAATCAGTTCGTTAAACCGGAGCTGGATAGGCTGAGAAAACTCGTACGCATTACCAGGCAGAGTCGCTGCCGTTGCTTGAATCGCCTCGAGCAACTCGTCACGGGACTTCTTGGGTTTAGGCCACTGTGACTCCGGCTTGAGCATCACGTATCCGTCGGACATGGTTGGTGGCATAGGGTCGGACGCCACCTCAGATGTTCCAGTACGGGCAAACACGCGCTCAATTTCCGGATGCTTGGCTTTAAGTTCCCGTTCTAGCTGAGCTTGCATAGTGACTGTTTGGGACAAGCTAGTGCCTGGGATGCGGTTTGCGTTGATGGCAAAGTCGCCCTCGTTCAGGCTTGGCGCAAACTCGCTGCCAAGACGCGTCGCTAGGAGGCCCGAGAGTACGATGCTGACTACTGCGAAAGTAATGACAACGGCACCGTTAGCCATGACCTTGCGAAGGAGCGGCTCGTAGAGTCGCGTGGCTTGGTGCATCAACCTGCTTTCCTTTTCCGCCACCGACTTACCAATGAACAGCGCTACGGCCGCGGGAACGAAAGTAATTGAAAGAATCATCGCCCCAAGCAGTGCGATGACGACAGTTATCGCCATCGGATGGAACATCCTGCCCTCGACACCGGAAAGCGCAAAGATAGGCAGGTAGACCACCATGATGATGAGCTGGCCGAAGAGTAGCGGCCGGCGCGCTTCGCGCGACGCAGCGAAAACCTCTTCGAAGCGTTCGGCTCGAGTCAGAGGGCGGCCGAGCCGTCCCTGTGCTTCTGCAAGTTTTCGCACGCAGTTTTCGACGATAACCACCGCCCCGTCGATGATGATGCCGAAGTCTAGGGCGCCCAAGCTGAGCAAATTAGCGCTGACCTTGTACGTGACCATGCCTGTAAAGGTGAAGAGCATCGAAAGAGGTATGACCATCGCAGCGATGATTGCAGCGCGGATGTTTCCCAGGAAGAGAAACAGCACTGCGACGACGAGCAACGCGCCTTCTACCAAGTTCTTCTTGACGGTATTAATGGCCTTATCGACCAGCACCGTTCGGTCATAGACCGTTATTGCATTCACGCCCTTTGGAAGTGTTCGGTTAATTTCCTTCATCTTCAGGTCGACCGCCTGGGAAACAGCGCGGCTGTTCTGACCGATAAGCATGAAGACCGTTCCAAGCACCACCTCGCGCCCGTTGTCAGTCGCGGCGCCCGTACGAAGCTCTTGGCCAATACTTACTTCAGCCACATCCCGAACGCGAATCGGAATTCCCTGAGAGGTTCCAAGGGTGATACTTGCAATCTCATCAAGCGACCGTACCTGTCCCGGTGCGCGAACCAGAAGCTGTTCGCCGCGACGTTCGATATACCCGGCTCCCGCCGTGCTGTTGTTACGGTCTATCGCTTCCACAATGTCCTTCATCGTGAAACCGTATGCGGCCAAGCGCTGCGGATTGGGGGCCACGTGGTACTCCTTCACGTATCCACCAATGGAATTGACCTCAGTGACACCAGGCACAACGCGAAGCTGCGGCTTGATAATCCAGTCTTGGACCTCCCGAAGGTCTGTCGGCGTGTACGGTGTCCCATCGGGCTTGCGTGCGTTCTCATCAGCCTCTACTGTCCAGAGGTAGATTTCTCCGAGCCCCGTCGAAATGGGGCCCATTTCCGGGGTGACGCCTGTTGGTAGGCGCTCCTTTGCCTCCTGCAGCTTTTCGTTCACGAGCTGCCGGGCAAAGTAGATGTCGGTCCCGTCTTTGAACGTCACCGTCACTTGCGAAAGTCCGTAACGAGAAATGGACCTTGTCTGCTCAAGATTCGGCAGACCAGCCATTACGTTCTCGATAGGATACGTTACCCGTTGCTCCGACTCGAGCGGCGAGAACCCGGGCGCCGCAGTGTTAATTTGGACCTGAACATTCGTGATGTCCGGGACGGCGTCTATAGGAAGACGTTGATAGTTGTAGACTCCAATCGCCGCCATACCGGCAACGATTAGAAGGACCAGCCATCGGTGCGCGATGGCGAAGCGGATTAGACGTTCGAACATGAGTGTGCTCCGCCTTAGTGAGAATCTTCGTCGCTGGATTTACCCAGCTCCGCTTTGATTACAAAGCTGTTGGCGGCAGCGTACTCGGTGCCTGGGGCGAGACCCTTCGTGACCTCGACCGTCGCAGTATCTCTACGGCCAAGAGTCACGTGCTCCGCTCGGAAGCCTCCGGGCATACGGACAAATACCGTTGGCTTCTCTTCAACAGTTTGAAGCGCGGCCGCTGCAACCGTAACCGGCGCTTCCCGCTGATTTGACTGGAGCTGTACCTCGACGTTGACGAACAGTCCTGGACGCCAGGATAGGGCGGGATTTGGAAGGACAACGCGGGCAGTGGCAGTACGAGTTTCAGCACCGAGCAGCGAGCCGACGTACGCAATTTTCCCAACGGCCTCAGTTTCAAGCGCGCTTGCTCTGACTGTGACTTGCTCCCCAACACGCACGTTAACGAGGTCACTGGCCGGCACCGCGACATCTGCCCAGACGGTGGAAAGGTCGGCAATGGTAAAGAGGGATGAGTTCTCCTTGACAGACTGACCCAAGGAGACGGCCTTTTCTACGACTACACCGTGGAAGGGAGCCCGGAGCTCGTAGCTGTTCAACCCGCCTTTGGAATAGGCGCTGGAGCCGAGAGCGCGAAGCTTTTGCTCCGCGTTGCGATAGTCAATTTCTGCTTCCTGCATCGCTTGGCGGGCCTGCAGATAGTCCTGCTCTGGCGAGATTTTTTCTTCCCACAGTTTCTTCTCACGCGCGAGGGTCGTTTTGGCAAGCGATAGCCGCTTTTCGGCAGTGAGCAGTTGGCTACGCAGGTCCGAGAGTTCCACGCTTGCGATAACGGCCAGCACTTGCCCTTTTTTCACTGATTGGCCGATGTCCGCGTGTACAGCCTGTACGGTCCCCTCAAGGAGTGGGACAACCTGTGCCGTCCTGTCCTGGTTGAACTTAATCTCTCCCGGAAGAGAAAGCGTAGAACGTATCGTAGCTGGCGCGGCCTTCAATACCTTGATTCCTGATGCCGAGATTTGAGCGTCCGTGAGTTTGACGCTGTCGGAATGCGCCTCTTCGGCTTCATGGGAATCTTCGCCGGCCTCGCCTTCCGCCTTGCTCGCCATCTGTTTCTCTGCGTGCTCTGCCTCACCTGCCTCGGCAGCTGGAGCCCCTGGCTTGGTCAATATGATAAGGAGCGCCAGGACGACGCCTACGGCTAGGATGCCGACGATATACGCCAGCTGTTTCTTTGACATTTTGCTGTCCATTTTCGTCTCTTAGTGTTCGATGTTCGGCGTGTCTACGCCGGTAATACGTGTGATGTCCGCGGCGGCACGATGCGATTCAGAGAAAGCACGCAGGTAATCCGCTTTCGATTGGATAAGAGTACGCTGAGCATCTAACACATCGAAATATGCGAACTTGCCAAACTCAAATCCCTTAACGGCTGCGTCATATGCGCTTTGGGCACCTGGAAGAATGTCGGAGGCGAGTGCCTGAGCCTCATGACGAGACACGCGCAGCCGTTCATACGCTTGGGCAAGGTCGGTGTAGGTCTTGGTCTCGGCAGCTTCGAACTCATCCTTTGCAACATCTGTTCGACGCAGTGCTTCAAGGACGTTTCCACGATTCCTATCGAATAGCGGTAGAGGTACCGAGAGGCCAAAGACTGCCTGATTTCGACCCGGCTCAGCTGACCGCTTTACGCCAGCCGTAATGGCGACGTCAGGAATACGCCGACTCTGTTCAACTGCGACGAGGGCCTCGCGACGGGCCACCTCGACACGAGCGCGGACTACTCTAGGCAAGGACGAGAACTTAGCAGCTAGAACGTCCCAGCTTGGAAGCTCGGGAAGATTGGATACCGTACCAACGGCATGCTGGAATTGCGGAGAGCGGTTTTTCCAAGTAGAGGCCAAGGCAAGCCGCGCGTTGTTTAGTTCACTCTGCGCTTTAGAGACCTCGAGACGAACATACGATTGTGCGACACGGGCCCGGGTTTCCTCTACCGGTGAGGCTTTACCTGCTTGCACGCGTTTAGAGACCGCAGTCGTCACTTTGTCGGCAACGTCTTGCGATTCTTGGGAAAGTCGCAAACGCTCCTGGGCCGCTACCGTGTTCATGAATGCCGTAATGACGTCGGCCTGCACTGCAGCGCGCCTGACGCGAAGGTCAGCCAGTGCCGCGTCTTGGGCCCGTTCAGCTGCGTTCATACGACTAGCACGTCTCCCGCCCAGTTCAAGCGGTTGGCTGAGCTGAACAGTAGTTTCTCTGGTTTCGCGCCTGGTATCCTCGACTCTAATCTCAAGAGTTGGGTTGGGCAGGGTTCGGGCCTGCATGGTCGCCGCCTCTACGGCCAGGACCTCATGTTCGGCTGCGCGAAGTTCAGGGTTCGCCTGGAGTGCCAAGCGAAGCGCGGCTTGTAGAGATAACGGGTCAGAGGCTTCACGCGTTTGGCTGGCAACACTTGAAGGCATCGTATGCCCGAGCTGCGCAGCCGGGTGCGCCGTTATTTGGGCAAGAGCTGGACAGCTCAATGCCACCGCAAGAAGCGGAATGATTGGTCGATACATCGAATTCTCCGAAATTTGGACGAAATTCGACGGGACCCCTTGTTAGGGACTAACGGAGGGAGTCTCGTCGCTGCTAGGCGACGAGATGCCAATCGGGCTTTGAGGGGCCCTCTGGGATATGTGATGAGTAGTTCAGCGTTCTGAGTGCTGCATGACGGCGCGCCTCAGGATTGGCAGGTTCGTCAGGGGTACTTGTGAAAAAGGCATGCGAGAAGAGGTGGCAATACTCGCAGTCTGCGTGTGCTTTCTCCATCTCTCCGTCGTCGTCGGCCGCGCCGAGCTTCTCCTCATGCTCGTGCGCATGGTGCCCAAAATGCAGAGTAGCTCCGGTCTCATGCTGGCAATACGAGGCAGCGGCTGACCAGGAATACTGGGCAGGCAGTACGAGCATCAACAGTATGAGGAGAAATCTTTTCACGTTGCGGACGATAGCATAAGTATGGTTAAGACGAAGTGTGGGCTCACAATATCGGCGTGGTCTATGACGGTGCTCTGCTAGATTTCAGTAGGCGCAGTCCGTTGAAAACGACCAATAAGCTTGCCCCGACATCAGCGAACACGGCCATCCACAATGTCGCAGAACCAGTTAGCGCAAGAGCAAAAAAGACGCTTTTGATGCCGAGCGCAAGCACTATGTTCTGAATCAGAATCGCATGGGTTGAGCGGCTGAGGGATACAAATGTAGCGAGCTTTGTCAGGTCGTCATTCATGAGCGCGACGTCAGCGGTCTCAATGGCGGTATCGCTGCCAGCAGCACCCATGGCAAACCCGATATCTGCCTTGGCCAACGCTGGAGCATCGTTGATGCCGTCGCCGAGCATGCCGACCATGCCGAATTGTCTCTGAAGTCCTTCCACTTCTTGTAGCTTCTGCTCTGGAAGAAGCTGCGCGAGAACCGTGCTAATTCCCGTAAGCTTTGCCACATGCTGTGCCGTTCGCTCGTTATCGCCAGTGAGCATTACAGTGGTAACGCCCATCTGCTTTAACCGGCCGATGGCCAGTGTAGCTTCCGGGCGAACTGAGTCAGCCACTGCAATCACCCCCAGAACTGAGGCGACATTGGCCAAAAGGACTGTCGTCTGCCCTTGCTCCTCAAGTGTGGCAAGAACTTGCTCTACTGCGGGAGTGAGGAGGCCCAGCTCCCTTATCAAGCGCTGGTTACCCAAGTGGTATGCCACTCCGCTGATGGTGCCCTGGACTCCACGTCCTGGCAGGGATTCAAAGGACATTACGGGCATCGGTGCGCCACTTGACACGGAGGCAGCGACAATTGCACTCGCCAAGGGATGTGACGAATTTATGTCCAGACTACCGGCAATACGCAGAACGTCTTCGCTTGATAGGGACGACATCGTAGCTACTTCGGTAACTTTCGGCCGGCCGGTCGTAAGGGTGCCCGTTTTGTCTACAGCAATAGCCCGAAGTCTGTAGCCGGTTTCAAGGAACTGGCCACCTTTCACCAAGATGCCCATCCTTGTTGCAGCAGTGAGGCCGCTCACGATAGTCACCGGCGTGGAGATGACCAGGGCACAAGGGCAGGCGATGACCAAGAGCACTAGGGCCCTGTAGAGCCATGGGGCAAATTCTCCGCCAAATACCAAAGGCGGAACTAGCGCGACCGACAACGCCAAGAGGACCACAGCAGGAGTGTAGTACCGTGCGAAGACGTCGACAAAACGCTGGGTCGGCGCCTGATTACTCTGCGTTTCCTCGATTACTCGAACGATTTTGGCAAGGGTGCTGTTTCGGCTGTCCGACGTCGCCTTGACTTCCAGGACTCCTCGCTCATTGATGGTGCCGGCAAACACCTGGTCACCGGCTGCTTTGTCGACAGGTACGCTTTCGCCGGTAATAGGTGCCTGGTTTACCGAAGACTCGCCGGCCTGGACGATGCCATCGAGCGAGATGCGGTCACCAGGCTTCACTAGAAGGATATCGCCGACTTGTACCGCTTCGACAGGTACTTCGCGCAGTTCACCGGTAGGTGACCGAAGGTTGGCCACGTCAGGTGCTAGCTTAAGCAGACTATGGACGGCGTTTCTGGCCCTAGTGAGCGATAGGCCTTCGATTAGCTCGGCGACAGCGAAAAGGAAGACAACCATTGCGGCCTCTGGCCACTGACCGATTACGACCGCGCCGATGACCGCGAGGCTCATCAGAAAATTAATATCAAGAGTCAGGGTTCGAAGTGCTATTAGCCCTTTCCTGAGAGTCGGTATGCCACCTGTGGCGATGGAAATAAGGGCCAAGGCTATCACGAGGGGAGAGGAGTCCGTGTGCGTTGTCCAGGCGAACGCTTCCGCAGCGGCTGCGGTGAATCCAGAGACTGCTAACAAGAATTTTTGACTCGTCGTGAGGCCCGCCGACGCGCCATCGTTACCAGGAGTCGCCGCAGTTTCGTCCACTAGCTCCGCATTCATTCCGACCGACCGTAAGGCAGTGGCAAGGGTGTCTGTGCTTTTGAGCTCATGGTGGACTGTAAGCGTTCTACTCATGAGGTTAAAGTTCAGTCGAAGAACGCCCTTTATCGGCTCCACCTTGTTACGGATGAGCCGCTCTTCAGTAGGGCAGTCCATGTTGGAAATACGGTAGCGCGTTACGTCTGCCCCTGCAGGCGCCATAGTCACTCCACCAGGGGGCGGAGCGCTACTCGCTTTTGCACAACATGCTGCTGCCGAGCTCTCGGGACGTTCTTCCGCAACCCGGGCAATATTCGCCGTTGGCGGCAACTCGCCTCGTCGGTTTGGACTCGTGCTATCGCACGCGCAGCATGATGGCGTCTGACCCGTTGGGTTAGCGTGCATTTCTGTTTGCACAGGTATTGGTGAGTCCAACGCTTCGGGAGCGTCGGCAAGGGCTTGTGAACAGCAAGATTTGCTACTTTCGGGGTTCATATCAGCACCTTCAAAATCTAGTATGCTTGCATTAGAAACCCTGTAGCCCCTACGGGGTCAAGCAATTTTGGAGGACGTATGCGCATCGGAGAATTAGCTAAACAAACTGGATGCGATGTCGAGACCGTTCGATACTACGAAAAGGTAGGGCTACTGCCAGACCCGTCACGTACCGACTCCGGTTATCGGCAGTACCTCCCGGCCCACCTGGAGCGGCTTCAGTTCATCCGTCATTGCCGGTCTTTACAGATGGGACTCCCTGATATCCGCGTGCTCCTAGAGCTCCAGGCGCAGCCGACCAGCGGATGCAAGGGCGTAAATGACTTGCTTGACCATCACATTGAACTTATCCGGGTTCAAATGCAAAAGCTCCAGAGCCTGGAGCAGCAATTGATGAGGTTGCGCCACCAATGCGAAGAGCCGCATCTGGTGCAAGAGTGCGGCATCTTGCAGAATATGAGCGAGAGTGCTTCGAGCAATGGTTGATTGCAAGTCAGCACGTGGAGGCCGGCACTATCGACCCGCGGGTCGATACGTTGTTCGCGATGGCTCGTTTTCTTGGCCAAGAACAGCTTTTAGTGCCATCCTGGTTGCGACCTGAGGTCATCGGCTACATACAATCTGCGGGCAGACTGCTTGGTCAGCAGCTTAGTCTGGGTGCGCCCGTTGTTCATAGTTGACAAACTACGGGTAAGTCGACGGCATTAAAGAAATTTGGCAGCAAGGAGGACTGCGCTGAGTGTTACACCACCGACAAGAGTAAAGGTGCTCAAAACGTCGATGATTTTGTTGCGACCCTTCGTCGTTTCTATATATCGGAGTAGTTTTTTCATTTAACACACCTGTAAGTAAACTCGCTTCCAAGTATTATGCGACACCGGCAACGGTATCAGCTAACAGGCAGTGAAATCGCGCAACTTTGGGCAGGCGAGTCGGTGTAAATTCTTCGTGAAGCTTCACCGAGCTGGCGAAGTAACGCCGCGTACGACAAGCCAGGTTTGAGTCCATTGCCGACACAGAGGTAGGAAAGGTTTGCGCGCAGCTCGCGCACCTCCCGGTAGTTGACTAACGCTCGATTTGTGCAACAGCTTGTTGCACAATTGCCGAGGTACCGGGCTACAGTGAGCTGCCTTCTCGCCGTGAGACCTCTTATGACCTGAAATCGGTACGTCATACCAGGGAACGCGCCTGCGGAACAGTTATGGTGAACGTAAAAGCAAGCAACTCCGATTCGACTCAAACAGGTTTTGGACTTCGAAATGGCCGGATGTACGCGCCGGCCGACGTCGATGCCGGTCTTGCTTGTCGATGCAATTGCGTGGGTTGCGGCGCCATCCTGGTGGCAAAGAAGGGAACGAAGAAGCGTTGGCACTTTGCACACCACAATGTCGAAATCGGTGACTCTTGTGCAGAGTCCGCCATTCACGCAGCTGCAAAACAAGTCCTGCTTGAGCAAAATTGGCTGCGCTTGCCAGGTGCGTACGTTGTTGTGTCCAGCCAGGCGATTTCTGGTTTGACATTACAAGAGTCGAGCACGCTCTCGGAAGAACGTGCAGTTCGCTTCGAGCGTACTAGTGCTGAAGTATGGACAGACGGTATTCGTCCCGATGTCATCGGATACAGAGGTGACCGTAAGCTTCTGGTTGAAATGTACTTCCGTCATCAAGTCGACGATGACAAGCGGCGTAAGCTTGCGCAGCTTAAGTTACCTGCCATCGAGGTAGACCTCTCAGACTTAGACGTCTCGACGGGATTCGACGCTGTTGAAGAGCGAGTGCTCCGCGAAACAGCCTATAAATCGTGGCTGTATCTTCCCGGTGAGGATGAAGAGCGGCAGCGTTTGGGGGCACTCCTGGCCTCTCGAATAGAACAAGCCAACAGCGAACATCGTGCGAAACAAGCTGCTGAGCAGGAGCGACAAGCAGCCCGACAGCGAAAGCTTGACGATGAGCGTCGCCGGCGGGAGGCCGCTACCCGTCGCTATCGCGAGACTTCGCTTGAGGACAAGGAACGTGATTTGCGCAAACGTTTGGGAATTGTAGGGCGCTGGCCCTACTACCTACGCAAAGAGAGCGACGGCGCCAGTCCAATCGCTGAGCCAGCGATGATTTGGCAGGCGGCGCTCTTTAGCCGCTTCATTTTTCGGAAAGCGAACAATGGTTTCGAGCTCAAGCAGACTTCTGTTGTGCAGTGGGTATGCGAACGATTTGACATCGGCAACAACTCCGCCGCTGTTGTACACGCTGAGGTCCGCCGCTACCTCGGCTACCTCAGTGCCTGTGGCTTTCTGAAAAAGCTTCCGTACAACCCATACGAAAGCCAAGGCTATAACGTCGTTCATGGCGAACTGGAGCCACCTGCACGGGCGGAGCGCCCAGCGGTGGGGTTGAAAAATCACCCCGTCGTATTAGCTGCCGCCACGAGACTGACGTTAGACACCGCGACAGCTTCAGAACGACCGCTCGCGGAACGCTGGATATGGCGGGCGAGCTGGCCGAAATGGGATGAGGTTGCTGATGAAACAGCGAGTATCCTGGCAGACTCGGCACATGCCCCTTACTTGAGCGCGCTACTCAGTAGCATTTCTCAGTTCAGTCGACCAGACAATCCACTTGAATGTGGCGAAATCCTCGAAGAGTGGGGCGTGCCTAAGGATGAAGTGATGTCAATGCTACAGAAGATTGGTTTAGTGTTGAGAGTTGCAGCACGGCTTCCGCGTTAAGGCAGCCACCTGCGTGATTGCCTAGTCGTCGAAATTTACGCTGATTGCTCGAACCAGGTGCTCTAAAATCCCTGCGGAGGTGGCGGTCTGGACCTGGGCCCGGACAGCTAAAATTTTTCGACTGCGTTTTTCGCTTTGTAAGTAACTGAAAACAATCATGTTTTCTCTGAGTATGACGAAAATGACGGGACAGGGGTAGTAAAATTAATGAATTACGCAGTGTGACATCATGACGACCATTTCAAATTTCCTGGAGCGGCACGGCCCGTCTCGTTCATCGGTCGTCGCACAGTGGCTAGTTGATGAGCTCAAACTCAAGCCCGAGGCGGCACGCAAACGCCTGTCAAGACTGCGCGCGCCTTTGCACCGTTTCCCCATACATTTGCTTCCCAAGGGCGAGAGCTTCATCTATCACGTCGACGACCGGAAAACTGAGCGGTTCTGGACGCGATTTTTGGATGCAATGCGAGCGAGCAAATCGGGATTTGGAGCAACGCTGGACGCCCTGACGGCTCGAGGTGGCATGGTGCTCACCAGCGAATTTGCAGTCATCGGCGGCACCTCCGGAATGGGTACCCGCGGGCAGCTGATGGCCAACAGCATGGCTGAGCGCCTCATCAAGGCGGGAGCTATTGCTCAGTTCGCAGGAAGCGGTAACGAAACGTTTTATGGCTTCGCCCAGCAAGCCCTGGGTTCATCGGACCGTAACGGCCACCATGCACGACAGCTTACAGAAACCATTGTTCTCAATGCCGTGCGTGAGTGGATTCGAAAACTAGGGCTCGCGTCGTACAACTCCATCGCGATTAGAACCGAGGAAACCAGGCAGCCGGTATGCGGCTTCTTGTTCGACCTGGCGGGTCCTAGCTACCTGCTACCCGTTCGCTCAGGAGGAAAGCAACCCGGGTTTGTGGTTGCGGACGTGTTTTCCGCAGCTATCCTGGACGAACATCAAATCCACTATTTCCTGAGAAAAGTCGCCCTGGTAAACGCTATGCTC
Organism: Massilia alkalitolerans DSM 17462; assembly: GCF_000427785.1. Lineage (GTDB taxonomy): Bacteria > Pseudomonadota > Gammaproteobacteria > Burkholderiales > Burkholderiaceae_D > Telluria > Telluria alkalitolerans. The sequence goes on from NZ_ATYR01000031.1 coordinate 28,099, forward strand.
AAGCGTAGTGGAAGCGGGGTATTCGCATTCTTGATAGCGGACGGCTTTACCGGGGCTGCGTACACTGCGGGCCATGCGGCCGGTGTGTCACTTGCCACCCCGAAGGAATTGTTCGGCCTGCGTGCCGGCAATGCCCTTCAAACGCTCGCGCAAACGCTCAGGAACACGGCTGCGTTTGCCGCCAGTGCGCCTCCGGAACGTATTGCGAAACTGATTGACGACCTGAGCGATATCGAGGGCACGGCCGGCAACCTGCGAGGTGTGTTGTTCGAGCTCCTGTGCGCCTACCTCATACGACGGGACGCCCAGTCCATCAACATGGGCGTAAAGGCTACGGACATAGGAACAGGAAAAGTTGCTGACATCGACATCTTGAAATTCACCAATCAACAGTCGGACTGCGTTGCTATTGAGTGCAAAGGCAAAGAGCCAGGTGGCACACTGTCGCTCGAGGAAGCACAAGAGTGGGTCCGCAGGCTGCCTACGTTCCTCTCGCACATCAGGGCAGGAAACCGCGAAGCCGCAGTATCGTTCGAGCTGTGGACATCAGGCGAAATCGAGCCCGATGCATTGGCCTATCTAACGCGAGAGCAGGCTCATCGAACCAAAACCCCTATCAGCTGGCGCGCTGGAAGAGATATTCTCACACTCGCTACGAAGGGGAGAGAGAAGGCCATCGCTGACGCGCTGAAGCAGCACTTCTTCCATCATCCCCTGGCGAAAGTGCCTCCGCCTCCGCCCCCGGCGCCGTGAGTAGGGCTGAGGAGGGCAGTCCAGCTGGGTGTGCGTATCGGGGCGCTTTGAGAAGTTTCCTGCTCAGCACATCTAGTTGTTGGAAGCCTTCACTGCAACAGACGGTCTGTAAGTAGGATGTTTGCGAAATCGGGAGCAGATACTCATATCCGGATTGAGAGACAGAGAAAGCGCTCAATAACCCACGGCGGTGGTGGGAGTTTTATGTAACCGAAGCGCTAGTGACAGGCGATGGTCACTACATGGTGATTTGACGTGAAGCAAAACATGGTGCCGAGTGTCTGGATTGAACAGACGACCTACCGCTTACCTTACCACTACGGCTTTCGCCGCCTTTCGTTTGTGGTCTGGACTATCCCTTAGCCATAGCAACACCTTAGGCCCCCTCCGTCTAGTCTCTACACCTTCCTGCATAAGCAAGCTTGGCTCGGGATTGGCATAGCCAAAATGGCTTTAGCGTTCCCCGAATTTGAAGGGTTCTACTCCTGCCGTTTCCAGCAGGGCACTCGTATGTTCAAGGCGGTTGCTCTACCACTGAGCTAACCCGGCACTGTCTTCTAGTATACTCTATTGTCCACGACAACAGGAAGCACTTGGGCTTGGCGTGTGCATCATTCACTCTTCTTGCTAGGCGAGCGCTGCCTGGACGTCTTCAAGTCAATCACTGCTGCTCGTTCGGACGGCATAGCAACGGGACGTACGGCCTCACCAATCGCTTTGTAGTCATGCCAGAAGCGCTCCAACGCGTTCAATCCGCCTGCTGTCATTACGGCCCGAATACACGCTGCGTGTGACGCTATCAAAGCTTTGACCTGGATGCCGAGCATGTCGTTGGCGTCCTTCGCTTGAGCCAGCTTGTCGCTCAAAGACTGTGACTGTACGAAGTGAGGGTTAAGCGCACTGCGAAGCTGCGTTTGGCGGTCCTGATAGTTCGTTATCATCTCCATACGGTCGGGGTCTCTGGTAAAGGCCGACGCGTTGCGCAGGCTAGCATGGTGGCGAGAAACCTCTCGTGCAGTGATGTCAATATCTGCAGCTAACAAGGCATCTAACACCCTCGACAGTTCAAGGTTCGACGAGTCAAGCTTCGGCTTCATTTGAATAGGTCCTTCGCAGGCTTTGAGTGGTCAGGGCCATCGTTGAACAAGGGTACATTTGGCTGCGCAGCCAAGGCGATGTCAATACCGGAAATCAAACGCTCAGCATGTGCAACTTGGTTCTTGCGCCCTGTCGAAGTGAGAGGCTTGGCTGCCGCAGTGTCCCTCATCACTCGAAGATTGGCTCGAAGTGATTCCAACGAGATTCGATGCTCCTTCATACCGCTCGGAAGGTAGTGGCGACAGTTATCAAAACACTTGAGGTGCCGAACACATGGGTTTACAGCAAAGCTCGTTATACAAAAGCCATAGGGTGTTGCGTGAAACCCGTCACTATTTTGCGCCAAATACATGAAAGCGGCCTCATCACCACTCTCGCTTTGTATCTTCTTGAACGCCACAGCTATGGGACTTCCGCCGAACAAATCGGACAAAACCATCTTCGCAACGGTCTCCTGCGGCGTTCCCGGCACGATGAGCTTGGCCGCTTTTTCTGGAATTTCAACATCTTTTAAACGCTCAGCCAGACTCCGGTGGTCGTACACGTAGCTCTGTGCTACCGACTGGCGGCCGAAATGCTGAGTGATAACAGTGTCCGGTACACCCTGTCGGAAGAGCTCAGTATTCATCAAATGACGTAAAGAATGCGACAGGACGAAGAGGTTGGATTTGTTTGGGAGAGTACTGTATTTAGTGAAAATTGTGTCTTTCCCTTTATCGGTGCTCAAGAAAGCTGCAAAAGAAGATTGTGCGGCAATTTCAATTTTTTCAGTCTCAGGAATGACGCCTGGTAGTTCACCGCGACCACCATGAATTACCAGGAACAGGAAATCAGCTAAAGAAAGCTCCTCTCCCGAAGCAGTTTTATATATACGCTTTGAACCTGAGCGGGTCTTCAGCGCATCCCTAAGTGGCTGCGTTGCTTCCAGAATGCCCGATACCGTTGACGCTACGAGCTCTTCGAAGCGCGCGGGGACCCACTGAAAATCCTCAACTAGGACTTTAGAGCCCTTCTTTCGCCTTTTTTCTCCAAAATATTTGAGCCTCAGAGAACGGCTGATGCCTCCAACCTCACCAGCCGCCTTCCCGGTAACGATATCAACATGGTCCTCCCACTGTAAGCAGTCGGCAGGAAGCAAAATTATCTCGTTTAACCTCAAGCCAGTTAGGGTCACGAGGCGAGCAATCCCAAATCGAATTTTATGTTGATGTCCAATCGGCGCTTCTTGGAACACGATTCGCACCATTTCGTGTAACGCATCGACATCCGGAAGCTTTTCCTCACCTTTTCTTGCGCCTAGCATAGTGCTCAAAAAAGCATTGACTTCTTTTTTGTCTCGATAAACGAGAGGCACATGTGCGGAAAGCAAATTCGAGTTAATGACGTTAGCAAGAACTGCTATGCTGGCAGTAACCTTATCGTTTTTTGGAACCAGCTCTAAATATCTGTTTAAGTCTTCAGAATTGAGTTGCCATGGAAATTTGTTCGTACTTGAAAAAAAATTCCTCAGCAAAGAGAACTCATTCCGAACATTTCTTGGAATTATTCCTTCTGAGGCCCGTTGCGCCACTAGTGCTTTCAAAAAGTCTTGAATTGCTTCGCTTAATACCAAGTCAGGCGGTAACAAAACCTCCGGCCATCCGGCGGAAAGCGCTTTTTCACGCACTTCATTGTTGATAGCGAAACTGTTCAGGCGAGCAGCATGGCGCTCGTTATTCGACGTTAATTCTCGCAGGTCCCAACTATCACAAGCCCTAACGTTTCCGTTCTCATCATGAATAATTTCCCATGACAAACCTTTTTCGGCGACAAGTTTCCGCCCTTGCTCTATAAAGCGTTGATAACCTGCCGGAGCTCGCGAGTTAATAGTTTGACTTGAAGCTTTTCTCATGCTGGAGTCGCATTTTGTTGTGAAATGACGAGTGCTTTTTGGGCCCCGGCTATAGCAGTATTCAACTGCAAGTAAGCTGGATTTTCCTTGTTACCACCAGCTCTGATGAAGACGATTACCTGCTCTCGCATTCCTGCAATTGCCTCTTTATGCACGTTAGGGTCGAGCACAGGCATATATTTTTTGCAGTTGTAACAGGACATAACCGGGTCGTAGACACAGGACCCTTGTCCGCTAGCGCATAATCCAATCCCCGCAATTAACCTGTCGCCAACAATTCCAGCAATCTGCTTGTCTTCATGTGCTGCTTCCAACTGTTCTCTTGTGACGTATTCTCCAGTAGCAATCGACTCAATTGTAGAGTAAAGTTTGGATGTCCCTAAAGCCTTGTTGATAAAATGGGCCTGTTTTCTGGTTGACCGGATATAGGGAGTCGCAGAGTTCGGATGTGATTGCCCCAAGTAATTACTGATATCGTGGCGACCGTGACCGGCATCGGCTAAAGTCTGTCCGCCAGTATGTCGCAATTTGTAGTAGTTGTACTGGATTGAAATTCCAAATTGCTTGCCTACTTTCTTTGTGTATCTCCAAAGTTTTTCACTGTCTGTCGTTGCAAACAATCTAGTGCGACCGGCAGCGGCCGCCGCGTCTAATAATTTGAAGACTAATGGAGCCCATTCTGGCTTAAGCTGCCTGGAAATTTCTTTGATTTCTCCCGTGTTCTTCTTTTTGGCCTCATGAAATGAGATAATGCAGGCAACTTGACCCTCGCTCTCATCAAGAAGCTGGACGTGATTCGTCATAAGAGTCAGTATTTGGACCGGACGAATCCCGTGCTGGAATCCTAGAGCTAGAGCTGCTAACCCTTCGATTTGCCATTCAAGCAGGTCGTCGGCGCCGCCTTTTTCGTCCAATAAGCGTACGATGTCAGCCTGGCTAGAAGGCTCTAGCAGCTTTGAGCGTTTTGCAAGCTTGTCCTTCTGAGCCGCTACAGTACCGTTCGCCCTGGTGCTAAGTCCTTTTACTAAATTTTTATGCGTGACGTCCCAAGGACCGAGCGAGTGTTTAGCTGCCAGCTTCAAGATGGATTTTCCAGCTTTAGCAAGGTCAATGGTAAGTATTTTTGCGTCCCAGAATAATTTGATGACTGCCGGGTCCGTCTGCAGCATTTCAACATACACGTTCCAGTGCCGCAGCAGGGTGGAGGCGAACTTGTAGAACGATGACGGTGCAGCCTGTACTTGCGTTAAGAGAACAAGTTTCTGCTGAAATATACCAAGTTCGCCGGATAAGAAATTAAATTTTCTTTTCACCCCTTGAACGGATACTGTCCACGTAGGCTCACCCAATACGACGGTCCATGATGCAAGCGTATCTTCGTCAGCGGGAATCGGTTCACCAGATGAGACGTTAGCTAACCCATCCGTGTATTTGTCACGGAGTGTGAACGTTCGCGGCACGTTGGGCCAATCCCAATGTAATGGATTGGTGTTTAGTGTACTGCCGCCGCTAAGTAGATTATCAAGACTCATTTCATTCCCCGGAAAGTCTCAAGCATTGCGTCGAAAGTCTTCGCTACTGAGTTCTTGACGTCATCCTGAATGGCGGCGCGCGCATAGGTATCGGGCATATTCGAATTTACGTCCCAGCCAAAGAAAACCCTCATTCTGGCCAACGTTCTATCCTTATCTACGTCCGACAGAAACATTACATACCTGACGCATGCACAGGTATGCCTGAGGTCGTGCGAAGAAATGACCTTTTTGTTTGTTCGTTGGCGAAACTGTTTCAGTGCTTCAGGATTAATCGCAAGCGAAAATTTGCGCAATACTTTGCCCACCGACTCGGCAGAAAGTGGATTGCCAGTGTTCGATGTAATCAAAAAACGGTGTTCCCTGCTGTCCACGCGATATTCTGAAATATAGCGTTCTATTAACAGCGCTAACTCTTCTGAAATAGGCACGTGTCGGTGTGATGCATGTGTTTTAATGCTAGGTCGCGTGGCGCGGGTATCGACATAAGTATCGTCCTCTTCAGGGGTATCGGTAACATTGAGCCAATACTGAATTTCACCCGTCTCCATGTTCAGTTCTTGCTTGAGTGAGTCGAGAGTGAGTAACAATGTTTCGCCCCTTCTTAGACCACAGAGCAGCATAAGGAGAACGAGCAGCCAATTTCTGACCTGAACGGCAGGCGTTGCGTAGGGATTTCTCTCGGCGCCAGGCTCGGCTATCGCAAGCAAATCCCTGAGGGAGGCGTCAGGTAGCGCCCGGGTAAATTTCACCCTACCTTTGGTTGAGACGCGAATAGCGCCTGGCTGCGGAATTACCTTTTGGAGGGAACGCCATTGCTGGTCACCTACGGCCCAGTGATTAGCGAAGAAATGGAAGAAGCTGCTTACAGAGTCCCAGCACGCAACGTCTGTAGTGGTTTTGGGGACCTTTGTCGTGAGCGCGACGAAGAAGTCATCGAAAATGCTGCGTAATCGGTTCGCCTCTTTGTCGCCAAATGCATTGTCGAGAGCGTGATGACCGAACTTCTTATCACAGTAGAGATAGAAGCGGTCGAGGTGGCGAAGGCGCTGGGTCAGAGTATTTTCAGCCCAATTCTGGCCTTCGTATAGCGACCAAACGGTCGACCAGTACCGCGGTCGAGGAAGGGGCGACGACTCTGTGACGACGTGACTAGGCAGCGCGTCTGTGCGGACGATTGGCATAGGGCTAGGCAACCAAGACGGAGTTGGCCAAGCGATGGCATGCATTGTCCGGGTAAGAGAGGGGTTCGAAGCTCGCTAAGGGAAAACGCACTCGTTTCGACGCTTGGAGCTGCCTGCTACCCAAGCAAGACATGCAAGATGCGGCTCGCTCAAAGGCTTTAACAGTTGCGCGAGGCACTGGCGTGAAGCAGCAAGCTACCAGGAGCCTAGGGCCACAGACGCTTAAGCGGTTGAAGAAGGGGAGATGGGAAGCGATGGCAGGCCATCGCAACGAAGAAGAGTCGAGCTCCTGATTTGAACAGCACTTCGACGTACCCATACCCGCATCCTCGCTAGATGAGTCCCATGAGATATTCTCATAGGACAACTAGGACGATGCTAGCCCAGGCCGGAAGCAAACGCAACAGGCTTGGGAGGTACGTATTCAAATCAACTGCTCTACCTGATGAGCTAAGTCGGCTTAATCTTGGAACAACGATTATACGCTATTTGATGCGTGTCAACGTTGGACGCCCACCCTTCTTGGGCGGCTCGTCGTCATCGCTCGGCGTGGAAGCGGTTTCAGCCGCCGGCGTCTCCGCCCCCTTGGCCGGCACCGCCGACAGCGACGGCGCAGAAGCTTCCTCGGCAGACGCGGGCGCCATCTCGGACGCCGTCACGTTCACCTCGAAGGCCATGCCCTGGCCATTCTCGTTCGCGTAAATCGCCAGCACGTTCTGCACCGGAATGTACAGCTCGCGCGAGACGCCATTGAAGCGCGCCCGGAAGTGGATCGCGTCATTGTCCATCTTCAGGCCCGAGGTGGCGCCGTAGCTGATGTTCAGGATGATCTCGCCTTTGCGGACGTATTCCATCGGCACCGTGGTGGCGGCGTCGACCTTGACCGCGAGGTAGGGCGTGTAGCCGCTGTCCGTGCACCACTCGTAGATGGCGCGCAGCAGGTAGGGCTTGGTGGAGATCTCTGACATGGATGTGATAAAAAAAGCTATACCTGACCGCGCCAGTTTACCGGATTCGCCTGGGCGGCGTCCGAAACCGGCGCGTATCGAATCGAGATGCGGAATCGAGTGACGATTGATGCGGGCGCGCAAACACGCCCGCAGCCAACATCAGCGGCGCATCACCTTCTCGGACGGCGTCAGCGCCTCGATGTAGGCCGGACGCGAGAAGATGCGCTCGGCGTACTTCATCAGCGGGGCCGCGGTCTTCGACAGCTCGATGCCGTAGTGGTCCAGGCGCCAGAGCAGCGGGGCGATCGCGACGTCCAGCATCGAGAACTCGTCGCCCAGCATGTACTTGTTCTTCAGGAACAGCGGGGCCAGCGTGGTCAGGCGGTCGCGGATTTCCGAACGGGCCTTGTCGTGGCTCTTGTCGTTCGTCTTGTTGCGCTCGCTTTCCAGCGTGTGCACGTGGACGAACAGTTCCTTCTCGAAGTTGAACAGCATCAGGCGGGCACGGGCGCGCATCAGCGGGTCGGCCGGCATCAGCTGCGGGTGCGGGAAGCGCTCGTCGATGTACTCGTTGATGATGTTCGACTCATACAGGATCAGTTCGCGCTCGACCAGGATCGGCACCTGGCCGTAGGGGTTCATGGTCGAGATGTCTTCCGGCTTGTTGAACAGGTCGACGTCGCGCACCTCGAAGTCCATGCCCTTTTCGAACAGGACCAGGCGGCAGCGTTGGGAGAACGGGCACGTAGTGCCGGAGTAGAGAACCATCATGGTTTATAGTTCCTTAAGAAACAATGGGGTGAAGCGCCTAGCGATTCACCCCGAAAAATGATTGCCCGTATTATAGCCAACCGGGCAATGAAAGCGAATTTACTTCACTTCTTTCCAGTAGGATTTGTTTAAAAGCCAAGCTAGGAAGGCAAATCCTGTCATGAACAGCAACACGATAACCCCCAACTTCTTGCGCGTGTCTTGCGCTGGCTCAGCCATCCACACCAGGTAGGCAACCAGATCGGCGGTGGCGGTGTCGAACTCCTGCTGGGTCATCGTGCCCGGTTGTACCGCTTCGAAACCGACGAACTTGTGCAGGGTCTTGCCGGCTTCGTGCGGGTCAGGCACGTCCTGGAACTTCGCCTGGCGCACGCCCTGCTCCTGCCACATCACGTGCGGCATGGCCACGTTCGGCACCACCATGTTGTTCCAGCCGGTCGGGCGGGCGTCGTCCTTGTAGAAGGTGCGCAGGTAGGTGTACAGGTAGTCCGCGCCGGTGCCCGAAGGCGAGGCTTTCGCGCGCGCCATCACCGACAAATCCGGCGGCACGGCGCCGAACCAGGTCTTGGCGTCGTCCGGGCGCATGGCCGTGGTCATCATGCCGCCAACCTTGTCTTGTGAAAACAACAGATTGTTCTTGATCTGCTCTTCGGTCAGGCCAATATCGCGCAGGCGGTTGTAGCGCATGGCGGATGCCGAGTGGCAGTTCAGGCAGTGGTTCACGAACAGCTTGGCGCCGTTCTGCAGCGAGGCCAGGTCGCTGCGCTCCGGTGCCGGCTCGAGCGGGAAGCCGCCTTCCGCGGCGAATGCCAGTCCCGGCACCAGGGCCAGGACCGCGATCAGTTTCTTCGCAAATTTCATGTGTCTGTCCTTTGGTCCGTGATTAGTGTGCCGAATAGGTCAGGCGATTCGGGACCGGCTTGAACCGGCCCATCGTGCTCCACCACGGCATCAACAGGAAGAACGCAAAGTACAGCAGGGTCGCCACTTGCGAGATGATGGTGTAGGCCGGCGTCGGCAGCTGGGTGCCCAGGTAGCCCAGGGCCACGAAGCACAGCCCGAACAGGATGTACACGTACTTGTGCCAGTCCGGACGGTAGCGGATCGAGCGCGCCGGCGAGTGGTCGAGCCACGGCAGGAAGGCGATGATCACCACCGACGAACCGAACAGCACCACGCCCCAGAACTTCGCATCCAGCACCTGCGGCAGCATGCCGACGATCAGGACCAGGCCGATCACGGCCACGGCGATCTTGGTCTTGTAGGCCAGGCGCGACTTGAGCCAGATGAACACGACATAGGCGGCGATCGCGGCCATCAGCACGTACATGAAGTCGGCGGTGGTGGCGCGCAGCACCGAGTAGAACGGGGTGAAGTACCAGGTCGGCGCGATGTGCGGCGGGGTCTTCATCGGGTCGGCCGGCAGGAAGTTGTTGTACTCCAGGAAGTAGCCGCCCATTTCAGGCGCGAAGAACACGACCGCCGAGAAGATGGTCAGGAACACCGCCACGCCGAAGAAGTCCTTGGTCGAGTAGTAGGGGTGCGACGGGATGCCGTCCACCGGGTGGCCGTCCGGACCGAGGTTGTCCTTGATCTCGATGCCGTCCGGGTTGTTCGAGCCGACTTCGTGCAGCGCGATCAGGTGCGCTGCCACCAGGCCCAGGATCACCAGCGGCAGGGCGATGACGTGGAAGGCGAAGAAGCGGTTCAGGGTGGCGTCCGACACGACGTAGTCGCCGCGGATCCACAGCGACAGGTCCGGGCCGATCACGGGGATCGCGCCAAACAGGTTGACGATCACCTGGGCGCCCCAGTACGACATCTGGCCCCACGGCAGCAGGTAGCCGAAGAAGGCTTCGGCCATCAGGCACAGGAAGATGCCGAAGCCGAACAGCCAGATCAGCTCGCGCGGCTTGCGGTAGGAGCCGTACATCAGGCCGCGCGCCATGTGCAGGTAGACCACGATGAAGAACATCGAGGCGCCGGTGGAGTGCATGTAGCGCACCAGCCAGCCCCAGGGCACTTCGCGCATGATGTATTCGACCGAGCCGAAGGCCAGGTTGGCGTCCGGCTTGTAGTGCATGGTCAGGAAGATGCCGGTGACGATCTGCAGCACCAGCACCAGCATGGCGAGCGAACCGAACAGGTACCAGACGTTGAAGTTCTTGGGGGCGTAGTACTTGCCCCACTGGTCGTTCCACAGCTTCGACAGCGGGAAGCGGTCGTCGACCCAGGCCAGGGCTTTGGCGCCTGCGCCCGCGTTGGCCGGGACTTGGGTTTCTTTGAATGGGCCGCCCATGTTATGCCTCGCCTTTCTCGTCTTTGCCGATGATCAGCTTGTTATCGGAGAGGTACATGTACGGCGGGACGTCCATGTTGGTCGGCGCCGGCTTGTTGCGGAAGACGCGCGCCGACAGGTCGAAGGTCGAGCCGTGGCAGGGGCACAGGAAGCCGCCCGGCCAGTTGTCGGGCAAGTTCGGCTGGGGGCCGGACGCGAGGCGCGAGGACGGCGAGCAGCCGAGGTGGGAACAGATGCCGACCGTGACCAGCACTTCCTTGTGGTCTTCGCGCGCGCGCCAGGGGTTCCTGGCGTATTCCGGCGTCGGCAGCTGGTATTCTTTTTCGGAGTTCGGGTCGGCCAGTTCGGCCGTGTCCTTCTCGAGGGTGGCCATCATCTCGGGGGTGCGGCGCAGGATCCAGACTGGCTTGCCGCGCCACTCCACCACCTTCATATCGCCTGGCTTGACGTCGGAGATGTCGACCTCGACCGGGGCGCCGGCGGCTTTCGCCCGCTCCGACGGCTGGAAGGTACTCACAAGAACTCCCGCCGTGGACACCCCGACGACGCCGCCTGCAGCGCATGTCGCGACGAGCAGTCCGCGTCGGCCTGAATCGACCTGCTTTTCATTACTCATACCAACCCCACTCCGTGAAAATACGAATCTTAAGAATCAATAAAGAGCTTCCAGCAACACAAAATTATATGTGAACGGCAATACCGATTGGAAAAAAATTATCAAGCGGACACATACGTGCGGAATTGACCCTCCTGTTTAGACCACAAACCTGTGTGTGCATCCGCAGCATTTGCGCTTGGGGTATCATGAAATCGCATGACTCAATAACAACCTAAGGGGAACAAACATGTCAATGATGGGAGAGTTCAAAACCTTCGCCATGCGTGGCAACGTCGTCGATCTTGCGGTCGGCGTGATCATCGGCGGCGCCTTCGGCCGCATCGTCGATTCGCTGGTCAAGGATGTCATCATGCCGCCGATCAGTATGTTGTTTGGCGGCCTCGATTTCTCGAATTACTACCTGCCCCTGAATGGCCAGAGTACCGCGCTGCCGCTGGCCGAGGCGCAAAAGGCCGGTGCCGTGCTCGCCTACGGCAACTTCCTCACCATTCTGCTGAACTTCATCCTGCTCGCCTTTGTCATCTTCCAGATGGTGCGCGTCGTGAACCGCCTGCGCGGCCCGGTCGAGGCGCCGACGGCGGCGGAGAAGGAAGAGATCCTGCTGCTGCGCGACATCCGCGACTCCCTGAAGAAGCCCTGAGAAAGCATTGAGAAAGCAAGCCATGAACGACAGCGTCCATGAACTCAAGCCGCCCGGCACGCGCCCGCGGCGCCAGCCGGGAGCGTTCAGGCGCTTCTGGCTGCTGTTCGCGCAGGCCGTCACGGTCGCGCTGGCGCTGTATTTCGTGGTCGCCGCGATGCGGCCGGACTGGCTCGAGCGCGCGCCCTCGCGGGTGGCGCTCGGCCCGGCCGGCCAGCAGGTGCCGGTGCTGCAGGGGGCCAGCGTGCCGGCCAGCGGCAGCTACCGCGAGGCGGCCGGGCGCGCCATGCCGGCCGTCGTCAACATCCTCACCAGCAAGGCCACGCGCGAGACGCATCCGCTGCTGAAGGACCCCTTCTTCCGCCGCTTCTTCGGCGACCGGATGCCGCCCGACGAGCAGCTGGCCAGCCTCGGCTCGGGCGTGATCGTCAGCGGCGACGGCTACATCCTGACCAACAACCACGTGATCGAAGGCGCCGATGTCATCGAGGTCGGCCTGGCGGACGGGCGCAAGGCGGCGGCGCGTGTGGTCGGCACCGATCCGGAGACCGACCTGGCCGTGATCCGCATCAATGAGCGCAAGCTGCCCGTGATGGTGCTGGGCGATCCGGAAAGCGCGCGGGTGGGCGACGTGGTGCTGGCGATCGGCAATCCGTTCGGGGTCGGCCAGACCGTCACCCTCGGCATCATCTCTGCGCTGGGGCGCAACAACCTGCACATCAACCACTTCGAGAATTTCATCCAGACCGACGCCGCGATCAACTTCGGCAACTCGGGCGGGGCGCTGGTCGACACCAACGGCCAGCTGCTCGGCATCAATTCGGCCATCTACTCGCAGACCGGCGGCTCGGTGGGCATCGGCTTCGCCATCCCGGTCAGCACCGCCAAGATGGTGCTGGATTCGATCGTCAAGAACGGCCAGGTGGTGCGCGGCTGGATCGGCATCGAATCGCAGGACATCACGCCGGAACTGGCCGAAAGCTTCGGCCTGGGGCGCTCGAGCGGCGCCATCATCGCAGGCGTGGTGCGCGGCGGCCCGGCCGACCGCGCCGGCATGCGTCCCGGGGACATCCTGGTCGCGGTCGGCGGCAAGAACGTGGCCAACACCAGCGAGATGCTCAACCTGATCGCCCAGCTCGAGCCGGGCGAGAAGGCGCCGCTGCGCATCCTGCGCAAGAACCGCGAGTCCACGCTCGACGTCACCGTCGGCAAGCGCCCGCGCCAGCCCCAGTAACTCTTTTCGGACCTTTTCATGCACCTGCGTGACCTGACGCAATTCTTAAGCGAGCTCAGCGAGAACAACAACCGTCCCTGGTTCCTCTGGAACAAACCACGCTACGACATCCTGCGGGCCGAATTCCTGCAAGTAGTCACCGAATTGATCGGAGAGCTGGGCGCTTTCGACAGGCAGGTAGCCGGCTGCGATCCCAAGAAGGCGCTGTTCCGCATCCACCGCGACGTGCGCTTCGCCAAGGACAAGCGGCCCTACAAAACCCATTTCTCGGCCGGCATCGCGCCGCTCAACAAGCGCCGCCCGAGTGCGGCGGGCGGGCCGACCTATTACTTCCACATCGAGGCCAACGGCAACCTGCTGTTCGGCGCGGGCGAATACCTGCCGCCGGCGCACCGCCTGAAGGCGATCCGCCAGCACGTGGTCAACGATGCGACAGGCTTCAGCAAAATGTTGAAGAATAAGCATCTCCGCGCGACCTACGGCGACCTGCAGTTCGAAGACGTCCTGCAGCGGCCTCCGAAAGGCGTCGACCCGAACCACCCGCTGGTCGAGTACCTGAAGCTGAAGAGCTATTTCGTCTGGGTCGAGGTGCCGCTGCTGCTCAACTCACCCGAGTTGCTGGTGCCGCAGCTGGCGAGCGGAATGAAGGACGCGTTCCCGCTGGTGACCTGGTTACGTAGCGTACCGGAGACGCGGGAAGAAGAGGAACCAAGCGAATAAGGAGGGCGACATGGCCTTGCAACACGCAGTTTCGGGCGAGCGCATCGTATTACAGCGCGGCGACGACGACATCGCCCATTTCACGTCGATTGCGCTCATCAAGACCGAGCACATGGAACTGATCCGGCTGGTGCTGCCGAAGGAAAAGCCGATGCCCGCGCACCGGGTCGAGGGCGAGATGACCCTGGTGTGCCTGGAAGGCGAAATCGCCTTCGACGCGCACGGGCGCACCACGATCCTGCGGCCGAACGAGATGGTCTACCTGGCGGGCGGCGAGCCGCATGCGATCCGCGCCAACAAGGATGCGGTGGCCTTGTTGACCATCCTGCTGGGGCCGGTGCGGACGGGTGGGCCGACCAACGATCCGCGCGGCTCGGGAAACTGAGGTTCGCTGCGCTCTGATGAGCTGGCGTAACGCGACGGACTTGGGTCCCCGCCTTCGCGGGGACGACCTTGGGTTTGTTTGCGGGACACCGGCTTCGTTAAAGCCTTCGTCCTAAAACCGTCGTTCCCGCGTAGGCGGGAACCCAATTTTGCCTGACCAGCCACCAACTCACGCCAACTCATCCCTCGGATCGCGCGCCAGCAAGCGCTGCGCCATCTCCGTCGCATTCACGCCGTCGAACAGCACCGCGGCCACCGCCTCGGTAATCGGCATCTCCACGCCCAGCCTGCGCGACAGTTCGCGCACCGCCTTCGCGCACGGCACGCCTTCCGCCACGTGGCCCAGTTCGGCCACGATGGTGTCCAGCTGCTTGCCCTGCGCCAGCGCCAGCCCCACGCGCCGGTTGCGCGACAGGTCGCCGGTGCAGGTGAGGATCAGGTCGCCCATGCCGGTCAGCCCCATGAAGGTGCCGGCCTGCGCGCCCAGGTGCACGCCCAGGCGGGTGATCTCGGCCAGCCCGCGGGTGATCAATGCCGCGCGCGCGTTCAGGCCCAGTCCCAGGCCGTCCGAGGCGCCGGTGGCGATCGCCATCACGTTCTTGACCGCGCCGCCCACTTCCACGCCGACCATGTCGTCGCAGGCGTAGACACGCATGTTGTCGGCGTGCGCCGCCGCGACCACGCGCTCGCGCAGCGGCGCCGAGGTCGAGGCCACGGTCAGGGCGCAGGGCAGGGCGCGCGCCACTTCCTGGGCAAAGGAGGGACCGGACAGCGCCGCTGCCGGCACGCTGTCGCCCAGCACCTCGGCCGCCACCTGGTGCGGCAGCAGGCCGGTGCCGGCTTCGAAGCCCTTGCACAGCCAGACTACGTTCGGAATGGCACGGCCCTTCAGCTGCCCCAGCAGGGGACGCAGGCCGGCCACCGGGCAGGCCAGGATCAGCAGCGGTGCTTCGTCAGCCGAGGCGCCGGCCACGTGGGCCAGCGCGGCCTCGAAGTCGGCGCTCACGCGCAAGGAGGAAGGCAGCGGGTAGCCGGGCAGGTAGTGCAGGTTCTCGCGCGCTGCCTGGGTTTCGGCCATCTGTTCGGGATTGCGGCCCCACAGCAGCACGTCGTGGCGGGCGGCCAGGGCGATGGCCACGGCCGTGCCCCAGGCGCCGGCGCCCAGGACGGTGATCTTGGAAGGAGTTTTCTGTTGTTGCATGCGCATTAGCTAAAACTGCGGGGCATCACAGGCCCCAGACGTCGTTCGCACGGACATAGCCGTCGATGCCGTCACGGTGGCGGATCCGGATCCAGGTGAGGGCGGTCGGGTCGACCAGTTCGAGCAGGACACCCCTGTCGGCCGTCATCAGGACCTTGCTGGTCTCGTCGGGGCCGGCGAAGACCTTGGCTCCGGGCGTGCGAACCACGAGGTTGCGGCGCGGGCTCAGGCCCTTGGCTTCGGTCCAGGCCAGGTCGCCGTTGGCGTCGCGGACCTTGACCCACTCGGCGTAGCTCGACACTACCTGCAGCGGCATGCCGCGCGGGGCGATGTACATCCTGGCGCCCTTGGTGCTCGGGGTGTCGTACAGGATCACCGCGGCCGCGCCCACGCTCTTGAAGTCGAAGGCGAATGCGGACGGTGCCGCCAGCAGGAGCACGCTTGCAAGGAGACGGGATGGAATCATGGCGGGCCGAAGGACGAAGTGACCGGGGCGCCGGAGGCACGGACACCGCGTCGAGCGGCGCCCGTGGATGGGAACAACTTATTGTGCCGGGGTGGTAGCGGCCTGGGCCATTGCCTGCTGGCGCTGCTGGTAGAAGGCTTCGAAGTTGATCTCGGCCAGGTGCACCGGCGGGAAGCCTGCACGGCTGATCACGTCAGCGATGTTGGCGCGCAGGTACGGGTAGACGATGTTCGGGCAGCCGATGCCCAGCAGCGGATCCATCTGGTCAGCCGGGATGTTGCGGGCTTCGAAGATGCCTGCCTGCTTGCCTTCGACCAGGAAAGCGACCTTGTCCTTCAGCTTGGCGGTGACGGTGATGGTCACGGTCGATTCGTAGATGCCTTCGGCGATCGACTCGGCGCCGACGTCCAGCGACACTTCGATGGTCGGGGCTTCCTGCTCGAGGAAGATCGACGGGGAATTCGGTTGTTCCAGCGACATGTCTTTCAGGTAGACGCGTTGGATTTGGAATACTGGTTGCAGGTTTTCGTCGGACATGGAACGCTTTCGTTTTAAATGATGGTGGACGGACGCGCCGTCCCGGTACTTTGGTCAAACGCGAGGGCAATTGTATCAAAATCAATTCTGATGCAATACCCCCAGCGCCACGGACCCCAAAGCCCGTCAAATCAAGCTTGCTGGCCCTTCAGCAGCGGATCAAGGCGGCCGGCCTGCTCGAGTGCGTACAGGTCGTCGAAGCCGCCGACGTGGGTGTCGCCCACGTAGATTTGCGGCACGGTGCGGCGGCCGGTGCGCTGCATCATGATCTGGCGCTGCTCCGGATCGAGGTCGATGCGGATGCGTTCGATGTCGGTCACGCCCTTGGCTTCGAGCAGGCGCTCGGCGCGGACGCAGTAGGGGCAGCTGGCAGTGTGGTAGAGAACGACGTGTGCGGTCATGATGCTTCCTTTCCCATAAATTATTTAGTCACCGGCAAGCCGGCCGCGATCCATGCCGCCTGGCCGCCTTCGAGCGCATGCGCGTCCTCGAAGCCGGCCGCCTGCAGCTGGCGCGCCGCCTTGTCGGCGCGGGCGCCGGTCTGGCAGACGACGATCACGGTGCGGTTCTTCGACTTCTCCAGCTCGCCGATCCGCTTGTCCAAGTCTGCCAGCGGGATGTGTTTCGCGTCGCGCAGGTGGCTGGCGGCATATTCCTCGGCAGTCCTCACGTCGAGCACGAGGCTCTTGCCGCGGTTGATCATCTGCGTGGCCTGCAGCGGGGTGACGCGCTTGCCGCGCGGGCCCAGGGCCGGCCAGAGCAGGGCGCCGCCGGAAATCACGGCGATCGCTACGATGAAGATATTATCGAGAATGAAATTCACAAGGGTTCCGTTGGTTGTACTGAATCGGGGCATTATAAAATAGATGTCGGACCGGATTTTAATTAGGCCCTCGAGATACCGTCACGAGCGGCAGCGATGGCGGTCGAGAAGCGCAGCTGTACGAAGAGTACAGCGAGCATCGCAGGCCGCCAGCGCAACGCGCAGCAGGTATATCGAGGGGCGTTTGCACTTTTAGCGAGAAGAGTATTTATGTACAAAATCGTATTCATGCGCCACGGCGAATCCACCTGGAACCTGGAAAACCGCTTCACCGGCTGGACCGACGTCGACCTGACCGAGAAGGGCATCAACGAGGCCAGGAGCGCCGGCCGCGTGCTCAAGGAAGCCGGTTTCACCTTCGACGTGGCCTACACCTCGGTGCTCAAGCGTGCGATCCGCACCCTGTGGCTGGCGATGGACGAGATGGACATGATGTACCTGCCGGTGAAGAACGACTGGCGCCTGAACGAGCGCCACTATGGCGCCCTGCAGGGCCTGGACAAGGGCGAGACCGCCGCCAAGTTCGGCGACGAACAGGTGCTGGTCTGGCGCCGCAGCTACGACACCCCGCCGCCGGCACTGGAAGAAAACGATCCACGTACCTCCTTCAATGACCCGCGCTACGCGGCCCTGGCGAAAGAGCAGATCCCGCTGACCGAATGCCTGAAGGACACCGTGGCCCGCGTGATGCCGTGCTGGGACGAGGAAATCGCCCCGGCCATCCGCGCCGGCAAGAACATCCTGATCTCGGCCCACGGCAACAGCCTGCGCGCCATCATCAAGATGCTGGACAACATCAGCGACACCGACATCGTCGGCCTGAACATCCCGAACGGCCAGCCGCTGGTGTATGAACTGGATGCGGACCTGAAGCCGATCAAGCACTACTACCTGGGCGACCAGGAAGCGATCGCCGCCGCCGTGGCGGCCGTGGCCAGCCAAGGGAAGGCGAAATAAGTCTTGCGTTTGCCATTCACGAAGTTCGCCGGCAGTGCGCTCCTGGGCGCGCTGCTGGCCGTCGCGTTGCTTGAACCCGCCTTTGCCCAACGCCAGACTGAACGCAGCCGCCAGAAGGTGACTGCGGAGAAGCAGCGCACCGGTATCCAGCAGAAGCTGGAAGCGATCAAGCGCGACATCGCCCGCACCGAGGACGCGCGGGCCGACGCCGCCGACGAGCTGGCGGCGTCCGAGGCCGCCATCTCCGACGCCAACCGCGCGCTGCGCGACCTGGCCGAGGAACAGGACGCGACCAGCACGCGCCTGAATGAGCTGTCGAACCAGGGCGAGCGATTGCAGCAAACAATTGTTAATCAAAAGAAACAATTGTCACAACTGCTGCGCGAACACTACGTGGCCGGCAACGAAGACCGGATCAAGCTCCTTCTGTCTGGCGACAACCCGAACCGCATCAATCGCGACCTGCAGATGATGGCCTATGTGTCGCAGGCCCAGGCAAAACTGCTGGACTCGCTGCGCGCCAACCTGGCCGAAGTCGAGGCAAACCGCGACAAGGTCGAGAACGCCCAGCTGGAACTGCAGGAAATCGCCGGCGAGCAGCAGGAACAGAAAGCAACGCTGGAAAAGGAAAAGGCCAAGCGCGCCGGCCTGCTGCAGAACCTGTCGACCAAGCTGGCCGACCAGCGCAAGCAGGCCGACCGCCTGCAGCGCGACGAACAGCGCATGACCGAGCTGGTGGACCGCCTGTCGCGCCTGATCCGCGAGCAGGCCGAGGCCGAACGCCGCCGCCAGGCCGCCCTGGCCGCGGCCAAGGCCAAGGCCGAAGCGGAAGCGAAGGCGCGCGCCCTGGCCCGCGCCAAGGCCGCCGCCGAGCGGGCCGAGCGCGAGCGCATCGCGCGCCAGAGCGGCAAGCCGGCGCCCAAGCCGGAGCCCGAGCCGCCGCCGCCGCGGGTGGCCGAGCAGAAGCCGCTTGAAACCCGGCCGAGCGAGGTGGAGCGGGAGGTTCCGCTGGCGCCGCCGGCGCCGGCCGGCGCCTTCGCCGCCCTCAAGGGACGCCTGACGGCCCCGATCAGCGGCAATATCCGCGCCCGCTTCGGCGCCCGTCGTACCGAAAGCCTGACATGGAAAGGCATGTTCTTCACCGCGCCGGAAGGCGCCGAAGTGCGCGCCGTCGGACCGGGGCGGGTGGTGCACGCCGAATGGATGCGCGGCTGGGGCAACATGATCATCATCGACCACGGCGGCGAATACCTGTCGACCTACGGCTTCACCTCGGCGGTGCTGAAGCGCCCCGGCGACATGGTGCGCGCCGGCGAGGTGATCGCGAGCGCGGGCAATACCGGCGGTATCGAGGAATCGGGGCTATACTTTGAGCTCAGGCATCGCGGCAAGGCCTTCGATCCTTCAGGCTGGATCAAATTCTAGGAACAGAGGTGGATAAGCGATGGGCAAAGCAAAGAATATCGGGCTGATCGGACTGGGCATGGTGGCCGGCGTGGCCGCCTCCTTCCAGTTCTCCGCCCACGCGCAAAAAGACGTCGGCTCGCCGCTGCCGCTCGACGAGCTGCGCCAGCTGGCCGACGTCTACGGCCTGATCAAGACCGACTACGTCGAGCCGGTCTCCGACAAGAAGCTCCTGTCCGAAGCCATCGGCGGCATGGTCGCCTCGCTCGACCCGCACTCCGTCTACCTGGACCAGAAGGCCTACAAGGAGATGAAGGAAGCGGTGCAGGGCAAGTTCGTCGGCGTCGGCATCGAGGTCGCCAGCGAAGACGGCTACGTCAAGGTGGTCGCCCCCATCGAGGACACCCCCGCGCACAAGGCCGGCATCAAGTCCGGCGACCTGATCACCCGCATCGACAACGTCCCGGTGCGCAACATGTCGCTCGACGAAGCGATCAAGCGCATGCGCGGCAAGGCCGGCAGCAAGGTCACGCTCACCATCGCGCGCCGCGGCGAGGACCGGCCCTGGGTGGTGCCGGTGCAACGCCAGGAAATCGTGGTGCAGAGCGTCAAGGCCAAGATGATCGAGCCGGGCTATGCCTGGCTGCGCGTCAGCCAGTTCCAGGAAAACACCGTCGAGGAACTGGCCAAGAAAGCCAAGGCCCTGTACGCCGAGAACCCCGAGATCAAGGGCCTGGTGCTCGACCTGCGCAACGACCCGGGCGGCCTGCTGCCGGGCGCGATCGGCGTGTCGGCGGCCTTCCTGCCGCAGCCGGAGCAGCTGATCGTCTCGACCAAGGGCCAGCTGCCGGACTCCAACCAGCAGTTCTACGGCCGCCGCGAATTCTATTCCCAGCGCGGCGCCGACCCGCTGGCCGGCCTGCCCGCCGGCCTGAAGACCGTGCCGATGGTGGTGCTGGTCAACGGCGGCTCCGCCTCGGCCTCCGAGATCGTGGCCGGCGCCCTGCAGGACTACAAGCGCGCCATCATCATGGGCAGCCAGACCTTCGGCAAGGGCTCGGTGCAGACCCTGCGCCAGCTCTCGCCCGACACCGCCGTCAAGCTGACCACGGCGCGCTACTACACCCCGAAGGGCCGCCCGATCCAGGCCACCGGCATCGTGCCCGACATGCGCGTGGACGAGACCCCCGAGGGCGACGCGCTGGCCGTGCTGCGCGTGCGCGAGGCCGACCTGCAGCGCCACCTGGCCAGCGAAGGCGAGGCTGGGAAGACCCAGGCCGCCAAGGACCAGAAAGAGGCGCTCGACGCCCAGCAGCGCGCGATCGCCCAGCTGAAAGACCGCAAGCCGCTCGACTACGGCAGCAAGGACGATTTCCAGCTGGCACAGGCGATCAACCACTTCAAGGGGCAGAAAGTCGTACTGGCCAAGTCCGAGCCGGAAGCCGAGAAGCCGGCGGCGCCGAAGACCCTGCCGGGGACGGAGCAGAAGCCGCCGGAGATCAAGGCGCCTGCCAAGAAATGATCGGCGTTTCTCTCTGATCTACGGAATTGGGTCCCCGCCTGCGCGGGGACGACGTTGTTTTGGTGCGGTGGATGATTGTTAGCGCAGTTCTTTAGCCACAAGCCGTAAAACCGTCATCCCCGCGAAGGCGGGGATCCAAGTTGACTTTTGTCGCACACCCCACGCACGATGAACGACGCCCAACTCCTGCGCTACTCGCGCCACATCCTGCTCGACGAGATCGGCATCGAGGGCCAGCAGCGCCTGCTCGATGCGCACGTGCTGATCATCGGCGCAGGCGGCCTCGGTTCGCCCGCCGCGCTCTACCTCGCGTCCGGCGGCATCGGCCGCATCACCCTGGTCGACGACGACGAAGTCGACCTGACCAACCTGCAGCGCCAGGTCATGCACACCACCGCCCGGATCGGTCAGCCCAAGGTCGATTCCGGCCGCGCAGCCATGCTGGCAATCAACCCCGAGGTCGAGGTCAGCGCGCTGCGCGAACGCGTGGGCGGCGCGCGCCTTGCGGAACTCGTCCGTGCGGCGACGGTCGTACTCGACTGCAGCGACAACTTCGCCACCCGCCACGCCGTCAACCGTGCCTGTGTCGAAGCGCGCAAGCCGCTGGTCTCCGGCGCCGTGATCCGTTTCGACGGCCAGTTGTCGGTCTTCGACACGCGCCGGCCGGAGGCCCCGTGCTACGCCTGCCTGTTCCCCGAAGACAGTCATTTCGAGGACGTGGCCTGCAGCACCATGGGCGTGTTCGCGCCGCTGGTCGGCGTGGTCGGCGCCATGCAGGCCGCCGAGGCCATGAAACTGGTGGCCGGCATCGGCGAGCCGCTGGCCGGCCGCCTGCTGCTGCTCGACGGCCGCGCCATGGAATGGACCGCGCTGAAGGTGGCGCGCCAGCCGGCCTGCCCCGTCTGTTGCGTCCGTTCCGAGGAGAATGAGTACAAAAACAAGACTGCTTTAAGACAGAATTAAACTTGCTCTTCGGCTTACAATTTCTCCAGTGCACGCGGTAGCTCCTGCTGGCGTGTAGGCTTATACTGTCAGCCTCCAACCGACATACTTACAAAGAGCATCCATGCACATTGATTCGCAACGCAAGCAGCGCCGCGCACGTGGCTTCACCCTGGTCGAGATCATGGTGGTCGTCGTGATCATCGGCATTCTCGGCGCCCTGGTCGTGCCGAAACTGCTGGGCCGCACCGGGGAAGCGCGCGTGACCGCCGCCAAGACCGACATCGCCACCATGTCGCAGGCGCTCAAGCTCTACAAGCTGGACAACCAGCGCTACCCGAGCACCGAACAGGGCTTGCAGGCCCTGGTCACCAAGCCCACCTCGGGCCCGGCCGCGAACGGCTGGAAAGACGGCGGCTACATGGAAAAGCTGCCGAAAGACCCGTGGGGTAATTCTTACCAGTACCTGTCGCCAGGCATCCATGGCGAAGTGGACATCTTCTCGCTGGGCGCCGATGGCCAGCCCGGCGGTACCGGTGAGGATGCCGACGTCGGTTCCTGGGAATAAGGTCTCCAATGCGGGCCCTGGGCGCCCCGGCTCGCCGCCCGGCGAGCGCCGGCTTCACCCTGGTGGAGCTGCTGGTCGTGATGGTCATCATCGGCATCACGCTGGGCCTGGCTTCGCTCAACGCCATCCCCTCGCCGCGCCAGAACCTGCAGCAGGAGGCCCAGCGCCTGGCCCTGCTGCTGCAGCTGGCGCGTGACGAAGCCATCGTGCGCAACCGCCAGGTGGCCTTCGAGGCCAACGGCGAGCGCTACCGCTTCGTGGTGCGCAACGACACCGGCTGGGAGCCGGTTACCCGCGACGACCTGCTGCGCGAACGCACTTTCCGCGGCGCCCCCCTGCAACTGGTGCTGGAACCGAGCATGAGCAGCGACCCCAGCACCGTGCGCATCACTTTCGGACGCGAGCCGGTCGACAAGCCCTTCGTGCTGACCCTCGCCACTGCCGGCAACGCGGTCGCGATCCGTGCCGACGGCATCGGCCACTTTACCGTCGAATGAAGGCGACAGCGATGCGCGCACGCGGATTCACCCTGCTCGAAGTGCTGGTGGCCCTGGTCATCGTCGGCACCGCGCTCGGCGCCGGCCTGCGCGCCGTGGGCAGCCTGACCGCCAACAGCGACGGCCTGCGCGCCGCCATGATGGCCACCTGGTCGGCCGAAAACCGGTTGGTGCAGATCCGCCTCGGCCGCGAATGGCCTGAGGTCGGCAAGCGCAACTTTCCCTGCCCGCAAGGCGAGCTCAACTTGATCTGCGAAGAGCAAGTCCTGACCAGCCCGAACCCGCAGTTGCGCCGGATCGAAGTCTCGGTGTATGACGCCGAACGTCCGACGCGCCGTATCGTCAAACTGGTTCAGCTCGTGTTGAGGCCCTCGCGGACATGACACCCGGCATCCCACAACGCTCCCGCCGCCGCCACGGCTTCACCCTGGTCGAACTGCTGGTGGCGATCAGCATCCTTGCCATCCTGGCCGTGCTCGGCTGGCGCGGGCTGGACGGCATCGTGCGCGCCCGCATCGCCCTGACGCAAGAGATGGAAACCACGCGCGGCATGCAGCTGGCCTTCGCCCAGATGCAGAGCGACTGCGAGCACCTGGCCGGCCGCGAGATCATCGGCCGCCGCCCCAACCTGGTCTGGGAAGAAGGGCGCTTCATGTTGGTGCGCAAGGTCTACAACGAAAACGAACCCTCGCAGCTGGTCGTCGTGTCCTATCGCCTGGTGGACGGCAAGCTGATCCGGCGCGAATCGCGCGGCACCCGCGACCTGGCCCAGCTCGAGGTGCTGTGGCAGGCGGCCGCCAGCGACGCGCCCTCGGCAGCGTCGACGCCGGTGGCGCTGCAAAGCGGCCTGGTCAGCATGAGCATCATGGCCTGGCAGGGCAACCAGTGGCGCACCGAAGCGCTCCCTGCCGCCGACGGCGCCCAGGCCGAAGACCCCAGCGGCCTGCAGGTCGGCCTGGTGGTGCAAGGCCGGGATGTGCCGATGGTCAAGTTCTTCCTGCTGGGAGGCACCTGATGCGCCGGCCGCCACCCAGCTTGCGCCAGCGCGGCGTCGCGGTCGTCACGGCCCTGCTGCTGACCACGCTGGCCATCTCGATCGTCGCCAGCCTGTTCTGGCAGCAGCAGGTGCAGGTGCGCTCGATGGAAAACCAGCGCCTGCACCTGCAGACCAAGTGGATCCTGCGCGGCGCCCTCGACTGGGCCAGCCTGGTGCTGCGCCAGGACGCCTACACCTCGCAGTACACCTCGCTCGACCAGGTCTGGGCCACCCCGCTGGCAGAGACCCGGCTCGACCAGTACATCGAGCGCGAACGGGTCGAAGGGGAAAACTTCGACGCGACCCTGTCCGGTAATATTATTGACGCAACGTCGCGTTACAATCTCAGCAACCTGGCAAGGGATCGCCAGAAGGTGCCGGAACAAGTGGAGATCTTCCGCCGCCTGCTGGACAACCTGCGCCTCGACGCGCGCCTGGCGATCCGGATCGCGGACTTCGTCGCGCAGGGACAACAGGTGGCGGCGCCGGTGGATCCCAACAATCCGGTTGTGCCGCCGCCGGAGAATCCTGTCCCGACGCCGACGCCGACGACGACGACGCTGCCGCCGGTGCCGCCGGCGAACGGCGTACCGATCCCGGTACAGCGGGTGGACGATCTGCTGGCGGTGCAGGGCGTCACGCCGGAGGTCATGGCCAAGCTGCGGCCCTTCCTGATCGTGCTGCCCGGTACCGAGACGACGAAGTTGAACGTGAATACCGTGCCGGCCGAGTTGCTGGCAGCGATCGTGCCGGGAATGTCGCTGTCCCGCGCCAGCAGTCTGGTCGAGCAGCGCAAGAGGGTGGCGCCATGGCGCGACCCGGCGGTTTTTGCCAGCCAGACAGGTGCCGACCCGCAGCTGACCGAGACCTGGGGCGTCAAGAGCGAATGGTTTATCGTACAGAGCCGTATCCGGCTCGACCGCGCAGCGCTAAACGCGGAGTCGCTGATCAGGCGTAATCCCGCGCCCATGGTCGGCGGCGGCACCCAAGTAATCTGGACCCGCCAGAACTAGAAGAAAGCGAGACAGTTTGACTACTCTTTATATCCGGCACCCGGCCCGCGCAGAAGGCGAGGGCGCGCTGTGCCGCTTTGCGGTGGTGCTTGATGCCGGCACCATCGCGCAACAGGGCGAAGGCCTGTTGCGCAACCTGGGCGACGTGGTCGCGGCCAGCCGCCGCGTGGTGCTGCTGCTGGCCGGCGCCGACGTCAGCCTGCTGCCGGTCCAGGCCCCGCCGCTCACCGGCGCGCGCCTGCGCGCGGCCCTGCCGGCCCTGGTCGAAGAACATATCCTGGGCGACCCGCTCGATTGCGTGCTGGTGGCCGGTCCCCCCTTGCCGGACGGCCGCCGCCCGGTCGGCGTGGTCCAGCGCGACTGGTTCGAACCGCTGGTGAAGGCCCTGCTCGGCATGGGTGCGCGATCGGTCGCCGCCGTGCCGGCACAGCTGTGCCTGCCACTGCTGCCGGGCAGCGTCAGCGCCGCCATCGGCAACAACGAATTGCTGCTGCGCCAGGGTCAGTACGAAGGCCTGGGCCTGGCCCTGGACGGCAACCCGACGCTCGCGCTGCAGACCGCACGCGCGCTGGCGGGCGACGCCCCCCTGGTGCTGTACGTGCCGCACGAACAGCTCGGCGAATACCAGGCCCTGCTGGCCGAAGCGGGTCCCGGCATCACGCTGGAAAGTGAAGCCTGGGAGCACTGGATCGCAGGCAGCAAAAGCAGCACCATGGACCTGGTGCCGGGCCTCGGCACCGCCGGCGTCGCCCAGCGCGACTGGAGCCGCTGGCGCTGGCCGATCCGTCTCGCGCTTGCCGCGATCGTGGTCAACATCATCGGCGTCAACATCGAGTGGCTGCGCCTGAAGCGCGAAGCCGACGCGGTGCGCCAGGGCATGTCCCAGACCTTCCGCAGCGCCTACCCGGCCCAGCCGGTCATCGACCCGGTGGCGCAGATGCGCCAGAACATCGCGCGCGCCAAGGCCGCCAGCGGCCAGGTCAGCCCGGACGAGTTCGGCTGGATCGCTGGCCAGCTCGGCGAGGCGGTACGCGGCCTCGGACGTCCGCCCACGCTTGCGTCAATGGAGTTCCGCGAACGTACGCTCACCGTGCGCGTCAAACCTGACACCGTCGACCCCGCCACCACGGTGCAGCTGCGTTCGATCCTGGAAGCACGCAACATGAGTCTGGAAGAAAGTGCACCGGCTACCTGGGTCATCCGCAGCACGGGTGCCGCAGGTGCGTCCGCGCAGGCAGCCACCACGGGAGCAGCACAATGAAGGCAGCAGGAAACATCGGCGCGCAGTTCGGCGCGAAATTCAGCGCCCTGCGCGAGCGTGCGCTCACCTGGTGGCTGGGCCGTACCGACCAGGAGCGCAAGTTCCTGACCGTCGGCGGCGCCGTGGTGGGGGTGTCGCTGGTCTATGCGCTGCTGCTGGCGCCGGCCATCGAAGGGCGCGACAGCCTGAAACGCTCGCTGCCCGCGCTGCGCCAGCAGGCCGCCCAGCTGCAAACCATGGCCGCCGAAGCCCAGGCCCTGGCCGCCACGCCGGCGCCGTCGGTCGCGCCCATGAGCTCCGAGGCACTGAACGCCAGCATGGCCCAGCGCGGCCTCAAGGCAGGCTCGCTCACCATGACCGGCGAATACGCCAAGATCCAGTTCAACGGCGTGTCCTTCGCCAACCTGGTGTCCTGGCTCGATGCCCAGCGCCGCGAGAACCGCGTGCAGGTGCAGGACGCCACGTTTACCGCCTTGAGCGCGGTGGGACAGGTCGACGCCACCCTCACGCTGCGCCAGGCCAGCGCGCCGGCCCAATGAGGCGCCTGCTGTTGTGGACAGTGCCGGTCGTGCTGGCCGTGCTCGTCACGGTGCTGGCCTTCCTGCCCGCTTCCTGGCTGGGGCCGATCGTGGAACAGCAGACCGGCGGTCGTTTGACTCTGGGGGATGCGCAAGGTACGCTCTGGAACGGCTCAGCTTTCGTAGGCGGAGCGCCGGGCGAGGGCGGGGCAGTGACGCCGCTGCTGCCGGGGCGCTTCGCATGGCGTTTGTCGCCGCTGGTGATGCTGGGCCAAGTCCACATGGAACTAGAAAACCCGCAAGCACTGGCACGCCCGGTACGCATCGACGGCAGCTGGTCGCAGTGGCAGGTGAGCAGCGGCGAACTGCTGCTGCCGGCCGAGGGCCTGGCGGGGCTGGGTGCGCCGCTCAACACGCTGGCGCCGAGCGGCACCATCCGGCTGGTCTGGAATACGCTCGACCTGCTGCGCCAGCCCAATACGGTAGCGGTACAGGGCCGTACGGTATTGACCATGAGCGACATGGGTTCGCGCATGTCGCCCATCCGGCCGCTGGGCAGCTATGAAATGGCATTCGACTGGCGCGGCAGCCAGGCCGACCTGAACCTGCGCACCGTACGCGGTGCGCTCGTATTGACGGGCTCGGGTATGCTGCAAAATGGCCGCCTGCGCTTTTCCGGCCAGGCCTCGGCCGCCGAAGGATACGAACAGACGCTGGGTAATATGCTCAACCTGCTGGGCCAGCGCCGCATGGTGAACGGCAAAAACATAATCGCACTCGAGTTCAGATAATGACCAACAACATTCGCACCACCTTTGCTCGACCCCACCTCCGTCTGCCCATCGTGCCGAATATGCGCCGCGTCGCGGCCGGCGCCATGCTGTGCTGCTTCGCCGCGACCACGGCGGGAACATTCCTTCCAGCAGTTGCTCATGCCCAGGAAAGTGCGAACGCCGCGGCGCTGAGCTTCGTCAACGCCGACATCGAATCGGTGATCAAGGCGATCGGCCACTACACCGGCATGACCTTCATCATCGACCCGCGCGTCAAGGGCACGATCACGCTGGTGTCGGAAAAATCGCTGACCAAGACCCAGGCCTTCGGCCTCCTGACCTCGACCCTGCGCCTGCAGGGCTATGCCGTGGTCACCAGCGGCGACGGTTATGCCAAGGTGGTGCCGGAAGCCGAAGCCAAGGCCCAGTCCTCGCCGACCCAGGTCGGGGGCGTACGCGCCAGCAAGGCTACCGGCGACCAGATCGCCACCCAGGTGTTTTATCTCTCCTACGAGTCGGCGGCGAATCTCACCGCCGTGCTGCGTCCCCTGATTTCGCCGAACAATTCGATCATGGCGAACCCGGGCAACAACACCCTGGTCATCACCGACTACGCCGACAACCTGCGCCGCCTGGCCAAGATCATCGCCGCGCTCGACGCGCCGGTGGCGGCCGACCTCGACGTGATCCCGATCCGCAACGCGATCGCCAGCGACATCGCCGCCCTGGTCACCCGCCTGATGGAACCGAGCGCCGGCGGCGATTCCGGCCGCGTCACCGTGCTGGCCGACCCGCGCACCAACTCGGTCGTGATCCGCGCCCCTTCGCAGGCACGCGCCAACCTGGCCAAGTCCCTGATCGCGCGCCTCGACCAGCAGACCTCGACGCAGGGCAATATTCACGTCGTCTACCTGAAGAACGCCGACGCCAGCCGCGTGGCCCAGACCCTGCGCGCCGTGGTGTCGCAGGACGCTTCGGCGGTGCCGGTGCAGCAGCAGGGCACCACGGGCGGTTCCATCCAGGCGGGCTCCGCAGGAATGGGCGGCAGCAGCACCGGCCAGGGCGGACTCGGCAGCCAGCAGGGCCAGGGGGGCAGCCTCGCCACCTCCGGCACCGGCGGCACCTTCGGCCAGCAGAGCCAGCTCACCGCGGGCGGCGCCGGCGGCGGCCAGGGCTCGGGCTTCATCCAGGCCGATGCCTCGACCAACAGCCTGATCATCACCGCGCCGGACGCCGTGTACCGCAACCTGCGCAGCGTCATCGACCAGCTCGACGTGCGCCGCGCCCAGGTCTACATCGAGGCGCTGGTGGTCGAAGTGACCTCCAACAAGGCTTCGGAATTCGGTGTGCAGTGGATCGGCGCCTCGGGCGACAGCGACAGCAAGTACCGCGTCGGCGGCGTCCAGTCCTTCACCGGCGGCGCTCAGGGCAGCAACATCGTCAACCTGGCCGCGGCCGCGCGTACCGGCCTGTCCGGCACCTCGGTGCCGAGCATCCCGGGCGGCCTGACCTTCGGCCTGTTCCGCCAGGTGGGCGGCGAGCTGGGCCTGGGGGCGGTGGCGCGCGCCCTTGAAAACGACGGCAATGCCAACATCTTGTCCACACCGAACATGATCACCCTGGACAACGAGCTGGCAACGATCAAGGTCGGCCAGAACGTGCCGATCATCACCGGCTCGTACACGACCACCGCCGCGACCGGCGGCGGCAACCCGTTCCAGACCGTCGACCGCCGGGACGTCGGCCTGCTGCTCAAGGTGCGCCCGCAAATCTCGGAGGGGGGTACCATCAAGATGGCGATCCTCCACGAGAATTCGAGCGTCGACCCGGCCACCCGCAACGCGCCGCAGGGCCTGACCACCAACCAGCGCGCGATCGAAAGCAATGTGCTGGCCGACGACGGCCAGATCATCGTGCTCGGCGGCCTCATCGAGGACACCGAGGGCGACGGTGAAGAGAAAGTACGCGGCCTGGGCGACATTCCGGTGCTGGGCAACCTGTTCAAATACCGCAACCGCACCCGGGTCAAGACCAACCTGATGGTGTTCCTGCGTCCTGTCGTGGTGCGCAGCAAGGAAGCTTCCCATTCGCTGGCCATGGACCGTTACGAATACATGCGCGCCGTCGGCGCCTCGGGCCAGGCCAGCCAGGAAGACACGATCCTGATGCGCAATCTCGGCGCGCCGCAGCTGCCGCCCTTGACGGGTGGCCAGCCGCCCGTCGGCGGCACCATGGCCACCGCGCCGGTGCAGGCGGCGCCGGTCGTCGGCAGCGCCCCGGGCGCGGCCAGCGGCCAACCGACGCAGGACCAAATGAGGCAAGGCCAGCCGCGCCAGCAGAACCAGCCGGCGACGCCGCAGTCCCAGTTTCGTCCGGTGACGCCATCGAACCAGAAATAAGCTGACCATGAACAATCTGTTGCCTTTCGCCTTCGCCCGTGACCACGGCGTGCTGGCGCGCGGCGGTGACGAACCGGGCCAGGCCGTCGAGGTGCTGGTGTCCGGCGCCACCGCGCCCAGCGCGATCGCGGAAGTCTCGCGCCGCTTCGGCCGCATCACCCTGCGCCGCCTCGATCGCGGCGAGCTCGACGACGCCATCGCCAAGGCCTATGCCGGCGCCGGCGGCGACGCCTCGCAGGTGGTGGACGAGTTCGATGCCGACCTCGACCTGACCCGCCTGCTGCAGGACGTGCCCGCCATCGAAGACCTGCTGGAATCCTCGGACGACGCGCCGGTCATCCGCATGATCAACGCGCTCCTGACGCAATCGCTGCGCGAAGGCGCGTCCGATATCCACATCGAACCCTTCGAGCAGACCTCGGTCGTGCGCTTCCGCGTCGACGGCGCGCTGCGCGACATCGTGCGTCCCAAGAAGGCGATCCACGCCTCGCTGATCTCGCGTATCAAGATCATGTCGCAGCTCGACATCGCCGAAAAGCGCCTGCCGCAGGACGGCCGCATCACCCTGCGCATCGGCGGCAAACCGGTCGACGTGCGCGTCTCGACCCTGCCGACCGGCCACGGCGAGCGCGCCGTGCTGCGTCTGCTGGACAAGGAAGCCGGCAGGCTCGACCTGAGCCACCTGGGCATGGCGCCGGACATGCTGCCGCAGTTCGACCGCCTGATCAACCAGCCGCACGGCATCGTGCTGGTCACCGGCCCGACCGGTTCGGGTAAAACCACCACGCTGTACGCCGCGCTGTCGCGCCTGAACGCGTCCACCACCAACATCATGACGGTGGAAGACCCGATCGAATACGACCTCAACGGCGTCGGCCAGACCCAGGTCAACGCGCGCATCGACATGAGCTTCGCCAAGGCCCTGCGCGCCATCCTGCGCCAGGACCCGGACGTGATCATGATCGGCGAGATCCGCGACCTGGAAACGGCGCAGATCGCGGTGCAGGCCTCGCTCACCGGCCACCTGGTGCTGGCCACCCTGCACACCAATGACGCGGCCTCGGCCGTGACCCGTCTGCTGGACATGGGCATCGAGCCGTTCCTGCTGTCCTCGTCCCTGCTGGGCGTGATGGCGCAGCGCCTGGTGCGCAAGCTGTGCACGCATTGCAAGGTCAGCGACGCCACCGGCTGGCATGCGGTGGGTTGCGAGCGTTGCGGCCACACCGGCTACCATGGCCGGGTCGGCGTCTACGAGCTGCTCGAAACCACCGAAGAGATCCGCGCCCAGATCCATAACCAGGCCTCCGAAGCCGAGATCCGCGTCACCGCCCAGAAGTCGGGCATGAAGATGATGCGCGAAGACGGCGAGCGCTGGCTGGCGGACGGCACCACCACACGCGCCGAGCTGGTGCGCGTGACCAAGGATTAAGGGAAGCCCATGCCGGCATTTCGCTACGAAGCCGTCGACGCCGGCGGCGCCACCAAGAAGGGCGTGGTCAACGCCGACAGCCCGCGCTCGGCGCGCGCCGACCTGCGCACCCAGGGCCTGACGCCGCTGTCGGTCGAGCAGATCGCGGCCCAGGTGGACGAAGCCGGCGTGGCGCGTTCGCGCGGCTTCGGCGAGCGCCTGTCGCAGGTCGAGCTGGCGCTGTTCACGCGCCAGCTGGCCAGCCTGCTCGAGGCCGGCCTGCCGCTGGAACAGGCCTTCACCGCGCTGCTGGAACAGGCGGAACGCCCCTACGTGCGCGACCTGATCGCCTCGATCCGCTCCGAAGTCATCGGCGGCGTGGCCTTTTCCAGCGCGCTGTCGCGCCACCCGCGCGACTTCGCCGAGATCTACCGCGCCCTGGTGTCTTCCGGCGAGCAGATCGGCCAGCTCTCGCGCGTGCTGTCGCGCCTGGCCGACTACATCGAGCGCCGCAACGCGCTGGTGCAGAAGGTGCGCCTGGCCTTTACCTATCCGGCCATCGTCACCGTGGTGGCCTTCGCCATCGTCATCTTCCTGCTCACCTACGTGGTGCCGCAGATCGTCTCGGTGTTCGCCAACACCAAGCAGAAACTGCCTTTCCTCACCGTCATGATGCTGGCGATTTCCGACTTCGTGCGGGCCTACGGCATCTATGTCGGCATTCTGCTCATCGGCGCGTTCTGGCTGTGGCGGCGCGCGCTGCGCAATCCCGACCTCAAGCGGCGCTGGCATACCTGGCTGCTGAGTGCGCCGGTCTATGGAAAATTCGAGCGCAGCCTGAACACGGCGCGCTTCGCCAGCACGCTGGCGATCACCACCGGTTCCGGCGTGCCGATCCTGCGCGCCCTCGAGACCAGCCGCGACACCCTGTCGAACGTGGCGATGCGCGAACTGGTCGAACAGGCCACCGCCAGCGTGCGCGAAGGCGTGAGCCTGGCGCGCGCCCTGTCGGCGCAGAAGCACTTTCCGCCGATGCTGGTGCACATGATCCGCGCCGGCGAGATCACCGGCGAGCTGCCCAGCATGCTCGAACGCGCCGCCAACTCGCAGCAGGCCGACCTCGAGCGCCGCACGCTCACCATCGCCGGCCTGCTGGAGCCGGTGCTGATCCTGGCCATGGGCCTGGTGGTGCTCCTGATCGTGCTGGCGGTGCTGATGCCGATCATCGAGATCAACCAACTGGTGCGCTGAATACAAGAACAAGAAGGAAACCATGAACAAGCGTCTGCCTCTCCTCCTCACCCTGCTCGCACTGATCCTGCTGGTCGCCTCGGTCGCCTACTGGTTCCTGCAGCTGTACAAGCCCGAGCAGCGTCCGCTGGCGCCGGCGCCGGCCATGGCCCAGGCCGAGCCGAACCCGGAAGCCGCCGCCTACCTGTTCGGCGGCCAGCCGACCGCGGTGGCGATCTCCAATTACCAGCTCACCGGCGTCGTCTCGGCCGGTAGCAACAGCGCCGTGATCCTGGTGGCCGAGGGTTCGCCGCCGAAGGCGGTGCGGATCGGCCGCGAGATCGTGCCGGGCGTGACGGTGGCCGAGGTGCATCCGAAATACGTGATGCTGTCCGAAGGCGGCGTCATGAAACGCGTCGACCTGGCGCCCGACACGGGCGCCTCCAGCCAGCCCGGCATGGCGCCGCCGATGCCGCAGCCGGTGGCCGCTGCGCCGCCGCCCGGTGTCGAGCCACAGACCGCGCCGGGCGTCGTGGCCGCGCCGGGGAACATGCAGCAGCAACCGGGCGGCGGCGTCGCGCTGACCACCCCGGAACCCGCGCTGCCGAACCAGGAGGCGCCGCCGCCGCCCGATCCGACCATGACCCAGCCGCAGCAAGGGCAGCAGGGACAGCAGCAAGGACAGCAGGGCCAGAACCCGCCGCCGCCAAACCAGGTGCAGATGCCGCCCCCGACCCGGGCGGTGAACAGCCCGGTGGGGGAGCCGAACCCGACCCAGTAAGCCGGAACGCCGCAAGCATGCGGTGTTTTTTTCGTCACTATCACCGCCGGCCGCCTGCTGGATACCCATCCCTCAAAACCCTGGATGCGGGCTACATCACCGTGCGCAACGCCGGCGCCTCGGACTGGAATGACGTCGGCCTGAGCCAGGCCATCGCCGCCGGCAAGGTGCTCGGCCCGCGCATCATCCCAGTCGCCTAGTCGTTCGGGCCGACCGGCAGCCACTGCGACAGCACCTACTTCCGTTCGTCCAGACTTATGCAAAGTTATTCATCGTTAACTTTGGCGCTGGATTCCTGCTTCGCCGGGGCTGGTTTCGTCTCGCGCTTGCGCGCTAGGCCAGCGCCTTCCCCTCCACAGGCCGATGCGGTGGAACTCACCGCCATGTTTTTCAGGTTCACTGCCGCATTCACGTCCCGGTCGTGGTACTCGCCACACTCCGGGCAGCACCAGTGCCGCACACCCATTCCCAGCTCCTTTACTACATGCCCGCAGCCGGAGCACTGTTTGCTACTGGGGAACCAGCGGTCGGCCACGATCACCTGGCCACCACGCCAGGCCGCCTTGTATTCGAGCTGGCGGCGGAACGCGTAAAAGCCCATGTCGGCAATGGCGCGAGACAGGCGCCGGTTGGCCAGCATCCCTTTCACGTTCAGGTCTTCAATGCCGATCGTGTGGAAGCGCCGCGTGATGCTGGTGGTGAGCTGGTGCAGCCCGTCGCGCCGGATGCTGGCGATTCTGGCGTGGAGCCTTGCCAGTTTCATCTTTGCCTTGCCTCGATTATGCGAGCCCTTCACTTTGCGCGATAGGGCGCGTGAAAGCCGCTGTAGCCGTTGTAGCAAGGTGCGTAGTGCACGAGAGCCTGCGATTGCCTCTCCCGTTGACAGGGTTGCCAGCGATGACACGCCCAGGTCGATTCCAACCGCGTCTTGGTTTTCGGCTGACGGCAGGAACGGGTTCGGGATGTCGACGGTAATGCTGGCGTACCAATGGTTGGCGACGCGGGAAATCGTGGCCGAGACGATCCTGTCTTGAAAGCGCAGGGCTTCGCGCATGCGCACACACCCGAGTTTCGGAATCCGGAATTTTTTACCGTCGACTTGGCTTTGTTGCGTAAATCAGGTCTGCCCAGCGTAGATCCGGCAGGTCTGTTAGCCTGAACGCATGAAGCCTGCTCCACAGAAGTACCGCACGACCAACTGGAAAACGTACAACGAAGCTCTCAAGGCACGTGGGTCACTGCTGATCTGGCTCGATCCGACGATGAAATGGCACGGCCAGCCGAGCGGCAAGCGCGGGCGCAGCCAGACGTTCAGCGACGAGGCGATCCAGTTCTGCCTGAGCATCAAGTGCCTGTTCAATTTGCCGCTGCGCCAGGCCATGGGCATGGCGCAGCGCCTTTTACACCTGGCGGGACTTGGCTGGCCAGTGCCCGACTACAGCACGGTGAGTCGGCGGCAGAAGACGCTGCAGGTGGCCATTGGCGCCGTGCCGACCACGACAGGCTTGCATCTGCTGGTGGACAGCAGGGGGATCAAGATGCTGGGCGAAGGCGAATGGAAGACGAAGAAGCATGGTGCAGATTACCGACGCCAGTGGCGCAAGGCGCACCTCGGGATCGATGCGTCCACACTGGAGATCCGTGCCATGGAAGTGACCGACAACAGCATCGGTGACGCCCCCGTCCTGCCGGCGCTGCTGGAGCAGATTCCAGCCGACGAGCGCATCGCCAGCGTCAATGGCGACGGCGCCTACGATACGAAGGACTGCCACGAAGCCATCGCCATGCGCTCCGCGCATGCCATCATTCCGACCCGCAAGAACGCCAAACCCTGGAATACGAACCCTGCGGTGCCGATGCACGCAACGAGATCCTCCATACGACGCGCCGGCTGGGCCGGGCGATCTGAAGAAGTGGAGCGGCTACCACCGGCGCAGCCTTGTCGAAACGAAGATGCGTTGTTTCAAACTGCTCGGCGAACGCGTCATGGCGCGTGACTTCGACCGTCAGGTCGCTGAATTGCAGGTGCGCGCTGCCGTGCTGAACCGCTTTACTCGGCTGGGTACCCCAGTTACGGTACCAGTGTTATAAAACTGATTACAAAAGGCGTCAGCTCGGCCTTCGCTCGATTTGCTCAACAAAGCCGGTTGACTTCGAAAGAACCAAAAAGGCGCTCGAGAGAAACAGGACTGCCACCAAGCTCTCGATCGTTGTTGAGTTCTGAAAGTGGCCATCGCGGAAAAATACCAGCGCACTACCTTTAATGCCCTTTGCCCAGAACATTGGGCGTTCTTGACCCGTATAGCTGATGGGCTGACAGCAGCGAATCAGCGGCTGGCGTTCTTAAACTCACTGCACTCAGCCTCGCCGCAAGGCGGCAAATATTGCAACTTCCACCAACGTGCGCCTCATTGTCAGCGTATATTCAGCGCGCTCCTACGACAGTTCAGGCCGGTCGAGCCTGGCCAACAGGGTGATACAGGCAATGCTCAGCGCGGGTAGGTGAACCCGGTACGAATGTCCATCGGCAGCAGCCGGCCGCCTTCGCGCACCATCAGGCGCTGGGGCGGTTCTTCGCCGGCCAGCACCCGCCGCGTGACGGGCAGTCCTTCGGCCTTGCGCACCAGTTCGTCGCTGCGCTCGTACACATTCGGGCAGCCGGTGGCCTTGATGAGCGCCTGCACGACAGGCACCTTCCACAGGTCGACCCCGGCGGCATTGAACTGGCAGACCAGGTAGCCCGTGGCGCCGCCGTAGCCGTGCACCAGCAGGCCGGGCAAGCCGGCCTGGTCACCGTCGATGAGCTGGAGCAGCGCCTCTGGATCGGCGTCACGCAACACGTCGGCGCGCGCCAGCACGGCAGCCTGTACGCGGCGCTTGATCAGGGCGTGGTCGACCGGCTCGTCCTCGCGCAGGGTCCAGACCCGGGCCGCAATCTGCGACTTGGCGTTGTAGGCTGCGCGCGCCAGGAATTGGCGCGACGAGGATTGCACGATGGCCGTGGCGCCCGCTTTGCTGCGCTCGGCGGGCTTGCCCTCGACCTTGTCGATGGCAGAGAGATAAATCCAGGGGTCGCCGGCCAGGATGGCCTTTTCCTTGCCCTGCTTGATGGTAATGGTGAGCATGCGCGGCTTTCGTCTTCAGGATGCGCATGATACAGCAGCCGGGAAAGCAGCTCAGGACTGGATCACCTCGACCAGCTCGAAATGCAGGGTGACGAACTCGAAGTCGTCGTGCAGCTCGTACTGGGGCAGGCAGCGGATGTGCACTTCCTGGAATTCGCGTGCGCTGGCGAAGGTCTCGCCGCGCCAGACTTCTTCCGGGATGGCGCCGAAGCGGACGACCTGCACCTTGGTCGCGCGGATCAGGCAGCGCAGGCGCTGCTTCAGGTCGTAGACTTCGATCAGGTCGCCCGCTGCGTAGCTGCCGTCGCCGTATTCGCCGTATGGCTTGTAGTAGTCCCCGACCGTGTCGGCCGTGACCGTCTTGCGGCCCGCCATCACGGCGCGCGGCAGGCTGTCGTCGTTCTCGTCGGCGCCCCAGAAGGTCAGGCGCTTGCGCCGGCCGGTATCGATCGCCGCGGTCATGCGCGCCGCAACGCGGTAAATGCCGCGAACTCCCAGGACCGGAAGCCGACCAGCAGCGTATAGCCGTCGCGCTCCTGCGACGGCAGGCGGCGGTCGTTGCGGTGCAGGCGCGCCAGTTCGCCGGCCAGCTGCTCGATCCTCGAGGCCAGCTCCTGGGCGCTGGCGCTCGACAGGCGCGCGGGCAGGCACATCAGCGCTTCGCCGGGACGGTCGAACCTGCCTGCAAAATAGTCCTCCACCACGTGC
Organism: Massilia alkalitolerans DSM 17462; assembly: GCF_000427785.1. Lineage (GTDB taxonomy): Bacteria > Pseudomonadota > Gammaproteobacteria > Burkholderiales > Burkholderiaceae_D > Telluria > Telluria alkalitolerans. The sequence continues at coordinate 65,343 of NZ_ATYR01000031.1, forward strand.
TCGCGGAAGAAGCGCTGTACCGGGCCGTCCGGCAGCCAGCGGAAGGCGTTCGAGACGCGCAGGCTGTAGCGGTTCAGGGGTTTCAGTTCGATCAGGCCGAGCCGGTCGAGTTCGGCCAGCAGGGTGATGCACTCCGGCTCGGTCAGGCGATAGGTCTCGGTGACCTGTCCCAGCGACCAGTGGCCGAGGCAGCAAATCGCCATCAGGAGCAGGCGCGGGTTGGCGACCAGCGAGGTTTCCTGCGGCAGGGTGAGGAAGTCGGCCTGGGGGCGCGAGTCGGCGGCGCGGCGCAGCACGTCTTCCAGCGCGATGCCGGTCACCTGGCAGATCTGGGCCAGGCGCGACAGGGCCATGTCCTTCTGGCCGAACATGCGCTTGACGCTCGATTCACTGACGCCGATGCGCCCGGCCAGGTCTTTGTAGGTGATGTTGGCGGTGCGCAGTTCGGCGCGCAGCACGTCGAGGACCAGTTCCGGTGAACTCATGGTGTTCCTGCAGTAAATATGACATGTCGACTGAATGTACCTGTGAATTGTCGAGTAGGCAAGATCGTAAGGGCGGCGATACCACACCGCAGTTGCAGGTCGCAGGGACGGACGTAAAAAAGGCGGGCACGCTTGCGCGGCCCGCCAAGGGGAAACTCTATCGAAAGGAGGATGCCGGACTATTCGTCGTCGTCGGCGACCAGCTTGGCCTTCTTCAGCATGCGCTTGGCCTCCTGCCGTTCGCTCGACAGCGGCTTGGCGTGCGCCCCCGCCGAGCGGGCTTTGGCCAGCGCCGCGATCGGATTGCGCGGCTTGCCGAAGTTCTGGGATGGCTCCACCCGCAGCCGCATCTTCTGCCGCGTCGCCAGTGCCTTGTTTGCCATCGCCAGTCCTCCCTCCAACAATTTACAGTACGTAGCGCGACAGGTCTTCGTTGACCGACAGCGCGTCCAGTCGTGCGTTGACGTAGGCCGCGTCGAGAGTGACCGTCTGCTCCTTCTCGGCGCCGGCCGTGAACGAGATCTCCTCGAGCAGCTTTTCCATCACCGTGTACAGGCGGCGCGCGCCGATGTTCTCGGTGCGCTCGTTGACCGAGAACGCGATCTCGGCCAGGCGGTGGATGCCGTCATCGGTGAACACGACCTGCACGCCTTCGGTGGCCAGCAGCGCTTCGTACTGTTTGGTCAGGCTGGCGTCGGTCGAGGTCAGGATGCTCTTGAAGTCTTCGATCGACAGCGATTCCAGCTCGACGCGGATCGGGAAGCGGCCCTGCAGCTCCGGGATCAGGTCGGACGGCTTGGACAGGTGGAACGCGCCCGAGGCGATGAACAGGATGTGGTCGGTCTTGATCATGCCGTACTTGGTGTTCACTGTCGTGCCTTCGACCAGCGGCAGCAGGTCGCGCTGCACGCCGGCGCGCGAGACGTCGGCGCCGCCGTGTTCGGAACGGGTGGCGATCTTGTCGATCTCGTCCAGGAACACGATGCCGTTCTGCTCGACGTTGGCGATCGCCTTCTGCTTCAGCTCGTCCTCGTTGACCAGCTTGGCGGCTTCCTCGTCGACCAGCAGCTTCATCGCTTCCTTGATCTTCATCTTGCGCGGCTTCTTGCGTGCGTTGCCGACGCCGGCGAACATCGACTTGATCTGCTCGGTCATTTCTTCCATGCCCGGTGGCGCCATGATTTCCATCTGCGGGGCCGCATCGGCCACGTCGATCTCGATCTCGCGGTCGTCGAGCGAGCCTTCGCGCAGGCGCTTGCGGAAGGTCTGGCGGGTGGCGTCGCCTTCCTTGCTGTCGCCGCCATTGCTGACGTTGAAGCCGAAGTCGCGCGCCGGCGGCACCAGGATGTCGATGACGCGGTCTTCGGCCGCATCCTCGGCGCGCTGGCGCACCTTCTTCTGCTCACTCAGGCGGGTCTGCTTGACGCCGATGTCGATCAGGTCGCGGATGATGGTGTCGACGTCGCGGCCGACGTAGCCGACTTCGGTGAACTTGGTCGCTTCGATCTTGATGAAGGGCGCGTCGGCCAGCTTGGCCAGGCGGCGCGCGATCTCGGTCTTGCCGACGCCGGTCGGGCCGATCATCAGGATGTTCTTCGGGGTGATCTCGTGGCGCAGCGGCTCGGCGACCTGCTGGCGGCGCCAGCGGTTGCGCAGCGCGATCGCGACCGCGCGCTTGGCCTTGCCCTGGCCGACCACGTGCTTGTCCAGTTCCGAGACGATCTCGGGCGGGGTCATGTTCATGATGGGGGACTGGTTCATTCCAGGGTCTCGATGATGTGGTTCAGGTTGGTGTAGATGCACAGCTCGCCCGCAATGGTGAGCGATTTCTTCACGATTTCTTCGGGCGACATGCCGGTGTTCTCGTACAGGGCCTTGGCCGCCGACTGGGCGTACACGCCGCCCGAGCCGATCGCGCCGAGGCCGTCGGTTGGTTCCAGCACGTCGCCGTTGCCGGTGATGATCAGGGTCGATTCGCGGTCGGCAACCAGCAGCATGGCCTCGAGCTTGCTCAGCATGCGGTCGGTGCGCCAGTCCTTGGCCAGTTCGACCGAGGCGCGCAGCAGGTTGCCCTGGTGCTTCTCCAGCTTGGCTTCGAAGCGGTCGAGCAGCGTAAAGGCGTCGGCGGTGGCGCCGGCGAATCCGCACAGGACCTTGCCCTGGTACAGCTTGCGCACCTTGCGCGCCGAGCCCTTCATGACGACGTTGCCCAGCGTGACCTGGCCATCGCCGCCCAGCGCGACCTGGCTGCCGCGCCTCACAGTGACGATGGTGGTGCCGTGAAATTGTTCCATTTTTAGCCTCGTGGTTGTCTAGCCCCCCGCAGATGGGGTGGGTGCTCGCAATTGCAAGATGAGCTCAGCCTTAATTGCGATGTCGAATGGAACCCTGAAGTACCACAGTCCATTTTTACGCGTTGTCCACGTAACGTGGACACCGTGTTATTCATGGACAAGGGGCCGGCTTGGTCAATACCGGTGCGGGTAAAGACGGATGCCACCCTCGTCGTGCGTATAACCGAGCAGGCGCAGCAGGGCCGCCACCATGTGGTTCAGGTCGCGCAGCTCGACCCGCCGCTGCTGTTCCGTGTGTACGCGCAAGCGGCCCTGCAGCGCGGTGGCGCAGGCATAGTCCATGCGCGCCAGGCGCGAACAGTCCAGCACCAGGATCTCGCGCCCTGCGGCGTAGGCGTCGATGGCGTCCAGCAGTGCCGCGCACTCTCCCAGTGCCAGCGGCGGCAGCAGGAAGCGGTCGCCCGCCACCGGGGCGGGGGCCGCGGTCGACACGTGCCTGGGCGTCTCGAACGAGGGCGGCGACACCTCGAAGGTGACGCAATAATCCATCGCCGATTCCTCGAAATCCTTTTCGCGGTTGGACAGCAGGAGCAATTCAAGCAGCAGCAGCCAGGGCGCCTCGCCAGCCGTACGGTCGCCAACCGCCAGCATGGGGCGCAGGGTCGCCATCAGGGCGTCGGTGCCGGCCAGCACCAGTTCGCGTCCTTCCTTGCGCAGCGTTTGCAGCGCCTTCAGGAGCAGGGTGCAGCCTGTCGCATCGGCGCTGCGCACCGCGCCGACGTCGACGCGCACCAGCGGCGCATGCGCGGCGAGCAGGCGCTGCAGGCGGGGGGCGATGCCGCCATCGAGGACGGGGCCGAAGCTTTCGGTGGCGGCCACCCCGGTGAGCTGGGGGACGTCCTGCGCAGGGGGAGGCGGCTGCCAGGCCGGCGGCGAGGTCTCGAAATGGCTGGCGTAATCGATGGCGATGCTCTCGAACCGGCTTTCCTGGCCGGTGGCCTGGTAGAGGTCGAACAGCATCCACCAGGGCAGGCGTTCGATGCGGCCGAAGTCCGCCAGGCTGTCGCGCAGCAGGCTTTCGGCGGCGGCGGCCTGGCCGTTGGCGTAGAGGATGGCGCCTTCCTCGACCGCCGGCGCGGTGGCGGGCACGGCAGCGGCGTCGGGCAGCTCGTCCAGGCCGGGAGCAGGCTCGGCAGCCGCGGCGGCGGCGGCGGGGCGGCGCGCCGTGCTGCCCCAGGCCGGCTCGTCGTCGAAGATGGCGGAGCTCATTTCCAGCTCGATCTCGTCGATCTTGGCCGCGGTGGCGCGGGCGATGGCGCGCTGGCGTTCGCGCTCGGCTTCTGACGCCAGGCGCGAGGGTTCGCCGGCGCGCAAGCGCGTGTCCACGACGAGAAGTTCCTCGTCTGCTGGCGTGTCGCTCTTTTTCTTCAGGAAGGAGAACAGCCCCATGGTCCACTATGGATAATTGAACAAGTCCCGGCACGGACATGACGGTAGCACGGCTGCGGGCGGCATGTGCTGCGCACACGCGCATCGCTGCTAGTGTATCCGATAGGAAATAAACATATGCACGAAACATAATGCCCGCGCACAAAAGAAAAAAGCATGCGCCTTGCGGTGCATGCTTTTTTCGGTAGGGGTGGACGGGAATCAGTCGCCGTACAGTTTTTGCTTCAGTTCGCGGCGCTGCTGGGCTTCCAGCGACAGGGTCGCGGTAGGACGGGCGATCAGGCGGGGAACGCCGATCGGTTCGCCGGTTTCATCGCAGTAGCCGTACTCGCCGTTCTCGATGGCCTGCAGCGATTGCTGGACCTTCTTGAGCAGCTTGCGTTCGCGGTCGCGGGTGCGCAGTTCCAGCGCATGTTCTTCTTCGATGGTCGCGCGATCGGCCGGGTCCGGTACCAGCACGGTTTCGCGCAGGTGTTCCGTGGTCTCGCCAGCATTCTTCAGCAGTTCCTTCTCGAGCTCCTGCAGGCGGTTGCGGAAGAACGCGAGCTGTGCCGGATTCATGTAGTCGTCGTCGCTCATCGCCCGAATTTCTTCTTCCGTCAGAAGGCGTTCTTCGAGCTGCGCGGCGGTATTCGGTTTCGTTGTTTTAGTCATGATGCCTTCGATACGACAGAGGTTTTCATTTTAGCAGCAAACTCAACATTAACACCTTTGCAACAGGTGCCTGTCAAGGCTTGCTGCCCCGGACGGCGGCTGCCGTCCTTCACTGCCTGTCCCGGACCCGCATGCGGCTGGCGGGTGGGACGATGCCCGGATGCGCCGGCGCGCTAGCGCTGGTGCCCGGCCTGCCAACTACCGTGGCAGGTCGTCAGGCGGGCCCGGACTTGCCCGCAAAACTGATGTAGTTTATACCAAACACTGTTCAAGTCCGCTGATAAATACGTCTTTTGGTAAATTTTTACCAATAAACACCATTTTACTGCCACGGGTCTCGTCTTCGCCCCACTTTGCGCCCAGGTCGCTGCCCATGATTTGATGTACGCCTTGGAACACGACCTTGCGGTCGGCCCCAAGCATCGACAGCACGCCCTTGTAGCGCAGCATCTGCGGTCCGAAGACCTGCACCATGCTGCCCAGGAACTGGTCGAGGCGCTCCGGGTCGAAGGCGCGTTCGCTCTTGAAGACGAAGGCGGCGATGTCGTCGGTGTGGTGGCTGTGGTGGTGGTCGTGATGATTGCAGGCCTCGCCATGGGCATGGTCGTGGCCGCAGTGTTCGCCGTGCTCGTGATCGTGGTCGTGATCGTGGCCTTCCTCGGCGCGCAGGAAGTCCGGGTCCAGCTCGAGCTTGTCGTTCAGGTTGAAGCCGCGCAGGTCCAGCACCTCGGAAATCGGCGCGCGGCCGAAATCGCTGGTCGAGATCGGGGCGCGCGGGTTGATGCGGTGCAGGCGCGCCTTCAAGGCATCCACGGCGGCGGCGTCGACCAGGTCGGTCTTGGAGAGCAGGATCTTGTCGGCAAAACCGACCTGGCGCTGGGCTTCTTCGTGACGGTCCAGCTGGTCCATCGCGTGGCGCGCATCGACCACGGTCACCACGGCGTCGAGCATGTAGTTAGCGCCCACTTCTTCGTCGACGAAGAAGGTCTGCGCCACCGGACCCGGGTTGGCCAGGCCGGTGGTCTCGATCACCACGCGGTCGAAAGCGATCTCGCCGGCGGCGCGCTTCTGGGCCAGGTTGGTCAGGGCCACGATCAGGTCGCCGCGTACGGTGCAGCAGATGCAGCCGTTGTTCATCTCGACGATCTGTTCGCCGGTGTCGCGCACCAGGATTTCGTTGTCGATGTTTTCCTGGCCGAATTCGTTCTCGATGACCGCGATGCGCAAGCCATGCTCCTCGTGCAGGATGCGGTTGAGGAGGGTGGTCTTGCCTGCGCCGAGGAAGCCGGTGAGGATGGTGCTTGGGATGGGTTCCATGTTCGCTTTGCCGTCAGTTGCGCCCGCATCAAGGCGGGAGAATCGGGGGATTATGCCGGATTTCGTGCAACATCACCATCAATCAACCGTACCGCGTCTTGACACATCTCAACATCTTCGACGCTGCAATCAGATTGGCTTACTTCGACTTCGCCCGCGGATGGGCCTTGTCGTAGACCGCGGCCAGGTGCTGGAAATCCAGCGCCGTGTAGATCTGGGTCGAGGTAATGCTTGCGTGTCCGAGCAGTTCCTGCACCGCGCGCAGATCCCCCGAGGATTGCAACACGTGCGAAGCAAAGGAGTGGCGCAGCACGTGCGGGTGGACGTGCACCGGCGTGCCTGCGCGCAGCGCATGCGCCTTCAGGCGGGTCTGGACCACGCGCGGCGTGATGCGGCTGCCGCGGCTTGACAGGAACAGCGCGGCGCTTCCGTCGCGCGGGGCGGGGCGCACGGCCAGCCAGGCGGAGAGTGCCGAGCGCGCCGGCGCGCCGACGGGCACGCGCCGCATCTTGCCGCCCTTGCCGGTGACCACCACTTCGCCGGCCTGCAGGTCCAGCCAGCCGAGCGAGGCGGGCATGCCATTGCCGGCTTCGGTATAGACCATGTCCAGGCCGGCGAGTTCCGACACCCGCAGGCCGCTCGAATACAGCAGCTCGAACATGGCGCGGTCGCACAGCTCGGCCGGCTCGGAATGGCCCTTGGCATTGGCTTCCATCAGCTGCACCGCGTCGTCGACCGACAGGGCCTTGGGCAGGGTTTTCGGGCGGCGTGGCGCACGCACGCCCTCGACCGGGTTGGTGGGCAGGGTCATCTGGCGCGACAGCCAGTCGTAGAAGCCGCGCCAGCCGGACAGCTTGCGCGCGATCGAGCGCGCCGACTGGCCGCCGGCATGCATTTTCGCCGCGAAGCGGCGGATGTCGTGGTGGGTCAGCTTCGGCCAGTCTTCGTGGCCCGCCAGGGTAGCGAGTTCCGCCAGGTCGCGGCGGTAGGCCGCGACCGTGTGCGGCGACAGCTGGCGCTGGGTGGCCAGCTCGCCCAGGTAGCGGGTCGGCCAGTCCATCGCCGCTGCCTCCATGGCCGTCAGGCGCGCAGCGGGGCCAGCGCGGTGCTGGCGGTGGTGGCGATGTGGACCAGGAAGTCGGTCGCCATGGTCGCGGTGAAGCGGTCGTCGTTCGGGGCGCCCAGCACCAGCAGGCCGAAGGTCTTGCCGCCGGCCGTGAGCGGCATCAGGACGGTCGAGCGCACCGCGGCCGGGTCGTCGAGCCAGCGCACCGCTTCGAAGTCGTTGTTCAGGCCGCAGTACGGGGCGCGCAGGCTGGCCGCGAACAAGCGGGCATCGTCCGACACGCCATTGGCGAACCAGGCGTCGGCATGCTCCGGCTTCAGGTTCCACAAGCGCAGCGTCACCTGCGGCACCATGAATTCGGTGCGCAGCGCGTCGACCAGGTCGCGCGGCATGGCGGCGCCGCCCCTGGAGGCGAGCAGGGCCTGGTTCCAGGCGTGGAAGCGGTTGGCGATGGCGTGGTTTTCCTCGGCGCGGCGGGTCAGCTCGGCCAGGCGCAGCTCGAGGACGCGGTACTTGTCGCGCATGACCTCCATCTGGCGCTCCTGCAGCGACACGGCGCGGCCGGTCAGCGGGCTCGACAGCTTTACTTCGCCCAGCAGGCCGGCGTGCTGCTCGAAGAATTGCGGGTGGTCGATGAGGTATTGGGCGACGGTGTTGGCGTCGATCGTATCGGTGGTCATGAAAGCTCGAGGTGAAAGATATCCGTCCGCCATTCTACCTGACGGGCAGTGGAGCAACGGACATAAAAAAAGACGCCCCGGAGGGTAATGCCGTTCAGTTAAGGTAGCTTCTTGACCTTCCGGACGGCATAACGCTTCGGCGTTGCCTTGACGGCCCGGTCGCATTTGCGGCCGGGCCGTTCATCTTTCAGAAGGCTAACCAGCCTTTCCCGCAAATGCTTCATTGATGCGGGCAATTTTCCATATGATCTGGTCACGCCTGCCCAATGCAGCTCGAACTGGATCAGGTGGAAAGCACGGATGAAGCTGACCTCAGTTGGCTCGCATTTGACCGTCAGCGCAGCCTTGGCGATTTCAAGGCGGACCAGGTT